>JAVVSR010000001.1:0-63781 GCA_036654095.1 Clostridia bacterium
ATTAGCTTTAAAAACCAAATAAGCTACAAACAAAAAACATAAAACAAAAAACATAAAAAACAAATTGCGTATGACAATGATAAACAAATTGTCACTTTTGAAAACTAATTGCGCCAAGCGCGCGGAAGGAAGGTAACTTTGAAAACAGAAAAATGGAGCAAAGAATTTGTTGAGGACATCGTTCGGACAACTCAAGCCGATTTTGAAACGCGGCGCATTATTAGGCGTCCGCTTGAACTTGCGTGGCGGTTGAATATGAACTTTCTTATGGGAAATCAATATGCTAGCATTACGCCTAAAGGCGATATTGATGACCTCGGAAAGCAGTTCTTTTGGCAAGAACGCGAGGTATACAATCATATTGCGCCGATTGTTGAAACTCGATTGGCAAAACTGTCACGGGTGCGTTCGGGCGTCAGTATCCGTCCTAAAACGGGCGACGAAAGCGATATCGCCAGCGCAAAGTTTTCGACGGCAATTTTAACAAGTATCACAGCCGAAAACAATTTGCCCAAACTAATCGCTATGGCAAACAGTTGGTCGGAAACTTGTGGAACGGTATTTTACAAAGTAGTTTGGGATAGCGACAAGGGCAAACGTCTTGAATTTAATGACGATATTGTAAGCGAAGGCGATGTTAGTATTATGGTTTGTCCGCCGTTTGAGGTGTATCCCGAAAACTTGCAGGTTGAGGAAATAGAAAATCAACCTTCAATAATACACGCTAGGGTTTTCAGCGTTGATGAAGTTAAGCGTATTTGGAATGTTGATGTTAAAGGTTGCAAAGTAAATGTTTTTTCGCTGGACAAGGCTTCTGTTTCGGGCGGATTTGGTTACACAAACAGTGTGCCTAAAATAATTGACGAGGTTAAAGATAACAGTGTTGTAGTTATCGAAAAGTACGAAAAGCCAAGTTCGTTATTTCCTCAAGGAAGGCTTATTATTGTTGCGGGCGACGTTCTAGTTCATTATGGCGAGCTTCCATATAACAATGGCGAAATGGAGCAGCGAACATATCCGATAATAAAGCAAAACTCTTTGGACAACGTTGGCACATTTTTTGGTACTTCGGTAATCGAGCGCACAATACCCGTGCAGAGGGCGTATAACGCGCTAAAAAACCGTAAGCACGAATTTTTAAACCGCATTTCAATGGGTGTTTTGGCCGTAGAGGACGGAAGTGTTGATACGGATAATTTGGCGGAAGAAGGTTTAACTCCGGGGAAAATTATTGTTTATCGTCAAGGTAGCACACCCCCTGTGCTTTTAAACCATGGCAGCATACCCACTGATTTTCATATTGAGGAAAATCGTTTGCTTGAAGAATTTGTAATGATTTCAGGAGTTTCCGAAGTTATGAAATACAGTCAATTACCCGCAAACGTTACCAGTGGCGTGGCTATTTCGTTGCTTATTGAACAGGACGATACGCGTATCGCCATTACGGCGGATAACATTAGAAACGCAATAAAGCAGATTGGCAAACAAATTTTAAGGCTTTATCGACAATTTGCAGTAGGGCGCAGACTTAAGCGAATTGCTGGGGAAAACGGCGAAATTGAAATGTACTATTTTACTGCAAGCGATATATCTAGCGATGATTTGGTTTTCGATACCGAAAACGAATTAGTTGAAACGCCATCTAGCCGAAAAAGCATGGTACTGGAACTTTTACGCTTAGGCCTATTAACTGACGAAAATGGAAGGTATTCTGCGCGTACAAAAACAAAACTTTTAGAAGTTTTAGGGTTTGGAAACTGGGAAAGTAGCAGAGATATAGATGAGTTACATTTAAAAAAAGCTATGCGTGAAAATCAGCGTATGAAAAATGAAATAATTTTACCCGACACTATTGACAATCATTTATTGCACATTGAGGAGCATACGAAATTTATTTTGTCGCCCGATTATGATATCGATAACGGGGTAAAAACAAACATAATTAAACACATTAATCAGCACCGCCAATTTGGTGAGGCGACAGAACCAATTAAACAATAGGAGGCAGTATGGAAAACTTACAAACGGAACAAACAGTTATGGTTGAACCAACCGAAGTAGCGCAGGGTATTGCATTGCAAGAAACTCAACCTATCGAAGCGGAAACCGTGACTATTTCCGACAAGAGGTTTAAAACAAGCGACGAGTTACAAAAGGCTTATAGCAGTCTGGAAAAGGAGTTTACCAAGCGTTCTCAAAGGTTAAAGGTACTTGAACGCGAAATGGAAAGTAAAATGGAAACTCCTTCACCTGTTTATAGCCAAGAAAATTGGCAGGAAAGAGTTGAAAAATTTGTTAGCGAAAATCCCTCGGCTAAACCTTTTAAAAAGGATATTGCAAAGGTCATTCTCAACGGCGAATTAACATCAAATCCCAACTGTCTTGAGCTTGCGCTGTCTAAAGTGTTGATAAACAATTATCGCACGCCAAACGCTTTACTTGAGGACTCTGAGTTTTTAGATAATCACGTTTTTAAAAATGACAAAATTCGCGAAAAAATCATTAAAGATTATCTATGCTCGGTAAATAATGTTCGCTCGCCAAAAACCATTTCTGGCGGTGGCCAGCCTGCTTTAGCTCCCCAAAATCGTCCAAAATCTTTCGACGAGGCAGGCAAGATGGCTATCAAGCTGTCTAGTAGGGGAAAATAAAAAATTAGGAGATTTATATGATTAACATTACCGACGCTAGCGCCGCGCTAAAAACACTTTATTTAGGCGTATTAACCGAACAACTCAATACTAAAATCAATCCATTGCTTGCAAAACTCGAGCAAACTTCAAACGATGTCTATGGCAAGGAAGTCAAAAAGTTGGTTACAAATGGCATCAATGGCGGAATTGGTTCGGGTACGGAAACTGGTTCTTTACCTATCGCTACTGGTAATACTTATCTGGAACTTACCCTTCCTCTCAAAAACTTTTTTGGAAAAATCGAAATTTCCGATAAAGCAATTCGCGCTTCACAAAACAATTCGGGTGCGTTTGTCAACCTTCTAAACACCGAAATGGACAGCCTTATTAAGTCAAGCAAGTTTAACTTTGGACGTATGGTTTTTGGTGATGGTACTGGCAAACTTGCAACAATCGTCGCCGATGCAACTAACACTGATAATAGCCAATTTAAGGTTGATGACGTGTCAAAATTTGTTATTGGTATGGTTATTGATATTGAAACAAATGGCAACGTACCTGCTTCAGCTCGCGCTAAAACAATCACGGCAATCGACTATACAAATAAGACTGTGCGCATTAACGTTGTTCCGTCATCGGCTTTGGCAGCAGGTTCTATTATTTTTAATCAAGGTTCAAAAGACAAGGAATTAACTGGCTTAGATGCTATATTCGGAAATTCCGCTTCACTTTACGGATTAACTCGCGCTACATATTCGTTTTTGCAACCTTATAAAAATACAAGTACAGGCGCGCTATCTTTAGAGTGTATTCAAGACGCTATCGATAAGGTTGAACAATGCGCGGGTAGTACAATTAATTATATTACTTGCAGCTATGATGTGCGTAAAAAGTATGTCGCTTTGTGCGCCGCTAAAAATTCAAACATCGATGTTATGAATTTAGATGGCGGATATAAGGCCTTGTCATATGCAGGTATTCCCGTTGTTGCCGACCGTTTTTGTCCTTCGGGGAGTATGTATATGTTGAATACCGATGACTTTAAACTTTATCAGCTATGCGACTGGCGTTGGCTGGAGGGCGAAAGCGGCAGCGTGTTAAAGCAAGCGACAAACACAGCTTCTTATTCTGCAACCCTTGTAAAATATGCCGATATGCTTTGCGAAAAACCGCACGGACAAGCATTACTAAGTGGAATTACGGTAGCTTAGTTTAAAAATTGCATTAAATAGCGGGGGCTTCCAAAAGGAAGCCTCCTTTATTTAGCAACAAAAAAATTATGATTAAAATAATAGATGATTTATATGATATCGCGTGGCGACTGAAAGCTATCGATAGTGATTACGAGCTTTTTTTTAATGAAAAAATGCAAAGATATGAGGTTTGGGCGCGAAATCACTTGCAGGCGGTAATTCCGTATAAGCAACTTGACGTCCGCGCGCTAGACTATGTGCGCGAAACCCGTATCGAACGGCTTGAAATTTTGCTTTCAGAAATTGAACAAAATAATGCAAATTTAGCTTTAAGCGAGGCGAAAAAACAGGCGGAACGGCATAGTTACAAAATAAAAAATCTTGTAAACTACTTGGAACGTGGGAAAACCAAACTTCCAAGTTATGAACAAATATAGGTGAAATATGAAAGTAAAAGAAATTATTAGCGACTGCGTTTTTAAGTTGGGATTCGGCGACAGAATTAATATGAGCGAAGGCGCGGTGTGGACGGCCGAAGAACAAAAAACCATAGATATTTTACTTAGATGCGCAAACATCGTTTATGCGGAAATTTGCACCAATTACTTGCCTAATATTATAACTGAAACGGTCAATCTAATCGACAATAAAGTTCAACTCAGCGCATTGATAAACAAAAAATATGTTTATGCGGTTACATTGCGTCAAAACGGATTTTTTAAGCCAATAAAACAATATCCTGCTTTTATCGAAAGCAATTTTTCAGGCGAAGGACAACTTGATTTTGTGGCTATCCCCGCAACGCTTGCATTGAATACTGAAATAAACGAGCGCATACCATCGTGGCTTTTCGCAGATGGAGTGGTTAGCGAGTACGCTTTTGCAAACAATTTAATTGATATTGCCGTGCAGTATGAACGCAAATTTCGTGAAAGCATAGGACATTTAAAAACGCAAGGTTCAAGCAAATATGTAAAGGCGAGGAGGTGGCTATAATGCGCGCTTCTCATTACAATCGCAATAAAATAAACATTAAAATTTTCGACAGTATTAACACGCTTGTAAACGAAAATATATTGCCATTAAAGTATTCGCCACTTTGCTATAACTTTACCTTTAACGGTGGCGCGCTTGACAGCAAAATGGGTATTGAAGTTGCAAAAACAACCGTTATAGTAACGCCCGAAGGCCGACATTTATTGCCCGATTTACCCGAAGGCAAAAGTTTTAAATCTATACATTTGTATCGTAAGTATGACTTTACAAACAAAAAACGTGGCGATAAAATTGTTGTTAGGGCAAATGACGATACATATTATGAAACGGCTTTATTTGAAGTTGATACATTTCATCGTATTACAAATCTAAGCGCGGTTGGTAAAGATTGTAGCGTGTCATATCGTTATAATGGCGAGGACGTGTTCATTTTATCTTCAGAAAATGGCTTTTTCTATGTATACAATGGCGCAAGTCTAACAACGGTTACAGATGCCCCTAAAATCACATCAATGTGCGTCCACGCCGAACGAGTTTTTGCAACGACCGGTGGAGAAAAAAATAGCGTTTGGTTTAGTGATGACTTCAATCCAACTAATTGGAAAGTTACCGGCACAACGGCAGGATTTATTAATTTTGATGATGACGGCGGCGCTGTTGTAAAGGTTATGACGTTTTTAGATTATGTTTACGTTTTCCGCGAGTATGGCATTATGCGCCTGTCGGTTTATGGCGCGCAGCAAGACTTTTCGGTAAGCAAACTTTATGTTTCGGCAGGACGAATTTATCCCGATACAATAACGTTTTGTGGCGACAGAATTATGTTTTTGGCGGAAGATGGAATTTATGTTTTTGACGGCTATTCTGTTCGTCCGCTCGCGCCGAGTTTGAAACAGTTTTTACCGCTTAAAAAAAGTACGGCAGTTGCCTGTTATATGGACGGCAAGTATTATCTTGCAATGCGTCTTGATTATGGCACAAATAATATGCCATTTATTTTGGTGGAAAACGGATACTATATTAATAACAGTATGGTAATTTATGAGCTTGCGGAAAATCGTTTTTCAATTATGCGTGGTGTGGATATAAATTCGCTGACGTCAATTAAAGTTCATCACGAGGCCAGCGTTTTAGCAACTTTTAACTATGATAACTCAAAAAAAATAGGCAGAATAGTTAAAAATGGAAAAGTGTTTGCCGATGTGTTGCCAAAATATTGGACGACTGCCGAAACCGATTTAGGTTATCCCTCACGGGAAAAGTCGATTAGGGAAGTATCTTTTTTAACCAGTGGAGATTGCACGTTAGGCGTTGAATTAGATGGCGTTACGTCAGAGTATGCCGTTGTCGGAAGCGCTCGTCCGCAAAAAATTATTGTAAACCAAAAAGGGTGTGTTGTTAGGCTGTACATTAAAAGCGGCGCTGTTGCAATTAATATTACTGCGCCGACGGTTGTTGTTGATATAGTGTGAGGTGTCTAAATGGAAAATTATTTAAGTGAATTGATAATAACTATTGAAAGTCTAAAAAAATGGATTTTTAAACTTGAAAAACGAGTGGAAATTTTAGAACAGGAGGTTAAAAAATTAAATGGCAAATAGTTTTTGGAACGAAATTAAAAAGTTGTTTAAGTCAAAGCAAACTATCGCCGAGGAGGAAGCGCAAAAAATTGGTAGCGCGCTAGCCAAGGAGCAATCTATTGTCGATATTTTAAAGGATTTGGAAAATCAATATCAACAAAATAATCCGCCCGATAAGATTGATGATGGTAAATTTCCTGATGAAATTAAGTTAAGTCGCATTGATTATAAACCTAAAAGCGACGAGGAAATTAAAAAAATTGCTGAAAGTGAATTTGCTAACCAGTATAAACAAAGTATTAGCAAAATTGACCAAAAGATTTTGGATAAGGCAGTAGAGCTTAATCGAAAAGGGACTACCGCGGAAGAAGAAAAGCGCGCAACGCAGAAAGAAATCGACGCGCTTTTTGAAAGCCTAAAAGAGGGTGCGGGAGTTGACGCAATTAAGCGCGGCGTACAGCGTAGCAGTATAATTACCGAGCGGCTTAAAGACTACGATATGGCTAAGGCATCAAACATTGTTGATACTGAAAAGGCCTTTAAAAATGTTATGGAAAGTATAACGTCAGAACTTTCAAATTTAGAGGTGGAGCGCGAAAAAGCGTTAGAAAATTTAGATTTATCGCTAGCGACCAAAGTGACGGAAAAGATAGCTAATCTGTCATCTGAACGCGATAAACTGCAAAATGAAGCAATTATTAAAAATAATCAAATTGCCGAAAGAGAAGTAAAACTCAATGAAGAATTGGATAAAGATAAGCTGGCATTTCGCCGTGACCAAGAGAATATGTTTAAAGAGAAACTCGCCGAACAGAATGAATATGAAAAAGAACACGGATACAGTGGCGAGAAACTTGAAAACTATTCAAATCGTTATAATGTTGCGCTTGAATTTTATTTAACTCTCGACCCGGATATCGCGCTTAAGGCGCTAGACGCCAGCGGTTCGATGAAAAATTACTTAGGGAATTATTATGATAAACTCCACGGTGTTTTAGAAGAACGTGGTAGGCATACTAATAAGAAAATCTAATGGATATTTCATCACTTTTTAAAATAGTTGCCGCTAACGGCGTGTGGGCGGTACTGTTTTTATTTTTATTAATTTACGAGCTTAAAGACAGTCGCAGTCGAGAGCAACGATACATTCACACTATTTCGTCATTGACTGACCGTTTGGAAGTTGTCAATGACATTCAGGATGAAGTAAAGGAACTTAATGGACGACTTAATCCGTCGTTTGATTGTACAATTAAAAAAGTTTCAACCTCATCAAAGGCAAGGGGTAATTAATATGAAAGATTTTAAAAGCAAGTTTAAAAACTATGGTTTTTGGCTGTCGTTATCGGGCGCGATTGTGGTTTTTTTGCAGATGTGCGGATTGAAAATCGAACAGCCCGTTGTTGAAGGAATTGTAAATGCTTTTTGTGGTATTTTGGTAGTATTGGGCATTGTAAATAATCCAAATGAAGGGAAGTTTTACTAAAATTATTGTATTGATAAAACGCCTTGACAATTTATTTGTCAAGGCGTTTTTGTATTTAACCAATTATATTTAAAGCGAAATGAATAGCTTAAATTAACTTTACAAAACAATTATATGTACTGACGGTAAATTGTTGTATAGCAAATATTTTGTTAGAAAGTAAACACTTTTTGATACAAAATCATAAATGGTTAAAGCAAATTTAAATGTATTTGATTTTATTTTTCTAAATTGGTTTTTCGCGCAATAAAAATGTCGTAGTTGCCAAAATTATTGATGAATATTCCTTGCTTTAACGCGCTTGAAAAATACAGCGCGCCACTTGCGTCGATAGTTGTGTAGCTTGCGCTTGCGGACAATTTTTGCATAACTTCAAATTTTCCGCCTTGTGTTTGTAAAATGTAAAGTTCATTGTCGGGGGTGTGGGCATTAATTGTTAAATAACCGTCCTTGTTTGAAAAATTTGAAATTGTCGAAATAACAATACCTTCATTTGTTTGCATAACTTTGTCAAGGTGCTTGCAAAATAGCATAGTTTTAATGCTGTCGCCACTTGTATAAACAAAAAAGTTTTCGCCGACAGGGTACATAAAACAAACTTCAAATCTTCCAATACTTTTTGATGTAATTATATTCAAATTTTTATCTAATTTTAATAGTGAAAAACTATTTTTATTGTTGCAAAGAGCAATAAAGCCTAGTTGTCCATCATTGTCGCAAGGATAAATGCTGTTAATTTGTTTATCTCGATGTATGTTTTGTGAAACGAAACCGCCATTGTTGCTAAATTCCAAGTTTCCGTAATAATCAGCGCCATTCACATACAGTGTAAATCCGTTAGCCGAAGGGAAAACTTCAAGAAGTTTAGGGTTGTCAAGTTCAGTTGAACTTGTACTTTTAACATCTAGTGTATTAGACAAAAGTTTTGCCGAAAGTTTTTTGTCCTGACTCATAAAAAGGTATGTACCGAGTTTATCAAAATACATATATGACGCGTTGGACGACTCAAATTGAATTTGGTTTATCGCTTCAAGAGCGTAGCTTATTTGATAAATTTTTGTATATTTTTCGCCCGAAGTTGCAATTAAAATTCCGTCTGAGGTAACTTTGCTTGATGAAAATGTTTCGTCGGTTGAGCCAGAAAGAACAAGCAGAGAAACAAGTTTTAGATATCCATCAAGTTGCGCAATGGCAACGCTTTTTTTAGTGCTTTTAATATCGAAACTATTAGAAACCGTATCAAAAATCACATAAGCATAGTTTCCTAAATTGTGAACCGCGCGTAGGGTTTCGCGGTCTGCGCCCCCGATGTTTTGCACCAACATTTCATTGATAATATTGGCATTTCTAGGCAATACATTGTAGATGTTTTCGGGGGGTTTAGGCAAATTTTCATCGGGTTTTTTAACAGGCGTTTCATCTTTTGCGTCAACGCTACTTGAAGATTGTGGCGGTATTTTTTGTTGATTTTGTATTTTGGTTAGCATAGCGTACGAAAAAACGCATATTCCCAATAGTAGTGTGATAGCAAGCCATTTGAAAGTTGATTTTTTATTCATAATTCCTCCTCAATCAAAGACAGTTTACCACGTGAAAATGCAAAAAGTAATTAAACGCAAAAGAAGCTATAAAAGTATAAACAAGTTTAAAAATCATAACGAAAGTACACTCTACTACAAAATATATGTAGAATGTCAGTGTTAATTTAAAGAATAATGAATTTTTTTAGCGTCAAAAAGCATTGAATACAAAATTTTATTGTTTTTGTAAAAATATGTAGGTGAAATTTATTTAATTTATTACGATTTAATGCTATCTAATGTTGTTTTTTGCATTTAAAAGCAATAATTGTGTAATTGCAGAGTTTGCGGCACTAGACAATGGTTGCATATGTTTTTGTTTAGCTTGCGAAATAGCGTCAAGCAGAGAATTTTTGTTTAGATTTTCTTGTTGTAAAACTATTGCTCCGTATTTTTCGGCAAGTTTGGCATTTTCTACTTGGTCGCCTCGCGAATTTCCT
Organism: Clostridia bacterium; assembly: GCA_036654095.1. Taxonomy (GTDB): domain Bacteria; phylum Bacillota; class Clostridia; order Christensenellales; family CAG-917; genus JAVVSR01. The sequence continues at coordinate 9,909 of JAVVSR010000001.1, forward strand.
TTTGGCAACGGAATTAGTACAACGGATTTTTTAAGCGCGGCAAGTTCGGATACGGCGCCCGCTCCCGCCCTTGAAACAACAATATTAGCAAGCGCAAATAAGTCTTCAATGTTTTTTGAATACTCAATCTGAAAATATCCATCGCCTTTTAGGGTTGTTTTTTTATTTTTTCCTGTTAGATGAACAACATTATAAGTTTTTAATAAATTAGGCAACGCGTCAGCTAGTGTTTCGTTAATTGCAACACTGCCCGAGCTTCCGCCAGTAAACAAAATAGTAGGGCGCATTGAATTTATTTTAAGTTGTTCACGAGCGTTGTTTGGATTTCCTAAAAAAAGTTTGTCGCGTAGGGGGAAGCCCGTATATATGAAATTTTTGTTTAGCTCGGCAGTCTTTACGAAAGACGTAGCGATAGTTGCGCCAAATTTTTGCGAAATTTTATTTGCTAACCCTAAACTTAAATCGCTTTCGTGCGCGACTACGGGTATTTTAAGTCTGCGCGCTGCGATGACGGTTGGTAAACTCACGTAGCCGCCTTTTGAAAAAACAACTGACGGTTTTGTTTCAATTAAATATTTTTTTGCAGTTCTAATGCTTTTAAATAAAACAAATGGTAATTTAAAATTTTTCAATAAATGTCTTCTGTTAAAACCAAGCGTGGGCATTTCAAAGTAACGTAAGCCTTCGTCGGTGGCAAGTTGTTTTTCAATGCCGCTTCCGCCGAAGTAATATATTTTGTTAAAGTACTTTTTTAGTTCGGGTAATAGAGCGAGCGCTGGTATAACGTGGCCACCAGTACCTCCGCCAGTTAGGACTATTGTAAACATATTTTTATAGCCTCCGTATGATTATAGTATATTTTATTGTGGCAAAATTATTACGGAATTTCATTTGCAATTAGCTGAAGATATAGTGTATAATAGAAAACATAATATATAAGAGGTGAAGTATGAAATATACAAAGTTTACAAGTTTTGACAACACCATATTAGTGTCCTATCTTTGGGATGACGTTAGAGCGCCAAAGGGCATAGTGCAAATATCACACGGAATGGCGGAACACGCGCGTCGATATGATGATTTTGCCAAGTATTTAAATGCAAACGGATATTTAGTTTACGCAGATGACCACCGCGCGCACGGCAACACTGAAAAGAAAATCAATATAGGTTATCACGACGGCGACATTTACAATGATACAATAAAAGATGAAATCGAAATTACTAAATATTTAAAAGAAAAGTACAATGTGCCGCTAGTATATTTTGGCCATAGCTATGGCAGTTTTTTGGGTCAAGGCTATTTGCAACAAAATAACGGCGCTTGTGGAGTAATATTGACGGGTTCTGCGCGTATGCCGGGTGGAATTGTGAGCGCAGGCGCGGCAGTTTCAAAGATGATGTGTAAACTTAGTGGAGCGCAAAAAAAAGGTGAATTTATGAATAAACTTTCATTTGGTTCATACAATTCGCCGTTTAAAAAAGAGGGTCACGCATTTGCTTGGCTTTCACGAGATGCGCAGCAAGTTCGCAAATATTTTGATGATGAGCAATGTGGATACGTGATGTCGAATGCGTTTTACAAGTCATTTATGAGTGGTTTGAAAAGCGTATACAAGCCTGAAAATTTATCAAAGATTGATAAAAACAGTTCCATTGCGTTGTTTAGTGGCGAAGCTGACCCAGTCGGGGGGAAAAGGGCGTCATATGTTAAAAAGTTGTTTGCAATGTACAAAGGCCTCGGTATAAACAGCGTTACGCTGAAAGTGTATCCCGAAGCTAGGCACGAAATTTTAAACGAAACAAACAACAAAGAGGTATATGCTGATATTTTGTTAAAAATTAATGAATTTATTGCAAAATAGCATATATTGTGGTTAAGATAATTTAAAATACACAAGGATTAATATTTACGACAGTTAGGTTATAATTTAACATAACTGTCGTTTATTTTGATATGAATGTCAATATGACGGTTAAATAATTAATTATTACTTAAAAAATATTGCCAAATTTGCTTAAATCACTTTTAATATTTATATTAATATGCTACAATTTTAATGTAGTTACTATATTAGGTGCTACTATGTTAAACTTTTATAATAGCTAATCATAATTGTCATCATTTAAATTTTGTGTTTTTTTGCATCGTTTTGCGTTTGCTTACGGTGTATTTTTATGGCAGAACCACTTTGCTTGTATTTTGGCTTAGTGTTAAATATATTTTGCGAGGATGTTATGAACTCTAATTACAATGCAGATAAAATTGAGGTGCTTGAAGGTCTTGAAGCTGTGCGACTTCGTCCTGGTATGTATATCGGTGGCACTGGCAACAAGGGGCTTCACCACATTCTTTGGGAAATTATCGACAACGGTATTGACGAAATTACCAACGGTTTTGGCAATATGGTTGAAGTAACTTTGCTTTCAAACAACTGCGTTTCCGTAAGGGACAACGGGCGCGGTATTCCTGTCGATATTCATCCAAAGCTTAAAATAAGCGGTGTTGAAGTTGTTTTTACTCAACTTCACGCAGGGGGGAAATTTAATAACGACAGCTATTCCTTTTCGGGTGGGCTACACGGCGTTGGCGCTTCGGTTACAAATGCGCTTTCCGAATGGCTTATTGTCAATGTCTACAAAGATGGAAATGAGTACACTCAAAGTTTTCAGTCGGTTAGCGTTGGCAATAAAGTAAAGGCTGGCGTTCCTGTTGGGTCTCTTAAATTAGTTGGAAAAACCGAACGTACGGGTACGCTTGTTAATTTTAAACCCGACGAGCGTATTTTTAAAGATGAAAAGTTTAATTTTAGCATAATTGCTTCGCGTCTTCGTGAAATTGCATTTTTAAATAAAAACGTAACATTGACTATTGATGACCAACGTTCACCCGAGGAAAATGGTTCAGGTAAAAAACGTACTTATCACTACGAAGGCGGTATTTCCGATTTCGTTAAGTATTTAAATGCCGAAAAGGATAGTTTATATACCGAGCCTATTCACGTTACGGTACTGGAAAAGGATATCTTTATTGACGTTGCTTTGCAACATACGACTAGCTATACCGAAAACGTTTTTTCGTTTGTAAACAACATTCCAACTAGCGAAGGTGGAACGCACGAAATTGGGTTCAAGTCGGCTTGTACAAAGGTGTTTAACAATTTTGCCGCTAAAAATAATTTAATTAAAGACAAAAAACTGCCAGTGCTATTAGGCGAGGATTTTAGAGAAGGCTTGACCGCTGTAATTTCAGTTAAACTAAAAAATGTACAATTTGAAGGTCAAACGAAAGCCAAATTAGGTAATCCCGAAGTAAGAATTTTAGTGGAACAACTTGTTTCGCAAAAGCTTGAGGAATTTTTAGATTTAAAATCATCAAAATCTATTGGCGAAAGCATTATCAATAAGGCTTTAGGCGCTGCTAAAACGAGAGATGCCGCGCGCCGCGCAAAAGAAATTGCGCGTCAACAAAAAAGCATCAATAATGCAACGCTTGTTGGGAAGTTAGCCTCGTGTACGGGGAAAAAGGCGGAACTTAACGAGCTGTTTATTGTAGAAGGCGACAGCGCGGGCGGCAGCGCAAAACAAGGGCGCGATAGAAACACTCAAGCCATACTTCCTTTGCGTGGCAAGCCTCTTAACGTCGAAAAGGCAACGCTGGATAAAATTTTAGAAAATGAGGAATTTCGCACAATTATAAGCGCTTTGGGTACGGGCATTGGCGAGGATTTCACTATTTCGGATTTGAAATATTTTAAAATCATTATTCTAGCCGACGCCGACCAGGACGGCGGTCACATTAGGTCAATACTGTTGACTTTCTTTTTTAGATATATGCGTCCGTTAATTACAGAGGGTCACGTGTTTATTGGTATGCCACCACTGTACAAGCTGTCAAAAAAGGACCATAACGTATATTGCTATAATGACGCGGAGCTTGAAGAACAACGTGAAATTCTTGGGCGCGCTTACGGATTGCAGCGGTTTAAAGGCCTAGGCGAAATGAACCCCGAGCAACTTTGGGACACAACGATGAACCCAAATAACCGAGCTTTGACACGTGTTACGATTGAAGACGCTACCGAAGCGGAAAAAAGTATCGCTACGCTTATGGGCGACAAGTCCGAACCGCGAAAGGCCTATATCAACGAACACGCTAACTTTAACCGCGAGGATATTTTTGACAAGGCTGGAGGTAGCAACTAATGAACAAAAAACAAGAAGTTGTAAATAATTCGATAATATACGATATGTCCGTTGAGGAGGTTATGCACACTTCGATGATGCCGTACAGCGAGTATGTGATACTTGACCGCGCGCTACCCCGAGTGGAAGACGGACTTAAACCTGTTCAACGCAGAATTTTGTATTCAATGAACGAACTGGGCTTATCGCCCGACAAACCACACAAAAAATCCGCGCGTATAGTAGGTGAGTGTTTGGGTAAATTTCACCCTCACGGCGACACGTCTGTATACGAGGCGATGGTTCGTATGGCGCAGCCATTTAATATGCGCATGCCACTGGTTGATGGTCACGGAAACTTTGGTTCAATCGATGGTGACGGCGCGGCGGCTATGCGTTATACCGAGGCGAGGCTTGACCCGTTGGCGGTTTTGATGTTGCAAGATATCGAAAAGGATACCGTGCCTTGGCAGTGGAACTTTGACGATACTCTTAAAGAACCTACTTTGTTGCCCTCAAGATATCCTAATTTGTTGGTAAACGGCGCAAATGGCATTGCGGTAGGGTTTTCAACTAACATACCCACGCACAATTTGGGCGAAGTTATTGATGGCGCGGTCGCAATTATTGATAATCCTAAAATTTCGCTTCAGGATATGATGAAAATTATACCTGCTCCCGACTTCCCGACAGGTGGGCTGTTGATTGTTGGCGATGAACTGCGACAAGCATATGAAACGGGTAAAGGCAAAGTCACAATGCGTGCGCGAATTCACATTGAAGATGGCGAAAATGACAAAAAAAATATTGTTATAACCGAGCTTCCGTATCAAGTTGTGAAAGCTGAATTGTTGCAAAAAATTCTTGCTCTGCGCGACGAGAAAAAAGAAATTTTAGGTGGTATTTCGGATATCGTCGATGAGTCGGATAGAAATGGCATGCGCGCTGTAATTCGGGTTAGAAAAGATGTTGACGCTAATCAAATTGTGCGTTATTTATTGAAGCACAGCCGATTGGAATTAAACTTTAACATAAATATGGTTGCTATTGCCGAAGGCAAACCTAAGCAATTAGGGCTTATCGATATGCTGACATATTATGTCAATTTCCAACGCGAAGTTTTGATTAAGCGCTGTAACTATGACTTGAAAGCGGCTAAAATCCGCGCTGAAATTGTTGAAGGTCTTTTGATTGCCATTAAAAATATCGATGAAGTTATTAAAATTATAAAGCAGTCCAAAACAGTTTCTATTGCAAGCGACAGTTTGCGCGCTAGGTTTGGTTTGTCTGACAGGCAAGCGCAAGCGATACTTGAAATGAAATTGCGCAGACTTACCGGGCTTGACGTCGACTCATTGGTTGATGAACTTAACTTGCTTAAAAAGACCATTGAGGAATTAACTGCAATTTTAAACAGTAAAAAACTGCAGTTTTCAACAATAAAGGCCGAGTTGCTTGATGTTAAACGGCGTTTTAAAAATCCACGTAGAAGCACTATTCAGGTTGATGGCGCGGTTGTTGAAGTTCCTTATCAAAGCGATGAAGCGGCCTATAAAGAAGGCATTATTGCGCTTAACGACAACGGAAGCATTAAATTTATGACTACACGAAGTTTTGGCACGGCGCAACGTAAAATTAGTGATTGCTTGCCTGAAAACATTGTTAAAACTGCAATATTTGTAAACAATCATCAACAACTAATAGCAGTGTCTAATTTCGGAAATTGCTTTAAATTGTCTGTTGACGATATTCCTGAAAAGAAGTGGCGCGAAAAGGGCGCAAATATAGGTAATCTTTCAAAAGAAGCCAAAGCTAATGAATTTATAGTTAGAATTTTTGTGTCAGACGGTTTTCCTTTGGGCGAAGTTCTGTTTTTCACAAAAGACGGCTATGTAAAACGCACCTCGTGGAACGATTTAGACGTTTCAAAAACAGCGTATAAGGTTATGAATTTATCCGACGGAGATGAACTTATAAATATTGAAACCGTCGATACGGATACAAAAATATTTATGGCAACACGTCTAGGAATGTCGCTTTTATACGAGCAATCTGAAGTTCCCGTGCAGGGAAGAAATGCAGGTGGAGTACGGGGTATTCAGCTTAACGACGGTGACAGTGTGATTTTTGCAGGTCAAATTGGCGAAGACGGCGAGGTTTTGGTTGTGTCCGACAGAACGTTCGCTAAGCGCGTTTTTGCTTTTAGCCTCGACGTTTCAAAGCGTTACAGAAAGGGTGTAAAAATTGTTGATATGCCCGAAAATCATCATTTGGCGCTTGTTGACTATGTTAAAACTCCATATGATATCGCTGTCATAAACGATGCGGGCGAGTTGCAAGGATTTAATACCGAGGACGTTAAATTAGATAGCCGTACCGCAAAAGGGAAACAGCTAGTTAAAAACGACAAAAAACAAATTATAAAGCGTCACGCGGTTGATTATTTTAAGCCATTAAACGCGTAATATTTTAAATTGAAAACGGGAAAGTGTGCTTAATTTTTTGGTTAAGGGCATTTGACCGAAGCGCAAATAACAATAAACTAACTAACAAGGCCTATTCAAATCTTATGAGTTTGGAAACTTTTTTGACAAGGTTGAACGGGCAGATAAAATGAGGTTAAAATGAAAACAGGATTTAACTGTGAGATGTATCAGGAAATTCAGTCAAAACATATTTTGGAAAGGATTGAAAGTTTTGGCGGCAAACTTTATTTGGAATTTGGCGGTAAATTATTTGATGACCTGCACGCTTCACGCGTTTTGCCGGGTTTTGACGCCAACGCTAAAATTAAACTTTTACAAAAACTGAAGGATAAAGCAGAAATTATTTTTTGTATAAGCGCTGCCGACATTGAACGCAATAAAATTCGAGCCGATTATGGTATAACTTATGGCGTTGAAATTTTTAGGCTACTTGATGTTATGAAATCCTTAAAAATCAAGGTAAACAGTGTTGTTATTACTAAGTTTGAGGACCAGCACTCTGCTAATGTATACAAAAAAAAGCTTGAAGCGCGCGGTGTAAAAGTTTATATTCATCGCTTTACAAACGGCTATCCAACCGATGTAGATACCATTGTTTCGGACGAGGGATATGGTAAAAATCCGTATATTGAAACGACAAAACCATTAGTTGTTGTTAATGCGCCAGGGCCATCAAGCGGGAAACTTGCTACTTGCTTATGCCAACTCTATCACGAATATAAACGAGGTATCAAGGCTGGCTACGCTAAATTTGAAACATTTCCAATTTGGAATTTGCCTTTAAAACATCCGATTAATATCGCCTACGAGGCCGCTACTGCCGACATTAAAGATGTCAATATGATTGACTATTTCCACTTGCAGGCGTACGGTATTCAGACGGTAAATTATAATCGCGATATCGAAGTTTTTCCAGTGGTTAGGTCAATTTTAAATAAGCTTTCTAACAACGCTTTAAGCTATAAGTCGCCAACCGATATGGGTGTAAATATGGCAGGCTATTGCATTACCGATGACGAGGCGTGTCAAGAGGCTAGCAGACAAGAGGTTATTCGCAGATATTATAAAAGTTATTGCGACTATAAAAACGGTTTAGTTGATATGGAAACGGTCAAGCGGATTGAGCTTTTGATGGGTGAATTGGGCATACGTTCTCTAGATAGAAAAACCGTACAACCCGCGCTTGATAAGGAAGCCATTTCGGGTGACGCTGCCTGCGCGATTGAACTTAGCGACGGTACGGTGATAACGGGGCGCACAACAAAACTTATGACGGCGCCAGCAAGTATGGTTCTTAATGCATTGAAGGAACTAGCGAAGCTTCCTGACCGATTGAAATTAATCGCGCCACAAGTCATTCAACCTATTATGGAATTAAAGCAGGAGTTTTTCCACGAGAAAAACTATAAGCTCACCCTAGATGAAGTGCTGATTGCGTTGTCAATATGCGCGGCGACAAACGAAACCGCAAAGATGGCGGTAGAGTTATTGTCAGTTTTGACGGGTTGTGAGGTACATAGCAGCAGAATGTTACTTAAAACAGATGAAGATACGTTACGTAAAATCAAGGTTAATTTGACTTGCGAGCCAAGGTTTTTGTCAGATGATTTATATAATTCGTGATGTTTAGTCGAAAAATCTAAAGTTGCCTAACGCGAAAAAGTTGTGAAGAAGTTGTGAAGAAGTTGTTTTTTATATAACTGTTATATAAACCTGTAATTTAATTGAATGTAACAAATTTTAAATAAAAAATATTGCTAGTATTATTTTTTTTGAGCGCTTAATTATGTAAAGTTGTAAATACTTTTATTGTTTAGTGATTGTAGCGATAAAATACAAATTTTAAATTAATTATTTTGTAAATTGTGTATGTTAAATAAATATCCACTAAATATAGCGTAGCATAAGTTTAGTGGCAAAAACTTTAGTATTTTGGCGCAAATTGGTATATACTTTATAATACGCAAATTTTTGGATAGAAGGAGAAATTATGGCAAAACTTTTAGAACGTAAAAATGTTAAAGAAAAGTACAAATGGGATTTAACTCGACTTGTTAATGGCGACGAAGAATGGAACAAAAAACTTGAAGCGATTTCAAAAAAAATAGGTGTATTAGGGGAATATCAGGGGAAACTTTCAAATGATGATGAGCTTTTAAAATATTTAAAAGCTAATGACAAAATTTCCGTTGAACTTTTAAAACTATATTTGTATGCAAATATGAATAGTCACGTTGATATGCGCGTAAATAAGTATCAAGAAATGTGTTCTAAAATACAAATGCTTATAGTTAATTTAAGCACATTAACTAGTTATGTTGTGCCTGAAATTTGTAAGCGTTCAGAAGATGAACTTATTGCGTTATCAAAAAATTCTACATTTTCCGATTACAGTTATATGTTTGAAAAACTGGCAATAAACAAGCAACACGTATTAAGCGAGAAGGAAGAAAAATTGCTTGCTGAAATTAGTTCATTTACGAGTGATTTTAAAGATATTTTTGAGATGTTTGACAGCGCAGAAGTTCGATTTGAAAATGTTAAAGTCGGCGACGAAGTGTTTGAAATGTCCAATGGAATGTATGGCGTTTTATTGCAAAATCCTAATCAAGAAATTCGGAAAGCTGGCTTTGAAAGTATGTTCAATGCCTATAAAAACTATATAAATACGATTGCTAATATATATGGCGGAAGCGTCAAAAAGGATTGGGTTTTAAGTAAAATTAGAGGCTTTAAAAGTTCACTTGAAGGAGAGTTAAACGATACAAATGTTGACCCTCAAGCCTATAAAAATTTGATAAATTCAGTCAATAATAATTGCAAATATATGCACCAATATATGGCTTTTAGAAAGGACGCTTTACACTTAGAAACGCTAAATATGTGGGATTTGCACACTTCGCTTGTTGAGGGTGTAAATATAGCTGTTCCGTATGAAAAGGCATTTAATATGGTTAAAACAGCGCTTCAACCTATGGGTGAGGAATATGGCGAACTTCTGCAAGAGGCTTTTGATAACAAGTGGATTGACGTTTTAGAAAGTAAAGGCAAACGAGGCGGCGCGTATAGTTGGGCAACATTTGGTTGCCACCCCTATGTGCTTTTAAACTATCAGCAAACTAGCCACGACGTATTTACGATTGCGCACGAATTGGGGCACGCTATGCACAGTTATTACAGCAATAATGCGCAACCTTTTGCCAAGTGTGAATATGAAATTTTTGTTGCTGAAATAGCTTCAACGGTAAATGAAGTGTTGTTGCTTAAATATTTGTTAAAAACTTCTTCTGACGTAAATACAAAACGCTTTTTGTTAAGCTATTATTTGGATATGTTCCGCACAACTTTATTTCGTCAAACTATGTTTGCAGAGTTTGAACTTAAAGCGCACACTTTGGCTGAAGAAAATCAACCGATAACTGCAACTACACTTTCAGATATCTATTTTGATTTAAATAAAAAATACTACGGGAAGGCTGTTAAACATAATGATTTAATTCGCTATGAGTGGGCTCGTATACCTCATTTCTATCGCGCATTTTATGTTTATCAATATGCAACAGGCATTACTGCGGCGATTTCGATTGCGTCTAATATACTAAAAAACGGCGACAAAGCGTTTAAAAACTATAAAAAATTCTTGTCAGCAGGCGGAAGTATGCCTCCAATAGAAATTTTAAAGTTAGCGGGGGTTGACTTAACTACCGAACAGCCATTTAATATCGCAATGAAAGAGTTTAGAGAAACATTGGCTGAACTTAAAAACTTGTCGAAATAATGCTAAAACGTATTTTAACAGTTATTTTAATAGCAATTTGTTTGGTTGCATTTTGCGGTTGCGGTAAGGTGGATTTTACTTATGCTTTAACCAAAAACGGCGTATATCAACAAATTATCGATGTCACGCTAGATGACAATTTGTCATTGACGGGTTACACTCGTGAAACTGCTATGGCTAAACTTAACCAAATATTTAACGGCGAAAAATATAATATTATTACTTATCCTGATAATCCTAATCACATACGCGCGTATAAAAATTTTAGCTCGCTTGACGAAATGATGAAAGATTATTTGGGCAATGGACTTGCAAATGCAACACCGTCAACGAGTTCGGACTTTTTGTTTGAATATCAAACCGTTTCGGCAAATGCAATGCTTTCGATTGATTACAAAACAAGATATTGGCTTTATATTTATTCAAAATACGGGATTACTAATTTTGGTATATTTGAACTGAATGACGTCGACGCTTCATACAATTTTTTAACGCCTTATCGTTCGGTGTCTAGCAACGCCGATGTTGTTGAAAAGCAGGGCGACTATTACAACCATCGTTGGAACGTGACTGAAAAAGTTGATTACAATGTAAGTATGACTATGCGTACGCCTCGTCAAGTTGTTTGGTATGCGCTTGCCATTTTTGCTTCGGCAATTACTATTGCGTCGGTGTGTATAATTTCGGTTTCAAAAAACAAAAGCCTTAAAAAAAATATTTCAGATGCTGACTCAAGCCTTGATTAAGTAGGAGGATATATGGCGAAAGAAAATTTAGATTTAAAAAGAACTCCAGTGAATTATGAGGCTGAGCAAGCTTTGCTTGGCTGTATTTTAATGGATAATAATGCTGCTAACGATTATGTTACGCAACTTAATGAAAGTGATTTTGCAATGTCTCAAAACAAGGTTATTTTCAAAGCAATTTCCGCGGTTAATCAAGAAAACAAGCCTGTTGACCACTTTGTCGTGTTGGATAGGCTTAAAATTGACAATAAGTTGGAAGAGGCAGGTAATTCGGAGTACATATTAAGCTTAATGACAATACTTCCATCGGCGGCAAATGTGTTGCAGTATTTTGAAATTGTTAAGCGCGACAGCTTGCGACGGAAAGTTATTGAAGCAGGCAATAATATGATTAGAAATGCCTACACCGATGATAGTGGGCTTAGCTCGCTTGACTTTGCCGAACGCGCGGTTTTTGAAATATCTAAGGAAAATGAAACTTCAAAACTTTCACCTATTATTGGCGCGACTACTGCCGCTTATCGCAAAGTTATTGATATGCAGACTGGCAAATATCCCGAACCGGGGATTGTTACGGGTTTTGCTATTCTTGATAGAATTATAACAAGTTTAGCTCCTGGAGCGCTGACTATTCTCGCTGCAAGGCCTTCAGTAGGTAAAACGGCATTTGCGCTTAATATTGCTATCAATGCAGGTGTGTATAATGATAAATCTGTTGCTATCTTTTCGCTTGAAATGCCCACAACACAGCTTGCGCAACGTATGTTGACCACTCTGTCAAGGGTTGAATTTAATGTTCAAAAAACGCAAGGTAAAATGGATAAAAACGATTTATCTACATATTATCACGCTCACGAGGCTTTAGTAAACAGCAAAATTTATGTTGATGACAACTCATATAACACTCCTGGAGATGTGATTTCAAAATGTCGTCGTTTAAAAAAATCGGTTGGTCTTGATTTGGTAATTATCGACTACTTGCAGCTGATGGAATTGGGAAAGGATAAAAAAGGCACAAGGGAAAATCGCCAACAAGAAGTTTCAGCGATGAGTCGCTTAATGAAAATTTTTGCTAAAGAATTAAATGTGCCGTTCTTAGTGCTTTCACAAATGTCGCGCGCTATTGAAAGCCGTGATAATGCCGAACCTATGCTTTCTGACTTGCGTGAGTCGGGTTCAATCGAGCAAGACGCCGATATTGTTATGTTTTTACATCGACTTAAAAAAACCGAAAACGCGACTGGAAAGGAATCAAAACTTATCAGCTCATATGCGGGTAATGTAATAAAACTGTTGGTGTTAAAAAACAGAAACGGCGAATTGGGCGACGCATACTTTGATTGGAAGGGTAACTTGCAAAGATATACATCTATTGTAGAGGCTGATGGCGAATTGGTTGAAACCGATACAAAAGGAAAGGCCAATATACAAAAAGCTACGGTTGAATTGGAAAAACAACCGACAGATGATGTTTTTAGCGGTTTATCAAAAGTAATGTCCGCCGAAAGCAAAGAGGTTGCCTGCGATAAGGTTATGCGCGATGAAGATGATTTTGGCATTATCGAAACAAACGGCAATGATGAAAAGTACGCCGAAGATGATATTGATGAAGTTTCTGATGGAAACATTCCTTTTTAAAACAATTTAACAAGCAATTAACAAGCATTCAAAAAGCTAGACGGATATAAATCTGTCTAGCTTTTTTTATAAATTTTTAAATAAATTAGTTATAGCAAGCATTTTAAAAGGTAAAATTAATTATTGCAACAAATTCAAAAGCAAATTTTTTATTGCCCCAAATTTAAGAAGTGTAATTAATTATTATTGCAATAATTTTTTAGAATTTCAAAATAAAATATATAATTTTTGCTGTTGTTATAGTGGCTAAAATTAGTTTTAAAAAATCATTATTAAAAACTTAATTATTACAACTTACATTATATAAAGCGCCATATTTAGTTTGTGTAGTCAAATTCAATTAAATGTATTTATAAAATAGAGTTTATAAACCAAACTAATTTTTATTGCTGTGTATAGGAGCAGGAATTCGTCCTCCGCGATTTATAAATTTTTCGGCAGACAAGTCGCGAATTTTGATAATAGGCGCGCGTCCAAGAATGCCTCCAAATTCCACATATCCTTCCGTTTTGCCCGCAACGGGTACAAGCCTAACGGCAGTGGTTTTGTTGTTTATGACGCCTATGGCGGCTTCATCTGCAATGATGGCGGAAATTGTAGATGGCGAAATATCGCCGCTGACGGCTATCATATCCAACCCAACGCTACAAACGGCAGTCATCGCTTCGAGTTTTTCAATGGACAGCGCGCCACGCTCAACAGCTTTAATCATGCCAATATCCTCGCTAACGGGGATAAACGCGCCCGACAATCCTCCAACGTGACTGCTTGCCATAACTCCGCCTTTTTTGACCGCATCATTAAGAAGGGCAAGACACGCCGTTGTGCCGTGCGCGCCAACACTTTCAAGGCCAATTTCCTCTAAGATATGCGCGACGCTGTCGCCAAGTTCGGGAGTAGGGGCTAACGATAAATCGACAATTCCGAAAGTTGCGCCCAAAAGTTTACTTGCGTCCCTAGCTACAAGTTGACCTACGCGCGTAATTTTAAAAGCAGTTTGTTTAATAACTTCAGAAACGGCAGTCAAATCCTCTCCCGAAACTTTTTCTAAAGCGGATTTTATGACGCCCGGCCCACTGATGCCAACGTTGATAATGCCATCTCCTTCGCCGACGCCGTTAAACGCGCCAGCCATAAATGGATTATCCTCGACGGCATTGGCAAATACGACAAGCTTTGCGCAACCGATACTTGATTTGTCGGCGGTAGCTTCACTAGTTCGCTTTATAATGCGCCCCATAAGTTTAACGGCATCCATATTAATGCCTGCGCGAGTAGACGCTACGTTTACAGACGCGCAAAGTCGGTCGGTTGAAGATAGAACTTGCGGAATGGTATGCAAAAACATATTTTCCATATCCGTCATACCTTTTTGCACAAGGGCCGTATAACCGCCGATATAAGTAATGTCCAATTCTTTAGCGGCCTTGTCAAGTGCATTGGCAATCTCTACAAAACCTCCGCTAGATGCGCCTATCAAGCTAATAGGCGATACCGACACCCTTCTGCTGACGATTGGAACTCCGTAAGTTTTGGATATAGTATCCGCGACAGAAGTTAATTTCTGCGCGCGCTTCATAATTTTGTCAAAGCACTTTGTAGCGGTGCGTTTTGCGTTGTCGGAAATGCAGTCAAAAAGGGAAACACCAAGTGTAATTGTGCGAATATCAAGGTGTTCGTTTTTAATCATTTTGATTGTTTCAAAAATTTCAGTTGAGTTTAGCATATTTATATTCGGTGTTGACTGTTGAAAATGTCAGTATGTTGTACGTGTATTTCAACGTCAAGGGTTTTCGCCGTGGCCGACAGCTCGGTATTGGCGATATCTATGCTCACATCTGAAGGAAAATCCACCATCATAAGCATTGTAAAATACTTGTTTTGCATAATTGTTTGATTAATATCCTCAATGTTCGCATCGAGTTTCAATAAAGTTGCAGATACCCCTGCAATTATACCTTGCTTATCTCGCCCAAAAACAGAAACTATTGCTTTCATACGCACCTCCACACCATCATTGTAGCAAAGAATATTGTAAATCACAAATAAATTTGACAAATTAACTAATTTCACGGCAAAATTACGCTAGAATATTTTATTGATTTTGCTTAAGGACTATGTTATAATAAAAATATTGAGGAGCTTATATGGATAAACCTATTGTTGCTTTAATTTATGATTTTGATAAAACGCTTTGCACTAAGGATATGCAAGACTATGCTTTTATTCCAAGCATTGGCATGGAGCCTGAGGAGTTTTGGGCAGAGTGCAATAAAATGAGCGTTGAAAAGAATATGGATGGTATTCTAGCAAGTATGTATAATATGCTTAGGCGCAGCAAAGAGCACCAAGTTTTGACTCGTAACAGCTTAAAAGAGTTGGGTCGAAATATTACTTATTTTCCGGGGGTTGAGGAGTGGTTTTCGCTTATCAACAATTACTGTGAGGATAAGGGCATTATAATTGAACACTATATTATATCTAGTGGGCTTAGAAAAATTATTCAAGGTACAAGCATTGCGAAAAACTTTCATAAGATTTTTGCCAGCGAGTTTTGCTATGACGAAAACGGTGTTGCATTTTGGCCGGCGGTCGCGCTTAATTATACCAGTAAAACGCAGTTTCTATTTAGAATAAATAAGGGCATTTACGAAGTCTACGATGCGGAAACTTTAAATGATTATCAAGATGAACGCACAAGGCGGATTCCCTTTGACAATATGATTTACATTGGTGACGGATTTACAGATGTTCCAAGTATGAAACTTACAAAATTGAACGGCGGATACTCTATTGGCGTTTTCAGCGACGAGCCTAAACAAGCGCAAAAAATGATGGCGGCGGGACGTATTAATTTTATGGTTAAGGCCGACTATCGCGAGGGTAGCGAACTTTGTATCATTGTAAAACGCATTATTGATATGGTTACAAGTGAGTCGATATTACG
Source organism: Clostridia bacterium (assembly GCA_036654095.1). GTDB lineage: Bacteria > Bacillota > Clostridia > Christensenellales > CAG-917 > JAVVSR01. The sequence continues at coordinate 25,688 of JAVVSR010000001.1, forward strand.
AAATCTAAGCTATGAGCAGTTTAATAAACTTCAAAAATAATTAAACTAGTAACAAAGTAAAATTTTTTTAAACATTAAATTGTAATATTAATTTTATAAATAATGTTAAATTTAATTAAGCGTTTTGTTGTTTAATTTTTTTAATTTTAATTAAAAATTTAATTTAAGGATACAATATAATAAATAAAATCAGTTGCAAAAATAAAATAAACTGAGGGATAATATGAAGGAAAATAACAGAGTTGCTGTATTTATTGATGCGGAAAATATATCGGCAAAACTTGCCGACAAACTCTTTGAGGAAGCGTCAAACTATGGCGACGTTATCGTTAAAAGAGTTTTTGCAGATTGGTCAAAAACACACGTTCAGCAGTGGAGAGAAGCGGTTTCTAAACACTCATTAATTGCCGAACAACAGTTTAGCGCTGTCCGTGGTAAAAATTCAAGCGATATTTCATTAATTATTGACGTGCTTGTAACTTTGTTTGAAAGAAATATTGATGTATTTTGTCTAGCGTCAAGTGACAGCGACTTCACTAGGCTTGTTCAAGAACTGCGTGAACGCCAAAAAACTGTTATTGGCTTTGGATTAAAACAAACCGTTCAGGAATTTGTAAACGCTTTTAGCGAGTTTGTTTATTTAGACGAAAAACAAGTTGTTGAAGAAATTGAACCTAAACCAACTCAAGGTCAGGTTGTCAGCCCCATTAAGGAAACCAAAAAACTTCTCAATAAGGAACGTATGACCGCATTAACTGAAATTTTAGATAGGCTTATTGAGGCAAATGGTAAAGCATTCTATTCATTGATTGCTGCCGAAATGAAAAACAAGTATTCTGACTTTATTCCAAAAAACTATGGTTGCAAGTCGATGAAAGAATTTATGAATAAAGTTATGGAAAACAATAAAAAGTATAAAATTGAAACCGATACCGATGGCACAACATTGTTTATAAAACCTTTAAAATAACCACTTTGAAAAAGTTAATAAATATAAAAACTCGCGCTAAGTGATGTAATTGCAATTTAGCAAGTGTAAATTTCGCGATAAAATTTAAATTGTAAAATAGTATTTAAAAAAGCTTAAATAAAAAGTACAATAAATTTTAAAATTGTGTTTATACGTCGCAAATTTATAAGAAAGTGTTTTTGAATACTGCGGTTTTAAAATTTATAAGAAAGTGTTTTTGAATACTGCGGTTTTAAAATTTATAAGAAAATGTTTTTGAATACTGCGGTTTTAAAATTTATAAGAAAATGTTTTTGAATATGTGGTTAAAAAAATAATACGAACTTAATAAAAAGTTCGTATTATTTTAATTTGGTGCGGCCGATGGGACTTGAACCCATATGGTGGTTACCATACGCACCTCAAACGTACGCGTCTGCCAGTTCCGCCACGGCCGCAAGTAAAATGAATTATAATATAAAAGTAGGGTGTTGTCAAATGATTTTATTGCGCTGTTAAAAAAAATGCCGTCAAAAAATTGTTAATATAAATTAAATTCTTATAGTTTGCAATTATCCGCATATAATAACTGTTGAGGTGGCTATGTGGTCAAATGTTATTAGCTTAGATAAAGGACAAAATTTAGAGTTTAAATTTATTGAAAACGAGGTATCTAAAATAAGCGCGCTTTCAACTGCGATAGAGGAAAGTCCAAACCGAAAGTACTTGTATTTGGCTGGACTTTGCGACTATGCCGATGAAATTCGAGTTAAACTTGAAAATATTATTGTTGAATACTTTTTGACGTACTATAAGTCGGAATATTTTATTAAAGTTTTAAATTTGACCGAAGTTAATCACGCTTTAGCGACGCTTGTGTCGACAATGGTTTGCATTGACCGCGAATTTGAACGGGCATTTGTTGTAAAGGAATTATCCAAGTTGTCAAGCTATGATTTAGACGGAATTTTTCATTTTCGTTTGCGTCCATTGCGAAACTCGTGGCTTGAAATGGCTCAAATGTGTAAAGAACTTTTTGCAATCGGCGCAGACGATACCGACATATTTAATGTAGTTTCGTATATATCCGCGACAGGCAATACTCGTGAGGTTATTTTGTCGTTGACATATGACAATGAATTTAAACTTAAAAATCTTAAAACTAACAGCATAGTGCCAATTTTAAAAGTATACGACAATGAGGAATTTGATGTTTTACACGCAATATTGGCAAATAAAGCGACTAAAATAGTTTTAGACGAACAAATTTTATCAAAGCCAATGTTGAAAGCGTTGCACCGCATAATTAAAGTTAAAAAAGGCCTATAAGTATAATTTCAAATAATAATATAAAGTTTACTTTTAAATATTAAATCCAATTTAACAAATCGATTGGCTAATTCGTAAAGTGTATAGAAGTATTTATGAAATAATTTAGCGCAATCAATTTTTGAAGTGGATAGTGAAAGTTTATAAAAAAGTTAAATTGGTAAATTAAAATAAAATATCGCGTTATTTCTTGACTTTAATTAGACATAATTATATAATACAATAAATTAAGCATTTAGTTGCAGTTTAGGACATGTACCTGTGCTCCACTGTTTACAGAGAGTTGCCATCGGCTGAGAGGCAATACAGCGCATTAGATATACCACCTAGGCACATATTTTTTAATCAAGTGGCGGGGCAACCCGCAAGTAAGGTGGAACCGCGGTTACAATCGTCCTTGCAGAGTATCTCTGCAAGTTTTTTTATTTATCGAGTTTTTTAGTTTTGTTTTTAACCTTATGAAGCAAAAAAAATAATACAATTTTAATATATTTGGTTTTATATAAAGAGAGGAAGCTATGTTGAAAATTACTTTAAAAGATGGAAGCATTGTGGAAACTGAAGAAGGTTCACGTGTTATTGATGTCGCTAAGTCGATAAGCGAAGGGCTAGCTCGCGCCGCTTTGGCTGGTCGCGTAAACGGAAAACTGGTTGGCGTTACCGAAACGCTCAACGCTGACTGTTCATTAGATATTGTTACTTTTAGTGATGATGATGGTAAAAGTATATATCGGCACACCTGTTCGCATATTTTAGCTCAGGCAGTTAAAAATATTTTCCCCACAGTTAAACTTGCAATAGGGCCGTCGATTTCAAATGGTTTTTACTATGATTTCGATTTCAAAACTCCAATTACCAAAGAGGACTTTGAAAAAATTGAAAAAGAAATGCAAAAAATTATTAAAGCTAATTTGCCTATTGAAAGGATTGATGTTTCAAAAGAAAAGGCAATCGAGTTTATGCGTGAAGCAGGCGAAAATTATAAAATTGAATTGATTGAGGAGTTGCCCGATGGCGAGGCTATTACTTTTTATAAGCAGGGCGATTTTACTGATTTGTGTCGTGGGCCACATCTTTCAAGCACAGGCAAAATAAAAGCTTTCAAGCTAACAAGTTTGACAGGCGCATATTGGAAGGGCAATGAAAACAATAAAATGTTATCGCGCATATATGGCACTGCGTTTGATAAAAAGGCCGATATGGATGCTTATTTGGAAGCAGTTGAGGAGGCTAAACGTCGCGACCACAACAAAATAGGTCGTGAACTGGGCTATTTTATGACTGACGAGAATATTGGACAAGGGTTACCGTTATTGATGCCCAAAGGCGCAAAACTTTTTCAAATATTGAACCGTTTTGTTGAGGACACCGAAGCTGAACGCGGATACTTAATGACGCGTACTCCATTGATGGCTAAAAGCGATTTGTACAAAATTTCTGGCCACTGGGACCATTATCGCGATGGAATGTTTGTTATGGGCGACGAGGATAAAGGCGAGGAGGTTTACGCTTTGAGGCCAATGACCTGTCCTTTCCAATACACTATATACAATAACGGCCTAAAAAGTTATCGCGACCTACCTTTACGATATGGCGAAACATCAACATTATTTAGAAACGAGGCTTCAGGCGAAATGCACGGGCTTATCCGCGTAAGGCAGTTTACAATTTCCGAAGGTCATTTGATTTGTATGCCTAGTCAGCTTGAGCAAGAGTTCAAAGGTTGTTTGGATTTGGCGCAATATATGCTTAAAAGTTTTGGATTATTGGAAGATGTGTCATATCGCTTTTCTAAGTGGGACCCCAAAAATCCTGATAAAAAGTTTATTGACGATCCTAAAGAGTGGGCTTATGCCGAATCTGAGATGAAACGTATTCTTGACCATTTGGGAATTAAATACACCGAAGCTGTTGGCGAAGCGGCGTTTTATGGCCCAAAACTTGATATTCAAATCAAAAACGTCCACGGCAAAGAGGATACTATGATTACAATCCAAATCGATATGTTCTTAGCGGAGCGGTTTGATATGAGTTATATTGACGAAAATGGCGACAAAATACGTCCATACATTATTCACCGTACTTCAATGGGCTGTTACGAGCGCACAATCGCGTTGCTTATTGAAAAGTATGCAGGCGCATTACCGACTTGGCTTAGTCCAACACAGGTCAGAGTGCTAAGTTTAACAGACAGGACGGCTGACGTCGCTAAAGAAACTTGCAAAAAATTAGCTACGTTTGGTATTCGCGCAGAAACTGATGTGCGTGGTGAAAAAATTGGTTATAAAATCCGCGAAGCGCAACTTGAAAAAGTACCTTATATGTTGATTATTGGCGACAAAGAAGCGGAACAAGAATTGGTATCCGTACGTAGCCGAAAAGATGGCGACTTGGGGACTATGACTATTTTAGACTTTATGATGAAAATAGGAAAAGAAGTTAATGACAGGGTCTGCTAGTTTTTAAATGTAACTATTTATAAGCTTTAAGCATAGGGCTAATTGGTGTTTTATAATAGAAACTACTTTGAGGCATAAATTAGTATTGGAGTATGTATATATTATTGTAGATTAATATTTATCGATTAATTAATTTGCAAATTTTAATAATAAAAAACAATATTAATGCAATTTAACTTAAATAAAGTATTTTGTTTATGATTAAATGTTTAGTAGGGAAATGATGTAAAATGCTTGACAACATCATTAAATATTGTTATCATAGCAAAGCAAGTAGAAACTATTCTCACCATCAGCAACTGAGCTAAATGGTTATTACACTTAAAAGCAGTATAATTTATGTGTATATATGTGGGTAGTTTATATAAGCTACCCACTTTTTTTGTGTGAATAAGTTGGCTTACGCCATATAATAAAACTTATTTAGGAGGATTATCACTATAAAACCCGATAAAAGCAAAGATACTCAAATTAATGAGCAAATCCGTGACCGCGAGGTCAGGTTAATTGGTTCCGATGGTTCTCAGTTAGGCATTATGAGCAGTCGTGACGCTTACAATCTAGCAGTTGAACAGGGGCTTGACCTTGTTAAGATTTCGCCCACAGCTGTACCGCCTGTTTGTAAAATTATTGACTATGGCAAGTTTTTATTCGACCAGAAAAAGCGCGAGAAAGAAGACGGCAAAAAACAAAGTTTTATTGAGTTGAAGGAAATTGGATTGTCGGCCACCATTGATGTTGGCGATATGAAAACGAAAGCAACGCAAACTATTAAGTTTTTGCAAAAAGGTTACAAAGTAAAGGTTGGGCTTAGGCTTAAAGGCAGGCAGATGCAACATACCGACATAGCGTTTAAAGTCGTTGAGGAGTTCTTGACGATGCTTGAGGATTTGCATAAGGTTGATAAAGCAGCTAAACTAGAAGGCAGGACTATCAGTGTTTATATTTCTCCCGCCGCAGCAAAATAAAAATAATTTCAATTATTTATATATAACATTTGGAGGACAAAGTTATGCCTAAAATGAAAACGCGTAGCAGCGTAAAAAAACGCTTTAAAGTTTCCAAAACAGGGAACGTCAAAAGCTCGAAGATGGGCAGAAGGCACATCTTAACAAAAAAGAACACTAAGAGAAAACGCAATTTACGTAAAGGCGCTTACCTACGCGGTCAAGTTGCTGCAAACATCAAGCGTCAGCTCCCTTATTAAGCCAGGAGGTATTAGAAAATGAGAATTAAAAGAGGCGTAAACGCCGTTAAAAAACGTAGAAAAATTTTGAAACAAGCTAAAGGCTATTGGGGTAGTAAAAGTAAACTTTACCGCGTAGCTCGTCAAGCGGTTATGAAATCGCAAAACTATTCATATATTGGCCGTAAACTTAGAAAACGTGACTTTAGACAACTTTGGATTGCTCGTATCAATGCTGCGGCGCGCTTAAATGGTTTATCGTATAGCCGTTTTATGTTCGGCTTAAAAAATGCAGGTATTGACCTAAACCGCAAAGTTTTGGCTGATATTGCAGTAAGCGATGCATCTGCTTTTACAGCATTATGTGAAAAGGCAAAGGCTTCATTATAAAAATCAATATGAGCCTTCGTAAACCCGAAGGCTCTTTTGTTAAGCTATGGAAATTATAACCTCGACTGCCAACGAAAAAATTAAACTCATTAGAAAACTTTCCCAAAAAAAGTTTAGGGTTGAGCTTGGTCTTTATGTTGTCGAAGGCGTAAATATATTAAAGGATATGCCAACTACCGTTTTAGTTGATAGTTTTTTTGTAACTGAAGCTATGGTTGAAAAAACTAGTGATATCTATTTAAAGTTTTCGTGTTCGGTGAATGTTGTTACTGATGCGGTTATGAAAAGCATTTCCGATACCGTTAGTCCTAGCGGGCTTTTGGCGGTTATTGAAATTCCGAAAAACTTGCCACGCGAAGGCAATGCTCTGGTTCTTGACAGAGTTTCAGATAGCGGCAATGTTGGAACTTTAATTAGGACGGCAGTTTCGGCGGGCTTTTTAAATATTTACTTAATTAATTCGGCAGACGTTTATTGCAGTAAGGTTGCTCGCGCAAGCATGGGTGGCATTTTTCGCGCAAACTTAATTGAGGTTTGTGAAGAAGAAGCTTTAAATATTTTGGCAAATTATCATTCTGTCGCTATGGATATGAGCGGTATAAATATTTTTGATTTTACGCCAAAAGCACCTTTAGCTATCGTATTGGGCAGTGAGTCGTTGGGCGTATCTAAAAGGCTTATGCAAACGGCCGAAAATACGGTTTCGCTTAAAATGCAAAACGATATGGAGTCGCTAAATGTAGCGGTTGCAGGCGGTATTGCAATGTACGAGCTTAGCAAACATTTTTAAAATTAACTTAACTTGACTTTGTCAGGTATCAAGGAGAGTATTTATGAGTGGACACAGCAAATGGCATAATATTCAAGCAAAAAAAGGTAAAAGTGATGCAGCTAGAGGCAATGTTTTTACTAAAATTGGTCGTGAAATAGCAATCGCAGTTAAGACAGGCGGAGCTGACCTAAATTCAAACTCTAAACTACGCGACGTAGTTGCAAAAGCAAAAGCTTGCAATATGCCTAACGACAATATTATGCGTGGCATAAAAAAAGCCGCAGGCGAAATGGACAGCGTAAATTACGAGGAAATGATATATGAGGGTTATGGCGCAGGTGGAGTAGCTTTTATTGTCGAAACACTTACTGACAATAAGAACCGAACTGCGGGTGATGTCAGACATATGTTTGATAAATTCGGTGGCGCTATGGGGCAATCTGGTTGTGTATCGTTTATGTTTAAGCGTCGTGGAGTTATAGTTATTGACAAAAATGCTATGAACGAAGATGACCTTATGATGTTAGCTATCGAGGCTGGCGCAGACGATATAAATACTGATGACGACGAGGTTTATGAAATTTTCACAATGCCCGCCGACTTAGGTACAATTAGAGAAGCTTTGGAAAAACAGGGCATTGAAATATTGTCAGCCGATATGGATATGTTGCCCGATAATGAAATTGTTCCAGAGGAAAAACATATAGCATCTCTTCAAAAATTTATTGAAAAACTTGATGAATTAGACGACGTCCAACGAGTTTTCCACAATGCAGTCCTTCCCGACGAGGAATAATTATATGGTTGAAATTTCTAAAATTTGTAAAATTTCACGCGAGGCTAGCTTAAAGTTAGCCTCTTATACTACTTCAAATAAGAACCTAATTCTTGATGCAATAGCAAATGCGCTTGAAAGCAACACTGAACGGATTTTGGCGCAAAACGCACTTGACATTAAAAATTTAGACGTTAAAGATGCTGTTTTTGTTGATAGACTTACTTTAACCGCTGAAAAAATTAAAGCTATGTCAAATGGCGTTCGCTCTATTGTTCTACTTGCCGACCCAGTAGGAAAGGTTACTTCTAAGTGGACGCGGCCTAATGGCCTTGAAATTAAAAAAGTTCGCGCGCCACTAGGTGTTGTTGCCATTATTTACGAAGCTAGGCCTAATGTTACTGTTGATGCAGCGGCGCTTTGTATTAAAAGCGGCAACGCGGTTATTTTACGTGGCAGTAAAGGCGCAATAAATAGCAACAGAATATTGTTTGAAATTATGCAAACTTCAATTTGCCGTTTGGGATTTGACCCGAATATCGTTCAATTTATTGATGACATAAATCGAAATAGCGTTGATGAATTGTTGCTTCAAGACAAATATATTGATGTTATTATTCCGCGCGGCGGCGAGGCTTTAAAACATCACATTATTGAAAATTCAAAAATTCCAGTGATAGCTTCGGCAGGCGGAAACTGCCATATTTTTGTTGAAAATTCGGCAAATTTCGATATGGCTGTAAATATTATTATTAATGCGAAAGTTTCAAGGCCGTCAGTGTGTAACGCTACCGAACATATTCTTGTTGACGAAAATATCGCGAGCGCATTTATTCCTATTTGTGTAAATGCTTTAGCTAAAAACAACGTTCAAGTTAGAGGCGATAGTTATACTAAAGAACTTTGCAATGACGTTGAACTTATGGAAGAAAGTGACTTCTGCACTGAATATCTTTCGTTGAAAGCAAGTGTTAGTGTTGTTAAAAATGTTGATGAAGCTATTTGTCATATTAATGCGTTTGGGACAAAACACAGTGAAGCAATAATTTCAAAAAATGAAATGGCAATTAAACGGTTTCAAAAAGAGGTTGACGCAGCTGTCATATATGTAAATGCCAGTACTCGTTTTACCGATGGCTATGAATTTGGGTTTGGCGCAGAAATGGCTATTAGTACAAATAAATTGCACGCGCGAGGTCCATTGGGGCTTGAACAACTTACTTCTGAAAAATATTTAGTGGAAGGCGAAGGGCAAATAAGACGTTAAGTTTATTTACGTATAGTTTTTTTTATTAAATAACAAAAATATAAGACATTTTAATTTTGAAACAGCAGTAGCATAAACTGCTGTTTTTTATTTTAGTAAAATCCAATTAATAAATAGGTTAAATGGTTAGAAAAATCTAAATAATAAATGGATTAAATGGTTAGAAATACTTTTTGTTTAAATTAGCTGTAATTTTATGTGGATTTTTATAAAATATAAAGTAGCGATTGTACATAATAATTCAATATAAGTTAAGTCAATAATTGGTAGTGTTATATAAACAAAAAAAATTAGCTAAGCATATAATATGCTTAGCTAATCAAAAAATTTATGTTTAAAAATTTTGAATGTAAAACTAAATTTACATTTTACTAAATAACTTTATTATGGTAACAAGGGCTGTTATTGAACCAATAACAATAATAATAATACCAAAAATCTTGCCTTTCGCGCTAACCTTAGTAGACTCGTCATCATATGAGCAAACGGATTTATTGCTTATTTCATCGCATTGTTCAACATTTTTATCATCTATATCAGTTGAATTATCCGATTTTGTTTCGGGGTCAAAAGTTGAGGCTGGGGCAGTAAAAGTAGGAATTTCAGCAACAGGTTTTTGATAAACGGGTTGAGGCGCAACGGCTGGTTGATAAACAGGTTGAGGCGCAACGGCTGGTTGATAAACAGGTTGAGGCGCAACAGGTTCATACGCAACTTTTTTAAATTCAGGTACTGAAGCATCAAATTTAGTTTCTTCAATAACTTCATCGACTTCAACTATTTGCTCGTCAACTTCCTCAACTTGGCCTTTCCCCTTTTTTTCTTTTTTTACTTTTTCAGGTTTTGCTTCTTTTTCTTTTTTAGATTTAACACCTTTTTGCTTGCCTAAAATGTCTTGAAGATTGTCATTACAAATAATAGGGGCAGGGCGAGGCTTCGGAATTGGCTTAGCAACTGGCTCAACTTTTTCAGGTGTAGTGTTATAAGAAGGGATATCTGAAACTTGCCAACTTTGATTTTGGATAGGTTGTGGAGCAGGAATATCTTTTGGAGCTTGAACAGGCACATCGACAGTTGCTGTGTGTGAGGGTATTTCAGCGGATTGCCAACTAGGTTGTTGTTTTTGAGGTTGCGTGTTTGACGAAACTCGTTCAACAACTACGGCTGGCATATCGTTTATAGTTTGCACCGCTAGCGTTTCTGAATTATTTGGAGTATTCGATAAATATCTTTCATTGGCGGCTTGCTTGTTGCTGGCAGGTTTAACTTTTTTAGCTTCAGCAGCTTGCGCAGCGGCCTCCTTAGCTTCTTTAATTTCTTCTTCGTCAACAATAACTTTTGCCTTCATAATCCAATCATCTACCTCGGAATAAGCAACATTTCGTGAATAACCTTGCTCACAAATTTGCAAATATTTTGCATTAGCTTTTGACTTGATACGATTAATCATAACAACAAGTTTTTCGCTTTTTCGCACGTCCTTAAAAATCTCATCAATATGCGATTCTAACCTTGAATCCATTAAAAATCCTCCCTTGACATATATTTAACTAATATAATCTTAAACTATTTTAAATTATAAAACAAGTGTTTTTATACATTTATGACAAATAATGTAAAAATATGTAAAAAAAATGACATATTCTTAACTTTTGCTAAAATATAATTACCTAATTATTATGTTGTTATTTTATAAAATAAAACAAAACAAAAAAAACTCTTATAAGCGCCTACATAAGTTTATAATTTTTGTATTGATTTAATACAAATAACATAGTTATATTAGCTAGTATAAAAAAAAATTAACGCAGGTTATCGTCATCGACTATCGTGTTGTCGTCGATATTGATGTTTACAGCTTTATATTTTATATTTTCATTTTTTGAAAGTAAAATTTTCACAAAATCGCCATTTAGTTCAGGTTTAATATTAATGACCGAATAACCGAAATCCTCATCGTTTTTTTGGCGGACGGGACGATATTGAAGATGAAGTTTGTTAAGTGGTTTTTCCTCAACAATAACTAAGATATTTTCAATAGGCAAGGAAGTATAAAAAATACCGCATTGAGTAATCAACTTATTATCCTTAACAACATAGTATTCATTTATAAACATAGCTATACATAACAATAAAAGAAGTATTGAACTAATAAGTGAAAGGGTAGGAATAATTCTACTAGTTGTCATAAAAACACCTACGCCTGTTATAATTAAAATGTTGATAACAAGAGCGGACAATGTAACGGCTAAAACGCAACCTAGCAAAAAATAAACAATTTTTAATTGTAATAAACGAAATTTCATAAGCTACCTCAAATATATGTTATCACATTTGCCAAAAAAATACAATAGCTTTTTGCATTTTCTATAAAATGTGATATAATAAAATTATGATACATTTTGATAAAGTTACAATACAGGCTATGCCTGCAATTAGCGAGTATGTTAAGGCTTGCGGTTCTATCGGTAGCGATTACTGTTGGGGCAGTTGGTTATCGTGGTACGATGTTGAAAAAATAGAGTGGGCAAAGCAAAATGACGCAGTTTATATAAAGGCGGCGATGGATGGCGAAACAGTATTTTTATCACCGCTGACAAGCATTGAAAACTATGCTGAAGCAATTAATGAAATACATCGATACGCGGTTGCGCAAGATATACCGTTTAAAGTAGTTTTTGCAACAGAACAGCAGGTTAATACTGTAAAAAACTTTAAATTAAGTACCGATTTAGGAAATTCAGAGTACTTGTATAATCCATCGGATTTAATTAATTTACAAGGTAAAAAGTACCACGCTAAGCGCAATCATATTTATCGTTTTACAAGTTCGTACGATTTTATATATCGCGCGTATAATGACAATGATTTTAACGGGGTCGTCGACCTTATGAATTTGTGGGGTGAAAATCGAGAGAGAATATCTTTTGAGGAAGAGAAAAAAGCGCTAATCGGTATGCTCGTTTTAGGCGATATGTACAAACATTTTGTTGACGTTATTGAAATTGATGGAAGGATAGTTGCAGTTTCGGTTGGCGAACTTACATCGGCAAATGTTGGCGTTGTTCTATTTGAAAAAGCCGATATGAGCTTTGAAGGTATTTATACTTTTTTAAGCAAAACTTTTGCCGAAATTCATTTTAAGGATACATTGTACATTGACCGTCAGGAGGATATGAATATTGATGGATTGCGTCGCGCAAAGCAATCGTATTATCCTATTATGCTTTTGCACAAGTATACGATTACTGAAAATGACGAAATTCAGCTTTTTAACTTATATAGCGAAGCTTTTGACGACAGCGAAGCTTACCGCAAATACTTTTCTAATGTGATGAAAAAACAAGCCGAGGTTATAAGTATTGAAGAAAATGGAACTATTGTTTCGGCGCTATATCTATTTAATAAGTTACTTTGCGTAGCGGATATTAAAATTCCTTGCGCATTTGTTACCGCCGTCGCCACCTTGAAAAAATGCAGAAATAAAGGATATATGGCGCAGTTGATGGATAAGGCTATTTTAAATTTATACGAACGCGAAATACCGCTTGCTTTGTTATATCCGTTTAAGCCAGATTTTTATTGTAAATTTGGGTTTGCAAGCATTGATAAGGTTTCATATATTAAAATTGAATTTAATCCAAATAGTGAATATCGGGCAGTTAAGACTGACGATTTAAATGAATTAAAGTCGGCTTACGATAATTTTGCGAAGGGTAGCGCATATTATATTGAGCGTAGCGAGCAAGATTTTGAAGCGCGGTTAGCCGAATTAAAGGTTGATGATGGTCGCGCCTATGTTATATACAAAAACAATGTTCCACAAGGCTATTTTTTGTATAAAAATGAAGTAGAGGAAGGCGCGTATTCATCGGAAATGCTAAGCTGTGTTGAATTTTTAAATGGCGAAACAGTTATGATTATTTCGGATAACGGCATTTCAGGCGCGCAAGCTAGAATAATAAATTGTAACAAATTGGTTGAAATTTTAAATGATAAGTCAAGTCAATTTAATTGCAACATTGTTGACGATGTTATTTGTAGTAAATATTTAGAAAACACCAACAATATTGTTGACAATAAATTAAGCTTAACTGACGATATTGTTGAACAAAATAACATCAATTTAATAGTGCAAAATACCGAAAGCGCGAATGAAGTTAGCGATAATACTAGGGAAAATATAAAATTAAACATATTAGAACTTACTGAAGCTGTTTTTGCTAAGTTTGAAAAAAGCAGCGAAAAAAATGGTTTTATTGTTGACCGTTATTAAGTTGCTAAAAAATAAATTATTATGTATAATAAAGATAATCTGCAATTTAATTTGCATAATTAATAGCTATCCGTTTGGGGGCTAATTGAAACGGTTTACAAAATTTTTATAAAATTATAGTTTTCTAATTTTATTTATTTTATTGCTAATGGCTAAAAATAGCTGTTGGTAAAATCGTAGAAAGAGTATAAGGCAAAAATAGCTGTTGGTAAAATCGTAGAAAGAGTATAAGGCAAAATAGCTGTTGGTAAAATCGTAGAAAGAGTATAAGGCAAAAGTAGCTGTTGGTAAAATTGTAGAAAGAGTATAAGGCAAAAATATATTTTTAAATTATTTTGTTATTTTGTAAAACTAGGTAAGTTTTACTCGCATAAAATTATTTAAATTTAGACATTTTTTATAGCAACAACATTACAAGTAAATGAAAATTAATATCAAAAGTGATATTTGGTAAATTTAAAGGTGAAATATGATTGAGTTGTTAAATAACGGAGTGTATGTTTCAAATGGCAAAGTGATTTCAAAGCAAAATGCGATTGAAAGTTTTTCTTACCCTTCTGAAATTGAAAATGCTTACAAGGGCACAATAGCTTATTCTATTTTAAACAAACATAACGCTGTTGCCATTACATCGCCAAAAATGGCTTTAAACATTAAATTTGACGCGTTAGCCTCGCACGACATAACTTATGTTGGGATAATTCAAACGGCGAAAGCGTCTGGGTTACAAAATTTCCCCGTACCATATGTTTTGACAAACTGTCACAACTCTTTGTGCGCGGTTGGCGGCACGATAAACGAAGATGACCATTTGTTTGGATTGTCGGCTGCAAAAAAATATGGCGGAATTTATGTGCCTGCAAATATGGCGGTAATTCATACTTATATGCGCGAAAACTTGGCTGGTTCGGGGAAAATGATTTTGGGGAGCGACAGCCATACGCGTTATGGAGCGATTGGCACTTTAGCTATTGGCGAAGGTGGACCTGAACTTGTAAAACAACTTCTATCGCGCACTTACGATATAGGGTATCCCGAGGTTATCGCAGTCATTTTAGAGGGCGAAGTTTCTAAGGGAGTTGGCCCTCAAGACGTTGCTTTAGCTATTATTGGCGAAGTTTTTAAAAGTGGTTTTGCTAAAAACAAAATTTTGGAGTTTATTGGTTCGGGTATTGACAACTTATCAATGGAATTTAGAAATGGCATTGATGTTATGACAACGGAAACTGCGTGTCTGTCAAGTATTTGGACAACCGATTATAAAACTCGCGACTATCTAACTACATATGGTAGAGCTAACGAGTTTAAACAATTAAAACCTGCGACAGTCGCGTATTATGATGGCGCAATAAAAGTTGATTTAAGTGAAATTGAACCGATGATAGCTTTGCCGTTTCATCCAAGCAATGTGTATAAATTGAAGGACCTTTTAATTAATCCTATGGATATTTTATCTAAAGTTGAGGAGGAGGGGAAAAAGCTTCTGAATAACCCCAAAATTGACTTTAAACTTACCGATAAGGTAGTTGACGGCAAGATTTTGGTAGGACAAGGCATTATTGCGGGTTGCGCAGGTGGCACTTTGGACAATATTGTAATGGCATCTAATATCCTTAAAAACGCTACTGTTGGCGCGGACGCTTTTTCGTTAAGTATTTATCCGTCAAGTCAGCCGATATATTTGGAGCTGATGAAAAACGGTTATTTAAGCGAACTTGTTAAGGTTGGCGCAATTATAAAACCTGCCTTCTGCGGCCCTTGTTTTGGAGCGGGTGATGTGCCTGCTAATAACGTATTAAGTATTCGCCATACTACGCGTAATTTTGAAAGTCGTGAAGGAAGCAAGCCATCAAATGGTCAAATTGCATCTGTTGCGCTTATGGACAGTCGGTCGATTGCGGCAACTGCTTTAAACCACGGCATTTTATCAAGCGCGGTTGATATTGATTTTAATGATGAAATTCCTACGTTTAATTACGACGCTGGTATATATGAAAAACGTGTTTATAACGGTTTCGGCAAAGGCAATATTAATGAAAATTTAATTTATGGCCCAAACATAGCGGATTGGCCCGCGCTTCAACCTTTGCCAGATAACTTAATTGTTAAACTTGCCGCGGTTATTAATGACGAAGTGACAACAACCGACGAGCTTATTCCTAGTGGCGAAACGTCGTCATATCGTAGCAATCCGCTTAGACTTGCCGAGTTTACGTTATCAAGAAAATGTCCCGATTATGTGCAAAATACTAAAAATATCAAAGTTAATTCGGATAACTTCAATAGCGGTGTGTCTGTGCCTGAAATTGAAAATGCTTTATGGATTTCTAATTTAAAACTAAATGGTAAAACATCATATGGCAGCGCAATCTACGCAAAAAAACCGGGTGATGGCAGCGCTCGCGAGCAAGCGGCTTCGTGTCAACGTGTTTTAGGCGGTGTTGCAAACTTCGCCAAAGAGTACGCTACAAAGCGTTATCGCAGTAATGTTATAAATTGGGGTATGCTTCCATTTGTAACAAAGTTTATTTTTGAAAACGATGATATCATTATTATACCAAATATTCGCTGTTTATTTGAGCAGGGCGAAAGTAGGTTTTTAGCTAAAGTTATTAGAAAAGGCGAGTCTATTGATGCGCTTGTCACTATTGATACCTTAACTGACGATGAACGTGACATTATTTTGGCTGGTTGTTTGATTAATTATTACGCTAAACAATAGCGTTAAAAATGTAAAATTACAAATTTTTAAAGCGAGTTTAGTTGTAATAAGCTCGCTTTTATGTTATTATATAAAGAATATTATGTAATAACAAATAAGATACCGAGGCTAAAGGAAATGTTTAACGAAAAAATTGAAACACTTGAAAGGAAAGAAATGCAGAAAATTCAACTCGAACGTTTACAGCGTATTGTCAAATACGCATATGACCGCGTTGGATTTTACCGCAACAAGTTTGACGCAATTAATTTGAAACCCGAAGATATTAAATCTTTGGACGACATTAAAAAAATTCCATATACGGTTAAAAGCGACCTCCGTGACAACTATCCTTATGGTCTGTCGGCAGTTAGTCTTGACGACATTGTGCGCGTGCACGCATCAAGTGGCACCAGTGGCAAACCTACGGTTGTCATTTATACCGAAAACGATTTGAAAATGTGGTCCGAGTGTATGGCGCGTATAGTCACGATGGCTGGCATAACCAAGCGCGATATTGTGCAAGTCTGTTTCGGATATGGATTGTTTACGGGCGCTTTAGGCTTACATCAAGGGCTTGAGCGAGTTGGCGCGACTGTTGTACCTGCTTCAAGCGGCAATACCGAAAGACAAATTATGCTTTTAAAAGATTTGGGTGTTACAGGCATTGTTTCAACTCCGTCATATGCACTTCATATTAGCGAAATGATGAATAAATTAGGTTACTCTAAAGACGATTTTAAACTTAAATGGGGTTTGTTCGGTAGCGAGGCTTCTACTGTCGAAATGCATAAAGAATTGCAAAGTAAACTTGGATTATTTCCTACTGACAACTATGGATTGTCTGAAATTATCGGCCCGGGCGTTTCGGGCGAGTGCTTAGAGAAAAATGGTATGCACATTAATGAGGACCACTTCTATCCTGAAATTATTAGCAGCGACACTCTCGAACCGTTGCCTAATGGCGAGTGGGGCGAGCTTGTTTTAACGACTTTGACTAAGGAAGGTATGCCTGTTTTGCGTTATCGCACAAAGGATATTACTCGTCTTATTGACGAGCCTTGTAAGTGCGGTCGTACGCTTGTTAGAATGGATAGGATTAAGGGCAGAAGCGATGATATGCTTAAAATCAGAGGGGTAAATGTGTTCCCGTCGCAAATTGAAAGCGTGCTTATGGAATTGCCCGAAATAGGCAATCAATATCATATTTGGGTAAAGCGCGACGGCCATATGGATGTTTTGGAAGTTGATGTTGAAGTCGCTGACGCAAGTATTATTGAGGACTACAAAAATTTACAAGCCTTAATCCAAAAGGTTAAACACAATTTAAAAGTTGTGCTACAAATAGACGCTGTTGTTAGACTAGTTGAACCTATGACTCTTAAACGTTTTGAAGGCAAAGCGCAAAGGGTTACCGATTTACGTTAATAATTTGAGGTATATATGAAAAAGATTTTACTTGGAAATCAAGCCATTGCTCGCGGAGCTTATGAGGCGGGCGCAACGGTTGTGTCGGCTTATCCCGGTACGCCTAGCACTGAAATTACCGAAAATGCCGTTAAATATGATGGAGTATATGCAGAATGGTCACCAAATGAAAAAGTTGCAATGGAAGTCGCTATTGGCGCTTCGATTGCAGGCGCGAGATGTATGGTGTGTATGAAGCACGTTGGTGTGAACGTTGCTGCTGACCCCTTGTTTTCAGTTGCTTACGCAGGTGTTAATGGCGGTTTGGTTATCGTCGCGGCGGATGACCCGTCAATGCACAGTTCGCAAAACGAACAAGACAGTAGATACTATGCGATGAGCGCGCATATTCCTATGCTTGAGCCGTCCGACAGTCAAGAGGCGAAAGATTTTACTAAGTTGGCTTTTGAGCTTTCTGAAAAATACGATACGCCCGTTTTTGTTCGCTCGACGACGCGTGTCGCGCATAGTCAAAGTTTTGTTGAACTACAAGATAAGGTTGAATTTAAATTGTTACCTTATGTTAAAGATGTCAATAAGTACACTTTAATGCCGTCCACCGCGAAAATTAGGCACATTGCCGTTGAAAAACGCGAAGTTCAACTTGCAAGCGATTGTGAAACTTTGCCAATAAATAAATGCGAATATAACGATACTAAGTTGGGTATTGTTTGTAGTGGCGCGGTTTATCACTATGTTAAAGAGGCTCTACCTGAAGCTTCTGTTTACAAAATCGGTATGGTATATCCAATGCCGATTGAAGGCATTAAAGCCTTCGCTCGACGAGTGGATAAATTGATTGTTATTGAGGAACTTGAACCTATTTTTGAACGAGAACTTAAATCGCATGGAATATCTTGCGAAGGGAAATGCTATTTTGGTGTTCAAGGTGAACTTTCTGCGTCGGCCATTCGTGAAAAATTGCTAAATATTTTACCAAATAAAGCTGATACTACTGTTCCTGTTCGTCCGCCGGTTATGTGCGCGGGATGTCCTCACCGCAGTATATTCTACTTGCTAAATAAACTTAAACTCACTGTTTGCGCCGATATCGGCTGCTATACTTTGGGCGCGCAACCCCCTCTTTCAGCTGTCGATACCGTAATTTGTATGGGAGCGAGTATCGGTATGGCGCACGGTATGGAAAAGGCGCGCGGTCGTGAAAATACTAAAAATGTTGTGGCTGTTATTGGCGACAGTACATTTGTTCATAGTGGTATTACTGGCCTTATTAATGCGGTATACAATAAAAGCGCAATTACCTTGCTTATTTTAGACAATTCAACAACAGGTATGACGGGCCATCAGGACCACCCGGCTACGGGCAAAACGCTTAGTGGCGAAACTACTTTTAAACTCAATTTAGAGGAGGTTATCAAGTGCGCCGGCGTTAAACACCTGTCGGTTGTTGACGCCTACGACTTAAGCGCTTGCGAAAAGGCTATCGTCGATGCGACTAATATTGATGAAGTTTCAGTGGTTATCGTAAAACGTCCGTGCGCGCTGTTAATTAAATTGAATGAAACGCCATATTGTATTGATGATTGTAAAAAATGCGGCGCGTGTTTGAAAATAGGATGTCCAGCTATTATGAAAAAGCTTGATGGAAGCGTAAAAATTAATGCCGAGCAGTGTGTCGGTTGCGGTGTATGCGCTGAACTTTGCAAATTTAATGCAATTAAACGCATTGTAAAGGAGGCCAAATAATATGGAAACCTTTAAGAAAAATATTTTAATTGTAGGAGTAGGCGGTCAAGGTACGTTGCTTGCTAGCAGAATATTAGGGACTATCGCTTGCATTTTAAACCTTGATTGTAAGCTGTCGGAAGTTCACGGAATGGCGCAACGTGGCGGTAGCGTAGTTACTCATACGAAACTTGCGCAAAAAGTTGAAAGCCCAATTATTGAAGCGGGCGAAGCGGATATCGTTTTAGCTTTTGAACAGTTGGAAGCTTTACGAGCTCGACACTTTTTAAAAAAAGATGGCACTATTATTGTTAATACGCAAAAAATATTGCCTATGCCCGTTATTATTGGAGCAAGGCAGTACCCCGATAATATTATTGAAACAATGCAAAATGAAGGATTACATATTATTGCTGTTGATGCGCTGTCCATTGCAAACTCGCTTGGAAATGTTAAAACAGTTAATACTATTATACTAGGCGTTATGGCGCGAGAAATTGGGTTAGATTATAACTTAATCGAAAAAGCTCTCGAGGAAGCCGTTCCATCTAAAATCTTGGAGATAAATAAAAAAGCGTTAGCCCTTGGCTATAACCTAAATAAATAATAATGAAATATTTTAATAAACAAATTGAATGTATGAGCCGCGACGAAATGACGGCATTGCAAAGTGAAAGACTTGTTAAACAAATTGAGCGTGTTTATAAAAGCGTGCCTTACTATCGCGCTAAAATGGATGGAGCAGGCGTAAAACCATCGGATATAAAGTGTATTTCAGATATCGTTAAATTGCCATTTACCGTTAAAAATGACTTGCGCGCCAATTATCCATTTGGTATGTTTGGTTGTGACAAAAAAGACATTATACGCGTGCACGCATCTAGTGGCACCACTGGAAAACTTACGGTGGTAGGTTACACGAAAAACGACATTGATAACTGGGCTGAATGTTGCGCGCGAGCATTGGCATCGGCAGGAGTTGATGAAAACTCAATGGTTCATATAGCATATGGATACGGATTGTTTACTGGCGGAATGGGGTTACATTATGGCACTGAAAAACTAGGCGCAACAGCAGTACCTGTTTCAAGTGGAAACACAATGAGGCAGATTATGTTGCTTAAAGATTTCGGTTCAAACGTGATTGCGTGTACTCCGTCATACGCTATCTATTTAGCAGAGGAAATTGCAAAAGAAGGGCTTAAACCTGAAGATTTGAACCTTAAAATAGGCATATTCGGCGCAGAACCTTGGAGCGAGGCTATGCGTAAGGATATAGAAAATAAACTTAAAATTAAAGCATATGACATTTACGGGCTGTCTGAAATTAGCGGGCCTGGAGTTTCTATGGAGTGCGAGGAGCAAAACGGGAAACACGTTTATGAGGATTTTTTCTATCCTGAAATTCTTGATACAAAAACGCTTGAACCTGTTCCGTATGGCGAAAAGGGAGAGTTGGTTTTTACCACTTTAACTAAGGAGTGCATACCTTTAATTAGATATCGCACACGCGATATTTGTTCGCTTAGCAATGAACCGTGTAAGTGTGGTCGTACCCTTGTTAAAATGGCGCGCATCGAAGGCCGAAGCGATGATATGCTTATTATTAGAGGCGTAAATATATTCCCGTCGCAAATTGAAACGGTTCTACTTAATATCGGCGGTCAAATTGGCCCGCATTATCTAATTATCGTCGATAAAGTCGGCTCGCTTGATACTATCGAAATTCAAGTCGAACTAAACGAAAATGTTTTCTCTGATGAAATCAAAACTATTGAAAAACTTAAAGCGCGCATTTCTCACGATATGCAGTCCATGCTAGGTATTTCTGCAAAAATTACCATTGTTTCGCCTAATTCAATTCCTCGTAGCGAGGGAAAGGCTAAACATATTATCGATAATCGTAAGTAAAGGAGGATTTTTTATGTTAGTAAACCAAATTGCTGTTTTTATTGAAAATCGAAAAGGACGACTTCACGAACTTTCAAGTGTCCTCGCGAAGGAAAAAATTGACTTGCTTACATTGTCCATTGCCGACACTCAGGATTTTGGCATTGTTCGTTTAATTACAACAAACAATGTGGTTGCCATTAAAGCGCTTAGAGAAGCGGGCTTTACCGTTACTGGTACTGACTTGATTGGCATTGAAATTAACGACGTGCCGGGCGCGCTTGCTGGAGTTTTAGGTGTTTTGACTGCGGGCGATATCGACATTGAGTATCTTTATTCGTACGCTAGAACCGAGGGACATAACGCAATAATTTTAATTAAAGTTTCAAATGTTGACAAAGCGCTTAAAGTTTTGTCTACGGCAGACGTTCGTATTTTGGATAAAGATATTTTTTAAATAAATAAGTAAGTAAATAAATAAATAAATAAAGTATAGCTTTTAACGGCAAACATATTTGCTTTGAAATTTTGTTTACAAAATATTTTGTAAAATAAGTTAATATATTTTATTGTAAAATCTTGCTTTATTTAGTAAGTTAAATGGTCGCAATTATATTTTTTAATATGTTTTGCAATTATATAATTTACAACATTTTAGTTTTTTAAGTATTATTGCATTGTTTATAATTTCAGGTTGGTTTATATAATAATTTTTGCTTAAATAGTGGAATAAATAATATTTATGGAGTGGTTATGGAAAAAAATGACGTACGTAATATTGCGCGAAATGTGCTTAAAAACATTACTAATGAAAATAAATTAAAACTTAGCGAAAGTATTCGCAACAGTTTGTACAATGTTTTTGGTTTTTTAAATGCTGACAGCGTATTTGTTTATGTTAGTACAGAAAATGAACCTTCCACCCGCGAGATCATTGTTGATTGCTTAATTCGTGGAATAAGGGTTTTTATCCCTAAAATAGTTGACGGAGTTATGCTTGCAACAGAAGTTAGCCCAAATGCTGAATATGCTGAAAATAAATTTGGAATTATTGAAGCAACAAATATTGAACCTGTTGAAAATTTTGAATGTACATTCAATGTTGTTCCAATGCTTGCTTTTGATAAAAATCGAAATAGATTGGGACACGGCGGTGGGTATTATGATAAATTTTTAAAGAACGCGTCGGGAATGAATGTTGGCTTGGCATTTGATTGCCAGTGTGTTGACGAAGTTCCTACAAATGATTTAGATGTTAAGTTAGATGTTATAATTACCGAGCGCAATCTTTATAAGTAAACCTAAGCGAACCTAGCGAACCAAGTAAATTAAGTGAACTAAGTAAACCTAAGCGAACCAAGTAAATTAAGTGAACTAAGCGAACCTAAGTAAACTAGTAAACCTAAGTAAACTAAGCGAACTAAGTAAACCTAAGTAAACTAGTAAACCTAAGTAAACTAAGCGAACTAAGTAAACCTAAGCGAACCTAAGTGAACTAAGTGAACCTAAGTGAACCTAAGTGAACCTAAGTGGACTAAGTAAACTAGTGAACCTAAGTAAACTAGTGAACCTAAGCGAACCTAAGTAAACTAAGCGAACTTATGCGAACCTAAGTGAACTAAGCGAACTTATGCGAAACTAAGTTAGTTGTTTTAATTTTGAAGATTTGCAAAGCAAATTTTAGATGTCGATGTTTTTTTTGGGGACAAAACAACAAGTGGTGTCAAAAAAAATACAACTCCAAAAATTATTAAAATATAACCGTAACAAGAGTTGTAAATAGATGTAAAGTATTTTTGTTTTAAAAAGTCAAACTGTATTTTGCAACTAGTCATACACATAGAGGCTTAATAATGGCAGCCGAAATAAAGTGTAAAATTAAATTTGAAAGTGCGATTAAAACTAAACTAACGATATTATTGGTTTAAATACAAAATAAGTGGTAAAAACTATGAGAATAATTTCAGGGAAATATGGCGGTCGAAAACTTTTTTCACCCAAGGGAGATGACGTTAGACCAACAACCGATAGGGTTAAAGAGGCCTTATTTAATATTTTGCAATTTAAAGTGCGAAATGCGGTTGTGCTTGATTTATTTTCTGGTAGTGGCGCGCTAGGGATTGAATGTGTATCCCGAGGAGCAAAAGAAGTTATTTTTTCAGATAATGACAGGAAAAGCATTGAATTAGTGAATAGAAATCTATCGGGGATTGAGTTTAATGGTCAAATTTTGCAGTCAGATTATCTTCGCGTAATATCAAATTCTAAAGCTAAATTTGATATTATATTTTTAGACCCGCCATACAATTCTGGTTTAGCTGAAAAAGCAATACTAGAAATTTTAAAATGTGATATTTTGTCAAATGACGGTATAATTGTGTATGAACACGTTAGAAAACTTGCTTATACGCCTCCAGAAGGCCTATTTCTTGATGACAGCCGTAAATATGGCGACATTCAATTAGATTTTATTGTAAAAGTAAAATGAAAGTAGTTATCACCGGGAGCTTTGACCCAATTACAAAAGGACATATATATTTATTGAAAGAAACACTTAAACTTTTTGACGAAGTTTATTTGGCTATGCTTATTAATCCTGAAAAAAAGTATATGTTTGCCGAATGTGAACGAATAAAGATGATGAATGAAGCAATAAAAGGTATTGACAACGCGCACGTGGCAAGTTACAATGGTTATGCGGTTGATTTTTGTAAAAGCGTTGGCGCGTGTCTTATGGTCAGAGGTATAAGAAATGCGACTGACCTTATTTATGAAGTCGATTTAAGGCAACAAAATTTGGATTTTGGCGCGATTGATACTATATTTATTCTGGCAAATGATGAAAATAAAAGTGTAAGTTCAACTTCAATTAGAAAAAATTTGAAAATATAAAAATTGACAGCTAAAAACGTCGCATTGACAGCGCAAATAAGGAGAAAATATGGAACAATTTGATCAATTATTAAACCAACTTGAAGAAGTTGTTATGACTGCAAAAAAGTCGTTGTTTTCCGGAAACGATATAGTTTTAAATAGAAATCAAATTTTAGATATCCTTGACCGTATCCGCGCAAACTATCCAGATGTTATCAAAGAGGCGCAGTATTTAACGTCAGAATGTGACGCGCAAAGGCAAAAAGCTATTGAATATGGCGCGCATATTGTTGAGGAGGCCGAGCAACGTCAGCGTAGATTGATTGATGAAAGTGAAATATTGAAAAAGGCGACTGAAGAAGCCGAAGAAATTAGAACAGAGGCATACGCTCTACGCGACCGAGTTGAATATGATGTAAAAACCAAGGTTGATAATTTGCTTCAAGACAGCGAAGTTACTTTGCGTGACGCGCTAAGTTTAATTCGCACAAATAGGGAAGAATTGCGCGACAGTATGCCTTCAAACAATAATAAAACAAACTAGTAAAACAGGCGGTAAAACAAACTAGCAAAATAAACTAGCAAAACAGGCGGTAAAATAAACTAGCAAAACAAACTAGCAAAACAAACTAGTAAAACAAACTAGTAAAACAAACAGTAAAACAAACAGTAAAACAAACTAGCAAAGCAAACTAGTAAAACAAACTAGTAAAACAAACAGTAAAACAAACTAACAAAACAAACAAATTTTTTAAGTATTATAAGTATTTGATTTTTAAGCCTGCGTAAGCGGGCTTTTTTTATATTTTGTAATGTTACAAAATATATTCAAACATTAAATTTGATAAAAGAATATTATTAAATTTGAATTAATATAATCAATTTATGAGGGTTAAAAAAACTGTTATAGTCGGTTTAATTGTAGCTGTAATATTAGCATTGATTTTTAGGCCACAGTATATAAAATCGGTGCAAGATGGCTTGCTGTTATTTTGCGTAAATGTTTTGCCAGCTTTGTTCCCTTTTTTCTTTTTTACCAAGCTTTTAACCGAATTAGGCGTTGCCGAGGACTTAGGTATAATATTTAAAAAACCTTTAAAGTTTTTATATAATGCGCCCCCCGTGTCGGGCTATATTTACATAATGAGTCTACTTAGCGGATACCCTGTTGGAGCAAGGTTGGTATATGATTTTTATCAGCAAGGATTGCTGGATACTGAAGATTGTAAATCAGTATGTAGTTTTTGTTCAACATCGGGGGCGTTGTTTATTGTTGGCACGGTTGGCAGTTGCTTGCTTAATAATGCCACTTTTGGTATTCTCTTATATGTAATTCATATAGCGTCGTCAGCATTAAATGGCTTGTTATATCGTTCAAAAAAAAAGTTAAACACCCAAAATTACAACGCTAAAACGCTTGATGTGAAAAATACATCGATATTAAGCGTTAGTATTGAAAGCGCGATTGGCAGTATTTTAATGGTTGGGGGATACATTGCAATTTTTAATTTTATTGTCGATTTGTGTATTGATTTTAAGTTTATTGATGCGTTGGCCAAACCATTTGAATATTTATCAATGTTAATAAACTTTAAAGATTATCAAGCAATTAAACCATCTATTATGTCACTTATTGAGATGACAAGAGGCGCTATGGAGTTGTCAAAACTTCAAATTAGCGCGCCTGTTTTACTTGGATTAATTTCGATGGCTGTTGCATTTGGCGGAATGTCGGTTACGCTTCAGTCAATGACATATCTTTCGCAATGTAAAATTTCGCCTTTATATTATTTAAAAACAAAAATTACACAGGGCGTAATTGCGGGTTTTCTTGGATACATTTTTGCGCTTATACTATTTTAGTAATTTTAATTTAGATTATATTTAAACTTTATTAACCAATTAATGTTAAAAATATTTAAATAATTCAATGTGTATTTTAATTCTAAATTTGATTATTTGCTAACATTTTAATTTGGTATAAAATCTTGCAATATTTTATTATTATCATTTTAAGCCTTAACCATTAATATTTTGTTTGCTTTTTTTTGACAAAGTAGTATAATAATATAGTTATCTTAGTTATATGAAACGACAATATTGTACAATGCCTTTTAGAGTAGTTTTGGATAAATGGTCGGCGCGATAGTTAAATTATGAATTGATTTTTTTGTGATGAAATAATATTTTATAAAAAAATAAATTAACATAAATATTTTGTAGGAGAAAAAAGAATGAGTATTTTTTTGGAAAACTTGTATAAAAGAGCTTCGGCTAAACAGCGTAAAATTGCGTTAGCTGAAAGTTTTGACCCACGTGTTGTTGAAGCGGCTTCGCTTTTGACACAGCGTAAAATTGCAAGTGTTGTTTTGATTGGAGATGAGGTCGAGGTGCGCGCAAAAAATCCTAATATTTGTTTAGACGGTATTGAATTTATTAATCCTAAATCTTACGCAAAAACCGATGAATATGCAAAACTTTTATTTGAACTTAGAAAATCTAAGGGTATGACAGAGGAACAAGCTCGCGAACTTACTTTAAATCAGCCATTGTTTTTTGGATGTTTAATGTTGAAATCGGGAGATGTTGATGGTTTGGTTGGTGGCGCCGTGTTTAGCAGTGGAGATGTTTTACGTAGCGCATTTCAAGTGATAAAGCCCGCGCAAGGTATAAAATCGGTTTCAAGTTGCTTTATTTTAGTGTTGCCCGAAGGAAGCAAAGTTTCAACTGAAAAGGCGATGGTATTTTCTGATTGCGCAGTTATTCCTGAACCGGATTCAGCGCAACTTGCTGACATAGTTTTGGCAGCCGCTGATAGCGCGCGCAGTATTATGGAAGTTGAACCAAAGGTCGCTATGCTTTCGTTTTCTACAAAAGGAAGCGCAAAACACGAGCGTATTGATAAAATTACCGAGGCATTAAGGCTAGTTAAAGAGAGTTGTCCAACATTGATTGTTGACGGTGAATTGCAAGTTGACGCCGCGTTAGTGACGAGTGTAGCAAAGCAAAAAGCGCCAAACAGCGCGCTTGCTGGGCAGGCGAATGTATTGGTGTTTCCAAATTTAGAGTCGGGAAATATTGGCTATAAAATTGCGCAACGTTTTGGCGGTTGTATGGCTATTGGTCCAATTATGCAAGGTTTGGCAAAGCCTGTAAATGATTTGTCACGCGGGTGCGTAGCCGAGGATATTGTAGCCGCTGTTGCGATAACCGCATTGCAGGTTAAATAGGGGAAATTATGAAAATATTGGTTATAAATGCGGGTAGTAGCTCGCTTAAATTTCAGCTCACAGATATGCGCGATGAAAGCGTAATAGCAAAAGGTCTTTGCGAAAGAATAACTATGCCAAACAGCCGTTTGACAATGCGCGCCGAAGGTAAAGAAAAAATTGAAATTTTTAGTCCTATGCCTACTCACAAAGAGGCTATGGAATTGGTTTTACAGGCCTTGCTTGACTCGGAAAATGGCGCAATCAAGTCTGTTTCTGAAATCAGCGCGGTCGGTCATCGCGTGCTACATAGCGGCGAAGATTTTAAATGCTCGGTCGTTGTTGATGATGATGTCTTGGCAAAATGTAAAAAAAATATTGAATTAGGCCCTTTGCATATGCCGGGTAATATCGCTTGCGTCGAAAGTTGCAAAGAAGTTATGAAAGGTGTTCCTATGGCGCTCGTATTTGACACAACATTCCACGCGACAATGCCCCCAAAAGCTTTTTTGTATGGTGTGCCATATGAGGATTATTTGAACTTTAAGGTTAGAAAATACGGCTTTCACGGAACGTCGCATAAGTACATTACGGGCGAGGCAAAAAAATGGCTTGGCGAAAACAAAAAACTTATTATCTGTCATTTGGGCAACGGAAGTTCTCTGAGCGCGGTTAAGGACGGAAAGTGTGTTGATACAACTATGGGCTTTACACCTCTTGAGGGCGTTATGATGGGCACTCGAAGCGGTGATATCGATACCGCAGCGGTTGATTATTTGGGCGCAAAACTTAACAAAGATTTGCCTCAAATGGTTGAATATTTAAATAAAAAAAGCGGAATGTTGGGTATAAGCGGGTTGTCTAGCGACTGTCGTGATTTAACAGACGCTGCTGAAAATGGTGATGAGCGCGCAAAACTTGCGCTTGAAATGACCGCCTATCGAATTAAAAAATACGTTGGCGCGTTTACCGCAGTATTGGGTGGGTGCGACGCGATAATATTTACGGGCGGAATTGGCGAGCATAGCCCCTTAATTAGAGGTTTAGTTATGGAAGATATGAAATATTTAGGGATAGATTTTGATTTTAATTTAAATGAAAATCCGCCTAAAACCGATGTTGCCGTGTTATCGAAAGACGGGTCAAAGGTTAAAGTTGCAATCATACCCACCAACGAAGAAATTGTAATTGCTCGTGAAACGCAGTTGCTGACATCAAATCTTTAATTTAGCAATGTAACAGTGCCGATTATATTTATTTAAAATTATGAAAGGTGTTGCAAAAATATTTTTATTTATTGCAACCGAAAGCTTGCAAATTATATATATTAGTAATTTTAGAAAAGTCGCTAATGCTGTTATATTAGGCAACTAATTTTGTTCAAAATATTAGAGATATTTTTAAAGCTGACAGGCCATTGCGTTTTACAAAAGTATATTTTGTATCGTTAATTTGTCGCGAATTAGACCAATAAAAATTGTTTTATTAGCAATTATGTATCTATTCAAGTAAATATAGCCTACTAAGCGCTTGTTTATAAAAAAATAAATGACCAAACGTTGTGAAATTTTAGTAAATAGTGCGCCTATTTAATTGACAAAGATAGTATTATTATATATAATCGACTTGTTTTAGTAGGAGG
Source organism: Clostridia bacterium (assembly GCA_036654095.1). Lineage (GTDB taxonomy): Bacteria > Bacillota > Clostridia > Christensenellales > CAG-917 > JAVVSR01. The sequence continues at coordinate 54,560 of JAVVSR010000001.1, forward strand.
ACGTAATGATTATTGATTTCAGTAATGCCATAGAAGGTGAGTTTTATACTATTGATGAAACTATCGTTCTTGACAACGCTCTTATCGGTACGCGGACAGGCCATTTTTTAACGTCAGCCACTATTAATGGTTGGTACACCTTGATGGAAGGGAGCTTGGCTATTAATGCTGACTTGCGCGTAAAGGCGGAGTTTGAGTGTGACCGTTGCTTAGCGCCAACCGTTGTTGATTTAAAAATTCCTATAAGCGAAACCTTTTTTAAGGATAAACTTGACGACGAAACCCTCACTTACGAGGAGGAGCGGATTGACTTGCAACCGATTATTGATGAGCGCATTGTTTTGGCAATACCATCTAGGGTGCTATGCAAAAAGTCGTGTAAAGGTTTGTGCCAAATTTGTGGTCATAACCTAAACGAAGGGGATTGTAATTGTAACATAATCAGCCAGAAAGAGGATGACAATTCCCCCTTTTCGGTTTTAAAGAATATGAATATAAAGTCGGGAGGTGCAACCAATGGCAGTACCAAAATGTAAAGTATCGAAGGCAAGGCGTAACAGCCGTGCGGCAAATTGGAAACTTAGTGCTCCAAACCTAATAGAGTGCCCACAATGCCACGAGTTAAAGCAAAGCCACATCGTGTGCCCCAAATGCGGATACTATGACGGTGAGAAAGTTGTTGCTATCAAAGAGAAAAGCGACAAGTAATAGTGATTATTTGGTGAGTAGATATCCGTACTCACCATTTTTTTTAAACGGAAGAAGTGATTGTTGTTTTGTGACGTTTATGAAAAGGTGTAAATATGACTAAAATTATTATTGATGCTTATGGCGGAGACAATGCTCCTTTGGCGGTTGTTGAAGGCGCGCTTTCCGCGTTGGACAAACGCGAAGATTTGTCAATTATTTTAACGGGCAAAAAGGCTGAATTGGAAAAGTTAATAACTCGCAATCACGAAAGGATTGAGGTTATTGATGCATCTGAAATTATTACAAACGATGAAGTTCCCACGGTTGCTATCCGAAAAAAAACCGATAGCAGTTTAGTTAAGGCATTTGAGGCTTTAATGTCACGTGACGATATTGGTGGTATTGTGTCGGCAGGTAGCACAGGCGCTTTGCTTACAGGCGCATTTTTAAAGGTTGGGCGCATTAAAGGTATTTCAAGGCCTGCGCTTGCGCCGCTTCTTCCAACTGTTGACGGTAGCGGAGTTGTGCTGTGTGACTGTGGCGCGAATGTTGATTGCAAGGCAATTCATTTGCTTCATTTTGCGTATATGGCAAATGCTTTTTATAAACTTTCAACTAATGCAAAAAAACCTCCGTCAATAGCTTTATTGTCAAACGGCACTGAGGACAAAAAAGGCAACGAGGTTAGTCGCGAGGCATTTGAACTGCTAAAAAATAGCGGGTTAAATTTTAAGGGAAATATTGAAGCTCGAGATATACTAACTGGCGAAACAGATGTGGTTATTGCTGATGGCTTTAATGGAAATATTGCCTTAAAAAGCATTGAGGGCGCGGCTGTTTCAATTTTCTCACTTTTAAAGCAAAAGATTGCAAAAGGCAGTTTACGTGTGAAAATTGGCTCGTTATTGCTTAAACCTACACTTAGAAAACTAAAAAATGACCTTGATTACAGCAGTAATGGCGGCGCGGTTTTCCTAGGCGTTGAAAAGGTTGTTGTTAAGGTACACGGTAGCGCTAAATCGGCCTCTGTATGCGCTGGCATTATGCAGGCCGCCGAACTTTCAAAACTTGATATCGTGGAGCAAATTAAAAAAGAAATCGCTATGTTAAAGGATTTGGAAAATGAGTGACGTTGTTGCCGAAGTACAAGCTATTTTGGGTTATACCTTTAAAAAAACCGAATTGCTTGTTCGCGCGCTGACGCATAATTCTGGCGTAGGAAAGGGGCTTAGGCAGTCGTATCAAAATTTGGAATTTTTAGGTGATAGCATTTTGAACTTTGTCATAGCTGAAGAACTGTTGCGTCGTCACCCCGAATTTAACGAGGGACAACTTACTCGTATGCGGTCGGCCGTTGTAAGTGAAAAACCGCTGGCTGAAACTATATACAAACTTGGCTTGTCTGACTTTCTAATTATGGGTGTTTCCGAAACAAAAATGCATATCAATCAAAATTCCTCTGTTATGGAGGATATGTTTGAGGCTATTGTCGGCGCAGTTTATCTTGACGGCGGTATGTCCTTTGCGAAAAAATTTATTTTAACTACACTTGAACCAATTTTGTTGCGAAGTGAAACTGATAAAAATGACTTCTATGATTACAAATCAATGCTAAATGAATACGCCTCGAAGTTTAACCTAACGGTTAAATATGTTGATGTTGTTGACGATACTTTGCCTGAACCAATAGTTAAATTTATTTTTGATTTGTCTATCGACGGGGATATTGTTTCAAGAGGTGTCGGAAACAGCAAAAAAGAAGCGCAACAAATGGCCGCTAAAATTGCTTTAAATAGCCTTAAAGAAAAAAAATAATGTTTTTGTTTTGTTAAATAAAAGAAAACAGCCTTATCGTTTTATATCGTTTTTCATTGTTGGCTTTGTTTCGGCTAATTTATCTATATTTATTCCATATTAAAACTTAATTTAAATTATGTGTTGGCAATTATGTTTGGAAAATTGCTTTACCTCTAACTATCCTTTGTGGTATAATATATAAGATAATACTATATATAGGGAGTTTAATTTTGAATTTCCAAAAACTAGAACTTCAAGGTTTTAAGTCGTTTGCAGATAAAACCGTAATATCATTTAAAGAAGGCATAACTGTTATTGTTGGGCCAAATGGCTGTGGCAAAAGCAATGTTGCTGATGCGATACGTTGGGTTTTGGGCGAACAGCGTCCGTCAACTATGCGCGGACAAAGCATGACTGACGTTATTTTTAACGGCACTGAGGTTAGACGTTCTTTATCGTACGCAGAGGTTTCGCTGTTTTTTGACAATCGTTCGCGCATATTCCCTATTGACTTCGACGATGTTGTTTTGACACGTAAAATTGACCGAAGCGGCGTTGGCGAATACTTTATTAATCGCGGGAAATGTAGGCTTAAAGATATTGTTTCGCTTATGCACGATACTGGCATTGGCCGCGAAGGCTATTCAATTATTGGGCAGGGCAGCGTTTCGCAAATTATCAACGCAAGGCCTGCTGACCGTCGCGCAATCTTTGAGGAAGCGGCAGGTATTGCAAGCTTTAAATCCAAAAAAATTGAAACCGAACGCAAACTTGAACGCGCCAATGAGTCGCTTAGCCGCGTTAAAGATATTTTGCACGAAATTGAAATTCGTCTTGAACCATTGGCGAAGCAGGCTAAAAATGCCGCGCGCTATAATGAACTTTATACTGAACTTAAGGACAATGAAATTAACTATTTCCTATATCGCTATGAAAACAATAAAGAAGATGTTGATGCAATTACAACTCGTCTTCAAAAAATTATTTTGGATACCGTCGCTGCCGAACAAGAGTACCAGTCTAATGAGGATAAGTACGAAGATTATAAATCTAAAATAAACAAAATCGATGAGGAAATTTCTGTTTTAAATAATGAACTGTTGCAACTTAAAGTTTCGGTTGAGCATACTGTTGGCGAAGGTAAAGTTTTGGCAACTCGAGCTGGCGCAATTAGTGACGATATCAAGAGGCTTGAAGGCGAAAATAAAAACTTGACCGCTGAAATCGAGGGCAAGTCGGCCGAGCTTTGCGATAGGGTAAATGTAAAAGAACTTAAAAATTCGGAACTACAATCGGTTACGGCCGAAATGCTTAAAGAGCAGGCTGAACTTGACGCTATAAATACAAAATTGTACAATGACGAAACGGAAATCGAGCATACCAACAGGCGCATTGTAATGACCGCCGAAGAATTGGGAAATATTAAAAGTAATCTTTCAAAATATGTTGCCGAGCGTGACCTCAATGTTAAAAGACTTGAGTCGCTTAAAAATGTTGTTCGCGATAAAAAACAACTTCTTGATAAAGAGTATACAAGTAAATCAATCCTCGAAAGCAACGTCGTTAAACTTAAAAACGACCGCATTAAGATGGATATCCATCACAATGAAAAAGCCGAGGAGCTTAAAGATAAACGCGAGTCGTTGCAAGTGTTTAATGAGGATAAGGGCAAATTAAACAGTCGTATTTCCGCGCTGGAAGAGCGATATCATTTAAATATTCAAATTAAAGAAAATTATGAATATTATAGTCGAGCTATAAAACTATTAATGAATGATTTTAAAGTAAATCCTGAACTTGCTAAGCGGTCGCAGGGGGTTATTGCCGAGCTTATTAAAACGCCAGAAGGAATGGAATCTGCTTTTGATACCGCTTTTGGCAACGGGCTTCAAAACATCATTACCAATGATGAGGAAGACGCGAAGTATATAATTGATTTTCTAAAACGCAAGGGATACGGTCAAATTACATTTCAACCGATGTCGGTTATTAGGGGGCGTCGTCCTGACAGCAGTCAAATGTCGGTCACTCGGGAGCACGGTGTTTTAGGTTTTGCCGCCGACTTGTTGACCTATGATGAAAAGTTTGATAACGTTATTCGCGGCATGCTTGGAAATACCATTATTGTCACAAATATCGATACCGCTATTCGTATTTCAAAAACATATCGATATACCTTTAAAATTGTTACTTTGGACGGGGATATTATTGCGCAGCACGGTGCAATTACTGGCGGAAGCAGAAAGCCTGATACCGCAAACATTTTAGCAAAGGATAGGGAAATTGCTAAAATTAAAAACGATATGGAAAAATCTCGTGGAGATTTGGACAAGCTAAGCAGAATGTGCTGTGAGGCGGATAGTGACATTAAAACCCTTGAGCGTGAAATTAAAGATGACGAATTATCGCTTTCGTCGACCACGGCGCAACTTTTAGTAAACGAAGAAAAACTTAACAAATCAACTGAAATTATTGAAGGATTGGAGTTAGATGTTAAGTTGCAAGCTGATGAAATTGATGAACTAACTTTTTCAATAAAAGACACTGAGGAAAAGTTGGCTTTAGCTGACAAACTTGAAGTCGATATAAAAGAACAGCGTACCCACGCTGATGAACTTAAAGTAAAATCGAAAACTGAAGTCGATACTACTCGTCAGGAACAATCGCGCTTAAATGGCGTAATAGCCACTTTACGTGTAAGTATCGCGCAATTAAAGACCGATATCGACCAATGTGATAGAGATATAACTAGGTTAAAAGATGAATGTCAAGGCATTACGAATAGTCTTTCAGATGTTCAAAGTTATCTTGAAATACAACGTGTCAATTTGCAAAAAATTGAGGATTCAAGCTCGCAACGTATTATTACCGAAGCTGACCGTGTCAAAATTACTCACATTGAAGAAACTTTGGGAAACTTTAAAACAGCAAAAAGTTCTATGCAAGAGGATGTTTCCGAAATCGATAGAAAACGTGACGGACTAAATAAATTTATTAATGAACTTAAAGAAAAACGTTTTAAGGAAGAAAATAATCTTGACAAAATGAACAGCGAAATTAAGTATCTTCACGACCATATTTGGGAAGAATACGAACTCACTTATCAAACTGCGATAGATTTTAGAAACACCGAATTTGAAATTGATAACGCACAACAAAGCATTTCGCGATTGAAACGCGCAATCAATCAGTTGGGCGATGTCAATCCGCACGCCATTGAAGAATATAAAGAAGTTTCAGCCCGCTATGAAAGTGAAACTGCCCAATGTGAAGATTTGGAAAAAGGTAAACAGGATTTAATTGATATCATTACGGAATTGACAAGTGAAATGACATCGCGTTTTAATACTGCTTTTGAACAAATTAATATTAACTTTCAAACCGCTTTTAGAGATTTATTCGGCGGTGGACGCGGCAAACTTGAAATTATTGACAGCGACCCCGATAATCCGCTTGACGCTGGCGTTGAAATTTACGCGCAACCGCCCGGAAAAAAACTTGCTCTTATTACGTTGCTTTCAGGCGGCGAAAAAACGCTTACTTCTATTGCGATTTTGTTTGCAATTATCAAACTTCGCCCAATGCCGTTTTGCGTGCTTGACGAAATCGATACCGCTTTAGATGACGCAAATGCAGGGCTTTTGGCGCAATATCTTAAACGTTTTTCCGAACGTACGCAATTTATTGTTATTTCACATCGAAAACCTACAATGGAAATTTCGGATAATATTTTCGGCGTATCGATGGAGGAAAACGGTATTTCAACTTTGCTGTCGGTAAATCTTTCTGAGGCTCTAAAATTTGTAAACGAGGAGAACTAACGCAATGGGGATTTTTAATAAACTTAAGGAAGGGCTTAAAAAAACCAAAGAGTCTATTTCAAAAAAAATATATTCTGTTTTTTCAGGACGCGCTCTCGATGATGACTTTTTTATCGAACTTGAGGAAGCGATGTTGTCTGCGGATATGGGTGTTACCGCGACTGAACAAATTATTGAGGATTTTAAAAACGAATTGTTTGAGCAAAAAGTTAAAGAAACTGAACCAGCTAAGGCAATTTTAAAACAAATTATGATTGATAGTATAAGCTATGATATTCCGTCATATGACTATCCGTTAGTTATCTTAATTGCGGGTGTAAATGGCGTAGGTAAAACTACCGCTATTGGTAAACTTGCCAATTTATTTAAAAATCAAGGGCATAGCGTTGTAGTTGCTGCCGCCGATACGTTTCGCGCAGCCGCATCTGAACAGCTTGAAGTTTGGGCAGATAGGGCTGGGGTGAAAATTGTTAAACATCAAGAGGGCAGTGACCCAGCTAGCGTGGTTTTTGACGCTATCTCATCAGCTAAGGCAAAAGGTAATGATGTAATTTTAGTTGATACCGCAGGTAGGCTTCATAATAAAAAAAATCTTATGGACGAGCTCAAAAAAATACATCGCGTCATTATGCGTGAACTTCCCAATGCCGACTATCGTAGCTATATTGTGCTTGATGCAACGACTGGGCAAAATGCATTGTCGCAAGCTGAAATATTTGGCGAGGCTATCGATATCGACGGTATTATTTTGACAAAACTTGATGGCACTGCTAAAGGCGGAGTTGTGATGGCTATTTCAGCAGAGATGGAAATCCCCGTTGTATTTGTTGGAGTAGGTGAAAAAATCGATGATTTATTAAGTTTTGACCCAGCCGAATTTGTTGATGCAATTATATAAGAGGCTAGCGTTTTATATTGTATTATAAACAACTACGTATTTATATAGTTAGATATTTAAATAAAAACCAAATTACGAATTTATTTTATTTGATATTCATTTTTAAAGGCAAATTGTTTTGCCTTTTTTTTAATAATTTTTCTAATTTTTACAAGTTCTGCTTGACAAAATTATATGAATATCTTATTATATGTAAAGGTGAATGCCTTTACAGCTAAAATGCTGTTGGCGGTGAATTATGAGTAATGTTCAAAAAAATTTGGAAATAAGCGATTATTTAAGTTTGTATGGCGCGCTTTTAACAGAACATCAATCGGAGATGCTTAGGTTGTACTATGACTGTGACATTTCGTTGTTTGAAATTGCCGAACAGTTTAGCATTTCAAGACAGGCTGTTCGTGACGCGATTGTCAGAGGTGAAAAGCTTTTGCTTGAATACGAAAGTAAATTGCGCCTTAAAAAATCCAATCAGGCTTTGAAAGAAAAAATTTTAGTTGCTATTGAGCTAATTCGGGCAAATAAAAACGCTGAAAGTGTTTTGCAGTCTATCATCAGTGAAATGGAGGAGTAGTTATGGCGTTTGATAATTTAAGTACAAAGTTAAATCATATATTTACTAAAATGCGAGATAAAGGCAGGCTTACCGAACTTGAAGTAAAGCAAGCTATGCGCGAAATTCGTATCGCGTTGTTGGAAGCTGACGTGAACTTTGGCGTTGTTAAAGATTTTATAAACGTTGTTACGGAAAAGGCTTGTGGCGAAAATATTTTAAAAGGTTTAGATAGCAGTCAACAGGTTATTAAAATTGTCAATGATGAACTAGTGTCTTTAATGGGCAGTACCCACACGAAAATTGCCGTGGCCGACCGTCCGCCAACAATTATTATGATGTGTGGTTTGCAGGGCGCTGGCAAAACGACTATGTGTGGAAAACTTGCGCAAATGTACCGTAAACTTAATAAAAAAGTACTTCTTGCCGCTTGCGATATATACCGTCCTGCTGCAATTAAGCAGTTGCAAATTGTTGGAGAAAAAGTTAAAACTCAAGTTTTTACACTTGGGCAAATAAGTCCTGTTAAAATTGCTGAAGCGGCTTTGGCAGAGGCTAGGCGATTAGGTTCAGATGTTTTAATTATTGATACGGCGGGTCGTCTTCACATTGACGAACAGCTTATGGATGAGCTTAAAAACATTAAAGCTAGCGTTAAACCTAATGAAATTATGCTTGTTGTCGACAGTATGACTGGACAAGACGCAGTAAACGTTGCAGATACGTTCAATAAAAGCCTCGAGATAAGCGGGATTATTTTAACAAAACTTGATGGCGATACAAGAGGTGGCGCGGCTTTATCAATTCGCGCGGTTACAGGTAAGCCTATTAAGTTCGTCGGCAACGGCGAAAAGATGGACGACCTTGAGCAATTTCACCCCGACAGAATGGCTAGCCGTATTTTAGGAATGGGCGACGTCCTTACTTTGATTGAAAAAGCGCAAGAAGTTTTTTCAGATGAGGAAGCGAAAAATCTACAAAAGAAAATGAAAAACAACGCTTTTACCTTGCAAGACTATCTAACGCAACTTGAAAGTGTAAAGAAAATGGGCGGAATTGGCAAAATGTTGAAAATGATGCCGGGTATGGGCAAATTTTCGGACGCCGATGTTGACGAAAATCGTATTGTAAAAACGAAAGCTGTTATACAATCAATGACTTTTGAGGAGCGTGAAAATCCTGATATAATTAAGTCAAGCAGAAGAAAGCGCATTGCGCAGGGCAGTGGTTGTACAATTCAAGATGTAAATCAACTTTTAAAGCAGTTTGAAATGAGCAAGGAAATGTTGAAGCGTTTTTCAAAGGGCGGTATGAAAAATATGAAGTTTCCGCCAATGGGATAACAAATAGTTATGACATTTAAGTTAAATCATTGCTATAAAAGCTTGTATAAATATAGATAACAGGTACTTATTTAATGTTAATAGATAATTGGGAATAGATACTTAGTTAATGAATATCTCGCT
>JAVVSR010000001.1:63881-148590 GCA_036654095.1 Clostridia bacterium
TGGAAATGTTGCTACAAATGTTAATAGATAATTGGGAATAGATACTTAGTTAATGAATATCTCGCTTGGAAATGTTGCTACAAATGTTAATAGATAATTGGGAATAGATACTTAGTTAATGTTAATGGTTGGTTGATAACGGATACTTCTTAAATGTTAATAAACAATATAATGGTTAATTAAAAACAGGATAATGTTTACGTAATATTAACAAAATTAAGTGACAATTATTTAGTCAATAAATTAAACTTTGAATATGTGCATTTTAAAATTTAAATAAAGTTGTAAAAAAATTAAAATATATAAAGATTTTTACGGAGGTAAATCAAAATGGCAGTAAAACTTAGATTAACTAGAATGGGCGCAAAAAAGACTCCTTTTTATCGTATCGTTGCTACGGACAGTAGAAAGGCGCGTGATGGACAATACCTTGAGCAAATTGGGTATTATGACCCCACGAAAGAACCTGTTGTTCTCAAAATCGACGCCGATATCGCTAAAAAATGGCTTGCTAATGGCGCACAACCCACAGAAACCGTTAGAGATTTATTTAGAAAAAACGGCATTATCGAAAAGTAACCATAAGGTGAATTATGAAAGAATTAGTTGAATATCTAGTCAAGGAATTGACAGGCAGTGACGATGTTACTGTTGAGCTTTCCGACGACAAAGGTAATGGCGAAATTACTATTTCAGCAAGCAAGGAAAATATCGGTAAAATTATTGGAAAGCAAGGCCGAATTGCTAAGTCAATTCGCACAATAGTTAAAGCCGCTTCACTTCGCGAAAGGAAAAAGTATACCGTTACCATTGTTGAAAAATAAAGCCACGGGGTGACAAATGTTGACTCTTACAATAGGCGAAATAGTTAAGGCACAGGGCATTAAGGGAGAGGTTAAAGTAGTACCTATTACCGATAATGTCCTGCGTTTTAAAGTCTTGAAACGCGTGTTTATTGATGGAAATCGCGAGTTAAAGGTCGAATCTTTTAGAATTGACGGCAATATAGTGTTTTTGAAATTTGTTGGCATAAACACTCGAAATGACGCCGAACTTTTAGCTAATCATCTCATAAGTGTTCCACGCGATGAGGCCGTGACTCTTCCTGAAGGCAGTCATTTTATTGTTGACTTAATTGGTTGCAAGGTTATTTGCGAAGGGAAACAAATAGGCGCTCTTGTAGATGTTTTGCAAAATGGCGCTGCTGATGTTTACATTATGTCGTCAAATGGTAAAACTATAATGTTTCCAGCGCTAAGCGACTTGCTAATTAGCGTTGATACTAACGCGCGTGTGATTGAAGTTTGTAAATCGCGCTTTGACGAGGTTGCCGTTTATGATTAGTTTTGAGGTGTTGACACTTTTTCCTGAGTATTTTGAGGTTCTAAATAGCGGAATTTTAGGTAAAGCTATACAAAATAATCTTTTTAAAGTTAAAGTTACCAATATTCGTGACTTTTCGGCGGATAAACATAACAAAACAGATGATTATCCTTTTGGTGGTGGCGCTGGTATGGTGATGACTCCGCAACCTATTCACGATGCAATTTTGGCCGTGGATATGGAACACAAGTGTAAACGGATAAATGTTTCGCCACGCGGAATAAAACTTACGCAACAACTTGTAAAAACGTTATCGGAAGAGAGTAATATTTTATTGTTATGCGGTAGCTATGAGGGCATTGACCAACGTGTTATTGATATGGATATCGATATGGAAGTTTCTATTGGCGATTACGTTTTGACTAGTGGAGAATTGCCCGCATTAGTTATATTAAATGCCATATCACGATATATTCCGAATGTTTTAGGCAGCGAGCAGTCGACCGAAATTGAAAGTTTTTCGGAAAATTTACTTGAATATCCACAATATACTCGACCGCAAAACTTTTTAGGCGCTGAAGTTCCTGAAGTTTTGATTTCGGGCAATCACGCTTTAGTTGATAAATGGCGTGACGAGCAATCAAAAAAAATTACTAAAGAACGCCGTCCAGACCTTCTTGAAAAGTAAAGAAATGGTTTTGGTGTAAAATAAATTATTCAAATGGAGTAAAATGTCAATACAATGGTTTCCGGGTCATATGTTCAAGGCCGTAAAATTAATAGAGGCTAATCTTAAAATTGTAGATGCGGTTATTTATGTAATTGATAGTCGCGCAGTTTCTGCGTGCATAAATCCTAGTTTTGATAGTTTAATTAAAAATAAACCGATTTTGTATTGTTTTTCAAAAATCGATATGGTCGAGCAACCCGACATAAAAAAATGGTATGAAGATTTTGATAAAAGGGGTTTGAACTATGTTGCCTCTAACAGCACAGGTGGGCATGATAGTGTTGCAGTTATGCGCAAACTTCGTGAACTGATGTCGGAAAAAACCGAAAGATATCGCGAAAAGGGTGTCAGTACGCCAATTCGCAGTATGGTTATTGGTATTCCCAACAGCGGTAAGTCAACATTAATTAACAGCTTATGCGGCGGTAAAAAAACTTTGACAGGCGACAGGCCTGGCATAACTCGAAACAAACAATGGCTTGCGGTTGAAAGCGGTATAGATATGCTTGATACTCCCGGCACGCTTTGGCCTAAACTTGAAGACCAGAAGATAGCAAAAGATTTGGCATTTATAGGCAGTATTCGCGATGATATTATTGATACAAATGATTTGGCTTTGGATTTAATTGATTACTTAATGCGCAATCATTTTGAAAAACTTAAAGAACGTTATGGTATTTCAGAATTAGGCGAAACACCTCTTTTAGTTTACGAGCAAATTGCAGCTTCTAGAGGTTATTTATTGAAAGGCGCGGAAGTGGATTATGACCGAGCGGGTCACGCGTTGATTGATGATTTTAGAAAGCAACGCATAGGGAAAATTATGCTTGAATTTCCGAATTAAATGGATAAATTATTTTTTGAAAAAATGTACCTTGAAAGGGGTATGCGATATATTTGTGGAGTGGACGAAGTTGGTCGCGGCCCACTTGCAGGGCCTGTTACAGTAACAGCGATAATAATGGATTTATCTAAAATTATTGATGGTGTTGATGACAGCAAAAAAGTTTCGGAAAAGAAGCGAGAACGCTTGTATGATGAAATAATATCAGCTTCAATATGTTGCGAAACGGTTAGCATTGAAAATACTGTTATTGACGAAATCAACATTTTAAATGCAACAAAACGCGCTATGAAGCAGGCTATAATGTCATTAGACGTAAAACCCGACATAGTTTTAATTGACGCGGTGCAACTTGAAATTCCATATCTTACGCACGCTATTATTAAGGGTGATGAACTAAGTTATTCCATTGGCGCGGCATCTATAATTGCCAAAGTTCATCGTGATAGACTTATGCGAGAATATGCCAAAATGTATCCTGAATATTATTTTGAAAAAAACAAAGGTTATGGCTCGGCGCAACATATTGAGGCTATTAAAAAGTTTGGCGCAACACCAATTCATCGTAAGAGTTTTATAAAAAATTTTGTATAATATTTATTTTTAAGGAATGTATGAATACGAAAATAGAAGGAGTTCGCGGCGAAAGTTTTGCGGTGGGATACCTTGTTAAAAAAGGTTATAAAATTATTGAAACAAACATTAAACTTATGGGCATTGAGGTTGACATTATCGCCGAATCACCAGATAAAGCTATTGTATTTTGCGAGGTTAAGGCTCGACAAACATTAAACTTTGGCCATCCGCTTGAGGCTATTACGCCTGCCAAGCAAAATCGATATCGTACATTTGCAAAGCAGTATATTGTTATTAAAAGGTTGGCTAACCGCGATATTCGATTTGACGCAATAGCATTATTGGGCGACGAAATAACTCATATTGAAAACGCATTTTAGTATTATTGCGATTTTTAATGTTAAATTTGTTAAAAAATATTAAATATTATATAAATATATGCAAAAACACGTTCAAAACAGTTGAGCGTTTTTTTATTTTGTGCTAAAATCATACAGTCTGACTTCGGGCGGTCCTCTGTCATTGCACACGAACGCTTAGTAAACTAATTGGAGGTAAAGTCACAATGAGCAACATTATCGATTTGATTGAAAGCGAGGGTATTAGAAAAGATGTACCCAATTTCGGCCCTGGTGATACCGTTAAGGTTCTGGTTAAGGTCGTTGAAGGTACACGTGAGCGTTTACAAGGTTTTGAGGGCGTAGTTATTGCGCGCCAACATGGTGGTATTCGTGAGTCGTTTACTGTACGTCATATGTCATTTGGTATCGGCGTTGAGCGTATATTCCCACTTCATTCGCCTAAGATTGACCATATTGAGGTTATTCGTCGCGGTAGCGTTCGTCGCGCTAAATTGTACTATTTGCGTGGTTTGAAAGGCAAGGCTGCAAAAATTAAAGAAATTAGCAAGTAATTTCCATTTTAAGCGAGGTTATAATGAAAAAAAGTTTAACGATATTGTTATTACTTGTGTCGATTATGTTTGTCTTCGCAGGTTGTAACACTAAGCCCGTCTATGAAAAGGAACTTGTTTTAAACGGTACTTTTGAAGATGTGGTTAATAATTTGGATTACTGGTATTCTGGGCTTGACGTCAAAAACAATTCGGACGGCAAAACTCAGCGCGCATATCACAGCGAAGGGTCTAATGCTACTTACGGCAAGCAGTTTTTAAAATTGCAAAACACCAGTTCTTCGGGTAATTTTTCATACGTCTATCAAGAAGTTTCTGTCGTTAAAAGGGGTACTTATAAGGTTTCGGCTTTAATTAAAAATGAGTCGCTTTCTCAAGGCAAGCACGACACTTTCACTGGTGGCGGTATTACTATTTTGGAAGGCGATGTGCTTTTAACCTCTGTTAATACTATTGGCGATTGGACTGAATACACCATTTACGTTAAACCTAAAAATACTAAAACTATAACCGTTGCTTTGTCGCTCGGCGCAAGTGATTCATATTCGGTTGGCAAAACTTGTTTTGACAACGTTTCGGTCAAGCGAGTTAAAAGCGTGCCTGCCGGCGCTGAAGTAAAAACTATTTTTAAGCCTCACGAAAAAGCGTATGAGCTTAGTTCGGTTGGCGGGATTATGTTTATTGTTTTGCTTTCGGTTTTGACTGTTGGCATTATGGTTGGCGCATATTTCTTCTATCGCAAACTTTTAATGGACGGCAGTAAAAAAGCTTTGGTCAAAAACACGGCGATTACAGTTTCGTTGTTGGTTTTGCTAGGGTTGGCGATAAGGTTTATCCTTGCAAGCACATTGTTTGCGCGAGGTAGCACCAGTTATTTGGTTGCTTTGGCTAAAGATTTTGACAATTTAGGTTGGATGAATGTTTATACAAAGTATTCGAGTTTTGCGCCACTTTATATTTACTCTATGACTGCGACGGGTGGTATTGTTAGAAATATGTCATCATTAGCAGGTATGTCAGTTGTAATAAGATTATTGGCTATCCTTTGCGAGGGCGCGACGATTGCGTTGTTGTATTTCTTTAGCAAAAAATATACCAGCGAAAAGATTGCAGGTTTAATTGCGGGTCTTTACGCTATACTTCCTATTACTTTTGTGCTTTCGGGTGGATATAGCAATATTGTTCCGGTGCTTTCTTTCTTGCTGTTAGTAATGTTTATTAGCATTATAGAAAAAAAATATATCGTCCTCATGGCCGCCGCTTTAATAGGCGTTTTATGGTCGCCAGTTGTTATTTATGTTTTGCCATTCGTAATAATGTATGAGGTTGTTGCTCTTATTAAGGCAAACGATAAAAAATTGTACGTTAAGTTTATCGCAGGGTTTGTAGTTTCGTTTGTTTTATTTATTATGCTTTCGTCCTTTGCTGTTAAAAATCAATTTTATGTTCATGGCCACGTTTTCTACATCTTCTTGCGCTACTCAAATATGATGTTCGCTTCGCAAGCTTGTGTTGCTAATGCGTTTAACCTTTATGGTTTGTTTGGTTTAAACGGCCTTGCTGTAAATAAAACTGCATTTTGGTTAAATCTAGTATTTAGCTTAATTTTAGTTGTATATACAATGTCGCTTTACTTCAAAAATAAAAATCGTGGCGAACTTATGCTGATGGTTGCTTTCTTCTTAACAACCATATCGGTTTTCAGTTTGAATATGAATGACACTTCGTTGGCAGTCGGTTTAGGCTTGTTGCTTGCGTATATCGCAATTAGTGGCGAGTTAAGGCTGTTTTGGGTGTTTGGTTGGTTTGTATTGCTGTCATTTGTAAACATTGGCGTAGTTATGAATATGTCGGGAGCGCTAGGCGAAACAATGAAGTTGACTTATTTTGCTAAAGATAGTGTGCTATATGCGTTTGGCAATGTGATAGCATCGCTTACAACTATTTATTATGGTTATGTGGTGTATGACATAACCTCAAATTCAAAGCGAGTAAGTATTATGCCTATGCCCGCTAAAGAAAAATCTGTTAATGTTTAGGCAACGTTAAATTAATTTTTATTAAATCCGCAAAAATCATTTGCGGATTTTCTTTTTATATATATTATTAAATATATATATAAGATATACAATAATAAATGAAAAAAAATATTATATAAAAATGCTCAAATTTAGTTTTCAAATGCAAAATATTTTGCTACACTCTTATAGTGAATGCGAGGTGAGATAATGCTAGCTAAGGTTAAAAGTTTTACACTCAATGGCGTTGATGGCTATGGTGTAGATGTTGAAGTTGACATAAACAGTGGTTTGCCGAATGTTGATATGGTTGGTTTGCCAAGCACGGCAACTAAGGAATCAAAAGAGAGAATACGTTCGGCAATTAAGAACAGTGGTTTTTTGTATCCTATCAAGCGTATTACAATTAATCTTGCGCCAGCTGACACAAAAAAAGAAGGTCCTGGGTTTGACTTATCAATAGCGGTTGCGATTTTAGCCGCATCCGAACAGGTTTTAAATGAGAATTATAAGGATTATGTTTTTTTGGGCGAACTTTCGCTTGATGGTAAACTTCGAGAAGTTTGTGGAGTTATGCCAATTTTAATTTCAGCGACGCAAAGCGGAGTTACAAAGTTTATAGTACCCGCGGGCAATGCGAAAGAAGCTAGCTATATTGAGGGAATTGAAGTTTATGCCGTCGAGGATTTGCGCGCGGTTATTGACTATTTAAATGGTTTGCGTCCAATTCAATCGGTGCCTAAAACATTGTATAATAGTTCGCTTAAAAAAACAGAATACGAAGTTGACTTTTCGGATATAAAGGGGCAGATTACCGCAAAGCGCGCGTTGGAAATAGCTGTTAGCGGAGGTCACAATGTGCTTATGATTGGCCCGCCTGGCGCAGGTAAAACTATGCTAGCTAGATGTGTGCCTACAATTATGCCGGATATGTCGTTTAAAGAAGCTATCGAAGTTACAAAAATTCATAGTATTGCAGGCGTTTTGGATAGTGAAGATGGTATTGTTACGTCGCGTCCGTTTAGAACGCCACATCATACAACCACTGTCCCGTCGCTTATTGGCGGAGGCGCAAAAGCAAAACCCGGCGAGGTTAGTTTGGCGCATAATGGAGTTTTGTTTTTGGACGAAATGCCCGAGTATCCGCGTCATACGCTTGAAACTTTGCGTCAGCCAATAGAGGATAAGTGTGTCACTGTTTCGCGTGTGGCAAAAACCGTTGAATACCCTGCAAACTTTATGTTAATTGCAAGTATGAACCCTTGTCCGTGCGGAAATTATGGAAGCAAAACTGCCGAATGTAGGTGTACGGCAAGCCAAATACACAACTATTTAAGCAAGTTGTCAGGCCCGCTACTCGACCGTATTGATATTCAAATTGAAGTTGACAATATCACTTATGAGGAGTTTAACGATAAGTCGACATTTGAAACATCTGAAACAATTAAGGCGCGCACAAATAAAACTCGTTCCGTTCAGCTTGACAGGTTTAAAGGTACTAAAATTACATCAAATGCGCAGATGAGCAACGCGCAACTTAAAAAGTTTTGTGAAGTCGACGAAACTTGCGAAAATTTACTTGAACGAGCCTTTAAAAAATTAAATCTTTCCGCCCGCGCCACTACACGTATACTTAAGGTAGCGCGCACGATTGCGGATATGGAAGGGGAGGAAAATATCAGCGCGGGACATATTGCTGAAGCTATTCAGTATCGCTCGCTTGATAGGAAGTATAATGACCGCTAATTATAACAATAATTACATTGCGCTTTTATTTCTTGACCAAATTGACGGGCTTGGAATTAAACGGAAAAATAAACTACTTGCCCTTGTATCGCAACCGTCCGAATTGATTGATGACATTGATAAGCTTAAATATGAGTTTGTTAAAATTGTCGGCGAGGAAATTTACATTGGCTTTCTTAACCTAATAAACAGTGGCGCGGAAAAAGATGTTATTGAAAAACTTGAAAGAAATAGTATTACCGCTATTGCATATTTTGACGATAATTATCCCGAAGGCTTAATAAATATTTACGATAGGCCGTTAATTTTATATGCGAAGGGCAATTTGAATTTACTTAAATCAAGATGTATTTCGGTTGTTGGTACGCGCTCGCCAACAAGATATGGTATAAATGTAACTAGAGATTTTGTCGCAGCGTTTGCGCAGGCTGGTTTGACGATTGTTAGTGGATTTGCTCGAGGTATTGATACTGCGGCGCACAAAACCGCTGTGGAGCTGGAACTTCCTACAATAGCTGTTGTTGCAAGCGGCTTAGATATTGTTTATCCTGCTGAAAATTTGTATCTATCTAAGTTGATTATCGATAATAACGGTTTGTTTTTAAGCGAATATAAATTAGGCACACGCGTTACAACTTATAATTTTCCCGAGAGAAACCGTATTATTAGCGGGTTATCAGAAGGCGTTTTCGTTCCAGAAATGACCGAAAAAAGCGGTACAATGATAACGGTAAACCATGCGCTTGAACAGGGGAAAACGGTGTATGTTGTACCAGCTAATATAAATTCTCCAGCAAGTAAGGGAAGCAATCAGTTGATTAAAACAATGCAAGGTTGTATAGTGACTGAACCGCAAGATGTTTTGAAAGACCTTAATATCGACACTGCTTTGCCTGAAAAAGAAATGTATCAAATGACGCTTGTTGAACAGCAAATTATTTCTGAATTGGAAAAGGGCGAAGCGCATTTTGAAACGTTAATTAAATGTACTGGACTTACTGTAAACGAGTTAAATTCGATTTTACTTGAGCTTGAAATTAGTGATTTGATTGAAAAAATAACAGGAAATTTTTATATATTAAAATAATGGAGATTAAATGAAAAGATTAATCATTGTTGAGTCGCCCTCGAAGGCGAAGACCATTCAAAAATATTTAGGCGCAGATTATGCTGTATTGGCATCAGGTGGCCACGTTTGCGACTTGCCGCAACGCACGTTAGGTATTGATGTCGACAATCGTTTTCAGCCCCAGTACGAAGTTAACGCTGACAAAAAAGATGTTATTAAGCGACTTAAAACGGCTGTCAAACAAAATGACGAAGTCTATTTAGCAACTGACCCCGACCGCGAAGGCGAAGCTATAAGTTGGCACTTGAAAAACTGTTTGGATATTCCTGACGGGAAAAACCGTATTGTTTTTAATGAAATTAGCAAAAAAGCAGTAAATGAGGCAATGCAAAACCCACGCGAATTGGATATGCGATTAGTTGACAGTCAGCAAGCTAGACGAGTGTTGGACCGCTTGGTCGGTTACAAAATATCGCCGATTATTAGCAAAAAAATCAAGTCTGGGCTTAGCGCAGGCAGGGTTCAGTCGACCGCTTTGGAAATGATTGTAGACCGCGAACGTGAAATTACTGGCTTTAAGCCCGAAGAGTATTGGAACGTGTCGGCATTTTTGTCAAAGGAAAGTAACCCTGCAAAAAAGTCAATTTTTAAAGCCGCTTTTACCGATGTGAATGACAAAAAATTTAAAATCAAAAATCAAGCTGACGCTGAAAAAATTGTCAATACAAGCAAGGGCGCTAGTTATGTTGTCGATACGGCTAAACGCGCCGTGTCAAAAAGTCATCCTGCGCCTCCATTTACTACGTCAACATTACAACAGGACGCGTCACAAAAACTTTCAATGACCGCTCCTCAAACTATGCAAATAGCGCAACAACTTTATGAGGGCGTGGACATCGAGGGCGAAGGCGCGACCGCTTTAGTATCTTATATTCGTACGGATAGCGTTAGAGTTTCACCTGATATGCAAATTGTTACGTTAAAATATATTGAAAACAAATTTGGTAAAGACTTTACTCCTAAAAAACCAAATATTTATAAAACTAAAAGCAATGCCCAAGACGCGCACGAAGCAATCAGGCCAATTTCACTTGAGCGCACGCCCGACAGCTTGCAAAATAAAATTAATCGCAATCAATATAGATTGTATAAAATGATTTATGAAAGATATTTGGCAAGTCAAATGACTGACGCTATTTATAATACTTTAACCGTGCATATTACAGCCAAAAATCCCGAGTTTAAGGACGTTGTGTTGGGTTATAGGGTAAATGGTAAAGCCCTTGCTTTTGCGGGCTATACGGCAGTATACAGCAACCAGCCCGAAGTTGATGACGATGATGAAAATGCAAGCGTAGCAAGCCTTCCTAATATGAGCGAGGGCGACAAAATGTTGTTGCAAGAAATTACGTCTGAACAAAAATTTACTAAACCGCCACAACGTTTTAATGATGCAACTATTGTTAAATCAATGGAGGAAAACGGAATTGGACGTCCTAGCACATACGCTTCAATTATATCGGTTTTAGCCAAGCGTGAGTATACCGAAAAAGATGGAAAGTCGATAAAACCTACTGCGTTGGGTGAAGCTGTTTGTGATTATATGGTAAACTTTTTCCCTGATGTTATGGATTTAAAGTTTACGGCAAAAATGGAAGACGCGCTTGATAAAATTGAAGAAGACGGCGTTGAATGGCAAAAAGTTATTGAAAGTTTTTATCCTAAATTTATAAAGACGGTTATATCGGCCGCTCGTAATGGCGGCAGGGTGAAAATGGAAGCTGAAGTTACCGACGTAATTTGTGAAAAATGTGGCGCAAATTTGGTTGTTAGAGAAGGAAAATATGGCAAGTTTTTAGCTTGTCCTAACTATCCTACTTGCAAAAATATTAAGCCATTTAATGAAAATATCGGCAACTGTCCCAAGTGCGGAAAACCATTGGTAAAAAAGAAAACAAAAGCAGGCAAAATGTTTTACGCGTGTTCGGGTTATCCTGATTGTAATCTTATGTCGTGGGATTTGCCCGCGCCGTATCTTTGCCCCGAATGTAAGTCGGTAATGAAAATTTCGACATCAAAAAACGTTACAAAATACATCTGTACAAACCGTGGTTGCAATCATACGGAGTTAGTTAAAGAGGGTGAGTAATTTGGTACGAGTTGTTGGCGCTGGCTTAGCTGGTTGCGAGGCTGCATATCAATTATTGAAGCGCGGTTTTGAAGTTGAAATTATCGAAATGAGGCCTTTAAAGCAAACTTCGGCGCATACAAGTGCCGATTTTGCCGAATTAGTGTGCAGTAATAGCTTGAAAAGCGAAGATGAATTTACGTCATCTGGGTTGCTTAAATATGAATTGAAACAGCTTGATTGCTTGTTGCTAAAGTGCGCCGATATAGCGCGCGTTGAGGCTGGCAGCGCGTTGGCCGTCGACCGAAAAAAGTTTTCGGCTTGCGTTTTAAACGAGTTAAAAAAGTTTAACAATTTGACCATTACAATTCGTGAGGTTGTTGAAATCGATGAAAGTGTGCCGACGATATATGCGACAGGTCCGTTGACTTCTGACGGCTTATTTTCCGCTATTTCTAAAATTGTCGGAAACGCTTTATTTTTCTTTGACGCGGTCGCGCCGATTGTTGACGCTTCAACGATTGACACCGAAAAAGCGTTTTTTCAAGGTCGATATGACAAGGGTGGCGCTGACTACTTAAACTGTCCGATGAATAAGTCGGAATATGATGTTTTTTATAAAGCATTAATCGAGGCTGAAACCGTAAAATTACGTGATTTTGAGGGCGCAGAAGTTTTTGAGGGCTGTATGCCTGTTGAGGTTATGGCTAAGCGTGGTTATGACACTATGCGCCACGGTATGCTTAAACCTATGGGGCTTACTGACGTTCGCACAAACATTGCGCCGTTTGCAGTTGTTCAGTTGCGAAAGGAAACGAAAGAAGGTTCTGCTTATAATATGGTTGGATTTCAAACAAATTTAAAATTTGATGAACAAAAACGCGTATTTTCGCTAATTCCCGCTCTGGAAAATGCTGAGTTTTTGCGTCTGGGCGTTATGCACCGAAATAGTTACATACGCTCTCCAAAACACTTGGACGATACTTTTAAATTGATTGGACACGATAATGTTTACTTTGCCGGTCAAATTACAGGCGTTGAAGGATATGTTGAAAGTATTATGAGCGGCTTATTGGTTGGCATACATTTAGCGCGTTCGCTTGAGGGTAAACTTCCGTTGCCTCCGCCGACAAATACAATTTGCGGAGCTTTGTCAAATTACGTCGCGAACGAAAATATTTCTTTTCAGCCGATGAACTCAAACTTTGGAATTTTGCCCTACCTCGACATTAAAAACAAGGTTTCGCGAAAAAAAGAATATTGTTTGCGCGCTATGCGCGAAATAATTGAATGGTATAAGTTGATTATATAAAAGAAGTGTGCTATATTATTTAGTACATAAATTGCTTGAAGGAGTCATTATGATTGAATTTAAAGGCACAACAATTTGCGCCGTTAAAAAAGACGGCAAAACGGCTATCGCAGGCGATGGTCAAGTTACTATGGGCGAAAGCGTAGTGCTTAAAGGGAATGCGGTTAAAGTTAAAAGGATATACGACGACAAAGTAGTTGTTGGTTTTGCAGGGAGTGTTAGCGACGCTTTTGCTTTGTCTGAAAAATTTGAAGAAATGTTGCAAAAATATAGCGGTAATCTTATGCGCGCCGCGGTAGAACTTGCCGACTTATGGCGCACTGACAAGGCTAGAAAACTTGAAGCTATGATGATTGTAGCCGATGCTAATATTTTGCTTATTATAAGTGGGACAGGCGAGGTTATTGAACCTGAATATGGCGTATGCGCTATTGGAAGTGGCGGAAATTATGCATTGTCGGCCGCTCGCGCGCTGTATGAAAACACAAATCTGAATGCTGAGGAAATTGCGCGTCGTGCAATGAAAATTGCAGGCGACTTGTGCGTTTTCACAAACTACAACCTCACGGTTGAAATTGTTTAGGAGGCCAATTAGTATGGAACTTACACCTAAAATGATTGTCGCTGAACTTGACCGTTATATTATTGGTCAAACCGAGGCGAAAAAAGCAGTTGCTATTGCATTGCGTAATCGATATCGTCGCAGTCAACTATCTGAGGAGTTGCGCGAGGAAATCACACCCAAAAATATTATTATGAAAGGCCCGACAGGCGTAGGCAAAACCGAAATAGCCAGAAGGCTTGCTAAAATTGTCAAAGCTCCGTTTATTAAGGTAGAAGCTACAAAGTTTACCGAAGTGGGATATGTGGGTCGCGATGTTGAGAGTATAATTCGCGATTTAGTCGAAGCGTCTATTCGCCTTGTTAAAGAGGAAAAGTTTAAAGAAGTCAAGCCACGTGTTACTGAAATTGTTGAGCGCAAACTTGTTGAACTTATTATGCCACTGCGTAAAGAAGCTAGTTCGGAAGTGTCAGAGGCTACTCTCCGCGAAGAAATATTGGCGGAACTAAGAAAGGGCAGTTTAGATAAACTCCAAGTTCCAGTGGAAACAGTTGATGAACCTAAAAATATGCAAATTGGCGTTGGTCAAGGTCAAGAAATCGACATTGGCAGTATTTTCGGAAGCGTCATTCCTAAACGCAAAAAGAAACGTACGGTAACCGTGCGTCAGGCTCGCGATATTTTTACTAACGAGGAAGCAAGCAAGCTTGTTGACAACGATAGCATTGCCGCCGAAGCTTTGCGTCGCGCCGAACAAGATGGAGTTGTTTTTATTGACGAAATAGACAAGGTTGCTTCAAGGGGCAACTCGCAAGGTGGGCCAGATGTTTCAAGAGAAGGCGTCCAACGCGATATTTTACCTATTGTCGAGGGCTGCACGGTGCAAACTAAACACGGAAATATTCGTACAGATTTTATTTTGTTTATCGCCGCAGGCGCGTTCCACATAAGTAAAATACAGGATTTAATTCCCGAGTTGCAAGGTCGTTTCCCGATAAAGGTTGACCTCGATAATTTGACTGAAGACGATTTTACTAGAATTTTAACGCAACCAGATAACGCTATACTAACGCAGTATCAGGAACTTTTACGGGTTGATAATGTTGAAATAAACTTTACCGCCGAGGCTATTCGTGAAATAGCCAAAATTGCCACTATTGAAAATGAAAATAGCGAAAACTTAGGCGCGCGTCGTTTGCACGCGGTTATGGAACATTTGTTAGAGGAAATATCTTTTAATGCAGGCAGTTTAGATGAAGTTGTGCGTATAACTGTTGATAAAAACTATGTAGATGAACATCTTTCGTCAACTTTGAAAACAATAAATCTAAGGAAATATATTATTTAAGTTGTTTTTTAATTAAATAAAATTAAAATAGTCGTTAATAAAGGAATTATTAGGAAATTATGTTTATTATACCAAAAGGAACAAAAGATGTCCTCCCACAGGAGGCGTATAAGTGGCACTATGTTGAGGGTATTGCGCGCGAAGTAGCTAGGGTTTTTGGTTTAAAAGAAATCCGCACGCCAACTTTTGAGCATACTGAGCTTTTTTTACGTGGAGTCGGTGACACAACTGACATTGTAAATAAGGAAATGTATACGTTTTTAGATAAAGGCGACAGGTCAATTACTTTAAAACCAGAGGGTACCGCAGGAGTGGCTAGAAGTTTTGTTGAAAACGGTTTATATTCTTTACCGCTTCCGATGAAAGCGTTTTATATTACGCCCGTGTTCCGATATGAGCGTCCCCAATCGGGCAGACTTCGCGAACATCATCAATTTGGTGTCGAGGTGTTTGGAAGTTCCGCTCCAGAAATGGATGTTGAGGTTATTTCGGTTGCAAAATCACTTTTTGACAGATTAGGGCTAACAAATCTTAGTTTAAACATTAATAGCATAGGCTGTCCGCGTTGCCGCGCTGATTATAACAAGGCTTTAAAGGAATACTTTAACAAACATATCGAAAATATGTGCCCTACTTGCAGGGATAGGCTTGATAAAAATCCGCTACGTATTTTAGACTGCAAAGAGGAAAAATGCGTTGAAATTAATAAGCAGGCTCCTAAGTGCATTGACTTCCTTTGCGATGATTGCTTAGCTCATCAAAAAGGGCTTGAGGACGGCTTGTCGGCGCTTGGTATAAAATATGTAATAAATCCTTATATCGTCCGCGGATTGGACTATTATACTCGTACCGTTTTTGAATTTATATCTACCGATATCGGCGCGCAAGGTACAGTTTGCGGTGGCGGTCGCTATGATAATTTGGTTGAGGAAGTAGGTGGAAAATCTTGTCCGTCGGTTGGGTTCGGTTTAGGGCTTGAACGGCTTATTTTAACATTGGAATCATTAAATAAAATGCCTGAACCCGATGACGCGTTAGATATTTTTATTGGATATATTGGCGACAGCGCAAAAATTATGGCTATGAAATTGGTTCAATCGTTGCGTCAAAAAGGTATTTCGGCAGACACTGATTTTATGCAGAGAAGCGTAAAGGCGCAAATGAAATATGCAAGCAAATTGCCTTCAAAATTTACGGCGATTTTAGGAGAAACTGAAATTTTAAATGGCAGCGCTATTATCAAAAATATGCAGACTGGCGAAGGCGAAGATATTGCTTTCGATAATTTTAGCGAATACATAAGGAAAAATTAAGGTAAAACTATGGCTGATTTATTAAACGGATTAAAACGCACGGATATGTGCGGAATGTTGACGGCTAGAGATGAAAACCGTGAAGTTGTGGTTATGGGCTTTGCAGCAAAGGCGCGCGACTTAGGCAATCTTTTGTTTATTGACCTACGCGACCGCACAGGCTTATTGCAGCTTGCCTTTGACGGAAGTATTGACGCTGCTTTGTTTGAAAAGGCGCGCGCCGTCAGAACGGAATTTGTGCTTGCCGTAAAAGGTACGGTTAGGCTTAGAACGGGCAAAAATATTAACGCGGGTATGGCTACTGGCGAGGTTGAAATTCTTGTTTCGGACTTAAGAATTTTGTCGGAAGCTGAAGTTACTCCGTTTGTCATTTCCGAAAAAGCGGTTGTTGGCGAAACGCTTAGACTTAAGTATCGTTATTTGGATTTGCGCAAGCCTACTTTACAAAATAATTTAATTATGCGTGATAAAATTTCTCGAGTGGCTCGCGAATATTTAGCGGATAATGGCTTTTTAGAAATAGAAACTCCTTTTTTAGGGAAATCAACACCTGAGGGCGCAAGAGATTATTTGGTGCCTAGTCGCATAAAACACGGCTCATTTTACGCGCTTCCGCAAAGCCCGCAACTTTACAAGCAACTTTTAATGATTGCCGGTTTTGACCGTTATTATCAAATTGCCAGGTGCTTTAGAGATGAAGACTTACGCGCAAATCGTCAGCCTGAATTTTCACAAATTGACCTTGAAATGTCATACGCCGAACGCGACGAGGATGTTATGGAAGTTGCCGAAGGTATGATTAAAAATATTTTTTCAGCTTGCAAGGGTATCACGTTTGATAAGCCTTTTAGACGTATGAAATACGCTGAGGGTATGGAGCGATTTGGCAGTGATAAACCCGATACTCGATTTGGTCTTGAGCTTAATGATATATCCGATTGTGTTAAAAATAGCGGATTTTCAGTGTTTGAAAATGCTTTGAAAAATGGTGGCAGCGTTCGCGCTATCTGTGTTAGGAACAGCGCTGAAAAGATAACGCGTAAAGAAATTGACAGTTTTGCCGAGTTTATTCGCGATTATGGCGCAAAGGGCTTAGCTTGGGCGGCGCTTAAACCTGAAAGCACAACTTCAAGTTTTTACAAATTTTTGACCGAAGATGAAATAAAATCTATTGAAAGCAAACTTTCTGCCGAGCGCGGTGACTTGATATTGGTTGTTGCCGACAGCAAAAATAAAGTTGTTTTTGACAGTTTGGGCGCGCTCAGGTGCTTCGTGGCAAAAAAACTGAATTTGTATGACGAAAAAGAATATGATATTTTGTGGCTTACCGATTTTCCTTTGCTTGAGTACAATGATGAAGATGGTAGATTTTATGCTGTTCATCACCCGTTTACAAGCCCCAACGTTGACGATTTAGATATTTTGTACAACAGCAAAGATATTAATGAATTATCTAAGGTGCGCGCTTACGCTTATGACTTAGTTATAAATGGACAAGAAGCGGGCGGAGGCAGTATTCGTATTCACAACCCAGAACTTCAGCAAAAAATGTTTGAAATGCTTGGAATGTCTGACGAAACAATAGCCGAAAGATTTGGATTTTTTGTTGACGCATTTAAATATGGCGCGCCCCCTCACGGCGGGCTAGCTTTTGGCCTTGACCGCTTAGTAATGCTAATTACTGGCGCGGAAAATATTAAAGATGTAATCGCCTTTCCGAAAGTGCAAAATGCATCTTGTTTGATGTCGGGAGCGCCCGACTTCGTTGACGATATTCAGCTTAAAGAACTTGGGCTTGACGTCAAAAAAGAGGGTTAAAAATGGTTGAATGTGGAAAAGTAATTAAACTTGCAAAACGTAATAACGTAACAGTTAGCTTTGATAGAAAAACCGCTTGTGACCAGTGTCACATGTGCGCGGTTTCTAAGTCGGGTAAAACTGTTGAAATTACCGTGCCTAATACAGTAAACGCTGAAATTGGCGACGATGTTTTAGTTACAATGGGCGACAGATATGTGCTTACCGCTGCGCTTATTGTTTATGTTATTCCGCTTATTTTGGTTGCTATTGGCGTTATTGTAGGCCAGCAATTTGGCGTAATTACACAACTGGTTTTAGTGTTTGTTGCGCTTGTTATTGGATTTGCGTTTGCCATTTTTTTAGATAAAAAAGTTATCCGAAAAAAGAAAGGTTTTGTTCCTGAAATTACCAAGATTTTGGCAAAAGCAAGCGACAATGCTAATCAAGAAACAGATAAATCAAATAAAACTGAAAATATTGAACAAAATATTGATGAAAGCAACAGCGAAAGTCTTAATGACGAAAGCGAACAAAATAAATAATTTTATATAAGGAGATATATATGAATAATATTTTACATTTATCAGGAGAAAATTTCGATACAGCAATTAATGGCGCAAAACCTGTTTTGGTTGATTTTTGGGCGCAATGGTGTGGTCCTTGT
The DNA here is from genome assembly GCA_036654095.1 of Clostridia bacterium. Lineage (GTDB taxonomy): Bacteria > Bacillota > Clostridia > Christensenellales > CAG-917 > JAVVSR01. Next base: position 82,228 of record JAVVSR010000001.1, read on the forward strand.
AAGATGCTTGCTCCCGTTTTAGAAGAAGTGTCATCGGAAGTTTCGGAGTTGGTTTTTGCAAAGCTTGATATAGATGAGTCAGAAGATATCGCCGTTCGTTATGGTGTTATGAGTATCCCAACTCTTGTGATTTTTAAAAACGGGAATGTAGTCGCAAAAACTGTTGGATATAAAAACAAAACACAAATTTTATCATTTATTCAAGATAACATCTAAAGGAGTACATTATGGTTGACTTATCCATCATTAAGAAAAACGATATTGAGCTTTACGACAGTATGGTAAATGAACTTAATCGTCAAAAAAACAATTTGGAGCTTATTGCAAGCGAAAACATTGTTAGCCCCGCAGTTATGGCGGCAATGGGCAGTTTTTTAACTAACAAGTATGCCGAAGGGTATCCTGGAAAGCGTTACTATGGCGGTTGCGAGTTTGTTGACGTAAGCGAGGAGCTTGCAAGAAAACGCGCTTGTCAGTTGTTTAATGCTGACCACGCAAACGTACAGCCTCACTGTGGCGCAAACGCTAACTTTGCCGTTTATTTGGCAGTTTTAAAGCCTGGTGATACTATTATGGGTATGAGCCTTGCGCACGGTGGCCATTTAACTCACGGAAGCAAAGTAAACGTTTCGGGAAAGTGGTTTAATATTGTATCATATGGCGTTAATGAACAGACTTGCACAATAGATTATGACGAAGTTCAACGTATCGCCTTAGAAAGTAAACCTCAAATTATTGTTGCGGGCGCTAGCGCGTATCCGCGTGTTATTGACTTTAAACGCTTTAGAGAAATTGCCGATATGGTTGGCGCATACTTAATGGTCGATATGGCGCACATCGCAGGTTTGGTTGCAGCAGGTATTCACCCAAGTCCCGTCCCGTACGCTGATTTTGTTACGACAACTACTCACAAGACTCTAAGAGGTCCTCGTGGCGGTATGATTTTGTGCAAAGAACAATATGCGCAAATTATTGATAAAGCAATTTTCCCCGGCAGTCAGGGCGGCCCGCTTATGCACATTATCGCAGCTAAGGCTGTGGCATTTAAAGAAGCGCTTTCTGACGATTTTAAAGTGTATCAAAAAAATGTTGTCGCTAACTGCAAGGCAATGGCTGAAACCTTTTCTAAACGTGGCATTAAAATGGTTTCTGGCGGAACGGACAACCACCTTATTTTGGTAAATTTGATTGGCACTGGCGTTTCGGGTAAAGATTTAGAAACTATGCTTGATAAAGTACATATTACCGTCAATAAAAACGCAATTCCATTTGACCCTGAAAAACCTAATATTACAAGCGGTATTCGCGTTGGGACGGCAAGTTTGACTACTCGCGGAATGAATGAAGCGGATATGGCTGTTGTTGCTAATTGTATCGCTGATATTATTTTTGAAGGCGAAAGCGCATTTGATAAGGTTAAAGCAAACGTTAAAATGCTGTGTGATAAACATCCAATTTACGAAAAAGATATAATGTTTTAGTAGTTGAACAAACGAAAAAAATAATTAGTTTAAAATAAAAACAAAAATTTATGTTAGCGGTTTTCAAGTTACTTTGAGAGTTGGTTTTTAAATAAAAATTAATTGTTTTTAAATTAAAATTATAATATTTTTATAACATTATTTATATATTAAAACCGCAATGCTAGTGAAAACTAACTTAGGGCTTTAATTAAAATTGTAAATTCAAATCAAGAAGGCCTCCATTTGGAGGCCTTCTGTTTTCCTAAGTATTTTATTAGGAGATTTTGTAAATTATTTGTAACCTACACTTGCATTGTATGACCTGAAAATATAAAAGATTACTTATTGTTCATAAGTTTAAATAATGCTTGATTAATTTCATTGTTTGAGAAACCATTTACCGCGTCAAAGTTTGGAGCGGATTGTTTTTTTTGTTCGGAATTTTCTGCAGTCGGCTGAGCTGTTGACTTCGATGATGAATTCATCATATTTGGCATTAGTTTCATCATTTGCAACATTCCCGACAACTTTTCGTTGCCTCCTCCCAACATTTCAAGCATCGATGACGGTTCTCCGCCTTGAAGCGCAGTCATCATTGACATCATTTTTTGCATATCCATATTCTTGTTGTTTTCTCCGTTGCCACTCATAAGCATTGGCAATAACGATAAAGGATTAAAATTCATATATCACCTCTGACACGTTATAATATATGTCGGCATATATTTAAATAGTGCAAATAATTTTAAAGAGGAAATTTTATGGATTTTAAATCTTATGTGAAAGGAAAAAAATCGGACGCCTCTGCCAGAAAAAATGATGCTCCGCCCGAATTTAAAAAAACGGTTGAGGAAACTATTGATAGTCATAAGGGCAAGTCGCAAGAAGAACTTATGAGTGAAATTATTGCGCGAGCAAAAAAAGAACGTAGCGAAGGAAAATTGTCAAACGATGACTTGGATAACTTTTATCAACAGGTCGCGCCTATGCTTAGCAAGGAGCAAGTCGCTCGTCTTAAAAGCATTATGAAGATGCTAAAATGATGATACATAAAATATCGCCATCGCTATATTATGCGGTCAAGTGCTTAAGCGTTGAAAAACTAAATGTAATTGTTTATGTTAAAAATAGTTGGTGTTTTAAGCAAATTGCGCGGTTCAAGGTTGTGAGGGAGTATCCGTTTATAAATGCGGTAGGCATAAGCTGCTTTCCGTATGAACTGGAACATTTGTCGCGATTGCCGTATGTGGAATACATACAAAGTAATGCGCAGGTATTTGCGTTAGATGAAGAAATGTCTAATGAAAAGCCTGTCGAAAATTTTAAAATACAAACAAATTTAACAGGGAAAGGCGTAACATTGTGCGTACTGGACACAGGCATACAGCCTCACTTGGATATATGCGCGCCGTTTAATAGATTGAAAGATTTTTATGATGTAGACAATCCAAACGAACGATTGCCATATGACGATAATGGCCACGGTACATTTGTCACAGGGGTTGCGGCAGGCAATGGTTTTGCCTCGGGAAGCACGTTGTCGGGTGTTGCTACAAAGGCCAATATAGTAGGCGTTAAAGTAATAAAAGCCAATGGCGAAAGTGGCGCATTTTCGGTTTTAGATGGAATGCAGTGGGTGTTAGATAATCGACGCAAACTAAATATTCGTGTTGCGTGTATGAGTTTTGGAAGCAATCCATTTGAGCAAAATGACCCGTTAAAACGCGGCGCGGAAACCTTAGTTAGAAGTGGTATTACCGTTGTATGCGCGTCAGGAAACAGTGGAGAAAACGCTGTAAAATCGCCCGCGACGAGTATGGAAGTTATAAGCGTAGGCGCTGTAAATGAAAAAAACGAAATAGCTGATTTTACGTCGCGCGGATATGTGAACGGCCGACAAAAGCCTGAAATTTATGCAAGCGGCGTTGATGTAATTGGCCTTGAAGCATTTGGCACATACGGGAAAATGAGCGGCACAAGCGTATCTACTCCATATGTTGCAGGCGCGGCTTGTTTGTTGGTCGAGCGCTTTCCAAGCATAACTCCGCATAGGATAAAAGAGATACTGTTAAAAACTGCTGAAAACATCGATGGCCACTTTGTTTTAAAATTGTAATCAAAAAGGCAGTTTATCGCATAAATAGTGATGATTAACTGCCTTTCAAATTATTTTAGCTTAAATTACTTGTTAGCAATAATTTCTTCAACTGCTTTTAATAAACAATACGCGTCTTTTTCAGTATTGTTAAATCCAATACTTGCGCGCACAATTCCGCGGTCAAGAGTTCCCAAATGGTTGTGAATAAGCGGAGCGCAATGCAACCCCGAACGTACGGCTATGTTGTATTTTTCATTTAATATATCGCCGACTTCCATACTTGTTTTATTTTTTATGTTAAATGCGACCACTCCATTTTTTGTTCCGTCAGGTGTGTAAACTTCTAAAATATTCATATTTTTTAAACCATACAAAACTGTTTCGTTTATGCTTTCAATGTGGCGACGTATTTTACTTATATTTTTATATGTCCACTTTGACGCTTCGCCAAGCGAGTAAATGCCTGCCGCGTTTAACGTACCTGCTTCCAATGCTTCGGGTAGGGCAAATGGTTGATAAACGCTGTCTGAGTTTGTGCCTGTGCCACCATATAGCAGTGGCTGAAGCTTTCGTTCGTCATTTAAAACTAAAAACCCTGTGCCTTGTGGACCGTGCAGCCCCTTATGTCCGGGACAGGCTAAATAATTGATATGCAAAGCTTTTACATCAATACTTGCGTGAGGAACGGCCTGCGCGCCATCTACCACAAGCATAATATTTTTTTCGGCGCAAATTTTTCCTATTTTTTCAAGGTCGGCTTGCGCTCCCGTAACGTTTGATGCCGCGTTGACAACAACCATATATGTGTCGCGCCCAATAAGCCGTTCAAGATGATTTGGATTAATTGCCAAATTAGTATCGGGATTAATTACCGACAGCTTAATTTTTTTATCGCGTTCAAGTTTAAACAAAGGTCGCAGCACACTGTTGTGTTCGTTTACAGTTGTTATTACGTGTCCGCCTTCTTTGAGCGAGCCTAAAATTACAATATTTAAAGCCTCTGTGCAGTTTTTTGTAAAAATAATTTCATTTCCGTTAAAAATATTGCATAAAAATGTACGCGCTAATGATATTCTAAGCGCGGTATTTACCGCATCGCGATGCCCGCTTCTACCACCGTTTGCGCTATCTAAAAATTCGCGTTCAAATGCTTTTAGCGCGCATTTAGGTTTAAATTTTGATGTTGCCGCGTTATCTAAATAAATCATATTGCCTCCAAGTTACATAAATATTCGTTTAGCAATATAAATATATTATGGGATGTAAAGTATTATCCCGATAAATTTAACTACGGAGGTCAAATAAATTGGAAAATTATCAGTTTTCAGCATTTCGGTCAAGAGAACAGTCCATTAAATTTTATGAGAGTCTGCGAGCAATGCGTGTGGACTGCGCTGTTATTAATACTCCTCACGAAGCTTCTATCGGCTGTGGAATTTCTGTAAAATATCCTTGTCGATTTGAAAATACAGCTAAAATCGCTTTAGAGAGAGGACGTTTTAGCACATTTATCGGTATGTATGAAGTTACGGAAAATCACGGACGAAAGTTTATTAAATTAATTTAATTATCAATCATCAAGCAAATCCTCATATGAAACGTTTAAAACTTTTTTAATTTTTTTTAACGTTTCTAGGTCGGGTTCAGAGTACTTATTTTCCCACGCGCTAACGGTTGTACGGCACACATCTAACTGCTCGGCGAACTTACACTGAGTAAGTCCTTGCATTTTTCTAAAATTTCTTACATTACGATAAAACATAGTTATGCCTCCTTTTTTGATATTTTGACAAACAAATTGAATAATTGTATTAATTGTCAGCAAATATGTCAATATTTGTAGAATTATGTCGAAATATGTTGCAAGAGTGCGCAAATGTTAGTTCATTTATTAAAATAGTCCATATTTTTTGTTTTAAATAAAACATTTTAATAGGGCGTTTTGTTTTTATTTATGACAGCGCTAATTTTTTTTATGAGTTTTATTTAATATGCAAATTCTTAATATTTTTATAATTCTTCATTTTTTTAATAAGTTTTTAATTTTTTTTATTAAATAATTAAAATCCCGACATTTTCAGTGTGGTATTTTACAAAACTCGTTGACATAGCGTTTTTAGTGTGATAATATATACTTGACTAAAAAGGTAGGGTATTCAAATGAAATTATCATCTAAAGCAAGATATGGCTTGAAAGCGTGTTTGGTTTTGGCTGAGGGCTATAAAAAAGAACAGCCCCTTGCGTTGCCAGCATTTAGCGAAAAAGCGGGTGTAAGCGAATCGTATATGGAGCAAATTATGATTTTGCTTAAAAAGGCGCAACTTGTGGAAAGTGTGCGAGGCGCGTCGGGCGGGTATTATTTGTCAAAACCGCCAAAGAACGTTAGCGTGGGCGAGGTTTTGCGCGCGCTTGAAGACGGGCTTGAAATTGCTGAGTGTATCAATACTCCTTGCGAGGGCGCAGAAGATTGCAAAGCGCGAAGCGTATTTAATACAATATACAACGATATGAATGCAACTTTGGACAATATTAGCCTTGATTACTTAGTTAAGGACGGCGATAAAATAAGATATATTTATCTTGACCACGCTGCCACAACTAATGTTGACGACGAAGTGTTGGCGCAAATGTTGCCATATTTTGTTGAGAAGTACGGCAATGCCAACAGTCAGCACGGGTTGGGTCGTGAAACGGCATTTGCGGTTGACAAGGGCAGGCGTCAAGTTGCGACAGCTATCAATGCAAAGCAAAATGAAATCTACTTTACTTCTGGTGGCAGTGAGTCGGATAACTGGGCTATTAGAGGTATCGCTATGGCAAATAAGGACAAGGGTAGGCATATTATTAGCAGTAATGTCGAGCACCCGGCTGTGACGAATACATTAAAATCGCTTGAACGAGAGGGCTTTGAGGTCACTTATTTGAAAGTAAATTCCGATGGAATTGTTGAGGTTTCGGATTTAGTAAACGCAATTCGTCCCGATACGATACTTGTTTCGATTATGTTTGCAAACAATGAAATTGGCACAATTCAACCTATTGATGAACTTGTCAAAGTGGCGCATAGCAAGGGTATTATTTTCCACACTGACGCAGTTCAGGCTGTTGGAACTTTGGATATTGACGTCAAGGCGCTTGATGTGGATTTACTTTCGATGTCGGCGCATAAGTTTTACGGGCCTAAGGGAATAGGCGCGCTTTATATTAGAAACGGATTGCACATTTCTCGTTTAATTAATGGTGGCGAACAAGAACGCAGTCAGCGCGCAGGCACAACAAATACACCCGCTATTGTTGGTATGGGTTTTGCTCTTGAAAAGGCTGTCGCGAATAGGGAAAAAAACAATCAACATATTAAAGATTTACGCGACCATTTTGTTAAGCGGGTTATTGATGAAATTCAGTTTGTTCGCTACAATGGTCACCCCGAAAAACGTTTGCCAAGCAATGCGAATTTCAGTTTTGAGTATATTGAAGGCGAAAGTATCTTGTTTACGCTTGATATGTCGGGTATTTGCGCGTCTAGCGGAAGCGCGTGTTCGGCAGGTAGCCTTGAACCTTCTAGCACTATTATGGCATTAGGCGTGCAAGAAGATATGGTTCACGGAAGTATTCGCTTTAGTTTTGGCAAAGAAAACACTTTGTCTGATGTCGATTTTACAGTCGATAGGCTGAAAGAAACCGTCGAACGTTTGCGCAGTATGTCGCCTTTATTTAAACAAAACAAGGAGGAAATCTTTTATGTATAACGATAAAGTAATGGAAATATTCAGAAATCCTCAAAACGTCGGCGAGGTCGAAAATTACAATGCGATTGGCACTGTTGGCAATGCCTCTTGTGGTGATATTATGCAAATTACCTTGCGTATCGAAGACGGAATTATTAAGGATGCAAAATTTAAAACTTTCGGTTGCGCCGCCGCAATTACATCTTCAAGCGTCGCCACCACTATGATTATTGGAAAATCTGTTGAGGACGCGCTGAAACTTACCAATAAAGATGTTATTACCGAACTCGAGGGTCTGCCGCCTCAAAAAATCCACTGCTCTGTTTTGGCTGAAGACGCCATTCGCGCCGCTATTGACAATTATAACAGCAAAAAAGCTTAAATTACTTGTATCCTCTTAAAGGTATGTTTGCGGTATATTTTATTTAAATAAAAACAAACTATTTTTAAGGAGGTGCATTATGGAAAAAGGTTTTTTAATTGGAGTTGCAATAGGAGTTGCCGCAACAATGGCTTATGAAGCGGGCAATAAAGCAAAAAAAGAAATTAACAAAGGCAAGCAATTAGTTAAAGATAAGATTAATGGAATTTTAGATTAATTATCGTTACGATTAGTTTAGTGAATTAGCGTTAATTTTAAAAAAGTTTAAATTGAGTCTATTTTATTAAAGTTAAATTAATAATTTTTTATTTAGACTAAATGTGTACAAATTTTCAAGTATGAGGCTGATTGACTTTGTCAACGGCCTCATACTATATTGTTAAGTTTTTAATTTAAATAATCGACATTGAAATTAAAATAGTGTATTATAAATGTTAAGTACTACACTATCGGGGTTTAGGTGACTTAATTGGACGACGAAATTAAACAATCAAAAGCAAAATCTTTGCTTGAATTATTTTTGGTATTTTTTAAGCTAGGCGCGTTTACCTTCGGCGGAGGATACGCTATGCTTTCGCTTTTGGAAAACGAGTGCGTACATAAGCGAAAATGGCTGTCGATAGATGACTTTTTTAAAATTACCGCTATTGCCGAGTCGACGCCGGGCCCCGTTGCAATAAACTGCGCAACATATGTTGGATATACAAAAAACAAGTTATTAGGTTCGCTTATAGCTACTTTAGGTGTAGTTTTGCCGTCATTTGTAATTATTTTTGTAATATCATTGTTTTTTAATAAACTGTTAGAAATCAATTTTGTCGCAAATGCGTTTAAAGGCATTAAAGCAGGAGTAGCGGTTTTAATACTTTTTGCAGGGGTCAATTTGTTTAAGCAAATTCGTAAAAAACCATTGGATATACTTATGCTTATTTTTACGATTTTAGCTTGTCTTGCGGTTAATATTTTTGCTTTAAAATTTTCGACAATATTTTTTATTTTAATAGGGGCATTTGTTGGCTTTGTAACTTGTTTATTTTCAAACAATAAGTCTAAGCTTATTAAAAGTCATACGGTAGGGTGTACTGAAGGGGACAAAAAAGAAAATGAAAATATTTTAAACAGTACATTTGCGCGCGAAAGTGAAAATGCAAACACTTTGTCAGATGTTGTCAACAAGGATAATGCTTCAGTTGAGGTAAAAACCTGCGATAAAACTAAGTCAGATGTCGTCAACAAGGATAATGTTTCAGTTGAGGTAAAAACCTGCGATAAAACAAAGTCATATGTCGTCAACAAGGATAATGCTTCAGTTGAGGTAAAAACCTGCGACAAAACAAATGTCGGTGAATGCGTGGACACAACGAAGGAGGGTAAAATATGATTTATTTTAAATTATTTTACACCTTTTTTTTAATTGGGTTATTTACTTTTGGAGGCGGTCAGTCAATGCTTCCGTTTATACAGCAACAGGTTTTGTTAAATAATTGGCTGAGCGAGGATATGTTAATAAATATTATCGCTATATCGGAATCAACCCCTGGCCCGATAGCAATCAATGCCGCAACATATATTGGCGCAATTCAAGGTGGAATATTTGGCTCAATTTGCGCAACGCTAGGCGTCGTTTTGCCGTCATTTATAATTATTTTAATTATTGCGCGATTTGCTTCAAAAATTTTGCAAAATAAGTTTGCCGATGGAATTTTGCTTGGTATTCGACCCGTTATAATTGGGCTAATCACCGCGACAGGCCTTTACTTTGTCATAAAATCACTTTTGCCTGCATTTTCAATAAATAATATGGCAAACATTTCAATGGATTTTAGGGCACTGGGAATAATCATAGTTTTAGTTTTGTTTAATGTAACGGCGAAAATCGCCAAAAAAAAGACGCTATCACCAATTTTAACAATATGTCTATCGGCGATAGCGGGTATGATAGTTTATTCATTTTAATAATGTTTTAACAATTTTTCAATAAAAAAATTTTAAAATCTACTTAATTGGCCTTATTTTTTCAAAAATTATGTTAGATGTGTACTTTTTAGCGACAGCTAACTTTTCATTTGTGTTCACTGTCCAACTAAATACAGGCATACCTTTGTCGATATAGCTTTGAATAAATTTGTTAGGCGTGTTTAATATGTCATAGGAAATGAATTGAGGTTTACTTATTTTGCAACATTTAAGTTCGCCCATAAACCTTGCTAAAAAGTTTGGTTTAGGATTTTTTTTAGGGTCGCCCATTGAGGCGAGTTGTCCAAATGGATAATCGGTTTGATTTTTTCTAATCCACCTAACTGCAAACGGGTCAAAGGATTGAAGCGCAATGTTTGATTTGTTTTTGTAGCCCGCCAAATCACGTAAGACGGCCTTTGCAAGTTTGTTTGTATAGAAACCTGTTAGACATTTGAGTTCGATTAAAAGGGGAACTCTGCCGTCAATCAATTTCAGCAACTCGGGTAGAGTAGGTATGACCTCGCCGCCAACCGTCATAGGATATTTTTTTAATTCATCGGATGTTAAACTTTCAATTTTTAAATTAACTCCGCAAATTCGCTTCATATTAGCGTCGTGAAAAACGGCAACAACTCCATCTTTTAAAATATGGACATCAGTTTCAATCCCGAAGCCATTTTCGACGGCAAGACGAAATGCACTTAAGCTATTTTCTTCATAATTATCATCGTATAGCCCACGGTGCGCGATAGGTGTTGATAAAAAATTGTCCAAACTGACCATTGTTTACTCCTTAATTTTGAAATAGTAATTTGATTTTAATAAATGTTTAATATAATAATATATTATATTGAAATTTTATGCAAGTTAAATAGGACAGTTAAGCGCTTGGAAATCCTAAGTAATTAAAAAAGTGCTAAAATAAGTTAAAGTTAAAACAGCGTAAAAATATGTACTAAATAGACAAATTCATATAATTTTAAAATAGATATTTAAACAAAATTTTCGTAAAAAACTTAAAAAACTGCTAAAATAAATATAAAAGCAGATATTTTAAACATGAAAATGTTATTTTAAATGTTTAATATCCTAAATTTTCGTTTATCAAGACTACAAAAAAGTTTTTAGTGCGTGTTGGGTGGTGAATAATAGTTGTTGCATTGCAAATAGTGTTTTCTGTTTTGCAGTCGTCGCAACTTCCGCCAACCACGCAAGGATTATCTAAATAGCCCAATCGAATACAATTTTCTTTAGCGGCTATATTGCGTAAGCGTAAAAATCCTTCGTCCAAGTCCTTAACTATCTTGTTTATGCCAACAACAAAAAGTGTGTTTTTGCCACCAAAAAGTTGGCTAGCAATGCGATTACCTATGCCGTCGGTGTTGATAAATTCACCACCTTCAGTTAAAGCGTTGGTGCTGGAAATATACCAATCGGCATGCATACCATCAAGTAAAACCTTGTTGCGCTCGCTGTCTTCAAAAAATGACCTATGATAAACAACGTCGCCACGGTTTTTAAGAGCGGTTGCTAGCCCTAATTTTGTAGTTGTTGCGCTGCCGCCGAAAGCCGAACTTTCCCCTGTGGGAATTAAGTTTAAAATAAGGTTTTTTGCATCTTCGGCATTTTCGGCGAAAAGTACTTTAAATCCGCGTACTTCAAGATTTCTAACTAAGTTTTTAATTTCCATATTAAAATCCTCCGACAGAAGTAATTTTTTTAAATGTAGCAATAAATAACTTAAATATTTTACTTTGATATCGATAAATTACTTATATTGAATATAACGAAAAAAGCGTGTAATATGTTTTGAATTTAACTTGCCAAGTAAAGATTTGGGAAAAATTGCCAAGAAAGTGAAAAGCGTTTTATATATAACAGCTTAAAAATTTCAAGTAGGGTTACATAATCTTATTGTTTAGCTTAAAATGTGCAAGATAAAAGCTTCGACTATCTCATAAAGTAACTATATTATATTATACTTTGTCATATTTGTAAATTTTATTTGAATTATATTTGCTAATTACGTGTAAATTTTATATAATGAAGCCATCAAAGAGAGGTATCTATGACAGACTTATCAAATATTCGGAATTTTTGTATAATTGCGCACATTGACCACGGTAAAAGTACGCTTGCGGACAGGCTTATGGAAAGCACTATTACAGTGTCTAAACGCGATATGTCCGAGCAGCTTTTAGATAATATGGACATTGAACGCGAACGCGGTATAACTATTAAACTTCAAACTTGCCGAATGTTTTATAATTACAAAGGGCGAGAATATATATTAAATTTGATTGACACTCCGGGTCACGTCGACTTTACTTATGAAGTGTCGCGTTCATTAGCCGCGTGCGAAGGCGCGTTGCTTATTGTCGACGCGACGCAAGGTATTGAAGCGCAGACGCTGACAAACGTATATCTTGCGCTTGACCATAATTTGGAAATTGTACCAGTTATTAATAAAATTGATTTACCTAGCGCAAACCCTGAGGGGGTTCGCAAGGATATTGAAGACGTAATTGGCCTTGACGCATCGACAGCTCCGCTTATTTCGGCTAAAGATGGTATTGGGATTGACGAAGTACTAAAACAAATTATTGAAATTTTGCCCCCACCCAAAGGCGATACGGAAATGCCATTAAAGGCTTTAATTTTTGATTCATTTTATGACAACTTTAAAGGCGCTATATCAATGGTGCGCGTTGTCGACGGCACTGTTAAGGCAGGTGACCAAATTAAAATGCTTTCGGTTGGGAAAACTTTTGAGGTTACAGAAGTTGGAGTTTTTACACCAAGGCCAGTACCTTCAACTGTTTTAAGCGCAGGTATGGTTGGTTATATTGCAGCAAGCATAAAAAATGTAAAGGATACCGCCGTTGGCGATACGATAACAAACGCTTTAAACCCTGCTAAAGAGCCGTTGGCAGGTTATAAGTTAATTACTCCAATGGTGTTTGCGGGCATATATCCGCTAGATGGCAGCAAGTTTAATGACCTAAAGGACGCGCTTGAAAAACTTAATTTAAACGACGCTAGCTTGCAGTACGAACCTGAAACGTCGACTGCGCTGGGTTTTGGCTTCCGTTGCGGATTTTTAGGGCTTCTGCATATGGAAATTATTGAAGAAAGGCTTGAACGCGAGTTCGACCTTGATATAGTTACAACCGCGCCTAGCGTTAAATACAATGTAATGAAAACAAACGGAGTTGAAATTGTTGTTTCAAATCCGACACATTTGCCACAAGTAAGCGAAATTGAGTATATGGAAGAACCTGTTGTAAAGGCGGAAATATTTACTCCTCCAGAGTATGTCGGCGCGATTATGGAGTTGTGTCAAGAAAAGCGCGGAACGTATTTGGATTTATCTTATTTGGATGCAGGGAGAACTAAACTTACTTACGAAATTCCATTAAATGAAATTATATATGACTTCTTTGACGCGCTTAAATCACGTACTCGCGGATACGCTAGCTTGGATTATGAAATTATTGGATATAAGCGTAGTGACCTTGTCAAAATGGACATTTTACTTAATACGGAAATATGCGACGCGTTAAGTATTATTGTTCATCGCGAAAAAGCTTATGCGCGTGGACGAGCTATTGCCGAAAAACTTAAAGATGTTATTCCACGGCAGCAATTTGAAATTCCTATTCAAGCGGCAATCGGTGGAAAGATAATCGCAAGAGAAACGGTCAAAGCCGTTAGAAAGGACGTTCTTGCTAAATGTTATGGTGGCGACATATCTCGTAAAAAGAAGCTATTGGAAAAACAAAAGGAAGGCAAAAAACGTATGAGGCAAGTCGGGTCGGTGTCAGTTCCAAGCGAGGCATTCACGTCGATTTTGAAAATCGATAGCTAATGAAAGAGTTTAGTTTATATATCCATATTCCTTTTTGCGTGTCCAAGTGTGTATATTGTGACTTTTTATCTAAGCCGTGCGATAAGCAAACAATAGATAAATACTTTAACGCGCTATATGCCGAAATAACAAAAGCAGGCAAGCGGTGCAATAAAACTGTTACCACGCTTTATATAGGAGGAGGAACTCCAAGTTTTGTCGATGTGAAATATATCGACAAACTTTTTTTATGTCTTAAACAGAATTTTAATTTAAACTTGATTGAGGCGACCATTGAATGTAATCCAGAAAGTATAAACTCTAGCAAACTCGAGTGTTACAAAAATAACGGGATTAATAGGCTAAGTATAGGGATTCAATCGCTAAATGACGAAATACTAAAAAATATTGGACGCGCGCACGACTCTAAAATGGCTTTGGCGGCGGTTGCATTGGCAAAAAAATATTTTGACAACGTATCGGTTGATTTGATGACGGGGCTTCCTTGGCAAACTGTTGATGACATTAAATTTGAGGTTGATACCTTGTTAAAATTTAATATTCCACATTTTTCCGTATACGGGTTAAAGGTCGAGGAGGGAACAAAACTTTTTGAACAAGTAGCAGACGGTACGGTTTTTATTAACGAGGATTTGTCGGTTGACCTATATGACGAAGCGTATAAAATTTTATTAGCAAATGGATTTCATCGTTATGAAGTTAGCAACTTTTCGTATGTTGGTTTTGAAAGCCAACACAATTTAGCGTATTGGCGTAGAACCGATTATTTAGGATTGGGCGCAGGCGCGTTTTCATTTGTAGACGGCGCGCGTTTTAACAACGTTCAAAGTATTGATGACTATATAAAAATTATCGAAAATGGAAATTTTGCGTATGGAGAAATGCTGCCTATTGTTGGCGACGACGCCGAATTTGAGGAAATTATGCTGTCGTTGCGTACTTGCTATGGCCTTGATATTTTAAAGTTCAACAAAAAATTTGATTGTAATTTTAAATTAAAATATGCTTTCGCTCTTGATAAAGTTAAGCAATACACCGCTTTAAATAATGATAACCTTGTAGTTTTAGATGAGTATTTTTATATTTTAAACAGTATACTTGTTGAGTTTTTATTGTAGCTTATTTTTTTGGTTTTTTTTGCATAAAACTCTTGACATTAGAGAAAATCAATGATAATATATTAGCAATCAGTCAGGTCGACTGCTAACAGTTGACGTAGTAGATTGCTAAAGGCTATTATGGAAAAAGAATTATCACCGCGTAAACAAAAAATTTTACAAGCTGTCGTTGATGAATATATCACCAGCGCAGTTCCTGTTTCGAGCGGCGAAATACGTGAAAAATATTTATTAGATGTTAGCTCGGCAACAATTAGAAGCGAGCTTGCTTCCTTAGAGGATATGGGGTATCTTATTCAACCGCATATTTCCGCGGGGCGCGTTCCTTTGCCTGCCGCATATCGGCTTTATGTTGAAAAATGTTTAAACAATCGCACGCTTTCCAACGAGGAAATAGCTTTTATTAAATCACAATTTTCAGATAGAATGGGAAAAGTTGAAGATATTATTCGTCAAACTGCAAAAATTATAAGCGATGTCACTAATTACACTTCTGTTATTGTTGTAAAAAACTTTTCGGAAGTTACGGTAAATGATATTAAGCTAGTTCCTATTGGCGATGAAACTGTACTCTTGATTTTAGTGACCGATAGAGGCGTACTTAAGGATAAAACTATTGAAGTAGCGGCTAATATTACCGCGTCGTATATTCAGTCGGCGACAAGCCTGTTAAACAAAATGTTCAAAGGTAAAACTGTTGCTGAAATACTTTCGCCAGAGGGTATAATTAATGACGAAATCAATGAGTTTAAACGGATTTTTGATGAGGTTATTGAAGTAATTGGAAGTTATGACCGAGAAGGAAGCAACAAAGTTTATATGGAAGGCGCATTAAAAATGCTTGACTATCCTGAATGTAACAATGTTGCTGACGCTAAAAACTTTTTATCGGTTATTAGCCGTCCAAATGAAGTTGCTCATCTTGTTAATAATGCTGACGACATTGAGTTTTCGGTTAAGATAGGCCGCGACGATAGCGGTGGGATTGATAAGTGCGCGGTTGTATCTGCTAAATATAAATTTAAGGGCAAGGAAATAGGTCAAGCGGGTGTTATCGGCCCCGACCGTATGGATTATAATAAAGTAATTTCTGTGCTTAAGTACATTAGTTTGGCGCTTGAGGAAGTTATGGATAAAGACGATAAGTAATAATTATAGTTTGTGTTGTTGTGTCAGCAATAGTAATTTTAAGTATAAATTGGTGGCAAATGCACAATTATGATTGTAGATTATATAATTTAAAATGTTTACAACTGACTATGGAGGTACGTTTTTTAAATGGCAAATAAAAAATCAAAAAATGACGATATTAAAAATGATGTAGCTAAAAGTGTCGTCGAGGAAGAGGCTGTTATTGAAATTCCGCTTACGCCACTGGAATTAGCTCAAAAGGAGTCGGCAGAGTTTAAGGATATGGCATTAAGGAAAATGGCCGAGCTTGAAAACTATCGAAGAAACAACTTGAATTTGGTTAAAGAAACACGCGATAGGACGATTAGAGAAGTTTTGGAAGCAGTGCTACCATCGGTTGACGGGTTTGACCGCGCCGAGGAATTGATTGTCGACGAAAAGACTAAAGATGGTATTAAAATGATTAGGGAACAATTAGTTCAGCTTTTAAGTAAATACCAAGTTACGCCAATAGTAGCCGTCGGGCAAGATTTTAATCCTGAATTGCACGAGTGCATAATGCAGGTTGATGACCCCGATATGGTGGGTAAGGTTAAATATGAAATTCAAAAAGGCTATAAAATCGGCGACAGAATTTTAAGATACAGTCGAGTAGCCGTCGGGAAAAAGGCCGAATAATATTTGTTTACCTTTGGTAAAATAAATTAAATTTCAATATAATGTATTTTATGTAAAAAATATTTATAAAGTAAAATTAAATTTATTTGAAGCAAAATATAATAATCATAATTAAATATATTTGTAGATAACCTTAATTTTAGGTTTCTAAAATATTAACAAAATCAAATCAAAACAGTGTTGCGTCTTATTAATGACAAAACAAAATTTTAAACAAAGTATTTCTAAACTAACAAATTGTAAATTAGAAAATAAAAAACATTGAAAGAGGTATATAAAATGTCAAAAATTATAGGTATTGATTTAGGTACTACAAATTCTTGCGTGGCTGTTATGGAAGGTTCAGAAGCCACCGTTATCACTAATCCCGAGGGCGGAAGGACAACACCGTCTGTTGTAGCTTTCACTAAGGAAGGCGAAAGACTTGTTGGAAATATTGCTAAACGTCAGTCTATCGCCAATCACGAACGCACAGTTAGTTCGATTAAGCGCGAAATGGGCACAAGCTTTTCAGTTGCTATCGACGGCAAAAACTTTACTCCTCCCGAAATTTCCGCTATGATTTTAACCAAACTTAAAAACGACGCAGAGGCTTATCTTGGGCAAAAAGTAACTCAAGCCGTTATTACTGTCCCTGCATATTTTAGTGATAGCCAACGTCAAGCCACTAAAGACGCCGGCAAAATTGCAGGATTGGAAGTTTTGCGTATTATAAACGAGCCTACTGCGGCCGCGCTTGCTTATGGACTTGATAAAGAAGAAAATAAAAATCAAAAAGTTTTAATATATGACTTAGGCGGTGGCACATTCGACGTTTCAATTTTGGAACTCGGCGACGGCGTTTTTGAAGTGTTGGCTACCAGCGGAAACAATCGTCTTGGTGGCGACGACTTTGATAAACGTATTATGGATTATATTATTGCTGAATTTAAAAAGTCTGAGGGTATTGATTTGTCGAGTGATAAGTCGGCAGTCCAAAGGATTAAAGAGGCTTCCGAAAAAGCTAAAATTGAACTTTCGGGCGTTACAAAGACAACTATTTCCTTGCCGTTTATTACAGCTAACCAAACTGGCCCTAAGCACATTGATATCGAACTTACTAAAGCAAAATTTGACAGCTTGACTGCCGATTTGGTTGAAAAAACTATTGAACCGACAACTCGCGCTTTGAAAGATGCAAATCTAAAAGCGTCTGACCTTGCAAAAGTTATTTTAGTTGGTGGCTCAACTCGTATGCCGTCTGTCGTCGAAGCCGTTAAAAAACTTACAGGTAAAGACCCTTATAAGGGGATTAATCCCGACGAGTGCGTTGCTATTGGAGCTGCTATTCAAGCTGGTGTTTTGGCAGGAGACGTTAAAGATGTGCTTTTACTTGACGTAACTCCACTTTCATTGGGAATTGAAACCTTAGGTGGTATTTCCACAAGGTTGATTGAACGAAATACAACTATTCCTACAAAAAAATCGCAAGTGTTCTCAACTGCCGCCGACAATCAAACAAGCGTTGATGTCCACGTTTTGCAGGGCGAACGCGAATTTGCTCACGACAACAAAACACTAGGTAGGTTTACGCTTGTAGGGATTGCTCCCGCTCCGCGTGGCGTACCTCAAATTGAAGTTACATTTGATATCGACGCTAACGGTATTGTAAGCGTAAGCGCAGTTGATAAGGGTACAAACAAGAGTCAAAGCATTACGTTGACAGCAAGCAGTAATCTCAGCGAAAAAGAAGTTGATGAGGCTGTTAAAAAGGCCGAACAGTATGCCGCTGAAGACAAAAAACTTAAGGAAGCGGTTGAGGCTAAAAATGGAGCTGAACAACTTGTATTTACCATTGAAAAGTTTGTAAAAGACAACGCTGAAAAAGTTGAAGAAGCAGACAAAACCACTATTGAAGAAGCCGTCAAAAAGGCGCGTGAGGAACTAGGTAAAACCGATGACGTCGAAGAAATCCGCAAGATTGTTGAGGAATTGTCAAAAGTTTCGGACCCGATTTTCAGTAAGCTTTATAAAGCTGGCGCAACTCCCGAAGATGGCGCAGCCCCCGAAAACGACGCAAATGCCGACAATGGTAACAGCAGTGGTAACGCGGATAATATTGACTAATTTAGCATAATGAAATTCATTAAAATATTTTAATAAAAGAACTTGCAACACTCACCTCATTTGAGGTGAGTTTGTTGCGACTTTGAGGTTATAATGGCAGAAGATTTTTACAAAATATTAGGTGTCGATAAAAAAGCAACTAATGATGAAATAAAGTCGGCGTATAGACAACTGGCAAAAAAATATCACCCAGATATGCTAAGTAACGCCACTCCTGAAGAAAAAAGCAAAGCGGAAGAAAAATTTAAAGAAGTTAGCCACGCATATGAAACGTTGTCTGACGCTCAAAAGCGTGAGATGTATGATTTGTATGGAACCGACGACCCGAATGCTTCGCGCGGTGGCGCAGGCGGTTTTTGGGGCGCGCAATCAGGCCAAGGTATGGATTTTGACTTGGGCGATATTTTCTCGTCATTTTTTGGTGGCGGTGGCGCAAAACGCGGCGGACAACGCGCAAATAGTCAAGTCGGCGGCGATGATATTGGCATTACCTTAACTTTGACGTTTGAAGAAGCTGCTTTCGGTTGCGAAAAGGATGCAAAGTATAAACGTACGGAAAACTGTCCCGATTGCAAGGGTACTGGCGCAAAAAATGGCACTTCATTTAAAACTTGTCCGCGTTGCAATGGAACAGGCGTTGTGACTAGCGTTCAACGCACTATTTTAGGACAAATGCAAACTCAATCCGTTTGCCCCGACTGCAAAGGTAAGGGTAAAATAATTACCGAAAACTGCCCTAAATGCGGTGGTAAAGGCCGTATTAAAGTTGAACGTGTTTTGAAAATCAATGTCCCTGCGGGCATCGACAATGAGCAACGTATGACTTATTACAACGAGGGCGAGGCGGGCTATAATGGCGGCGCAAATGGTAACGCGGTTGTTTTTATTAAAGTTTTACCACATAAATTATTTGTCCGTAAAGGTACTGACTTATACTTAGATTTTCCTATTTCATTTATTCAGGCAACGCTTGGTTGCAAGGCTGAAGTGCCTACTTTAACCGAAAGCGTTAAATTAGATATTCCCGAAGGGACACAAAGCGGTACCGTTTTTAGAATTAAAAATAAAGGCATAAAACAACTAAAACGCGACTTATACGGCGATATTCTTGTTACGGTTATAGTTGAAATTCCGAAAAATATTACTAAAGAACAGCGTGAATTGCTGTTTAAATTTGACAATTATACAACAGCAAAGCAGTTTCCTAAAAAAACAGCTTTCTATGATAAACTTTAACCGCAAGAGGATACACTAATGAAATATTACGAAGTTACAATTAAAACAACTCACGACTGTGCTGACCTAATTGCTGACGCGCTATTTTCAGTTGGTTGTAGTGGTGTATCAATTAAGGATAAGGCTGATATTTTAGAAATTTATAAATCAAGCGTTATTTGGGATTATATTGATGAAAGCCTTTTAAATAAATCCGATGAAACGGTTTTTGTCAGCGCGATTATCGGCGAGGAAAATAAGGAACAAACTTTAAAGACAATCCGCTTGGAAATGGAGGAGCTTGAACGTAATTGCTATTTTGAAACGGGAAGTTTGGAAGTTAAAGTTGACGAAATTAATGATGAAGATTGGCGTAATGAGTGGAAAAAATATTATAAACCAATAGTAACATCGTCGGTCACAGTTGTTCCTACTTGGATAAAATACGAGCCTCAGACGGGCGAAAAGGTGCTTTGGATAAATCCGGGTATGGCATTTGGAACGGGCGACCACGAAACTACAAATATGTGTTTATCGCTTTTGGGCGAAATTGATGTTAAAGACAAAAGTATAATTGACGTTGGCACTGGAAGTGGAATTTTGGGTATAGCAAGTATAATTTCGGGTGCAAAGTCGGCATATATGTGTGATATTGATGGAGTTGCCATTGAAAATGCGCGTGAAAATGTAAATTTAAACCACGTCGGCGACAGTGTTATTGTTGAGGTTTCAGACTTGCTTAGCAAAAACAATTTAAAAGGTGATGTGATTTTTGCAAATATTACGGCTGATATTTTGATTAAACTTTCAAACAACGTTGTAAATTTTTTAAATCCAAATGGTAAAATAATTTTATCAGGCATAATACATTCAAGGTTAAATGATGTTATAGCTGCATATTTGTCAAGCGGTTTGCAACTTGTTAAGCAAAAAGTTTTGGGCGAATGGAACGCGTTGATGTTTAACAAAGCCGAAAATTAATTTTAATATTTTTGTGGTGATAGTATATGGAAATAAGGCGTTTTTTTATAAACAAAAATGACTTTGATGGCAAAATAGCGACAATAAGCGGCGATGAATTTTTGCACGCGACAAAAGTGCTTAGGCAAAAAGTTGGGTTCACAATTATTTTTTGTATTGGCGATGGTTTTGATTATTATGCCGAAATTATTGAAATTGACAAAAATATGCTGAAAGCAAAATTTATAAATAAAATACAAAATTTTACAGGCGCAAAGTGTGCTGTGACATTGTATCAAGGTTCGCTGAAAAACAATAAAAACGATTTCGTTGTGCAAAAAGCAGTTGAATTAGGCATAAGCGAAGTCGTTTTTTTTGTAAGTAAATATGTTGCAGAAAATGATATTTCCTTAAGTCGTTTAAACAAAATTAGCATTGAGGCCTCAAAACAATGTGGCCGCGCGGATATTGTAAATGTTCGAGCGATGACTTTTGACGAGGTAATTAGTTGCTTAAGCAAGTGCGCGTTGATGTTTTACGAACTCGAAACGGAAAGAAAACTTAATGAAATTGATTTTAATAATGCAGACACTGTTGATATAATAATTGGAAGCGAAGGCGGATTTGATATATCTGAAGTTGAGTCAGCGCGAGCAAGGGGCGCAAAAATTTTGTCATTAGGTAAGCGAATTTTGCGCGCGGAAACTGCGTCTATTGTGGCGACCGCTTTGACTATGGACGCGTTGGGCGAACTTTAAAATTAAATATAATATTTTTTATTGAAATATCAACCCGAGAATAAACCGAACTGGGTGTGAGCCAAACTGAGTAAATTATTGATAGTTGTCGTAAGTCTGTTAAAATTTTATGATGTATAAACTAATTTACTTATTTTGCGCAAAAAATTTAAACGGCTTAAAATAGAATGTGCGAAAAGTAAATAAAGCAAAAAGTTTTTTAGGGTAACAAATGATTTTATGTAAATACTTTAGGTCAATTAAGAAGTTGACGGTATTAAATTAATTTGCATTGTCGTCTTTAATAATGACCGCGCTAGGAGAAATGTGGTGAAAGTTGTTGTATTTAACCTTGGGTGCAAGGTAAACCAATACGAAAGTGATATGATTGTAAACAAGTTAAAAAGCAAGGGCGATATTGAAGTGTCCGAAAGGCTTGAGTATGCGGAATATTACATTGTAAACACTTGCGCGGTGACATCGGAAGCTGAAAAAAAATCACGTCAGTGTATTGCTCGAATTAAAAAGATAAATCCTAGCGCGAAGATACTAATTTGTGGTTGCGCTAGCGAAAATAATCCTAAGCAATTTGAAAAATCTAATGTAATTTATATAAGCGGAACGGCAAATAAAGAAGATTTAGCTAACTTAATGTGCAAAAATGTCAATGTTTCCGTCATACCGACAGTATATGAGGACGTCGGCAATGCTTATTCTTTGCGTACTAGAAGCTACATTAAGGTACAAGACGGTTGCAATAACTTTTGCAGTTATTGTTTAATTCCATACGTTAGAGGGCGCAGTCGCTCAAGAAATATCGAAAGCATTGTTGATGAAATAAACGAAACAAAAAATAAATGTTTAGAAATTGTACTCACCGCAATTAATCTTTCGGCATATGGACTAGATATTGGAATTAATCTTTGCGACCTAATAAATAGTTTATCGTTATTTGATATTCGAATTAGGCTTGGCTCGGTTGAAATGAACATCATTGATGACAAATTGCTCAATAGTCTTAAACAGCTTAAAAACTTTTGTCCGCATTTTCATCTTTCGCTTCAAAGTGGCGATGATAGTGTTTTAAAATGTATGAATCGACACTACTCGACGTCTGATTTTTTTGATAAAGTCGAATTAATTAGAAAATATTTTGCCGACGCTGCTATTACTACTGATATAATTTGTGGATTTCCAACTGAAACCAATGAACAGTTTTTAAATACTTGCGCTTTTATTGAAAAAGTTTGGTTTAGTGATTTGCACGTATTTCCATATTCCAAGCGCGTGGGGACTATTGCCGCTAAACTTACCGAACTAGCGCCAACTATTGTGTCAGAGAGAGCGGAAATTTTAAGCAAAATTAAGCAAAGGTTGAAAACAAACTACATTTTGCAATTTATAAATAAGCCGATTGAAGTTCTGTTTGAGGACTGTGACGGTGAAATTTGTTCAGGATATAGCAAAAACTACATTAAGGTTTATGGCAAGGGTTTTTGTTCTAACAGCATTGAAAATGTTGTTCCAACCGAGTTATTTTTAGACGGACTTAAAGTTTAAACCCTGCTAAGTATTTTTGTAGCGTGATTTTCTTAGTTAAATAATTTACGATATTTTAAATTTAATTAAATTATATTGTTTTAATATTGAGTCAATTATTTAGGTATTTTAATAATATCGATAGTGGCTTTAGGATAAATGTATGTTTGAAATAATTTAGTTTAATTTATTAAATGTCCATTAATAAATTGTTTTAGCTTTTTTTCGATATAATGATGTGGAAACATAAAAGCTGGTTAGATAAAATAAATTATATAGGAGTTTATTATGTGTATTTTTTGTAAAATCGCAAATGGCGAAATACCTTCAACAAAAATGTTTGAGGACGAAAATATGGTTATAATTAAGGATATAAATCCACAGGTATCTAAGCACTATCTACTTATCCCCAAACAGCATTTTGCAAATATTTTAGAAATGACTGACGAACAGGCGATTATGCTTGGAAAATGTGTAAAAAAACTTGGAACATTAGTTGATGAATTGGGGTTACAAAATGGTTTTCGGTTAGTATCTAATAAAGGCGCGGACGCTTGTCAATCGGTGGAGCATTTGCACATTCATATTTTAGGTGGCGAACAACTTTCTGACAGAATGGCATAATTTTTTGGCAAAATAAACAGCAACGCACATAAAACAGCAACACGCATAAAACAGGGAAAGAGTTAAAATCCCTGTTTTTTATTTTGAAAACTGAAAAAAGTATATTAAAGTGAGTATATTGAAGTGAGCATAACTTTAATTAAAAACAAAAAAAGAATACCATTTCTGGTATTCTTAAAATTAATTACAATTTAGCTTTTAAACATACGTTTTCTAGCTGCTTCAGCTTTCTTTTTGCGTTTTACTGAAGGCTTTTCATAGGCTTCACGCTTGCGTAAATCACCAATAATACCATCACGCGCACACTTTCTTTTAAAACGACGGAGAGCATTATCCAATGACTCGTTATCACCGACTTTAACTGTTGACATATTAATCACCGCCTTTTTAATAGATTTTGTGAACATTCACAGCACTAATTATTATACGCATAATCAAAACATTGTCAAGCAAATTTTCAAATAATGAAGTTTCTATATAAAAATAGTTGAAGTTTATTTAGTCTGTGTGACACTGTAAATAGTTAAAGCATAAAAATAATTTTTATTTTCAATAATAAATTTAAATAAAAAGCAAACAAAGAAATATTTTGGTTAAAAGCATGCAAGGCATGATATTGATTAAAAGCAAGCAAAGCATGATATTGATTAAAAGCAAGCAAGCAAGCAAGCAAGCAAGCAAGCAAGATATTGATTAAAAGCAAGCAAAGCAAGTTAATGATTAAAAGCAAGCAAAGCAAGATATTAGCTAAATGAATTGACAAAGTAATAATATGTTTCGCGCTATATTGAATACAATTTATGGTGTACGCAATGAAAATTTAATTATGTGTTTTTGTACCAGTTTTTAATTGATAAATTGTATTGATACTATATTAATTTTTGATGTTAAAAAACAATAAAAAATATATTGAATTTTTAAAAAACATATTTTAAAAAATAAAAGAATAAAAATCACATTTACATTAATAAAATTTTGTCGAAAAATCTAAAAAATATAAGTAAAACTGTAAAAATTTGCCATTATATAACTTTCTTTATAATTTATCAAATTTTTTGCATTTTGAGCAAATTGTATATACGGAACGTCTAATCGCGTGTAATCGATTATAAACTGTTGTAAACAAATATAATCCGTTTTTGATTTTTTCGTTAAACATTATATTGTATAATTATAATTTTTTTAACACACGGGGTGAATTATAATGCAAAATACTTTATTAAAGCAACGCGCTATCGAGGCGAAACGTAGACTACAAAACGGTTGCTCAGGCACAAATTGTTATGGAAATTTCCCAATAGATAAATTTAATATTCGATTACCTTTTTTAATTAACGATGAAACAATAATTAAGATTTGTAATTTAATTAAGTCCAATGATGGAACTCTTAATCCGCTTATGCAACTTATTGATAGAAATTATCTTGAAACGCTTTCAATAGTTGAACAACAGCGTTATGTCTTTAGATTGTCCGAATTATATTTGTACATAAAAAATGCCTATGTAAATATTAATTATTAAAAAGCAGATATTATTGATTTTTATAGCGTCATTTATTTGTTTATGCAAGGCAATTATGCTATAATATTTCTATGAGTAATGATAGAATTTTAGAGGGCTTGAATGAAGCTCAAAAAAATGCGGTAGTTGACACCGAAGGCCAACTTCTTGTGCTTGCGGGCGCAGGTAGTGGAAAAACGCGTGTTTTGACAACTCGGGTAGCATATTTGGTTGAATGTTTAAAGGTAAATCCATACAACATTTTGGCAATTACATTTACCAATAAGGCGGCAGGCGAAATGAAGGCGAGGATTTTGTCGCTTATAGGCGAAGATGCCGATGTATGGATTTCAACATTCCACTCGATGTGCGCGCAGATTTTGTTTAGGGAGTGTCAGCATATAGGTTTTAACAGCAACTTTTCCATATACAGCGATGTTGAAAGCGCGCGTGTTGTGAAGCGTATTTTGCGTGGGCGAGATGACACCGGCGAAAAGGAAAATAGCAAACTTTTTGATACGTTATATGGCCATATTAAGCGCATAAAATGTTTTAACTTGGATATTGACGAATACTTGAATACTATTACCGATTCAAGTACTTCGCGCGATGTGCTTAGGGTTTATAACGCGTATCAACAGGCATTGAAGGAGTCTAATGCAATGGACTTTGATGATTTGCTTTTAAACACTGTTAAACTTTTTCGCGAGTGTCCTGATGTTTTAGATAAGTATTCTAATAGATTTCGCTATATTCACGTTGATGAGTTTCAAGATACAAACAGTATTCAATATGAATTGGTTAAATTGCTTGCATCAAAAAATCAAAATCTGTTTGTTGTTGGCGACGAGGACCAAAGCATTTACGGTTGGCGTGGCGCAATTATTCAAAACATATTAAATTTTAAAAAACTATATCCAAATGCGAAGGTATATAGGCTTGAAGAAAACTATCGAAGCACGTCATATATTTTAAATGCGGCTAATCGCGTGATATCAAACAATAAAAACAGGTTTGGAAAACAACTTTTTACATCTAAGTCGGGCGGCCGCAGGGTTGAAGTATTTAATGCCTACAACGACAGGGAAGAGGTTGACTACGTTGTTAGGAACATCAATGACTTAGTGACTTTAACCGACGTCAAATACGGCGATATTGCAATTTTGATGCGCGCCAATTCTTTGTCGCGCCAATTTGAAGAAGCGTTGATGCTTTATTCAATGCCGTATCGTGTTTATGGCGGGATAAGGTTCTATGAGCGCCGCGAAATTAAAGATTTTTTGGCTTATTTGCGTATTGGCTTAAATCCAAAAGATGTTGACAGCGCCACTAGAGTTATAAACTATCCTAGGCGTGGTATCGGCGAGGCTACAATTCAAAAAATGCTTGATTTTTCAAAACAAAACGACTTAACATTTTTTGATACTGTTTGCCAAATAGATAGTTTAAAGTTGTTTAACGTCGGTACAACTAAAAAAATCCTCGATTTTAAAGCGATTTGGTTAAAAATTATTGAAGCTAGTAGTTCAAAAACTTCGTTGGAGTTTGTTGAATTTGTTTTAAAAGAAAGTGGACTTTTGGATATGTATAAAAGTGACGAGGCCGAGATTGACCGTCTTGAGAACGTTAAAGAATTTGTGTCGGCCGTTTCGGAGTTTCAGCGCGATAATCCCAATAAAGGTATTGACGAGTTTTTGCGTATGGTTGCATTAATTTCGGATACCGATGAAATAGTTGAAAATAACAATGTTACCTTGGCTACGATACATGCCGTAAAGGGGCTTGAGTTCCCCGTTGTTTTTGTAGTTGCGCTTGAAGAAAATATTTTTCCATCAAGTCGAGCGCTTGATGACGACGATAGCATAGAGGAAGAACGTAGATTAATGTATGTTGCCATTACACGAGCTAAGGATAGGTTGTATTGTTCCTCATCACGTTCGCGATTTAGGTTTAATCAACGGCAAGCTAATCCTCGAAGCAGGTTTGTTGCCGAAATGACAGGTGGAGCGCCTATACCTTCTGTATCGGCTAAAACTGAAACTAAGAGGTCTAATGCACAACAAAAGCCATCATTTGCGAGCGCTTCAAATGTTGCTAACTCGTTTGTTGGAATTAATACTTCGGCTTATGTCGCAGGTAAAAAGGTTTTACATCCCAAGTTTGGCGAAGGTATAATTGTATCTACTTCGGGCGAGGGCAATGATAAAGTTGCGAGTATTAGCTTTGAAGGGTTGGGAATTAAAAAGTTTGTAGTTGCTATTGCCAATATGAAGTTAGTTTAGTATAAAATTTTAATTTGGGAATAATTAATTTTATTTTATTTAAAACATTATTGTAAGGCGACAAGGTATTTTACGTAAAAATTTAGCAATAAAGTTGATTAAGTAAAAGCGACGTATGCTTAAATATTTTGCAAGGCTACATAATAAAATGCAAGTTGTGAAATTG
This sequence comes from Clostridia bacterium, assembly GCA_036654095.1. Classification (GTDB taxonomy): domain Bacteria; phylum Bacillota; class Clostridia; order Christensenellales; family CAG-917; genus JAVVSR01. Next base: position 109,784 of record JAVVSR010000001.1, read on the forward strand.
GATTTTAAAATATAATTAAATTTAGTAATAAAGTTGATTAAATAAAAGCGACGTATGCTTAAATATTTTGCAAGGCTACATAATAAAATACTAGTTGTGAAATTGGATTTTAAAATATAATTAAATTTTCTATTTTAATGAGGACTGTATGAGCAATGTTTTGGAAGAAATGCAAGCGTTGGTTGACGACCTTAATTATCACGCTAAGCAATATTACAAATTAGATAAGCCTGTTATTTCAGATGGCGAATATGATAAAATGTACGATAAACTTGTTTTGTTGGAAAACGAAGCAGGTTTTTCACTTCCAAATAGCCCAACTAAAAGGGTTGGGGGAGAAATTGTTGCGGAATTTAAGCAATACAAACATACCCACAAACTATATAGTTTAGACAAATGTCAGTCAATTAGTGAGTTTTATGTTTGGTATGCAAAAACAGAAAAAAGCTTAGGCGAGATGCCCGAATTATCGGTTGAATACAAGTTTGATGGTTTGACTTTAAATATGGTTTACGAAAACGGTATGCTAATATCGGCGGCTACTCGAGGTAATGGCGAAGTCGGAGAAGAAGTCACAGAACAAGTTAAAACTATCAAAAACATACCATTAAGTATTGATTACAAAGGTCACATCGAAATTCAAGGCGAAGGTATAATGAAGCTTTCGGTGCTTAAAAGCTACAATGAAATGAGCGTTGACCAGCTGAAAAATGCGAGAAATGCAGCAGCAGGCGCAATCAGAAATTTAAATCCAAAAGTTACGGCTGATAGAAAACTCGACGTTATGTGCTACAATGTTTTTGGAGATGTTGAATTTTCAACTCAACTTGAAATGCAAGAGTTTTTAAATAAGCACGGTTTTGAAACGGGTGATTATTTCAAGTTACTTAATAATCCCCAAGAAGTTGAAAACGTTATTGAAACTATTTCAAAATGTCGCGACGATTTGGATTTTCTTATTGACGGCATTGTGTTCAAATTAAATAACGTGCATCAGCGCGAAATGTTGGGTGAAACTGAAAAATTTCCACGCTGGGCAGTTGCGTATAAATTTGAAGCCGATGAAGCTACTACGCTTGTTAAAGATGTAATATGGCAGGTAAGTCGCACATCTAGGTTATGCCCGTTGGCAATTTTAGAACCCGTGGATTTAGCGGGTGTAACAGTTCAGCGCGCAACATTAAATAATTTTGCGGATTTGCAAAAAAAGGATATTAAAATAGGAAGCAGGGTGTTTATCCGACGAAGTAATGATGTTATACCTGAAATTTTGGGGATTGCCGAACACACTGAAAATACCGTTGACATTATAAAGCCCGACAAGTGTCCGTACTGTGGTTCGCCAATAAGGGCTGAGGGCGCGTTTTTATACTGTACAAACACCGAAACGTGCGTTCCGCAAATTGTTGCAAAGCTTTCGCATTTTGCGTCAAAAGGTGCAATGGACATAGATGGATTTTCCGAGAAAACCGCCGAGCTTTTATATGTTGAATTAGGGGTTGCGGAGTTTTCGGATTTATATGAGTTATCGGCAGAAAAGCTAGTTGGGTTGGAAGGGTTTGCCGAGCTTAAAACGCAAAATTTGTTGTTGTCAATTTCCAAAAGCAAGTTGACGTCATTAGCTAACTTTATATATGCTTTGGGTATCAAAAACATTGGGAAAAAAGCCGCAAAACAACTGGAAATTTCCTTTTCTACACTTGAAAATATTATGAAAGCCACTATTGATGATTTGGTAAAGGTAGATGATTTTGGCGAAATTACAGCAAATAATGTTGTTGATTACTTTACGAAACCTGAAAATATAGCGCAAATTAACAAATTAATTTCTTTAGGGATTACCTTTAATGCAACCGAATTGAAGACAGGCATTTTTAGTGGAAAAAATGTTGTGCTGACTGGTTCATTGCAAAAATATAAGCGCAGTGAAGCTGAGAAAATTATTGTTGAATTGGGCGGTGTTATTTCGTCAACAATAAGTAAATCCGTAAACCTTGTCATAGTGGGCGAGGAGGCCGGCAGCAAACTTGCGAAAGCGGAAAAGCTAGCGATTGAAATAATTGACGAAAATGCGTTTGACGCTATTTTAAAAAGTATTGATTAAATTCTATTTTATTAAAAATTTTTATTTAAAATTATTACATTGTTTATATGTTTGGCTGTATATTTAATTGTTTATTTTAGCGCGATATGGTATAATACAATATATTTAAATATGTATTGAGGTTTTTATGCGCGTAGGTAAGCTGTCTTCAAAAGAACTTAATGAGCTAATTTTAAATAAAACAGCGCCGACAAGAAGCGAAGTTTTGGTTTCGGCAGGCGTTGCGGAAGATTGCGCGGCGGTTAAATGTGATGATTTTTTATTGCTAACTTCTGACCCAATTACGAGCGCGTGCGCAAATAGTGGACGATTGGCAATTTTAATTTCGTCAAACGATATTGCTAGTAGCGGTGGCGAGCCGTTTGCTTGTTTGCTGACAATTATAGCGCCGTCGTTTGCAACTGCTGAAGATATTGCCGAGATTATGGACGATGCTTACGCTACTGCAAGCAAATTAAATATTGATATAATTGGTGGACATACTGAGTTTAGTGACAGCGTAAACCGCACAATTTTAAGTTGTACAATGTTAGGCAAAGCATCAAATGTTGTGACAACAGGCGGTGCGAAACCGTTTGACAGCATTGTTATGACAAAAACAGCGGGCATTGAAGCCACTTCGATATTGGCAAACGACTTTGAAGCGCGCTTGGTATCGGGTGGGTTAAGCCTTGATGAAATAGCCGAAGCTAAAGCGTATATTGATAATATTTCCGTGCTTAACGAGGGGCGAATTGCCGTGAAAGTCGGTGTAAATAGTATGCATGATATTACCGAAGGCGGCGTGTACGGCGCAGTTGCGGAAATGTGTGAGGCTAGCGGGCTTGGCGCATATGTGTTGGCAGATAAAATTCCCGTTTCTGAATTGACGCTTAAAATTTGTAGTATACTTAATATTGAGCCTAAGCGGTTGATTTCTAGCGGCAGTATGATAATGACAACGCAATCGCCCGAAAAGCTTATTTACGAGCTTGAAAAAGTAGGTATTTGCGCCACAAAGATTGGCGAAATGAATGATAAAAAACGCATTGTTGCAAGTTTTAAAGGTGTTGAAACTTTACTTTCGGTTACGCCCGATGAACTGCTTAAAATAAAGAGGTAACCTATGAAAAGTATGACTGGCTTTGGCAAGGCTACGGCCGAGCGTGACGGACGGAAAATTTCTATTGAGTTAAAGGCGGTAAACCATCGTTATTTGGATTTGTCGATAAAGTTACCAAAGCTTTTAAACTATTTAGAAGACAGCGTTAGGAAGGCATTGCAAACTAATTTTTCGCGTGGACACATTGATGTTTATATTAATTACGAAAACAAACGCGAAGATAGCGTAAAGCTTTCGCTTAATGAGGGGTTGGTTCGCGAATATTTGCAAATTAACCGTCAAATTTTGGACAAACATATTGTTGTTGACGATATTTCGGTTACATCGCTTTTGCGTTTCCCCGACGTTTTGTTGTCAGAAGAAAGCGAAGATGATGAAAAAGAGATTTTGATTTTAGTAAATGAAGCAGTTTTAAACGCCTCAAATAAGCTTAATGAAATGCGCGCGTTTGAGGGCGAAAAAATAAGGCTTGACGTTTTAGCTAAGATTACAAATATTGAAGCTTTGGTTGAAAAAGTTAAAGAACGCGCTCCGATAGTTGTTCAAAATTATCGCGCAAAGTTGACCGAAAAAATTAACGATGCGCTAAACGGCGTTTTAATTGACGAAACGAGGCTTTTAAATGAAGTTGCATTTTTTACCGATAAAGCTAGTATCGACGAGGAAATTACTAGGTTGTGTTCGCACTGTCACCACGCGAGGGAACTTTTATTGTCAACTGAATCCGTTGGCCGTAGTTTGGATTTTTTAATTCAAGAGTTCAATCGAGAGGCAAACACTATTGGCAGTAAATCCAATGATATTTTAGTCACTAATTATGCGCTTGAATTGAAAAATGAAATAGAAAAAATTAGGGAGCAAATTCAAAATGTTGAGTAGCGAAACCAAACTTTTAGGGGTTGGCTTTTCTAATATAGTCAACCTGCAACACGTAATCGCTATATTGTCGCCCGTTTCGGCAGGTGTAAAAAGGCTAATAAGCGTAGCAAAAGACGGCGGTAGTTTAATTGATGTAACATCGGGGCGAAAGGCCAGAAGCGTTATTCTTTTTACCGATAAAACCGTTATGCTTAGCGCTTTAAACGCGCAAACATTAAACTCGAGAGCAACTGGCATGGAGGAGGTCAAGATAGATGAATAAAGGTACATTTTTTGTGTTATCTGGGCCGTCTGGGTCGGGGAAAGGTACAGTGCTTAAAGAGGTTTTAAATAAAAATAGCGATATTGAATATTCGGTTTCGGCGACAACACGTCTTCCTCGCGGAAACGAAATTGAAGGGAAAAATTATTTTTTTAAAACGCGTGACGAGTTTGAAAAACTTATAAAACAAGATGCTTTTTTAGAATATACTGAAACATTTGGCAACTATTATGGAACGCTTCGCAAACAAGTCGATTTGGCTATCGAACGCGGGCATAGTATAATTTTGGAAATAGATAGCGTCGGCGCGCGAAATATTAGATTTAGTTATCCCGATGCCGTACTTATGTTTTTAGTTGCGCCAAGTTTGACCGTGCTAAAAGCTAGGCTCACTGGGCGCGGCACTGAAAAAGATGACGACGTGAAACTTCGTTTGGCTAATGCCATCGACGAAATGGAATACGCGCCATTGTACGATTATATTATTATTAACGACAACGTCGGGAAAGCTAGCGAAGACGTTTTAGCTATTATAAAAGCCGTCGGGCTTAAAACCGAAAATAATATCGAAAATTTGACAAAAATTAAAGGAGGTATTTCATTATGATGGTATATCCACCGATTGATATGCTTATTAAAAAAGCAGAATGTCGTTACGCGCTTACTTGCGCCGTTGCGAAGCGCGCTCGTACAATTATCGCGCAAGAAGAAAACTATTTAGCAGAGTCTGGTTTAAAACCTATTTCACTTGCCTGCAAGGAAATTTACGAAGGCAAACAAAAAATTCAAAGGGACCAAAATGTTAAAGGGTAAAACTATTGTTTTAGGTGTTACTGGTTGTATAGCGGCCTACAAGGCTTGCGAAATTGTCAGCCGATTAAGGAAACTTGAGGCCAATGTGGAGGTTATTATGACTCCGCACGCAGCGCAATTTGTTCAGCCGTTGTCATTTGAAACATTGTCAGGCAACAGGGTAATAACTGATTTGTTTGACCGCGATTTTGAGTGGGAAGTCGAGCATATTTCTTTGGCAAAGAAGGCCGACGTTTTTGTTATTGCGCCTGCAACGGCCAATACGATTGGTAAAATTGCAAGCGGTATTGCCGACGATATGTTGACAACAACCATTATGGCTTGCACTTCTCCTAAAGTAATTTGTCCGGCAATGAACACTAATATGTACGAAAATGCGCAAGTTGAGGATAATATTGCACAACTTAAGAAACAAGGCTATCGCATTGTTGACCCTATTTCAGGGCGGTTAGCTTGTGGCGATGTGGGCAAAGGTAAGATGGCCGAGCCTGAAGATATTGTGCAAGTAATTGAAGAAATTTTAATGCCAAAAAGTGATTTTGAGGGCGTTAAAATGCTAATTACCGCGGGTTCCACTGAGGAAAAAATTGACGGTGTGCGCTATATAACTAATCACAGTAGCGGCAAAATGGGCGTTGCGATTGCAACAGCTGCTGCTAGGCGTGGCGCGATTGTTACATTTATAGCGGGGCGAATGAGCGTGCCTATTCCCGATATTTTTTCAGAAGTGATAAACGTTAAAACAACTAATGATATGTTTGATGCGGTTATGTCGAGATATGAGGCTAATGATTGCATTATAAAAGCGGCAGCTCCTGCCGATTACAAGGTTAAAAACTTTACTCTACACAAAATTAAAGATGAGGAATTGACGCTTCAACTTGAAAAAACTCGTGATATCGCGCAGGCTGTTGGCGAGGCGAAAGGCGATAGGAAACTTGTTATTTTTTGCGCCGAAACTGATGATTTAGTTCAAAATGCGAAGTTGAAACTTATCAAAAAAAATGCCGATATGGTTGTGGCAAACGATGTTACCAAAGAGGGAGCGGGTTTTAACGTTGATACTAATATCGTTACAATTATTGACAAAAACGGCAACACTTATGACTATGATTTAATGCTTAAGTCAGAGTTGGCCGATATTATATTAGACCGAATTTTGGAACTGTAATGTATGCCGAGGTTATTGTTGATATAGCGCTTAGCGAAACTGATAAGGTGTTTGACTATCTAGCCCTTGCGGATACAGTTTTAGGTCAAAGGGTATCCGTTCCGTTTGGTTCGATGACGAAGGAAGGCTTTGTTATTGGCCTTAAAGATAGCCCGTCGTGTGAGCCGTCTAAGGTTAAGCCTATAATTTCAAAACTTGATGATTTTACCGCTATAACTGAAGAAATGCTTGCGCTTATGCGCCATTTTTCAATAGAAAACAACTTAAGATATGTGGATTTACTGCGCCTATTTATTCCATCTAGGCTGAGGGGAGGCAATATCCACACCATTATTCAGGAGTATTGTCGGCTTGCCGATGGTATGACGGACGTGGAAATTTTGGATATGATTAGCGATAGGGCTGTTCAGCAACGCGCGTGTATTTCGTATTTATTTGACAAGTATGAGCCGAGATGTGAACTTAATAAAATGTTTGGCTCAAGCGCGGTTAAGTCATTGGTCGAAAAAGGGTTTATTGATGTTAGCGAGGAAGAAAAACGTCGTGAACCTGATTATTCTAAGTATAAGGCTGAATGTCCTATTTTAAATGCCGACCAACAAAATGCCGTAAATATTATTACTAAAAGCTCAAAAACTTTCGTATTGCACGGTATCACGGGTAGTGGAAAAACAGAAGTCTATATGCACTCTATTGAAGATACTGTTAAAAAAGGTAAAACTGCAATTATGTTAGTGCCTGAAATATCGCTTACTCCGCAGATTTTTGGGTTATTCAGGGCTAGATTTGGCGATAAAATTGCAATTTTACATAGCGGTTTATCACACGGCGAAAGATATGACGAATGGCGCAGACTTCTAAATGGCGACGCCGTCATTGCCGTTGGGGCTAGGTCAGCTATTTTTGCACCGCTTAAAAATATTGGTATTATCATTGTCGATGAGGAACACGATTCAAGTTATATGTCAGAAAGCAATCCGCGTTATGATACAAAATTGATTGCTGAATTTCGCGCTAAATATAACAACGCTCCGTTGGTGTTAGGCAGCGCAACTCCCGATATTGAAACTTATTATAAAACCGAAACGGGCGAGTATGGCTTGATTGAACTTGAACATCGCGTTAATAATTTGCTTATGCCTGAAATGAAAATTATTAATATGTCGCTTGAGCTTAAAAGTGGAAATCGAGATATTCTTTCAACGGAACTTCGTGAAAAAATTAAGGCTACTATCGATAAGGGAGAGCAAGCCATTGTTTTTATTAATCGCAGAGGATATGCTTCGTTTGTTATGTGTCGCGACTGCGGTTATATTGCTAAATGCGACGACTGCGATATTTCACTTACCTATCATCAAGAAGATGAGCAGTTAAAATGCCATTACTGCGGTAAACGTTATAAAATGATTTATGAGTGTCCGATTTGCCACGGAAAACACATTAGGCAAGGTAAGGTAGGCACTGAAAAAGTTGTTGGCGAACTACAACGTTGCTTTCCTTCTGCAAGGATACTTCGTATGGACAACGACACTACTACAACAAAAGGCGCGCACCAACGCATTTTGGAAAGCTTTGCAAACGGCGACGCTAATATTTTGGTTGGAACGCAGATGATTGCGAAAGGTCATGACTTTAAAAATGTTACTTTAGTTGGTATTCTTGACGCCGATTTTAGTTTGCACCTTGATGACTATCGTTGCAGTGAACGTACTTATCAACTTATCACTCAGGTTGCAGGCCGCGCTGGTAGGACATCTAAAGGCGGCGAGGTTTTAATTCAAACTTATACGCCAAAACATTACGTTTATTGGTATGCTAAAAATTATGATTATAAGGGCTTCTATGCGAAAGAAAAAAATTCACGCGAACTTACTAAGTTCCCTCCGTTTACTGAAATTGTACGTATTTTAATTACGTCAACGTCAGATAGCAAGGCTATGGATATCGCGCGAAGTATTAATGAGGAAATGAAAACTATTATTCAAAAAAACCGCGAGGCTTTTGCTTATTATAAAGGCGCGAAAGCTCCTATCGCGCGTATACAAAATAAGTTTCGCTATCAACTAATGATGCGAATTAGAAGCGGAGCTTATGATAATATTATTAAAGATATTTACTTAATTACAGAAAAATACAAATTTAAGGATTGTTGGGTTTTTGTCGAACGACGCCCACAATCACTGATTTGAGGTTGATATATGGCTACTAGACAAATTTTAATTGATGGCGATTCACTTTTGCGCAAGAGCGCTCGAGAAGTTACTGTTTTTGACAGTAGACTTCATCAACTTATTGACGATATGTGGGAAACAATGTACAAAGCCGACGGCGTTGGATTGGCTGCTCCACAAGTGGCAATTCTTAGACGTGTTGCCGTTGTCGATACATATGAGGGTGAAAAAATTGAACTCATAAATCCTGTTATTACCGAGGCGTCTGGCGCGCAAGTTGGTACGGAAGGTTGCTTAAGCATACCCGAATATCATTGCAAGGTACAGCGTCCACAAATGGTTAAAATTTCTGCTTGCGACCGCTTTGGAAAGCCATTTGATTTTGTTGCCGAAAACTTTTTTGCTGTTGCCTGCTGTCATGAAATTGACCATTTAGATGGTATTTTATTTAAAGATAGGCAATATTTTGAACCAAATGGTAATGATTAAAACTAGATATCATTAGTAAATAATCAACGTACTTCTTTTATTTTGAAAAACCAAGTGCAATCGACCAAGTGCAATCGACCAAGTGCAAGCGACCAAGTGCAAGCGACCAAGTGCAAGCGACTAAGTTCAATCAACTATGTACAAGCAACCAAGTACATGCTACTAAGTGCAAGCTACTAAGTACTAGCAACTAAGTACAAGCTACTAAGTTCAAGCAACTAAGTACAAGCAACCAAGTGCAAGCTACCAAGTGCAAGCTACTAAGTACTAGCAACTAAGTACAAGCTACTAAGTGCAAGCAACTAAGTGCAAGCTACCAAGTGCAATCGACTAAGTACAAGCTACATGATATTATGCAATTTAACGAACGTCGATAACTACTTGTTTAAAAATTAAGTAAAGGAGAAATATGAAACTAATTTTTATGGGTACGCCTGATTTTGCAGTCAAATCCCTTGAAAAACTTGTAAATTCATCGCATGAAGTGTTGGCGGTGGTTACGCAGCCTGACCGTATGCGCGACAAATGTAAAGTTTCGTTTTCGCCAGTTAAGGAGTTTGCGCTTAAGCACGGAATAAAAGTTTTGCAATATGAAAAGGTAAGCAAGGAAGGTATTGAAGATATTGTGGCTTTATCGCCCGACTGCATTATTACTGTTGCATTTGGCCAAATGTTATCAAAAGAATTTTTGGCGATTGCGCCATTTGGCGTTGTAAATGTACATGCTTCATTGTTGCCAAAGTATCGTGGAAGTTCGCCAATACAGTGGGCGGTCATTAATGGCGAAAAGGAAACTGGCATAACAATTATGAAAACCGCTTATGAAATGGACAGTGGCGACATAATTGTGCAAAAGAAAGTTAAAATATTACCCAGTGAAACTTCAGGCGAATTATTTGACAGGCTGAGTGTTTTAGGTGGCGAAACTTTAATGTTAGCATTGTCACAAATAGAACAGGGAATTGCGGTATATACAAAACAAAATCATTCGGAAATGACATACTTTCCAATGTTAAAAAAAGAAAGTGGCATTATTGATTTTTCAAAATCAAGTCAATCAATACAGTGCTTTATATTAGGAATGACACCTTGGCCGACAGCTTATACCTATTTAAACAAAAAAATAATTAAGGTTTTCAAGGCAAGCAAGGCGGACGGGATTGGTTTAGCAGGCGAAGTGTTAAAAGCCGACAGCAAAAATGGTTTGGTAGTTGCGACGGGCGACGGCGCGTTGTTGCTGGAGGTCATACAGCCCGAAAATGGAAAAAAGATGAATTCTAAAGATTATTTACTTGGTCATAAAATTAGTTTAGGCGAAATACTTGGAGGCTAAATGTCAAATTATACGCGTGTTTGCTATGATACATTATTAAAAATTTATCGCGATAAAGCATTTTCATCGATTACACTTTACCGCGCGTTAGAAAACGAGGAAAACGCCGATTTAATTCACAAAATTGTTTTAGGGGTGCTTGACCAAAACATTGAATTAGAGTATATAATTAAGCAGTTAGTCAAAAAACCGACGCAAAATTCTGTTGAAGTTATATTGAAAATAGGTATTTATTGCTTAAAGCATTTAAACGGAGTGCCCGATTATGCCGTTGTGAACAACTGTATTGAGCTTACAAAAAGTATTGGCAAGCAAGCAGTTTCAAGTTTTGTAAATGGTGTTTTAAGGTCGGCGCAGAGGGGCGAATATACATCTTTACCCGACGAGAGTGACGTGTTATATTACTTTTCAATTAAGTACAGCAAGCCTATTTGGTTAGTTGAAAAGTTGTTGTCAGATTATGGCAAGGAAGCTACTGAAAATATTATCAGCGTTAAGCCCTATGAACTTTCGCATATTCGCCCAAACAAGCAATTTTTAAGCCTAATTGAACTTGAAAACTATTTGAAAAGTTTTAAAATTGAGTATTTTACCAGTCCGTCGCAGGGCTTTTTGGTGAGGGTTACCCCCGATATTAAAAAACTTTTTAAAGCAGGTAAAATTACTTATCAAAGTATAACTTCGATGTTTACAGTAAAGGCTTTAGATGTTCACAATCGTCAAAATGTTTTAGATATTTGCTCCGCGCCTGGCGGAAAGGCTATGCTCATTGCGGAACAAAATCCTAACGGGACTGTGACTGCTTGTGATTTGTACGAACATAGAATTGAGTTGGTTTCAAGCTATGCAAAGCGTATGGCGATAAAAAACGTTGAAACAAAAATTATGGACGCCACTATTTTTGAGCCTAAATTTGTTGAAAGGTTTGACCGTGTGCTTGTTGACGCGCCGTGTAGCGCATTAGGCGTTATTCGCAAGCAACCAGATATTTTACTTAATAGGCTACCTTCGGATATTTTAATTTTACAAGACTTACAAAAGAGGATTTTGGCAAATGCAAGCCGATATGTAAAGCGTGGTGGTGTTTTAGTTTATAGTACTTGTACAATTACAAAAGAAGAAAACATTATGGTTGTTGAAGATTTTTTAGCTAAAAATCCTGAATTTTCGCTTTCAAAAATTGATTTAAATTATGATAACGACGGATATATTCAATTTCTTCCAGCAGGAGCGGTAGATGGTTTCTTTATTGCGAGGTTTATTAAAAAATGACAAGTCTTTTGAATTTCGACATAGCCGAACTTAGCGAAATACTTAAATTGTTGGGCGAACCATCGTTTAGGGCAAAACAAATTTTCAAGTGGTTGCATAGCGGCGCGGACTTTTCAGAAATGACAAATATTCCTAAAACTGTGATTGCAAAACTTCAGGAAGAATACGTTGCGTTAGGCATTGAAATTTTACAAAAACTTGTTTCAAAGGACGGCACTGTTAAGTATCTTTACAAACTTCAAGACGGCAACATAGTTGAAGGGGTTTTAATGCAATATAAATATGGCAATACGCTTTGCGTTTCTACACAAGCAGGTTGTCGAATGAATTGTACTTTTTGCGCGTCGGGTATCGATGGCTTAATTAGAAACTTGACTCCATCTGAAATTCTTGGTCAGGTTGTTGTGGCTAATCGCGACAACGGCGGCGATTTAAAGCAACGAGCCGTGACAAATGTTGTGCTTATGGGTAGCGGCGAACCGTTAGATAATTATGACAATGTTGCAAAGTTTTTAGGCCTAATCAATAACGAAAACGGTTTAAATATTTCTGAACGTAACATTTCACTTTCGACTTCGGGACTTGCTGACAAAATATATAAACTTGCCGATGACGGTTTTCATATCACTTTAACTATTTCGTTGCACGCGCCAAATGATGAAATTCGTTCAAGCCTTATGCCCGTCAATAAAAAGTATAGCATAAGCGAACTTCTTAGGGCTTGCAGATACTACTTTGAAAAAACTGGACGACGCTATATTTTTGAATACGCTTTAATTGACGGCAAAAATGATAGCTTGGATAACGCGCGCGAGTTAGCTGTTTTACTTCGCGGACTTCCGTGCCATATTAATTTAATTAGGCTTAATTATGTTAAAGAAAAGGGCTTAAAGGCAAGTGACAACGCCGTTGACTTTTTAGAGGTACTTTTAAATCAAAATTTAAGCGCAACTATTCGTCGCACTATGGGAAGCGATATCGAGGGCGCTTGCGGTCAACTTCGCAGGCGGTACATTCAAAATGATTAAAGGTAGAGTTATTAAAGGCGTAAGCTCGGCTTACGTTGTTGAAACCGAATTAGGCAATTTAAACTGTTTAGCCCGTGGAAAACTTAAGGCTGACGGAAATATTTTTGTGGGCGATTATGTCGAGTTGAATGAAAACAAGGGCGAATATATCATCGCCAAAGTGCTTCCTCGCAGAAACTCGTTAATACGTCCGTATGTTGCCAATATTGATATTTGCTTTATAGTAATAGCGGTTAAGCCCGAACCTGATTTTACGTTAGTTGATAAAATTATTGTAAACGCGCTTATGGCAGACATAACTCCTGTATTGGTTGTCAATAAGGACGACTTAATTGACAATTCATTTAAAGATACAATACTTAACGACTATAAAAATGTGTTGCAGACGGTTGTTTGTTGCGCGCTAAGTGGTTGTGGAATTGACAAAATTATTGATATTGCGCAAAATAAAGTTGCCTGTTTTGCAGGGCAATCGGCAGTTGGTAAAAGTTCTATACTTAACTCAATACTAGGTGGCGATTTTTTAAAGACGGGCGATTTGTCGGCTAAAATTGAACGCGGAAAGCATACAACTCGTCAGTCATTAATTATTAAAGTTGGCAATAGTAGCTTTATTGATACATGTGGATTTTCAATGTTTGAACTATTTGATGACTTTGACCCTCGCAAGTTACAAGAGTTTTATGAGGAGTTCTTGCCGTTCATTTCAAGTTGCAGGTTCAAAAAAAGTTGTACGCACACAAATGAACCCGATTGCGCTGTTAGAAAAGCGGTTGATGATGGTGTTCTTTCAAAAAATAGATACGATAGATACGTTAAGCTTTACAATGAGCTTAGCGAAAAATGGAGGAATAGATATGATTAAAATCGAAGTTGCCCCAAGTATTTTATCCGCTGACTTTGGTAAAATGGCCGAGGCTGTTCAAAACCTTGAATTGTGGCAAGCCGACCTTGTGCATTGCGACGTTATGGACGGAGTGTTTGTGCCTAACCTTACCTTTGGTATGCCTATGATTAAAGCGTTGCGCAAATATACTAAAGGAATATTAGACGTTCACCTTATGATTGTTAAGCCCGAACGCTACATACAGCAGTTTATTTCAGCTGGCGCGGATATCGTTACATTTCATCCAGATGCTTCCGACGACGTTTTAGGCGCGCTTAACCTAATAAAATCAGCAGGGAAAAAATGTGGTTTGGTTTTAAACCCAGATAAACCAATTAGTCTTATTGAACCATATTTGGATTTAATTGATGTTGTTATTATTATGGGTGTCTATGCGGGTTTTGGCGGCCAAAAGTTTATTTTAGATACTTTAGATAAAATACGTGACCTCAAGGCTTTAATTGGAAACCGAAATATCAAAATCGAAATGGACGGCGGAGCGACATTGGAAAATGTTAAAAGTATTGCGCTAGCAGGCACGGATATTATTGTTGCAGGTAGCGCTGTATTTAACGCGGAAAATCCAGCTGAGGCTGTAAAATCTATTCGAAATTGCTTGCTTTAAACAACCATTTTATAATATAAATTATTTTAATTTTTATTTAATATATTATATTTTGTTTACGCAGTTTTAATTTGAAATTTTAAATTACAATTTGCAAATTAGCTAACATATAACGCTACTTAATTTGTTTATAAATTAAACTTTATATTTATTTTACAGCTTGTGTAGCAAATGTGTAAATACTTTCATATACTATGTCAAACCGAAAAGGGGGCAAGATATGAAAATTGTTTGCATAAATCCACCTAAGTTTTTAAAACGTTTTTTTAGACTGTTTAGAAAAAAACAACGCGCTGATATTGTCGAAATAAAAAACATTCAAGACACGAAAAAAGAGGTCGCTTAATAGCTACCTCTTTGTGCTTTTTTACTTGTTTAAACTGCCGTGTTTGCTAATGTTATATTAAAAACGTTATGTTTTATACTAGCGCGAAAATGGACAAGCAAATTTATTTTTTGCAAAATAAAAAAGGTCGCAAAAACAAGCGACCTTAAATTATGCATTAAATGGAAATACTAAACGCGTTCAACCTTTCCGCTACGCAAGCACCTTGTGCAGACATACTCAGAAGATATAGAACCGGTTTTACTTATGACCCTAACTTTCTGGACATTAGCACCCCAACTACGCCTTGTTTTACGATGGCTGTGACTAATTTGGTTACCGCTCATCTGTCCTTTATTGCAAACGCTACATACTCTTGACATATCAAAAAACCTCCTAGATGGCTTATATCGTCGTTATTCTAACACTTATTTACAAAATTGGCAAGTAATAAAAGGATAGTTGTCGCGAATAGTTGCAAAATTTTTTATTTTATTGTAAAATGAACAAAGATAAAAATATCTATAAGTCAGAAAAAGGAATTTATGGCACTTAACACTTCAAACATTTATGGACGTATATCCATTTCAGATGAAGCCGTCGCGATAATCGCGAGTATGGCTGCTTTGGAATGTTACGGAGTTGTCGAATTGGTGTCTAGACGTCTTTCTGATAATCTGGCACAGTTATTCAATAAACAAATTTACGGGAAGGGTGTTAAAGTTGGTACAGTCAACAACACGATTTTTATTGACATTTTTGCCGTTTTAAAATTGGGCGTTAATGTCGAGGCCGTTCGCGAGTCGTTGACTAGAGCTGTTACTTATTCGGTTGAGCGTTTTACTGGAATGCGCGTTAAACTGGTTAGGGTAAACATCGTTGGCGTAAGAGTATAAATAGGTGAAATTTAATGATAAATATTAGTTGTAGTGACTTCAAAAAGATGGTACACGGCGGTGCAAAACTGCTTGAAGTCAATAAAAATTATATAGATAGTTTAAATGTATTTCCCGTTCCCGATGGTGACACTGGCACAAATATGTCACTGACGTTGGCTTCCGCGGTGAAGGAGATTAATTCTCTCAATTCGGACAGGCTTGATGAGGTGGCAAATGCATTTTCAAAAGGCGCGCTGAAGGGCGCGCGAGGCAATTCTGGTGTAATCACTTCGCAAATTTTGAAAGGATTTGCTTTAGCGGCCGACAAAAAAGAAACCTTAGATGTTAATGATTTAGCGTTTGCTTTAAAAAGAGGCACTGAAATTGCTTATAGCGCGGTTACGCGTCCGAAAGAGGGTACTATTTTGACCGTTATTCGGGCAATGGCTGAAAAAGCGCAAGCCATTACTAAGCGCAAACCTCCCGAACTGGAATCCTTTTTTGAGCAAATTATTGCTTACGGCGAGGAAATTTTGGCTAAAACTCCTGAAATGCTACCCGTTTTAAAGAAAGCTGGCGTTGTTGATGCTGGTGGCAAAGGTTTAATTTATATTTTTAAGGGTATGCAAAGCGTTCTTTTGGGCGTCGAGATATCCGATGAGGCTGATGACGGCAGCGCAACCGTTGGCGCGATTGAAACTTTTTCGGCTGACGACCACGAACATATTAATTTTAGCTATTGTACTGAATTTTTTGTTATTCACATTCATACCAAAGTTACTATTGCAGATATTGATAAAATGCGTGATTTCTTTTTGAATATTGGCGATTGCGTTTTGGTTATTGGTGATTTGGAACTTATTAAAGTTCACGTCCATACCAATCGTCCAGACCTTGCTATGAAAGCTGCTTTGAAACTTGGCGAACTTGACAGCGTTAAAATTGAAAATATGATTGAGCAAAACCGTGCCTTAACTGAGAAAAAAGAGGAAAAGTTGGCAGTTCTTAAAGAAACTGCTATGATTTCCATTTGCGCAGGCAAAGGTATGGAGTGTATTTTTAAAGATTTAGGCGTTGATATCGTTGTTGAAGGTGGCCAAACAATGAATCCGAGCGTTTATGATATTTTGCAGGCAATTAACGACACTAACGCAAAAGCTGTATTTATTTTTCCTAACAATAAAAATATTATACTTGCAGCCGAACAGGCTAAGGGTTTATCTGATAAAGCGGTGTATGTCATTCCGACAGTCAACGTGGCTCAGGGGATTTCTGCTTGCGTAAGTTTTATGCCCGATGTTTCCATTGATGAAAACATTGAAGCTATGACTAGCGCTTATTCTCGTATTGTATGCTGTCAGGTTACGCGTGCGGTTAGGTCAACGCGTATCAACGGATTTAACCTAAAAGAAGGCGATATTATTGGGCTTGATGACAAAAAGATTGTCGCTAAGGGCAATGCGGTTAATGAAGTTGTAAAACATACTATTGAAAAAGTGAAAGCTGAAGACGCGTGTGTTATTTCGCTTTATTATGGTTCTGACGTATCCGAGCTTGAGGCTACGACGCTCGCTGAGGAATTGCAGGTACTTTATCCCGACTTTGAAATTTTGACTTATTTTGGTGGTCAACCTCATTATTTCTACATTTTTTCTATTGAATAGTAATGTTGTTGAAAGATATTAAGGGCGTAGGCGATGTAACCCTTGAAAAACTTAAAAACTTAGATATTTTGAATATTTCGGATTTAATTAATTTTCTTCCGAAAACTTATATTGATATGACTTTGCCTGTCAGCTTAAAAAGCGTTAATGACGGGCAATTTTCTTTATTTAAATTAAAAATAGTTTCAGTTGGTAGCATTGTTAAAACAAAAAGTGGATTGCAGTTTTTTAATGCCAAAGCCGAGGATTGCTTGCTTAGCGAGGAGGGAAAGTCCTCGCGCGCTATCATAGGAATTAATGAGGCCGCTCGTCTTGTGTGGTTTAATCAGCCGTACTTGCGGCAAACAATTCAGGTGGGGGGTCAATACTTGTGTTTTGCAAAGGTAAAACACGTTGGGCGACATATTGAACTTATAAATCCGATTATTGAATTAGAAGCGTCATCTAAAAAACTTAAAGGTATTTTACCTGTATATCGCACTAAAAATTTAATTTATCAAGGTGTTATGCGCGCGATTTTATCTGAAGCGTTGAAAAGTTATACTTCAGAAAGTTTAATTTTGCCAAATATTGAAAAAAAATATAATTTAATAAATATTTTTCAAGCATATTATGACGCTCATTTTCCAAATAGTTTATTAGAAGCAAGCGAAGCTCATCGACGCATTTTGATTGAAGATACTGCAAAAATGATTACGTATTATAAAATATCTAATCAAAACAGGCAAAATACACGAAAAATATTTTACAATAAACCTTTTTCAATTACTAATGATTTTATTGCAACGCTTCCATTTGAACTTACAAAATCGCAACAACAAGCTTTGCTTGAAATTAGCGATGATTTGTGTGGAAGTGAAAAACTAACAAGAATATTAGCAGGCGATGTTGGAAGCGGAAAAACGATAATTGCTTTTATTGTAATGTTTTATGCGGTAAAATGCGGTTTTCAAGCTGCAATGATGGCGCCAACCGAAATTTTAGCTAACCAACATTATGAAAATGCAAAAGCATTTTTTAAAGGATTTAATGTAAATATTGTTTTTTTGTCGGGCAGCGTAACGGGTGAGCAACGAAAATACTCGCAAGAATTGATAAAATCGGGAAAAGCAAATATTATTATTGGCACGCACTCGGTATTTCAAAAAAAGATTGAATATAAAAATCTTTCATTAGTTGTAATGGATGAACAGCACAAATTCGGTGTAGTTCAAAAATTCGATTTTGAAGAAAAGGGGCTGTCAGTTGATACGCTGACGCTGTCAGCAACACCGATACCTCGGTCGATTGCGATGATTATGTATGATGAGCTAAAATTAAGTCAAATTGAACGCAATACTGATGTAAAAATCAAAACAATGATTATTGACGACAATAAAAAAAGTAAAATGTTTAATTTTATACACGACGAGGCGCTGAAGGGTAATCAAACTTTTATTGTTTGTCCAAGAATTTCGGATAGTGAAGGTATGGATATGTATTCGGCAACTGAACTTTATGATGAGTTGAAAAACACTACTTTTAAGGATATTTCCGTTGGGTTATTGCACGGAAAATTAAGTTCAGATAAAAAAAATAGTATTATGAACGACTTCTTAAATAAAAAAATAGACGTTCTTATTTCAACTACCGTTATTGAAGTAGGTATTGATATTAAAAACGCAACAATTATAGCTGTTTTAAACAGTGAACGTTTTGGACTTGCGACGCTACATCAATTAAGAGGTCGAGTTGGCCGTGGTGACAAAAATTCTTATTGTTTTTTACATACGCCAAGTGGCGAAAATGAACGTTTGCAAGTTTTGGTTGACTGTAATAGTGGGTTGAAAATTGCCGAAATGGACTTTGCTATGCGTGGCGGTGGCGATTTTCTTGGCGCGCGTCAAAGGGGAGATACTTTCGATACTAAATATATGGTCAGACTTACGCCTGATATAATAAAAATTGCTAAAGATATTGTGACTAATGATATATTGCCTAATAAACCTTGTATTAATAGCGATGACTTTAATAGATATTTTGATTTGTTAAAAGATATTACAATTAACTAAATATTGCAATTTTACCGCATAATATGTCAATATAACAGTAAATATGACACACGTAATTGGCGTTATATATTTAAAATATATAATTCAAATAAAATTCAATTTCAAATTGTTTAATATATATATAGGCTTTGTAATGCAAAAATATTAAGATTAGTTTAATTTTAAATTTGCTTATAAAAATTGGCTTAGTTTTGTAAAAATATTTGAGTTTAGTTTTTTTTATAATTTTTTACGAAATGTTTGCGTTGTTCAGTGTTTATAGCTAATATTCTATCTTAGCAATTATTGTTAAATATGTATCTATTGCGCGCTGTATTTGACTTAAAACAACTTATAGTATATAATATATAAATTGTTATCTACTTATAAGCAATTTTATATTTTATATATTTAAAAGGTTTATAATTTTTTTTGTTTATTCGCAAGTTTTATTTACATGTGACTATTCAAAATACAAATCGATAACTTTATTTAAATTTTTTATAATATAAACCGAAAGTTTATAAACTGTATGTCTTATAATTACTGCTATTTTGTTAGTTTTTTACGAAGTTTATATAATATTTTTTAGCTAGTTAATTGGGGATTTTATATGGAAATTATTAAAATAAATGAGCTTTGCGCTAAATATTCTAAAAAAGCCGAATATGCCGTTAGTAATATAAGTTTTTCAGTGCAATCGGGCGAGGTTGTTGGATTGCTTGGTTCAAATGGCGCGGGAAAATCTACTACGTTAAAGTGCCTAACTGGTATGCTTGAACCAACTTCTGGCACGGTTCACGTTTGCGGATATAATATTAAATCCGAACCGCTAAAAGCTAAGCAAAATTTTGCTTTTGTCACTGACAATCATTCTGTTTTTACTAAAATGACTGGGTGGCAATATCTTAACTTTATGGCAGATGTTTATGGCGTTAGCGTCGATGACCGAAAATCCGTTTACGAAATGCTTGAAAAAAATTTTCGGCTAGGCGACAGTGTTAATAATCTTATTAGCTCCTATTCTCACGGAATGAAACAAAAAATTTGTATGATGGGTTCGCTGATACACTCTCCTAAATTATGGATTTTAGATGAACCTATGCTTGGGCTTGACCCTTCAACTATGAGTTCTGTTATGATTCTTATGCAAAACTACGCAAAGCAAGGCAATACAATTTTATTTTCGTCGCATAATCTTGATACTGTTAAAAGGCTGTGTGACCGAGTGCTGGTTATAAAGAAAGGCGAGCTGATTGCCGATATTAATATGACTGAAGCGATTAGTGAAAACGCAAACTTTAATTTAAGTGATTATTTGCATTTAGACGACGAGGAATGTGAGGAAGTAATAAGTTAGCGCGCAAGATTAGCTGTTTAAACGACTAGTGAAAACGCAAACTTTAATTTAAGCGATTATTTGCATTTAGACGACGAGGAATGTGATGAAGTGATAAGTTAGCGCGCAAGATTAGCTGTTTAAGCGATTAGTGAAAACGCAAACTTTAATTTAAGTGATTATTTGCATTTAGACGACGAGGAATGTGAGGAAGTAATAAGTTAGCGCGCAAGATTAGCTGTTTAAACGACTAGTGAAAACGCAAACTTTAATTTAAGCGATTATTTGCATTTAGACGACGAGGAATGTGATGAAGTGATAAGTTAGCGCGCAAGATTAGCTGTTTAAACGATTTTGTTTGCGCTACTTAAGTAAACGTGCAGGTAAAAATGTTAGAAATACTACTGAAAAAACAATTTATTGAAAAATTTTCAAATTTTAAGCGCCACAAAAATAAAATTGATGTGTTGGGCGCGCTTTTGTCATTGTTTTTAGCAGTTATGATAATTGGTTTGGTTATTGTAGTTTTTTCAAAATTTTTAAAGGTTTATTGCAATATAAGGATTGATGGAGTTTATGACGTATTGAGGCGACAAGCCGAGCTTTTAACAATTATTTATTTTATTATTTTCATTGTTGGTATCTTTAGCGGAGCGAAAGCAATTAATTACGCTATTTTTGAGGCCGATGATTTGAAAATTTTAATGGTACTTCCAATTAAATCAACAACATTATTTGTATCAAAAATGCTTTACATATACTTTAAACAAATTGTTGTTAGCATTTTTACAATAGTTCCTATAAACGTTGCATTTGCAATAGTTGCGCCACAGGGCGGGCAGTTTATTGCAATGACGGCTATTATGTGTTTAATTTTTCCGTTGCTGACATTAATAGTTTCGTCTGTTATCTGTTTGCCAATGTTTTATGTGAAAAGATTTGTTCAAAACAAATATCTTATGTCACTGTTGATAGTAACAACGCTTTTGGGCATTGCGTTTTGGGGTTATTCAGAGATATTGCAATTTATAAAACAAATTATGATTTCGGGCGATATTGCGTTTTTCTTTAACGAAAAGATAATGACCGATATAATTAATATAACAAAATATTTATTTCCATCAAACATTATTGCAAATGTGCTTTTAGGCATAAATTTGGGCAAGAATTTGGCAATGATATTGTGTTTTGCTTTGGTTGGCACGGTTTTGGGCGGATTAGTGGTAAACGCGCTGTTTTCTTCGGCAATAAAAATGCGCGCAAAAAGTTCATTTCGGCCAATTTTCAACGTATCTAAACTTAAACACAAGCAACATTCGCTTATTGGCGCGCTATTTAATAAGGAATTTAATCAAATTTATCGCACCCCTGATTATGCGTTTTCATATTTTTCAACTGCAATTATTATGCCACTTATGGTTTATTTTTGTATGAGTATTGGCAAAGACTTGTTGCAGTCGTTGATTTTTATTGAAAGTAATTTGGAACTTGCTATTTTAGTTGTACTTATGTTCAGTGTTTTGACAAACACTTTTTGCGCTACAAATATAAGTCGTGAAGGCAAGGCTTTTTATGCTATGAAAACTATGCCGATTTCACAGCAAAGTATTGTATTTTCGAAAATTTTGTTTTGTTCAATTATATCTATTGTGACGGTTGGCATAAGTTGTTTAATTGTGGGCATAGCTGGATACACTTCGGCCTTAGAAACGGTATTTTTATTATTTATTGCGATATTAATTAGTGAAGCCCAAATTTGTTTTGCAACGAGAAATGACTTTAATCACCCCCGCTTTTTGTACGAAGACGATGCCGAAGTTAAAGAAAGTAACAGTACTATATCAACGGTTATAGTTTTAGGGTTATTTATAGCGGCTGTTTTAGGCGGAATGAATTTGTATATTTCGGTTTTCTATGGCGCGCGCGGCGGAGCGGAAAAAGCTCAGCTAATATCGATGTTAGTTTTAAGCTTGCTGTCTTTGATAGTGTTTTTTGCATCTATTGCATACTTACTTATTGGACTTGATAAAACGTATGCAAAACTGGGGGAGGGCGAAGACATATGAAGAAAAAAATAATTGCGCTTATTGTTGTAATACCATTGTTATTTATGCTTGCAATTTACTCATCGAGCGCTGTGGTTAGCGTAAATGTGTTTATACCTGTTCAGGCGATTAAAATTAATAATAGTACTGAAAATGGCGTGATTGAACTTGACATAGCTTCAAACATTGATGATGTCAATATTGACGTGTCGGTATTGCCTGTTACTGCGAAAAATAGAGGATATTCTTTTAACATCGAGGCTGTTGGAAACAATAAAATGTGCGATTTGCAAATTGACGATGTAACTGGCAAGTTGTCAGCGTCTAGCGTAGGTCAAGCAAAAGTAACGGCGGTGTCAAAAGAAGGAAACTTTAAAGATAGCGTTATAGTTTTAGTGTCAAGCAGTAAAGTTCTTGATTTTGTTCCAAAAATTAAAAGTATTAATGGCGATATTAATTTAAGCAAAGTCACGGGCGAACAATATCAATATGAAGTTAGCTTGCCTAGTGATAGTAATTGCGTTGTTTTGTTATGCGATACCGAACCTACAAATTTTTCAGATGCAAACATAAATTGGCAGTCCGACAACGAAAATGTTGTGTCTGTAAGTTCGGTTACTGGCAAAATACAAACATATTTAAGCGGTTCAGCTATTGTTAGCGCAACAATTAAAGATGGACTTTTGGGCGATATTGTTAAAAAAATCAAGTTTAATGTTGAAAAAATCAAATCTAATTCATACATTTCAATTAATGGAAGCGATACGGGCGCTATATTTGCAAAAAGTGGCGCAAGTCAGGTTGTTTGCTTTGTGGAAAACCTTAGCCCAAACATAGATAATATTGTTTTGAGCGGAGGTGGCGCGAATATTTTAAGCCATCGCTTTGATGCCATTGAGGGCTCTACAACTCAGTATAAGCTTATTATTAATTTTGCCGAAAATCACGAAAATAAAATTGTATTTAATTTGAAATTACAAAATGAAAATGTAAGTCAATCAGTAGAAGTTACATTTTCAGATTATTTTTTCAATGTCTTCAATAAATACCATACGTCGTTAGATAATCAAATTTTCCAAAAGCAGAACAGCAAAGTGCAGTATGTTGTTGAGGAAAATTTAGTTGACGAAAACGTTACGTTTAAGTGGAACGCAAATAATACTAATGTTCTAAGACTTGTTGAACAAGATAATGGACGCAGTTGTACTATTGAAGCGCTATCCGAGGGCGAGTGCGCGATAACTGTTTCGGCATTTAAAGGTTTAGAAAAACTGTCTGAAATCACCGTAAACAAGTTAATTACGATTGTGAGCCCCGTGACCTCATTGCTTATCGATAAAAATTCTGTTACTTATGGTATTGGTAATATGCTGGCATTCGGTAATACCGAAATTAAGTCTGGAAGTTATGTTAAAATTAAACCTGAAGTTAATTTGTTGTTTAAAACACCGCAAGGATTTAAAAAATATTTTGGCGAAGACGTTGTTTTTGAAAGCAGCGACAAATCGATTTTACAAGAGTATGTTACACTTGACGGGCTTAAATTAAACATTATAGGCAATGGTATTGCCACGCTTTCCGCAAAATGGAAATACGCTGAATATTTTGGCGATAACGTTTCGGCGTCGATTGCGGTAAACTGTGTCGATAATGGCGTTAATGTTTCAAGTTATGCCGATTTAAAGCGGGCAACAGACGACGGCAAGGCAGTTGTTTTGCAAAAAAATATTATGCTAGGCAAGCAAAATGCTTCCATTGATGAGCTTAAATTAATGGCTTGTGAGTTGCCTACAAACTATAATTGGAAATATTATCAAAACTTAGAACAGGCGCGTCCATCTGTTAAATATTTAATTGAATTTAAAAACAATGTACACGGCAACGGATTTTCAATAGACGCCGACTATATTACTCAAGCAAAAGACAGTGTCGGCAAACCGAAATTGTTTAGCGGACCATTAAATTTTGTTGCGATATCAACCGCTTCGGTTAAGGCGCAAGACAACATAGTTTTTCTTGTTAGAAAAGACAATGTGCTAATTGATAACGTTGTTTTAAAGGGTTGTAGTGACGAAAGCTTAAGTGACGCAGGTCAACTTAATTTATCAAAATTAAATTACGTTGGCACAACGTTGGAACTTATGGGCGATACTCGCATAACAAATTGTCGAATAAATAACGGCCGAAATGTAGTTAGAATTTTTGGTGGCGATACAACAAATTCTACTCCGATTGTTAAAACCGCTAGCGAAGTTGATGTTCAAAAAGAAAGAGTAACGGTTAAAATTGAAAGCTGTATTCTTTCAAACGCTAGGGAATTTATATTGAAAATCGGTTCTAACCGCGCAATATCATCTTCAGGCTTGACTGCCGCTGATTATAAAGTTGCAACGTTAAACAGGTTAGACGGTACTCCGTATAATCAGTTTGCCAATAATCTTGCAGATAAAGGATTTGTTGACAATTATTTAATTGCCGACGTTACACTTAAAAATTCGGTTTTGGCGACATCGGGCTTGTTTTCGATTGGTATGGAAACACATTTTAGCGGTGAAATGCTTGGCAGCGGAAGTATGATTTCGTCGTGGCAGGGCATAGCCGCAACATCATTTGCAACAGCGCTTAGGTTTGAGGGCGATGTGAAAATGCTCGATTGGAAAATTATTGAAAATGTTGATAGTTCAACGCTTATTGAAACAACGGGCGATGCAAAACCGTTTTTAACGCTTGACATTGCTAAAATGCTAACTAAAGTGTTTGCTAACGGAGGCAATGAATATCAGCAATTATTGTCAAAATTTGACGGGAAAGATTATGTTCACGGAGGCATAGCCGTTTATGGCGGTGGTTATAACTATGCTAATTTTGATTTTTCAAAATTTGACGGCGAAATGCCTTATGACTATAAAATCAACTTATCTATTTTGGCTGAGGGCATTACAAATCAAGATGACCCGCTGTACTTACAAGGCACAATGTTGCCTCTTGCTGCTGGCAAACAAGATTTTAGATTTTTGATTTATGGTCAAAATTCAAAAAATAATTTGCAGAAACAAATTAATATGATAGCAGATGGTTCGGCATATAGTTGGATTATGCCTGCTGTAAATTGAAATTAAATAAAGCAAAGTATATGTTTTAAAATATAAATTCAGCAATAAGGCTGAACACAGGTTTTGGCACAAGCGCAAAAACTGAGGCAAATACAAGCTCGAAAATAGAAGTAAACACTGAAGCAAGCGTGAATACAAACACTGAAGCAAACGTAAATGCAAACACTGAAGCAAACGTGAATGATAAAATACAAACTCGAAAATAGAAGTTAAAATAATTTAATAATATGTAATATGATTTTATTTTGTATTACTAAAAAAGCAAAGCGGAGGATATGTTTATGAAAAAATTTAAACTAAATATAAGTAGGGGGTGCATATTATTGTGCATACTTATAATTTGTTTAGCGGGAGTTTTGTCGGCCTGTACGCTTACTAATACTTCACAAGTTAGCGTTAAATATATGAATACCGATGGCACAATTTTAAAAGAGGAAATGATTGGCTTAGATAATCTTAAGTTTGATTTTGTGCCTACGAAAGTTGGTTATGTTTTTGATGGCTGGTATACAGATGTTGAGTTAAAAACACTTTTAAAAGTTGAAAATATTAGTGGTTCGTCAATTAGCTTATTTGCCAAGTGGGAAGCGAAATCTTTTACTGTTACATTTTCAGACAGTTTAGGCAACTGTTTGCAAGTTAATGGCGAAAATAATCAAATAGTCAAGTATGGCGAGCAGGCTATTGCGCCCAACGTGGATACGATACCCGAAATTGTCGGGAAAACGTTTACTGGTTGGGATAAATCTTTTTCTGAAATAAAGGAAGACCTGCAGATTAATGCCGTATATACTACAAATTCGTATAAAATATTTTTTATGTCGCAAGGTCAAATCGCATATGAAAATGAGATAAAATATCAAACATCATTGCTATTGTACGCGAATACTGCTGCCGAAAAAGTTTTAGCGCCCGAAGGAAAACAGTTTGATTGTTGGTGTAGCGATGAAATGCTGACGCAAAAAGTTGACTTTGAAACCTTTAAAATGCCTTCGCAAAATACAACCTTATTTGCAAAATTTTCGTTAGCGCAAATAAACACTATTACGCTTGAGTCATTTTATGTAAATGGCGCTAATGAAACAAAGTTTACAGAAACTATCGTTTATGATGAAAACATGAAAATAAAGTTGTTGGCAAAAGGGGATTTAAGCGCAAATATTCAATATAAATATAATTGGTACAAGGTTGACGGCGGAATTTTTTCATTATTGGCGACGACAGATGTAAATACATATAATGTTGAGTCGTTGTCTGTTGGCGCATATTTTTATAAGGTTGAAGTTATTGCAAAAGAGGGGGTTGAAAGTGTTACAAATATAGCTGAAACCTCATTTAGTGTAACTAGAAAAAATATTGTCGGAGTTACAGCCGATAATTTAGATTTAACTTATAATGGATTGCAAGCCACTTTGCGCTTAAACGGTATATTGCCTTCGGATACTTTTGAGTATAAACTCGGCCTTGATGAAGCGTATCAAAATGAATTGCCTGTTATTAAAAATGTTGGAAATTATAATGTCTATTTTCGCGTAACTCGCGCAAATTATTTTAGTTATGAAGGGAACTGTACTGTTAAAATCAATAAAGCTAATTTAACAATTACTCCCGACGAT
Source organism: Clostridia bacterium (assembly GCA_036654095.1). Classification (GTDB taxonomy): domain Bacteria; phylum Bacillota; class Clostridia; order Christensenellales; family CAG-917; genus JAVVSR01. The sequence continues at coordinate 136,929 of JAVVSR010000001.1, forward strand.
TTATTGGTTACTTACGGCGACGAAAAACCGCAATTTACAATGTCTTGCGTCGGTTTGGTCAACGGCGAAAAACTGGCAGATGTTTTGGACGGCTTGGTTATCTTTAGTTGCAACTATATTAAGGATAATGATATTTCCGCGCCGTATCCTATTTCCGCGTCCGCTACTTCTAAAAATTACAAAATTATTCTAGTTGAGGGTAAACTTATGGTCATACCAAAAAAACTTGTTATTACGGTTAATCCGTTAAGCATTTATTTTGGTGATAACTCTCCAACTTATTTGGCCGATTTTAACGGTTTCGTAAATAATCAAGACGCTTCTGCGCTAGGTAAAAAATTCAGTATAAGCTCAAACTATTCTAAAGGTCAATCGGTTGGCGCGTTTGACATCGTCGCAAAGGATTTTGAAAACAAAAACTACGATATATCGGCAATAAACGGCACTTTAACCGTGTCGCCAAAACCCTTAGATGAAAATTTTATTTTTGGCTTAAGTGATAATTATATTTATAATGGCGCGGCGCAAAATCCAATATTTACCTTAACGTGGAACAATCAAAACCTTGTTTCGTCTAGCGATTATACTGCTGTTGCTTCAAACAACATCAACGCTGGAGAGGGGAAAGTTTCCATTACGGGTAAAGGAAACTACTGCGGAAATATAGCGCGCGCGTTTGAAATTAAAAAAAGTAGTATTACTGTTAAAGCAAACTTAACTGAAGTTATATTTAAAAGCGCAATGCCATCATTTTCGGCTTCAGTTACCGAAGGCCAACTGGCTCAATCCGATACCTTGTCGTCGCTTGATTTAGTTTTTGACTGCGCTTATACTTCTAATTCATCGGTTGGCGATTATGTCATAAATTTAACACTTGGGAAAAACTCTAATCCTAATTATTTAGTTACCTGCTTAAATGGAAATATAAAAGTTAGCGCAAAAAATATTGCTGACTTTATCGCGACAGTAAATGGTAGTTATACATATAGCGGTTTGGAAATAATTCCAAATGTAAATTTGCAGTGGGGCGATATTGCGCTTAGCTTGACCACCGACTTTACGGTATCGTCGAAAAACAATATCAATGCAAGCGAACTTGCCGAAATTACCTTTACAGGACGAGGAAACTATGTTGGTACAAAAACTCAAAAATTTACAATAAAGAAACAGCCATTAAAAATAACAGCAAATGCGCAAACTATTACATATGGCGATGTTAAGCCAAGTTTTTCGGCAAAGTTTATAGGGCTAGTGAATAACGAAACTCAATCTAACCTTGTTGGAACGTTAAATTACGAATGTTCGTATGTGGCTGGAAACGCTGCAATGACTTATGTAATTACTCCAAGCGGATTGACATCTGACAATTATTTAATTACATTTGAAAATTCCATTTTAACTGTAAATAAAAAAGATATCAGTATTTCGTGCAATGAAACAAATGTTTATAACGGGTCGGTGTGGGAACGCTCATTTAATTCAGCAATCGGAATGATTAATGGTCACGTCTTTAGCGGTACGTTGCAAACTTTGTCGGTTGAAGTAGGTACGTATACTGTTGTTGGCGATAAGTTGGTCAACTTTAAATGGAAAGTACCATATGCCGTGACTAACTCATTAGATAATGTAACTGAAAACTATAATTTACATTACGATATTTCAGTTGCTATAAGTAAAAGCGACATTAAATTTTCGGCAAATGGTTTTTCGGGAAATTATGATGGTTTACCTCATTTTGGCAATATAAGTACAACAACTCCAAATTGCACAATAGAGTATTCGACTGACAATATTGAATTTTTATCAACAGTACCTGCGTTTATAAATGCAGGCAACTATAAAGTTTATTATAAAATTTCAAATTCTCAATATAATACTCAAACTGGCAACTACTTAGTTGTTATTAACAAAGCCATTTTAAGTATTTCGGCAAATGATTGTCAAACTGTATTTAATTCGCCTATTCCGACTTACTCTGTTGCGTATGTAGGGTTGCAAAACAATGAAAATGCCAATATCGTGTTGGGTGGGACGCTTTCGTATAGTTGTTTGTATAAACAGGGTAGCGCGGTCAACACTTATGCTATTACGCCTAGCGGATTGACATCGGATAACTATACAATTAACTTCGTAGCGGGCGCTTTAACGGTTAGCGCAAAAAATATTGCTGACTTTATCGCGACAGTAAATGGTAGTTATACATATAGCGGTTTGGAAATAATTCCAAATGTAAATTTGCAGTGGGGCGATATTGCGCTTAGCTTGACCACCGACTTTACGGTATCGTCGAAAAACAATATCAATGCAAGCGAACTTGCCGAAATTACCTTTACAGGACGAGGAAACTATGTTGGTACAAAAACTCAAAAATTTACAATAAAGAAACAACCATTAAAAATAACAGCAAATGCGCAAACTATTACATATGGCGATGTTAAACCGAGTTTTTCGGCAAAGTTTATTGGGCTAGTGAATAACGAAACTCAATCTAACCTTGTTGGAACGTTAAATTATGAATGTTCGTATGTGGCTGGAAACGCTGCAAAGACTTATGTAATTACTCCAAGCGGTTTGACATCTGACAATTATTTAATTACATTTGAAAATGCCATTTTAACTGTAAATAAAAAATCTTTAAAAATTACCATTGACAATAAAACTATAACATTTAATACCGTTGCGCCGACGTATACCTATATAATGGAAGGGCTTTTGCCTGCCGATTCAATAAATGTTCAGTTATTGTGCAGTTATGTAAAAGGAAATAATGCCGCTTCTTACCCAATTACCGCCGCGCCAATTACAAATTTAAATTATAATATTAGCATTATCGATGGAGCGCTGTTGGTGTCGCCGAAAGATGTTCCTGTTGTATGGCAGTCAAATGTGTTTACGTATAATGGCGCAATCCAAACAGTCAGCGCTTACTTTGTTGATATCAACAATCAAAATGTCGCGCTTGATGTAACGTTCTCGGGAGCAGGCGCCGAGTTTAAATACGCGGGTAACTATATTGCGACTGCTGTTAATAATTTAAATTCATCATACAATCTTACAGGAAATACGCGCAATTATGTAATTGAAAAGCGCTCATATACGGACGCCGAAATTAAGGCTATTGTCGCTAAACTTTTACCTAGTGGACTGTCGGCAACATATTCACCCACGCAAAAGCTAAGTATGATTAGCCTGCCTAACGGCTTTATATGGAATAATCCTAATGAAATCCCTGTTCCTAATGGCGAGTATTTTGCGTCATACAATGACGATAGCGCAAACAATAATATATATGAAAATGTAAAAATGCCGATTGTTATTGCCAAAGCTAACGCGACTATTGATAATGCAGCTAAAATGCAAAGCTTCAATTACGACGGAAATAACCACAGCTTTGTTTTGGATTCAATCATATTAAAGTTTAACGGTGAAGTTATTGCAACTAGCGTCGCTAAAGTTGTTTATGCAAACGGTGGCGCGCCCGATAACTCATTTTCAGCAGGTGGCACGTATAAAACACTAATTAAAGTCGAAAGCGCTTTATATCAAGGCGAGTTTAGTGTTTTTGTTAAAATATGTTCAGTAATAATTGGTAGCGGAACTACATTTTATACTATTGAAGATGCGATAAATATTTCAAAAACAGGTGAAACAATTATTGTTAAATATAATTCGTCGTTTTCATCAGATAGCGACGTTAAATCATCTTTCTACAACAACTTAAGCTACTACACCATTAAAAACGGGGTTAAACTGCTAGTTCCTTATGATGAGGCCGCAACTGTCAAAACTAATAAGTTTATTAAAGAGGGTGGCGTGCTTGGCACCGTGTTTAGAAGTTTGACAGTTCCATCGGGTGTAAACATTTTTGTCGATGGCGAAATTATTGTTAATGCCCAACGAAGTCATCATTCAACAATTCATATGGGGCATACCGCAGGGGACTACGGGCTTATGGACGTTCAGTCGGGCTCAACAATTATCCTTAATAGTGGTTCAGTACTTAACTGTAACGGCTATATTATCGGCGGTGGAAATATTGAGGCTTTAAGCGGTTCAAAAATCTATGATGTTCTTGCTGTAAAAGATTTTAGAGGCGGTAAGGTAAGTTCGAAAATTTTTGATAGTATGTTTCCATTTAGTCAATATTCAATAAATAATATTGAAATTAACATAAAAATTAATTGTGGAGCAGAATTTTCTGCGAGATTTGGTGTTTATACTCAATTCAGCACGGTTATTGGTGAAATGATTGTTGTAGGCAATGGAGCAATATTTTCATTGTCTAGCGGGTATGTTTTAAAATCATTTGATATCCCAAGCGGGAAAATGGAATTGTCGTTAAATGGAAATATGACAACAAATTCAACCAAAATAAATATAGGTTTAGGTGTAAATATTGATACTGCAAATGTTGAATTTCCAATTCCAGGGAACTTTGAAATTAAAATAAAATCGGGTAGCACTTGTGATATAAACAGTCGTTTCAAATTTTTACCTGGTTCAAAACTGACGGTTGATGAGGGCGCTACTTTGAACATAGGCACATCAGGGAAGGCATATTTCTATGGTGATGACGGAAGTGATAAGGTATTTGCTGAAAATTGGAGTCATATCAGTTATTCGGGCGCGCAGGCCTCTGGAAACAGCCGAGTAACCTATAAATATTTATATACCGATATTGCGCAATTTATCGTCAATGGCTCAGTAAATGTTTTGGGCGCTGTTGGAGGAGTTATTAAAACAGAAGGTTCAAGCGGTATAATTGTATTAAATAACGCAACTCTTACCGGTACAACAAATGAAAATGCAGGAAATGTATTGTCCCCACTTATAACTGTTACATTTACCACAAAAGGTGATATCGGCGGCAGCGGAAATGCCAACCTTGAAAATGCTACTTACAAAGCTCAAAACGGAAAATGGATTAAGCAATAGCTTTTTATATTTATTTAAAACCTACTTGTATTCAAGCGCAAGTAGGTTTTTTATATATTATTGTGATTTAATTAGTTAAATTAATTAAAATATTATTTAATTATACATTTAATCTGCAAATAATTTGTAATTCAATTATTAATACATAATTAAAATATTTAATAAAAAAATAAAACGAACTCATTATCTAAGTTCGTTTTATTTTTGTTTGGTGCCGAAGACCGGACTTGAACCGGTACGGCTGTTACACCGAGGGATTTTAAGTCCCTTGCGTCTGCCTATTCCGCCACTACGGCATTGGAGGCACCACCCAGACTTGAACTGGGGATAAAGGCTTTGCAGGCCTCTGCCTTACCACTTGGCTATGGTGCCACAGTTGAAATGGTATTGGAGCGGGAGACGAGATTCGGACTCGCGACTTTCACCTTGGCAAGGTGACACTCTACCACTGAGTCACTCCCGCATATTAACCATTAATAAAATAATAAAATATTAAGTTTTCAAGCTCGTACTAAGTAAATTAAAGCGGAGCGGAGACGATATGACCTCAACATTGTTACGCTTGCCCACAAACATCTTAACGCAACACGGTTTAAATATCAATCAAACTCACTGCACAACGGTGGTACGGCCTCGCAAAATCCAAACTAACACTCTACCACTCGGTCACTCCCGCATATCAACCATTAATAACATATTAAGTTTTCAAGCTCGTACTAAGTAAATTAAAGCGGAGCGGATACAATATGCGTAAAAACCATTGCCTGTACATTATATACTAAATATTAAAATGTGTACAGTAAACACGCTTATTTTTAAGTACATTAAAAAAAATTAATGCAAAAAACATTAGATATGGTGTTATTCAAAAGCAACTACTATAATATAGCAAAAAAAAAATGATATTGCAAGGATTTTTTACTAAAAATTATATCAAATTTTATTTTTATAACTTATTATATTCGACAGCGCGCAAAAATGTTGCAATTTATGTGCGGAATATTTTGTTTTTAAATAATTCGTTTGACATTGCCAAATAAATTGTGTTATTATCAGCATAGGAAGTTGGTAGACAGCTTCAAATAGTTTAGAGTAGGTTAGCATAGTATGATTAGTTTAGTATCGGTGTTATGTGTTGAAGGCACTGCGCAATTATGTATATATTTCACTTTTCGATGGTGACTTTTTGTCGTCGTCTTTTTTATTGTTTTTTTAATATAATATTCAATAATTTTAATTATCACAACTAAAAGTTATAAATCAAAATGTTTGCAATTTGCATTGTTATATAAGCTTAAGCGTTGTTGTTTTTGAAACTACAAAAAATATTTACATTAAGATAAAAAATAATTTTGTAATAATAATGCTTTAAAATATATATCTAAATATCGTATTTTAGATTTTTATAACTTTTAAAATATCAATAAATACATTTTAAGTTTAAAAACTTAAACACAAAACTTACACATAACAAAAATATAAGGTGAAAAAATGATTAAAAACAACATAGATTTTGAAACATATTTAAAAAATTATCCCGACCAAAATGGTTATTTTGGTAAATATGGCGGTTCATATATCACAGAAGAACTTGTGCCTGCATTTATAGAAATCAATGACGCATATCAAACAATTTGCAAGTCCGCGCAGTTTATAAGCGAATTACGCAGGATTAGAAAAGAATTTCAAGGCCGTCCGACGCCTGTATATCATTGCGAAAGGCTGTCGAGGAGCATTGGAAGATGTCAAATTTACGTTAAACGTGAAGATTTAAACCACACTGGCGCGCACAAACTTAATCACTGTATGGGCGAAGGTTTGCTTGCGAAATATCTAGGGAAGAAGAAACTAATTGCCGAAACTGGAGCAGGTCAACACGGCGTGGCGATTGCAACGGCTGCCGCATATTTTGGCTTAGAATGTGATGTATATATGGGCGAAGTCGATATAAAAAAGCAAGCGCCAAACGTTGCGAGAATGAGGATATTAGGCGCAAAAGTTGTGCCTGTAACTCACGGATTGAAAACATTGAAAGAGGCTGTTGATGCTGCCTTTGATGCATATCTAAAGGAATATAAAGATAGCATTTATTGCATAGGTTCCGCGCTTGGCCCTCATCCGTTTCCATTAATGGTAAGAGATTTTCAGCTGGTAGTAGGTCAAGAAGCGCGTTCGCAATTTTTGGAGATGACAGGCGAGTTGCCAGATGTCGTTTGCGCGTGTGTTGGCGGTGGAAGCAACTCAATAGGTATGTTTGACGCCTTTTTAAACGACCCCGTTAAATTGTATGGCATTGAACCGCAGGGCATTGGTACTAAAGAAGGTGAGCACGCGGCTAGTTTGTCATATGGCACAGAGGGCATTATGCACGGATTTAATAGTTTGATGTTGAAAGATAAAAACGGTGAACCTGCGCCTGTTTATTCGGTTGCTAGCGGATTAGATTATCCAAGTTCAGGGCCTGAACACGCATTTTTGCACGATATTGGTCGCGTTACATACAAAACCGCCACCGACGACGAAGCTGTTGACGCATTTTTTAAGCTGTCACGACTTGAAGGGATTATCCCCGCGCTTGAAAGTTCACACGCGGTTGCATACGCTATGAAACTTGCAAATGAAATGAAAAGCGGCTCAATTTTGGTTAATTTGTCGGGTCGAGGCGACAAGGACGTTGACTATGTGCTTGAAAAGTATGGCGACAGGCTTTAATTTGTCATAATTGTTTTATCTGGATTTAATTAAAACAATTTATGTGGCGATTTTTTAAAAAGTATTGAAAAATGCTTTAAAATGTTATATAATATTACCGTAAGGTGTAATGCGTTTTAATTTTGGCATATCCAATTTTGTTTGGATTTAACAATATTGCATTATATTTTGCGGTATTTTTATTTAATTGAGGTGCAAAGTGAAGCTAACTGATACGATTAAGCTTAATAATGGCGTAGAAATTCCACGGATAGGTTATGGTACTTGGCGCACCCCTGCAGGGGAAGTTTGCAAAATCGGGGTTGATACTGCAATTAAGGCGGGCTATCGTTTGCTTGATACGGCAACAGTTTACGCAAACGAGCAAAGCGTAGGCGAGGCAATTATTTCAAACGGCATAACTCGAGAGGAGTTGTTTGTCACAACAAAACTTTGGAACACTGACCAAGGTTATGATAATACGTTAAAGGCATTTGATTTATCAATGGAAAATTTGAAACTAGATTATTTGGACTTATATTTAATTCATTGGCCGATTGCGTTTGATTTTCGCGATAGGTGGCAAACAAGTGTTTTTGAAAGTTGGCGCGCGATTGAGCGTTTATATTTAGATGGACGAGTTCGCGCAATAGGTGTAAGTAACTTTTTAGCGCGGCACTTAAAGTATTTGCTAAATAATTGTAAAGTTGCGCCGATGATTGACCAAATTGAATTTCACATTGGTTTACAACAGCTTGAAACGGTGGAATATGCTAGGCAAAATAATTTGGTCGTTGAGGCTTGGAGTCCGATTTGCAAGGCGAAAGCTTTTGACTTGCCCGAAGTAAGGGCGATAATGTGTCGTACGGGGAAAACCGGCGCGCAGATATTAATTAGATGGTGTTTACAAAAAGGTGTAATTCCATTGCCTAAATCTGTAACTCTCAATCGAATATTTGAAAACATTAACGTGTTTGATTTTGAATTGACGTCCAACGATATGCTTATGTTGGATAACGTGACCGAAATAGGTCGATTGGGTTCACACCCTGACGAATGTCTATTTTAAATTATTTTTTAATACTGTTATTTGTTGTTATGTAATATAATAAAAGTGCAACATTAAAACATAACATTTCTTGTCAATTAAGATGTTTTGTTTAAATTTGAGCTATATCATTAAATTTTTTTTAAAATTATTAAAGTTTATCAAAAAAATCATTGCTATAATTTCTGCTATTTGATAAAATGTATTTAATAAATAAAGCGTCGGCTATTTAACCGACAGAGGGGAATTTTTTATGCCAATGTCAAGGTTTGGCGGCTATGCCGGCAAAGTTATTAAAATTGATTTAACAACAAAAACCGTTACTGAGTATCCGTGGTCGGATACCGAGCGCAGGTTGTTTTTAGGCGGCAAAATTATGGCCGCTAAAATTATTTATGACAATATCCACAATAAGATTGACCCGTATGGCGAGGAAAATATGCTTGTTATTACGACAGGCCCTTTTACAAACAACGGAGTTCCGTCGACGGCGCGATTTAACGTATCAGGTGTTTCGCCACAAACAGGTTTAATGGCTTCATCAAACTGTGGCGGCAACTTTGGCGGACAAATGAAACGATGTGGTTTTGACGGGATTATTTTAGTTGGAAAATGCGCTGACAAAACTTTGATTAAAATTGTTGATGATAAAATAACTTTTGAAGATGCTTCATCGCTTTGGGGTTTAACGACTGGAGCTACTCAGGAAAAAATTGGTGGCAGGTGTGGCAAGTTGGTTATTGGCCCTGCTGGCGAAAACCAAGTTAAATTCGCTGGGCTGTTTAGTGATGAACGTACAGCAGGTCGAGCTGGTCTTGGCGGTGTTTTAGGCAGCAAAAACGTTAAGGCAATTACCGCGCAGGGCACAAAGGGAAACAATGCTTTTGATAAAAAAAAGTTGTTATTGTGCAGTAAAAACTGGACTAAAAGGCTGATAGCTCATCCATTAACTGGCAGTCAGTTGCCTAGACTTGGTTCTGCTGGTCTTGTTTCGCAAATGCAAGCAAAGCATATTTTAGCAACTAAAAACTTTTCTAAAGGTACGTACTGTGATTTTGAAAAGGTTAGTGGCGAAAGACTTGCTGAAGATTTTTTGATTAAAAATAAAGGTTGTTTAACTTGTCCGATACAATGTACTAGGGTTGTGTCTGTTGACGGGAAAGATGTTAAAGGACCCGAACTTGAAACGCTAGGTTTGCTTGGCCCAAACATTTTAAACAACGATATGGACGCTATTTTAAAATGGAATTATGAACTTGACGAATTGGGTATGGATACTATTTCGTGCGCAGGTACTCTTGCCTTTGCGATGGAACTTAAGGAAAAGGGAATGGCAGATTTAGGGCTTGAATTTGGCAAAATTGACAATATTTCGTCAGTTTTAAGCGATATTGCGTACCGACGTGGTTTTGGCGATGAACTTGCAGAGGGCAATCGTTGGTTGTCTGAAAAATATGGCGGAAAGGATTTTGCTATCAACGTTAAGGGGCTGGAACTTTCGGCCTATGAACCTCGGCACGCCGTTGGTATGGGTTTAGGTTACGCTACATCAAACCGTGGCGGTTGTCACTTAAACGGCGGATATTTGGTTATTTTAGAAGGGTTGGGCTTGAATATCAATCAGCTTACAACTTGCGGCAAGGCGGCGTTTACAAATTTCTTCCAAGATTTTATGGAGGCCATTTCAGCAGCTGGTTCTTGCTTATTTACATCGTATCAAGTTTTCCCGGGATTTTTAATTTCAAAACCTAATTTTTTTGTTACTAAAATTGTAAACGGAGTTGCGCCATATATAGGCGGAATTGTAAACGTTATAAATCATCATCCAGGTTTTATGGCTTTAAACCTTGAATCATTTATTACCTATCCCGTTGCCATCAAGCACTGTGTTGGTATGAAATCAAATATTGGCGAATTTTTAAAAATTGGTAAACGTGGTTATAATCTTGAAAGATTGGTTAATATTAGGTTAGGTTTGCAAGGAAGTCAGGATAGATTGCCAAATCGCTTAACAACTGAAAACGAGGAAGAAGGCAACAATAAAACGCACGTACCTATGGATAAGCTTATTAAAAAATATTACAAATCGCGCAAGTGGGATGAAAATGGTGTTCCTAAGCCGTCGCTGATTAAATATTTGAAAATTGATGAAAAAGCTTTTAAAAAGGAAGTCGTGAAAGATGAAAAGATTGCTAAAAAGTTAGGATTGATGAAATAGTGTATAACTTTACATATTTGTAATTAATTAGATATATTATTGTTACAAAAACTTAGAAAAAATATGGCTATTATGCCATATTTTTTCAAAAATAATTATAAATTGAGGTATAAATTGAAATATCAAACAATTTTTTGGGATTGGAACGGCACTATTATTGACGACCTTCATATATGTATGCAAAGCATAAACACCTTGTTAAAAAGGCGTTCTATGAAATTGTTTGAAAAACCTCAAGATTACTTTGATGTTTTTTGCTTTCCTATTATTGAGTATTATAGAAAAATTGGTTTTGATTATACTAAAGAACCTTATATCGATTTAGCTAACGAGTATATGATTGAGTATGACAAAAATTCAAAAAATGCTAAACCATTTAATGATGTTATTGCTGCAATAAAATCGCTTAATCAATTAAATATGCGGCAAATAGTTTTATCAGCTTATGAAAAAAATGCGCTAGTTGAATGGCTAAAAGTGTTTAAAATTTACAATTATTTTGATGACGTTATTGGCCTTGATAATATTTACGCCGCAGGTAAGGTTGATATCGCGTTGAGGTGGCTTGAAAATAATAAAATTGATTTATCCAAAGCAGTTATGATTGGCGACACCACACACGATTGTGAAGTTGCGGAAGCTATGGGTTGTGACTGTATTTTGCTTGCTAGAGGGCATAATAGTGAAGCTGATTTAAGAAGTACCGGTAAAAAAGTTTTTAACAAAGCCAGCGAGTTATTGACCTATCTTTTATTGGACTAATTTTAAAC
>JAVVSR010000001.1:148690-319998 GCA_036654095.1 Clostridia bacterium
CAAACCAAACCAAACCAAACCAAACCAAACCAAACCAAACCAAACCAAACCAAACCAAACTATTGCATGCAAAAAAAATGTCCAATAAGTGGATATTTTAAAACAAAATGTACAAGTATAAACCAATGTTGCTATCAGCTTTTAGTACAAGTGTAATAATAAGTGCAGCGGTATGTGTTTGTTTGGTATTTCAATATGAGTTAATATAATTTATATTAATGCAAAATTTAAAAGCGGTTAATATTTAACCGCTTTTGTTATGTTATCGCTTGATTATATCTTGTAAACTTGGTATTATATTAATATTAAACTTTGAGGTGATATCATTATGTCAATACATGTACCTTCAATAAAATATGAAAGATATACGGTTGAATCGGTTGAAACAGCATTAAAACAAATAACTGTTGAACTTAAAAATGCAAAATCTGCTGATGAAATTATTAAATTAAGAAAAGAAGCTGAAGAAATTTTAATTAATTTTTCGACTGCTTCCACTATTGCATATGTTCGCTTTACACAAAATACTCGTGATGAATTTTATTTAAACGAAAAAAACTATTATGATGAAGTGGCTCCTATTTTATCGGGATATGTAATAACAATGATTAAAGAAATTATGTCAAGTCCTTTTGCCGATGAAGTATTTTCTAAGTTGCCAAAACCTCTCAAAAGTATGTATGAGTGCAAAATTAAGTCTTTTGATGAAAAAATCATTGAGGATATGCAATTAGAGGCTACAATCGTTACCGAATATAGCAAACTTATGAGCGAAATGAGCTTTGATTTTAATGGCGAGAAAATGCCATTAGCAATGCTTAAAAAGTATATGCAAGATAAGGATAGGTCGGTTCGCGAAAAAGCATATAATGTTTTGGGCGAAACACTTCAAGCCAACAGCAAAGCGCTTGATGAATTGTTTGATAAACTTGTTAAAATTCGTACGAAAATGGCGCGTAAACTTGGATACGAAAACTATATTGAATTAGGTTACAATATAATGGAGCGTATTTGTTACAATCAAAAAGACGTTGAAAAAATGCGCGCAAATATTTTGAAAGACATTGTGCCGATTATTACAAAACTACGCGTTTCGCGCGCTAAGCAAATGGGCATTGACGAAATGAAAATTTACGACTATGAAAGCGAGTTTGCAAATGGTGACCCGACGCCTGTGCTTAATGACGAGGATATGTTTGAAGCAGGCAAGCAAATGTATCACGAAATGAACCCTAATACTGCTGACTTTATTGACGAAATGCTCGCTAACGAGGCATTTGATTACAAATGTCGCGATGGAAAGTGGGGCGGTGGTTATATGACCGAATTTCAAAGATATAAACAACAATTTATTTTGGCAAATTTTAACGGAACATCTGCTGACGTTGATGTTTTGACGCATGAAGTAGGCCACGCGTTTGCAGGTTTTATGCTAAATAAAAACGACGTCGATTATGAGATAAATATGGGCGGAATGGAAACTGCCGAAACTCACTCTATGAGTATGGAATTTTTCTGTTGGAAATGGATGGATAAGTTCTTTGGCGAACGCGCAAATGATTATCGATATAAACACTTGCTTGAATGTTTTTCATTTTTGACTTATGGTATTATTGTCGATTATTTCCAACACGTTGTTTATGCTAATCCAGATATGACGCCTGCCGAAAGAAATGCTGCTTGGGCTGAAATGGAAAAACAATTTAGACCATATATGAATGCAAATGGCATTACCTATCTTGAAAATGGCACAAGGTGGCAATATCAAGCGCACATTTATGAACGTCCTTTTTATTATATTGATTACGTTATCGCGCAAACTACTGCTTTACAGTTTTTAATTGAAAGTCAAAAGGATTATGACAACGCCTTTAAGCGCTATTATGAATTGCTTGAGCAGGGCGGAGCAAAGTTTTATACAACATTATTAAAAGAGGCTAATTTAAAATCTCCTTTTGAAGAAGGCGCATTGCGTGATGTTGCTATAGAAATTGAACAACTTGTTGAAAAATTAGGAAAATAAATAATGATTAGAATTTTTAAACTTCTTAAAACGCAAAAAGTATCTGTTTTTTTAATGATGTTTTTGTTAATTGTTTATTCGCTTGCTAATCTATTGTTACCTGCAATTATGAGTAGTATTGTAAATAACGGTATTAACGGCGGAAATTTAGATTATGTTATTAAATACAGTTTGCTTATGCTTGCAATCGCGACAGTAAGCGTAATTACCTGTTTGCTTGCAACAAAAATAGCTGCAAAAATTATTGGTTTTTTTACAACCGAACTAAGCAACAAAATTTTTAAAAAAACGCTATCTCTCAATAATACCGAATTTTCTAAAATTGGGGCAAGCGCGCTTTTGACACGCTCAACAGAAGATGTAAATATGATTTCCGACGTTTTAATTACAATTTTGTATGTCGCGGCAACTGTTCCAACACTTTTTATCGGTGGCGTTATTTTGTCGCTTAGAGAAGATGTCGCGCTTTCAATGATTATGTTTATGATTGTGCCTATATTACTTATAATTGTTAAGGTAATCGGACGGAAAATTCTTCCGCGGTGGGAAGTCGCCGACAAGTTTATTGATGACCAAAACCAAATTGTCCGTGAACGAATGAATGGCATACGCGTTATCCGCGCATATAACAAGGAAGGTTTTGAACATAAACGTTTAGTTAATTCTACAAACGATATGGCTGAAAATATTATTAAAGCAAACACCATTACGGGTATACTTGGGCCTTTGGCAATGCTTATTTTAAATTTTATAACCGTGCTTATAACTTATGTTGGCGCAATTCGATTGGGTATTAATGGAACAATTAGCGCAGGCAGTATTATCGCCGTTATACAGTATGTTGGGCTTATGTTGTCGGCAATAGTTGAGGTTTCGTTTATGATGGTTTTTTTGCCAAAAATCAAGGTAAACTGCAACCGTATGAATGAGGTTTTTGACCTGCCCGAGCCGATTGAGCCTGAAGATGATTTAACAAAAGAAATTAAAGGAAATATTAGCTTGCAAGATGTTTCGTTTTGTTATGACGGGGCAGATGAACCTGCAATATCTAATATAAATATGGAAATTAAAGCAGGCGAAACGGTGTCGTTTATTGGTGGCACTGGGTCGGGTAAAAGTACAATTTTGAATGTACTTTTAAAGTTTAACCCAATTACTAGTGGCAAAATATTGGTTGAGGGCATAGATTTATGTAATATTTCAAATAAACGTATTAGGCAAAATATTTCGGTTGCTATGCAAAAAAGCGTTATATTGAAAGGTTCGCTTGAGCATAACATTAAACTCGGAAAGCCCGACGCTACATATGATGAAATGAAAAGCGCATCACAAGTGGCTCAGCTTGAAAATTATATCGAAAGTTTACCCGACAAGTATAACCATTTATTGGAACAAAATGGTACAAATATTTCAGGTGGGCAAAAACAGCGTGTCGCTATCGCGCGCGCCGTTATAAAAAATGCGCCTATTTATGTTTTTGACGACAGTTTTTCTGCGCTAGATTTTTTAACCGAAAGTAATTTGCGCAGGGGATTAAATGATGTGCTTAAAGGGAAAACTCAAATTATAATTACACAAAGGGTAGCTACCGCAATGGGCGCTGAAAGCATTTATGTTTTAGATAAAGGCAAAATTGTCGGTCATGGTAATCATCGTTCATTGCTTGTAAACTGTCCGATATATAAGGAAATTTACGACTCGCAAATAGGAGGTGATTTAAATGAGTAACAATACGCCATCTATTGCGCCTGAAAAACAAAAATTTGATTTTAAAATTTTTAAAAAAATATTTGTCAGCGCGAAAACTATTAGAAATGGTTTAACAATAGCGTCAATATTTTCGTTGCTTAGCATTTTAATCGTAATGTACGCGCCTATGCTTATGGGTGACATTATCGATGAAATAAATACCTATTGGAAAGTCGTTTCAGCTGGTGGTTCGGCTACGCTTGATATGCCGTTTATCGGGAAAATGTCGCTTATATTAATTCTTTTATATGCTTTAGCCGCTGGATTTTCGATTGTTAAAATGTTTAAAATGAACAATACGGTTAGTCGTCATTTTACCGCGTCTACTCGTATAGATTTATCAAGTAAACTTTGTAAACTTCCCGTAAGTTACGTCGACACCACTACAAATGGCGAATTTATTTCGCGTATGACAAACGACGTATCGGTAATCGGCAACACTGTACATAATGTAATTGACCTAGTTATTCAAGGCATTTTTCAACTGCTACTTTTGTCGATAATGATGATTGCTATAAACTGGGCCATGGCAATTATAGTTTTGACGGTTATCCCCGTGTCTGTCGTTATGGCGGCAATCCTTGCGCATAAAAGCGAAAAATATTGGGCCGCTATGCATAAATCTAACGGCGAAATCAACGGCATTGTTGAGGAAAGTTATGCTAATTTTGCCTTAATTAAAGCTTTTAATGCGGAAAACTCTCAAGCAAATATTCACGGAGAGATTACATTAAAACGTAAAACTTCACTTTATAAAGCTACATTCTATTCGCAAATTGTTCAACCTGTTATTTCGTACACAAATAAGATTGCCTATGTTCTGGTTTGTATTCTTGGCGGATATTTTGCAATTAATGGAATAATTACCGTGGGTGATGTGATTGCAATTATTTTGTATTCGCAAATGCTTTCGCAACCACTGATGGGCATAGCTAATGGCCTAAGTATGCTTCAGCATACCACTGTCGCAACTAAGCGTGTTTATGAAATTTTAGATAAAGATGAAATGGTGGATACAAACAGCGGTGAAAATTTTAATGGCACTGGCGATGTATCGTTTCATGATGTATCATTTAGTTACAAGCAAAATGAACCTTTGATTAAAAATCTTAATGTTGAAGTTAAAAGCGGTCAAAAAGTAGCTATTGTCGGGCCGACAGGCGCTGGGAAAACCACACTTGTAAACCTCTTAATGCGATTTTACGATGTCGATAAAGGCAAAATTATGATTGATGGCGTTAATATTGACGAAGTTCCGCGCGATAAAGTTAGAAATGAATTTGCTATGGTTTTGCAAGATACTTGGCTTTTTAACGGAACTGTATTTGACAATGTTGCGTACGGAAAAGATGGCGCGACTATGGACGAAGTTGTGGAAGCTTGTGATATGAGTTATTGTGACCACTTCATTCGTACATTACCCAACGGATATAATACCATTATTAATGACGATACAACTAATTTATCGGGTGGACAAAAACAATTATTGACAATCGCTCGAGCTTTTTTGTCTGACAGAAAAATGCTTATTTTAGATGAAGCAACATCAAGTGTTGACACGCGAACAGAAATTTTAATTCAAAAGGCAATGAATAAGCTTATGAAGGGACGTACTTGCTTTGTAATCGCTCATCGTTTATCAACAATTATTGATGCCGATTTAATATTGGTTATTGACAATGGCGATATTGTCGAGAAGGGCACTCATAGCGAACTTTTATTGGCAAATGGCTTGTATGCTAAAATTTATAACAGTCAGTATAGTTTAATAAAAATGTAAATGTAAATTGCTGATTATATTACTTTGTGTTACGTTAAAATTTTATATTTGTTAAGTTTTATATAATATTTTGCTTTAATATTTTTTTAAAACCAAATATTGTAATTTATATAAAAAATAATATTACATAAATATAATGCAAGATAACAATTATTAAAGTATTATTATGGTTCTATTGTATTTTAAGTATAAATTTGTAATATGTTGGTATTTTTATAGTTAATATTTAAATATCCTTAATATACTCAAGTAAATTAATGTACTTTAGTGCAATTTTTATCTAAAATACTTTACAAAAAATATTTACTTATGATATAATGTATTCAAAATATAGGAGGTACTGTTATGGAAAAATATAATCCGTATGATAATTTTATTTCAGTTCTTGACAAAGCTGCAAAAATCGTCGGTTACAAAGATGAAGATTATCTATCATTAAAGTATCCTGAACGTGAATTAAAAGTTTCAATTCCAGTTAAAATGGACAACGGCTCAATTAAAATCTTTGAGGGCTTTCGCGTACAACACTCAACGCTTCGTGGCCCGGGAAAAGGTGGCGTTAGGTTTCATCAAGGTGTCAATATTGATGAGGTTAGAGCGCTTGCCGCTTGGATGACATTTAAATGCGCGGTAGTTAATATTCCATATGGCGGTGCAAAAGGCGGGGTTATTTGTAATCCGCGTGAGCTTAGCGATAGTGAACTTGAACGCATTACTCGTCGGTACACAACTATGATTTTGCCTATTATCGGGCCCGAAAAAGATATTCCAGCGCCTGACCTTGGCACAAACGCGCAAACGATGGATTGGATGATGGATACTTATAGTATGCAAAAAGGGTATACAGTAGCAGGTGTTGTCACGGGAAAGCATATTGAAGTTGGCGGCGCTCGCGGAAGAAACGAGGCCACAGGCAGAGGTTTGACATTTATCACACTGGAACTTTTAAATAAATTAAATATTCAACCTAAGGATGTTCGCGTTGCAATTCAAGGTATGGGCAATGTTGGCAGTATATCGGCAAGGCTCCTCTACGACGAAGGCGCAAAAATTGTTGCTGTTTCAGATGTAAGTGGCGGTATTTACAACAAAAATGGCTTAAATATTCCAGAAATTGTTGAATATACCAATAAAGGTAAAAACTTATTAGACGGCTACAAGGGCGATTTTACTCGAATTACAAATAGCCAACTTATCACCTGTGATTGTGATATTGTTATACCTGCCGCACTTGAAAATCAAATTACCGAGGAAAATGCACGCGATGTTAAAGCTAAAATTATTGTTGAAGCTGCAAACGGGCCAACAACTGTTGAAGCGGACGCTATTCTCGCGGAAAAGGGCGTTACAATTATTCCCGATATTTTATCAAACTCGGGAGGCGTTATTGTTTCATACTGTGAATGGGTGCAAAATATTCAGTCGTTAATGTGGGAGGAAACCGAAGTTAATAATATGCTTAAAAATATTATACTTCGAGCTTTTGAACAGGTTTACGCTGCGCAAAAGGAATATAATGTTTCCTATCGTATAGCGGCGTATACAGTCGCTCTTAAGCGATTAGTATCTGCTGGTAAACTTAGGGGCATATATCCATAACAACAAAAAAAGTAATAACTGTTTCAAAAATATCGCATTATGCGATATTTTTGCATAAACTCGGATATATATGTATTATTTATAAAAAAGTTATGTTTTATAATGTTTTTAAACATTTTTTATGTTATTATAATTTATTTTTGCTGACAGCTTGACAGATTATGCTATATAATATACTATAAATTTATTCTAAGTTCGATAGGAGGTAATATGCCTAATTCAACAAAATTTGAACACGTATCACAAGAAATGTCAGACAAAATATGTAGTTTGTCCGAAATGGCAGCAAAAAGTACATTAATTGCGCCTGAATTTTATAGTAAATACGATGTCAAACGCGGTCTGCGTGATATTAATGGCGTTGGTGTTTTAGCGGGATTAACCGAAATTTCCGACATACAAGGTTTTGCTCGTGGGGAAAACGGCGAAAAAATACCTGCCGAAGGTGTATTGCGTTATCGCGGTATCCGTATTGAAGAGCTTGTTGACGGGATTAGCAAAGAGGGGCGATTTGGCTTTGAGGAAGTCGCATATTTGCTTTTATTTGGAAATTTACCCAAAGAAGACGATTTGAAAGATTTTAAACGCATTTTGCGTTCGTTTAGAAGCCTTCCCGACTCGTTTGTTAGGGATATTATTATGAAAGCTCCATCTGGCGATATGATGAATGTGCTTTCAAGATGTTGCTTAGTTTTATATTCGTACGACAATCGAGCAGATGATACTTCAATTCAAAACGTTTTGAGGCAGTGTTTACAATTAATTTCGCAGCTTCCAATGCTTTCTGTTTATGGATATCGCTCGCATAAGCATTATCATTGCGATGAAAGTTTAATTATTCATAAGCCTTTACCTAAAAACTCTATTGCCGAAAACATACTTCATCTTCTGCGCGTTGATAGCAAATTTACCGAACTTGAAGCGAAAGTCTTAGATATTTGCCTTATTTTGCACGCTGAACATGGCGGTGGAAATAACAGCAGTTTTACCATGCACGTTGTCAGTTCGACGGGTACGGATACATACTCTGCAATGGCTGCATCACTTGGTTCATTAAAAGGGCCGCGTCACGGAGGCGCAAACATAAAAGTTGTTCAAATGATAAGCGATATGAAAGAAAAGTTGTCAGTATTCGACGACAAGCATATCGAACATTATTTATATAATATTCTTGACAAAAAGGCTTTTGACAAGTCGGGTTTAATTTATGGAATGGGGCACGCTGTTTATTCATTATCTGACCCGCGCGCAAACATTTTAAAAACTTATGTCAAGCGTCTAGCGGAAGAACAAAACTTTATGGACGAATACGCCATTTACGACGCGGTCGAGAGGCTAGCGCCAAAAGTAATTGCCGATAAATGTAAAATATATAAAGGTGTTAGCGCAAATATTGACTTTTATACCGGTTTTATTTACAGTATGCTGGGCTTGCCTGTTGAATTATATACGCCAATTTTTGCCTGCGCAAGAATAGTTGGTTGGAGCGCGCATAGAATTGAAGAACTTTCAAACAACAACAAAATAATTCGTCCGGGATATGAAAGCGTATGTGAATTTGCAAATTATATTCCAATAAACGAAAGATGATAATTTTTTATTAAACTTCTTAAGCGTATCGGTATATTTGATACGCTTTTTATTTTACGAAACGTATTTTATGTTGTATTTTTAACCGCGTAACTCGCTGTTATGAAAATTTGTATAATTGTTGCAGTTGTAAACATATTATGTTATAATACACTTATGGAGGATTATATATGGGTAAATTTACTTTAAAACATAAAATAGTTTTGCTCGCTACCGCATCTCTTTGGGCAATTTGGATTGTATTTATTATATATTTCCGTGACTTAATTATGGGAAATATTAGAATGGGTACACAATTTGGCGTGCTTTTTGCGCTAACCGCGATTGTTTACGGAATGTTCTTTTTGCCAATTATCCACCCAGATATGAACTTTATCCCCAAAAAAGTTCACGACAATAATCGTGAATTGGTATTTACATCTCGACGGACGGCATATTGCTTTTTACAGCTTATATATGTTTTCTTTTTAGGTGGCACTTCAATTTCATTGTACTTTGATACTTGGCGCATAGGCATTGGCGTTGTTGTGGCTTTATTTGTAATCTGTTTTTTAATTGTACTAGTTGTTTATGGACTTGAAATTAAAAAGTATTTTGCAATTCCCGCGCCAGATTTTGGCAAAGTTATCGTTGCTGAAGATGAAATTATTGACCAACCTGAACACGATACAGATGCTTCAAATGGTGACGATTTAACTGAAGGAAAGCATAATTAAATTTTATTTAATACATTTTATTTTTTCTAATATTTAGCGATGTAAGTTGTTTTGTTTTACACTTTAAGCTATATTTTATTAGACATCTTAATAATGTTTTTTGTCATTAATTTTTTGTAAAATTTAACAAAAAACATATAAAAAGCTAATTTTAAATTTTTAAATTTAGTAATTTTGTATTTTAATTAAAAACAATAAAAGAGGTTTTTATGGATAAAACAGCATTGTATTCTATTTCATACGGGTTGTATGTAGTCGGCGTTAAAGAGGGGAACCGCGATTGTGGTTGTATTGTTGACGCGTTTATGCAGTCAACCGCTGAGCCGACGACTGTTATTTTGTGTAGCATTAAAGCCAATCACACTAACAAACTTATTAAGCAAACAGGTGAATTTTCAATTTCAGTTTTGTCAAAAGATGTTGATTTTGATATAATTAAAACTTTCGGGTTGCAATCCGCCAGGGATGTAAATAAATGGGAAAACGTGGCGCATATTGAAAAATTCGGGTTGCCCGTGTTAAAAGATGCCTGCGCATACATACATTGCAAGGTTATAAACTCGGTTGAATTATCTACGCACACCGCATTTATTTGTGAGGTTTTAAATGCCGAAAAGGGCGAGGGACAACCTATTATTTATGCCGATTATCTTAAGGAAAAACGCGCTCGCGCCGAAGTTAGCGCGACTTCAAAAAAACGTTACGTATGTAGCGTTTGTGGATATGTTTATGATGGCGATGTGCCGTTTGAAAATTTACCGTCTAGTTTTGTTTGTCCTGTTTGCAAACAACCAAAGTCGGTTTTTGAACTTAAAAATTTATAATGAAAAAAATTGTTATAGCCGTACTTATAATTATACTAGCGTGTTGCGCTGTTGGATGTAACCCTATTGATGAAAGAATTATTGCTTTTGGTACTGTTGTTGGCCTAAAGCTTGATAAAGGCAATCCAAATAAAACTTTAAAAACACTTGAACCATATCTTTCCGCGCTTGATAGAGATTTTGATACCGACTATGAAGATGGTTCGCTTTACAAAATTAACAATGCCAAAGCAGGGCAAGAGGTTGTAGTTTCAAATGAAGCATACGAACTTTTGCAGTTGGCAAAAAAGCTTTATAAGCAAACCAATGGATTTTTTAATATTGCAACTTTTCCGTTGACTGAATTGTGGAAGTTATCTCCATTGACTTATGTATCGTTTAAAGAAAATTATACTCTGCCAACCGCGCAAGAAATTGCTGAAATCTTGCCTAATTGCAATTTTAACGACTTAATTTTAAAGGACAATAATGTTGTAATTAAATCTAACGAAAAGCTTAAAGTTAGTTTTGGCGCGTTAGCTAAAGGTTATGCTGGCGACAAGGCATTGTCGATTGCAAGAAGCAACAAAAATCAAGGCATAATCGACATGGGTGGCACAATTTTTACTTTAGGCGATGGTCCTTTTAATGTTGGTATTGGCAATCCGCGTGAAAGTAACGTTGACTATTTTGCTAAACTTACCCTTTCCGACGGCGCGATAGTTTGCACGTCAGGTGACTATCATAGATATTATATAGTAGGTGACAAACGCTATCATCATATCTTCGGTACAGATGGTTATCCTACGCAAAATGGCATTATAAGTGTGACTATTGTCGCTTTAAACAATAAGTTCAGTGGCGCGTTATGCGATGGTTTATCAACATCAGTATTTGCGTTGGGACTTGTAAATGGAACTAAACTTTTAAATGAATATGGTATTGGCGCAGTCATTATAACTGCTGATAATAAGTACTCGCTTGTGAATTTAGACGAAAGCATATTTACACTTAATGATACTGGATACAAAAAATATGTACAGACGACTTGACAATATTAAAAATGAAAAAATGTTCAAGCTGTGGGATATTTCTGTCGGCGTTATTGTGCTTGGGATAATTATTTCAGCAATGATTATGTACTTTATGCCTCGAGGTAGTTATGCCGAGGTTTATGTAAACGGCGTTCTTCGCGATAGATATCCGCTTAGCGTTGATACTACTATCGAAATTAATGATTTTGGACGAAATATAATTGTTATTAAAGATGGTCAAGTTTATATGAGCGAGGCATCTTGCGAAAGTCAAAACTGCGTTTTAGAAAAATCAATACATAAAGTTGGTGACCAAATAGTTTGCCTTCCAAACAAAGTTATTGTAATTATTGTTGGGAAAAAGGAGGGCGAACTTGATGCAATTACCTAAAATTTCTACCCAACGCGTTGCAATTACAGGCATAATGCTTTCGTTAGCGCTTATACTATCGCTTATTGAAACTGCTTTACCGCCGATAATGCCCGTCGTTCCATATGCGAAAATTGGGTTTTCAAATATTGTTTTGTTGGTCGCATTAATGCTTTTAGGATATAAATCGTGTATTCTTATTTTAATTATTAAGTGCTTACTTGTTGGTATTTTTTCAGGTAATATATTTTCCATTGTGTACTCATTACCTGCGGGGATAATATCATATAGCGTAACGGCATTGATAATAAATATTAAACAAATAAGTCTTGTAGCGGTTAGTACTGTTGGTTCAATAGTGCATAATATTGTGCAAATTTTGGTTGCAAGCATTGTGATAGGGCATACCATATGGCTAACATTGCCATATTTACTGTTGTTAGGTGGCGCGGTAGGGGTTGGAATAGGCGTCGTAACATTTGTGGTGCTTAAATATTTGCCACATTCGTTAATATTACAGTATTCTGAAACTCCTAAAAACAAAAATAAAATATAAAATGAAAAAATCCGTAAAAAAATGCGGATTTTTGTTTTTTTAAAGCTAAAAATGTTATTTAGCTTAACTTTTAAACTGTTGCGTAAACCTTGTAATAGGTAGAATAGGCTCTATTTTTTAAATGGTAAAAAACCATCATCTTCGTGCAAATCGGCATTTAATATATCATTATTTAAAAGTATTGCTCGTTGAACACTTTTATAACCATACTTTTGTCGAATTTTATCAATACTTTCCTCAAGTCGAGTTTCTTTATTGTCACAAACGTCAAACATTGTAAATTGAATATCGTCATAACCATTAGTTAGCTTTTGAGTGTATACGCTGATTGACCTCAAAGGAATGGCAAAGTTATAGTTATCTAGTAAAAGTTTTAGTGCGCTTTCTGCAAGTAAACTAGAGTTGCTAGTAGGTGAGGTTAGCGTTAATTGACGTGTTATGGAATGTAGGTTTGTGTCGCGTAATCCTAGAGAAACACCCCCTGCAAGTAGCCCGTACTTTCTAAGACGAGTGGCAACCATTTCAGACAATGCGTATATTACGACTTTTGCCGAATCAACATTTGTAATATCTTTTGAAGTCGTTGTGCCGTGGCCAACACTTTTGGGAATGTGGTTATCATAATATAACTTAACTTCTTCTCGCTCAATCCCCGAAGCGTTGTCAATCATCTTATCTGCAACTATGCCAAAATGTCTGTTCAGCAAAGTTCTATCGGTTTTTGCTAAGTCGCCAATCGTATTAATGTTTAACTTTTTAAGCCGTTCCGCGCTACTTTTCCCAATCATTAACAGCTCCAAAATAGGAAGCGGCCAAACAAGTTGTTTGTAATTTTCACGGGTTATGACTGTTGTCGCGTCGGGCTTTTTATAGTCACTTCCAAGCTTTGCAAATATTTTAGTAAATGATACGCCAACTGAAATTGTTAAACCGGTTTCTTTTTTAACTCTCTCGCGAAGCATATCGGCAATTTTTTCACCGCTGCCAAACATTTTGATACTTTCGGTTACATCTAGCCAACATTCGTCTATGCCAAAACTTTCAACGCGGTCGGTAATTGTAGTGTATATTTTAAAGACAATTTCGCTGTATCGAACATATTCCTCGTGATGTGGCGCTACAACAATTAAATTTGGACATTTCTTAATTGCTTGCCAAACCGCATCGCCTGTTTTAACGCCAAACTTCTTTGCTGATTGACTTTTTGCCAATACAATACCGTGTCGTTTTTTAGGGTCGCCACAAACAGCTACGGGCTTTCCTTGAAGCTCGGGATTTAACACACATTCTACCGATGCGTAAAAGTTATTCATATCGCAGTGAAGTATAACCCTATCCATTTTATCCTTGTAAAATAATTTATTGCAAATACATAATCCAAAAAAAACTATTAATTGTAAATTTATAAAGTAAAAAGGTTAAAGCAATTTAATACATTTTAAAATTAATATGTCACTTTTTAGTAAAATATTATATTTTATTAAAAAGTATAAAGCAATATTGAGTTGGCCGTTTAAACTTAATAATTTAGCTATTAAGCCCAATTTATATAACTAATGTTTATCGATATGCGCATTTACTTCAAAATAAAGTTGCAATATTAAGTATGGTTTTGCATACAGACAACTAATAAAAAATATAGCTTGTTATGCTGCTTGTTATTATTATTTTACCACATTGCATATGATTAAAACAACTACTGTGCGTATATTTAATAAAAATTTTATTTTTTAAAAATTTTATTTAAAAACTATTGCAATTAAAAACAATATGGTTTATAATTAAGGTCAAAGATAGTCAAAAAGGATTTTTTATGAAAATAAGCGATATTATCGAACAGTTTATCATTGATATAATAGGGGAAGGCGAGGTTGCGGATATAAGTCGCAACGAACTTGCTTCCTATTTTCGGTGCGCGCCCTCGCAAATAAACTACGTATTGCAAACTCGCTTTACCTTAGACCGCGGTTTTCAAGTTGAAAGCCAACGCGGAGGCGGTGGATATATTCGTATAGAAAGGTTGGCTATTGATAAAAATCCATATCTATACAGTTTGCTTGAAACGTTAAGTGAGCCAATATCGTATACTCGACTTTTGCAAATTGCCGAATGTTTAGTTGAAAATGGCATTATGTTGCCCGAAGAAGGCGCGCTTTTGACGAGAATGACATCTGATAAAGCTTTAGCTACTCCATCAAACAACAGTGATAGTATTCGCAGTAATATACTTAAAGAAACAATAATTCATTTAATAAAGAGGTAAAATATGCAAAGTAATGCTAATGGTAAGATGTGTGATATATGTGGAAAACGTCCAGCGGTTTATTGTATCTTAAACGGTGTTATGGGCGAAATATATTGTTGCCAACAGTGTTTATATGAAAAACAAAATGTTGGAGTAAAGGGTTTTGTTGATTTTTTAAGCGAAGATGTAGTTTGTCCAGTATGTGGGACTACGCTTAGTGAATTTGAAAATAGCTCATATGTAGGTTGTTCGGACTGTTATCGTATTTTTAGGCAAGAAGTTTTATCGAAAATTCAAGACATGCACAATACCCGAAAACATATGGGTAAAAGATTGGTTAAGCGTTCTGACAATAAAAACATTAATTTAACCGACCGCGAAAAACTAAAAGAACAATATTTTTTAGCAAAAGAAGAAAATAGAACTAAAGATGCCGAGGAATTTTATAAAAGTTTAAACAAGGAGCGCGATGATGAATAATTTTGATAAAGTTGTTGTTTCCTCACGAGTTCGGTTGGCGCGTAATTTTAAAGGCATACCATTTCCTCAGCGGCTTAATGACGTCAATGCTCGTAATTTAATTATAAAAGCAGCTGACAATGCTGCAACTTTTCAGCACGACTTGTTGCTGATGAGCGAGGTTAATAATATTGAGCGACTTTCGCTTGTTGAACGACACTTGATTAGTATTGACCTAATAAATCACGTTGATATGGGAGCGCTAATTTTAAGTAAAGACGAAAGTATTTCGGTTATGATAAACGAGGAAGACCATATTCGCGCGCAGTGCATACTTAAGGGAATGAATTTGCGCGAATGTTATAAAACTATCGATAAGTACGATAACGCGTTATCCAATGAAATGCCTATTGCGTACGATAGCGATTTTGGTTATCTTACGGCTTGTTTAACTAACGTTGGCACGGGTATGCGGGCTTCGGCGATGTTGTTTTTGCCTGCAATTACATTGTCAAATGTTATTGAAAATTACGTTAGTCACGCATCGCGTATGGGCATTACTGTTAGAGGTGTTTACGGTGAAAGGTCAAATCCGGAAGGCTGTATGTATCAAATTTCAAACTCAAAAACAATAGGGCTAAGCGAGCAAAATATTTTAGATACTGTTGAAGAAATGGTTAGTGAGCTGTGCGCGATTGAACTTGGCTTAAGAAATGAAATTTATAGCAAAGATAAAATAAAATTTGAAGATAAAGTGTATCGCGCATATGGTATTCTTGCTAATGCTAGAAGCTTACCGAGTAGTGAATTTATGGAAATTATGTCGTGGCTTAAGTTTGGTATTGCAATGGAAATTATAGATTTTAAAGATTTGGAACTTTTGGATAAAATGGTCATTTATGCCCAACCTGCAAATCTTTGTATGCTTATGAATGGCGAAGAACTTAGTCCAAATGAACGCGATTTTGCGCGAGCAAAATATGTTCGGGATACACTAAAAAGATTGAAATAAAGGAGGAGTTGTATGTTACAAGATTCAAGAAACGTTGCTTTAGTTAAAAGAGAAGCATATAATATCGCCAATCAAACTGGCGGCGAAATTGGAAGTGAACATTTATTAGCTGGCTTGGTTTTGGTTGATGGCTCGATTGCCAACGGTCTTTTGATGCTACACGGCGTTAATATTAAGAAAATTCAAAACAATTTTCATACAGTTACGCTTATGACTGAGCCTTATTATAGCAGCAGAACAAAAAATATTTTACAAAACGCAATGGTCATTGCCGCCGAGTGCAGGCAGGGCGTTATCGGAACGGAACATTTGCTTGGCGCAATTTTCAGTGAGAAAGATTGTAAGGCGTATGCAATATTAACAAATGCAGCCGATGACTACAAATTGTTGGAAAAAGAACTTTTTGACATTCTGCACGAGCAAAGCGATGAGGCAGACGCATACAATGAAAATAATGATGACGATGATAATATTATTGAAATAACTTATAACAGTGATATAAATACGCCGAAGGATTTTATTGAACGCATAAAGGAACATTTTGAAAATGTTGATAACAATATCACCGACAATAAACGTGATGTTAAAAGAGGTTCAACGGACAAAAAAAGAAGCGAAGTCAGCGCGCCCGTCAAAGAACTTGAGGGGTTCGGCATTGATTTAACAATGCGCGCTAAGGAAAATAAACTTGACCCTGTTATTGGGCGTGAAAAGGAAATTGAACGAATTATCCAAGCATTGTGTAGGCGTACTAAAAATAATCCAGTTTTAATCGGCGAACCCGGCGTTGGCAAATCAGCTATTGTCGAAGGCTTAGCGCAGGCGATTGTTGCGGATAAAGTTCCAGACGCTTTAAAAAATAAAATAGTTTTTACATTGGATATGGCAGGGATTGTTGCAGGCACAAAATATCGTGGCGAATTTGAGGAAAGGTTTAAAAACGCGCTTGATGCTGTTAAGTCGAAAGGGAATATTATATTGTTTATTGATGAAATCCATACAATAGTAAACGCTGGTGGCGCAGAGGGCGCGATAGATGCGGCAAATATTTTAAAGCCAATGCTTGCTAGAGGCGAAATACAAACCGTCGGCGCAACAACCATTGACGAATATCGAAAATATATTGAAAAAGATGCGGCTTTAGAGCGTCGTTTTCAGCCGATAATGGTTGACCCGCCTTCTGTTGATGATACGATTTTAATTTTAAAGGGATTACGCGATAAATACGAGGCGCACCACAAAGTCACAATTACCGACGAAGCTATTGACGCTGCCGCAAATTTGTCAGACAGGTATATTGCCGATAGATTTTTGCCCGATAAAGCTATTGACCTTATTGACGAAGCGTCTAGCAGAAAAAGGATTTTTGCATTTTCAATGCCGTCTGACATTAAAGAGGCTGAAGCAAAATTAAAATCACTTCAATACGATATCAAGGAAGCTAGTACTAATGAAAATTTTGATAAGGCAAAGTCACTGACCATTGAACGTGATAAACTGCAAAAAATTGTAGAAGAAGGCAAGGATAGCTATGACAAAAAGAAGGCGAATACAAAACTTTCAATCAATCAAGATGATATTGCCGAAATAGTATCAAGTTGGACATCTGTGCCCGTTGCAAAACTTACTGAAAACGAAAGTTCAAGATTGTTAAAGCTTGAAGATATTCTTCACGAACGAGTTATTGGACAAAACGAAGCCGTTTCGGCGGTCGCGAGAGCGATTAAGCGCGCGCGAGCAGGTATTTCTGACCCGAAACGTCCAATAGGTTCATTTATTTTTCTTGGCCCAACAGGTGTTGGAAAAACCGAATTAAGTAAAGCGTTAGCTGCCGCTATGTTTGGCGACGAAAATCTTATGATTAGAGTTGATATGAGCGAATATATGGATAAAGCAAATGTCAGCAAACTTATCGGTTCGGCGCCGGGTTACGTAGGATTTGAGGAAGGTGGACAGTTAACTGAAAAAGTACGTCGCAAACCCTATTCCGTTATTTTGTTTGACGAAATTGAAAAAGCGCACCCCGATGTTTTTAATATATTGCTGCAAATACTTGAAGATGGTCGCTTAACCGATTCACACGGACGAATGATTAGCTTTAAAAATACAATAATAATTATGACTTCAAACGTCGGCGCTAGTGAAATAAACAAAACTAAACGCTTAGGATTTAACGATACAAGCGACTATGACGACTTGCGCGACAGACAAATTGAAGCATTAAAGCAAGTTATGAAGCCCGAGTTTATCAACCGTATTGATGAAATTATCGTGTTTTGTCCGTTGGAAAAAGATGATATTGATAAAATTGCAACAATTATGATAAAAAATCTTGAAAATCGATTAGCTGAACGAGATATCAAAATTGAGGTTTCAAAGGAAGCGAAAGCGTATCTAGTTGACAAAGGATATGACAAGGAATATGGCGCGCGTCCACTTAGAAGAACAATACAGCGTCAGGTTGAAGACAGACTTAGTGAAGAAATTTTAAAAAACACTGTTAATTTGGGAGATACCGTGGATATTTCGCTTGAAAATAATGAATTAACGTTTAAAAATCGTTCAAAGTAAAAGTCTGTATAATTTACTTTCAAATGTTTATATAAAACATTTTTATATAAACTAAACCTTAAATGCTAGTGAGTTATTGTTAAACTAATTATATTTAATTAAATAAAAGATGCGCATTTCTGCGCATCTTTTACTATTTATTTTATAAAACTATACTTTTTTAATAATCACATTCAATTACGCCTACATCACCTTTATGGCGTTTATAAACCACATTTACCTTGCCCGTTTCGGCATTTAAATAAATAAAGAAATCGTGGTCAAGCAAAATAAGTTCATCAATCGCGCCTTCAGTCGAAAGGGGAGTTAATTGGAATTTTTTAGATTTAACCGCTTTCATTTTAAATTCATCTAAATTATTTTCTTTATTTAAATACTCTAAGGTAAGGTCAACAGGCGATTTAATATCCTTTTCAAACTTAGTACGAAGTTTGGACACTTGGCGTTCAAGTCTATCAATTACAACGTCAATAGTATCAAATATGCTTGATGCAGTTTCCTCAGCGCGGATAATCCTGTCACCAAAATGCACGGTTGCTTCTAATGTATAGCGTTCCTTATTTTTTTCCTGACTGCAAACAAATTTAGCAACAGCATTGTCTTTTTCAATAAAACTTGACAGTTTTGATTCAGGCTTACCATAGGTGTCAAAATAACGGTCCAATTTGTCAAACTTTTTTTCAACGACGCTCTTTAGTCTTTCGCTGGGAGTGTAGTTCCTACCAATAAATTCAATACGCATAAAACCAGCCTCCTTATTAGTTGAAATATTGTATATATTTCTTAACTCTATTATACGATAAATTTAATTAAATATCAATAGGCTTTGAAAATTAATTTACTTATTTTATTAAATTTTCAATAATACTAAAACTAAAGGCAACAAACTATTAGTTGTTAAAAATAAAAAACATTGCAAACCAATGTTTTAATTATGAATTTTCTGGTTAAAGCTTAGATATAATTAATAAATGTCAAAATGTTTTATATATTTGCTAATTGTTAATTAGATTTCTTGTAATATAATTTTATTTATTATATAATATGGTTATGAAATTAGGAATAAGCACAGCCACATTTTTTGGCAAGGAAGTTACTGAAAATACCTTTGAGCTGATTGAAGCGTTAAAGGTGTCTTGTTGCGAAGTTTTTTTGACAACATTTTCTGAGTATTTGCCAAGTTTCGGTAATTTACTTAAAAGCAAAATTGGCGATACAGAGGTTTATTCAATTCATTCGCTTAATTTAAATTATGAACCTGAATTGTTAAACACTATTCCGCGTACGCGAAATGATGGCGAAGCTATATATCGTATGGTTTTGGAAAACGGACAAAAACTTAATGCGAAATCCTATACATTTCACGGGTCGGCAAGGCTTAAAAACCGTCCATACATTTTTAATTATCAAACGCTTGGTTCGCGAATTGATGAACTTTATTCAATAGCGTCGGAGTATGATATTGCGCTGTCTTATGAAAACGTGCATTGGGCTTACTTTTCCGTACCTGAATTTTTTAAGCAATTACGTGAATTTTCGCCTCGGATACAATGCACTCTTGATATAAAACAAGCTATGCAGGCAAAACTTTCATATGAAGATTTTTTGCCAGTTATGCAGGGTAGGCTTAACAATGTTCATCTGTGCGATTATGACCTAAACGGCGCTTTGTGTGCGCCGGGAAAGGGGAGCGTTGACTTCTATAAGTTGTTTTCGATGCTTAGAGATATCGGATATGACGGGCATCTTATGGTTGAACTTTATAGTCAAAATTACGAAAACTATTCTGAATTAGGCGATTGTATAGAGTACTTGCTTAATATTTTAGATAAAATCAAATAAAATTTAATCGGTGAGGTAAATTATCTATGGCTTACAATAAGGCTGAAAACAAAATCAAATTTGATTATAACAATATGCTAAATACTTATATTGGCGATAAGGGTTTGTCTGAACGCGACTTTGCAAACGAAAACCTGCGATGCAATGATGCGTTTAATTTTGTCGCCGAAAACCGCGGGAAAGGTTGGCTTGGTTGGACGGAGCTTCCATATAATCAATCATCAATCATTAGCGACATTTTGGAAACGGCTAAAGATATTCGTAAAAAGTTTGATTATTTTGTTGTGCTAGGTATTGGCGGTTCGGCTTTAGGGCCTGTTGCTGTTTTTCAATCACTATGCCATCTTCATTACAACGATTTGCCCAAGTCGACTAGAAAAGCTCCAAAATTTTACGTTGAAGACAATATTGACCCCGAAAGAATGATGGCTTTATTAGATGTTATCGACGTTTCAAAAACAATGTTTAACGTTGTTACCAAAAGCGGAGCTACTTCGGAAACAATGAGCCAATATTTGATTATTACGGATATTTTAAAAGAGGAGTTGGGCGAAAATTATAAAAATAATATTATTGCGACAACTTCGGAAAATAGCGGAAATTTAATTAAAATCGCCAAGGCGGAAGGCTTTAAAACATTTTTTATTCCTGATGGAGTAGGTGGAAGATTTTCTGAATTGTGTCCTGTTGGGCTTCTTCCTGCTGCTGTTTTAAAAATCGATATAAAAGGATTGCTTGATGGCGCGGCATATATGGATAAATTGTGCAATAAGCCAGCTGCGCATAAAAATCCTGCGTTGATGGCGGCGTTACTTCAATTTTTAGCTATGAAAAATGGATATAATATTTCGGTTATGATGCCTTATGCTGACAGTTTAAAGTATATGGCTGATTGGTATTGTCAACTTTGGGGCGAAAGCCTTGGTAAAGCTGTTGATAATAACGGCAACAAGGTAAACGTAGGGCAAACTCCCGTTAAGGCTTTGGGTGTAACCGACCAACACAGCCAAGTACAGCTTTATACTGAAGGTCCTTATGATAAAGTTGTTACTTTTATTGCGGTGGAAGACTTTAGAAACGAAGTGTTAATTCCAGATGGCGCTGAAAATTATCCCAATGTTAATTTTCTTTGTGGCGCGACATTGGGTCAACTTCTAAATACCGAGCGCATTGCTACCGAATATGCATTGCTTAAGTCGGGAAGGCTTAATAACACCATCATTCTGCCCGAGGTTAACGCGTTTACTATTGGTCAACTTTTGATGTTTTTCCAATTACAAACCGCATATGCCGGCGCAATGCTTAATATTGATACATTTAATCAACCCGGTGTGGAAGAAGGGAAAAATGCAACATATGCTTTGTTTGACCGCGTTGGATATGAGGATAAGAAAAAAGAATTGTCATCAATGCCTTCTAAAAACGATAAATACATTATTTAAGTAAAAAATTAGCAAAACAATGTTTTTTTGCTGTATAGGGAATAATATGAGCAACTTTTATGCACTTATAAACAGAATGAAATATATAAAACGTTGGAGTTTAATGCGCAATAATCTTGATGAAAATCTGCTTGAACATTCAGCGCAGGTGGCCATTGTTGCGCACGCGCTAGCGCTTATTGGAAATGAAAAATTTAATAGAAATACTAACGCCGATTTAATTGCGACTATCGCGCTTTTTCACGACGCATCTGAAGTGATAACGGGTGATATGCCTACTCCAATTAAATATAACAATCCTAAAATTAATGGAGCTTATAAAGAAATGGAAGCTCTCGCTGACGCTAAGTTACTTTCAATGCTTCCCGATTATTTAGAAAAATCATACAAAAAGCTGTTTGAAGTTGACAGTACTTCGTATGAATATAAAATTGTAAAGTCCGCAGATAAACTTTCGGCATACATCAAATGTCTTGAAGAATTGTCGTCAGGCAACAATGAGTTTTCGATAGCCAAAGTTACCATTGAAAAATCATTGCTTGAAAATCCGCTTCCTGAAGTTAAGTATTTTTTGGAAAACTTTTTAGATGGCTTTAACAAACCGTTGGATGTTTTATAATGAGTGAATTTTGTGCAAAATCCGTTAATGTACGTTATCAAGGCGGCGCAAGTGCGATTAGACAGTTTGATTTAACTTTTTCAGGGCATATCTTATCCGTTTTTGGCAAGGAATGTGACGGAAAAACAACTTTAATCAACGCTTTAGCTGGATTAACCACTTATGAGGGTAGTTTTTTGTTGGATAACGAAACTATATCGACATCGCCAAAAAATAACGATTGCTTTGCTATTTTAGAGGATTTTAGCCTTATCCCAAATAAATCTGTTTATGAAAATCTTTCTTTTCCATTAACACTTAGGGGATATTCTATTGAGGAAACGGCTGTTATTGTCAACAAAGCTGTGCTAGAATTTGGATTATACAAATACATTTATACCAAAGTCCGCGACCTATCACGGCAAGTAAAATCGTATGTCGCTATGGCTAAAATTAAACTTGTGCCTCGAAAACTTTATTTAATTGATGACGTTTTAAAATATCTTGATTTTGACGAAAGGGCTATTTGCTTTAAAAAACTTTGCGAAGTTTTAAAAAGTGTTGATGGTTTTGTAATTTATGCCACGTCTAATTATGATGAAGCATTAAGCATTGGCGACAAAACGGTATTAATTTATGGTGGTGTTATTGAGCAATACGGCACGTCTGACGAGCTTAAAAAATTTCCGACATCGGTGCGAGCTGCCGAATTAGCTAGCGATGGAAATACTGTTTTTGAATTTGGATTGCTAAGCCGTAATAATGAAAATCTTTACATTAATTGTAATGGAAATATTATCTGCTTAGATGGTTGTTTAAATCGATTAATTGACGAAAGTTATATTGGCGATGAAGTGCTTTTTGCAAAGTATGTTTATGATAATTGCTGGCAGTATCTTTTAATGGATAGCGAAACCGAGCGCACTATTTTAGTTTATTAACAAAACCTAGGTCGATTAATTGTATAAAACTAGATAAACGATTTAAAACTTGTTTACTAAAACTAGATATGTGATACAACTAACGACTGGTTTTTTAAATTTAAATTAATATAATGTTTATAAAGGAACAATATGGATTACAAACAAAAATCGATTGAATTACATCGTCAACTTAAAGGTAAAATCGAAGTTATTAGCCGAGTAAAAATTGATAATTCTGAAGCGCTGTCAACAGCATACACTCCAGGAGTTGCCGAGCCGTGCTTACAAATTAAAAATAATCCTGAATTATCATATGAATTTACCCGAAGAGGAAACCTCGTTGCCGTCGTATCTGACGGAAGCGCAGTTTTGGGTTTAGGAAATATTGGCGGATTAGCGGGTATGCCCGTTATGGAAGGCAAGGCCATTTTATTTAAAGAATTTGCCGATATTGACGCATTTCCTATTTGCCTGAACACTCAAAACACAAATGAAATTATTTCGATAGTGAAAGCGCTTTCGATATCCTTTGGCGGCATTAACTTGGAGGATATTTCAAGCCCAAGATGCTTTGAGATTGAACGACAACTTATTGATGTTTGCGATATTCCTGTTTTTCACGATGACCAACACGGAACGGCTATTGTAGTGTTAGCGGGGCTTATCAATGCATTAAAACTTGTTAAAAAAAATGCTGAAAATATTAAAGTTGTTATTTCGGGTCCCGGAGCTGCCGGCACTGCTATTTCAAAACTTATATACAATTTTGGTTGTAAAAATATTGTTATGTGTGATGAGTTTGGTATTTTGTATCCAAATCGCAAAAATATGGAGTGGCATAAAAAAGAAATGGCGGAATTGTATAATAGCATTGGAATAAAGGGAAATTTGTCGGACGCGCTTATTGGCGCAGATGTTTTTATTGGAGTCAGCGCGCCAAATATTTTAAATGAAGCTATGGTTAAAAGTATGAATAAAGATGCTATAATTTTTGCTATGGCAAATCCTACTCCTGAAATTATGCCCGATGTCGCTAAAAGCTATGGCGCAAAAGTTATTGGTACGGGGCGAAGCGACTTTCCCAATCAGGTCAATAATGTGTTGGCATTCCCGGGAGTTTTCCGTGGCGCGCTTGACGCAAAAGCGACTAAGATAAGTGAAGGTATGAAACTTGCCGCTGCTTTAGCCATTGCAAATTTAATAAAAGATGATGAACTGACTGAAAATTATATAATACCAAAACCATTTGATAAACGAGTTGTACAAGCCGTATCGACGGCTGTGCGCGCTCAAGCGGAACGCGAGGGTGTTGTTAGAATTTAATAGTACTTTACAAATAAAGCAAATTGTGTTATACTTATTAAAACTGAATTGATGAATTTATCGGAGAGTAAGTTTTGTTATTTAATATATTGCGATTGTTTTGGATTTTATGTAAATGGTTTTTGAATATAAAATGCCTGACATTTCGCGTTATTTTATTGCAAATAATCAAACTTCTCATATGAGAAGTTTTTTTTATTATAAAAAACAAAATAAGAGGTAAAATATGAAGCGACTAGGTGTAATCGGAATTATTGTTGAAAATCGAGAAATGGCGATGGACGTACAAAAATTGTTGGGCGACTTTAGTGAAATTATTATGGGCAGAATGGGCGTTCCCGATAAAGAAAGCGGTGTGTCGGCAATAAGTTTACTTGTAAAGGGTACTGTTGAACAGGTGTCGGCATTGACAGGTAAACTCGGAAAGCTAAATTCTGTTGCGGTAAAGTCAGCGATGACTACCGTTGAGGTAAATTAAATTTTAGCATATGCGCAATGAAAATATGTTGTTAATTAATTTTTTAATGAGGATAGAAAAATGAAAAGTAAAAAAAGTTTTATAGCATTAATTTTAATTTTTGCAATACTCACTATCACGTTATCGGCTTGCAAAACAGACGAACAAGGTTATGAATTTTCGGATATTAAAATTGTTGTGCCCGATGGCGCGCCATCGCTTTCAATGGCAAAACTTATGAAAGATGGAAAATCTATTCAAGGCACGCAAATAGTGTTTGATATAGTTGCCGGTGTCGACGAGATAATGGCAAAAGTCACAAAAGGCGAGGCCGACATTGCGATTGTTCCAACAAACATTGCGGCATTACTTTATAATAAAGGCGTTGACATTCAAATGGTGTCGGTAAACGTGTTTGGGTTGCTATATATGGTTGGACGCGGCGAGGCGACATCTTTGAGCGCGTTGAAAGGTGAAATAGTATATAATATTGGACGCGGCGGAACTCCTGATTTAACTTTTAAATATATTTTAAAATCAAATGGAATTGAGTATATTGAAAGTGATGAAGCGGTAGCGGATAAAGTGTCGTTAAAATATGTATCGGGTGGAAGTGAATTAATTTCTTTGTTGGCAAAAGGCGCAGCAAAGTATGGTATTTTAGGCGAGCCAGCAGCAAGCCAAGCTGTTAAAAAGACAGGAGCTAGCGTGTTGTTTGATATACAGAAGTTATGGAACAGCGCGACAAATACGACTGAAGGTATACCGCAAGCCTGCCTAATTGTAAAAAAGAAAATAATTGAACAAATTCCTGAATTTGTTGACGAGTTATTGGCAGAACTTGTAATTGGCGCTAGTTGGATAAAAGACAATGCAGGTGAATTAAACGCTATTCTAACTGAAAATAACAGCGCGTTAAAAATGAATTACGATAAGACGATAGTTGAAAATTGTAATATTGGCTTAATAAAAGCGCAAGATATAAAACCTGATGTAAACAACTATTTAAGCATTTTATACGGATTTAATCCGCAGTCGATTGGAGGCAAAATTCCTGATGACAATTTTTATAGAAAAGCTTAAATTTGTATTTAAAAAATATGAAAATATTTTTTATCCGTTGATATCGTTTGGATTGTTTATTTCAATTTGGGCGATATATTCGGCAAGTGTAAAAATTGAACTTATTTTACCTTCGCCTGCTGCGACATTTAATAGTTTTTTTGCGCTTTTGGGTTTAAAAACTTTTTGGATTGCTGTTGGTAACACTTTGTTGCGCACGATAATTAGCTTTATAATTTCATTTTTCCTTGCAACTTTTTTTGCCATAATTGGCGCGTTTTGTAGGCCTGTTCATAAATTACTTGAACCTATTATTACAATTCTTCGAGCAACTCCGACAATGAGTATTATTTTGCTTGCAATTATCTGGCTGAAGTCAACAACTAGCCCAATGCTTATTGCTTTTTTGGTTGTTTTTCCTATGTGTTATACTGCAATTTATGAGGCAATCATAAATGTTGACGGAAAACTTCTCGAGATGTCAAATGTCTATCGGGTGAAAAAAATTGATATTGTTAAAAAGTTTTATATTCCATCAATTAGCCCGACATTATTTTCAAGCGCAAAAAGTAATATCTCGCTTAATGTAAAAATAATTATAGCCGCTGAGGTTCTTGCGCAAACTCGCGATAGCATTGGAAATTATATGCAATTAAGCAAAATTTACCTTGATACTTCTGAACTTTTGGCTTGGTCAATTACTGCCGTTCTTTTAAGCTATTTACTTGAAGGTGTGGTTAAGTTTATAAAATTTATGGCGGTGAGGTGGGAAAATGAGTATTAAGCTTTTAAATATAAGCAAAAGTTTCAATAATGAAGTTTTATTTAAAGATTTTAACTTTGAAATTCCCGATGGAAAAATCACTTGCCTTTTAGGAAGCAGCGGCAGTGGTAAAACTACTTTGCTAAATATTATTTCAGGATTAACTCCATTTAGCGGAGCTGTCGAGGGCATTGAGGGCAATATTTCGTTTATTTTCCAAGAACCGCGACTTATTGAAAGTATGTCAGTTTTTGAAAACTTGAATTACGTTTTAAAACAGGTTTACAAAAATATCAATGAAAGATTTGCTGTTATTAATAAATATTTAAGTTTAGTTGAAATGCTAGAATCCAAAGATAAATATCCTCATCAACTTTCAGGCGGTATGGCGCAGAGAACCGCTATGGCGCGCGCATTTTGCTTTCCAAGCGAAGTTTTGCTTATGGACGAGGCGTTTAAAGGTTTAGATGTAGCTTTGAAAACTAGATTAATCAAAGTTTTTTTAACTCTTTTAAAAGAAAATAACAAAACAGTTGTTATGGTAACACACGATATTTACGAGGCATTGCTGCTATCGGATTCGATACATCTTATTGACGGCAAGCCCGCGACTGTTATTTATAAAGAAAATGTTTTAGAAGATAAAACTACTCGAACTTTAACATCGGCAAATATTACATCAATTCGAGACAGATTGCTTTCAAAAATTCTTTAACCATATGATTTTATAAGTCAACCACGCTTTATTGTGGTTGACTTTTTTTGTGCAACAATATATTATATATAAATAAGTATATGTAAATTGATGAAATTTTGTTTTGTTTCAAAAATTTTATTTTTAAATTAAATATTGTTTTTTTATATTTTTTTATTAAATTATTTTGAGGTAACAGTGATTATATTAGGTATTGACCCCGGTTACGCGATTGTAGGATATGGAGTGGTCGAATCGACAAACGGCAATTTTAAAATGGTTGATTACGGCGCGATTAATACTCCTAAAGACGAAGGGTTGCCCGTCCGTCTTGCTATGATTGAAAAGGGGATAATCAAACTTATTGAAACATTTAAACCCGACGCCATTGCCGTTGAAGAATTGTTTTTTAGTAAAAATATAACAACAGGCATAGCGGTTGCTGAGGCAAGAGGGGTTATTTTACTTACATCAATTAAGTATTGTGGCAAACTTTACGAATATACCCCAATGCAAATTAAGCAAGCGATTACAGGTTATGGCGGAGCGGATAAAAGGCAAGTTCAACAGATGGTTAAAACGCTTTTAAGATTGACGGCAATACCTCGACCCGATGATGCTGCCGACGCGTTGGCCGTTGCATTGACACACGCGCAGACTAATCGTTTAAGTGGTCAGTTTAAAATATAATTTTTATGGAGTATTATGTATTCATTTATTAGCGGACGGGTGGTTTCGGCTACCGAAGGCACTATTGTAATTGAAAATAACGGCATCGGATACGAGCTTACTGTTTCAAACAGCACGCTTTCTGTTGCTGGCATTGTTGGAAAATCGCTTCAGTTATACACATATTTGCAAGTTAAGGAAGACTTAATGGCTTTGTATGGATTTGCAACTAAAGAGGAAAAAAGTATGTTTTTAAAACTTATTTCCATAAGCGGAGTCGGGCCAAAGATGGCTATGCAAGTTTTGTCGGGGCTTGACTTAAACGCGCTAGTCTTGGCTATTGTCACAGGCGATACGAAAACTTTGTCAAAGGCGAAAGGCTTGGGTAAAAAAACCGCCGAACGCATTATTTTAGAACTTAGGGAGCAAGTCGGCACTACTGAGTTCGCAAGCGCGCCTATCGGTGGCAGTATCGTTTCGGATAACACCATTATCAATGATGCAGTGTTTGCTTTGGTTACGCTTGGTTTAAACAAGTCTGACGCATACACGGCTGTTGTTAAAGCATCGGAAAGGTCGGATAAACTTGAGGAAATTATTACTATTGCACTTAGAAGTTTGGACTTTAGAGGTTAAAATATGAGCATTTTTGAAACAGATGACGACGCGCGGTTAATTTCAAGCTCGAAAGGTCAGCAAGATGATTTTGAAAACACTTTACGTCCGAAATCAATGGTTGAGTATATCGGCCAAGAAAAAATTAAAGAAAATTTAAACGTCTATATTTCTGCCGCAAAAAATAGAGGCGAGGCGCTTGACCACGTTTTGTTATATGGCCCACCGGGGCTTGGCAAAACTACTTTAGCGCATATAATAGCAAACGAACTAGGCAGTCAAATTAGGGTTACAAGTGGCCCTGCTATCGAACGAGCCGGAGATTTAGCCGCTATTCTCACTAATCTTGGCGAACACGACATTTTGTTTATTGATGAAATTCATCGTTTAAACCACAACATTGAGGAAATTTTATATCCTGCTTTAGAGGATTATTCGCTAGATTTAATTATTGGAAAAGGGCCTTCTGCGCGTAGTGTGCGTTTGCCACTACCACCGTTTACTTTAATTGGCGCAACAACAAAAGCAGGTATGCTTTCAAGTCCGCTACGCGACCGTTTCGGGATAATGTGTAGGCTTGAAATTTATAGTCCAAATGAACTTTCTATTATTGTTATGCGTTCGGCAAAATTGCTGAATATTGATATTGAAAAATCCGCAGCTTTTGAAATTGCAAGGCGAAGTCGCGGAACTCCACGTATTGCAAACAGGCTTTTGAAAAGAGTTAGAGATTTTGCCGAGTATGAAGGGAACAGTCATATTGATACGGTTTTGGCGTCGAAGTCACTGGGTAAAATGGAAGTTGACGAGTTGGGCTTAGATAATGTTGACCGAAATTTACTTAAAACAATGATTGAAAAGTTTGGCGGTGGTCCAGTTGGGTTGGATACATTATCGGCTGCCGGCGGAGAGGAAGCAAATACAATAGAAGATGTGTACGAGCCATACTTAATGAAACTTGGATTTATTGCGCGTACTCCACGAGGACGCGTTGCGCTTAAGGGCGCGTATGAACATTTAGGGTACAAAGTCCCCGATGACCGTGCTGAATTGATTGAGCTGTATGAGAATGTTGATAATGACAAAAAAATAATTTAAATTACTAATTTTTTGCTAAAAATATCGATTTATTTATAAAATATCGATAATTTTGTAATAGGATGTTAAATGAAACGAACAGATTTTTATTATGATTTACCTGAAGAACTTATTGCGCAGACTCCGATTGAACCACGTGACAGCGCAAGGCTTTTAATTATGAACAAAGAAACAGGCGCGTTATCGCATACTATTTTTAACAAAATAGGGGACTATTTAAAAGCTGGCGACCTGCTTGTGATTAACAACACTAAAGTTATCCCTGCGCGGCTTTTCGGCTATCGCGAAGGGAGTGTTACGAAGTTTGAAGCGTTGTTGTTGCGTAGAACAAACTTTACCGATTGGGAATGTATTACGAGGCCAGCAAAAAAAGTTAAGATTGGCACTGTTTTAAAGTTTTCAGATGAGTTATCGGGCGAAGTTGTTGGCATTGGCGACAGCGGAATACGAACAATTCGGTTTATATTTAATGGTGTTTTTGAAGATATTTTGTCACGAGTTGGCAATGTTCCATTACCGCCATATATACACGAAAAGCTAGAGGATGGCAGTCGCTATCAAACTGTTTATAGCAAGGTCGACGGTAGCGCTGCCGCGCCGACGGCAGGTTTGCATTTTACAAACGAATT
Source organism: Clostridia bacterium (assembly GCA_036654095.1). GTDB lineage: Bacteria > Bacillota > Clostridia > Christensenellales > CAG-917 > JAVVSR01. The sequence continues at coordinate 179,313 of JAVVSR010000001.1, forward strand.
AATTGAAAGCTTGAAAAATAAAGGTGTTGAATTTTGTGAAGTTCTTTTACATATTGGCCTTTCAACTTTTAGGCCTGTTAAGGCAGATGACATTTTAGACCACAAAATGCATAGCGAGTATTATGAAATTAGCCCTAATTCAGAGTACATTATTAATAAAGCAGTGAAAGAAGGCAGGCGAGTAATTGCCGTTGGCACAACATCGGGGAGAGTTTTAGAAACGGTTGCCGACGAAAATGGATTTGTTAAAGCAGGCGCCGGAAATACTGAAATTTTTATTTATCCCGGCTACAAATTTAAAATTCTTGATGGAATTATTACTAATTTTCATTTGCCAGAAAGTACGCTTATTATGTATGTTTCGGCTTTTGCAGGGTTGGAAAATACGTTAAATATGTATAAAGTAGCGGTTGAACAAAAATATAGATTTTTTAGTTTCGGCGACGCGACATTTCTTATTTAGTTTTGTTATTTTGTTTTAAAAAATAAATTTAGTATTTAAGTGTTTTGCGCTTATAACTTATGGAGATAATATGTCTGAATTTAAATATGAGGTTTTACACGAATGTAAACAAACTGGCGCAAGAATAGGACGCTTAACTACTCCGCACGGAGTTATTGAAACGCCTGTTTTTATGCCTGTTGGCACAATGGCTAGCGTTAAATCGCTTTCGCCCGAGGAGTTAGTGGAAACAGGTAGTCAGATAATTTTAGGTAATACCTATCACTTATATCTGCGTCCGGGTTCGGATATTATTGAAAAAGCAGGCGGCTTGCATAAATTTATGAATTGGGATAAACCAATTTTAACCGATAGCGGTGGCTTCCAAATATTTTCATTGTCATCAATGCGCAAAATTACCGACGAAGGCGCAATGTTTAACAGCTTTTTAGATGGAAGCAAGCACTTTATTAGCCCTGAAAAAAGTATGGACATTCAGCGGCAGTTGGGCAGTGACATTGTTATGGCGTTCGACGAATGCACCGCTAGCGGAACGGATTACGAAAAATCACGTGAGGCTTTAGAACGCACGCTTCGCTGGCTTGACCGTTGCAGCAAGGTTGATTTTAAAGGAAAACAAATGCTTTTTCCTATTGTACAAGGCAATATGTTTGCCGACTTGAGGCTTGAAAGCTTGAAGCGTACTATTCCATACGCTAAATGCGGATTGGCAATCGGCGGCCTAAGCGTTGGCGAACCCAAGCCAGTTATGTACGAAATGCTTGATATTTTAAAACCTCATTATCCTAAAGATATGCCTCGCTATTTAATGGGTGTCGGCAGCGCGGATTGTATAGTTGAGGGCGTTGTCCGCGGGATTGATATGTTTGATTGCGTTTTGCCCACACGCGTAGCGAGAAATGGAACAGCTATGACGTTTAAGGGAGATATTACAATTAGAAACGCTCAATTTAAAGATGATTTTACCCCTGTTGAGGAAGGTTGCGATTGCTATTGTTGTAAAAATTATTCGCGAGCTTATATCCGTCACTTGATAAATACCGATGAAATTTTCGGAGGAAGGCTGTTGTCAATTCACAATATCCACTTTTTACATAGGCTAGTTGGTCAGATAAAAGACGCAATCCGCAATGATAGGCTTTTAGATTATCGTAACGAGTTTTTTAAAAATTATGAATTTCGGCGCGAACAGGATAAATGTTTAAGCGAAATTTAGCTTTTTGTTAAAATTTTAAATTTTGGATATATTTACTTTAAATGGTTGCTAAATAAACATTTTTAATGTATTATAATATAAATTAATAAATTAGATTTTAAGGAGATTTTATAATGTTACAACAAATATTAAGTGCAAATAGTTATTTACCAATTATTTTAATTGGCGGATTTTTTGTTATTATGATGGTTATGACCATTGTACCTCAAAAAAAGAAGCAGAAGCAAATGCAAACTATGTTAGACAATCTTGCTGTCGGCGACAAAGTTATGACAATCGGAAGAATGATTGGCAATGTGACTTTTATTGATACCGAAAAAAAACAAGTTGTTATTAACGTTGGCACAGAAGCTAGCGCAACATTAGTTACGATTGACCGCAATGCAATAGGTTATATTATTGACAGCGTAAATAAGCAATCATCAAATAATGATACGGCCAGCACTAAAGATGAAAGCACAAACAATATCAGCATTGAAGGCGATAAAAAAGACGACGATTTGAAAATGTAATTTAATTATCAACATAACGTTTAAAGCTACCTATTTTGGTAGCTTTTTTATTGTAATTTTCACTTGCATTTTAAAACTTTAATATTAGGTTTTTATGTATTTGCCAATAACCTCATTCATACAATATAGTCGGAGGATTTATATGGCGAAAATTAATAAAAATTTGTATTTAGATGTTTTAAGGTCGGTATTAATTTCAATAATAGTATCTTTTATCCTAATTCTTGCGTTTGCAATTATTGTAAAGTATGCAAATCTTGGCGAAAAAGTAATTAGCTATGTCAATGTTGCTATTAAAATTATCAGTATATTAACGGGTATTTTTATTGGTCTGAAAGAATGTAGCAACGGCCTTTTTAAAGGCGCTTTATCGGGATTGCTGTTTACATTGATGTCATTTTTGATTTTTGCCTTGTTAGATAAAGGCTTTACTAACGCGCATTTTACAATAATTGACATTATTATCGGCGCAGTTGTCGGGCTTATATCTGGAATTATTACGGTAAATGTGAAAAAATGCAATTAAAAGGTTGTCATATACTTAATAATAATATATAATATAGACACTACAATTTTGGAGGTAGGTATGAAACACATTAATACTGTTGTTAAATCGTGCTTAGTTAAAGAAGGCAAAATAGGCTGTGGCGAATGTCAATCAAGTTGTCAATCGGCTTGCAAAACTAGCTGTACTGTTGGCAATCAAAGTTGCGCGCAACGTGAAGAACGCGTGAACACTGTTAAAAAGGTAAATAACTAACTAAGTTAGCATAAAAAAATGTCATTTAGTTAATTATTTTTTATCAAATTTTCTAAATAGCGCACCGTATTTATATACGGATAAATAATGATACACGCATTTTCTTTTAATCACAATAATAGCGAAAGTTATTTTATTTGGGACATAGAAAGCGGCAGTCTGCATACAGTGGACAAAGCTGCTTTTTTAGTTTGCAAAAAAAAGCTTGAAACACTAACCGAAGTCGAGGCTTTTGAACTGGCGAAAATACCTGAAACCGATGTTTTGGAGATTGAAAACGAGTTTTTGGAGCTTGAGTCGTTAGGTACATTAAACTCGCCCGAAAAACGTTATACTTTGAAAAATACAGGCGAAATCAAAGCATTATGTTTGCATATTTGTCACGATTGCAATTTGAAATGTAGCTACTGTTTTGCTAAAGAAGGCACATATAACACCGAAAGAGATTATATGTCGTTTGATGTTGGCAAACACGCTTTAGATTTTTTGTTTTCACATTCGGGCGAACGTCACAATTTAGAGGTTGATTTTTTCGGCGGCGAACCTTTGATGAACTTTGAGGTTGTCAAGCAACTTGTTTCGTATGCGAAGCAGACTGCTGAAAAACTTGGAAAACATATCAGCTTTACTATGACCACCAACGGCGTTTTACTTAATGACGAAGCCATTGCTTATCTTAATGCCGAAATGGACAATGTGGTAATTAGTATCGACGGTCGAAAGGAAATTCACGATAAGCTTCGCTTAACTCGAAATGATAAAGGTAGCTATGATATCGCTATGAAAAACGCCTTAAAATTTAGGGCAGTTCGTGGTGACAAACGATATTATATTAGAGGTACTTTTACCGCTAATAATGTTGATTTTTCAAACGACGCTTTACATTTAAATGACTGCGGATTTGACCAAATTTCCCTTGAACCTGTTGTTTTACCCGACTCCTCGCCACTTGCTTTGACGCGGGAGCATTTGCCTGAAATTTTGAAGCAATATGATATATTGGCTGAGGAATATATTGCGCGCAGAAAGGGCGATAAATGGTTTAACTTTTTCCATTTTATGATTGACCTTGAAAATGGTCCCTGCGCGATAAAACGTTTAAACGGCTGTGGCGCTGGCAAAGAATATTTAGCCGTTACTCCTGTTGGTGAAATTTATCCGTGTCATCAATTTGTTGGAAGTAAGTACGTTATGGGCAACGTTTTGAGTGGCGAATTTAATCGCGAAATTCAACACGTTTTTGAAAATATCAATGTTTATAAAAAAGAAGATTGCTCGAAATGTATTGCTAAATATTATTGCAGTGGCGGTTGTTTGGCAAATTCATATAACTTTAATGGCGATTTATTGAAGCCGTATAAACTTAGTTGCGAGATGATGCGCAAACGTTTAGAAAACAGTCTTGCTATTTATGCGCTCGAAAAACTAGGGTTATAATCTTTTTTTTAATATTATATGCAATTCTTATGCGTATTTAACTGTATTTATTTGACTATATTTTAATTTAACTATATAATAATTTAGTAACTTTTATTAAACCTAGGAGGCACTCAGGTGAACAAGAAAAAATCTTTAACGATTTTTATAATATTAAGCATTATGATTGTTGTTACCGCAGTGTTGGGGTTTGTGCAATTTCCGATTGGTCTGTATGACTATAACGGCTATGCGAAATCCATTAAGTTGGGGCTTGACTTGTCGGGCGGTGTTTCTGCCGTATTCGACGTTAAGACTACCGACGAAGATGGCACCCCAATAGACAATGCAACGCTAAAAGCAAGTTTGGACGGCGTTGTTAGTAGTATGCAATCTTTGCTAATCAGTAAGGGTTATACCGAGGCATTTGTGACCTACGATATGACCGGCTCACCCACTTTAACTGTTGAAGTTCCTAACGTTGATGACCCCGAACGTGTTTTTGACTTAATTGGTCGTCCAGCATCATTAAAGATTACAAAGGGCGGAGATGAAAAAACTGTTTATATCATTGGTAAAAAGCATTTAAAAGCTGTTGGTTTAACTCAGGACCCTGATTATCCTTCAAGTTATGCCGTTTCGCTTCAGTTTAACAAGGAAGGCACTGAATTGTTTGCTAAAGCTACCACTGAAAATAAGGGTGGTACTGTTGATTTTTACATCAATACCGAAAAGTATATGTCAGTCAATGTAAATACTGTTATTTCAGACGGAAGGGCAGTTATTCAAAGTTCTAAGGGTGGTTACAGCTATGAACAAGCTTATGAACTTGCCACAAGGTTGCAGGCGGGTACATTTGGAGTTGACCTAACTTCGCGTGAGCCTAACATCGTAAGCCCGACGCTTGGTGATAGCGCAATTCGTAATGGATTAATCGCAGGGTTGATTGGCTTAGTGTTGATTATGGTGTTTATGTTTGTTGTTTATAAAAACTTAGGGCTTATGGCTAATATCGCGCTTTTAATTTATGTTGAATTGCTTTTAATTTTGTGCGCAGTACTTCCGTGGGTTCAACTTACGTTGCCAGGTATTGCAGGCCTTGTGCTTGGTATAGGTATGGCTGTTGACGCTAATATTATTATTTTTGAACGTATTAAAGATGAATATCGCGACAGTGTCGGCTCGGGAGAACCCGATTTGTTTTCAAAGGCAATTCGTGGCTCTGACGGCAAAATTACCAATCAAGGTGGTATTATAGCGCGTGGTTTTAGAAAAGCTGCGGTTGCTGTTATTGACGCTAACATTACAACAATCATTGGCGCGATTGTATTATGGATTTTTGGTGGACAGGCTGTCATTGGTTTCGCCATTACATTGCTTATCAGTATCTTGGTTTCAATGTTTACTGCGCTCATCGTTACTCGCGGACTTATTTACGCTCTCGTTGGCTTCAAAGGCAGCGATAATCCCGCACACTATAACTTGAAGAGGGAGGACAGATAAATGATAGAAAAATTAAGAAAGTTGAATATATCATCGAAATGGCAGTTGTGGTATATTATTCCTATCGTTATCTTGCTGATTGCAGTTGTCGTGTTCATTACGGTGGGGCTTAAGTCTGATAAAATGATTAATGGTATCAATATTGGTATTGACTTTGAGGGTGGTACTCAAATGACTGTTAAATTAGGCGATGGCGCTCTTGGCGATAATTATGCTAAAAACGTTAAAATTATTACGGATATTGTCGAAAAGGGACGTGATAATGCTCCTAAAATAACATATGTTCAACGTATTTCAGAGGGCGGCATAAACTCAATTCGTATTAAATATAAAAACACCATTGATGATAGCGATGCAATGTTTAAAGTAAATGAAAGCATTTATGCGGATTTATATAAACAGTATGGCAAAAACGTGACGGTTGATAGTGATTTTGTTACATTTAGAAGTACTAGCGCAACCGCTACTAAGGGTTTAATGAAAGATGCTATTCTCGCTTCGCTTATCGCTATTGCGTTGATTATGGTTTATATTATTATTAGGTTTGAGCTGTATAGTGGTGTGTCGGCGGTGCTTGCTTTGCTTCACGACGTAATCATTATGATTGCTCTCACGATTATTTTCCAAATTCAAATTAATAGTTCTTATGTTGCCGCGATAGTTACTATCATATCGTACTCAATTAACAACACTATCGTTGTATTTGACCGCGTACGCGAACGGAAACGTCTTTATGATAAGCGTTCAATGAATTATATTGAAATTGCCGACGATGCTATTGTTATGACATTGACACGTACTATGTTTACAAGCGCGACCACTGTTGTTATGGTTGTTTTACTATCAATTTTAGGTGTTCCGTCAATGAGGGAGTTTACGCTGCCAATTCTATTTGGTTTGGTTGCAGGTACGTTCTCCTCAATGTTCCTAGCCGCTCCTACGTGGGCAGCGATGAACAACTGGCTTATCAGATATCGCGCAAAGAAATACGCACAGTATAAGGCTGTAAAATAAGTATGTATCCCTCTGTTTTTTATTAAAACAGAGGGGTTTTTTTATACAAATATATTAAATTAAAGGTGATTTAGTGTCAGTAAACTTTGTAAATAGATGTGAATTTGACAATAAAATAGTGGCGGATATCGCTGATAAAATCAGCGTTCCATTGGACATTGCCAAATTACTTGTTATGCGCGGAGTTACAGATGTTAAATCGGCAAATGAATTTTTAAATCCGTCAAAGGATAATATGTCAAATCCATTTGATATTGCTGGCATGCGCGAAGCTAAGGAACGTATTGAAAAAGCCATTAAATATGACGAAAAAGTTGTCATTTATGGCGATTATGATTGTGATGGCATTTGCGCAATATCTATTTTGTATTCATATCTTAAAAAATATATTTCTCGTTTAAATTATTTTGTTCCAAATAGAAAGGGCGAAGGTTACGGCCTACACAATATTGTTATTGATGACCTAGCAGATATTTACAGTCCCGACCTATTAATTACAGTTGACTGTGGCATTACGTCGTTTTCGGAAGTTGAATATATTAAAAAATTAGGTATTGATGTTATTGTAACCGACCATCACGAACCTCAATTAGATATTCCAAACTGCATTGTAGTAAATCCTAAAGTGCAAAAAATCGGGTTCTATGATTTTTGTGGAGCAGGTGTTGTATTTAAATTAGTTGAAGCGTTATCGGGTCGCGAAAATGCTTTGCAATACATTGAAATTGTCGCGTTGGCTACCATTGCCGATATTGTGCCGCTTTTGGGTGAAAATCGTATTATTGCAAAATTGGGGCTTGATAAAGTAAATACATCGCCGTCGGTGTCAATTAAGATATTAAGAAAGCGTATTAATGTTGAATGTTTTACCGCGTACGATATTATGTTTAAGGTAGCGCCACGTTTGAACGCAGCAGGGAGAATGGGCGATGCAACTCGCACAGTGGATTTGTTTATTAGCGACGATGAAAAACTAATTAATTCGATTTTAGATGATATTGAAATTGACAATCAAAATCGAAAAAAACTTTCAGAAGACACCTTAAATCATATATTAAAAAAACTTAAAAACTATGACCTAGCTCAAAATAAAATTATTATTATGTACGATAAAAATTGGGATACGGGTATTTTAGGCATTGTTGCATCGCGAATTGCCGAAATGTTTTATCGTCCTGTTGTGTTATTTAATGAAAATAATGGCGTACTAAGAGGTTCTGCTCGTAGTATTCGCGGAATAAATATTTTTGATTGTTTAAGCAATTCGTCTAAATTTTTTGATGGTTTTGGCGGTCACTCGTCGGCAGCTGGTATTACAATGAAAACCGAAAATTTTGATGCTTTTGTGCAAAGCGTAAACGAGTATGTTTTAGATAAGTTTTCAAATGAATTGTTTTATCCAAATGTCTATTTCGATTTGATTTTAAACGAAAATAATTGTACTTTAGATTTTGTTAAGTTGTTGGATAAATTTGAACCGACTGGTTATTTAAATCCTCAGCCCACATTTTTATGCAAAAATAAAGGGTATGTTTTTGCTCAAATTGGCAAAACAAATCATATTAAATATAAATGTGGTGACCTTGAATTTTTAGGGTTTAATATGTTAGCTATAATTGATAGTGTTAATTCGTTATGTAGTTTTACCGTTACTATGAGCGCAAAAACTTATATGAACCGCGCGTTTATACAAGGTATTATGCATTATGTTAGTATAAATGAAGTTAAAAATGTTGATGATGAATTAATTTGCACTAAATATATTGAACAAAGTTTAATTGAAAAATGTGAGCTTTCTAGGGAAGTTCTGCCTTATATTGAAAGTGAATTTGATAATAAAAATTGTTTATATGGCAATTTATTTATAGCGTTTAGTTTTGAAAGCTTTGATAATTTTTATAAAAAAGCAAAAGAACAAGGTTGGAATATATTTCAAAGCGTCGCGCGAGGGACGACAGTTAATCCGTTAAATAGGCTCATATTAATGCCTGAATTAAATTACGATATGAGCTATTATAAAAATATTATTCTACTAGATAAACCTTTAAACAATAATTATATTGCTTTTTTACAAAAAAAATACATAGCAAATATATATCTATTTAATGGAAAAAGTGTTAATATTAATAATATACGAAAGTATAGATGTGTGTCGGATGACGAGTATCGCGAAATTTATAAAGCTTTACACGCGGAACTTAATTTAAATGTCCTTAACCTAAAAGATATTACAAATAAATTAAAAACTAACGGACATAATAATTTTAGTCTTTTTAAAATAGCTTCAACAATATATATTATGATTGAACTGGGTATTGCTAATATTAATAATAACTTTGAACTTCACTTTCAAGATAGCGTTAAAAATCTATTAAAAAATTCGTCATTATACAATACGATAAAGGAGATATAACAAGATATGGATGCTTTACTTCAAAAACTTAAACAACATTTTTCTGACGCTGAGTATCTTGTTTTAGAAAAGGCATACTCATTTGCGGAAAAGGCTCACGATGGACAAAAACGCAAAACTGGGCAACCTTATTTTATACATCCGTGTGTTGTAGTTGATATTTTAGTCGATTTGGGCTGCGATGTTCCCACTTTAGTCGCAGGTTTTTTGCACGATGTTATTGAAGACACTACCGTGACTAGTGATGATATTAAACGTGAATTTGGCAATGAAGTTTTAGAACTAGTCGAGGGCGTAACTAAATTAGATAAACTTAAATTCGTTTCGCAAGAAGATGAACAAGCTGAAAATTTGCGTAAAATGTTTTTTGCTATGGCTAAAGATTATCGTGTCATCATAATTAAACTTGCCGACCGCTTGCACAATATGCGCACACTTGATGCGGTAAAGCCAAATAGGCAAAAAGAAATTTCGCACGAAACATTGCATATATATGCTCCGCTTGCCGGACGGCTTGGCTTGTCGTATGTTAAATGTGAACTTGAAGATTTATGTATGCGTTATTTATTTCCCGAAGACTATTTTGCTTTAGTTGAATTTGTGAAAGCTAAGTCAAACGAAAGACAGGTTTTTATTGACCAAATTTGCAAAGAAATTAAGGATAAGCTTGACGAATTGGGCATTAAAGGCGAAGTAAATGGCCGACAAAAGCACTTGTACAGCATCTATAAAAAGATGATAAAACAAGAAAAAACTATTGACCAAATTTATGATATTACAGCAGTTCGTGTTATTGTCGAAAACGTTAAAGATTGCTACACCGTTTTAGGTACAATTCATACTATGTGGATGCCTATTCCCGGAAGGTTTAAGGATTATATTGCAATGCCAAAGCCGAACAATTATCAATCCTTGCACACTTCCGTTATCACTAAATTTAAAGAAACTTTTGAAATACAAATTAGAACTTACGAAATGCACCACGTGGCTGAGTATGGTATTGCGGCGCACTGGAAATATAAAGAGGGTAAGTCTAAAAATTCCGCGATTGATGATAAAATTAATTGGCTACGTGAAGTTATTGACACGCAGGGCGAACTTAAAGACAGCCACGAGTTTATGGAAAGTTTGACAGGCAATGTTTTTACCGAGGAAGTTTATGTTTTTACGCCAAAAGGCGATGTTATGAATTTGCCCGACGGTTCTACTCCTGTTGACTTTGCCTATTCTGTTCATAGCGCGGTTGGAAACAAGTGCATTGGCGCAAAGGTAAATAAAAAAATTGTTCCGCTTAATACTGTTCTTAAGACTGGCGATATTATTGAAATTTTGACTTCAAATTCCGCGCACGGGCCTAGTCGTGATTGGCTAAAATTTGTTAAAACCGCTTCTGCTCGCAGTAAAATTAGGCAGTATTTTAAGCGCGAGATGAAAGATGAGAATATTAAGCGCGGACACGAAATGCTTGAGCGCGAAGCTAAGCGTCGCGGATATAATTTAAGCGAGCTTTTAACCGCAAATTGTTTGGATTATGTTATGAGTCGTTATTCAATTACATCGCTTGATGATTTGTACGCCGCGGTTGGCTATGGAGGTTTTACTACAAACCAAATTTTAATTAAACTTATAGACTTCTTTAAACGTTCGTTGTTAGCAAGTAATCCTATCGCTGAAATAAAATCACAATCAACAACGTCGAAAAAATCTAATGGAAACGGCATTCTTATTCGCGGATATGACGATTTTTTAGTAAGGCTGTCACATTGTTGCAATCCAGTTCCAGGTGACAAAATTGTTGGCTATGTTTCGCGCGGACGCGGAGTTTCTGTACATTGCGTAGATTGTCCTAATGTTAGAAATATGGAAGAAGAACGCCTTATCGAAGCAAAATGGGATGATGTTATTAATCAAAGCTTTTTAGCAACTTTAAAAATCGCTTGTGAAAATAAGGGCGGTATACTTGCCGAAATAACAGCAGTTATATCAAATTTGCATATACCAATTACTGCGGCATTTGCCAAGGTTGACAATGCTTCCGGCACGGCAGATATTCAGGTTACCATTGAAATTAAAGGTACAACAGCATTGGACGAAGTCATAAGAAAGCTTCAATCTATAAAATCAATTATAGATATTCATCGTTAATATGAAATGTATCGTTCAAAGAGTAACGCGCGGCTGCGTTTCAATAAATGGCGTTTTTTCGGGAGAAATTGAACTTGGATTAGTTGTTTTTGTTGCTTACACTAGTACCGATAATGAAAAATGCGTTGATTTTTGCGTTGACAAGATAGTTAATTTACGTATTTTTAGCGATAATGATGGAAAATTAAATAAAAGCGTTTTAGAAATTGGCGGAAGCGTTTTGTTGGTTTCTAATTTTACCGTTTATGGAAATACAGCAAAGGGAAGGCGTCCTGATTTTATCAAATCGGCGTCGTCAGAGATTTCAAAGCCAATGTATGATATTACGGTTAATAAATTTAAAAGTATTTTGCCTTTGGTTACAGGGGAATTTGGACAAGATATGCAAGTTACATTTACAAACGACGGCCCTGTTACTGTAATTGTGGAGAAAGAAAATGTCTGATATAAAAGTTGTGCGAATTATCGCTGGCGAACTTGAAACAAATACATACATTTGCGCGAAAGGTGATAGATGTTTTTTGGTTGACCCAACGGGAGATGTTGCAAAATTAAATAAAAAAATTGCCGATGAAGGCTTGCAAATTGACGGAGTTTTACTAACTCACGGTCATTTTGACCATTGCATGTTGGCCAAATATTTTCAAAATTTAGGTATTAAAATTTATATACATACGCTTGATGCCGATAAATTATATTCGGATAAAAACTTAGCGTCTATGTGTGGTGTTAGTTTCCAATCGCTTAATGCTGATGTTTTATTAAATGATGGAGATGTTTTAAACATTGCAAATATTGAAGTAAAAGTTATGCTAACTCAAGGTCATTCGGTCGGAAGCGTTTGCTATGTGGTTGATGAGGGAAATTGTATTTTTGTAGGCGACTTATTGTTTAAACTTAGTTATGGCCGCACTGATTTTTTTGATGGTAATTTTAATGCGCTTGCAGAAAGTTGCAGGCGGATTTTTTCATTAAGTAAAAATTATATTTTATATACAGGTCACGGTGATATCACAAAACTTGAATATGAACGCAAATGTAATATTATAAATGTTGACGCTCGAGGTGTTTTATGATGAAAATTAAATTTATAATTTTGTCACCTTTTGAAAATGATTTATTTGAAATTATTCGCGCTTTTAATAATTATATTGAGCAGAGCGATGATGAAGCTGATACTTTGTTTGTATTTAAAGACGAAATTGATACATTTAATACTAAGGTTTCAGTTACTATTAATGGAACGGAAGTGTTTTTTCAAAAATTCGATATTCCGCCAACGCCACTTGAACATAAAAAATTTGCTAAAAGATACAGCAAAATTACTTTATATAGAGTATTATCAAGCCTCGTTAAAGTGGAACTACCATATGGCTCATTGACGGGTGTTAGGCCAACAAAACTCTATTATGAATTAATGGCCGACGGCAATGCCGATGAGGTTTTTAAAAACACTTTTGACGTTAGCGATGAAAAACTTTTACTTGTTAAAAATATTGTAAAAAATCAAAAAGGTTTAATTAATATTAACGAAAATGAAGTGGATATTTTTATAAATATACCATTTTGTCCGTCGCGTTGCGCTTATTGTACGTTTGTATCGGTTTCAATGAAATTGCTTGAAAAGTACGTAAATCCATATGTAGAATGCCTCAAAAACGAGATAAGTATTCTAAAAAACATTGTTTTAGAGAATGGTTATAAAGTTAGGGCGGTTTATTTCGGTGGTGGAACACCAACTTCTTTGCCTGTTGATACCTTAAGAGATATCATTAAACTTTGTGATTTTTCGGCAAGCGAATTTACCGTTGAAGCTGGGCGTCCCGACACGGTTAGCAAACAAATGCTTGATATGCTTGCAAATGAAGGCGTTAATAGAATTTCAATTAATCCGCAAACATTTCACGATAAAACTTTAAAAACAATCGGTCGCGGACATACTGTCATTGATACTTTAAACGCGTATGAACTTGCAAGACAATATGATTTTTCAATTAATATGGATTTAATTGCCGCGCTTCCCGAGGAAACTTTAGATGATTTTAAATATTCATTGGATACGGCCATTGCGCTACGTCCGGAGAATATAACAGTACATACGCTTGCCTTAAAACGCGGAAGCGAATTGACCGTAAATGAATTTGACAATAAACAGGGCGAAACTGCAGAACAAATGGTTAATTATTCCGTTTCGGCGCTTAAAGACGCGAAATATTTACCTTATTATATGTACCGACAAAAATATGTGACTGGTAATTTGGAAAACAGCGGATATATGCTAGATGGTTTTCCGTGTATTTACAATATTGATATTATGGAAGAAAATACATCGATTTTAGCAGCTGGCGCAGGCGCAATATCTAAACGTATTTTTAATGATAAAAACCGCATTGAAAGGCAAGCCAACATTAAAGATGTTAAAGAATATATTGAAAGATTTGATGAACTTTTAATTAAAAAACCTTTATTTTGGAAATAATTTGTTAAATAAATATTATTTTTTAAAATTAAATTATGTTTAAAGCAAAATATTTTATCATTTTTTTACTTAAATTTTTTTAAATTGTGATAAAAATCATTTTAATGGAAATTATTTCTAAAAATACCATTTTATGTTGCTAATATTTGTTTACAATGTTTTTTTTATATGTTAATATTATAAAAGTACTTTAGGCAAGGTTTATCTAATTACTCCGAAGATTTACGTTGCTTATTGCGAATTAACTATCCACCTGAGGAGGTAAAACAATGGATAAGGAACTGAAATTAAAAATTATTACTGAAAATGCACGTACTGAGGGCGACACTGGTTCACCTGAAGTTCAAATCGCTTTACTTACTGAACGCATTACCGAGCTAACCACTCACTTGGACTCACACATTAAAGATTTTCATAGTCGTCGTGGGTTGCTAATGATGGTTGGTAAAAGGCGTAATCTTTTAGCTTATTTGAAAGATATCGATATTGAAAGATATCGCGCGCTTATCAAAAAACTTGAGTTAAGAAAGTAATTTTCTGGGGGTTGTTTTTACACCCCCGTTTTTTTTGAAAAATTATAACGATGTTATATTTAAATATGGTCGCCTGCGGGAATTGCGGTGACTTTGGAGGATGTTGAAGAATGATTGATAGAAAAATTTTTAAAACTGAAATTGGTGGCAGAGAGGTGTCGGTAGAAGTAGGCGCATACTGTGGCCAATCAAATGGTTCGTGCTTGATAAGGTGCGGAGAAACTGTTGTTTTAACGAATGTCACGATGGCAAAAGAAGCGCGTGATGGAATTGACTTTTTCCCTTTAGGCGTTGATTTTGAAGAGAAAATGTATGCCGTAGGTAGGATTCCGGGCGGGTTTAAAAAACGCGAAGGTCGTCCTTCTGACAAGGCTATTTTGACGTCAAGGTTAATTGACCGTCCAATTAGGCCTCTATTTACAAAAGGTTTCTTAAATGACGTTGCAGTAGTCGCTACCGCGTTGTCTGTTGATAAAGATATTCCACCTGAAGTTTTTGGTATGTTGGGCAGTTCGATTGCATTGTCTATTTCGGATATTCCATTTGCTGGCCCTACTGGTTCAGTTGTAGTAGGTATGATTGATGGAAAATACGTGATTAACCCGACCACCGATGAGCGCGAAAAAAGTAAATTAAATTTAAGTTTATCGGGCACTAAAGATGCTATTATGATGGTTGAGGCTGGCGCAAATATTATCAGCGAAAAAGAAATGCTTGATGCGATTATGTTTGGTCACGAAGAAATTAAAAAAATTATTGGTTTTATTGAAGAAATTCAAACTGCGGTTGGCAAGGAAAAACTTGAAGTTACTTTGCATTTGCCATCAGAGGAAGTTAAATCTGCTGTTTTTGCTTGGGGCGACAAGAAAATGGATTACGTACTTGAAACATTTGACCGCACTGAACGCGAAAAACGCGATGACGCTTTAAATGCTGAAGCAGCGGAATATTTTGCTTCAATTTATCCTAATGATTTAGTATCGGTTGGCGACGCTTTGTATGCTTTGAAAAAAGTTAAAGTTCGCGCAAAAATTATTAACGACGGTATTCGTCCCGATGGCCGTGTTTTAACGGAAATTCGTCCTATTTGGTGTGAACATGGTATTTTACCTCGGGTTCACGGAAGCGCAATTTTTACACGTGGACAAACTCAGGCTTTAACTACTTGCACTTTAGGCACAATCTCTGAAGTACAAAAACTTGAAGGCTTAGACGATGATATCTTTAAACGTTATATGCATCATTACAATATGCCTCCTTATTCAACTGGCGAAGCTAAACCTAATCGTAGCCCCGGTCGTCGTGAAATCGGCCACGGTTCTCTTGCTGAAAGAGCTTTGGAACCCGTTTTACCAAGCGAAGCTAAATTTCCGTACGCTATTCGTACCGTTTCAGAAATTTTAAGTTCAAATGGTTCAACTTCTATGGCAAGCGTTTGCGGAAGCACAATGTCGCTTATGGACGCTGGTGTTCCTATTGCGGCGCCTGTTGCAGGTATCGCTATGGGCTTGATTAAAGATGAGGAAAAAAATAAGATTGCTATTTTGTCGGATATCCAAGGTTTGGAAGACTTTTTGGGCGATATGGACTTTAAAGTTGCAGGCACTTGTGAAGGTATTACGGCAATTCAAATGGATATTAAGATCAAGGGCATTAATGAGGAAATTTTACGCACCGCGCTTGAACAGGCTCGTTTAGGCAGGTTGTTTATTTTAAGTAAAATGGCTGAGTGCATTGATAAGCCTAATACTGAACTTTCTAAGTACGCTCCTAAGATTATTACATTTACAATTAATCCTGATAAAATTCGCGATGTTATTGGCAGTGGCGGAAAAGTTATTAATAAAATTATTTCGGATACTGGAGCTAAAATTGATATTAATGACAATGGCGTTGTTTCTATTGCGGGCGAAAACAGCGAGTGCGCAGAACGCGCTAAAAAAATTGTATTGTCAATAGTTAAAGACCCTGAAGCCGGTGACATTTTTGAAGGGCCTGTTGAACGTATTTTACAATTTGGCGCATTTATTAACATTGCTCCTGGTAAAGATGGTTTAGTTCATATTTCAAAACTTTCAAATAAGCGCGTCGATAAGGTAGAAGATGTTGTAAATATTGGCGATAGATGTCAAGTTGAAGTTATTAAGATTGACGAAAAAAACCGTATTGATTTAAAACTTATTGCCGTTTTGGAAAAAGCTAAAGCCTAGATAATTTTTTAGGTTGCAAGCTAAGTTTTAAATTTATTTTCAAATTAAATAAAATTTGTTTTAAATAAGCTTGACTTAGGTCGAGCTTATTTTTTTTATGTAATAGCTTTGATTAACTTTTCATAGTATTAATTGAGGTGCGCTATGAAAGAAAAAAAATATGTAACCATAATTGCTAATTCTGTAATTATTTTTGTTTTAATTGTTCTGTTTGCCGCCACACTTTCGGGCAACTCGGCAATAGAAGTGTTAAATAAAGGCAAAAAAGAAGCCGTTTATCGTGGCGACGAAAAAAAAGCCGAAGTTAGCTTGATGATTAATGTTTATTGGGGTACGGAATATGTTTTGCCTATGGCAAAAATTTTTGAAGCTTACGGATATAATACTACTTTCTTTTTAGGCGGCAGTTGGCTAAGCGAAAATATAGATATGGTTGTCGAACTGGATAAATTAGGTTTCGAATTAGCTAATCACGGGTATAACCATAAAAATCATAAGTCGTTATCGGTAGAGGAAAATCGAAAGGAATTAATGGTTACAAACAATGTTTTATGTAAAATAATCGGACGTCAACCAGTAAAATTATTTGCGCCACCATCGGGGTATATTGGCGAAAATATGATGAATGTTTGCGAAAAAGAAGGATTTGAAGTAATTATGTGGTCAAGAGATACCATTGACTGGCGCGATAAAGATAGTAATATTATTTACAGCAGAGCAATAAAAAATATGAAAAATGGCGATTTAATTTTGATGCACCCAACGGCGCACTCGTTAGAAGCGTTGCCCAATATTTTAAATTATTGTAAACAAAATGGTTTTAAAGTTGTGACCGTTAGCCAAAATATAAATAGTTTGGTTTAATATTTGAATTTTAGTCTAAATTATTATTTGTATTTTATATAGATATATGTTAATATACTTATAGAGGTAATTATGGAAAAAATTAAAAAATATAGCAATGGTTTGACTTTAGCTTATCAATATTCGCCCACGGTTCGGTCGGTTGCAATCGGCGTTTTCGTGAACGTTGGCAGTATTAATGAAGATAGTAAAACTAATGGTATTTCGCACTTTATTGAACATATGATGTTTAAAGGTACAAAACGTCGTACCGCATTTGATATCGTTGCCGAATCGGATAATATTGGCGCGCAAATTAATGCTTTCACAAGTAAAACAAATACCTGCTACTACATGGTATGTGTTGATAACGACACTGAAAAATGTGTTGATATTTTGTCGGATTTATTTTTTAATAGTGTTTTCCCAAATGAGGAAATAGAAAAAGAAAAGGGCGTTGTTCTTGAAGAAATATCAATGACTATCGACACTCCCGACGACCTTTGTCTTGAAATGGCAACAAGCGCATTTTACAAAGGTCACCCACTATCTCGACAAATTTTAGGCACTCGAAAAAACGTTCAGGGTTTTACTAGAGAAGATATTTTAAATTACATTGATCTTCATTATACCCCCGACAATATCTTAATATCGGTTGTCGGAAATATTACGCTTAAAGAAGTTGAAATTTTAATAAATAAATACTTTATCGATAATTTTTCATTAAAGAAGTCGCCAAACAAGCAAATTAAGCATTTTGAGGGCAATTCTACTTTTATAAAAAAATGTAAAAAAATTGAACAAAGTCATATCGCTTTTATTTTTCCATCGATGGCTTACTGTGATAAACTAACCACTGCGCTAAAAGTTTTTAACACTGCTTTCGGATATGGTATGAGTAGCCGACTTTTTCAAAATGTTCGTGAAAATTTGGGACTTGCTTATTCGGTTTATTCATATCCGTCTTTTTACACCACAAATGGTTGCTGTTCAATATATCTTGGGACTAATTCAAATAGTGTTGAAAAGGCTACTCTTGCAGTCAAAGACGAGATTGACAAGGTTTTAAAATTCGGCATAACCGAGGCGGAGTTTTTAAGAGGGAAGGCGCAAATGCGTAGCGCGTTTGTTTTCGGTCAAGAAAGCACGTCAAGTATGATGACGATGATTGCTCGCCATACAATTATGACTGGCGAGGCCTGTGATATTGACAAAATGTTGTTAGATATTGAAAATGTTACGCTTGATGATGTAAATGAAGTTATAAAACAAGTTTTTGATTTTAACAAAGTAACCGCTTGCTATGTCGGCCCTAAATGCGACGTCGATTTACTAAAACTTATCAAAGGATAACTATAATGATACAAAAAACTTTTGAAGAAATGGAAATGTTAGAAAAGATTTTTTATATGCAAAATCTTTTTGATACCGATTTAGCAACTAATAGAAACCTTGAATTTACAAAAGAACAATGGATTCAAAAAGAAGTACTGGCAATGATTTCTGAACTTGCAGAACTTTTAGATGAGGTAAACTTTAAGTGGTGGAAAAATCCTAAACCCGAAAATTCGGATAATATTAAAGACGAAATTGTTGATATCCTACACTTTTTTACCGCAATGTGCATTAAGTCGGGAATGTCTGCGACGGAACTTTATGAGCGCTATATGAAAAAAAATCAAGAAAATTTTGACCGACAATATGGTAAATCGGATAAAAAAGGGTACGAACTAAAATAGCGTTTGGATTTTAAAATAAAAATACAATTACATATTTAATGTGACAAAGTTTGTTGTTTGGCACAATATCTTGTATATTTTTAGTGCCGTAATTAAATTTACGGCATATTTTTACCTAATTTTTATAAATTTTTCTAGTATAAATGTTGTAAATATATATCAATTATGGTATACTTACAAATAAGTATTAAAGTAAATAAATTTAATGTGAAAATAAACTGTATCATTAAATTGTTTTTATATTTTTACCAAATAATGTGGTTACATATTTTAAGCAGATTAAGTTTATTTTTGCAACAATATGTCTATAACCTACACGCGCTATGATACTTTAGATTTGCCACAATAATATTGATAAATTATTTGGAGGAAACTTTGAGTTATAATAATCCTTACAACGACAGCCGCTATGAAAGCACAGCTAATCGCATTGCTGTTGGTGTTTTAATAATAATTGTTAGTTTACTTGCTACATTATCGCTATGCAATGCTTTAAGCAGTGTAGGGCATTTGGTTAAGGACTTTTTGCTTGGCGTTTTTGGTTTTGTTGCTTATGCATATTCAATTTGTGGTGTGATAATTGGTGTCGCTGTTACTCTTGGGCGCAAACCAACGCTCCCGCTTGACAAATCACTTAAGTATATTCTACTTTTCATTTTAGGCGTTATGATTTTTCACGTTTGGTTTACTCGTGGCCTTATTGCAGGCAGCAACTATGGACAATATTTAAAAACCGTCTATGTTGAAACTAGCCCTGCCGGGTGGATAGGCTCACTTATTTCGTATCCTATTATGAAAATTTTAAGCCCAACATTTTTTTTAGTTGTGTTAATCATTCTTTTTGCCGCGACCGCATTGGCGTCCTTTTATCCATTGCTTGTTGGTTCAAGCCCTTACAAGGCTAAAAACACAAAAATTAAGCCAAATAAGTCGAAAACACCAGTTTTAGCAGACATTTCTCGCGAAGCTGAAAATGAAACTGTAATTTCAAATGAAGTGGGCAACAGCTTATTTGTAGGCACTGTAAATGAAGATGGTTCGGCTGCTGAATTTAAGCAAGCAAGCAAAAAACAAATTAAAAAGCAAACAGGGTTCAATGTTCTTTTCCCAAATCAGAACAGCGCGACGAACATTGAAGATAGCGCAGTTGAACCTATTTTTGATAACGAGTCTGAACGGAAAAAGCGAGCCAGAGAAAAGCTGTTTGGCAAAAAAACTGTTGAAACAAATAATACTGAAAATGTTGACGATAAAGTCGTATTCGGTAAATCGCTTGAGAAACAACCTGTCGACGATGTCAAACCATCGCATAAGGAAGTTCCGCGCGCCTCATTACCATTTACATTTAATACTCAAATTAATCAAACCGAAAATCGTGACGGTAAACCCAAATCTTTAAAAGAAGCTTTTAATATCGACGATACCGATGAAGGCCGTATTCGTGAACTTCAAGAACGAATGGGGTATATTTTAAATTCAGAAGTTAAACCTAGCGATGTTCGTGGCGCTGCTTCAAAACGACTTGTTGAACCTATTAAAAAGCCCGAACCGGAAGTTTTGCCCGAAGTTAAGCAAGATGTCGTTTCAAAATCTAATGATGACACTGCTCAAAAAAATGACGACTTGCCGTATTTTGTAAAACAAATACTCTATGGCGAACAAAAAAATGTTGACATTAAAAAAGTTTCTGACATTAACTCGGCTGAGTTGCCCGATAATGGAAAAACTTTAGAAAAACCGCTTTCACCACAAAATCTTGATGAAACAATTAAACCATCGTTTAAGCCAATTCCGCAACAGCCCGCACGACCTATTGTTGAGTCGGTACTTTATTCAAGCGCGCAAAAAGATGCGGCGCTACTTAACGATAAACTTAATAAACAACAAAATGATTGCAATGTGGTTTCAAACAATGAAGTTGCACCGCTTGACAAAATCAATCCTAGTTTTGAGTATAAACCTTTAGATGAAATTAAACCTATTATAGAAAGTCCTTCTTTGGAAAAATCCGCTGACAGTGGCAGAGGTAGTATTCGTGATTTAAATATATTTAAAAATAACAGCGCAAGCGTTTCTGAAAAGCCATCAGTTATTCCGCAAAACCCAAGTAAATCTAATGAGGACGTTGTCGCTTTGGGTGATTTTTCTAATTTAAATAATGAACGAATTATTAGTGAAAATAAAAATAGCGCTATAATGCCATCTGAAAAAACTGTTCGTGAAGTTGAAAACAATCCGCTTGACCGTCAACCTCGAACGGAAGCAAAACGCATTATTGATGACAAAACAGTTGTGCGCGAGGATAGATTGAAAAGCAATGAACAACTGCAAAATACAGAGTTGCAAAAAGAAAAACCATCTTCTTATAACAATGATTTTCCTATTGGAAAGAGGGCGGAACCTGTTAAGTTGACCCCAGCTCCTGCTAAAATTAAGGCGGAGCAAATTTCCATTGAACAGTCCTTGGAGGAGCAGCGTTTGCGTACTCCGTATATGGCTCCGCCGATTGACTTGCTTATGTCGCGCGATGAAAAGGTTAAGATTGAAGATTATACTGAACGTGTTGAGCTTTTAGAGCATACCCTTTCGCAGTTTAAAATTGATGCAAAAGTCATAGGCGTTACGCAGGGTCCTACTTTTAGCCGATTTGAACTTATGATGCCAGATGGTATTCCTGTTAATTCTGTTTTAAAAATTGAAAAAGATTTATCAATGAAACTTAGGGCATCGCCGTTACGTTTTGAAGCTCCTATTCCTGGTAGAGATGCGTTTGGAATTGAAGTTCCTAACGCTGTCCGCTCGGCAGTTAGTTTAAAATCGATAATTATGTCAGAAGAATTTAATACCGCAAAATCAATGCTCACCTTTGCGCTCGGTAAAGATATCGGTAATGATAATTTCGTGTGTGACCTTGAAAGTATGCCGCATATGCTTATCGCTGGCGCTACTGGAAGTGGAAAAAGTGTTTGCATAAACTCGCTTATTGTAAGTTTGCTTTATAAGTGTGGGCCAAATGATTTAAAACTTATTTTGGTTGACCCTAAACAGGTTGAACTTAACTTATATAGCGGTTTACCACATCTTCTGTTGCCCGAGGTTATCGATGACCCTGTTGTCGCAATAAACGCGCTCGACTGGACTATTGAGGAAATGAAAGCTCGTTTTACAATATTTAAAAAATATCAAGTAAGAAATATAAGCGAGTATAACAGCATTGCGGCTAAAACTCCCGGGCTTAATAAAATTCCGCGTATAGTGTTTATTATTGATGAACTGGCTGACTTTATTTTAGTTAAGAAAAAAGAGATTGAAGATAGAATTGGAAAAGTTACAAGGCTTTCGCGCGCGGCGGGCATTCATTTGGTTGTGGCAACACAAAGGCCGTCTGTTGACATTGTTACAGGCACGATAAAATCAAATCTTCCTTCGCGTATTGCGTTTGCAGTGCAGTCAGCTGCCGACTCAATGACCATTTTGGCAGGCGGTGGAGCGGAAAATCTTTTAGGTAAGGGCGATATGCTGTTTGCTCCACAATCACGACCCGAGCCAATACGTTTGCAATGTACGCTTGTTGAACGTGATGAAGTTAAAGCTGTTGTCGACTATATTAAAGCGCACAACGAGTGCTATTATGATTCGCAAGTTGCAAATAGTATTTATTCATTGCCAAAAGAAGATATTGCGCCCGATGACGTTCCTAGCACAAACAATAACAAAACAGGTGATGATAAATTATTTGTTGACGCATTGCGTATGTTTGTAAATGAAAAACAAGCTTCTATTTCCAAATTACAACGTCGATTTAAAGTCGGATATGGAACAGCTGCTAATATAATGGAAAAAATGGAAGACAGAAAATACGTTTCAGCTAATCTTGGTGGAAATAAAACGCGCGAAGTTTTAATTTCACTTGAACAATTTTATCAAATTTTTGGTCGCGATGATGACGAGGATATAACTAATGAACTGTAAAACGAAAGTCGGCGTAGTTAGTTTGGGTTGTGATAAAAACCGCGTTGACACCGAAAACATGCTTTACATACTTGCAAATAGCGGTTACGAAATTACAAATGATGTTTCGGACGCCGATGTTATTGTTATAAATACGTGCGCCTTTATTGAAAGTAGCAAAAAAGAGGCTATTTCTACAATATTGGAATTTACGTCAATTAAAAATGAACGCAATATTAAAATAATTGTTACGGGATGTTTATCCGTTCGCTATAAAGATGAACTATTTGTAGGCTTCCCCGAAGTTGACGCTTTTTTGGGTTTTCAAGACTATGCCAGATTGCCCGAAGTTTTAGATAGAGTGTTTAACGGCGAACGTGTCATTTTAATTGAGGGCAAAGATATGCCCACTTCAAAACGCATTTTAAGCACTCCGTTTCATACTGCGTATCTTAAAATTGCCGATGGCTGCGACAATCGTTGTACTTATTGCGCCATTCCATATATTAGAGGCAAATATCGTTCACGCGAAATTGATGGCTTGGTTGATGAAACTCGTGAACTTATTTCAGAATACGGAATTAAAGAAGTCAATTTAGTCGCCCAAGACATCACTCGATATGGCATTGATATTTATAATGAATATTCATTATTAAAGTTATTGGATAAACTTTCTGCGCTTGACATTAATTGGATAAGGTTGTTATATTGCTATCCTGAACTTATTAATGATGATTTAATTAAATATGTTTCGCAAAATGAAAAAGTTTGCAAATATCTTGACATACCTTTGCAACATATAAGTGATAGAATATTAAAAATGATGAACCGCAGGATTGATGGCGACAGCGTTAGAAAACTTATTGACAAAATTCGTAATATAGATGATAGGATTGCATTAAGAAGTTCATTTATTGTTGGTTTTCCTACCGAAACCGAAACTGACTTTTATGAATTATGTGACTTTATTTCAAACTATAAGCTTGATTATGCCGGGTTTTTTGCTTATAGCAAAGAAGAAGGTACGCCTGCGGCTAAAATCAAGGGTCAACTTTCACAAAAAATTAAAACCGCGCGACAAAAAGAAATTCGGTCAATACAATCTGATGTGATTTTTGAAAACAACAATAAATATATTGGAAAAACTTTAAAAGTACTGTACGAAGGTATAGATTATAATAAAAAAATGTTCTATGGTCGTCCTGAATTTTGCGCTCCTGAAATTGACAGCAAGGTTTTATTTAAATCAAATAATCTTGTCGAAATCGGAAACTTCTATGACGTTAAAATTACAAAACGCGATGCCTATGACATTATTGGAGAAACAAAATGAATTTACCTAACAAAATTACCTTAGCTCGAATTTTTTTAATTCCACTTGTTGTGGTGGTATATTTATTGCCAGCAAAATTTGATTTTGTAGGCAGTGATATTGTTGCTTGCGCGCTGTTTGTACTTTGCTGTTGCACTGATTTTATCGACGGAAGCATTGCAAGGAAGCGGAATATGGTTACTGACTTGGGCAAGTTTTTAGACCCAATAGCCGATAAAGTTATTGTTGTTGTTATGCTTTTTATTTTTGTTGGCGACCAAACTTTGGCAAATCCCTGGGGCGCAATCGTTGCGGGCATAATTATGAGTAGGGAATTGATTATTGGCGCGTTTCGTACAATCGCTGTACAAAAAAAAGTTGTCATTGCTGCTGATGGTTGGGGCAAAATTAAAACAATTTTCTTAGATGTGGGTTTATCCGCATTGTTTTTAGATGGCATTTTGTTTGGTAATTGCGCATTCTTTATGTACTTAGGTAAAATCACATTTTACATAGGCGCAGCATTAGCGTTATATTCTGGCATTAATTATGTTTTAAAAAATAAAGCAGTTTTAATGACTGCGCCAGTTGCAAACGACGTTTCGCAAACGACGGAAACTCCTTCGTCAAGCCAAAATAAAGATTAGCAATAAAAGTTTTTTATTTGCTAAATTTAAAGCAATTTTATAGCAACCAACGCGCTATCTTTCGTTAGCATATTTATTAATTTAATCTTGTTTAGTAAGTAATATTTTTCAAGTAAATTATTTTGTGTATTTAAGGTATTTTATGATAAAATATAATAGGCTTATAGCTCGAATGTTTGGCCTTAGTAAATCTGAAATTGAAGAAAAATTAGCTCGCGCTAATTTCGATGTTAAACGGTTTGAAATTGATGAAGAATGTTTAGATGCGTCACTTAGTATATTGCAAGATGGCCCAATAGAGAAAGGCATTATTGACATTTGTCAAAAAGCATACAAGTTGTTTTCGGCGCAGGCCTATACTTTAAATCAAAATACGCCACTTGAAGAAGTTGTTGTCGACTTATTGAAAAAAAATAATTATGTTTTGTCTGTCGCAGAGAGTATTACTGGAGGGTTGGTCGCAGCTACACTTATAAATGTTTCAGGAATTTCGGAAAACTTTTATGAGGGGATTGTCGCCTATGATAATACTGCTAAAATTAATCGCTTGCAAGTAAATATCGATACAATTTTAAATTACAACGTTGTTTCTGAGGAAATCGCAAGCGAAATGGCAAACGGCTTGCTTAAAGAAGGAAATATTGATATTGCAATTTCAACAACAGGCATTGCAGGGCCTACTGGCGGACACGAACAGTTTCCTGTCGGGCTAGTTTGTTTTGGCCTTGCGGCTAAACAAAAAACTTTTACAACGAAACAAATTTTTAGCGGAACTCGCAACGAAATACGAAAAAAGGCTGCTAATTATGCTATTTTTTACTTATTTTTGTATTTATCGGGCAAGCTAAAATGATGGATAAATATTGAGGAGATTATTATGGCAGAAGCAAAAGATACGGTTAAAACCCTTGAACAAGCTTTACAAAAAATTGAAAAACAGTTTGGCAAGGGCGCAATTATGAAATTTGGAGACGGGGAAATATTGCAAGTTGAAGCAATTCCTACTGGGTGTTTGACACTTGATATGGCTTTAGGGATAGGCGGTATTCCGCGCGGTCGTATTATTGAAATTTTCGGGCCAGAGTCATCGGGCAAAACAACCGTTGCGCTGCATATTATTGCCGAAACACAGGCAACAGGTGGCACGGCTGCTTTTATTGACGCAGAACACGCTCTCGACCCTTATTACGCGCAAAACCTAGGTGTTGTAATTAACGAGTTGTATATATCACAGCCTGACAACGGCGAACAGGCTTTGGATATTGTTGAAACATTAGTTAGAAGCAATTCGATTGATTTGATTGTTGTCGACAGTGTCGCAGCGCTTACTCCACAGGCTGAAATTGATGGCGAAATGGGCGATAGCCACATGGGTCTACAAGCTAGACTTATGAGCCAAGCTCTAAGAAAACTTGCTGCAATTTGCAATAAAAGTAAGTGCAGTATTGTGTTTATTAATCAACTTCGTGAAAAGGTTGGCGTTGTTTATGGTAGTCCTGAGGTTACGCCCGGTGGCAAGGCTTTGAAATTTTACTCAAGTGTCCGTATCGACATTAGAAAAGCTGATACAATTAAAGATGGCGCAGATGTTGTTGGAAACAGAACAAAGGCTCGTATTGTCAAAAATAAAGTCGCTCCTCCTTTTAAAGTTGCCGAATTTGACATACTTTTTGGAAAAGGTATATCGAAAATTGGCTGTATTCTTGATGTCGCTATTGAAAACAATATTATTCAAAAAAGCGGAAGTTGGTTTGCATATAATGATGAAAAAATTGGTCAAGGTCGCGAAAAAGCTATTGATTTTCTTAATATCCATCCCGAAATCGCAACCAGTATTGTTGCTACAATTAAGGCAATTAAAAAATAGTAATTTTTTGTTTTAAATTTATAAAATATTTAATAATTATTGCATAGTTTTGAGCAGTTTAGCGCTTAAAACTAGCTTTAATAGCTATATCTAAATTTAAAATTATCTTAAGTTCTACATATTTTTTGACGGTTAGCATAATATTTTTGCGTATTTTGTAATTATTTTAAGCGTTTTCTCGCTTAAATGAAAATATATTTATTTAAAGTTGCTAAAGTATATTTTTTTTATACAAAATTTTTACATCGTCTTGACATTTGTGCAACTTTATTGTATAATTTTTATAATTAAAGTCGCTGTTTATCACTATGCGAACGTGATAAACTACTAGCGGTTTTATCAATATATAGGAGGTTTAAACCACATGACAAGCAATTTTGTGTATCTGCTTGCAGTGTCGGTCGGCGGAACTATCGGTATCGCGATTGGCGCGATTGCCGTTGGCGGAGTGATTGGGTATTTAATTTACCGTCAATACTCCCTAAATAAAATTGGTTTGGCAAAAACTGAAGCTGCAAGGATTATCGAGGACGCTAATTTGGAGTCAAAAACACTTCGTAAAGAAGCTCTTTTGGAAGCCAAAGAGGAACAACACAGGTTGCGAACCGAATTCGATAAGGAATCCAAAGAAAAGAAAGCTGAGTTTCAAAAATCAGAGTTACGTCTTCAACAAAAGGAAAGTTATCTTGATAAAAAAGATGATACTCTTGAAAAAAAACAGGAGCAGTTAGAAACTCAGAAAAGTCAAATTGCTCAAAAAGAAATTGAATTACAAGGCATTGAAGATGAACTTAAAAATTCGCATTCCATTATGGAGCGCGAGCTAGAACGTGTATCGGGGTTGACAAAAGACGAGGCGAAAGCGCAACTTGTTGAAAGCCTTTTAGATACGGCGAAAAAAGATGCCGCACAAGAAGCAAAAAATATTGAAGCTGAAGCGCGTGAAAATGCTGATAAAAAGGCGCAAAACATTGTTAGTTTAGCTATTCAACGTTGCGCTGCTGACCACGCTACTGAAACTACCGTATCGGTAGTAGCTCTGCCTAGTGATGATATGAAGGGTAGAATTATTGGTAGGGTTGGCCGCAATATCCGCGCATTAGAAAGCGCAACTGGTGTTGATTTAATTATTGATGATACGCCTGATGTCGTTACTTTATCTGGTTTTGACCCAATTCGTCGCGAGGTTGCTCGTATTACACTTGAGAAACTTATCGCTGATGGACGTATTCATCCTGCGCGCATTGAGGAAATGGTCGATAAAGTTAGAAAAGAAGTTGACGCATCTATTAAAGAAGCTGGCGAAAATGCCGTCTTTGAATGTGGAATTTATGGTATTCATCCTGAGTTAATTAAAATTTTAGGTAGGCTTAAATACCGTACAAGCTATGGCCAAAACTGCTTAAAACATTCGCTTGAGGTCGCTTTTTTAGCAGGTATGATGGCTAGTGAACTTGGCGCTGATTGTAAAATTGCTAAGCGGGCAGGTTTGTTGCACGATATCGGCAAAGCTGTTGACCATGAAATCGAAGGTACTCACGTGCAAATTGGTGTTGACCTTGCTAAAAAGTATAAAGAAAACAGCCAAATTATCCACGCAATCGCCGCGCACCACAATGATATTGAAGCCACTACCGTTGAGGCTGTATTAGTGCAAGCTGCTGACGCTATTTCAAGCGCAAGGCCGGGAGCGCGTCGCGAATCTCTTGAAAATTATGTTAAACGTATTGAAAAATTGGAAACCTTAGCAAACTCGTTCGCAGGGGTTGAGCAATCATTTGCTATTCAGGCTGGGCGCGAAATCCGCGTTATGGTAAAACCTGAAGTCGTTGATGATAGCACTACCGTGTTTTTAGCAAAAGAAATCGCTAACAAATTAGAGGCCGAATTGGAATATCCAGGTCAAATTAAGGTCACTGTTGTTAGGGAAATTAGAAGCGTAGATTACGCTAAATAAATTTTATAAAACAAATTATTTTTTATGCGCCAAATTATTGGCGCATTTTTTATTGCCTTAAACATAAATAAAAAATATAATTTTAAGTATTTATAATAGTTGTTATTGCGTTGTTAAAATCACTTAAAACACTTTGCACAGTTTTTTTAAATTAAAAATATAAATGGTTTACAATAAAATTTTTATTGTTTTAAATTAAAAAATAAATTACAAAATTCGATTTTATACAATTTAATCACTTTTAATATAAGTATAGATTTAAAATAAATTGTAATTATATATCTGTCGCAATTTTTTAATAACTAGAATAGAATATATTAGTAAGTTGAATTAAAAAAATATTTGCTATAAAATTTATTCAAACTATTAAATTTATATTGAGGAGAAATACTATGGCTGAAAATAATAAAGATAACGTTGTCGGTGAAGACCAAACCTGTCCAACTGTTGGATATCAATCAGCTTCAATCTGCGTACCTGTAACCGTAACACCGTTTGCAAAAACAGGGGCTACTAGCACTAAATGCTGCGGAATGCCTATTGTTATTTCAGGGCGAAATACTTGTGGCGGTGTTAAAAATGGTACTTGCTTTTTTACAATTAGCCAAGATATTTGCGTTGCTGTTCCTGTTGTATTCGGAGCGGTTGCCTCTGTCGGCGATACTTTTGTAAGTTGCAACGGCGCATCGTCTGATGATATTTGTTCAAACTGTGAAAAAATAATTGAACCATTACCAAGTGTTCCAACTAATAATGTATAAATATTATGGAAAATCATTTGTCAAATTGTAATGATGAAAATTCGACTTGCACAAGTATTTTTTCGCAATTTGAAGATGTAAGTGTTGCAATAAAACTAAATACTTTTGCAAAACTAGGCGATTTATCCACGAAATGCTGCGGAGAACCAACAGTTTGTGTTAATTGTTGTAAAAGAACAAATGGTTTATGTGGCTATGAGATTGTTATTACGCAAACAGTTTGCACTAGAATACCTATCGAGTATTGTACCTGCGCTGATATTTCGTCAACAACAGTAAACTGCGATGATTGCAATAACTGTAAATAAATTCATTATTGAAGCTATGAACTTTTTAACTTTAGTATTGTAAATTATTTTAGTCGTAGTCATAAAATTAAAAATATTAATAAATAGTATTAAAAATTATTTATTTTTTATCATAATGAAAAAATTACAATAGAAATATATCATTTGAAATAATAATGCTAATATTATATTAAACCGATAAATTGAATTAAAAAACCCTACTTAATCAAGTAGGGTTTTTTTTGGTGGGAAGAGGTGGATTCGAACCACCGAAAGCGAAGCTGGCAGATTTACAGTCTGCTCCCTTTAGCCACTCGGGAATCTTCCCCCAGATGGAGCTGGTGGTCGGAGTCGAACCAACAACCTGCTGATTACAAATCAGCTGCTCTGCCATTGAGCCACACCAGCATATTAATAGACCAATGTAAAAGGGCGCACATATGGTCAAACTTTTAAAAAGTCACCGTTAAGTGACTGGAAACTCACCGAGGAGCTTTACGTAATAAACAATTAGGGCAAAATAAAACCCTCGCGTCTGTTCATCACCTTTTAGCACCTTAATGGTGCCTTGGGGCGGACTTGAACCACCGACACGGGGATTTTCAGTCCCCTGCTCTACCACCTGAGCTACCAAGGCAAAAATGGCGATCCGGAGGGGACTCGAACCCCTGACCTCTAGCGTGACAGGCTAGCGTTCTAACCAACTGAACTACCGGACCACATTTTTTAATATTTTATTGGTGGGCCTTCACGGACTTGAACCGCGGACCAATCGGTTATGAGCCGACCGCTCTGACCAACTGAGCTAAAGGCCCTTGTTGCTTTTTGGTCGGGGTGAAGAGACTCGAACTCCCGACCTCATGGTCCCAAACCACGCGCGCTACCAATCTGCGCTACACCCCGATGAACTAAGCACATCTTTAGCGACTTTTAAAGGATACAATATTATTAAATAATTGTCAACTTTTTTTAACGATTTCTGAAAAAATTTTAATAAATGTTTAGTCATTATTCATTTAAAATAGACACTTTCGGCTATTATAGGATATTTTTTTTGATTTTCAATGAGGTACGATGATATTAGCGCTAAATAGAGGATGAATAAATGGAAATTAAACATAAATTAAATAATTTAACTTTACAAATTACAATGGTTGGCGAACTTGATGAAGCTAGCGCAACAAAGGCGCGCTTTGATATTGATTCGCTTATTGAGAACAATCGAATTGCTGAAGTAATTTTTGATTTTTCAGAAGTTGAGTTTATGGACAGTACTGGCATTGGCATATTGCTTGGACGATACAAAAAACTTTTACGAAAAAATGTTGAGATGTTTATTGTAAATACGCGGCCTCAAGTTGATAAAGTTTTCAAAATGAGTGGTATTTACGAAATTATAAAAAAACTTGCGTGAGGTATTTATGAATAATTATATGGAGTTAAAAGTTTTAGCAAAATCGGAAAATGAATCATTTGCGCGCAGTACTGTTGGCGCATTTTGTGTTTCATTGTCGCCGAGTATTGAGGAACTTAATGATATCAAAACGGCTGTATCGGAAGCCGTTACAAACAGTATTGTACACGGATATCAAAGTAAAGGCGAGGGCATAATCAAGCTGACTGCCGAAACAAATGAACACGAATTAATAATTGTAGTTAGCGATAATGGCGTAGGTATTAAAAATATTAATGAAGCTATACAGCCGTTTTTCACTTCTCGACCCGAACAAGAACGCAGCGGAATGGGCTTTACAATTATGCAAACATTTATGGATGCATTGGAAGTTATTTCCGATAACGGTACGACCGTAATAATGAAAAAATTGATTAAAGGTGGTAAGGATGCTTGAGCCAGAACTAACAAAAGAATTAATTTTAAAAGCTCAAGACGGCGATGAAAGCGCAAAAGCGACAATCATTTTGGAAAACATGCCACTCATTAAATCAATAGTTAAGCGTTATCGCGGTAAAACTGTTGAATATGACGATTTAATTCAGCTTGGTTCAATGGGGCTTTTAAAGGCAATGCTTAACTTTGATATGTCTTTTGGTGTAAGATTTTCAACATATGCAGTTCCGATGATTGCGGGCGAAATTAAGCGATATATTCGCGACGACGGCGCAATTAAAGTTTCGCGCGCAATAAAAGTTATGTCATATAATATTATTCGTTTTATTGAAACTTTTCGACAGGAGTTTAATAGAGAACCAAACATTGATGAAATCGCAGAAAAACTTAATATTGAAAAAGAAGAAGTTGTTTTTGCTATGGATAGCACTCGCTTTCCACTTTCGCTGTATGAAAAATCTGACGACGATAGCAATATTAATTTATTAGACAAAATTGTAGTAGAAAATAAGGATGAGGAAAATATTGATAAAATTTTACTAGTTGACGCTCTTAAAGAACTTTCTGACCGCGATAAAAAAATCGTTCTGCTTAGATACTTTCGCGACAAAACTCAAAGTGAAGTTGCAAAAGAAATGGGAGTGTCACAAGTTCAAATTTCAAGACTCGAAAGTAAAATTCTAGAAAAACTCAAAGACAATCTTAAATAGGTATATTTATCTAATTTTTGGAAAAAAATTATACTATGGATAAAACTTATAGCAATAACCGCGAGGATAATGAAATCCGCGTGGATTTAAATGCGGTCAATGAGGAAAAAAATGAAAATACAAAACGAAAATGAAAACTTTGCTTATTTAGATTATGTTGCCGAACACGCTCCAAAAACAAATATGATAAAAACTCTTATTCCCGCTTTTATCGTTGGAGGGATAATTTGTATGATAGGTCAATTAATATTTGACCTTTTACACCTGTGGACAAGTTTAGATAAAGAAGGTTTAAGCTCAGCAACTTCTATTATAATGATTTTTTTAGGCTCATTTTTTACGGGGATTGGAGTATACGACAGAATAGGTCATTATGCTGGTGGCGGTTCAATTATTCCAATTACAGGATTTGCCAATTCGGTAGCCTCGCCCGCTATGGAGTTTAATCGCGAAGGCTTAATTTTTGGAGTTTGTTGTAAAATGTTTGTAATATCAGGCCCAATAATTGTTTTAGGTATTGTAGCGTCGGTATTTGTTGGAATTGTGGGGATGTTTTTATGAGAAAGGGCAAACAGACTTTTATTTTTGACAATCCACCTTCAATAATTTCCACTGGTACGATTGTTGGCAATCGCGAAAGCGAAGGTCCGCTTGGCGAATACTTTGACGAGGCTTTAGAAGATGATATTTATGGCGAAAAATCCTTTGAATTAGCTGAATGTAAAATGCAAAAACAAGCAATACAAATTGCTTTAAAGAAAGCCGATTTGACTTTTGACCATATCGACGCGATTGTAAGCGGAGATTTGTTAAATCAAATATTTGCGTCGAGTTTTTCAGCGCGAGATTTTGATGCCGCTTTTTTTGGATTATATGGCGCGTGTTCCACATATGGCGAAGGGCTAATAATCGCATCAATGCTATTAAATACTGGAATGTTTGAACATATTTTAGTTTCATCAAGCAGTCACTTCTCAAGCGCAGAAAGACAATATCGTTTTCCGCTTGAACTTGGAAACCAACGCGTGCCAACTTCACAATGGACGGTGACAGGCGCGGGTTCAACAATACTATCTAATGAAAGTATTGATGGATTTCCAAAAATAACTGCCGTAACGGCGGGTAAAGTAATTGATTATGGAATTACTGACGTAAATAATATGGGCGCAGCTATGGCGCCTGCCGCTTATGATACAATAACTAAACATTTTTCTGAAACCGAACGCAATCCAAATTATTATGACCTAATTGCAACTGGCGACCTTGGACGTTTTGGCTCGGAACTTTTAATTCATCTTTGTCAAGAAGATGGCTGTACTTTGCCGAAATCATATACCGATTGCGGTAAAATGATTTTTTCGCCCGAACAAAAAACTTTTCAAGGTGGAAGTGGAGCAGGTTGCAGTAACGTTGTATTCAATGGATTTATTTATAAACAAATGATGCAAAATAAGTTTAAAAAAGTGCTTTTAGTACCAACTGGCGCGCTTTTAAGTAAAGATAGCCCTTTACAAAAGCAAAGTATACCATCAATAGCGCACGCCATTGCGATTGAAATGTGAGGAAATTATGGAAATATTTTTAACATATTTAAAAGTTTTTGTAACAGGCGGTACAATTTGTTTATTAGGCCAACTTTTAATAAATAAAACCAATATGACAAGCGCGCGTATACTTGTTACTTTTTTACTGTTAGGTGTAGTTCTTGAAGTTTTTGGACTTTTTAAATATCTTGAAGAATTTGGCAAAGCAGGCGCGACAGTTCCTATTATGGGTTTTGGCAGTTCGCTAGCAAAGGGCGCGTTTAAAGGTGTTGCCGAAAAAGGTATTTTGGGCGCAATTAGCGGAGGAATGTCAGCTGTTTCGGGCGGATTGTCTGCTGCAATATTTTTTGGTTTCATATTTGCAGTGATATTTAAGTCAAAAACAAAGAAAAACTAACAAATTTGATAATATTTTTTAGCATTTTGATAATTTGTCAATAGTTGTCGATTTTTTGAATAATATAGTGTGTGGCGCAACTATCAAAAAAAAATAAAAGATTTGTCAAATTGACTGCATATTTAATTATTGGTGTTCTTATCACCATTATTACTTCGCGCTATTTTAGGGGCAATATGGTCCCCGTTGTTTTGGATACTTGCGAAGCGCAAGTCCACGCGCTAGGAATAAACGCGATAAATAACGCGGCTAGTATTATAATTACCGAGGACTTAACATATGATGAATTATTTGAAATTCAAAAAAACAACAACGGCGACGTTGTTTTAATTCAGGCGCGTTCACCTAAGATTAATAGAATTGCTCGCGAATTAGCTAGGCTTACTCAACTAAACCTTGAAAGTATTGACGACGAAATGGTTTCGATAGCCATTGGTACGTTTTCGGGAGTTACGCTTTTAATTGGTATTGGGCCTATGATAAACATTACTATTGAGCCTATTGGCGTTGCGAATTGTGACTTTGTTTCGGAATTTATAACCGCGGGGATAAATCAAACAATACATAAAATTTATATTGATATTATTGTCGATATCGAGGTTGCGTTACCGCTTGACGACCTATCAATTAGCGTTAAATCCGAAATACTCATTTGCGAAAATTTAATTGTAGGTAAAGTTCCGGATACCTACTTAAATATAGGAAAAACCATTGAAGGTCTTAATCTCGTTCCGTAACAGTTTTATATTAAAATATTACATAATTTTATAAAAAAACTAATATTTGTTTTTAAAACATAAATATATTTGTTATTTATTTCTAATAATCGTTTCAAATTTGTTTACATTTTTTAAGTCATATGTTAAAATAAAATCGTATTAAAAGCAATGAAAAAGAGAGTAGCTTGTTTTCTTAATTACAGAAAGTCGTTTCTTGGCTGTGAAAACGATATTAAGTTTCTTGTGAAGTTCACTTTTGAGCTGTTCCATTGAACGGAGTAGGTGGAATCGGGTTTGCCCGTTATAGCATTTTGAGTGGCAAGTTTTTTACTTGCAAAATAGGTGGTACCGCGTTTTTATTCGCCCTATTGTTTTCAATAGGGCTTTTTTTATAAAGAAAAATATTCAAGGAGTTATTTATAATGATTGAAACTATTTATAAACTAAAATCTGATTGCTTGCAACAAATTGAACGTCAAAAAACAAGCGCAGGTTTAAATGATGTTAGAGTTAAGTTCTTTGGTAAAAACGGTGAATTTACCAATGCTATGAAACTTTTAAAGGATGTTCCCAAGGACGAAAAACCTGCTATGGGCAAACTTTTAAATGACGCTCGCGTCGAAATGGAAACTTATTTGTCCAAACAAGAAAACTTGCTTAATGAGCGCGAAAAACTTGAACGTACTAAAAAGGAATACATTGATATTACTTTGCCCGGGAAAGCCCCTTCAATAGGCGCGCTACATCCGCTTACGCTTGTTAAAAATGAAATTTTGGATACATTTATTGGTTTAGGATTTGAAGTTAAGGAAGGTCCTGAAATTGAAAGTGATTATTTTAACTTTCAACTTTTAAACATTCCCAAAGACCATCCCGCTCGCGATATGCAAGATACTTTTTATATTTCTGATAAATTTTTACTTCGTACTCACACTTCTCCAATGCAGGCGAGGACTATGCTTGAAAGCAAACCTCCAATACGCATAGTTGTCCCCGGGAAGGTGTATCGCAGTGATGATGACGCTACTCACAGCCCAATGTTTCAGCAGGTTGAAGGATTGGTTGTCGATAGACATATTACCTTGTGCGACTTAAAAGGCGCGCTTGAGGCTTTTGCTCAAAGAATGTTTGATAAAAAAACAAAAGTACGTTTTCGTCCTTCATATTTTCCATTTACCGAGCCTAGCGTGGAAGTTGACGTATCGTGTTCGATTTGTCACGGAAAAGGCTGTCGCATTTGCCACGGCACTGGTTGGATTGAAATTTTAGGCGCTGGTATTGTTAATCCTGCCGTTCTAGACGCTTGCGGTATCGACTCAAAAGAGTTTAGCGGTTTCGCATTCGGTTTTGGAATTGAACGTATCGCTATGATAAAATATGGCATTCCTGATATGCGTTTCTTCTTTGAAAACGACATTCGCTTCATTCAGCAGTATAAGTAAGGAGGACTTTTTATGAAAACACCTATTAGTTGGTTAAAAGATTATGTTAAAATTGATATTTCACCCGAGGCTTTAGCCGATAAACTTGTATCAGCAGGCTTTGAGGTCGAGGAAATTATATATCAGGCTGACCAAATTAAAAATGTTGTCGCAGGGCGTATTATGCAAATCGAAAAACATCCCAATAGCGACCATTTATTGACCTGTATGGTTAATATCAAAACGAGAACTTTGCAGA
The DNA here is from genome assembly GCA_036654095.1 of Clostridia bacterium. Taxonomy (GTDB): domain Bacteria; phylum Bacillota; class Clostridia; order Christensenellales; family CAG-917; genus JAVVSR01. The sequence continues at coordinate 216,240 of JAVVSR010000001.1, forward strand.
TTGTTACTGGCGCAAATAACATTAAAGTTGGGGATATTGTTCCTGTCGCTATCGACGGCGCGCAACTTCCTAATGGCAAGCGCATTTACAACGGCGAACTTCGAGGAGTTAAATCGTTTGGTATGTTTTGCAGCGGAAGCGAACTTGCTTTAACTGAAGACGACTACGAGGGCGCATCGGTTGATGGTATTTTAATTTTAAAACCAAATACTTCAGTTGGCGCAAATATAAACGATATCTTAGGCACTAACGATGTCATTTTAGATGTAGCGGTCACAGCTAATCGTCCCGATTGCAACAGCATTTTAGGTATCGCTAGAGAAATCGCGGCAGTTACCGATAAACCTTGCAAACAACCCGTTTCAAGCTATACCGCAACCCCCGAAAGGATTATGAATTTACTAGATGTCCACGTTGACGATACAGAGTTATGCCCAAGATACATCGCTAAAGCCGTAAAAAATATTAAAATTTGCAAATCACCTAAAATAGTTCGCGATAGATTAACATCTGTGGGCATTAAACCTATAAATAATATCGTCGATATTACAAATTACGTTCTTGTTGAAATTGGTCAACCTATGCACGCTTTCGATTATGAAAACATTCGCGGCGGTAAAATTATAGTTCGTCACGCAAAGCAAAATGAAAGCATTGTTACGCTTAACGGCGCAGAAAATAAACTCGATACATCTATGCTTGTTATCGCTGACACTGAAAGACCGTTGGCGGTCGCTGGTGTTATGGGTGGGCTTGACAGCGGAATTAGTGATGCCACAAAAACAATTATTTTTGAATCGGCTAACTTTGCCCGCGACAGCATACGACATACCGCGCGAGCCTTGAATTTACATTCAGACAGTTCTGCGCGCTTTGAGAAGGGCATTGATTACCTTTCACAACAAGTTGCCATTGACCGAGCCTTGACCATTATTCAGGCAAATGGTTGGGGTACAATTATTTCGGGTACTCTTGACACGAATTTCAACGCAATTAAACCTAAAAGTATTGTTGTTCCTTATAAAAAAATAAACGAAATTCTCGGTATTAAAGTTCCTGTTGAAAAAATGGTTGAACTTTTAAACAGCTTACAAATTAAAACTACTATTAAAAATAGAACTATTGAATGTAATATTCCGGCATTTCGTGACGATATTTCAACCGCAAATGACCTAGCGGAGGAGATTATTAGGCTTTATGGCTACAATAAAATTAAGTCTACTATGTTTGCAGATGCAACTCAAACGCAGGGTGGACGCGAACCTAACCGCATTAAAACCGATAATTTTAAAACTTTATTGGCTTCGCTTGGTGGCAATGAAATTGTGACATATAGCTTTATTTCGCCCAAAACCTTTGATAATCTTGCTTTGGCGCAAAATGATAGTTTACGCAATGCAATTAAAGTTTTAAATCCTCTTGGTGAAGATTTAAGCGTTATGCGCACAACTCTTGTAGGCAGTATGTTGCAAACTATTTCATCTAATATTGCAAAAAATAATAAAAGTGGTATTCTTTTTGAAGTTGCAAAACGCTTTATTCCTAAATCACTTCCTCTAAATGATTTTCCAACTGAAATTGAAACATTGTCTATTGGTATGTTTGGCGACGGAAAAGACTTTTATTCATTAAAGGGCTTAATCGAAAATTCATTTGAAACTTTTGGCATTGACACAGTAAAGTTTGAACGCGTTTGTTTAAAATATCTACACGAAGGTCGTTCGGCTAATATAATTGTCGACAACGAGGTTGTTGGTTATTTAGGCGAGGTATATTCCGATGTCGCCGATAATTTTAACATTGACGGACGCGTATATGTTGCTGAAATTAATTTGGATTTACTTTATAAAAATGCCATATTATTCCGTCAATATAAAGCAATTCCTAAATATCCTGCAATTTCGCGTGACCTTGCGCTAATTGTTAAAGATGGCATTTCCGCCGATATGGTAATTGCCGTTATTAAAAAAGTCACTGACCGCAGTATTCTTGAAAACGTGCAAGTGTTTGACGTTTATCGTGGCGCAGGCGTTCCAAGGGGCAACAGTAGCATTGCCTTAACGCTTACATTTAGAGCGGTTGACCGTACATTAAAAGAAGATGAAGTAAATGCTGAAATTGAACACGCGCTCCGTTCGCTTAACCGCAAACATCGCGTAAAGTTGCGTAAATAATGGAAAAACCCGAGCTTTTAGCCCCTTGCGGTGATATAAACGCGCTTAATTGCGCTGTATTTAATGGCGCTGACGCCGTATATTTTGGCCTTCAATCGTTTAACGCGCGTATGAAGGCGGAAAATTTTAACGAAAGTAACATTGCCGAAACTGTTAAATTTTGTCACTTGTTTGGTGTGCGAGCTTATATTACTGTAAATACTTCTATTAAAAATAACGAAATTGAAACACTAAAAGCTTTAATTTTATCGTGTAAAAATGCCAACGTTGATGCATTTATAATTTCTGACCTAGCCGTATTGGAAACAATTAAGGATATTGCTCCTCAAATACCCGTTCACGCAAGCACTCAATTAGGTATTTGCAATCTTGAAGGCGCAAAATTTATTGAAAATCTTGGCATAACTCGAGTTGTTTTAGCGAGAGAAGTTAAAATTGAAGATATAATTGAAATTAAAAACAATACAAATTTAGAAATTGAGTATTTTATTCAAGGCGCGCTTTGTGTGGCTTTTTCAGGAAAGTGTTTGTTTTCGAGCATTGTTAATGGAAATAGTGGCAATCGTGGGCGTTGTTTACAACCGTGCCGACTTTTATACACCGAAAAGCAATCGGGAAATGATGGATATTTACTTTCAACTGCAGATTTATGTTTAGCGCGTCAGTTGTCTAAATTGAACGAAGCGGGAGTAACAAGCTTTAAAATTGAAGGTCGTCTACGCAAAGAAAGTTATGTTGCAACTACTACAAAAATATATCGAAAAATTATTGATAATGATTTTCTGGTAGAAAATAGCGATATTGAAACATTAAAATCGGCATATAATAGAGGCGATTTTTCATCGGGGTACGCGTTTGAAAAAGATACAAATAAAATTATGTCAACTAAAATACAGGGCAATATAGGTATCAAAGTTGGTGTAATAGAAGGGATATCTCAAGTTCGTGGCGAAAAACTTTGTAAAGTTTCAACTACATATGAACTTAATATAAATGATGGATACAAAATTATTGGTCGTGATGGCTTTGAAGTTTCTGGTGGCAAAATACAAAATATCCAAAAATCTTCAAATGGATATTTAATAAAACTTGATGAAGCAAACGTAGGCGATACTTTGCATATAACAGCTTCGCAAAACTTTATTGTTCCCAAAAATCGACTTCCACTAGACATCTTTTTTAGCGTAGACGAAAGCGGTTATGCTTCAATACTACTAACAAGCAAAGGTCAGCAGTCTTTTGTTAAGTCAAACAAAAGCTTTGAGCCAGCAAAGACAACCAGTTTAACTGAAATTGACGCTAAGCGCGCTTTATCAAAAATTGGAAATACATATTTTGAAGTTAAAAATTGGGATTGTGAAATCTTATCTAGCGTTTTTGCGCCTGTATCATTGCTTAACGAACTTCGTCGACAATCGATTGAACTTTTGGAAAACAATATACTTGAAAGCTATAATTTGACAAAAAAGTGTGCAAAATCAATAATTTTGCCTGAAAGTACTATGAAAAATGCCTTAAATCATAGTAGTGGCATAGCGGTTGAATTACAGGATATTGAACAGCTGTCTGATTACATTGTAAACAAGTCAGACTATATTATTTTTTATCCGTTTAATTTTACTGTTGATTATGTTAAAAAATTTATTGAGAAAGCGAAACAGTTTAACAAATTAGTTAAAATATTTTTAAAACTCACACCGAATGCTAGCGTTGATGATATGAAAATTTTTAGAGAAATCATATCGGAAAATCAAGATAATCTATTTGGATTATACGCTGAAAACGTTTATACAATACAGCTAGCTAAGGAATATAACCTACAAACATTTTTAGGAATTGGTTTAAATATTTTTAACAATATTTTACTTAAAAATTTGTGTGCAACACCTTTCTATGTTGTTTCTGCCGAACTTAATTCAAAAGAAATTGCTAGTTTTGAAAATCCGTTTGTTTTTTCATATGGCTATTTGCCACTTATGAACTTATCGCATTGCGTTGAAAAACTTAATCACAATTTTTCTTCTTGTGGCAAGTGTTCATATACGGGCAAAATTACTTACGTTGACCGAAAAAATTATGAGTTTTGTTTATTTAGAAATAAAGTATCAAATTGCTATTTTACTTTATATAACTCAGTTAAGACGGATATTTCATCAAAATTTATCAATAACGCTTATAATTTTTATCTTAATATGATACAATGTAACGTGACCGAAGCAGAAACAGCGCTTAATGCGTTTATTAATAAAATACCGCTTAATAGCAATTCATTTACTTATGGTCACCTAATAAGAGGGGTTGAATAATGGACTTAAAAGCTCTAAAAACACTTGAATTTTATAAGGTACTCGATATTTTAAAACAATTTGCGTCATCATCTAAAGCTCGTGAGAAAATTGAAAATATTGTACCTTCTGAAGATATTGTCACCGCGGAACGCTTGCTTGCCGAAACAGCGGAGGCTGACCGCGTTCTTTTTGAATTTGCTACCGACCCTAACTTTGCTGTTGACGATATTACACTTTCACTTGACCGAGCTAAAAAAATGTCCGTTCTCACTATGGGTGAATTGCTAAAAGTTTCGTGCGTTTTGCGTGTTGGTAGAGTTCTTAAACAAACTATTGCGCGAGTTCCTGAACTTTCAGTTATTACTGATTTTTCTAATGAGTTATTTACAAATCACGCTTTGGAAGAACGAATTGATAAATCTATTATCAGCGACAGCGAAATGAGCGACGACGCCTCGCCGGAACTTCGAGCATTGCGTGTGAAAATTCGTAGATGCAATGATAATGTTAAAACTAAATTAAATAGTTATATTTCCGCTTCGCAATACCAAAAATATTTACAAGATAATTTGATTACAATGCGTAGCGATAGATACGTTATTCCGGTTAAATCCGAATACAAAGGTCAAATTTCGGGGCTAGTTCACGACCAATCTTCGTCGGGCGCTACTTTGTATATTGAACCTATGGCTATTGTTGAATTAAATAATGAACTGAAACAGCTAATATTAAGTGAACAACTTGAAATTGAGCGTATCCTACGTGAACTCACCGCTGGAGTCGCTGCTGATGTAGTTGAAATATCGTCTAACTTTGAAATTATTACTAACCTTGACGTCATTTTTGCGCGCGCTAAACTTGCTCGAAAATTGCACGCATCTTGTCCAAAAATCAACTCTAAGGGTTACGTAAACATCATAAATGGTCGCCATCCGCTTATCGATAAGGATAAAGTTAAGCCAATTTCAATATATTTTGGACGAGATTTTGACATTATGTTAATAACAGGCCCGAATGCAGGCGGAAAAACGGTCACGCTAAAACTTGTTGGACTTTGTCAGCTTATGGGCTTATCGGGTATGTTTATTCCATCTTCAAGCGGAAGTGAAATTTCAATATTTGATAATATCTTTTGCGATATCGGCGACGAACAGTCTATTGAACAATCTTTGTCAACATTTTCGGGTCATATGACTAATATCATTTCGTTTATTGACCGAATTACCAACAATTCATTGCTCCTTTTGGACGAATTGGGCGCTGGTACCGACCCGTCAGAAGGCTCGGCGCTTGCTGTTGCGATTACAAAATATATCAAAAAAATTGGAAGCAAGGCTGTTATTACTTCACACTTTAACGATTTAAAAGAATTTGCTATTTCAACCAAACGTGTCGGAAGCGCATCTATGGATTTTAATATCAAAACTTTTGAACCAACTTATAGGCTTCTAATTGGCATTTCAGGCGCATCAAATGCTTTGCAAATTGCAAAACGTCTTGGCTTAAAAAGTGAAATTATCGAAGTCGCTGAAAGTTTTCTATCCGACGAAACTAAAAACTTTGAACGAGTTTTAATGTCTGCTGAAGTTGCGAGAAAGCAGGCGGAAGAATTAATTGAACAGTCTAAAACAAATAAATTACTCGCTGAAACTGAACTAAAAAATATTCAAATCGAATTGGCTAGACTTCGCGAAAACAACGATAAGCTTAACGAACAAATTAGAAAAGAAACTAAAAAACTTATTGAACAAAGCGTCGATGAGGCAAATGATATTCTTGACGAGATGAAAGATTTATTGAAGCAGTCAGATATGGAGTCATTATTTGAAGCGCGTCGTTTGAAAAAAAAGCTTGAAAATATGTCGGCAAATTATTCTGAACCTGATGACATCGGCAAAATGGACAATAGCCTTATTTATGATGATACTGCGATTGTTCCGGGCGATGAAATCTATATTAAAAGTTTAGATAAAGTTGGTAAAGTACTTTTTGTAGGGAAAAAAGATGAATATGAAGTGGCTTTAGGTAGTGTCAAAACCCAAATTAAAGCTATTGACTGCAAAAAAATTGTGACAATAAATAAAAAACCTCCACAGTTCAACGTTTCCAAAACTTTTTCAAATGCGTCGGCAAAAAGCGAACTAAATTTAATCGGCAAAAACGTTGACGAGGCTTTGTATGAACTCGACGAATATCTTTACAATTCCGTATCTGGAAATTTAAGCGAAGTTCGTATTGTTCACGGTAAAGGTACGGGTATTTTGCGTCAGGCTGTGCAGAAGTTTCTAGCAAAACACTCTACTGTTTTAGAATTTCGCGATGGATTGTACGGCGAGGGCGATAGAGGCGTTACCATCGTTAAACTTAAATAATATGCTACCAAACTATTTTGTGCAAACTGAATTTAATGACAGCGAAAATGAACGCAAAATTGTAAAAAAACTTTTACTTTCGTCGTATATTATAAAAGTTTTATCGCTAACTTTTTTATTTTTGCTTTTTAAAAGTTCCTGGTTTTTAATTGGATTTGTTTTAACATATTCAATAGGTATTGCATTTCGTCAAAGCGTATTACAACGTATTGCGCGTTTTGAATATTTTTACGTAAATGGACATTTAAAAATATCTAACGTTACTAATTTTGATAAGGTTAGTTTACTTGCTGATATCAACGTTTCAGACATAATTAACTTTGATAAAACTTCTACAAAAAACTGCGCCGAAGAAATTGTCGCCGCAACCGACAGCGAAACATACTGCAAGATTACCTATAAAGATGGCGAAAAAACAAAAAACTTATTGTTTTTACCTAGCAAATATTTGCTATCTTTAATAAAATATAAATGGAAAAATGAAAATGATTTATCTTGATAATGCTGCAACAACAAAAATGGACGAAATGTGTATTAATTCCTTTATTAAATATGGAATTGAAAACTTTTATAATCCTTCATCGCTTTATCAGCCATCGGTAGAAGTATCGCGGGCAATCAAAGAAGCAAGGGAAGGCCTGTTATCTTTATTAAGAGGCGTTGGCGGCGAGCTTATTTTTACCGCGAGTGGCACTGAAGCCGACAATATGGCTGTTTTTGGTACAAGAAAAACAAAAAATTCACGTATAATAATATCAGCAGGCGAACATCAAGCTGTAAATAATCCTGCGCTTGAGCTTAAACAACGCGGATTTCAAGTGGATTTTGCGCCACTAAATAATGACGGAAGTTTAAATATTTTGGAATTCACTAAATTACTTTCAGATGATGTTTCATTTATTTCAATTATGCACGTTAATAATGAAACTGGCGCTGTTAATGATTTGCAACAAATTTCAAAATTAATTAGACGCCTTTCTCCAAATGCAATTTTTCATTCTGATGGCGTTCAGGCATTAGGTAAGGTTAATATTAATTTAAAAGCGCTAGATGTTGATTTATATTCAGTAAGCGCGCACAAAATTCACGCGCCAAAAGGTATTGGCGCGCTATATATTAAAGACGGCATTCGAGTAAGTCCAATAATTTTTGGTGGCGGTCAGGAAAAAGGCTTAAGAAGCGCAACCGAAAATGTTGCATCTATTGATGCCTTTTATCAAGTCGCTAAAAAAGTTCTTGGTAACATTGACGAAATGATTTTATACAAAAAATCGCTGTTAGAACACTTAAGGAAACGCATATCATTAGAATTACCATCTGCAAAAATCATTTCGCCCGAATGTTCGCCGCATATTTTAATGATTGCACTTGAAAACATACGTGGCGAAGTTATGATGCATTCACTTGAGGAATTTGGGATTTTAACGGGAATTGGAAGCGCATGTTCATCAAAAAAGGGCATAAGTCGTTTTAAAACATTATTTAATTTGGATAAAACTCATGAAGAAGGTATTTTAAGAATTAGTATTGATACCGAAAATACGTTTGATGAGCTTGATTTTTTTGTAGATAGATTAAAGATTGTTTCAAATAAACTAACAAGTTTTAAACGAATATAATTAGCTACAACAAATACACTTGAGAGGATATATGGAAAAAATAATATTAATTCGTTATGGCGAAATATTTTTAAAAGGAAATAACCGCCGCTATTTTGAAGATTGCTTGATTAAAAACATAAAGCATTCATTGTTACGCTTTAAATATGTTTTTAGCAAATCGCAAGGCAGATATATCGTCGAAAATTATGACGAAAACGATGAAAACGAAATTGTTGATGCATTGTTAAAAGTATTTGGGATACATTCAATTAGTTTAGCTGAAAAAATTGATACAAACTTAGATAAAATTAAACAAAGCGCTCTTTTAATTTGTCCCGATGAAGCAACAAAGTTTAGGGTTACTGTTAGGCGCGCAGATAAAAAAATTCAAATATCAAGCACCGAAATAGCGGCAGATATTGGAGAATATATTATTGAACGTAAAAATAATATGACCGTAGATTTATTTAAATATGACCTAGATATTAATATTGATATTCGCGAAAATGGATATACATATTTGTTTACAAAAAAATTATTAGGTTTAGAAGGTATGCCTGTTGGTTGCAGCGGAAAGGGCTTATTGTTGCTTTCAGGTGGAATTGACAGCCCGGTAGCAGGGTTTATGATGTCAAAAAGAGGCCTATCATTAGAGGCTATACATTTTCACAGTATGCCTTATACAAGCGAAATGGCTAAAGAAAAAGTTGTTAATTTGGCAAAAATAATAAGCGCCTACACTGGTAATATTAAGTTATATATGGTTCCATTTACTGAGATACAGGAAGCTATACACACAAAGTGTCCTTCGGAATTTATGATAACAATAATGCGACGCATAATGATGCGGATATCTGAACGTGTTGCGACGGCAAACGCGTGTGGATGTATAATCTCGGGCGAAAGTTTGGGACAGGTCGCTAGTCAAACCTTAACAAGTATTCAAGTTACAAACAGTGTAATTGAGAAGTTGCCGGTATTTAGACCATTAATTGGTATGGATAAATGCGAAATTATTGATATTTCTAAAAAAATCAACACATTTGAAACAAGTATTTTGCCATATGAGGATTGTTGTACGATATTTTTACCCAAAAATCCCGCGACAAAACCTAAACTAGAAACAGTAGTCAAGGCTGAAAAGTTTTTATTAGCAGACGAACTTATTGAAAAAGCACTAGCAAATATTGAAATAGTCAACATATAAAACAAAAAGTATTCTAAAAAACAGTGATTTGCATAGTACTATAAGCAAATCACTGTTTTTTTATTTGTAATATTTAAATTATAAATATAACTTATTGATTATGTTTTAATGGCGATTTATTCAAACAGTTTATCAAACTCATTATCGTCATCGATATTGTCAAAATAATTGAAGTCATTTTTTATGAAGATAATATCCGATATAGCTGTTTTTCCTTCAATTTTTTCATTAAATTGGTTGTAAAAATAAGGTTTTATATAATACTCGACGTATGTGTTGTATGGAACACTGTCATCAAAGTATTCAAATTTGCCCGTATTTTTGGATATATCAATTATTTTTTTTAACTCACGACCGTCAAATCGACTAATTTCATAATTTAAATAATCCGCGCCACAAAATCTTATTTCAGCAATATTGTTATTGTTTACTAAAACATTTACTCCCTCTACGGTGAAATCTTCAAAATATTTTGACGTTTCAGTTGGATAATTTCTATTTGTAAACAACTCGGTTGAAATATATTCTATCGGTGTGTTTATTGAGGCTAAAAGTAACTCTTGCTTTTTTAGCTGCGCATATTTATCAATTTGCATATGAGAAATATTTTCAGGCATTTCAAATGGTTTAGGTATATCATTTTGATACAATTTGTTTAAAATATTTTTCATTGATAATGTTATATATGCGCCACCCGTTTCAGATAAGGGCATATCAAAATCAGACTTTCCGCTTGAATTTCCGTGCCATACCAACATTGTATTTTTTGTAGTATACGCCAAGTTGTACGCATCGGTATTAGAGGACTTTCCGCCAACTGTTCCAGTTTTTGATGCAATTTCAAAATTGCAACCACTTAAACCTCTCGCAGTTCCGCTTTTTGCCGTTTCCATTAATATATCGGTTAAAATGTAACAGTTATCCTTGCTAATGACGCGCGTCCGTAAACCCGAATTGTAAAAAATTAAATTACCATTTTTATCCGTTATGCTTTCAATGAATGTGGGTTTTTTATATTCTCCGCCATTTGCTAGCATTGTATAACCGCCTAGCAAGTCAATAAAATTTAAGCCATTACTGAAATTCCCTAATGCTAATGTCAAATTATTGTCATTTTCAGATAAGTTTATTTCAAGTTTATTTGCAAAATTTGAAATTTTATCAAAACCAACCGCGTTAAACGTTTTTACTGCCGATACATTTGATGACTTTTTAATTGCAGTGCGCACATCTATCCAACCCAAATATTCGCTGTTATAATTTTCAGGAATGTATCCATTAAAATTTGTTTTTTCATCTAAAATCGGCGTTGCTCCTGTTATTAAATTTAGTTCAAAAGCGGGCGCATATACCAAAATAGGTTTAACCGTCGAGCCAATAGGGCGCTTAAACTCAAAAACTTGTCGCTTAATTGTTGAATAATATCCCGTAACTCCACAGCTTTCATTGTCAACAACCATAGAAATACCTTCAAGTTGCTTGCTTTTAGAGTTTTGAGCATAGTATTCTTTATTAGAAATTACATCAAAAAGCGATTGTTGCGTACTATTATCATAATATGTTTTAATTGTGTAACCGTTTATTAATAATGTTTGAGGCGATATATTTAAAATTTTTGCCGCTTCATATATTGTTGAAATCAAATAACTTTTATTGTGAGTTTCCGCATTTGTTGTCGGATTAAGAATTATTGGCACAACTAATTCGGCGTCACGTTCAGCTTCAGTAATATATCCTTGTTCAAACATAAGTTTAAGCACAAGATTTCTTCTACTAGTTGCATTTTCGATGTTTGCCAACGGCGAGTATTTTGACGGATTTTTAAGCACCGAAACTAATGTTGCGCATTCGCCAATAGTTAGACTTTCAATTTCTTTGTTAAAATAGGCGCGAGAAGCTGCATTTACTCCATAAATACCATTTCCAAAATAAACAACGTTTAAATACATCGCTAAAATTTCATTTTTAGAATAATTTTTTTCAAGTTGAGTAGCTAATTTAATTTCTTTAAGCTTTCGGTCTATGGTTTTTGCGTTGCTCAAATGAGTGTTTTTTATTAATTGCTGCGAAATCGTTGAACCCCCTTCAACATAATCACCGCTTTTAATATTACTTTTTAACGCGCCAATAATTCGTATATAATCAATGCCACTGTGCTTATAAAAACGTTTATCCTCAAGGGCAATAAAGGCGTGCTTTAAATTGTCGGGTATTTCATCAGGCGAAACAAAACTTAAATCAAAGCTTTCTATTTTTTCGGAATTTTTATCTAAAAAAATAGAAGTTGACGAATTTGTTGGCAAAAGTTCAACATTTAAATTTGTTTTTGCGGTTGCCGACTTATAAACAATTATACCGATTATTGCTCCGCTTATTACTAATACTAGTATGATTATTAATACAATTTTAAATAATTTTTTCATAATTATTAGATAGTGTTTGGATATTTAAAAAATATATGTTACCTTTGTCATATTTTCTTGCGAAACTTAAATTTTTTATGTATAATAGTACTCATACATAGGAGCAAAATGGAAACAAAATTTTTAGGTAAATATAAAAATGTTATTTTTGGTTGCCAAATGAATGTTCACGAATCCGAGAAAATTGCCGGGATTTTGGAAAGCCTTGGTTACACATCAACAGACAATATTGAAGAAGCGGATATAATTGCATTTAATACTTGCTGCATTCGAGATACAGCCGAAAAACGCGCCTTGGGAAATATCGGCGCAGTTAAACCTCTTAAAAAGAAAAATAAAAATTTGATTGTTATAGTAGCTGGTTGTATGACTCAACAGTCGGGTATGGCGGAACTAATTAATAAAAAATATCCATATGTGGACATTGTAATTGGCACGCACAACATTTCGGAGTTAGGCGAAAAAATTGTTGAATTTAAAAATCAACATCAACATATTTCAGATATTCTTGATAGTGACGGCTACATTTCTGACGAAACAACGCCAGTTACTCGCACAAGTTTTCCAAATGCTTGGGTAAATATCAATTATGGTTGCAACAATTTTTGCACATATTGTATTGTTCCGTACGTGCGCGGGCGCGAAAGAAGTCGTGATATGACAAGTATTTTAAGCGAAATCAAGTCTTTGCTTGCCAATGGTTATAAGGAAATTACACTGTTGGGTCAAAATGTAAATTCATATGGCAACGATATTAATAATGACAACGTAACTTTTCCTAAATTATTGGAGGAAATTGCGAAACTCGATGGAAAATTTAGACTTAGATTTATGACTTCTCATCCAAAGGATTTGTCGCAGGAGGTTGTTGATATTGTTGCAAAATATGATAATATTTGTAAAAATATTCACCTTCCAATACAATCGGGAAGCAATGCTGTTTTAAGCAGAATGAACAGGCGATACACTAGAGAACATTATTTGGATTTAATTAAAATGATACGTGAAAAAATACCAGACTGTGGCATTACTACGGACATTATGGTAGGCTTTCCCGATGAAAGTGAAAACGATTTTGAAGATACTATTGACTTAGTAAAAAAAGTTCAATTTGAAAACGCATTTACTTTTATATATTCCGTTAGAAAAGGTACAAAAGCTGCCGAAATGCCACAACTTGATTATGATACAAAACGTAGGCGCATTGGAGAATTAATTAAAATTCAAAACCAAATTACGTCTGAACTTGGCAGCAGGTATATAGGCCTGACGCTTGAAGTTTTAATTGAAAATACCAATGCAAAAAAAACTAATATGGTTTGTGGTCGCACAGATACAGGTCGTCTGGTAAACGCAATAGGCAGTGTTGAGCTTATAGGTACATTTCAGCAAATTAAAATTACAGAGGCTCATTCCGCCTCGTTAGTGGGAGAAATAATTTGAAAAATCAACTTTCGCCGATGATGCAGCAATATATGTCAATGAAGGCGCAGTATGGTGACGCTATTTTAATGTATCGTCTTGGTGACTTTTATGAAATGTTTTTTGATGACGCCAAAACCGCATCCGCGTTTCTTGATTTAACATTGACTGGGCGCGATTGCGGATTAGACGAACGCGCGCCGATGTGTGGAGTTCCTTATCACGCGGTAGATAACTATATTAAACGTTTGATTGAGGGCGGTTTTAAAGTAGCGATTTGTGAACAACTGAACACAACTGCCGATACAAAGGGGCAACTTACGCGTGACGTTGTTAGAGTGATAACGGCCGGTACTTTGGTTGACGATGGCTATCTTGACGAAAAGAAAAACAATTATTTAGCTTCAGTATTTGCCAAAGATGATGGCTTTGGACTTTCTTGGGTTGATATGTCAACAGGAGAATTCCGTTTGTATGAAAACAGTGGCAAAAATTCGGCAAGCGTTTTGGAAGACTTACTTGTCACGATTTCGCCATCCGAAATTATTTGTAATTCAACCGCTAAAACTATTGAAATTAGCTGTATATCGCAAGGTCGGCTCCCTAAAATGAACGTGTATTTTGATTGGGCATTCGGTTTTGATACTGCTGAAAAAAAATTGCAACGTCAACTTAATGTAAATACGCTGTCGTCGTTTGAATGTGAAAATAAACGGTTTGCAATTTCTAGCGCTGGCGCGCTTGTTGAATATTTGCTTTCAACACAAAAACGAAGCCTTTCACACATAAATAAAATAAGTTATTTAAAAGATAATGCTTTTTTGTTTTTAGATAGCAACACGAGAAGAAATTTAGAGCTTGTATCTTCATCGCGAGATGGCCGTCGTAGAGGCTCGCTGCTGTGGCTTTTGGATAATACTACAACAAGTATCGGCGCAAGGAATATTCGGCGGTGGATTGAACAACCACTTCAAGATACAAATTTAATCAACGCTAGACTTGACTCCGTTGGCGAACTTATTTCTAAAATTGAAGTGCGTGATGATTTAATTTCAGTTTTAAAATCAGTGCGCGATTTGGAACGACTGTCTGCAAAAGTTGCGTATGGTAATGTTACTCCACGAGATGTTTCGTCGATTGGCGAAACTTTGGAAGCAATACCCGCATTGCTTAAAGTTTTAAAAAAATGTAGCACAAAACTAATAAAAAATTCCGTAGATAATATTTATTTTGATTCACAATTATCCGAACTTATTTCACGCGCGATAGTTGACAATCCACCTGCGTTGATTAAAGATGGTCGTTTTATTAAAAAAGGCTATTCGGCGGAATTAGATATGTTGAATTCAGCTCAAACAGATGGCAAACAATGGCTAGCAAATATTGAAATAGCCGAAAAGGAAGCCACTGGTATAAAAACGTTAAAAGTTGGCTTTAATAAAATTTTTGGATATTATATTGAAGTTTCTAAATCGCAAACCGACCAAGTTCCACTTAGATATCAACGGAAACAGACTCTTGTCGGCGGCGAACGATATATAACCGAGGAATTAAAAGAGGTTGAAGAAAAAATATTAGGAGCAGAAGAAAAAGCTATTCGCCTTGAACAACAACTTTTTATTGAATTGCGCGAAAAATTGCTTGAGCATTTGTCGGAATTTCAATCTACCTCCCAAGCGATTGCAACTGTGGATTGCTTGCTTTCCTTGTCAATCGTAGCAGTAAAAAATAATTATACAAAACCAATAATAAATGATAAAATTAAGCATATTTCAATAAAAGGTGGCCGTCATCCTGTTATTGAAGCGCTAAACGAAGGCAATACGTTTGTTCCAAACGATACCTTGCTTGACTTAAAAGATAATCGTACAATGGTTATTACCGGTCCAAATATGGCAGGTAAAAGCACTTTTATGCGGCAGGTTGCTTTGATAACTTTAATGACTCATATCGGTTCATATGTTCCTGCCGAGTCGGCGGAAGTTTGTTTAACCGATAGAATTTTTACCAGAGTAGGCGCAAGCGACGATTTAATTTCAGGACAAAGTACTTTTATGGTTGAAATGGTCGAGGTTGCAACCATTTTAAATAACGCGACTCATAATAGCCTACTTATTTTAGACGAAATCGGACGAGGCACTTCGACGATTGACGGGTTAAGTATCGCCTGGGCTGTTATTGAATATATCTCTAGAGAGGTTCGCGCAAAAACACTCTTTGCAACTCACTTCCACGAACTTACCGAGCTTGAGGGTATGTTGGACGGTGTCAAAAATTATCAAATTTTAATTAAGGAAATAAGCAATAAAATTGTTTTTTTACACAAAATTGTTCGCGGGGGCGCAAGCAAAAGTTTTGGAATTGAAGTGGCATCTCTAGCTGGCGTGCCAGATGTAGTTGTTGCGCGCGCAAAAGTTATTATGCGACAACTTGAGGAATTGGATATCACTCGCGATACAAATAGTATTATGCTTTCATCAAAAAGCAATCAATCTAAACAGCTTGATTTATTTTCAAATTCTGACGACAATATCGTTTTAAAAATCTTAAGAGATACCGATATTAACAACTGCTCGCCAATGCAAGCATTTGCAATTTTAATGGATTTGAAGGAAAAAGCAGGGAAATGAGGTAAAAATGATTAAAATAAATGTTTTAGATAGTTCGGTATACAATTTAATTTCAGCAGGCGAGGTTGTTGAGCGTCCGCTGTCTGTTGTCAAGGAGTTAGTTGAAAACTCCATTGATGCTTGCGCAAAAAATATTCATATTGACATTGTTGACGGTGGCAAAACTAGAATAAAGGTTTCCGATGATGGAGTTGGTATTGATAAGGCATATATTGAAACTGCATTTTTACCCCACGCAACAAGCAAAATTTCGAAAGCAAACGATTTAGAAAGTATTTCGACACTTGGTTTTAGAGGCGAAGCGCTAGCAAGCATCGCATCTGTTACAATGATAACTCTACAATCGAAAACAGTTGATGATGATAGCGCAAGTGTTGTTGAATTAAATGCAGGTAAAATTCAACACAAATATGAAACGTCGGGCAATGTCGGGACAGCAATTACGGTTGACAATTTATTTTTTAATACTCCTGCCAGAATTAAATTTTTAAAGAAAAACAAAACTGAAGAATTAGCGATAACTTCATTAGTAACAAACTTGATTTTATCAAATCCAAATATTTCTTTTACATATACAGCTGATAGCAAAATAATTTATAAAACTTCGGGTAATGGCCTTAAAAACACTCTTTTTTCGATATATAGCCGTGAAATTACTATGAATTTAGTTGAAATCGAGAATACTTTTGCCGATTTTACAGTAGATGGATTTATTTCAAAACCAACATTTACAAAAGGCAGCCGCAGTTTTCAAACAATTATTTTAAATGGTAGAGTTATTGAAAATAAGACAATAAGTACCGCAGTTGAAAAAGCGTATGAAAGTTTTTTAATGAAACACGCGTTTCCGTTATATGTACTTAATATTAAAATACCATATGATTTTTTGGATATTAACGTTCACCCGAGCAAAATTGATGTTAGATTTTTAGATAATAACAAAGTTTTTAGTTTTATTTATCATTCAATAAGCAATGTTTTAATGAATCTTAATGAAATTAAAGGGTTTTCACAGTTTGATAATCCGCAAAATAACTGTTCAAAAATAGAATACATTGATGAAGTTTGCGCAGAAACTGGCGAAATAATTTCTAAACCCAAATATAACAATCTTAATGATAACGATATAAATAAAACAAGTGATTATACTTCCGAAAATGCAAATTCTAACTTTGATAATAATTTAACAAATAAAAATAGTGAATATATCTATAATTTAAATGATAACACAAAGCTTCTAGATGAAAAAAATGGTTTAAATGACTTAAAAAATCTTGACAATCTTGATATTTTAAAAAAAGAAAATGTCTTTAATGTATTTCCTTCAACAAATAAGCTTAATTCGCTTAAGTCAGATAGCGGAATTGCTTATCGCGCTATAAAAGCTCAACAAAGTCGTGACAACTTTAATCAAAATTCCGATAGTTTTATCGATAATACACCCGATATCATTGATTTTAATGGAAAAATTGTAGGGCAACTGTTTGAAACATATATTATAATCGAAAAGCAAAATGTCGCATATTTCATCGACCAGCACGCAGCTCACGAACGTATTTTGTATGACGAATTATCAAAAGTTCAAAACAATTACGCTCAACCACTTCTACTTCCATATATTTACGAGGCAAATTACTCCGAATACTCCTTTTTATTGGATATATGCGACGATATTAATAAAATTGGATTTGATATTGAACCTTTTGGCAATTTGTCGTTTAAAATATCTGCCGTTCCATCAGCTTTAACTAATATAAATTTTGATACATTTTTTGCTTATATATTATCGGATTTATCTCATTCGCCAATACTTAAAGCTAAAGACTTAATTAATGATAAGCTTAAACAAATCGCCTGCAAAAGCGCTGTCAAGGCTGGCGATTGCTTAAATTATCAGCAAATTGAAATGCTTTTAAAGGTTTTTAATGAAAGCGAATGTTTGCCTTTACAATGTCCGCACGGCAGGCCTGCGGTAATTAAAATATCTAAAACAGATTTAGAAAAATGGTTTAAACGGATTGTATAATGAATAAAATTTTATGTATTGTCGGCCCAACGGCAAGCGGAAAGTCAGCCTTTGCTATTGAAGTTGCAAAACAACTTAATTCTGAAATTATATCTGCTGACAGCATGCAGATTTATAAGCATATGAACATAGGTACGGCTAAAATCTGCCAAGCTGATACACATATCAAACATCATTTGTTAGATATTGTTGAACCGTTTGCGGAGTTTAGTGTCGCTAATTATCAAACTTTAGCTTTACCAATTATCGAACAGCTCATAAAGGATAATAAAACTCCAATAGTTTGTGGCGGCACGGGATTATACATTAATTCAATATTATATCCGCTAAATTTTTCAGAAACATCGAAAAATAATGATTTACGAGATAGCTTAAAAGCCAAATTAAATGAATTTGGCGCTGAATATATGCACGATTGGCTTTGTCGATTAGACACTGTATCCGCTGAAAAAATACACACAAATGACACAAAGCGCGTTTTGCGCGCGTTAGAAATTAATTTAAACTTTGGTTTAAAGGTAAACACTGAAATTAAACAACCGCAATACGAATATTTGATGATTGGGTTTAATCCAAACGACCGAAAAACGCTATACGACCGCATTGACAATAGAGTTGATACAATGTTTTTAAACGGACTTACAACTGAAGTTGAAAATTTAATAAAAAACGGAGTAACTTTCGATTGCCAAAGTATGCAAGCGATTGGTTATAAAGAATTTAAGCAGTACTTTTCGGGCGATATAAACATTATCGAACTTAAGGAACTTATAAAACAACATTCCAGAAACTATGCCAAACGTCAATTAACTTGGTTTAAAAAATACAATGATATTGTTTGGTTTGACAAACCTTGTGATGAAGCTATAACTTTAGTAAATAATACATTTTTAAGGAAATAAATATGAAAATAACTCAAAAAACTATTGATTTTGTTAATTCTTCTGAATTTAAATGTAAAAATCAATTTGAAAAAATTAATAATATTGCCTATATTAATCAAGAAAAAGTTTTAAACGCATTTCAAAAAAATGCAGTTCAAGCTCGTCATCTTGTAGGCACGACTGGCTATGGATACGGCGATATTGGCCGTGAAATGCTTGCAAAAGTATTTGCCGATATTTTTAACACTGAATCCGCCATAGTTTCGCCAAATTTACTGTCTGGAACACACGCGTTAACTGTGCTTTTATTTGGAATTCTGCGCCCAAATGATAATTTTCTATCCATTTGTGGCGAACTTTATGACACGCTACATGATGTCATATTTGGCGATAACATTGGATCGCTTAAAGATTATCATATATCATTTGATAAAGTTGATTTAAACAAAAACGGTAGTTTTGATATGCCAAAAATACTTGAAAAAATTAATAAAAACTTACCTAAAATGGTGTTTATTCAACGTTCGCGTGGATACGCTTGGCGCGATGCGTTGTCAATTTCCGACATTAAATCCGCAATTTCCGAAATTAAATCACTGTATCCAAATATTATTGTCGCTGTTGACAACTGCTATGGCGAATTTGTCGACACGTTAGAGCCAACTTCCGTTGGCGCAGACATAGTTTGCGGCAGTTTAATCAAAAATCCCGGCGGTGGAATTGCGCCAACTGGCGCATATATCGCTGGTCGAGCAGATTTAATTGAACAAGTAGGTTATAGGCTTACTTCGCCATCAATCGGCACCGAAGTAGGCAGTTATTTAAATGGCTATTTGCCATTCTTTCAGGGACTTTTTTTAGCTCCAACGGTTGTTGCAAATGCATTAAAAGGTAGCGTTTTATTCGGCCAAACTTATACCGATTTGGGTTACGTTACGCTTCCAAAACCAAAAAAAGCCTGCAACGATATCATTAGAAGCATTAAATTTGATACCGAAAATGAGCTTATTGAATTTATTCGCGCGATACAAGCCGTTTCACCAATCGATAGCAACGTCGTACCTTATCCTTGGGAAATGCCGGGTTATAGCGATAAAGTAATTATGGCTGCAGGCGCGTTTGTGCAAGGCAGTTCCATTGAATTGTCGGCAGATTCGCCAATAAAGGCACCATACATTGCATATCTGCAAGGCGGACTAACATATGAACACGCAAAATTAGCTGTTAATTATACGGTGGAATATATCAATAATCTTAAAAATTCAACAAATAAAACAAATTAATTATGCGATTTTATGTAATCATAAATTATAGTTAATATAGTAGGTTAGTCTGAATAAAATTTTGAAACTTAAAAAGAATTAATTTAACAACTTAATTCTTTTTTTTATTTTAATTAACATTGTTTTTATATAAGCGAAGATTAGATTTAAATTTAGATAAAACATAAGTATTTATAAATGAACAGTATAATGAACTTTTTATTATATTAAACAAAATACTGTAAAGATTATAAAACTGTAAGGAATATAAAACTCTAAAGATTTCAAAGCCTTAATAAAATTAAATTTAAAACGAAATAAAACTATTTTTTTTTTGCAACAAAAGCCGTTTCGCCGCCCTAAGCCTTATAAAACGGGTTATATATGCGTAAAACTCGTGTTTTACGCATAGTTTTACCTTGTTTAGTTTTGTTGCTTCTTCCCACCCCTTTTGCTTTTCTGCTTAAGATTGGCTTATTGCGTATATCTTTTCTTTGCTTTTCTTTGACGATACTGTTTCTAATGTTTAATTATAATCAAGTTACAGTCGTAAGCGCGCAACCGCACGCACAATGTGCGCGCTCCGCGCACACCCTTTCGCTTGCTGTTGCACGCATATACGCCGTTTTCAACGGCGCTAAAGCAGTAGGCTTTGCCGTACATCTAGCTAACTGCTTGCGTGATACCGACATTGCAAACTGCGTTGAGTTTAGCTAACTGCTTAAACAAGCTCGCTACGCTCGCCTATAATCACGCAGTTAAGACTAGCTTTGTTATTATGCCGACCTTGGCTAACAAGTATATGGTTCAGTATCAACCAAACCAACTGCATATAACATGCTCTACTACGTTTGTTTAGCCTTTAATATTTTCAATTTTAACTCCAGGGGTAGTGAATAGTGTAGTTAAAACAAGCTATGAGCGCACACGCGCTCACGCGCGAGCGTGCACTCATTAACTTTATAAGCAATAAGCCAATCTTGAAACATTTTTTTTACCCACCCGTATAAGCTGTATTTTTGACTAGAAACGATTTTCAATATGTTTTGTATATCTAACTTCAAAATGCTCTTACCTGACCGTCTTTCAATTTTTTACTACCCCCACGTTTGGGCAATTCACCATACCGCAAAATTTAACTACCCCCACATTTTAGCGATTCACCGTACCGCAAAATTTAACCACCCCCACTACTTACCATACCGCAAAATTTAACTGCACGCACTACTACACCGTACCGCAAAATTTAACTACCCCCCACTTCTGCACCATACCGCAAAATTGCACCACCCCTTTTTTTTGGTAATGCACCGTACCGCAAAATTGCACCACCCCCACATTTTAGCAATTCACCGTACCGCAAAATTGCACTACCTCACTACTAAACCGTGTCGGTTTCTGCTTAATAATATCAATATTAATTTTTTAGAATTGTTTTATTAATTTAAAACATATGCTCTACCTATTACTATTTACATAAGTGTTTACAAAATTTATTGTTGCCTGAACGCACAATTTAGCTTTTTTAACGACCGTAGCTATTGCCCAAGCGTGGTTTCCAAGCAAGATGCCATCGCATTTATATAGCATATTAGGCACATTAAATTCATTAAGTTTTTTGTGCAAATCAAAAGATTCAATACGCAACGGGTCGTGCGTTGCGTAAACAATCATAGTTGGCGGATAATTTGCTTGTACGTGGCTAACTGGCGACATTTCGTAAACTTTATCAGCATTATCACTGGATAAAATTTGTTCATTAGTTAAATTAGTAAACGCTTCAAGCATAACATCCATATTTAAAAATTTTGAAGTAGCAAGCTCAATAATATCAAACGCGCCACTTATAACAATATTTGCGACAACGTCAAATTCGGTATGTTTTAAAGAAAGCCCAATCCTATCTAGAAGTGATTTATCTTTTGCAATCGCCGCTAGCATACAAACAAAATAGCCACCTGCCGATTCACCGCCCAAAATAATACGTGAAGTATCAATATTATATTTTTCGGCATTATCAAATAAGTAATCGACAGCGTTTAAGCACTGCTGAATAGGCGTAGGATACTGAACATACGGAGAGTACTCGTAATCGATATTCGCGACGAAATACCCTGCTTTAGCGTAATTAAAGCAATAAGTATGGCGCATATCCTTTAATCCTGAAATCCAACCACCGCCGTGAATATAAAGTAAAAGTGGCATTTTCCCGTTGCTTTTAGATGGAAATATCAAATCGGTAACTTGGTATTTACTATTTGATGAATATGGAATATTCCTTTGCATAGTGATGCCCTTTGGCACACGACGATACAGCAATACCTGCGCAATTCTTTCGGAAAAATTTAAAAATTTACCTAATTGCAAGGATTTTGCATACCTTTTTGAATTCATAATATTCTCCTAACCCTTATAATTATAAATGGTGCAAAACTAAAATTCGCACATTCTATTAAAAAAATTTATAATTTATATAAAATAACCTAATTGAAGTTATTTTTATTTAAACCTATTTAAATGGTAGTATCATTTGCAAAAATATTTCATCTTTAAAATTTAATTTACTTTTTTATTATATCATACATAAATTGCTTATGTAAAATAATAATTGATATTTTTATTGTATTTTGTGCATAGTTATGTTACAATATATGTACTGAAAATAATTATTGTTTTAAATTGTTGTAATGCGTTGTTGATGTATTTTTTGTTAATATCTAACAATATTTATAGCTATTTCCCTATATAAAATATAGATTATGCAATATAAATAAGGAAAATATGAAAAAGTCAAATGACTATTTTAAACAAAGAAATATTGATAATATGATAAAATTACGTATTATTCGTGAAAATTTGCCAAGTTTTTGTTGCGAATTTTTTATAGGAATTGAAAATAATACAAGTGTTTTGACTAGGTTGAATTACGCATATGATTTACGTATTTTTTTCTTTTATTTAACAACTCGTGTTTCAATTTTCAAACAAATTGCAGTTGAAAATTTTACTATTAACGATTTAAAAAAAGTAACAACAACACATTTAGAGTTATTTATTGATTTTTTATCATATTACACTTTTAATAACAGAAGTTATACCAATGAAAACAAAGGAAAAGCGCGTAAATTATCTACGGTACGGGCTATGTTTAAGTATTTTTATAACAAAGATTATTTATCATCAAATCCGTCAGCAAAAATCAATATGCCAAAAATAAACGACATAGAAATAGTTAGGCTTGAAACCGACGAAGTTGTTAATCTTTTAAACATTGCCGAGTTTGGCGGAAGCGGATTGACCAAACGTCAAGAAGCGTATCATGAGCGCACATATTTGCGCGATACCGCCCTGTTGACATTGTTTTTAGGCACAGGATTACGTATTTCCGAGTGCGTAGGATTAAACATAAACGACATCGATTTTAGCACAAATGGATTTATAATTACACGCAAAGGCGGAAACAAGGTTATACTTTATTTTTCAAATGAAGTGGCGCAATCACTTAAGGACTATTTAGATGCGCGCAAAAATGACGGTTCACCAAAAAATGAACCTGCCCTATTTTTATCGTTGCAAAATAAACGAATTTCAACACGCGCTGTTCAAAATTTGGTTAAAAAGTATAGTCAAATTATTGCGCCATTAAAAAATATTTCGCCACATAAATTACGCAGTACTTATGGAACTACGCTCTATCGTGAAACGGGCGATATTTATGTTGTTGCCGAAGTTTTGGGACATCGTGACGTAAATACAACAAAGAAGCATTACGCGGCAATGAGTGACGATATTCGCAGAGATGCCGCCCGAAAAGTTACTTTACGTGATAAAAACGAATAAACTATTCTAAATAATTGACTTTTTTATAATAGTTTTGTATTATTAAAATAACATATCAAATATAGAGGTCTTTAATATGGACATATCTTCAATTAATAGTGATTTAATTCGCGGCAATGTTACAACGATTATTTTAAAAGCTTTATGGTCGGAAGACCGTTACGGCTATGATATTCTGCGCGAAATTGAGGTTAAAAGTCAAGGCCAATATAAACTTAAGCAACCTACTCTTTACAGCTGTTTAAAGCGGCTTGAAAAGCAAGGCTTAATAAGTTCATATTGGGGCGAGGAATCGGATACAGAAGGCGGCCGTCGTAGATATTATTCGCTAACTGAGGCGGGTCGTTCCCTTTTAACTAAAATGCAAAGCGAGTACGAATATTCGCGTACAATTTTAAACAAACTTTTATCTGAGGAAGATTTTGATTTTGAAGCGCAACCTGCTCCGTTTGACATTAATGGATTGCGCCCTTATACAAAGCGTAAATCCGAAGATGAGGATATCGGCAAGCAAACTGATGACGAAATTCAATTAGAAAAAGAGGTTAATCTAACTGAAATTTCAAATGACCTCAAGCGACCCTTATCGACCGCCGTATTTGAACAGCTTACTATTGACAAAACAAATAATGAATTTACATCAATAAATATACCTGAAAATAAAAATCCTGAACCTACAAAATTATTTGTTACCGAGGTTGAAGGTTCGTCTTATGATGCAAAACCACGACAAACTGCGCGTTCACTTTCGGATATAATTAATCAAATTAATACTGTCGTACATAAAAAAGAAAATGATGACAACGAAACATCTGCCATTGCTAACGAAAACACATCACCTATAACGGATATCATTTCCACTAAAGAGGCTATTTCTGAAGACAATAAAACCGTAGAAGTCGTTGAACCTGAAGTTATTGAAGCGTCGCCAACTTCATTCCCCGCGCGTGAGTATTATCGGCCTGATAAAATCGAAGTAGTCGAAAAAAATGTTGATATGCGCCCTCAATCGGTTATCGATGAGGAAGCTCGCATTAAACGCGACGAGGCTCGTAAAGCATTGGGTATTGGCAAATATGCTGAAACTGCTCCGCTAGATATAGATAAATTTGTTGAGTCACAAAAAAAAAGTGAAAAAGTAGATATTGATGAGCAAAATGAGCCCCAAAAAGAACTTTTTTTCGACATTTTTAGCCCTATACCAATTCAACAACAAAAAAACGCTAAAGAAATTTTGAATTTAAACTCCGACCAAATGAAAAATAAATCGGCTTTTTCCGCCTCTCCTATTATTGACATTAATGGCTCCACAATGGATTTTAAAAACAAATCAAACGTTAAAAACAACGAAATAAAAGAAACAAAAGAAACAAAAAAAGTTGAACCTATATTTGAAAAATTACCTGTTAAACCTGCCTCAACTTACAAATTTAGAAATGATGAAAATAACGTTTGCAATTATATTGACGCTTTTAATGATTTAAGAAAAACCTCTGACAATTCATCAAACAACTTGGAAAACAACAATTTTGTTCAGCACCCTGCAAGCGGTATTGATTTGAAAACAAAGTTGTATGGCGCGGGTTACAAACTTCGCCCTTATACTCGTGAAAACACTGAGGAATACTATTCGCTTAAATATTACCACAGCAATAAACTTAGTAAAGATTGTTATTGTTTGGTATATTTGTTATTTTTAGTTGAAATTTTTATTGGATGGCTTATTTTTAAAGATAGATTTTCCGCATTACAATATGTTCTATTTGGCGCTGGCGGATTACCAATTTTTATTATTCCATTTGTAATTTATACAACACGACCCGATAAGCGCATACGCGCAAATTATAATTTTAAAACATCAATACTAAGTCGTTTAATGCTGTACCTAAACTGTGTGATTATCGTGTTTCTATTGGGATTTTTTGTTTTCGGCGCTGACATTAATAACGCGCAAAGTATGATATCAACAATTTTAATACCATTATTATTGTTACTTAATATTCCAATAAGTTCATTAATTTATTTATTGTTGTTCAACTCAAAGAAATATCACATATCATAACATTAATTTCAATAGTTAAAAACGGGAATATCAAAAAGATATTCCCGTTTTTATATTTCGATACAATCATTTTCATTGCAATATTAGTAAAACTAAAAATAAATTTACCAATTAAATACTATAAATATAAATTAAATAATTTTCAATAATCAATTATTTTTCTTCAGTGGCTACATCTAAATCGCTATCTTGCTTCAACATTGCATCGCGTTCGGAAATTAGTTTAGCGCGTATGATATGGTCATTATGCTTAACAAAGTATGCCGGAATAAACGTCAATGCTGCAAAAATTGCCGCGCCCCAAAATATTTCAGGCGGAGGTACAAGCGAAGCCCTTGTCGCATCGCCAACTACTGCATAGATTGCCATTGAATCAATATTTCCAATTATGCTACCTATACCTGCCGCTATGCCGGGGCCAATCATCATTGGAATACAAACGAATATAAACATACGTATACCTTGAAAACTGCCTTCTTTGCCCTTGGGAATATAGTCCCTAAATGCGCCAATAAACAACCCGCTCATCAAAAGTGATGTTGCCATAATCATTGCTGCGCCGACGGCTAAAAATATAATTTTTGCAGTCATATTGTTTAAAACGAAACGCGTGCAAGCGGCAATAATACAACCAATAATACTAACGACAATAATTGGATAATAAAATTTTGCTTTGCCAAATTTATCCATAAAAACACTTAACGTAATGCTAATAACGATTGCTAAAACAATAGCGATACCGAGAGGCAATATATAATCTTTAATCCCCAATGTATATTCGACAAAGGTAAAAAGCGAACCCATATAAACTTGAATAGATGCACCAGCGGTCATACTTCCAAACAGACAAATATACAAAAATTTGTTTTTATGAATGACATCTTTTCTAAATCCATAAAAAACATCTTTCCAATAATTATCATTTTTTACAGGTATTAAACCTTTTTTATCTTTTAAAACAAAAATCCCCAAAATGCCTACAACTATCGGAATTACACCTGCTAAAATAAAAAAAGTTTGCCAATTATACTCAGCCTTATTAGCATTGGTATAATTATCAAAAAGCAAAACCAACAGCACCGTTGAAAGTACAGGCATCATTCCAATGATAGTATCAAGTTTACCCCTATTTGTAGTGTCTGAATAATCGGTAAGCCAAGCATTTAAAGCAGCGTCGTTAGCGACAGCGCCGATAAATGACATAATACAATCCATAACAATTACCAAAAAGATAATCGCGCCAAAATGTTCTCCCGCGCCACTTGTCGGAATTAGCGCAAAAGCCATTGTGGATATACCCCAAATTATATATCCGTAGCTAACAAAAACTTTTCGTTTTCCAAGCCTGTCGGATAAAGCGCCACCAATAAGCGTTGCCGCTGTTGCAGATATTGCTGAAAATCCAATTAGAAACCAATTAAAGTACATTTTAGCATCACTGTTTTTTGCTATTTCGTTAAGCATAAACTTTGAAAAATACATATTTTCAACTGACCAAGCAATTTGCCCAACTAAACCAAAAACAATAATTAATAACCATAGCTTTCCGCCAAGTTTTGTAGTTTTAACTTTTTCAAAATCATTCATCAGTAACTACCTCATAATATAATTTTTTTAAATAAATTTATCAAATTTAAAATTATTAATATCAAGATTAAAATAATTATTTTTTATTTGTTTTAGCATTTTTTTCAATCTTGATGTCATTTTCATTGCAACTACAAGAAGTATCGCCATTAGATGTATTATTTTTATCGTCAGAAATGTTGTCACTTTTTATTGTTTTTAAATCATTTTTTTCATCAAATTTATCATTATTCACGGTATTATCATTGGAAAATGGAGCATTTACGCTATTTAAACGTTTGCTGATTTGTTCCTCATCTATTTCGGCTATAAACTTATGACGATACTTTTCGGGTATAATCTTTTCAATAAAAGCAAGCATTTTTTCCTCAAGTTTATCGCCTTTATGCCAAACGTAGTAAAGCAAGCCAATAACAATTATGCCAACAACTGCATATATAACATAAGTCCAAGCGCCCAAATCTTTAATAACTTCAAGGAAACCTACGCCCAATACCGTATATCCGATAGTGAAAATGCGAGTGAGCAATATAATTATAAAAAATGCTAGCGCGGTGAATGTTGTCAATCCTGCAAACATACAAAGCAAGTCATCGGGGAAAAATGGAAACATAAACATAAAAATCAAAATGATTTTATCTCTACCCTTAATTAAAGCGTGGTATTTATAATAAGCGTCGTCACCAACAATCCAAATAATAAGTTTTGCTCCAAATTTACGTCCAAGGAAAAAGGCAAACATCGAGCCGGTTACCTGACCAATTAAACTATAAATAAAACCGTTAGCTTTCCCAAATAGCGCAATACCAATAAAAGTTGTAACTGTCGACGGTATCGGAATTAAGGTAACTTGCAAAAATGATAAAGCCATAAAAATCCACGCGCTACCTTTTTTGCCCTCGATTGATGATTGAATTGCATTAGCGTCAAGTTCGCCCGACTCATTATAAAATTGTTCATACATTCCCGACCACATCACAGCGCCAAAAACTAGTAGCGCAAAAATAGCCACATAGAATGTTGTAACCATAAATTTAGAAAGCCATTCAATTTTTTTTACAACACCAACAACAAAAAGAACTGTCGTGATAACAAGCGCGAGATACATTAACGAAATCATCCATATTCTTATATATCCGATTAGCAATCCAATAATAACGCCAACAACGACAGTTAATATGCTGCATAAAATTAAACTTTTCTTCTGCTTATTTTCCATTTTGCCCCCGTTTAATCTCCTCTTTGGCAAGTTTATCGCAACGATTGTTGTAATCACTATCAGAGTGACCCTTTACTTTTACAAAACTTACAATGTGTTTATCTAATTCAATCAATAAGTTTTTCCAAAGGTCAATATTTTTAACCTCATCTTTATTTGCAGTGCGCCAGTCTTTAATTTGCCAAGTTTCTATCCAATTTTTTAAAAAAGGGTCGATAGCATATGCGCTGTCGCTGTAAATCGTGACCTCACATTTTTCTTTTAATTGGCGAAGACCCTGAATTATTGCAAAAAGTTCCATACGATTATTAGTTGTTTCTTTATTATATCCCGAAAAAGCCTTATCGACATTTTTATAAATTAAAATAGCTGCCCAGCCGCCTGCGCCGGGATTGCCACTACAAGCACCGTCAGTATATATATCAACGTGCTTCATTTACTAAGCTCCTTTGAACGATATTCGCATTTTTTCATTCCGCCAATAATAATGTCTTCAAGTGAGTTGTCATTATAGTATTCAACCGCTTGAATAGTTGTACCACCTTTACTACAAACGTTTGAAATTAACTGTTCAATAGGCAAGTCACTTTCTCTAACCATTTTAACTGCTCCAATAAAAGTTTGAAGCGCAAGACGTTTTGATGTTTCATAGTCCAAACCAGACAAAACACCACCTTTAATCATTGACTCGATAAACATATAAACATATGCCGGCCCACTGCCACTAACTGAAGTAACTGCATCAAAAAAACTTTCATCTAGCTCAATCACGTCGCCAATACTTTTAAATATATTCAAAACAACGTTTTTCGATACCTCATTAAAGTCCAAACAATCAACCGCCGACATTCCTTCCGAAACCATACACGGCGTGTTTGGCATAACTCTGGTAAGCTTAACATCGCCAAGCATATTTTTTAATTTAGTTTTATTTAAACCTGCCATAATTGAAATAAATAAATTGTCGCAAACATCATTTTTTAGTGAAGGCAAAACCAAACCAGCAACCTGTGGTTTAATTGCAAGTACTACATAATCGGCCTCTTTTAATAGCAATTTGTTATCATTGGTTGTAGAAACGCCTAAATTAGCAATAATTTCAAGTTTTTTAGCATCGATGTCCGAAACAATAATATCATCTGCACAAAATATATTTGAACGCAAAATTCCATTCAAAATAGCAGTGGCCATATTGCCCGCGCCGATAAACCCAATTTTATATTGCTTCATATATTATAATCCTCGCTAGAAAAAAACTTTTATTTTTAAAAGATAATACTTTTGTTTGACTAAATTTATTATATATATTATAATGAACAAGTTCTTAGGGGAGTGGCTCAACGGTAGAGCAACGGTCTCCAAAACCGTCGGTTGCGTGTTCAAATCGCGTCTCCCCTGCCAAAGCCCGATTAGCGCAAATAATTGTGTTGTCGGGTTTTTTTATGTTCAAAATTTTCAATTTGTAAAAAATCATCTACATTGTTGAAATTAAAATAATAAATTTAAGACAAATATAATAATATTTTAAGGTATTAAACTAAAATATTATAGCTATTAATGATATTTTATTTAATTAAAATCATATTTACCTAAATAATTACATTTCCAACAAGCCTAGCTGCATCTTTATGCTTAGATAAAATAGGATTAATTTCATCTTTAATAAATTCTTCAACCTGTATAGGCGCCGCGCCAATAAAGTTTTCAGGTAAAATTAGCTGTTCAAGCATATTGTGAATAGGGAAAAATGCAGGGTCGGTTGCAATCCTTTCAAGTAAATCATTTTCATTGCCCTCTTGTTTCACCTGTTTTGCGGCTTCCATTGAATGAACTCTAATTCTTTCGTGTAAATCTTGGCGATTACCACCTAATTTCACACACTCCATTAAAATATTTTCAGTGGCCATAAACGGAAGTTCATCCATAATATGCTTATTAATGACGCGTTCGTAAACAACAAGATTTTCTGATACATTCATATAAATTTCAAGAATAGCGTCAATCGCCAAAAACGCTTCCGCCATAACAATACGCCGATTTGCGCTGTCATCTAAAGTACGTTCAAGCCATTGATTTGATGCCGTCATAGCTGCGTTTATTGGCAACGATTCAACATATTTTGCTAGCGAAACTATGCGTTCGCAACGCATTGGATTGCGTTTATACGCCATAGCAGATGAACCAATTTGCGTTTTTTCAAACGGTTCTTCGATTTCTTTCATATTTTGCAAAATACGAATGTCATTAGCGGCCTTAGATGCGCTTTGCGCTATGCCCGAAAGCACCGCTAAAATTGAATAGTCTATTTTACGCGGATAAGTTTGGCCACCAACGGCAAAATAACCTTTAAATCCCATTTTTTGACTAACGATTTTATCAAGCATTTTGACCTTGCTATAATCATTGTTGAAAAGTTGCATAAAACTTGCTTGCGTACCAGTAGTCCCCTTAACTCCACGAAGCTTATAATTTTCTAAAATATATTCAATATTATTGAAATCCATCACTAAGTCTTGAAGCCAAAGAGTTGCGCGCTTTCCAACCGTTACAAGTTGCGCCGATTGCAGGTGAGTAAAACCTAACGTAGGAAGACTTTTATATTTTAAAGCAAACGCTTTAAGTTTGGCCATAACGCCGATAGTTTTATTGCGAACAAGCTCAAATGCTTTATAAAAGGCAATTAAATCGGCATTATCGCCCACAAAACAACTAGTAGCGCCGAGATGAATTATCCCCGCAGCTTTGGGGCATTGTACCGAATACGCATAAATTTGCGCCATAACATCGTGTCGAACTTCCCTTTCTCGTTCAGCCGAAACATCTAAATTAAGATTGTTTACATTAGCTTTTAATTCAGCAATTTGTTCATCGGTAATATTTAATCCAAGTTCCTGTTCGGCTTCAGCTAAAGAAAGCCAAAGCTTGCGCCAACATTTTATTTTTTCATCAGAGGAAAAGATAGCAGACATTTGTTTGGACGCATAGCGAGTTATTAACGGATTTTGATAAACGTCACTCATATTTTAAACCTCATTTACAATATTAAAAAATAGTCCACCCTAGTGTAGAGTGGACTAAATAAAAGTTGTTATTTATTCTCGTCGTCATCGGTAAACTTTAGGTCAAAACCCTTTAGCAAATCAGCCAAAGTAGCGACACCTGAATCAGATACCCACTCGTGTGGCTCGTCGCTCTTGTTCCTATCGTCGGAACGGTCGCGTCTGCGGTCATCAGACTTAGTGGGGTCATACTCGAATTTTTTAGTACGAGGAGGACGCGGCGCTTTGGGTTTATTTTCGTTTTCCGAATTATTGTTGTTTGTAACCTTATTGTTGTTGTTATTATTTGAAACATTTTGATTAGCAACTGGTTTAGCTTCAACTTCAGGCACGGGCAACAATTCTTTAATACTTAAAGTTATACGATTGCCTTCAAAACCGATAATTTTTGCAGTAACCTCATCGCCTTCTTTCAAAAGTTCAGATGCTTCTTTAACAAATTTATGAGAAATTTGTGAAACGTGAATTAAACCGTCAATACCTTCTTCAATTTGGACAAACGCGCCAAACGGATGAATACGAGCAACAGTGCCGGTAATAATTGTACCAACGGGATATTTTTCGGCAGCAACTTCATAAGGTTTCTTTTGAAGTTGTTTATAGCCAAGTGAAATTTTCCCACTTTCGCGGTCAGCTTTTAACACAACGAAGTCATAAGTTTCACCAATAGTCAATACGGTAGAAGGGTCGGTAATTTTTTTCCACGATAAATCCGAAACGTGCGCCAAGCAATCATATCCTTTAACGCTAACAAATGCGCCAAATGAAGCAAAACGCTTAACTTTGCCCTTAACGATTGCGTTAGGAACGATACTAGCCCAAAATTCTTCATCTTTGCTAGCTTTTTCTTCTTCAAGAATAACACGTTGAGAAGCAGTTACGCGGCGACCATTTTTTTGAAGCATACGCAAACGAAGTTTTTTCTCAAGATAATCCTCAAGATTTTTAACTCGACCAGCGCGAATTTGTGAACCGGGAATAAATACGGTAAATGCGCCTAATCTGCCTTCAAGACCAACTGGATTGCCTTCTTTGTTTTTAACTATTTTTAGAGGAGGTTCAAGTGTAAACTCTTTACTTTCGAATGCTTTTTCAGCAACTTCATCATCTTTCTTAACGAGGTCAATTTCGCGTTTAGAAAGCGTAACATATGTTGAGTCGCCTTTTTTATTTATAATTTTGGCTTCAACAATATCGCCGACTTTGAAATCCGCAGGGTTGTAAGGGGTGTCAATATTAACTTCAGATTTGTCAATAAAGCCGTCCTTTTTGCCACCGATTTCGCAAAAGATACCACTGTCATCAGCGTTGATGATTTTAGCTTTTACGCGTTTACCTTCACGGTATGTAGTAAAGCCAGCGGACTTGTCGGATGCGATAATGTCATCCATAGTAAGTTCCTTAATGTGTTTGTGTTGAACCTCTGCCTCAGGTAGAACAACGGTAGGCTCCGCAACGGTAGCTGCGGTAGCAATCTCAACAACTTCATTTTCGGTTGTCTCGAGATTTGTGTTTTGAGTGTCACTCATATAACTTAAAACCTCCTCAATCAACTCTTGCGGAGTCGATGCTGCGGCCATAACGGCCAATGTATTAAAATTAATATTAAATAAAGCTGACTTGACATCGGCTAAATTTTCAATAAGAAAAGTATTTCGGCAATTTTTTGATGAAATATCAAACAACTTGTTTGCGTTTGAGCTAGTTTTACTGCCAACAACAAAAACGACATCATTTATCTTTGATAATTCAAATGCTTCCGCTTGTCTTGCCTTTGTAGTATAGCAAATTGTATTAAAAAAAACAACTATTTTATTATAACATATACTACTTATTTGTATATTTTTTACTATATCTTCATATTTTTCCTCAGAAAATGTGGTTTGCGATACAACGCAATACTTATCCGCTGAACTAAGGTCAATTTTATCGCAGTTACTTATGACTTCCGCGTTGCCATTTGTAAATCCCAAAACCCCTTGAACCTCGGGGTGGCTCTCCTCGCCGATTATTATAATTTTATAACCTTTTGTAGAATACTCTGAAACAATATCGTGAACTTTTTTAACCAACGGACAAGTCGCATCAAAAACTATTGCGCCTCTTTCCAAAAGTTGATTTTTTATGACAGGAGAAACTCCGTGCGCGCGTATTAATACTTTTTCACCCTTAGAAATAAAACAAGGATTATCAATAGGTTTAATGCCTTCGGCAATTAAATCATTAACAACCCTTTCATTGTGAATTAAAGCGCCTAAAGTATAAATTCCTCCAACGGAATTAATCCTCGCAATCTCAATAGCATTTTGTACGCCAAAGCAAAATCCAATATTTTTTGCAACGGTTATTTTCAATTATTTTTCCCCTCGGCAATTTTATCAACTTTATTACGCAGGTCATACATCTTACCTTGAATATAACTTGTAGCCTCATCGACTTTGGACCTATCAAAACCAGCTTCTCTCAAGTCAATCGGCTCACCGACAATTAAGTAATTTCGATGAAACAGTTTGTGCATACGATAATAAAGCATTGGAATAACGGGTTTTCCCGATTTAATGGCAAATGACGCTACGCCGTTTTTAAAAGGAGCAAGCTCTTTAGTGCCAGCCTTATTCCGCGTCCCTTCGGGAAAAATCATCATTTTTTTATCTGAATTAAGGACTTTTAAAACAGCTTTATACGCCCCTATGTCGGGTTCGCCTCGCTTTACGGAAATGCAGCCAATATTTGTCAAAAATTTACTGGCAAAACTTTTTTTAAAAGCTTCTTCTTTTACCATAACGTGAAGCTCATGTTTGAAGAAGTTGGTAGCAATGATAATGGAATCGGGCGTTGAGTAGTGATTTGAAATTACAATAGCTCCGCCTTTAGTATCTTTAACATTATTTTTGCCGATAATTTTTGTTGGCCATAGTACTTTTTGTATAAGGTGACAAATAGGCCGTAATGCAGAATATAGTGACATATTTACTCCATTTTGGACAAAACGGTTTTAAGCGCTTCATCAATACTCATAATTGTTGTATCAATAAATACAGCGTCATCAGCTTGCTTTAATGGCGCAAAGTCGCGATGACTGTCGTTATAATCACGTTTTATAATATCAGTTAAAATATCGTCATATTTCAAATGCTCGCCGCGTTCGGTAAGTTGCAAAAGTCTACGTTTAGCGCGCTCCTCGGGCATAGCTGTGATATAAAATTTATACCTAGCGTTAGGCAAAACAAAAGTGCCTATATCGCGACCATCTAAAACGACATCATTTTTTGCCGCAAACTCACGCTGAAGCTCAACCATCTTCATACGAACAGGCGGTAATGCCGAAATATCCGATGCTGCTTTAGAAATTTTATGCTCACGAATATATGGCGTAACATTTTCGCCATTAACAATAATTTGTTGTATATCACCACATTCAATGCGCATATCAAGCGTATCCAAAATAGGCATAACATCTATTTCGCTAGTCACATCAACGCCATTTTTCAGGGCCAGATAAGCAATCCCTCTGTACATTGCGCCAGTATCTAGATAAACAATATTAAGCCTCTTAGAAAGTTCCTTTGCAATGGTGCTTTTCCCTGCGCCAGCAGGCCCGTCAATAGCTATGTTAAGTCTTTCATTTTTCATTAACAGAAACTTATCCTTAGTGTTAAATTATTAATATATACTATACTAAATTAAAAAATTTTGCAAGCATAAATAATACGTAAATAAAATTTACTAAAATTTTTAAACCGATGTACCCGCCAAATAACCTGTTGAAAAAGCCACTTGTAAATTAAATCCGCCAGTTAGCGCGTCAATATCGATAACTTCGCCAGTAAAATACAAGCCGTCAACAATTTTGCTTTCCATAGTTTTAGGATTAATTTCTTTAGTAGAAACGCCTCCGCTAGTAATTATAGCATTATTTAATTTATCCAAGCATTTTACAGAAAATACCACATTTTTAAACAAAAACACAAGTTTTTCGCGCTGAATTGCGGTAATTTGATTAACTTTTTGTAATGGTTCAATTCCGCTTAGTTTTATAAAAACAGGAATTAGACTTTTTGGCAAAAGCGAACCTAAGCAGTTTTTAAAATCGCGATTAGTCGTATCGGTAAATTCTCTCAAAAGACGTTGGTCAAGTTGCGCCTCAGACAGCGCGGGTTTTAAATCAATTATAATTTTTAAATCGTTTTTATCCAAACGGGTAATTTTACTCGAAAGTGTCAATATTATCGGCCCAGAAAGACTTTTATCGGTAAATAGCATTTCGCCAAATTCCGAAGCAATTACCTTGTCGCCTCGGACAACAGTTGCCGTTACATTTTTAAGCGAAAGCCCTTCAAGTTCTCCAACCCAGTTTTCTTTTACAAAAATCGGACAAAGCGCAGGCAACGGAATGATAATATTATGCCCAAACTTTTTGGCAAACTTGTAGCCATCTCCAGTTGAACCCGTTGACGGATACGACATACCACCTGTTGCAATAATAAGTTTATCGCAGGTAAATTCGCCCTTATTCGTTTTTAAATAAAATACATTTTTCAACTTCAAAACGTCATAAACCTCGGTATTTAAGTGCAATTTCACATTGTTTTCAACACAAAATTGTTGCAATGTATTGATGACATCACTTGACCTATTGCTCGACGGGAAAGCCCTATCTCCGCGTTCGATTGTAATGCCTAAACCTTGTTTTTCTAAAAAATCTATCAAGTTATCTGAGGTAAATTTATGAATTGCGCTCATTAAAAACTTAGGATTTGAAACAACATTTTCTAAAAATTCAGATGGCAAACAAACATTTGTCACATTACACCTTCCCTTTCCTGTAATGTAAACTTTTTTTCCAAGTTTTTCGTTTTTTTCAATTAGTGAAACAGTGTTACCATTTCGCGCAGCGAAACCAGCCGCAATCATACCACTTGCGCCACCGCCTATGACTATAACATTCATAAATCTCCTAATAAATATAAGCTAAATATATATAATTATAAGGATAACATAAAAATAAAAAACTAGCAAGCGTATACTATTTAGCTAATGATAGTTTGAAAAATATTTATATAATAAAATCAACAGCACAATATAGTTTTTTAATTTAAAAGTAAAATATTTATTAAATATAACATTTTAAAAAAATTAATTTATTATGTAAAAAGTATATAAATTAATAAAAATACGGTTTTTTACTTTGATATAATATTACAAAATATAGTTAAAACATATAAAAAAACAGGCTTGCATTTGCGAGCCTGTTTAAAAAACTGAATAAACTTACTGTACACTTAAAAATAAAAATAAAACAAATTAAGCCAAATTACATCGATTTTTAATAATAATCAAATAATTATTGTAACAATTTAAAATTAAACTGGATGTATGTTTTGCGCTTTATCACTTAAAACATTATCAACATCGTGTTTTTTTGCTGCGCGATATTCAAAATATTTTGTCGCAACCTGTGGGAATAGCGCGTATGACAAAACATCTTCTTCTTGTTCGTAATACTTTTTAACTTCTTCCTTATATTTTTCATATTCAGGAGGAATTAAGTCAGCAGGACGACAAGTTATGCGCTCGGTATCGCCTAATACTTTTTTGTAGATATCCATATTAGGTTCAGCTGGCAATGTGCCATATTCGCCGCGTAGCAAGCCTTTTGTTTCCTTGGTACACATTTTATAGCGTTCGCCCGAAACAACGTTTAAAACAGCTTGTGTGCCCACTATTTGACTTGTTGGCGTAACTAATGGCGGAAAACCTAAGTCAGCCCTAACGCGTGGCACTTCAGCCAAAACTTCTAAATATTTATCACTTGCATTTTGTTCCTTAAGTTGGTTAATTAAATTTGAAAGCATACCGCCGGGAACTTGATAAATAAGCGCGTTTACATCGACAGCTAAAACCTTTTCATTCAGGAAACCATCGGCTTTTAAACGGTCGGCAACTTTTCTAAAATGAACAGCAATTTTGCTTAACAAGTTTAAGTCAATCCCCGTATCGTATTCAGTGCCACGAAGCGTTGCAACCATAGGTTCGGTTGCGGGTTGGCTTGTGCCGTTTCCCAAAGGAGAAAGCGCGGTATCAACAATATCGGCTCCGCCCTCAATCCCCTTAAGAATTGTCATATCTCCAGTACCTGAAGTATTATGCGTATGTAAATGCAGCGGTAAATTGACCTTCTTTTTTATAGCCTTAACTAGTTCATACGCGTTGTATGGCAACAATAGATTTGCCATATCCTTAATACAAATAATATCCGCGCCCATATCGGCAAGTTTAACAGCTAAGTCAACAAAATATTCATTAGTATGAACGGGGCTTGTTGTATAGCTCATTGCGCATTCGCAAATACCTTTATACTTTTTTGTACTGTCAATGGCTTGCTTTAGATTTTTAACGTCGTTAAGCGCGTCAAAAATACGAACAATGTCAATACCGTTTTTGATGCTCATCTTAACAAATTGGTCAACTACGTCATCGGCATAATGCTTATATCCTAAAATATTTTGACCTCTAAACAGCATTTGCAATTTAGTATTTGGAATAGCTTTACGCAAAGCGCGCAATCTTTCCCACGGGTCTTCATTTAAAAATCTTAAGCAGCTGTCAAAAGTAGCGCCTCCCCAACACTCAAGCGAATAGTAACCTACTTGGTCAAGCAAGGAAGCGACGGGTAGCATTTCATCAAGACGCATGCGCGTAGCGGCCTGCGATTGATGCGCGTCCCTAAGAATAGTTTCAGTAATTAAAACTTTGCGTGCCATAATAAATTATCTCCTTTAATTACAATATTGCAAGCAGCACACCGGCAGCGACAGCGCTTCCGATAACACCTGCAACGTTAGGCCCCATCGCGTGCATCAACAAGTAATTGTCGGGGTCATATTGACGACCAACGTCCTGTGCGACGCGGGCTGCCATAGGAACAGCAGAAACACCTGCCGCGCCGATAAGTGGATTGATTTTCCCACCAGAAAGTTTGTTCATAAGTTTGCCTAGTAACACGCCACCTGCTGTGCCAAGCGAAAAAGCAAATACACCTAAGAAAAGAATACCTAAAGTTTTCCAAGTAAGGAAAACAGGCGCGTACGCTTTGCTACCAACGCAAAGGCCAAGGAAGATTGTAATAATGTTAATTAATTCGTTGCTGGCAGTTTTAGTTAAGCGAGGGACAACGCCCGACTCTTTCATAATATTGCCTAGCATCAACATACCGATAAGCGGCAATGCTGTTGGCAAAACGATACCAATTACAGCGGTTACGACTATTGGAAACATTATTTTTTCTTTTTTAGAAACAGGACGAAGTTGCTCCATTTTAATTAATCGTTCTTTCTTTGTAGTTAGAAGCTTCATTATAGGAGGTTGAATTACGGGAACGAGAGCCATATAACTGTATGCCGCAATAGATATTGCCGACAGCAAATCTGGAGCAAGTTTAACAGTAACGTAAATTGCCGTAGGGCCGTCCGCGCCTCCGATAATGCCAATAGCGCCAGCTTCTTGCGGAGTAAAGCCTAAAAGCAATGCGCCAATAAAGGTTATAAAAATACCAATTTGTGCCGCCGCGCCTAAAAGCATACTTTTCGGGT
Organism: Clostridia bacterium; assembly: GCA_036654095.1. Classification (GTDB taxonomy): domain Bacteria; phylum Bacillota; class Clostridia; order Christensenellales; family CAG-917; genus JAVVSR01. The sequence continues at coordinate 255,888 of JAVVSR010000001.1, forward strand.
TGGCAATTAATGGACCAAAGTCGGTCATTGCGCCAATGCCCAAGAAAATCAATGGCGGAAATATAACTAAGTCAACGCCCTTGTATAAAAAATATAATAAACCGCCCTTCGCTCCAGTTTCGAGGTTAGGCGCTTCAAATAGAACTTCGTGCGCGCCGGGAATGTTAATTAAAAACATACCAAACGCAATGCCTAACAGCAACATCGGTTCGTATTGTTTGACGACTGCCAAATAAACTAAAAAGCAGGCTATTCCCAACATCAGCACTAAGCCCCAAACTCCAAATATGTAGTTTGCAGGAGTATCTACCATCGGACGGGCAAAACCAGTACTTTCCCAAAGGTTTTTAAGCCATTCAAGTAGGTTACCGCCTTTTGATAAGGTTGTAATAAACATAGTTTTACCCCCTATGCGATAACTGCAAGCACATCACCACTTTCTACGTTTGCGCCCTTAGCGACAAGCTGAGTAATAACACCATCAGCAGGTGAACCAATTTCGTGTTCCATTTTCATCGCCTCAATAACGAGGATATTTTGACCCTTTTTAACGGTAGCGCCATTTGGAACTTTAAATTCAACAATCATACCGGGTAATGGAGATTTAAATTCAACGCCTGCTGGAGTGGCTTTTTTAGGAGCGGCAACAGGAGCGGGGGAAACCACGGGCGCAGATACTTTTGCAGCAGGGGCAACAACAGCCATTGGCTCAGTCGCGCCACCCAAAACTTCTTCAACTTCGACCTCGTAGGCTTGGCCGTTTACTTTAATTTTAAAATTACGCATAACTATATCCTCCTAGAGTTAAACTTTTTTATACTTCTGACAACAAACTTTGCGTCGGAGTTGCCCTCGACCGTACTTTCACTTAATACAATACTTAGCGCGCCCATAATGGCAGCTATATCGGCATTGTTTGAAACGCTTTCATTTGCCGATGACACAACACTTTCATCTAATGATAAGTCGGGCGCTAAAATTTCGGCGGCGGCTTTTTTAGCGGCAGCTTTTTTTACGTCGTGTTTACTTATCAACTCAAGCAGTTTCATAAGGTAAATTAAGGCGGTAAGCAAAATAAAAACCATCACAATACCAATGGCTGTCACTTGTAAACCAAACAACAACTTATCACCTAGGGATTTACCAACTTCGGTTGCGGCTAAAATATTAATCATATTTCACCTCTAACCTTCAAGCATAGCTAGTATGCTTGCAAGATATGGCCTAACTTGCGATGGCTCAATAATATTATCAATAAAGCCGTCTTTTGCCGCAATAAACGGATTTCCTTCGCGCTCGGTATAGCTTGAAACAAGTTTCTCGCGCGACTGAATAGGATTTTTAGATGCGCCAATTTCATCGAGATACAAAAAGTTTACAGCAGTGTCTGCCGTCAATGGAGCAACCGATGCTCCAGGGAAAGCTACAACATAGTCAAACCCAATACCTTTGCTAGCAAGTAATGCGTAAGATAAGCCAATAGCGCTTCCATATATAACCGAAATTTTGGGTATTTGACTTAAAGCAATAGATAAAAATGCTTCAGACGCATTTGTAGTAACGCCATCTTGCTCACATTTTAAACAAGGTTTTGCACCTAAACTATCAACCAATGAAACAAGCGGAATTTGAAAATTATCTAACAAATTTGTAAACGTTTTAATTTTTTTATAAGCCTTAAATCCAAGTTTCCCACCGTCAAGACTTCCGTCGGTTGCAACAATACCAACGCTTATGCCGTTAATCCTTGCAAGCGCAGTAACAACCTCTTTAGCTGACTCATTGTTCAATGAAATATAATCGCCATTGTCGCAAGTAGCTTTCAATAAACTTTCAAGCGAAACTTCGTTATTTAAAGTTTTTGTCGCGCGGTTTGCGTCATCTTCTGACGGAAGATTGCCCGACAATATACCAAAAATTTCACATAATTTTGTTTTTAGGTCAGAAATCCCACTGTAAGCCAATGTAGACACGCCATTTCTGCACGAATTTAACGCGCCAAACAAGTCTTTAGTTGGTAATTTTTCATCTGATTTAGCAGCCACAACATTTGGAGAGCTTAAACTAATCATACCATCTTTACCGTCAATAAGCACTATATCGGCAAGGCCGGCATATGCGCTCATAAGCCCTACTGACGAGCCTTTGATAACAGCGATGTGAGGTATATTTCCCTTCATTTCCGATGCAGCTTTGATAAGTTTTGCATATCCCTCAAGAACACCGACGCCTTCGCCTAAGCGCGCGCCAGCGCTGTCAATGACCGATATAAACGGCGTACCCGTTTTAATAGCCATTTTAATGCATTTCTCAATTTTGTTGGCCTGAGCAATACTCATACTGCCCTTCATAACCTCAAAATTTTGAACAAAAATATAGACAGGCATATCCGCTAACGTCGCGTAACCTGTCAACACTCCTTCCCCCTGCGCCTCTGTTCCGTCCAAAAAGCCTAGTCCTGCGGCAAAAGCATCGGTTTCAACAAAAGATTTTTTGTCAACAATACCCTCGATGAAAGCTCGAACGCTTTTCGTGGCTTCGGTCAGCTTCGCCGAGTTATCCTTTAGCCTTGAAATAATGTCCATTAAGACCTCCTTTAACTTGTTTCGGTACATAAATTATATAATAGAACTTAGGGTTTTGCAACTTAATATACAAACTTAGTGGTTTGTTAAATTATAGACTATTTTAAATAAATAAAAAAACGGCAGAATCTGCCGTTTTTTATGCATAAAGCTATCATTACTTGCTAAATTTCAAAAATATTTAAAATTCAATTTTCGATTTTAAATTTTTGCTACATCTTTTTTAAATATTCAACTTCATAGTCTTTAAGGTAACGATACGCCCCGCGACCAAGCCCACCAAGGCGCAAATCACCAATAGACACGCGTTTTAAAAAGATAACATCATAACCGATTACCTCAAACATCTTGCGGATTTGACGATTTTTACCCTCATAAATGGTAATTTCATAACTTGAAACGTTATCCTTTATTTCTTTAAGCCTAATTTTACTGCGACGAGTCATAACGCCGTCAACTATAACACCCTTACGAATACGCGCTAAGTCACTTTCGGGAATTTCACCATCGATTTTAGCTAAATAAGTTTTTGGAATTTCATAGCTAGGGTGAGTTAAGCGTTGAGCGAGGTCACCATCATTAGTTAAAAGTAACAAACCTTCGCTATCAAAATCAAGCCGTCCAATCGAAAACAACCTTTTGTCTAAATCGACATAATCAAATATTGTTTTTCTATTAAATTCATCTGAAGCGGTACATACGCAACCCTTAGGTTTGTAAAGCATTATGTAACTAAAATTAGTTTCGGGCTTGACGACATTGCCGTCAACCAAAACCGTATCATTATTTTCATTTATCGACATTCCAAGCGTGGTGACGACTTTGCCATTGACGCTAACTCTGCCTTCTTCAATCAGCTTATCCGCGTTACGTCTTGAGCAAACACCCGAACTTGCAAGATATTTATTTATTCTAATCATATTATTCCTTTAATTGCCACTGCTTATATTTGTTGTGACGGATACCAGTAACTTTATCTACACTGTGCATTGTATAGAATTTTTGACAAAAAATCAAGTAATTACCAATATATATTTTTATATCGCCAACATATTGTCCATTTTCGACAGGCGCCGATATGCTATCGGGTAAGTTGACATCAATTTTCAACGACTTGTATTCGTCATCGGTTAAAGGGAACATGAAATCGCGGTCAGAATTTATCATAACACGTGGATATTTGCCCTTAATTACATTTAGTGTAGATATGTTATCGTTATCAACAATTTTACGCATTTTATAGCGAGAAAATGCGCTATTAAGCATCGACATACTATCATTCCACATATCGCCGTGATTTAAAACAACCGAAATTAACTGCATACCACCGCGTTCAGCGGCTGATACTAAACATCTACCCGATTTTTTTGTAAAGCCTGTTTTAACTCCATTTGCGCCATCAAATAATCTTAGCATTTTATTTTTGTTGAAAAGTACCCTTGGAATTTCGCCTGATATTTTAATTTCTTTCGTCGATACAATTTCCTTAAATACATCATGTTCAAATGCGCGCGCAGTTATCAAAGCTAAGTCGTAAGCTGTCGTGTAATGGTTTTCATTGTGTAAACCGTGCGGATTTGTAAAATTACTGTTTTTTGCGCCACACTCTAGCGCTTTCTTGTTCATAAGTGAAACAAAATTTTCTGTTGTATCGCAAACTGCAAGCGACAACGCGACCGCGCTATCATTTCCCGACCGCAACATTAAACCATACAAAAGTTCTCGCAAAGAAAGTTCTTCGCCCTCAACAAGATATATTGACGAACCCTCTATCCCAACAGCTTGCTTGGGAATTTTAAATTTCGCGTCAAGATTATTTGCCGTTTCTATAACGGTCAAAGCGGTCAAAATTTTTGTTGTGCTAGCCATCGGCAACCTAGCTTTATCGTTTTGCGAAAAAAGAACTCGTCTTGTACTTTGCTCAATTACAACAGCCCCGCTACCACCGCTAGCATTTGCTACATATTTTTCATCATTATTTACAAAAAACATTGAAAAATTAATAATTATTGTTAAAACAACTAATATTATTGTCGCTTTTGAACTACATCTAACGCGCTTTTTATTAAGTTTGTCCATTTATCTTTTTCCACCTCTTTGTCGATTTTAATAAATTCAGTCTTTTCGCCACATACTAAAAAACCTATCGGAATTATCGAAACACCTGCTCCGCTTCCACCAAAACTATTTTGCTCGGGTTTTTGCAACTTTCCATTAAATTCGCTTCCACCGCCAACAAATCCTAAGCTAACGCGCGATATTGGAATAATTATAGTTTCACGGTCAATATTTATCGGCTTGCCCACAACGTTATTTACATCAATTAATGTTTTAAGATTTTCTAACGTTGAACGCAAAATAGCTTCAACTTGATTTTTACTTTCAGAACAACAATTTTCTGCCATATTTACTCCTTAACGTACCTGTATTTGTATTGTTTAATAATTGTATTCTTATATAACAGCTTATAATTGAAAACATTTTATTAATTATTTAAAAATAAAATTAACGTAAACTTAATATAAATATTTTATAGACTTTTTATAATAAAAAATATATTGTGTAATATCCGCGCTTTTATCCATTTTCAACATTCTTTTTGTATATTTTGTTTTTAATTAAAATCACAATTAAGTCAAATACCGTAAATGTAAACTTGGTTTTAATATCTAGAGTGCCGCACGAAACATCATAGTTTGGATATGCTTTAAAACTATTTTGTTTTATATTAAAAATATTTATAATTTGACCATAAATATTACGGATATTAGCAATCACCAACGCTGTATTATAGGCATCATTATTTGCGCCATATTTAAAATTAGAATATACACTTTTAACATTAAATTTATAAAATAAACTTAAAAAAATGTTTATTTTAAGTTTATTGTCAGTTTTTTTTGTACTTTTATTAACCGTTAAACCGTTTCTACCATTTATTGAATACATCAAACTTTCATTTTCAAAGTAAAGCCTAAGTTTTATTAAATTGTCCTTTAAAATCCCTATTTTTAAAATAACAGTTTTTCTATCTAAATCAAAGTATACCGATGTTGAAATCAATATCGGTGTAAATAAAATTAACGTTAATATTAATATAACAATAGCAATTAAAAAAACCGTCATATAGATATTTTGTCTATACAACGGTTTTTTATGTATTAATGTTTTAAATTCGCTAGTGACTTGAATAATAAAAAAATTTTATTAACAAATAATGTTTAAATTAAACAAATAAATATGTACTAATTAAATTCCTCATAATCTTCATCTTTAAGAAAATCAGGTATTTCATCAAAATCCTCATTGTCTTCATTATTGTTTTCATCAACATCTTGATTATCAATAGTTGCAGCGGCTTCTGCTTGGACAAGATTTTCGGCATTTCTTCCGCCGGTTACTATCAAATCAGGTTCTTCGTCAGAAAGTTTGTGGTCAAAATATAAGCTATCGCGATTAGTTGCATTGAAGTTTTGGTCAAGCCTTGTAATACGCTCAAGAACTTCTTTAAAGTCGGGTAAAGTGTCAATAGATTCAATTTGAAATTTTCTTAAAAATTCTTCAGTTGTTCCAAATAGAATTGGGCGTCCAACTGCATCTTTGCGTCCCTTAACCTCAATTAGGTTAATTTTCATAAGCATTGAAAGCGCGTAATCGGGGTCTTTACCCTTAATTTCCTCAATTTCAAGCCTAGTAATTGGTTGTTTGTACGCAACAATCGACAAAACCTCAAGTAAACTTTGCGACAATGCTTTTTCGCGGATTGGAGTAAGCACTTCTGCGAGAGTGTCGCCATATTTTTGATTGGTTGAAAACTGCAATTTGTCGTTAAATGTAAGCAACAATATGCCACTATCGCCACTGTACTTTAATTTTAAGTCTTCAACAATCTTATTAAGTTCGCGCGTGGTAAGCGCGGGAATATGTTCAATTAAGTCTTTTTTTGACAGCGGTTCGCCCGATGCGAAAATCAATGCTTCAACTATTTCCTGAATATTTTGCAAGTTCCTTTTCCTCCTCTGAAATGATTATTGGAGCCTCAATACCTTCCCTTAGACAAATTTCAATATTAGAAAAAGCCTCATTTTGCACAACGGTGATAACTTGCCGCTTAAGCAGTTCCAACATTGCTAAAAAGGTATTTATTGCTTCAAGTTTATTGAAATCGTCTTCAAGTAAGTCAAATAACATAACCTTTTTTTCTTCAAAAACACGCTGGCTTATGTAATTCATTCGATTTGAAACCGAAAACCGTTCCTTCATTATTTTTTTCGGAATAGCCTGTTGTTCCTTTCTTTCTATGCGGTGCATAAGCATAGCGTACGCATCAAGCATCTTTCCAAAATCGAAATCTTTAATTGCAATACGATAATCCTCGTCAGTATAGACGGGTAACCTATAAAAACGATTAATAGTTTCAAGTCCGCGCAATTTTTCAGCCATCTGCTTAAACATCTCATACTCTTGCAAACGCCTAATTAAGCTGTCGCCCGGCAATTCACCTGTTTCAATTTCGGCCTGCTCGGTTGGTATTAAACGCTTAGATTTGTATTCAATAAGCTCGGCCGCCATCGAAATAAAATCGCCCGCATACTCAATTTCACTTTCGTCCCAATCTTGAAGTGGTTTAATAATATCTAAATATTGCTGAGTTATATCGGCTACAAATATCTCCTCAATTTGAATTCTGTTGCGTTTAATCAAATACAACAACAAGTCAAGAGGCCCTTCATATAACGATAAATCAAAACGATAATCTTTTTTGTTTTCAAAAACGTCATCATCGTCGCCGTACAGCAAACTTTCAACAGCAATTACTCTGCCGTCAACCACGCGAAAATACTCATCATCTTTTTTTGAAAACTTTTTGATATCCATTAAAAGCCTACTCCGACAAATATTGTACCCCAAATTGCCTGAAATATTTTATTGATAAGATTTTGTACAGCTGAAAAATACAAACTGAATATATCCCATTGCGCGGGTAAAAAACTGCTTATTATCAATACGCCAAGCAAAATAAACGAGCCATAATGATACATAAATTTCACATAGCCATTGGTTGGCTTTGTAAAACTTTCAACAACTCGAAAACCGTCAAGCGGATAAATTGGTAAAATATTAAACGCAATCAGCGAGCCATTTAACATAACCGAAATATAGAAAAAGTAATATAGTAATTTGTAAATTACGGTAAAAATCGTGGAATTTAAAACCGCTTGTTCGGGTATTAACAGCAACAAACAGAGTATGCCAAACGATAAAAATGCCACAACAAAATTCATTATCACGCCTGCAATCGCCGTCGTGAATATACCAACTTTTTTATTTTCAAAATTGCTTGAATTAATTGGCACGGGCTTTGCCCAACCAAAGCCAACAAAAACAAACATTAAAAGCCCAATCGGGTCAAAGTGCGCGCGTGGATTAAGCGTAAGCCTACCCTGAAGTTTGGCGGTTAAGTCGCCATTTTTTAAAGCAACCCAAGCGTGCGCCCATTCGTGAAGCATAATTGCAAACATAGCCGCTCCAACAAATGCTACTAAAAAAATAAACTTGTCCTGAATGGACATATTTGAACCTAAAATATTAAATATCATTTTTTATCCTTTAAATTGCGTTCATTAAGCCAAGATGGAACGCATTGATTTCGTATTAAATCGTCATAAGTTTGCGGACGAACAATAAATTCAGCCTTGCCATTCAAAACCAAAACTACTGGCGGAACAAAATTGCCATTATAATTGCTGCTCATTGAATAGTTGTACGCGCCAGTGGAAAACACTGCCATAATATCACCGCGTTCAGGCGGTTGTAAACTAACATCTTTCGATATTATATCACCGCTTTCGCAACACTTCCCGGCAATAGTAACAATTTCAGTTTGCTTTTCTAAAGCGCGATTAGCAATAGTCGCGCTATACTTTGCGCCATACAATGCAAACCTCGGATTTTCAAACATTCCGCCATCAATCGATACATATTTTCGTACATTAGGTATATTTTTAATTGAACCTACTGTGTACAAAGTCACTCCTGCCTCGCCTACCAACGCGCGACCGGGTTCTAAAATCAATTTAGGCTTAACTAACCCCTTGTCAGATATACACATCAACACCTTTTTACAAATTGTCGATATATAATTGCAATACAATTCAGGATTACACTGCACGTCTTCATTAGTATATGTAACACCAAATCCACCGCCTAAGTTAATCGCTTCACACGAAATGCCTCTATCTGAAAGCCTTTTCATATAATTAGTCAAAATATCAATGGCTAAAATAAACGGTTCGGTATCGAAAATTTGCGAACCAATGTGAATATGTAAACCATAAAAATATAAGTTTGTATAATTTCGTATTTTATCAATAATCTCGTCCAATTTTGGATTGTCAATTTGAATACCAAATTTACTGTCAACATTAGCAGTTTGTATAAACTCGTGAGTATGCGCCTCGACACCGGGGTTTACTCGTATCATAATACGCTGAACTCTATTATATTTTTTTGCAAGGTTATTAATGTAAATAAGCTCATCTTCGCTTTCAATAACGATAGTGCCAATTCCATTTTTAATTGCAAGGTCAAGTTCGTCAAGCCCTTTATTGTTGCCGTGAAAAAAAGCATTTTCCAAATTAAAACCAGCGCGTAAAGCGGTATAGGCTTCGCCACCCGAAACGATATCGGTTGATAATCCCAAATCCTTAAGCAACGCGTACATAGCTACGCAAGAAAATGCTTTTGATGCAAACGCTACCTCGCTGTTGCCATATACGTCAAGCAAAGTTTGTTTGTAGATAGAAGCAACTTCACGAATATACGCCTCGTCCATAATATATAGCGGAGTGCCATAAGCATTGGCAAGTTCAACCGCATCGCAACCGCCAATTTCAAGATGACCTAGCTTATTTATTTTTAACGTTTCTCTAGTATTCATAATACCTCAAAATAAAATTATGTAATTTATTTTAACAAAATTGCGACACAATGTCAATATAAATATACTAATGTAAAAAACATTGTAACATAACATAAAAATAAAGGCGGAATTTCCGCCTTTATTAAACAAATGCTATTTTGTAGTTAAACGTTTACCAATTATCGGTAATTCGCCTAATAATATCCATAAAACTAGCTTTTTCAATAGTTTCGTTAGCAATTAAATCAATTTCGTCAATAACAACGCCCTTTTTAATTACGACCGCCTTTCCTATTACGTCGCCAGCGCTGATTTTCGCAATAACGCTTGTTGGAAGTTCAAATTTAACTTCAATTTCCGCATTATCTCCACGTTTCGTAAAGGCTGTAATATTCTTTTTAGGAACAATTTGAATAGTAGATTTTTTACCTTTTAGAACTTCTACCGAATTGGCTATTTCGGTATTCATATTATACAAAACTTTGTTTTCATATGCTCCAAAAGCATAGTTAAACATATTAGATACTTCTTTAAAACGTGTTTTTGAATCGGGAGAGCCAATAATGGTTGAAACAATACGCATATCTCCACGTTTGGCAGATGCAGCTAAACAGAACATAGCTTCATTTGTAAATCCTGTTTTGCCCGAGTCACAACCTTTATAAAATCTTGTAAGTTTATTTGTGTTTGTAATTGTGGTGATACGTCCGTCTGGATGAGTATAATCCTCTAACCAAACTTTGCAAAACTCAAAATATTTGTCGTGTTTTAAAAGCTCGCTAAGCATTACCGAAACATCTTTTGCCGTCGAATGTTGGTTTAATGCAGGTAATCCCGTACAGTTAGCGAAAATTGTATTTTCCATTTTTAACTCTTTCGCCCTATTATTCATCATCTTCACAAAACCGCTTTCACTGCCACCTAATCTTTCGGCTAGCGCGTGACTGCTGTCATTAGCCGAAGCAACAACAACACTCTTTAAAAGGTTATACACCGTATGCTTTGAATTAGCCGATAAAAACAACTGAGAACCGCCCATCGACGCGCTTTCAGAACTAATTGTAATTTCATCATTAAGCGAAAGCTTTTTACTATCAATGGCTTCAAATGTCAACAATGAAGTCATAATCTTAACCATACTTGCAATCGGAAGTTTTTCATTTTCGTTTTTTGCAAATATTACTGTTTTGGTATCAAAATCCATTACATAAGCTGATTTTGCGGTTATCTCAATGGATTCATTTGCGCTTGCGTTGTCGCTAGTGTTATAAAAACAAAAACCAAAACTTAGCATTATTACGGATATGGACATAATTAAAATTGCTTTTTTCATAATTTACCTCACACGACTAGTTTTAGTGAAAATTATGTTTTTATTCAAAAAAATGTAAAGCAAATTTTAATAGCAAAATATTTTACAAAATATATTAATTTTTATATTGAAAGTAAACAATTTAAGCTTGTACGAAATGCACAAAATATTTGTTTTTTATTAATTTTAAAATACCTATTTTAATTTATACATATTAAATATAAACTATTTTATGATATATATCGTGGACTAATTACATTAATTAAATTACCAAAAATTAAAACATATATAACCAAAACAGCTAAATTTATTAAGAATATGATTAATAAAGACCTATAAATTGTATTTCTAATATTTCCGCAAGAGTTGCACGAACTGTAACTTGACGAATGACAACTATACCCAATTATAATTCTAAAAATTATGCACATCATTAAAAACGTAAATAACATCGTAGGTATATAAATTAGCAATGCGCTAATAATCGCTCGAAAAACTGAAATTGAAAATATTATTGCAAACGCTTCTCCAATTTTATATCCAAATAAAAAAAACGCCAGCCACCCTAAAAAAATACATTTAGAAGTAATTGACGCTATTAAAAATAATATATAGATACAAATAAGTAACAGCAAGTACCAAAGTAAAACATATGCAACTCCATAGCAGGGTTCAATGTCGTTTAGATTTCCTATGTATAGCGCGCCAAATATAATGCCTAGAAGCATTATGGAAGCCGAACACAAAATTAATGATTTATTTTCGCAAAAGAAATCCTTAACCACATATAATATCTGTTGCTTTTTATAAACTTTCACATAACAAGATATGTTAAACTACTTAATTTTATGCATAAGACAATATTGGATTTTTTATTAAATTACATGATATTATTTGACAGTTCGCCCGCGCGACATTTAAGCGACATCAATGCAGTTAATATAAACTGCTTATTTGATGGTTTTCCTTTTTTCATATCAATAGTTTCACCAAATTCATCGTAAAGCGCCTGAACGTCGCCCTTTAGCCAAGCCGTTGAAATGGCATTTTGCACATCTTTTTCAATAGCAGAAATCGATTTGTTATATTTTTTTGAAAGCTCAACATATCCAACGTACTTTAAGGGTAAAATTTCAATATCATAAAGCGCGCTTTTAATAATATCAAAAAGATATCGGTATCCTAGTTTATTAGGTACAAATCCTAACCTTAATAAATATTCCGTTATTAGTTTTTCCATATAAGTCCTCCAACTTTAAGATAACATATATTTGTAAAACATTTTTGAAATATTTTGCACTATTTAATCAAATTTCAATGGTTTTTGTTGCAGGCTTTCAAAATAAAAAACGCAACTTAAAATTTAAGTAGCGTTTTTATAAAGCATAACAATAATTTATTTTACCCACAAGACGATGAAAGCATCCAATTAATGTATACGGCATATCCGCGCGTAGGGTCATTAATGAATACGTGCGTAACTGCTCCAATTAATTTACCGTTTTGTATTACAGGGCTTCCGCTCATACCCTGAACGATACCACCCGTTATATCTAAAAGTCGTTTATCCGTAATCGATATAACCATACTTTTAACTTGCGCATTATCCTGCTGCATTGTCTTAACAATATTAATTTCATAATAATCGGGCGCATTTCCGTTAACCGTTGTATAAACATATGCCTTTCCGTGTTTTATATCCAATTCGCTTCCAACTTTAATTTTTTGCGCGTCTGCGCCAACTTCCGACATTTTACCAAAAATACCAAATTCGTTGTTATTATTTATTGAACCAACACCATTATCAAAACGATTAAACACACCTCTAAGTTCGCCAGCTGCGCCTTTAACGCCTTTTTTTACGCCAATAATACTGCAATTATAAACTCTACCCGTATTTAACTCTTTAGATAAACCGGTATCCGTATCAATAATATGATGGCCAAGCGCGCCAAAACTTCCATCACTTTTAATATAAGTCAGTGTTCCTATGCCCGATATGCAGTCTTTAATTGAAAGTCCCAATCGCGGTTCTCCCGTCAAAGTGTCCTTTAAAAAAACCGTATCGACTTCAAAAATATTTCCTCTTCTGTTGATTTTCAATTTAACATTTTTAGTAGCGACATAATTTGCTATTTTTGTAATATCACTTGGATTATTTACTTTGTAACCATTTATTGACATTAAAATATCACCATTTTGTATACCGCTGTCAACAAGTGGATTAACTAAACCCTTATCTGTAATTATTGCGTTGGTTCCTACAATTATCGCGCCTTCCGCGCCAATGGTAACACCCAAAGGTTTTCCGCCTAAATAGACTTCTTCATTTTCTACAAATCTACAATTTAATGTTTTAATATCTAAAAAATTAAATAATTTGTAATTTAAAATTAAGCCTCCATTATCTTTATGATTGACACACAAAGAAATAGGCGGAGATGGTTCAAGCGCGCTAAAATCCTCAGTCAAAATCATCGAATCGGTATACTCGATATTCATTAAACTAAGGTTAAACCCCGAAAAAACCGCTGCAACAATAATTAGACATAAAAAAATCTTAAACAATACATTTTTCATAATTCACCAATGATAGTGTAGAATTTAAGATAAATAATATACAAAAAAAATAATATTATATTTTGTAAATTTTGGTATTATTCTTAAAAACTCGATTTTATAGAATAATATTTTGAAAATAATTGTTAAAACTTCAATTTATACTCATTACTATGTTTTTTCATAACCATAGCGTGCGGTATTGCGTGCGTACTGTACGCGCTACCTCCAATAAGCCTAGCAATCTCATTAATTTCGCCATTTTCATCTAATAAAGTCAAGTGGGTATTAGTTTTATCGCCCTCAACAACCTTCTCGATTTTATAATGCAAGTCGGCCATGCTTGCTAGCTGCGGAAGATGTGTAACCGCTATAACCTGCCTGGAATGTGATATATTATAAAGTTTTTCAGCGACAATCTGCGCAATATTGCCACTTATGCCTGAGTCAATTTCATCAAAAACCATTGTACCAATATTGTCCAATTTTGCAATAATATTTTTCAAAGCGAGCATAAACCGCGACATTTCGCCACCCGAAATGATTTTTGCAAGCGGTTTCAGTGGCTCGCCGATATTCGCTGAAATTAAAAATTCAATCACATCATAACCATTTTCCGTACAACACTTTGGTGTTATATCGTTTTCAAATACAAAGCTAACCTTAAATTTTGAGCCAGACATGCCAAGTTCAGCTAATTGAGTATTTATTTCATTTTCAAAAGATTTCGCAAGCGTTTCACGTTGTTTATGCAATGACTTACTTGCATTAACTAGGTTTTCACCCTGCTTTTTAATTAAATTTTCAAGTTTGGCGCAAGTTTCTTCAGCAGACGAAAGCATTGTATACTCTGCTTTTGCGTTTGACAAAAAATCAAGCGCGCTTGTAATTGTTCCACCATATTTTCTAGCTAACGACCTTACTAATTCAATTCTCTTTTCAACCTTTTCGGCAGTAAAGTCATCAAATTGCAAATCCGACAGTTGCGTTTCAAGTGTTTCAGAAATATCTTGTATTTCAATTTTAGCCACATCAAGCCTATCGGCCATTTCAAGATAATTTTTGTCAAAATCAGAAACCGACATTAACATATTTTTTGATTTGCCTATTGCCGACAGCGCAGAAAAACTATCCACGCTTCCGCTTAAAAGTTCAATGCAATCAGTCACTGCATTAACAATTTTTTCAATGTTGCGAAATTTTCTTCGTTCAGATATAAGTTCGTCTTCCTCGCCTTCGTGAATGTCAGCCTTTTCAAGCTCATCAATTTGATACGACAACACGTCAATTTTGCGCGCGCGTTCTTCGGTGTTGCCATACTTTTTATATTCCGCAACACTTTCTTTGTACAAATTAAATGCAGTTTTGCAATCCGATTGTAACTTTAAGATTGAATTTCCACCATAGTTATCTAACAATGTAATATGCGTTGACGTTCTAAGCAACGACTGGTGTTCGTGTTGACCGTGAATATCTGCAATAAGCTCGGTTAGCCCCTTTAACATATTTAATGTGCAAGGATGACCATTTATACGACACTCGTTTTTGCCACTTATACTCATTGAACGCTTAATAATTAAGCAATCCTCTGCCGATATGTCAAGTTCATCTAACTGAACTTTAATCTTATCATTTAAATAATCCTCAAAAACAGCCTCAACAGTCGCGCTTTCCGCTCCAAACCTGATAAGCGTTTTGTCGGCGCGCTCGCCCAACACAAAATTTAGCGAGTCAATAATTATTGACTTACCTGCGCCTGTTTCACCGCTTAAAATATTTAGACCTTTACCAAGTGTTATCGAAAGATTTTCAATTAAAGCAATGTTTTTGATATTTAAAAGGGATAACATATTGAAATTACTCCATCAAAGACTTTAGTTTATCAACAATTCCTTCAACCTTATCCAAGCTTTTCACAACAATTAAAATTGTGTCATCGCCAGCAACGCAACCAATAACTTCGGGGAAGCTCATTTTATCAATCAATGCCGCCGCTGAGTTTGCGCTACCGCTAATAGTTTTAATTACTATTAAGTTAAAAGAAGCGTCAACAGACACCACCGATTCCCTAAATAAGTTTAAAAGTTTGCCCGACGTTTTCTGTTCTCGAGGTTGAGGTTGCGCATATTTGTAGGTTTTGTTTTGTGTCATCACCTTAATAAGCCCTAAATCCTTGATGTCGCGCGATACGGTCGCTTGTGTTACATTGTAGCCTTCAATGCGTAAAGCATCGGCCAACGCATCTTGTGTTTCAATTTCATTTTTTGAAATTAGCTCAATAAGTTTAAGCTGTCTGCCGGTTCTTGCCATAACTAACCCTCTCAATCATTAAATATTTATAATTAGTAAAAAACTACAATTACTCCTTATCGACAGAAGTAACTCCCCAATAGTTCAATTTTTTTAAGAGTTTATCGTAAAAACCCTCATTTTTAAGTTTTATAAAGCAAGCAGAATGTTTAGCCTTGACCACATAAATAGGTTTATTTTTTGAAACGTTGCAAATAAATTGACCATCAATGACCAAGTCGGCTTCCATAAAAAGTTCAGGAGCGGAAACGGTTATCGCGTGAGTATCCGCCATAACGATAGGCCTGCTATGTAAGGAGTGCGCACAAACGGTATTTACAATAATTGCTTTAATATCTGGGCCTAAAATTGGTCCACCACACGACAGAGAGTATGCAGTTGAACCAGTTGGAGTGCTGACAATAAGGCCATCTGCCAAATACTTATCTAAAAGTTTCCCGTCATATTCAACCTGAATGTAGATAGGACGAGTGTTGTGACCTTTAGATAAAACAAGTTCATTAAGCGCAAAGTAACTTACGTTTTCATAAGTGATTTGCAACAATGACCTTTCCTCTATCGTATAACGATTTTGGAATACACACGAAATAGCGTACTCGATTTCGTCGTATTCAACTTCAGTTAAAAAGCCCAACGTACCTAAGTTAATGCAAAGCAGCGGAATATTTCGTTCGCCAATAGTTTTAACAGCGTTCAAAACAGTGCCATCTCCGCCTAAAACAATTAAAATTTCAGCGCGGTCAATACTATCGCAAAGCAAACCAACAGTTTGCCCTTCAAAATTACCAACAGAATTTGAGGTAATGGAATAAGAAACACCCTTATCGGTCAGTATTTTAACTAACTGTCTAACAACATTTTTATCTTGTATCTTTTCCAAATTTGCGTATACAACGATGTGCATAATTTACCTCTTTTTAATACTCTATAAAACCATTATAGCCTTAAAAAAGCATAATGTCCATAGTTTATTTGCATAACTTGACATAAGATTAGATATTTTTATACAATAAGTGAATATTTAAATGAATTTAAAGCAACAAATAAAACTATTATAGTAAAATTTAAAAATTTAAAAAAAAATTATTGAAAAAAAAATTCAATTACTTAGCGAAAAAATTTAATGCTTTAGATAGAATATTATTAAAATTAAAGCCAAATTCATCATAAGCCTCATCAGAGGTCATATTTGGAATAAGGACATTATCAAAAGTAAATGACATAATATTGTTGGCGCAATAACCTTTTTTATTGTAGTATTCAAAAATCGAACTCGACAAACCGCCCGCTAAAATATTGTCTTCAAATATAAAAATCTTTTTATCTTTAAGAACATCAAGCATTTCTTCATCAATCGGATTAACAAAGCGCGCATTGACAGTACTTAAATTTAAGCCATTATTCATAGCACTTTCTTTAAGTTTTACAGCTAAATTGGCCATTTTAGAGCCAGTATATATAATTATGCCTTGTTCGCCATTTTCAACAAAATATTCCCACTTGCCTAGACTAATTGGCGATACTTTCAAAAAATTATCCTCGCCGCCTTTGCAATAACGCAAAGCAATAGGCTTGTTTACAGTAAGTGTCCACTTCAACATCGCTTCAAGCTCATCACCATTTTTCGGCGATGCAATTATCATATTTGCCGTTCTTAAAAAACTTAAATTAATTAAACCTTGATGTGTTTCTCCATCGTCAGAAACGATACCACTATGGTCAACACATAGCGTAACCGAAAGATTTTGCACCATAATATCGTGTATAATTTGGTCAAAACCACGTTGTAAAAATGTACTGTACACTGCAAAATATGGTTTTAACCCCTCTTTAGCCAATGCCGCGCACATTGTAACAGCATGCCCTTCAGCTATACCTGTATCAAAAAACCTATCAGGATATTTATTTGCAAAGCTGCCTAAACCAGTGCCGTCGGCCATAGCTGCCGTGACTGCAACTACACGTTTATCTGCGCCCGCCATTTCAACAAGGGTATCACCCATACGTTTTGAAAAGCTGTCGCCACATTTTGCGCCGACTGAATGAAATTTATCAGGACACTCCTCTGCTTTATTATAGCCCTTACCTTTTTCAGTAATAACATGGACAACTACGCTTTTTTTTGACTGTTTTGCGCACTCTAATGCGTCAATTAAAGATACAAAGTCGTGTCCGTTGATTTGTCCAATATAATCGAAACCTAATGAATTAAAAAAACATTTAGCCGAGTTCTCGCATTTCAAAATTTTTGTTACTCCGCCAACTGTCGCAGAAATTGTCATATTATTGTCATTTAACACTATAATTTGTTTTGCATCGATACTTGCGCTATCGTTAAGAGCTTCGAAACACATGCCGTTGCTTAACGAACCATCGCCAACCAATGAAACTATTTCGTAATTTTCATTTTTAAGTTTCCGAGCGCGCATCAAGCCACACGCAATAGACAACGCAGTGCTACTGTGTCCTGTATTAAAATAATCGTATTTACTTTCAGATGATTTTGGAAATCCGCTTAATCCATCTTTTTTACGAATTGACGAAAAATTATCGCGAGTTAAAATTTTATGAGTATAGCACTGATGACCAACATCAAACAGCAACTTATCCTTCGGAAAATCAAAAACGTAATGCAATGCGATTGTTAATTCAACAACTCCAAGGTTTGAAGCAAGATGCCCGCCATTGACGGGTATAACCTCTAATATGGTTTTTCTAACATTTTGGGCAAGTATATTTAACTCATCGATACTGAGTATTTTTAAATTAGTTCTTTTTTCGGCCACGCTTCTTATTCTCCTTTGTGAACACTGAAATTACGCGCGCTGTTAGCATAACAAATTCTTTCGACTTATTGATTGCATAGTTTTTTAAAAATGCTTTTCCGCCTACAATCAATGCCGACACCACTGCGCTAACGCAAATAGTTACAAGTTGAACAATTTGATTTTCAGCATTTATTACTATTTTTGAAACAATAACGACCGTACACGCGCCCGATAGAATACCAAAAATATCGCCTATTACGTCGTTACAAATATTTGCAACGACTTCGGCATTTTTAACAAGCCGTATAGCCGTTTTACTGCCATGCACCTTTTTACTTGCCATCGCAGTTAAAGGCGCAAGTTCACAACTAGCAACGGCAACGCCAATGCCGTCAAACAAAATACTTCCTGAAATTAAAAACAACAACAGTAAAATAGTAACAATAATGTTACCCGCCGTTGAAGTCATTTGCGCTATAAAACTAAAAAAAGCTGACAAAAAAAATGTGATTACAGTCGCCTTAATCGCCCAGTGCGATTTTAGCCCGCTTTTTTTTGGTTTATCAACTTTATCATTTTTACTTTTTATACTTTTGACAGTTACTTCAGACGCATTGCCATTTGCCACAGATATCGGAACTTCATCTGTAAGATTATGGCTAAATTCGCCGTCTTGATTGTCGCTTTTATTCATATAGTCCTCAATAAAAAAAAATAATGGTGGTAATAACTTGAGTAAACCTTGCGCCATTAGGTCCAGTAGAGTTTCTCTTTACGAAAACTTTTCGTCGCCGAAAAAGGAGTTTCCTATTAAATCGTAAACCACGGAGTTGCCAACCGCGAGACTAGATTGCCACTTAGAGCACACTATAATCCCCAAATTATTTCCAATGGAACAGCCTAGAAGATTTCCTTGACAGACCTAGAGCACACTTAGTTTCTTTTGCAAAGTAAGTTTCATTAGGCAATCGGCATAGCATATTGGCCAACATACAAAGCCGTGTTCCTAAATTCACATACTCCACTCAAAACAGGCTACACTGCACACAGCGATTAACCGCATTACAGGTTTACCCTAACCAGTAGAAGATTTGACATCTACCGAATTAAGCCTCCACGATAATTGGGTCGTTGTTTGCATGCCATTGCAAATCGCCCAAAAATCTTAACTCCCAGCAGCAGCCCTTGTTTGGGCAACAAAAGCCACCACCAGAAACTTCATCGATATGCCCTTTAACAGTATTTTAACCCTGTCTTGGGTGTGGCCGGCCTGACTAGAATACTGCACCACCATTTTCAATAATATTATAGCATAACTTTTTAAAAAATTCAAATGATTTTATAATTATTGCCTAAATATATAATAATAATATATACAATATACAGCAAAAAAGTTACTTAATTATAAAATTTATTTATATATAAATAACAATATTGAAAATTTCAATCATATATAACAAACAAATTTAGTGTAGTTTTTTTTAAAAATACCGATTTTTATGTTAAAAAACTAATTAATTCATTAAATATTGTATTTAATCAAAAATGAAATATAACCTAACAACATTTAATTGTTGACAAAAGTTCAATCAATGGTTCATTGTTTTGCAGTGGCTTAATTGCCAAAAGAGCGTTATCAATATTTTGTTTTAAATCCCTTTTCGCAATTTCAAGCCCAAAAACATTTGCATAGTTGTATTGTAACAGCTTAGCGTCTTTGCCATCTAATACATCTGAAATATCGTCGGCAATTTGAAATGCTTGACCAAAATAATCACCAAATGACTTAAGGATAGCAATGGTATCATTATCGGCATTGGCCAAAACAGCGCCTGCCTCGAGAGAACCTGTAAATAACTTCCCTGTTTTATATTTATTTACAACATCTAAGTCAAATTCATTAAGGTTCTTAAGGTTTAAGTCAAGATATTGTCCATAAATCATACCACCGATACCTGCGCAACTTGCAATAATTTTCATGGCTTTAATTTTAAATTCGGTATTGGCATTTTCAAGCATATATTCATAAGCGCCATTAAGCAACGCGTCGCCAGTAAGTAACGCCTGCCACTCTCCGAATTTTTTATGAACCGTTGGAATTCCCCGTCTTAAATCGTCGTTATCCATACAAGGCATATCATCGTGTACTAGCGAATAATTGTGAATAAGTTCAATTCCAACAGCAAAAGGTAAAGCTTCATCGAAATTTCCGCCAACAACATTGTTTGCAATTAGCAGCATAATCGGACGCAACCGTTTGCCTCCGTCCAATGCGTAAAAAATCGCCTTTCCTATGTCGCCAAAAAAACTTTGCCTTAGCGCCCAATCGGCAACAGCAATATCAACTTCTCTTTTTAAAAACGAAAGATTATTAATCGACAATTTTAAATTCCTCCGTTAAATTTGTAAGTTCGTTAGTTAAAAGTTCAATTTTACCTTTACTGTGACTTAAAAATTCCAAACATTTTCTTGATAATTCAATACCTTTATTAAAAAGTTCGACACTTTCATCAAGTCCAACTTTTTGACCTTCGAGTTTTTTTACAATCGATTCAAGTTCAGCATAAGCTAATTCAAAATTCATAGATTTTCCTCCACAATAGTGTTGACTTCGGCAGATAGTTTTCCATCAATGCCTTTAACCGTAATAATATCACCAATATTAACATTTTTGACACTCAAGACTGGATTTACACCTTTATAGACTTTAAAATAACCACTTTTAAGTATTCTAGCGGGGTTTAAATTATCAAGTGTATTTATCATTTTTTCTACTAAAAACTCTTTATTTTTTGTAACCGATGTCACCGCTGTAAACATACGCATATCCATCATTTTCAAGCGCGACATATTATCCTTATAAAGCCTCTCTACGCCATTTAACACACTTGAAGTTAAAAATTTTGTTTTATGCAAATCAGTTTCCAAATTTTTATTTACCGAAAGTTTCATTCGATTAACCATATCTACAATCTGCAAATGCGTTTGATAAAAATCATATGCGACAAGTTCGCCAGCAGCAGTCGGTGTAGCGGCGCGAGCATCGGCCGCAAAATCACATAGGGTAAAATCGGTTTCGTGACCAACCGCGCTTATAATTGGAGTTTCCATATTGTACACAGCCCTGACCACGGCTTCGTCATAAAACGGCATTAAATCTTCCAAACTTCCACCGCCACGCGCTAAAATAACGCAGTCATAGCCTAATTTATCAACGGCATTCAACGCTAATGTAATTTCATTTACAGCAAACTCCCCTTGAACTTTAACATCTTTTACAACAATATTAATTAAAGGATTTTTTTTGCGTATAGTCCTAAAAATATCTCTAATTACCGCTCCTGTTTTTGAAGTTACAACAACAATGTTTTTTGAAAATTTAGGAATTACTTTTTTGTGCGACTCATCAAAAATGCCTTCAGATAAAAGTTTTAGTTTAAGTTCCTCAATTTTTTGAAAAAGTAAACCGATACCAACAGCCTCAATTTTACTTACAATAAAACTAAACCGACCGCCTGCAACATAATAATCGGGCGAACCAACCACAACAACACTTTCGCCCTCTTTCGGAACATAGGTTTTTTTATATTGAAAACAGCTACATTGCAAAATTCCGCCTTTATCTTTAAGGCTAAAGTATGCGTGCGCACCGCTAATTCTGAAACCCGAAATTTCGCCTAAAATTGCAACATTATGCAACATTTCTTCGGCTACAAAAATGTTTTTAATGTAATTATTAAATTCGGTAACGGTTAAGGTGTTCAACATTGAAATATCTCCGCAACAATAAATTATTTCTAAACACGCATAAAGATTTTACAAAATAATTTAATAAAATAACTGGTTAAGATTTTTTTAAAATACAAAATATGTATTATAAGCCTGAAAATCATTTTAATTAGAACATATAACTAAATTTTAAACCAATTAATGCAAATTTTCAAAAAATACTGTTAAAAAGCAAAATTATGCAATATAAAAAATAGCTTTAAATTTGCCAGTTAAACTAATAACTAAGTACCAATTTATTAATTTCGACTTGCGCTTTTAATTGTGTTTTTCATAAGCATAGTAATTGTCATTGGCCCAACGCCACCCGGCACAGGAGTAATAAAACCACATTTTTCCTTAACGTTTTCAAAATCGACGTCACCACAGAGTTTTCCATTTTCATCGCGGTTCATACCTACGTCAATAACGACAGCGCCCTGCTTGACAAAATCGCTTGTAACAAATTTAGCTTTACCAATCGCCGCGACCAAAATATCTGCTCGCGAACAAACCTCTTGTAAGTTTTGAGTTTTGCTGTGACAAATTGTAACCGTCGCGCTTTCTTGAAGCAACAAATTAAACATAGGCTTCCCAACGATATTGCTTCGTCCAATAACAACGGCATTTTTCCCGACTATTGAAACGCCAGTTGACTTAATAAGCTCAATTATTCCTTGAGGAGTACACGAAACCAAGTCAGGAGTGCCTAAACTTAATAACCCGACTTGTTCGGCGCAAAAGCCGTCAACATCTTTTTTAGATGAAATATTTGCTAATATCTTTTTTTCGTCAAGATGTTTTGGCAAAGGAAGCTGACAAAGTATTCCACTAACATCATCACGCAAATTAAGTTCCGTAACTTTATCCATAATTGTTATTTCGTCAATATCCGACGGGTAACGATATGAAAAACTTTCAATCCCAAGTTCCGCGCAAGCATTAATTTTATTGCGAACATAAACTTGGCTTGCCGAGTCATCGCCAACTAAAATAACAGCAAGGCCAACTTTCTTGCCCTGCTTTTTTAAGGCTTCAACATCTAATTTTAGCCCTTCTCTAATTTTTTGTGATAAGGATTTTCCATCAATAATCATCTTATATAATCTCCGTAAATTTGTACAATATTTTAGATAGTACCATTTATTTCCTTGTTTATGCTTGAAAGTGTTCCATTTACAAATGATTTGCTTTTTTCACTGCTATATCGCTCGGCAATTTCAATCGCTTCACTTATAGCCACGGGCGCAGGCACTTCAGGCATATATTTCAGCTCATAGGCGCACAAAATCATAACAGCTAAATCGGGTTTATAAACACGCTCAATGGTATAACCTTCAACATATTTTTCAACCAACGATTTAAGTTCGTCAAAATGCAAAATAATGCCATCGTAAACATTGGTAATGTAAATTTTATCCTCGTTAGTCAACGCGCTGTCGGAAAGCAACACATCTAAAGTAGTATCATTTTTAGTATTATAAAATAAAAATTCAAAAGTCAGCCTGTACACATTTTCACGCGCGGTGCGTCTGCTCATAGTAACCTCGTATATTAAAGAAAAAATAAATAACTAATTGTTTTTATCGGTAGTTAAATCATCTTTTTCGATTTCATTGGTAGCGTCATCAAAAAGATGTTCAATAGGTGGAGTAACAGTATCATCACAAATTATGCTGACTACCATAACATTGATTTCCGAAACTTTGTAGCAAGTTTCCCTTTCTATGTCTTTTTTAATTCGCTCCTGAACGGCGCAAACAGTGTTTGGAATATTATAACCATAATTAAGGTTTACAAAGATATCAAGCTTGACCTTTCCATCAAGCAGATAAGCTTGTACATCGCTTGAAAAACGTGAACTTTTTTTTCGGTCAGATGAAAGCAATCTAATTCCCTCGACCTGACTTGCGCTTTTTGTAGCAATCGCGATTATGATATCGCTATACACCTCGGTATTTGATTTTTCTCTAGACATATATAAAACTCCTTAATGAATGTAAATTATTATAACACATAAGGTTTTTTTTTACAACAATTTTAAGTTATAAAGCAACACGCGCGCAAAATTTGCGCGCGTGATTAAAGGAAAATCGAATATATTGTTAAAATATTATATAATTTTAATAAGCGCTAATGTGAATTTGCTTTGCATTATATTCAGTAGCAGATGTGACTATTGAATATATTTGCGCCACTTCTGCCGATTGAAGGTCATCGTCAGCAACTACAACCGAGCAGTTGTTTTTACTCATCGTTACGATAACATCGGTAAATCCTTTTGTTTTGATTAAACTTTCAACGCGCATTTCCTGTTCCATAGCGGTGCAAATGTCAAGTTTTTGTTTTTCTGCAGAAGTTTTAGCCTCGGTGCTTGAAGTAGATGCCGTCAAAATAGCGTCAAGATAATCAATAATTTCTTGCCGAGTAGTTTGTCGGTCGCTTCTAAATGAGCTGAATGTTGCGGCAACTGTCGGCGGATTACCACCACTTACCGCTGCATTTGTTAGCTTTTTATTAAGCCAAACATTCAGGAATGCTGATGCTACCAGCAGTACTATCATTGTAGATAATACTATAATCTTTTTTTTGTTTTTCATATAAACCTCCTAGTTATTCATAGTGAATATTTCAATTTTATTTTGTTCAATATTTAGCGCTGTCGACGCTGCTCTAAGCAACTCAAGCCTTACTTTAATGCTATTTGCGCCTTCGGCAACAATTATTACGCCCTGTATTTTTGGGCTTAACTCCTTAACTACCAGTGGAGTTGTTTTTCCGTCAACAGTTATAAGTATTGGCGAAGTAGTTTCATCGGTTGTTGTTGATTTTAAATTCGAACCTCCGCTATCGTCCTCGCGAGTGGTCGTATTGATTTTTTCCTCTATCGCGGTCACGAGTTCGGTTGTTCCATCGTACGTAATTAAAACTCTAACCTTTCCAGCGCCACTTATTGTAGATAAAATACTTTCTAATCTTACTTCGTCGTTAAGATAACCTGCTTCGGTATTGCCGCTAGTCGTCTGACTAACTTTTTTATCTTTACCCAGTGTCGACGCATACACAAGTAACGCTATCGCTATTAAAATTATGCTAATTATCAACTCAATATTCTTAATTTTTTTAAATCTGTAAAAAATCTCTTGAAAGTTTATTTTCTTATGAATATCCGACTGCCCGTCTACCTTTTTATTATCCTCCATACAGCACCCTCACTTGGTCAAGGTCAAGATTAAGAAAGTTAGAAACAATCGCTTTGACCTTATTTGATATATCTATATGCGCGCTGTTTTTATCTATGCTAGACTTACTTAAATTTACATTTACATAGTCAATAATAGTCAAATTGCGCGAATTTTCGACAATGCTAACAGAAGTATTGTCATAGCCTTTCTCCTTTAAAAGTTTTTCAACAGACTTTTCTTTTTCGTAATATTTTTTTGACGCGACATTATTTAAAAATTCATTATCCAATTTGATATCGGCCGAAAAGTCAAAAATGGTATCAAAATTTATATCACGATTCAATAGCTTAGGCAGTGGTGATATTATTACAAATATAATAACAATAGAAAATATGCCTTTAATGTACTTATTTGTTTGGCCTTCGGGAAGCAAAATGTCGGTAAGTACGCCCAAAATAATTACGCCTACTATGCTTAAAACCCACTGACTCATACCATTGATACCTCCTAATTTAAATAACTTAAATAGATTATGCCTACACCACACCTAAATTGCAGGTAAACATAACCAACATAATCACTATAAAATACATAAATGCTACTCCAAATAAAACAGATAGAAGTAGTGTCATACTTTTAGACAGGCCGTGAAGTAAATCGGCTATTTTATTGTCGCAAAGCGGTTCACAGATAGATGATGCAAGCTTTAACGATATTGTAAAAACAATCAATTTGATTATAGGCAACAATATTATTGTTAAAATAATTAGCAAACCAGTTATACCAAGTGAATTTTTAATTAAAATACAACTTGCAAGCACTAAATCAAACCCGTCGGAAATATATCCGCCCAAAATAGGCACATAGCTGCTGATTGCAAATTTTGTAGCCGTAATACCAATTCCGTCGATAGTGCGTCCAGCTATGCCCCTAATCGTCACAAACATCATAAATAAACTAAAAACGATACCTAACGTCCATTCGGAAACACTTTTAAAAAAATTGGTAAATTTATCTAACTTAACATTTTTTGATAAGTTGCCAACTATGGTAAACACTATTCCAGCTATAAAACACGGAATTATGAAAACTGCAATAATTTTAATAATAAATCCAGTAGAAATCACCATAAGCGGTTGATAAAGCCCCACGCTTGTAACCCCGCCCAAAGCAGTCATTAAGGTTAAAAATAATGGAAGCATTGCGTCCATAAGCGATTTTAGTCGTAAAACTGTTTCAGAAGTCATTTTTACGTATGATATAATTGTATTAAGTAAAAGGATAATAATGGCGGCATAACATACAAAATAAATTATTTCGTTTGTTGACTTATTTAAAAAACCTGAATTTAATCCACTTAAAATTCCATATAAAATTGCGATAAATATAATTGATATTAAACTAGGCAAAAAACTAACAAAACTTTTTATAATACTTTGAAACACAACGTTAAACATTTCATCTAAGCCATCGTCATAGTTACCTTTTGCAATTTTAATTACAATATCGCGCAGATTGTTATTGTTAAACAATTTTTTTTCATCATCTGAGAGGTTATTAAAATAATTTTCAAGGTCATCGGTTTTCAGCTTGTCAACTTGCTCGTCGACGGAGTCGTCAAGCTGTTCTTCTGCTGTTTTTTCATTGGCTAGTATTATATTATTCGGTTGATTATAGAACACTATTAGCATTACAAATGTTAAAAATACAAAAATCAACGCTATTTTCCTTTTCATTGCACTAATTTTGAAACCACATCAATAAGCGAAGTCAATATCGGTAAAGCCATTAAAAAAATAACAATCTTACCCGATAGTTGAAGTTTTTTTGCGATGCTTGGCGTGCCATAATCCTCGCAAATGCTTGCGGAATATTCAGTTAAATACCCTATTCCAATTATTTTTAAAATTCCTTGAAATAGCTTGTCCGATATTCCGCTTTTGTCAACAATTTGATAAAATGCACCAATAACTTGGTTAAATGAGTTAATTAGCATAATTAAAATAATTATGCCTGTTGCCAGTGTCGCAAATATAGCAAATTCAGGCTTTGCTGTTTTTAACAACCCTGCTATTACCGCGCCCAATATTCCTATTCCAATTATCTTAAATATTTCCATTTTTAATATAACCCGAAAATTTGCTTTATCGTGTCAAAAAGCCCGCCTATCAAGTCCATAACAAGTAAAAGCACTATCACAACACCTGCAATGGTAACAAAATTGCCAATTTCTTCTTTGTCGCTTTTCTTGAGAATTACGTTTATAACTGCGGTTAAAATTCCAATACCCGCTATTTTTAAAATAATATCAATTCCCATATCACACCACTATAATCATTAAGGCGACTCCTGTAAGTACGCCAAGTTTGTAGTACATTCCGCCTTTTTTTGCCAACGCAAGTTCCGCCTGCGCTTCTAAACATAAAAACTTTTGCAAATATCTTTCAAGGTTTATAAGTTCACTTTCGTAATCGCTTTTTCCTAGCGCAAATAAAAATGTTGAAATTTCCAAAACATCATCGTTAGTTAAATAAATGCTTTTTAAAGATTGCGTGACTTCGGAAATACTATTGTATCCAAATAACAATCCGTCAGAATATTTTAATAAAAGCTCATATCCCAAACCCTTTTTATTTAAACAAAAAGTTTTAATAACATCAATTAAAGGTGTTTTTAAAAACTTAATTTCCGTTTTTAAAACCTCGGCAAAACGTCTAAATATTGAATAAGTTTCATAGCGTATTTTATAAATTCGCTTAATTCCAATTCCAATATACGAACAGGCGGTCATTAATAAAGCTCCTGAAATTATGGTCAACATTTTTCAATTACCTTTACGACTGTTCCCGCTTTCACTTGTTTAGAAAGTACAATTATGACCTGCATAATATCTAATAAAGGCGAAAAAACAGTACTTTTAAGCGCTATATCGCTTTCGGCGTGTACAGAAAGCCCAACTTTAACACCAGCGCGACAAGCGTCAATTACTGCATCAATTTCCTCCTTTTTAAATACCTCGTCTGAAATAATTACATCAGGATTCATAGCTCGTATGGTGTTTTCATACGCTATCAATTTCGGCACTCCGCTTATTACGTCGGTATTTACTCCGATATCAAATGTCGGCAATCCTTTAACTTCGGCGCACAATTCAAATCTTTCATCAATAACCAATACGTTTAAACCCGAGTTAGATGTCAGCCTGGCAATTTCTCGCAACATTGTAGTTTTTCCTCCTGCCGTCGGCGATATCACTAATGTATTTTTAAACTCGCCCTTGTCACATATTTTGTTAAATATCTTGTCCGCGCAACCCTTAACTTCTGTCGGTACGCGTATAGTTAAATAACTTAAATACTTTTGCGTTGTCAATTTTGCGCCGTCCATTACCCCTTCGCCCGCAACTCCAATTCTTATCCCACCTTCATAATGAAGATAACCCCTCACTAAGCTGTCATTTATTGAATATACCGAATAACCGCTCGCTACTCCAATGATATAGTCAACATCACTTTTGGAAACAATGTATAAAACATCACCTATTCTCGCATCGCTCCAAACACTGCCATTATAAATTCGTAGCGGTTTTCCTATTCGCAACCTCAACTCGCATATTCTTAAACCATAAATAGCGTTTAACATTCCTATTGGCAATAATCTTTCTAAAGTTTCCACATTTAATCTTATGAAAAAAATATTACTAAAATTCTATTCAGACAAAATAAGACATTATTTTCAAAACTAAAACAATGCTTTAAAATTGTAATTTAAAACATAATAAAAAAGATGTTTTTTATAATAAAGTTTGCTTTAATTTGATTGCTCAAAATCAATATTGTATATTTCTTATTTAAAGGTTTAAGCTTATATATGTCGATTTTATTTAAAATCAATGCTAACATTATAAAAATGCAAACAAATGGCTTATAATATAAATATATTAATTAGCTATACAGTTTACAAATAATATAAAATATGGTAAAATATTTTTATGAAAAATTTTATAAATATCTTTAATAAATTTAAAGGAATTGACGCAGTAGTTTTAATGTCAGCGTCTAACACTTTTTATCTTGCGGAATATGAAAATACTTTTGCTTTTATTATTTTATCTAAGCAAGGTGGTTTTTATCTAACCGATACCCGTTATATTGAAGAGGCAAAAACGCATTTAGCCGAGGGCGCTGAGTGTATAACAGTTACCAACAGCACTGTTTTTCGCAAAATTAATGAAATTCTTGACAAAATCAATGCAAAAAAAGTTGGATTTGAAAATTCTAGTATAACGTTTGACAGCTATTCAGCTTTAAGTTCCGCTCTTGTTGGGAAAACCCTTGTTGGTATCGAGCCGCAACTACTTGCTATCCGCGCTGTAAAAACCATTGATGAATTAAAGCTTATTAAAAAAGCCGCATCAATTAATGACCGTTCATTTGCAAAACTTTTAAAGAAAGTCAAAGCGGGAGTTACAGAACGCGAGCTTGCTTACGAGCTTGAATATAATTTTCGCAAATATGGCGCTGACGGCACGGCTTTTGACACTATTGTTGCCTTTGGTGAAAATACATCACGTCCGCACGCGCACATTTCTGATAAAAAACTTCAGTTAGGTATGCCCGTTACAATCGATTTTGGTTGCAAATATCAAGGCTATTGTAGCGACATAACTCGGTCGTTTGCATTTGGCGAGCCTAACAAGCAAATTTTAGATATATACAATGCAGTTTTAAACTCAAATTTAGCCGGCATTAATGCCGTCAAAGTTGGTATGTCTACTCGCGCTGTCGACGAGGTTTGCCGCAACTATTTAAAGCAATTTAAGTTAGATGAATATTTTATTCACGGCACAGGTCACGGTGTTGGCATTGACATTCACGAGGCGCCTACTCTTAACCCTCATAGTGATGAAGTTTTAAAAAAGAATATGGTAATTACGATTGAACCCGGTGTTTATATTGAAGGCATTGGTGGCGTTCGTATTGAGGATTTACTAATAGTTACTAATGACGGCGCAAACGTAATTAGTAAAACTGATAAAAAATTAATGATTTTATAAATTTAGGAGGTTTTTATGGCTTTTGTATCCGCTGGTGATTTTAGAAATGGTATTACCTTTCAAGATGGTAATAGTGTTTTTGTTATAGTAAGTTTTCAACACGTTAAACCCGGTAAAGGTTCGCCGTTTGTCCGCACAAAGATTAGGAATGTGCTTACAGGTGGCGTAGTTGAACGCACGTTTAACCCAACTGATAAATTTGAGTTAGCTCACATTGAACGCAAAGAAATGCAATATTTGTACAGTGATGGCGAGTTATACTACTTTATGGACAATGAAACTTATGAGCAAGTTCCACTTATGAAAGATGCTGTTGAGGAAGCCCTGCACTTTGTTAAAGAAAATATGAACGTAAACATAGCATTCTTTAATGGCGCGGCAATTTCCGTTGAGGCGCCCAACTTTGTTGAATTGAAAATTACATTTTGTGAACCAGGTGTTAAAGGCGACACTGCGACTGGTGGCACTAAACCCGCCACACTTGAAACTGGATATATAATTCAAGTTCCCTTCTTTGTAAATGAAGGTGATGTCATACGTGTTGATACTCGAAACGGCGAATATATGGCAAGGGTTTAATATCAAAACTAAAATACTATGCAACTTAAAAGGCCACGCAAATGCGTGGCCTTTTAAAATTAAATATAATTTAGTACAAATAAAATATATTAAACTTAATATTTATAATACACTTTATATAGTATTTTTTAATATAATAATTATTTTTAAAAATTCAAGCTAAACTTAAATTAACAATTATCAACTAAATACTTTAAAACTTAATAAATCTGAAACGTTAGCAAAACTTGACACATTCACTACTTCAAAAGTTTTGTTTAAAAAATTATTATTTAGCTAACATTAAGCTTCTTTTTCAGCAAACATCGAAATTTGCACAAATTCAATTCGCGTTTTAATCATTTGCATTATGCTTCCATCTTTTTTAGCTTGCTCATACATTGTCATTATAACGTACGGGTCGGTGTCACTGCTGTGATTATCGCCTATAAATACGCCTTTCATTACAGTGCCGTCTGCGCTTGTTACATTTTTAATGAAATATTTACCATTATATTCAATGCCTAATCCCTCGGGAACTATAAAATCTTTAGGGATTGAACGAGGTTTTGTTTCAAGAGCTTTAACTAATTTTTTAATATTTTCGCTTTCAAAGTCAAGTCCGACAAGTCCAATTCCAGTGCTTTTAGGAAGTAGCGCAAGCGAATCTTTAACGTTGTCAAATGAAAAACCCGGGAATAAACCGCTGACATATAAGTCAACAAAATCATCAAGGTCAACATCGTTTAAAATTGTGCTTAAATCAATATTAGCCAATTCCAATAAACTTTTTATATCACGTAAAATAATTTTAACAGTAATCGTGCCATCGGGACGAATAATAATACCACTTTCTTTATTATTTAAAAGTCCATATACGATACCGTTGGGTAAGTTCATAATATTGGTTTCATCGGTAAATCTATATACTTCTTCTTTAGAAACGAAGGTGTAACAAGGACATTTATCGGGTGCGTTATCTTTATCGCCACATGCGGAAAGAATAGTAAATGAACAAACAAATAATACAAAAACTAGCGCAATATTTATAAATTTAATTGATTTTTTCATATTTTATCCTCCATTTAGCAGTAAACTGGTAATACGCCATATATAGCCGCAAAATAAATTTTAGTAATTTCCTTGCCTGATGTAGCGGCGCTTATTTGATTTGTAGTTGCTACAATATCAACGGTAGTCGTTTTATATAAGGTGTTTAGCTGTCTAATACGAATATTTTTATAATTGTTAAGCGCAACATTTTTATCCGACAACCCTAATTCCTCAAACTTTGCTTGATTAAGGTCATAAATTACAGCGTGACCCTCGTTTGAAGGATGAACGCCATCAGTGAAAATCAACCTTGCGCCTCTAGTAGCATCTTCATCGTCAATACGTTTAAATTCACTATAAGTATCAATTAAGTACATATTTTGAGGTTTATATTCGGTAAAATATTTGTCAATTACCGCATTTAACTTAGATAAAATGCCATATCCCAACTCTCTATATTGACTTTCGGAAACATTTAGTTTTGCAAGTTCATCGCGCACTTCTGCTTTCAGCAATTCACTATTTGGATAAACTGGATTATAAACATTTTGAAAAAATATAGTAGCGGTAGGATTGTACATTCTCAAAATTTTTACAATTTTTGAAAATTTCTCGTACGAACCTTTGAGAATACCGTCAACATACGAATTATCGCCCGTGGCTGCCCCTAAAATAATTGTATCAAACATATCGCCTGCCTGTAAAAGGTCATTACCCAAAATTGAAATATGAATAATATTAGCAGTTTTTAGATGCGTGGACGTCAAATAGGCATCATCATCGGTTTTAAGTATAATTTTTTCGGGGTCTTCGCCTTCTCCTGGTTTAACCGTTAAAAAATCAATCATATTTTTAGTTTGATGACCCGACACCGCCCTATTGATAAAAATATAATTATTAGTCTGTCCAAGTAAACCATAATATCCATAGTCTTCGCGCTCACTTAGTGGTGCTGGCCCGAGAATGGCTTCGGCGATTGAGTCGCCTAGATACACGATTTTCATTTCCTGTTTTGTCGGTTCTTTCTTGCAAGCGGTAAGCATACCGATTGTTGAAAACAATAAAATTAAGCAAATCAAAACCATTAAAGATTTTTTCTTCATAAACTCCTCCTCTATACAATAATTAATAAAACTATACAATTAATATTAATTATATATAACATGATATCAATAGTCAAATAAAAAGTAAAAAAATAATTATATAAAATAAGTAAACACATTTTATATATTAAAAAAATTTACTGCAAATTAGCATAACAAAATTATGTAAAATATTGAATGTTAATTTGTAATATAAAAAAACACAAAATAAAAATTATTTTGTGTTTAAAAAATCAATTCAAATAAATATATGTCATTTAACCATATCAAAATACAGTTTTTTCATATATGCAGAGTCCTCAGCTTGCGAACCAGCCGACTCGCAAATAATAACTGGAGTTAGTTTATACTTATGCAAGACTTCTGCTAGAGGCTCAAATTCAGGACCATATAATGTGTCCTCAAAAGTAAGATGCTTAACTTCTCCCTTTGCGGTGTACATAATTTTAGAAAAGTGAATGTGCATATTTTTTGTTTTTTCTTCACCTAATTCATTT
The DNA here is from genome assembly GCA_036654095.1 of Clostridia bacterium. Classification (GTDB taxonomy): domain Bacteria; phylum Bacillota; class Clostridia; order Christensenellales; family CAG-917; genus JAVVSR01. The sequence goes on from JAVVSR010000001.1 coordinate 289,564, forward strand.
AAAAGTTGCAAAATAATGCGCTCAAATTCAGCAGGAGTCTTTAATGTGCCGCCTTCGCGCGCATTAATATGGCCAAAATCCACGCAAGGATAAAAACTTTCATCAATTTTACAAAACTCAATAATTTCAGCAACATCACCTATTTGCGCAAGTTTGCCCATAGTTTCAGGACAAATGATAAAATTATCAAAGCCCTCGCTATGCTTTATAAGCGAAAATTCTTTTAATCTAGCAATAATGCGATTAATTGCCTCGCACCGTTTTTGCTTTCCTTCTGTACCGCTATGAAAAACACATCTACGACCGCCGAGCCAACTTAAAGCGGTTAGTGATTGCAATATGTAATGATAACTAAGTATACCTTTTTCATCGTCATCGCTAGCCAAGTTTATATAATATGGCGCGTGAACAGAAAGTTCAATTCCATTTAATTTAGCTTCCTCGCCGATTGCTTTTGCCGTTGCCTCGCTTAATGAAACCCCTTTACCAAATGAATATTCAAACACATCAAGACCACGTTGCTTAAGCCATTTAGGCATTTGCAAAGTCGCTTTGTTACCTTCATTATAAAAACTTTCGCTGTTGCCCGCAGGCCCAAATTTTATCATAACGTCCTTTTAATCATTGCGCCAATTTCAATGTCACGCAAAATTTGCTCGTGAATTTCATCTTCGCTGTTAAATTTAACAATATTCCGAATTTTTTTATAAAACCTAACTGTAATATCTTTTCCGTACAAATTGCCCTTGTAGTTTTCCAAAAAACTTTCAACCGTCAAAGTGTAATCATTAAAAGTAGGTTTAATTCCAATATTAGTCAAGCTGTCATAAACAAAACCGTCAACTTCTACCGTTGTAGCATAAACACCTTGACTCATTTTATTTTTTTCCTCTGGAACAAAAATATTTGCAGTAGGAAATCCATATGCTCGACCCCTGCCAAAACAATGTACAACATTTCCCATTATACGATAGGCGCGACCAAGCAACTGGTTTGCTAGCGCAATTTCGCCATTTTCAATAAAAGTTCTAATTAAAGTACTGCTAATTTTTTCGCCACTTTCTGTACGCAACAACTCCATCTGTTTAACTATCGCGCCCTTGCTTGCTGCAAAAAACCTTAGCATATCAACATCGCCCGCGCCACCATGACCAAATGTAAAGTCCGTGCCGCAAACAACAGCAGATATCTTAAACTGTGAAAATAAATCAACTAAGAAGGCCTCGGGAGATGTCAACGCGTATTTTGTGTCCATAGTTTTAGCAATAACAACGTCAACTCCCAAATTTTGAAATATTGGCAAACGCTCCTCAAATGTGAACACCAGGCCAGTATTTTGTTTAAAAGTTACAAATGGATTGTTTTTAAAAGTAAAAACAGCGCATTCTGCGCCCAAAAATTCAGCAAGTTTTTTTGCTTCGTCAATTAAGCGAGTATGTCCGCGATGCACGCTATCAAACAAACCAAGCGCGACAACAATATTTTTATCATAGCCGTTTTCAACAATTTTCATTAAATCAACCTAGTACCGACACTTAAAATGCCGTCGATATCCTTACCTATTCCTAATAAAGCGCCATCAACATACACAGTAAAATAACCTTTGGGTAAATCATATAGTTTAAGCATAACTCCATTTAAAACCTGTTTAGAATATTTTTTATCGACATCATATCTTGGCAAAGTATCGGTTAAAAATTCAACAGGAATTAGAGGCTTATAAATATCTTTTTCTAACTCGTCGAAAGTAATAGCGTTTTTGATATCAAACAGCCCTGACTGCGTACGAATTAAAAATGACATATAACCCACTGAACCTAGCGCATATGCCATATCGCGCACAATGCTTCTTATATAAGTACCACCCGAGCAAACGATGTCAAAAACGAAAGTATCATCAAGCATTTCAACAAAAGTAATACTAAAAATTTCAATTTCGCGCCCTTCTAGTTTAGCTTCTTTACCCTTACGAGCGAGGTCATAAGCGCGTTGACCGTCAATAAATTTAGAGCTGTACTGTGGCGGAATTTGACAAATTTTACCTATAAATTTTGGTAAAACATCTAATATTTCGTCGATATTAGGCAAAACATCACTTCTTTTTGTAATAGCGCCATAACTATCTAGAGTATCGGTTTCAATTCCAAAGCGAAAGCCTGCTCGATAACATTTTCCACCATTTGCGCTATAATCAAACAATCTAACCGCGCGACCGACAGCAACAGGTAAAACCCCTGCCGCGCCCGGGTCAAGAGTTCCAAAATGCCCAACTTTGGGTAAAGTTTCAAGCCTTGCGCGAAGTATCCCTCTAAGTTTTACAACTACATCGCTTGAGGTCATACCCGTTGGTTTAAGTATGACATAAAAACCGTTCATAAAATCAAATCCCGACTAGCTTTAAGTAGCTTGTCAATTACATCTTCATAAAATCCTGAAACTCTACATCCAGCTGCGCGCTCGTGGCCGCCTCCGCCGAATACACCCGCGCATTCCGACGCGTCATATGGAGCTTTAGTACGAACGCTTATTTTATAATATTTTTCGTTGACTTCGGATACCGCTATTGCAATATCTACACCCAATATATTTATAATTTCATTAATAATGCCTTCAGTATTGTCAATACCTGCCTCTGTTTCCAAAAAGTCTTGAGTGGTAAAAGTTATTATCCCAATGCGATTGTTTTCATAAAATTTAGCCTTATTCAACACGCGTGATTTCAGTTTAAATATGCTTAGAGTTTGCGATTTGATAAGTTTAAATATAATATCCGATGCTTTAAAGTTAAATTTAACCAATTCAGATGCAATAAAGTGTGTTTCTGTCGTTGTATTGGAAAACGAAAAACAACCACTATCTGTAACTAAAGCCGAAAACAAAAGCGATGCAGTTTCGTCATCAATAAGTTTAGTTGTATATTTCTGTTCCAAAAATTTTATTAGATAAAAAACCACTTCCGCGGTAGCCGCAGCATTTTGGTCGCAAATAGTATAGTCGGCAAAGTTATTATTTGTTTTATGATGGTCAATAACTAACCTTGTATTAGCTTTTTTAAAATATCTTCCCGAAATAGCAAACCTATCGGCATCACTACAATCAACGGCTATTGCAACATCAAACTTGACCAATTTTGAAGTATTAATAGTTTCACAAAAAGGTAATATTTTAAGTTTTTCAGACGGAAGGTCATCACAAAAAACATCGGCTTGTTTGCCTAATTTTTTTAAAACTTCGGCAAGCGCCAGCGCAGAACCTAACGAATCTCCATCAGGGTTCATATGACAGATTAACGCTACTGTTTTTGCTTTGTCAAGATATTCTGAAAACTTTTTGAGTTTTAACTCGTCAATCATCTTTGCTAATTTCCTTTTCGCTGATTTCCTTTAACAGTTTATCAATTTTCATTCCATACTCAATGCTGTCATCAATATAAAAAGCCAATTCAGGAATATTTCGAATGTTCATAAGTACTTTCAACTCATTGCGGAAAAAACCAGATGCGTTGTTTATAACCTTTAAAGCCTCAACCTTATTTTCGATATTAAGCATACTAATGTAAACTTTGCTAAATTTCAAATCCGATGTAGTTGTGACCTTTGTAACACTTATCATCCCACCTTGCAAACGTGGGTCATTAAGTTTTTGGTTAATAATACCTGCGAGTTGTTTTTCTATTTCCGAATCAATGCGGTTAATTTTACTAATCATTAATTTGCTCCATAGTAAAGGCTTCGATAACGTCGCCCTCTTTAATATCATTGTAGTTAGTTATGCCCATACCACATTCATAGCCTTTTGCGACTTCTTTGACGTCGTCTTTAAAACGCTTTAAGCTATTGAGTTCGCCTTCAAAAATAAACGTGTTGTCGCGATAAAGCCTAATTTTTGCAGTACGGATAATTTTGCCGTCAGTAACGTATGCCCCTGCGATTGAACCAACGCCAGTAATTTTGTATACTTGACGAATTTCGGCATTACCAAGCGAAACTTCCTTAAATTTAGGAGCAAGCATACCCTTAATTGCCTTTTCGACATCGTCAATGGCGTCATAAATAATGCGATACAAACGAATATCAATATTATCTCGTTCGGCGTTAGCTTTAGCGTTGACATCTGCGCGGACGTTAAATCCAATAATAATTGACCCTGACGTGTTTGCGAGCATTACATCTGACTCGTTAATTGCGCCGACAGCGCCGTGGATAACAACAATTTTGACTTCATCATTTGAAAGTTTAACAATAGATTGCTTAACAGCCTCAACGCTACCTTGAACGTCTGCTTTAATAATAATATTAAGCGACTTCGTTACGCCCTTTTGAATTTGAGCAAATATATCTTCAAGCGATGCGGTAGGTTTAGCAATATTCATATCAATACGTATTTTTTGTTGACGTTCGGTAGCGACTTGTTTTGCAAGTTTTTCATCTTGAACAACCATAATTGGGTCACCTGCGTTAGGTACTTCCGAAAATCCTAAAACAGAAACAGGTATTGAAGGCCCTGCAACTTTTGTAGCGCGACCTTTGTCATCAATCATTGCGCGAATTTTACCAACACAAATGCCTGCAACTACAAAGTCGCCAACGTGCAACGTGCCATTTTGAACAAGCACCGTAGCAAGAGGGCCTTTGCCTTTATCAAGCCTAGCTTCAATAATTGAGCCACGAGCTTGACGGTCGGCATTTGCCTTTAAGTCAAGTATTTCGGCAACAAGTAAAATAGTTTCAAGCAATTTATTAACATTTTCGCCCGTTTTTGCGGAAACATAAACGACAGGAGTTTCTCCACCCCATTCTTCGGGTACGATTCCATATTCGGTAAGTTTTTGTAAAACTTTTTCGGGTTGCGCGGCGGGCTTATCAATTTTATTTACAGCAATAATTATTGAAACGCCTGCTTGTTTTGCGTGGTTAATAGCTTCAATAGTTTGAGGCATAACACCATCGTCGGCAGCAACAACAATAATAGCAATATCGGTAACTTGCGCGCCTCTCATACGCATTGCAGTGAAAGCCTCGTGGCCGGGAGTATCTAAAAATGTAATAGGCTTATTATTAAGCGAAACGGTATATGCGCCAATGTGCTGCGTAATACCTCCTGCTTCGCCTTGCGTAACGTTTGTTTTTCGTATGCAATCTAATAGCGATGTCTTGCCATGGTCGACGTGCCCCATAATAGTAACAACGGGAGGACGCGTACAATAGTTATCCCCGTCATCAATATCGCTAACTTTTTCAATATCGTCCAAAATATCTTCGGCTGTTTTTTCGGGTTCGTATGTTAGCTTAACGCCAAATTCGCCAGCTACCAAATCAGCAGTATCAAAGTCAATAACGTCATTGATTGTCTTCAAGATACCTAAAAGCATTAACTGTTTTAAAATTTCGCCACCTGTTTTACCTATTTTCTCACTAAGTAGTTTAATCGGAATAATACCCGCTGTGACAACTGCGTTTTCAATTTTAGTTGAAGTAGGTTGTATAAATTCGTTCTTTTTTGGGCGACGTTTAAGATGACGGCTTGTTTCGCTTCCATCTTCATCAATAATAATAGGGTCGGTTACGATAAAGCCTTTACGGATAAGCGCGCGTTTATTTTGCGACTTTCTATCTTCCATCTGCTGTTGAGCGGGAGATTTTTTTATACCTGTTTTATTTGCAAAGTTTTTAGTAGGTTGAGGAATAATTGGAGCAGCGGCAGTAAAACCAAATTTTCCGCCACTACTTTGTTGTGGACGAGATTGACCGCCTTGATAGCCTGCGCCTTGCGGACGAGGATTATTTCCTTGATAGCCTGCGCCTTGCGGACGTGGGTTATTTCCTTGATAGCCTGCCCCTTGCGGACGAGGATTATTTCCTTGATAGCCTGCGCCTTGCGGACGTGGATTATTCCCTTGATAACCTGCGCCTTGTGGACGAGGATTATTTCCTTGATAACCTGCGCCTTGCGGACGAGGATTATTCCCTTGATAGCCTGCGCCTTGCGGACGTGGGTTATTTCCTTGATAGCCCGCGCCTTGCGGACGTGGGTTATTCCCTTGATAGCCTGCGCCTTGCGGACGTGGATTATTATTCTGATAGCCACCCTGTTGCGGAGGACGGGGTTGATTACCTTGATAATCTGCGCCTTGTGGACGTGGCTGACCGTCACGCGGAGGACGGTTTTCTTTTTTCGGTGTATTATCAAAAATGCGTGTTTGAATGTTTTCTTGAGGAGTTTTGTCAGCAACTTCAACAATTTCTTTCGCTACAACAACGGTTTCTTCCTTTTTTGGAGTAGCGACAACCTCGGGCGCAACAACAGTAGCAGTCGCGATTGGTTTTTCAATGACGACTTCAACCTTTTTCGGCTCGGGAATAGGCTCAACCTTAACTTCCTTAATCGGTTCAATTACTTTTACATTAACTTGCGCCGCTTCAACTGCCTGCTTTTGTTCAGCAAGCGCTCTAGCCTGTTCAAGTATAGCCAGTTTTTCCGACTTGATGTCAAGCAGAGATTGAGTTAAACCGCTAAGTTTTGATTTTACCTCCTTGGCTTGTTCAATTACAGGTGCAATACGCTTCGCCTTAAACTCCGAAAGCGCCTTGATACCGCCAAGCTCAGATTGGTTATTGTTTGTTTTTTCTGACATTTAAATACCTCCGAATAAATCACGCGTTGTTGTTTTCAATAATAGCTTTAGCAAGGTTTTCGTCTGTTATGGCGATAACCTTACAATTTTGTTTTTTCAATATATCTTCTATGGTACAACCCGAAAGAACAATTAAAGGAGAGTTTGTTTTTTCGGCATAAGATTTAATTTGTTTAGCGGTATTTTCACCCGCCGTGCTACATAAGATAATCAATCGATGACGTTTACACCTTTTGGTAATGGAATCTGCGCCAAAAACTACTTTTCTAGCGCGAGCCGCAAAGCCAATATAACTAACAATTTTCGACGTACTTTGTGTATTCATCTAAAATCCTTTGATAAACGTCCTCATCAACAGAACATTCAAAAATCCTATTAAGCATTTTTTTTGTTACGCATTTTTTAATGCAAACATCATTTTTGCAAATATACGCGCCACGACCAGCTTCCTTACCTGTAAAATCCAAAACTATGCCGTTGTCATTTTTAACCAACCTAAATAAGTCGTGTTTGGGAAACATTGTTTTACAAACGACGCACATACGCATAGGTTCTTTCTTAGACATTTTCCTTTACCTCGACAGAAGTGTCGCTGACAGGTTTTTCCTCATCGGAATTAAGTTCGCGCATAACCGAGCTTAAAGGTTTAACGTCAATTTTCCAGCCTGTTAGTTTAGCTGCAAGTCTAGCGTTTTGACCTTGCTTACCTATTGCAAGCGAAAGTTTTTCATCAGCGACTACAACTCGCGCCGATTTTTCTTGGGCATTAATTTGCACCATATGAACAGGAGCTGGGCTTAGCGCTCTAGACACATATTCAAGTGGGTCTACGCAATATGCTATGACATCAATTTTTTCGCCATTAAGCTCGGCAACAATAGCGTTTACGCGCGCGCCCTTTTGACCGATACACGCGCCAATAGCGTCAACAGATGAGTCGTCACTTGAAACAGCAATCTTCGTACGATATCCTGCCTCGCGAACAATGCCGTTAATTTTAACTAAACCGCCACGAATTTCAGGGACTTCAAGTTCAAACAGCCTTTTTACAAAGCCAGCCGCCGAACGAGATACCACAACTTGCGCGCCGAAATTTGTTGTTCTAACTTTTTTAATATAAACTTTAATAACGTCATTAATTTCAAGCCTTTCGGTTGGTACTTGGTCAGCAAGCGCCAGTATGCCTTCCATTTGATTGCCCGTAATATCTACAAAAATATTAGTACCTTCTTTTTTACGAACTATTGCGCTAAGAATTTCCCCTTCGCGCTGAGTCATCTCATTCATAACAATGTCACGACGAGCGTCATTAAGTCGCTGCATAATAACTTGCTTTGCAGTCTGCGCTGCAATACGAGAAAACTGCTTAGGCGTAATATCCTCAAGCACCACATCGCCAATCTTGTAGCTTGCCTTTAATGCGCGAGCATCTTCAACTGAAATTTCCTTATCTTCATCAAGCACTTCCTCTACAACTTGTCTATAAGCAAAAATTTTGATGGTGTATCTGTCTTCGTCAATGCGCACGGTAACTTGTCTTGTTTCGCCAGTTTCCTTTTTGTACGCAAAAACTATGCCAGCTTCAAGCGCTTCAAGCAGTTTGTCGCGACTGATTTTCTTTTCTTTTTCAAGTACATCCAGTGCCGCAAAGAATTCTTTGTTTACCATAGTTCCTCCTCCGTTGGACGAACATTGCCCAACAGCGTTTATATTTAGTTTTATTTAAAGTTAATTGTTTGTGTGGCTTTTTTAATATTGTCAAACATAACAACATACGTATTCGTAACAGGCTTTGCTTTTTGCACGGTTTCCACAATGCGAACGCTATCCGTCATAACTTCGTCAACAATGCCACTAATTTTTTTAACACCATTTACAGGCTGAATAAAAGAAACATCGACATTTTTGCCAAAACAACGTCTAAAATCATCAAAGTTTTTAAGCGGCCAGTCTAAACCCATTGACGAAACCTCAAGCGTATAAGGACGGTCATCTAAATAGTTGATATCATCTAACGGGCTGTCAATAGCCTTATGAACATCCTCACAGTCCTTTAAACTCATTATGCCATTGGGCTTAAAAATAATAACAGTCACGGTATCAATGCCATAAGGTTTATGAAGCTTCACATAAACTAGCTCATAGCCAAGACTTTCAACAATCGGCCTGACACAATTTTCAATTTTAATCAAATCGTTTTCCATAGTTTACCGCCCTTTCAAAAAGTTAGAGTGGACTCGAAAGCCCACTCCACACTTACTGTTATTCTAGCATAGATATAATAACATATTATTCGTTTACTTGCAAGCAATTTAAGGGGTTTTTAATATAATTACTAGCAAATACGACAAATATTGTATATAAGTTATTGCATATTTGCCAAGTTATCGTTAAAATTTTAAAAAGAAGTTGGGCAACTTAATACAAAAATACAAAAAGCGCTTTAAAAACATTGTTTTTATACATAAAACATTGTTTATGCTTGCAAGGTATTTTAAATGAAAAAAAATTGTACTATTATTTAAAGCAATTCAGCTAGTTTTAAAAAACATTTTGCAGTAGCTAGCGCATCATCAATAGCTTGGTGCGCATTTTCAATCGATACATCAAAATATTTACAAACCGCTGCAAGATTATTTTTTGGTAACCTTAATTTAGTTTGCGCCAAAACTAAAGTATCCATAACATCATTGTCAAATTTATATCCATACGACTTTGCATATCGATATAAAATCGGCAAATCATATGAAATTATATTGTGTCCAACTAGCACGGCGCCGCGTGAAAACTTAAAAAAATCTGGCAATATATTTTCAAATTCCGGCGCGGATAAAACCATATCGTCTGTAATTTTGTGAATGTTAGTGCTTTCTTCCGGAATATGGCACATTGGATTGACATAAGAAGAAAACGTTTCAACAATTCTTCCGTCGGATATTTTAACCGCGCCAATTTGTACTATCGAAACGGTTTTAACATCTAAACCAGTCGTTTCAAAGTCAAAAACAACAAATGTTTTGCTTTTTAAAAATGTTGAACTCTCTTTTTCCCTGTCAATAAACTCCGAAATATCCGCTTGTTCTATTTCACGGTATTTTTCAGGAACAACTTTTTGATAGCTCGAATTTTCCGTTCTAATAGGCGCCGCTGTATTTATTGTTGAAAAATCAATTTCCGCTAACCATATTTTATCGACGTACATCTGTAAAATATCAAAATTACTGTCACTTTTTTTAAGCTTTCCCGAGCAAATTACCTCGGCGTCATCTTTTAAAAACTTATTAAGTTTCTCATTATTTAAAACTTTTGGAAAACATATTATCGGAAGCGTGCCTGTTGTATCGTTTAAATTAAAGCAATATCGTACCAACTTTTCGTCGGTAGTATTGATTTTATATTTCGTTTTTTTACCATCGACTTGACCAAAGTTTTTATTTAAATATTCAAACTTATTTACCCTCGAAACTTTGCCACAAATAACCGCATTATCCTGTGGTTCTTTTGAATCGGAAATGTACGTCGGACGACTAAATGGATAACCGCTTCCATATATAGGTTCGCCAACATTAACATCTACTTGATGTGACCCTAAAAATAAAGTTATATTATTTGGTTTCATTTCCGTGTCATCAACATCATTCAAATTATCCGTTGAATTAAGTTCAACTTGATTAATTCCATTATTATCAAAAGTTACATTTATAACTCTATTTCCAATCATTTTTTCAATATTTTTCTTGATATTTTGATTAATTTGCTTTTTTTCTGTTGCGCTAGGAACGCGCGTCACATATTCAATATCAATATTCTCAACAAAATTCTCAAGTAAAACATTTTCAAGTTTGCTTTTAAGACTTGGGTCGCTTAATATCGAAATCACATTTGCAAATGAAGTTATTGTAACCTTTATGTAATAATCATCTACTATAATATCAATATCGTCAACGGTTAAATATGTCGATAAAAAAGATTCGTTTTTTGACAAACAATCAATAACTTTGGAACGCACCAATTCAACATCTGCGTACGCCTTGCTAAAACTTGCGGTTATTTTAATGTCATTTGGCAACAATTTTGAACAAAAATTTAAAACATCTTTAATATCATTATCATTAAATACCGCCTTATTGACCTTGTCATTTGCTAATTTTTTGTCAGAAAGCATATCGTATCTAATTAAAAAATAAATACATAGTAGTTTTTTTTCCAAGCTATATTCGGCTTTTAAAAATCGCAAATAAGGATACTTATTGTTTGTTATTTTTTTAAATTCCTCATCAAACTTTTTCATTAGTAGCCTCATTTATCATCGCTTCAAATTCCGCCATTATTTTGTCATTTTCAATTACTTTAATTTTTTTACCATTTTTAAACAAAATCGAATGACCAACGCCACCCGCTACACCAAAATCGGCATCGCCAGCTTCGCCAATTCCATTAACAACACAGCCCATAACAGCGATTTTAAGCGGCAAATCTAAACTAGCTGTCAATTTTTCAACTTTATTTGCAAGTTCCGCCACGGGGATATTTGTCCTAGCGCACGTGGGACACGCTATAACCTCAACACCTTTTTTCAAACCTAAACTAGTAAGCAAAATTTTGCCTGCAATAACCTCTTTAGTAGGCTCGTCCGCAAGCGAAACTCTTATCGTGTTGCCAATACCGTTTAAAAGCAGCGCGCCAATTCCAACGGAATTTTTAATAATACCACGTTCAAAAGTACCAGCCTCCGTAACTCCGATATGCAATGGATAATCGGAAACTTCGCTAAACAGTTTATTGGCATTTACCATATTTTTAATGTTTGACGACTTTATGGACACGATAGTATTATAAAAATTAGCTTTTTCAAGAATAGTTATATGTTTAAGCGCGCTTTTCACCAAAGCGTCCACGCGAGGTAAATGATTAAATTCACTTTCTAGAGAGCCTTCATTAACACCGATACGTATCGGGATTTCCCTTTCGCGAAGAAAGTCTGCAACATATTTAACTTTTTGTTCGCCACCGATATTACCCGGATTTATCCTAATTTTACTTGCGCCGTTTTCAGCCGAAAGTATTGCAAGCTTATAGTCAAAATGGATATCTGCAACAAGCGGAATATGTATGCCTTTCACAATTTCATTTAAAGCAAGCCCTGCGCGCTCGTTATTAACCGAAACGCGTACAATGTCACAACCAACGGACTCAAGTTCCAAAATTTGTTTTATGGTTGCAGAAACATCCTCGGTCAACGTATTGCACATCGACTGAACAGTAATTGGCGAATTTCCGCCAATAGCTATATTTTTAACTTTAATTTCTCTTGTTTTCATATTGAATACTTGTATTATGCCCTAAATTATATTTTAACTAATAGTGAAAATTAACTCAACAGATGAAATATATCAACAAATATTGTAAAAGTAAACAATAATACAAGCCCAACCGTATGGATAATTGCCTCAACTTTTCGGTTTATTGGTTTCTTTCTAATCCATTCAATAATTGTAAACACGATTTTTGAGCCGTCAAGCGCGGGTAACGGAAGCAAGTTCATAACCGCTAAGTTTGCAGATAGAATACAAGTTATATATATCAAGTACGGAAAACCGCCAGTTTGGACGCCTTGACTTACTGTTGATATAACAGTTATAGGACCGCCTGCTGTTTCAAGCCCGATTTTACCTGTAATTAACGCGCCAAGTAGAGCGAGGATTTTAAATACAATAAAGAAACTGTACGTAAAACTTCTTCCAAGTGACCTAAAGAAACCTAATTTTGCGGTATCAAGTTGCCGAGTAAAACCATAATTGTATGTTTCAAGGCCGTTTGGATTTTCAGCGTCGGGACTAACCGATGTATATCGATACTCAGAACTTATATATTTTGAGCCAAAATCATGCAAATAATTGCCCTTAAAATCTATAACTGAATTGGGCTTAACAACTATTGGAACAGTAAAGTCTTCGCCGTCGATGGTTTGCCCAAACAATAATACGTCGTTTTGTTTTAAAGTACTTATCGCGCCATATTCGGCATCTGTCAAAGCAGGAAGAAAAGTATTGTTTATGTGCTTCAGTCGGTCGCCTTGCTTAATTATTGTAACAAAACATTTAATTTCACTTGTAGAACCATCTGAATTAACCCGTTCATACAAAAGTTCAGTACCGCTTGTCATATTTGCTTTTTTTTCAGCAAGTTTTGCATCGCTCATTTTTGAAACTTTTTTACCGTCAATTTCAACGAGTTTATCATTAGACGAAATATCAACCACTTCATAGCGTTCATTATTGACTATTTGTAAAAATTGATAAAAACTAGAAGTTGCCGTCGGCGCAACATAGGAATATGCGCCCTTTTTGATAGTAAACTTCATAGTTTTGCCATTACGCAAAACTTTTATTTCGGCAGTATCTCCACATTTTTCAAACATTTTTGAAAAATCGTCAGACATAAGAATGTGCTTAATTTTCCCGTCAACTGAAAGTATAATGTCGCCTTCTTGAACTGTCTGACTATTCGCGGCAACGCTATCGGGATAAATTTTTGAAACGACAGCTACGCTTTCTCCATATGCGCAAAAGAATATTGTAATAATAATCATTGCGGAAATAAAGTTAAAGAACGCGCCCATAAACAAAACGATAAGACGCTTCCAAGGAGCCTTATTGTTAAAAGCGGCTGGATTTGATTTATCCTTTTCCTCGTCCTCGCCCTCAAACGCGCAATAACCGCCCAATGGAATTGGACGTATGGAAAATTGTTCGCCACTTTTAAGCTTCTTTTTAAAGATAGGAGGCCCAAAACCAATAGCAAACTCGTTTATTTGAAATCCTAATTTTTTACCTGCAATATAATGCCCGAACTCGTGCACGACAATCATAAACATTAGCGCGCCAAGAGCTACAAGGACATATAAAATACTTGTTAATACGCTCGTAAACGAGCATAGCAATGATAACATTTAATCTCCTAATATTTAAGCATACTTCTAATATATTTTTTAACAGTCACATCTATGCTAATAACTTCATCAACACTGCTCAAGCGACCCGCGCGGACGAAACCCAGCGCCATTTCAAGATAACGCGGAATATCATTAAACGATATGCGCCCTTCAAGGAATGCAGGCACTACAACCTCGTCGGCAGCAGATAGCGCAATTACGCTTGCCTCGCCTAGTTTTGTTGATTCAAGCGCCAGTGACAAACATCTGAATTTCGATAAATTTGGGCGTTCAAAGTGCATAGTTCCAATACGAGTTAAGTCAAGCGACGGAATACCGCTTTCAATTCGGTCGGGATATGACAACGCTAATTGTACAGGAAGGCGCATATCAGGATAAGACATACACGCAATCAACGTATTATCTATATACTCAACCATTGAATGTACGACACTCTCGGGGTGTATAATTACATCAACTTTTTCAAGAGGCACATCAAATAAGTTCATAGCTTCGATAACCTCAAACCCTTTGTTCATAAGAGTTGCGCTATCAATAGTAACCTTTTGCCCCATTTTCCATACAGGATGACGCATTGCAAGTTGTGGCGTCACAGTCGCAAGTTGCTCCAAAGTGTAATCTTTAAACGGCCCGCCGCTCGCTGTTAGTATCAGTCGTTTAATTTCATTATGTTGCCCAGCTTTTAAACATTGCCATATTGCGCTATGTTCGCTGTCTACTGGAATTATTTTCGCATTGTTCTTTTTGCAACAATCCATTAAAAAACGACCAGCCGAAACAATAGGTTCTTTATTTGCCATACCAAGAATACAGCCGTTTTTGAGAATATTTATTGATGGTTTTAATCCGCTTAACCCAACCATTGCGTTTAAATAAATGTCAGTCTTAATAGAACTTAACTCATCAATCGAAATAACTTGAACAAAAGGCGGTTTAATTTTAACAAATTCTCGTCTGGCGTCCTCATCGGTAATTGCAACGTAACGCGGTTTAAACTCTTGAATTTGTTTAACTAAAAGCTGAATGTTCTTATTTGTTGAAAGCCCTGTTAATTTAAACTGTTCTGGATTGCGTTTAATTATATCCAATGCTTGATTTCCAACCGAACCAGTGCTACCTAAAATCATAACTTGTTTCATATTAAGCCCTCTCTATTAAACTTATTGCCAAAATATCTGCGTAACAAATATTTTTAATAACCCGTGTTTCAACAAATATATTTCAAAACAACGTGGATTTTGCCATATTGCCCCTGTTTTACGCTAAATACGTACAAAAAATGTAATACTATAAAATAACATTATACAAATTAATATATTATTTCAAATGCAATAGTCAACAAAACAAGCATAAACATAATGCTGTCAATCCTATCTAGCGCGCCACCGTGACCCGGGAAAATATTGCCATAATCTTTTATATTAAGCGCTCGTTTAATGCGACTGGCCGCCAAATCTCCAAGTTCGCTAAATACACCGCCTATTATACCTAATACTAAAAATATTGCGACCGACACTCCTACACTTGACGACAATGGAATATATCCAAAAGTAACAACTTTATAATAATCAAACAATAGGAAAAACATTATTGATGCCAATATCGCGCCAAACAAACCACCTATCGCGCCTGCAACTGTTTTTTTGGGGCTAATTGTTGGACAAAGTTTTTTACCCTTAATAAGCGTTCCTAATAAATACGCAAATGTATCTGAAAAAACAGGTACAAATATTGCAAAACTTATTGTAAACATTGCGCTATAATTTTTTGTCAACAAAAATGCAAGTACTAAAAATCCATAAGGATAAATTAAAGTAAATATTGTTGCTAATAAATCCTTAATTTCCATATCGCTTTTAAACGTAAATATAGTCAAAGTAACAAGCGCGCAACTGCTAAAAGCAATAAAAATACCATTCATTCCAAAGAAATGCCAAAGAGGATATATGCATATGGCAAGTAAAATTAACGGAATACAATTATTTTTAAAACCAGATTTACGAAAACTTCGGTAAATTTCATAGCAACCAAGTGTCGCGAAAGCCAGTATAAGCGCATCAATAAATATGTAGCTTTTAACAGCTCCAAAATAAACCATACAAACTACAAAACCAACTAAAATCACACTAGTAATACTACGTTTTAGCATTTACTCCTCCAGTGTACAGCCGCCATAGCGTCTATCGCGGCAACTATATTCCGTCAAAATTTTTTCAATTTGTTTTTTATTAAAATCAGGCCACAAAGCATTTACAAATATTAACTCCGCATAAGCCGATTGATACAGCAAAAAATTGCTTAAACGATGTTCGCCGCTAGCTCTGACAATAACATCGGGATTAGGCTGACCTGCTGTATACAATAAATTTTCAAACTGTACGCCGTCAACTGGTTTTCCGATACATATGGCCTTGTTTACCGCCTGCAAAATTTCTTCTTGGCCACCATAATTTAGCGCAATGTTTAATGTCAACGTTTTGCAACTTGCAGTTTTTTCAGAAACGCGGTCAATCGATTTAATTACATCATCTGAAAGGCCGTCGCGACTGCCGATAAACAAAACACGAATATCGCGTTCAAGCAAAAATTTAAGTTCACGCTTGTTAAAATCGGTAACCATATTGAAAATAGCGTCAATTTCATCTTGTGGCCTTGACCAATTTTCCGTGCTGAACGCATAAACGGTCATAAAATGTATTTTATATTCTAAAATTGCAATAATAACTTTTTTTAATGCCTTAGCGCCCGCATTATGGCCAACGGAACGAGGTAAGCCTCTTTTTTTAGCCCACCTACCATTGCCGTCCATAATAAACCCGATGTGTCTAGGTAATTTCAAATTTTCCATAGTCTGCGCCTTGTTGTAAATGTGGCTTAACTAAACAAGCCATATTTATGCTTAAATTTTAACTAAAAATCTAGAAACTGTTAATTTTGCAACACTTCCCAAAATATCAGCTTTAACAACAAGTTCACAATCAAATACAGTTTCTCGCTTGTTGTTATTATAAACAATTTCAATATCGGTTATGCCATTTTCTTGCAAAATGCGTTTAGCTTCAATTAAGTTTTTCCCTATTAAGTCGCGCATTATACGCTCATAACCTCTTGTTCCTTACTTTTAGACAATGTATCAATATTTTCAATAAACGCATTTAAACGTTTGTCGACATCTTCCAAAAAAGTTTTAAGGTCATCTTCGGTAATAACGCTATCTTTCTTTAGCTTTTTAAGCTCCTCATTGGCGTCGCGACGATGATTTCGCGCGGCAACCTTAGCAGCTTCCGTAAGGTTTTTAATGTTTTTCACTAAGTCGCGGCGACGTTCCTCGGTAAGTTCGGGAAAGTTCATACGAATGACGGTGCCGTCGTTATTTGGTACAATACCCACATTTGCGGCAAGTATCGCGCGTTCAACATTTTTCAACGCTGATTTATCCCAAACGGAAATCATCAATACACGCGCTTCGGCGATAGTTACGTTTGCCATTTGATTAAGCGGAGTCAACGCTCCATAATAGTCAACAACTACCTTGTCTAAAATGTGCGGATTAGCGCGACCTGCTCGTATAGATAGCAACTCATTTTTTAAACCAGTAATAGTTTTTTCACAATCCTCGTCAAAACAGTCAAACAACAAGTCAATTTCCTCAATGCCGAATGCCATAATACCCTCCTTAAATAGAAAAAGTTTATATTATTTAATATTATAACAAAAATTAGAAAATTTTGCAAGTTTATATAAAAAATACTTACGCAATAACAAAACAAAGTTTTAGTTAAAATAAAAGATAATCCGATTAAATACGTAATTAAAATAATATCAATTTAAATTACAATATTTATTTGATATAAACAATTAAAATTTTAAAAAAACTTAAATAATATTAAGGCTTTTAACAATATATAAATTAATAAAATTTTACAATTACAAATATAAAATTACAAATAGTAAACATAATATCTCATATTTATCAAATATTTACATAAATTTTGTAATTCATATAATTGTATATTTTAATTTAAAAAAAGCGTAAAACAAAGCAATTATAATACTTTGATTTTACGCCTTAATTTTTTTGAAAACACTTTTGAAGTTCCCTATTTAATGATAGTTCCTATTTTTTGCCCTGTCGCCGCGCGGATAATACTGTCAGGTTCATTTAATGCAAACGTAATAATAGGAATACAATTTTCCATACACAACGAAATTGCTGTTGTATCCATAACTTTTAAGCCTTTTTGGATAACATCAAGATATGTCATTTCATCAAACTTAATTGCATTGGGATTAGTTTTGGGGTCACTGTCATAAACGCCATCAACATTTTTAGCTTGCAACAAAACATCTGCGCCAATTTCAGCAGCCCGTAATGCAGCGCCAGTATCGGTTGAAAAGTACGGATTTCCCGTTCCACAAGCAAAAATAACAACACGCCCTTTTTCCAAATGTCGCAATGCTTTACGCAAAATATATGGTTCAGCTACTCGCGTAATTGTCAAAGCAGTTTGCACTCGTGTAGGAATTTCACTTCTTTCCAAAGCGTCTTGTAATGCTAAAGCATTGATTACGGTTGCGAGCATACCCATATGGTCGGCAGTAGTCCTATCCATTTCATTGCCTTGGCGACCGCGCCAAAAGTTGCCACCACCTATGATAATGCCAATTTGTATGCCGAGTTCGCGAACTTTTCTAATTTGCGAAACAACACCAGAAATAACATGATTATCAAGTCCAAATCCTTTTTCGCCAGATAGAGCCTCTCCGCTGATTTTAATAATAACTCTTTTATAAGCCACAGTATGACCTCCGAATATCAAAATATCAAAAAATATTTTTAATTGCAAATTTAAACAGGGAACACAAAAACGTGTTCCCTGTAAAGTGGTTAGTTGTTCGCTTCTTGCATTTTAGCAAGTTGCGCGCTGATTTCTCCAAGATAATCGTCATTCTTTTTTTCTAATCCTTCGCCCATCTCATAACGAGTGAACCTGCGAATAGAAATTTTTTCGCCGATTTTTGCTGTTATTTCAGTTAAAAGATTTTGAATTGTAATTCCGCTATCCTTAAAATAATCCTGTTCTAACAAACAAATTTCCTTGTAATACTTATGAATACGACCATCAACCATTTTCTCAATGATTTTGATTGGCTTTGGATTAGGTTCATTCAACGCTTGCGCGGTCAAAATTTCCTTTTCCTTTTCAATTTCATCTTGCGCGACATCAGCTGTTGAAATATAGGTTGGCTTCATTGCGGCAATTTGCATAGCTACATTGTGCGCAAATTCTTTAAACTCAGCGCTGTTAGCTACGAAATCGGTTTCACAGTTAATTTCAACCATTACGCCAATTTTTCCACCCATATGAATATAACTTTCAACGATACCTTGTGACGCTATTCTACCAGCTTTCTTTGCGGCGTTTGCAATACCCTTTTCGCGAAGAAAGACAATCGCCTTTTCCATATCTCCATCGGTTTCAACCAATGCTTTTTTGCAATCCATCATACCTGCGCCCGTACGTCCGCGCAAATCCATAACATCTTTACTTGTAAATGCCATAATTTATACCCTCCAATTATTTCTCGTCGACTTCTGCGATAGCTTTTTCAAGAGCTTCTTCGGGAGAAAGTTGCACAGCTGCAAGTATAGGGGCAACTTGTTCAACAACTTCATCCATAGCGATAGGCGCAACATCTTCTGCAACTACTGCAACAGGAGTAACAACAGCATCTTTACCCTGCTTCGACTCAATTACAGCGTCTGCCATCAACCCTGCAAAAAGTTTGATAGCGCGGATAGCGTCATCATTTCCGGGGATAACATAGTCAACAAGGTCAGGGTCACAGTTGGTATCAACAACAGCTACGATAGGAATATTTAAAAGCCTAGCTTCTTTAACTGCAATTTCCTCTTTTTTGAGGTCAACAACGAAAAGCGCGCCAGGTAAATCTCTCATATTCTTAATGCCGCCCAAGTTTTTCTCAAGTTGGTCACGTTCAGCCTTAAGCTTGATAACTTCCTTTTTAGGAAGCAAATCATACTCGCCAACCATTTCCATTTGATTAAGTTTGTTTAAGCGGTCAATACGTGATTTAATAGTTTTAAAGTTAGTCAATGTACCGCCCAACCAGCGTTGGTTAATAAAGTACATACCGCAACGTTCTGCCTCGGCCTGAATAGCATCTTGAGCTTGCTTTTTTGTGCCGACAAATAAAACGCTTTTCCCTTCGCTAGCTACTTTGCGAATGAAGGAATAAGCCGACTCCACCATATCCACGCTAATTTGCAAGTCAATGATATGAATATCATTTCTAGCCGCGTAGATGTACTTACCCATTTTAGGGTTCCATCTCTTGGTTTGATGACCGAAGTGAACACCTGCCTCAAGCAAGGCCTTCATAGTTGTTACTGCCATAATAAAATACCTCCGTTTTTTCTCCTCCCGACGGGGTTTCAGTAAAGAAAACCACTTGGGCAACGACCTTACCAGCCCATCGGTGTGGAATTTAATGTCCAAATTATAACACATAAAAAAATTTATGGCAATAAAAACAGCCTATTTGTTGACAATATTTACATAAATATGTTCATAAATATTAATAAATTATTTTAAAAATATATTTTATTACACAATTTTTAGATATACAAACCACATTGTAAAATAAATTTAATAATTTTGTATGCAAACTTTAATAAAAATCAAATGTTTTACTCTCTGCAAAATTGTTTTTATATATCTTTTTACCATTTAAAATACCTTGTTTATGTTCCGTTTTACAACAGCTTCCCGATGTCAACTTATAGTGAAAGTATTGCTTGAATATGTGTTATTTATACAAAAAAACCGCCCAAAATATTGAGCGGTAAAAAAAATACTTTATACATAAATTTCAATTTTTCAACAATATAACAGCAAAATAATTAGTTATTAGCGTTATCTTCTTCAAACATTGCAACATATTTAGCGTATATTTCTTCTAAAGTTTTTTCGTTTTCAACAGGAAGAATATATCCTTCACCCTTCTCGTCTTCGCCGATTTCGCAAATTATAACTTCGTCTTCACCAATTTCTTCATCGGGTTCAACCGGATTTAAAAACACATAGTCTTTGTCGTTATGTTCCAACATTTCAACAATACGAAATTCTTCCTCTTTCTGCGTTTCTTCGTTAAAAAGAGTAATTATTTCTTCTTCGTCTTCAAAATCCTCCTCAAGGTCAATGCCTTGATTAACGTCCTTTTCGTCTGCCATTACGGTAGCCTCCTATTATTGATTTTATTAGTATATCACATAAAAATATATTTTCAAATACTTTTAACAACTTTATTGCAAAACTTTAAAAAACAAAATAACATTACTTTTATCGTTTTTAAAAATTAATAAATAACAAAATCACCATTATTTATTTAAATATACTTACTCAACTACATTTAATTTCAATTATTTTTTGCGCCACACATCTAGCTTTTATAAAAAAATATTGATTAAAAAAAATTAAAAACAAATATGCTACATTAATTTAAAACTTATCTAAATAGTTTTGCAAAATAATACACGCGGCAACCTTGTCAATAACTTTTTTTCGTTTTTCACGCCGAACATTGCCTTCAATCAACATTTTTTCGGCGCTGACTGTTGACAACCGTTCATCTTGATAAACTACGTTTATGCCACTAAACTCACGCAATCTTTCGCCAAAATCTCTAGTTATCACCACTCGCTTCCCTTCGGTGCCGTCCATACTCAACGGCAGACCCACAACAAACGTATCGGCATTTTCTGCCTTTGCAAGTTTTGTAAAATATTCAAAATCAACATCATCATTTTTTGTAAGCGTATAACTTTCACGCGCATTTGCAATCATACAAAGCATATCGCTAACCGCTATGCCTACCCTAACATCTCCTACATCTAATCCAACTTTTTTCATTTTTTCTCCATTTGACTAATGATGCAAATTTTAGCAAGTTACAAATTTAATTTTTTATTGCTGTTTTTAAGTTTTTAAGTTTTTTTCTTAACAAAAAACTATTGCCAACTGTAATTTTATTTAACATAAAATTGTTATCTGTTTAGATAAAATGCAACTTCACTTGCTTTTTTGAACTCAATAAAACAATTACAAGTCAATTTATATTCGCAATATACAACTAGCCATTGCTACAATCTATCCTATCAAAAAATGTTTGCGCATTGCGTTTCATTTTTATTTTTATCAAAACTATTATGATAATCGCGCAAATGTAAACACCGCTCCAATATATCAATGATATTAAAACTGGCGATATCTTTAACGCGCATATTAGTTGCGCTGCCAAAATAAACACCATACCGATAGCCATTGCAAAAAACATTGGTATCATTGGATAAATGTTTTTCTTAATAACTTCATAGGCGGAAGTCCAATTTACATTTGGTTTTTTCAAATCACGATAAACGCCTAAATTATTGAACGCATAACTATATAACCCGACCGCGACAAGCATTGGAATAAGAACATATGCCTGCATTTTAACAATAGCTATGCATACAATCGCAAGTAATGCAAGCCCAACTAAAGACATAGCGTTTGAAAGCTGCACTTTAGCTCCAATAATTTCCTTAAGCGAAACGGGCATATATTTAAAGTTATAAAACGTATTGCCATCTCGCGAGAAAGATAGAGTTGCGCCGTAGTTCATTCCGCACATCATCATAAGGCTATAAAACAAAATAAATCCCGCATTTCCAAGTTGAGCGGTAAACACACTTATTTTAGATGCGCCAATAGCATTTTCAATATCGGTTGTGCCCATAAACGACATAAGCGCTACGAGTAAAGGTGTCATAATAAAACCTAAAATCGAATTAAACGCAAAATTTTGGTCGCGAAATAATGTTCTAAATTCACGCATAAATAGCATTTTTTTACGTGACGCGCTTGCAACAATTACCTTATTTCCCTTAGACGAGCCGACAGCCTCGCCACTTTGCGACGCGGATTTTGTATAAAGTTTCGCCGACATTAAAATTACAACAGTAATGCCGACAACAAGCACGGCGAAATAAATTAGCATATTGACAAAAAACTTTTTCCCGACGATAGCTGATGCAAGGGAGTAGTTAAAGAAAACGCCCTTACCCATCGCGATAATAGTTTTATGCAACTGTGGGGTAATAATGGATACTTGACCTTCAATCGTAACAAATTTTTGCAAGTTTGGAACTAGCAGCATATAAAGAATTATAAAAACTGCAAAGCCGACAACACTTATAACAAGAGTCATTATATTGCGTTTTTTAAAATACGTAACCACCTTAATGAGCGGAAATGATAACGCGGATACAAGTACAAGAGGAATGATTGGCGCAGTCAAAAGCACAAAAGGAATAAGCAAATAAAAGTAAAATGGAATATGAAACCCGCCGATTATTGACCCTGAACAAAACGCAATCATCAGTGGAAGCAACATAAGGCTTGTAACCAAAAGTTCATTGATGTAAATAATTGTCATCTTGACGGCAAAAATCTTTTGCGCGCTAATCGGGAGTTGCGCTAAAAACTCAGTATCTTTTGCATAGAATGTATTTGAAAGCACTGCTTGTAGACCAAAAAACACAATCATTAGTTGCGAGCCGGTAAAAAGCAGCGACAATAATTCAACAGATAAGCCCTCAATGGCGCATAGCATTGACATAATATGTACAAGAAGTGAAAAAATACCAAGTAAAGCAAGCACGCCCAAAACAACCATAATTATGTTTATAATTTTAATTGTTGTTTTATTTAACTTTTTAACACCATCGTTATCCTCTAAATACTTGTTGCGCGAATTACGATAATTGTTCAATAGTATTGTTTTTAAAATCAAAATATATTCTTTCATATTACTTAGCCAACCCCTGCGAAACGATTTCCACATCAGCTTGTCGCGAAGTAATAGATAAGAAAAAGCTTTCCAAACTGCTGTCATCTTTTCTGTTTTTAAGCTCGTCTACCGTTCCAACGGCAATAAGTTGTCCCTTGTCAATAATCCCAACGCGACTGCATACCTTTTCAACAACGTCCAACACGTGCGAGCTGAAAAACACAGTGTTTCCCTCACTACAATGCTCGCGCATAATTTCCTTAAGCTCGTACGCCGACTGCGGGTCAAGCCCCGTCAGCGGTTCGTCCAAAATCAACAGCGCAGGATTGTGAATGATTGCGCCTATTACATTGATTTTTTGTTTCATACCGTGCGAATATGATTTAATAGAATTGTTTATCGCGTCTTTTAAATTAAAAACTTCCAAATATTTTTCAAGCCTTTGCTTTACAAGCGCGTTATCGGTCATTCCGTAAACCGAGGCCATAAATGTAACATATTCAAGCCCTGTCAACTTTTCATAAATTATATGACTGTCCGATACATAACCTATCGAACGCTTTGCGCTAATATTATCTTTTTTTAGGTCAAAACCATTTATATTGATTTCGCCTTTTTCAAAACCAAGTATCCCCGTAACGCACTTAATTGTAGTTGACTTGCCCGCGCCATTAGGGCCGATAAACCCAAAAATTTCGCCTTTTTTAACTTCCAAGTTTAAACTATCAACTGCTTTTATTTCACTTTTTCCATAAATTTTGGTTAAATTGTTAATTTGTAACATTGTATTACTATTTTGTAACATTAAATTACTCCCTTATTGAAGATTTATAAATTTGTCATTTGACAACTAATTTTCATTAGTTAGCTTTATTGTAAATTTTAAATATAACAATTATGCTTCAAATTACTTTTTACTAATACTTTCTTTTAAACGTTTCTGCCGCTCATTAATGACGCGTTCATAACCATTGTCAGATGGCTTATAAAATACTTCATTTTTCAATTCATCAGGCAAGTATTGCTGATTGACATAACCACCGAAATCGTGAGGATATTTATAACCTGAAATTTTTTCTTGTTTATAATTAGTATCGCGCAGGTAAATAGGAACTTCCTCGACTTTAATTTTTTCAATAGCGTCGTCGGCAGCGTACATTGCTGTAATAACAGAATTAGATTTTTCACTTTCGCAAACGTAAATAATTGCTTCAGTAAGCGGAATTCTACCTTCAGGCAAGCCCAATTTTTCATAAGCTATTAGCGCGTTGGTCGCAACAACTAATGCGTTAGGATTGGCAAGCCCTACGTCTTCAGCCGAATGAACAACAAGTCTACGTAAAATCAATAAAGGGTCGCAACCTGCGTTTATAAGCCTCATTGCCCAATAAATAGCGGCATTGCTGTCGCTTCCGCGCAAAGATTTGCAAAAAGCGGAAAGCATATCATAGTAACTGCTTTCGTCAACCGACAGCGCGCGACGCTGAATAGATTGTTCGGCAATGTCGGCAGTAATTTTAATAACGCCATCAGTGTCGGGGTTTGTAGTTAAAACCGCAAGTTCAAGCGCGTTAAACGCTGTGCGCAAATCGCCGCCCGAGGCCCAGGACAAATGCTGTAAAGCTTTATCTTCAACAAAAATATTTATATTGCCTAACCCGCGTTTTTCAATCAAAGCCCGTTTAAGCCCCACAATGACTTCAGCATTTGAAAGCCTTTTAAATTCAAACAATCGGCACCGTGAAATAATAGCTTTTGTCATAGCGACATAGGGGTTTTCGGTGGTGCTTCCAATAAAAATTATGTATCCCTGCTCGATTGCAGAAAGCACGCAATCCGACTGCGCTTTGCTCCAACGATGACACTCATCTAACAACAAGTAAGTGCGCTTACTGTACATCAATAATCTATTTTTTGCTTCCTCAATTACTCGCTTAGCATCGGAAACTCCGCTTGAAACGGCATTTAGTTGCTCAAAATGACTATTAGTGTTTTTTGCAATTATATTAGCAAGAGTAGTCTTCCCCGTACCGGGTGGGCCATAAAAAATACAGCTCCCCAAGCGGTCGGCGGAAATAGCGCGACGAAGCAACGCATTTACACCTACTATCTGAGTTTGTCCGATAAATTCGTCCATTGTCGAAGCGCGCATCCTCTCTGCTAGCGGAGCCATTTCGTTTGTATTGTTTGCAAAATCAAATAAATCCATATTGAATATTTTAACACAGTTTAATCATAAAAACAACAGTTAAATGCACAAAACTTAAGCATATTGTAATTAATTTTAAATGCCGTGTTAATTTTTTTTGCCAAAATAGCTTTTACAATTTAGCGATATGACATATATCTATTTTGATTTTTTGTTTAAATTTTATTTACATTTTTAGTGTTTAACCACATTACTTACACCAAACTTCAAAATATCTTTTCACATTGTCGGCTAAAACTATTAGATTTCCATTTTTAACTTCGATGTTATTTTCAAAAAAAGCTTCCTTTCCGTTTTTTATAAGTTTTAGTTTGTAAATTGATTTTTTAAAACGATACTCAACCTCAACACAGTTTAAAGCTGTTGGAAGCTTGGGTTTGACTTCTATTTTATCGCCACATAAACGTATGCCTAAAAAATCTTCTAAAATTAGTTTATAGCACCAACTTGCGCTACCTGTATACCAACTCCAACCAGCGCGTCCAAGATTTTGCGGATTAGTATAAACATCTGCCGAAATTACATATGGCTCTGCTTTGTACTTTTTTGTTTCTTCAGAACTTATACATTTTTCTAGCGGATTAATTGCCGAAAATAATTCATATGCCTCATCAACTCGGTTTTCTTTAATTAAAGCCATAATATACCAAATTGCGCCGTGAGTATATTGACCGCCGTTTTCCCTGACACCTTTAGGATAACTTGAAATATAACCATAATATTTTTTATAGTCAAACGGCGGCGTAAGCAACATAATCAAGTTATTATTATGGTCAAATAAACGTTTTTTTGCGGTATTTAGCGCAATATTAACTTGTTTTTTGTCACACGCGTTTGACAAAGATGCCCAAGCCTGCGATATAATATCAATACCACAAGCGCCGTCGCCATCTGCGCCCAACCATTCGCCATCTTTGGTTATTAGCCGTTTATACTGTTTACCCGTAAAACATCTTTCGATAGCGGTTTTTAATTCATTTTTTCGATTAACAAAAATCATTCTTTCGCTACCTTCATAATATTTTTCCATTTTGTCCAAAACCGAATAGCAAAACATTGTAAGCCAAACGCTTTCGCCATCAAAGCTGTTTCCGACATTGTCCAACGCGTCATTCCAATCGCCTCCGTCAATTAACAACAATCCATTGTCGCCTATCCTGTACGCGCTTTCGACAATTCTTTCTAAGTGCATTTTTAAGCTTTCAGGATTTGACGTATATTTTGGATTTTCGTATCGCGACTTTTCATTTGGCGCAAGCGGATTTGAAAATAAATACAACAATTCAATATCAAGAATAGCTTTATCGCCTGTCGCTTGAATGTATTCGGCAACAACATATGGCAAAAACAAACGGTCGTCGCTTATTCTAGTGCGCACACCGTGTTTTTCGCTATGCCACCAATGCATTACATCGCCTTCTGCATAAACGTGTTTTGCAATTTCTAAAATAAGTTGGCGCGCGCGAATAGGATTGCTGTAAATTAAAGCCAAACAATCTTGAAGTTGGTCGCGAAAGCCGACCGCGCCGCCCGCTTGATAAAATGCCGTTCTTCCATTTATTCGACACGAAACTACTTGATACATAAGCCAATCGTTAAACAAAAAATCTAACGGTAAATTGCCCGATTTTATTGAAAATTTATTTAAATTGTTAAAATATTCTAAACTTTCTTGTTTTTTGTTTTCAATATCAAAAACGGACAGCTCGCTTATTGCATCAAAATCGCTACCTATTACAAAATACAGCTTTTTTTGAGTATCTTTCTCAAAACAAATTTCGTATTGCGCTGAAAACGTATTTTCGCCGTAAGTCCCGTTGAAAACTTTTAAATAAACACTTTGACCATTAGCTAAATTAATTGCGTGCAAAAGGTCATTCTCTAGTTTGAAATAAATGAAATTGCTATTAGCAACTGCGCCCAAAACCAAGTCTAATGACAAAACTAGTTTGCCACAGATTTTTTTAAAGGCATAAATATCAATTTCATACACCTTATTTTTGCCGTCGTCAATAATAAATTGAGCAACCTTTGAGTTGAAATCGTCTACGCTTGAAAACATTTCGGTAATTCCTCGCGAATGAGTAACGCACGCGCCAACCTCACCGTTTAAACGCGCGCATTTATCGTCGCAAATATAGTACAACCATTCGGACGGAGTATCCAAGACGGGGTCATTGCTCCAAACTGATATTTTATTTTCACGACTGTTGTCGCTATAAGTGTAGCCACCACAATCGGTAACAAGCGTTCCGCCACATTCGCCACAAATAACGTTGCTATATGGCAACATTGTTCGCAAACCTATCGGAACAATTTCGTAACCCCTTTCGCTAATATATCCCTCGCCACTATTTAAAAGCGAAACCCTGTTAATTTCAAACTTTTTAAGCGCTAAAAAATTTAATCTATTAATTTTTTCATCGCAACCATTTAGCTCAGAAAAATCATAAAAAGCAATTTTTTGCAAGTCGTCATACTTTACGTCTATACTTTTAATAAAAAACAATTCACGGCCAATAATACCTTTACTTATTGCGTTAAACGCTTCATTTTTTATTGGTTCAAAATAGCTGTCGCGCTCGACATACCAAATTAATAACGATGTTTTAATGCCCAAATCATTAAGCAAATTCAACATATTTACAGCTTGCTTCAATGCTTCAGTTTGACCGTTTTCATATTTAAACAATAACACTTTTCTATTAAAATTTTCACTATATCTAACAAAATCCGCATGATTTGCGCAAATATTAAGCATTTTTTGTTGTTCATATGGAATATAAAGCAACCTGCCTACAAGTTTTGAAAGCTGTTTTGAATGAAAATTGTCCAACGTATACGAGCTATTGTTTTCAACAACATAAGGTACTTTTCTAATAAACTCCAAAAAATGCGAAGACTTAGCGCGAGAAACCTCGGCGTTAATTTTTTCAAGCGTATCCGAAACGGCGATTGTCACATCTATATCGGCGTGACTTTTAGGCAAAACAGTAATTTCGGCGGTAAATCCAAAGCAAGGCTCAAGCACAGTTCCGATATCATCGGCGCAAGCGCCAACCGTCGATAGCGCTAATGGATTTTTTAGACTTTTCCCTCGACCTATAAAATTAAACCTATTAGTTATATATCGGATTTTTGACGCACCCTTAACAAGCATTGCGGAATAAAGTTTTTTATCTCCGCTCAAATATTTTCTCGTTGCGTATAAAACACCGTCGGTTAAGCTAGTTTCAACAAACATATTTGAAAATGCGGTGTGACTAATGTCGCTTTCAATGTCGTTTAGCGACAATTCGCTGTAAAATGCAATCTTATAAGTTTTGGTTTCGTCTGTAAAATTTTCAACTGTCAGACGTCTTAACTCGCCATTGAAAAAATTAGGCGCATAAATATGCTCCGATATGCCTGCGCTTTCGTTTAAAAAAACACATTCTGCCTTTTTAAACTGCGCTTTATAACTAGATTTTTTATATTGAGGCGCGAGCGTCGGGCTATCACACTGTTTTGTTTCCTTATCAAGCACGTAAAAAAATGCGCCAAAATCACGATTATTGTCACATCTAAAGCGATTTATATAAATATCGCGCCACTTGCTGTATCCGCGTCCCCTGTCGTCAAGCAAAATACCATATTCGTCACTTTTTAGCGAATTAAACAGCGGAATATCAAAATGTTCTGTGCTTTCGATACAAAAATCCTCATAATTTGAATTTTTGTATTTGAATTTATTTTTTTGCGGTTTTTTTGAGCGAGTTTCAATATTTCGTTCGGTCAGCAGTAATTTTGCTCCGCTAACGTTTAAATTCGACATAAAAGCCTTTTTAATGAAATTATCCGAAAGCGCGTTTGTGATTGCGCACATAATCATTCCTTGATGATGCGCCATATATTCCAAAACAATTCGCGGTTGATTTATAAAATCAATCGCCTCAAAAAAACCAAATTCGCCAACCATTTCAGACTTTACAAGTTTTTTAATGTTATTTAATACAGCATATGGCTTATACGGCAAACATAAAAAACTGCTATATGGCGATATGACACATTGATTTAATTCGCTTCTTAAACTTAAGCTGTCAATGCCAAACGCATAATATTGATAGTTTTTCAAGTTGTCAAACTTAAAGTAACCACTTTCGGAAATACCCCAAAAACCTTGACAATCTGTTTTAATAAACTCACTTACAGCGCGTTTACAAGTTTTGCCCAATAGCGACATTTTAGGAGTATCAAAAAACAGTTCTGCCATAAGATATTCAAAAACAGTTCCACTCCAACTCATAAGCGTGTTTCCGTGCGCGCTGACCAAATCACGCGAAAGGCTATCCCAAGCGGATTTTCCCGCGCCTAAAGTAATGGCGATATAACTAAGTAATCGCGCTTCGGAAATCAAGCCATCATAATGCCCTTCAAAATTGTTGTCACATTCGTTAAAGCCGATATAAAACTGTTGTTTTGTTTTATCAAAAAATACATCAAATTCGATATTTTTTAGCTGTTTATCAATTAATTTGGCTATTTCTCCAACAAATACTGCTTTTGCGGTCAATAGACTTGCTACATAATTTCCGCTGTCTACGCTTGATACAAAGCGTGGCGCAAGAGGTTGTTTTGTGGTCGTATCATACCAATTATATAGATGACCCTTCCATTTTTCGAGTTTATCAACAGCCTGTAAAGTTTCAATCACTCTCTTTTCGGCAACATCTCTTTCAATTATTCCAAGCGAGTACGCCGAAATATGCGCCAATATGGAAAATCCAATATTTGTAGGCGATGTAT
>JAVVSR010000002.1:0-158450 GCA_036654095.1 Clostridia bacterium
AGTTAGTTAGTTAGTTAGTTAGTTAGTTAGTTAGTTAGTTAGTTAGTTAGTTAGTTAGTCAACACAATTAATGAAAATTTATCATCAAATGTAGCAGTATATTTGTATGGTATATTCAATTTTTTAACACTTTTTTCTGAAATAACTTTGTCAGTGTTTAAAACTACAATCCTTCCATCGTCAGCCAAGTGAACAAATGATTGGTTTAACAACATTAATAAATTAGTTTCGTCAATATAGTTAAATAAAAATACAATATCATATTGTCCGCCAATTAAAAAAGAAAGCTCGCCACTAAAATAAGTTATACGCGCGTTGACATTGTTTCCACACAAGTATTTGCATGTGCGCTTATTATCGATTACAGCGCATATTTGGCAGTTTAAACCGTCCCAAATACCATTACTCGCCAAAATGCCATTGTTTGAAACTTCCAAAACATCATCGCCATACAAATTTAGCATTGATATTACGCTTTTAATAATAACTTTTTGACCGAAATCCAATTTTGCGCGTTGACATTTCAACAAATTTTTAATTTTCATAATAAAAATATTGTAGATACAAATAAAAGTTTTGTCAAGTGGCTATAAAACGCTTGTAAAAAAAAATAAAAAATGATATAATCCATTCGCTGTATAAAGCATATGCCCTTATGGTCAAGTGGTTAAGACGCCGCCCTCTCACGGCGGAATCAGGGGTTCAACTCCCCTTGGGGGTGCCACCACAAAAAAGCTATTGATTTTGTATTAAATTAGATACAAAATCAATAGCTTTTTTACATATCGCGCTTATAGTGTTTTAGATTTAAGTTTGATATATAATGTTAGCTTGTTTTTTAATATTGATTTATTTATGTAATGTTAGATTGTTTTTATAATATTGACTAATTTATGTAATGTTAGATTGTTTTTATAATATTGACTAATTTATATGATATTAGTTTGTTTTTTAATATTTACTTATTTATATAATGTTGGGTTATAGCGAAATTCATTTACCGTGCCTAATGTAATTTTAATGAACTATTTAATTTATTAAACATTAAATTATTTGTCAATAAATTTTAAAAGCTCCAATAAAAAGGGCTGTCACAAAAGTGACAGCCCTAAAACATTTTAAGTGTTATTCAATTACGCTGCTCTATAAGCGTCCGATTCGGCTTTCGCCTCTGGCCATGTTTCAATATATTTTGAAATATCGCAATCATCTTCATTGTAGAAATACACGTCACTGTATAGGAAGTCAGAACCAACAGCAAAACTCATAACGCTTGCGCTCCAGTTTTCATTGTGCGCATAGGTACGATACATACCATTTTTCCACAAGTCAATTTTAATTTCAACCTCGTTGTAACTTGCTTTTTGGTCGCCTGCGCCGTCACGTACAGCGGCAACAGTATAAGCGGTCGAGCGAGGGTCATCCAAATTTAACAAAACTTCAAAAGTGATACCACCCCACTCATTAATTTTCAAAACAAATTTTCTAGTGTCTTCAGGTTCAGTATTGAGATAATTATTAAGTTCATCAAAATCCATAATTGTGTCATTCAATCCGCCAAAGTCAGCTTCCATAGTGTGAGCGCATTTTTGATAGCCACGTCTTGTGTATGGAGTACTAACGCCAGCCTGGCCTTTTTCAAACATAGGTTTTGACTGAGCTAAATAGGTTTCGGCATTTTTGACACCACTCTTGTCGCTAAAAAATGAAGGTTCAAAAACCATAGGGTCGGTATAGCCTTTACTTAAAGACAACCAATCAGTTGTAGGCACGTTTTTTTCATTAAGTTTTGAGTTATTAGCCCTTACATATAAAGTTTTGTCCATTTTATCATTGCAATATCTACGCTCAGCGCACTTTAACTCAAGCATATCATTAAGTTGTTTCTCAACATTTGGAAGAGCTGCAAACAAATCAACACCGCCGTCGATACGATAATCTTGACGATACATCTCATTATTTTTACGAATTTCTAAAATATCAAGGTTGATACGATTATGCAAGCCAATCGCGAGGTTGTCGGTAAATGTAACAGAATAGTAACCAGCCGAATCAGCGTTTACATATTGAGCGTTAGCATACCAATAAAGGCCAACAACCAACTTTTTCTTTTCAGCGGGAGTTAAAGCATCTATGCCCGCTTGGTCAGCAGGGACATCAACTGTAAAAGCAGTATTCACATCCCAACCATCGGCATAGTTGTTTGCATCGGGAGCATAAACTGTAATTGTTTTGCCTAAAATAGAAGTTTCTGGAATTTTTGTATTTTCTTCCCAAGGAGGTAAAATAGCAACTTCACGTAATGTTTGGAAGTGATTGATAGTACGAGGAAGTATTTCACCCGATATCTTATCCTTTCCGCCCCAACCTTTTAACGTTTCAGTACGAAGGTCATACGCTGCTTTATTTTCAGGAGAAGCGGCAACCCATTTTTCAATGATACTTGATGGAGACTTGTCTGACATACCCCACGGATTGATAGCTGACTGCACGTTCACTTTGACAGGCGCCCATCCCAAAAACACGACAGCTACTGTTGCCAAACACAAAACGCCAACAACAATTTTTTTAGCAATTCCAATCTTCATAATTACCTCACTCATAAATTATAGTGTATTAATAAGCCAAATTTACTTACAAAAACCAATAACCTTTTTTCATAATACTATTTTTCCAATAAAAAAGCAACAATTTTCAAACGTAATGTTTTAAAAAAACAAATATTATTGTAAATAGTATCTAAACAAGTGGATATAAGTATTCAATTTTTAAAATTAGTTTGCTTATTTAAAATATAATTGATATAATATTATCACGAAATATTTAGGAGGAAATTATGAGAAAGAGTATTATAAGAGGCATTTCTTATTGCATAGCGCTCGTGATGATGGTTGCGCTAGTTTTCGGAATAATTGGTACATCCAATTTAACGGCAAGCGCAGTTGGAGCGCCAATCACGTCGGAAATAAAAATTGCGCACATTACAGACCTGCACTATTTTCCATTTGAGGATTGCAATGTTAAAGACCCTAACGACAAAAAATCGGATTTTTATATTAAGCTAGCAACCGACACAAAGTTATGTCAGGAAGCAGGCACTATATTAAATGCGGTATACAAAAAAATTGTTGCGGAAAATCCCGACTATCTTGTTGTAAGCGGTGATATTACGCGTGACAGCGAATTACAAGCGCATATTGATGTAGCGAACGGGCTTAGGTATTTGCAAAACACAATTCGTGAAACAAATCCTGAGTTTCAAATATTTGTAGTTCCTGGCAACCACGACCTAGTAAACACAAACGCATCTAAATTTGACGCCAATGGAAGCCGCGCGAAAGATGCCGATGGAAACGTAATTAGCGGCGAAAAGTTAGCAACTTCTGTTTCTGAATTTCCAAAAATATACGCTGGGTTGGGATATCCTAACCTTACCGCTGAAAATCGCGCAGAATATATTGCTAAATATGTTAGTCACAGCGCGTCATTTGGATTGACGACATCATATATCGAGTCAAGCAATCTTCCAAATATTGTGTTTCACCGTTATTCGGACATAATTGGATACCCTACCGCGGACGATAAAGCAGTGAACTGCTTAACTTATGTGGCTATTATAGATAACGCAAAGGTAGCTGTATGCGGTATAGATAGCACCGAACGCAAAGCCGCCGAAAACATTTTTGGCTGGGAACACGAAACAGGCGGTCGCATAACTCAAAATTGTTTAAACTGGCTTTCGGCAAAAACCGCAGCTTCTCGTGAGGCCAACTATACATTAATTGGAACGCTTCATCACAATGTTGCGCCGCATTACGCTATGGAAGAAAATTTAACTAAAGACTTTACTTTATACAACTGGGAAGATACCGCCACTTACCTTGCCGACGAAGTTGGCTTGCGCTATGTATTTACCGGCCATATGCACGCGAGCGACCGCGCGCAATTTACATCATATAAAGGAAACACAATTACCGACTTTGAAACAGGTAGTACCGTTTCATTGAAAGCGCCATCGCGCTATGTCACAATTTCAAGAACGGAATATGATAATAAGGTTTACGAAGATGTAACGTCACTGGTCATTCCTATTGAGTCGCTTGAAAATATTCAAAGTTTTCATATTGATAAACCCACAACATTTGAAGTTCATCCCGAGTACTTTGCTTTTCAACAAGTCACCAATTTGACCGATATGATTGAAAAAGGGCTGTATGACTTACTTATAAGACGTTTGGTTGACGGGTTCGTAAATGAAGGCCTACAAAGTATGTTATATGATTTAGTTGATGGTGTCATTCCCCCGAGCCTGTCCTTAGCGGGCTTAAAACTAGAGTTACCGCAAACAGCGCTTATGAAGGTTGTAAATATAGTCCTTGACGATTTGTTTAACAATTTAACGTATGTTTACGATGGAAAATCTTATGATAATTTAATTTCTGTGGCGCACGCCCTCGTTAATGGAGTTTTAAATATCGTTGTCTACACCGACGGCGAAGAAGCGTACACGCTTGAACAAGTTGGCATAAAAATGTATAAAGAACATTTGATTGGCGGAGAAGCCGCCGATTACGCCGCGCTTGACGCTAAATTTAAAGGGCTGTCGGAACGCCTTTTAACAACAGACTTAAAACAAAACACAATTAAACAGTTAGCAGATATTTTGCTTAACACTTTAATTATGAATAAAGACTCATTAATTCCCGTTTTACTTTCACACAAATTTGACATTAGCGGGCTTACATATGACGCTTCAATAACTGACCCCGCCGCCGCTTCAAAACGTTTTACAGCGAAAGAACAAGCGGATATAACTAAACTATTTAATGTGCTTAGAGATTTAGCTGGCATTGATATTTTAGAGAAGGGTTACATTTGTCTTAACGAAATAGTTGAATTACCGCTTGTACAAAGCTTATTGTCGAAACTTATTGATACAAAAGGTATGCCATTGCTTGATTTCGTTTATGATGCCCTCGGAAAATACTTAACCACAAGTTTTTACACCGGCTTGGGCGGAATTGTAAACAATATTGTTATGGCATTTTCCATAGACGATACTTTTGACGGCCACACCGCTGACATATCTAAAACCAATTTCCACGAGTTATACACCTATCGCGTTGACAACGGCTTAAATATGGGTATCACGGTAAACGGAGTTAAGTTTGGGACAGCTTATGACGGCGAACCTCACTTTACAACAGCTACGTATGCTGACGGACGTCTTCCCTCACACGCGACCGCCACTTTTGGAGACAAAACAAATACATCGGTAAATTTGTCATTCTATACAAATCACGAAGTAAACGGTTTAGTTAAGTATCGCGTAAAGGGTTCGACAGCCGAGTGGAGTACTATTAATTCATCAGTCGAACTGAAACCAGTTGCCTTCCCCCTTATGGACTTAGGCTTGTTTGCAACATATACAAGCACATCACTAGATAAAAAGGGGACTATACCCGCAACTTTTGCCAATCGAGAAGAAGTTAAAGGCTCGGTAAAATTTGCAAATATTCATAGTGTGACACTTTCAAACTTACTTCCAAATACTGAGTACGAATATCAGTTAGTAGGTACATTTGAAGACAAAGTGTATCCAACAAAAACTAAATATTTTAAAACCGCCCTTAGCGAAGGTAGCACAAATGAGTTTACCGTACTCGCTATGACAGACGTTCAGGCTATGCTTAAATCCGATTATCAAAACGCTTTAGAGGCATTTGAAAAAATAGAAGTTGCTTATGACTTTATTATAAACTGTGGCGACGTAGTCGATAGTGGCAAAAACACAACTCAATGGAGTTACAGCCAAAATATTTTATCTACTGTTTGGGGCGAAACTTTGACTGTTGTTGCGGCAGGTAACCACGAAGATTCTGACTTTGCGCTAGACAACTACTACAACTTCGGAAATGCTCCATCGCAAAAAACCGAAACAGGCGTATATTATAGTTTCAATTATGGAAACGCGCACTTCACTGTTATTAATACTAACGACTCTACCGCAAAAGAAGGCTTAGGAAAAGCACAACTTGAATGGTTAGTTGCCGACCTTGCTGCCGCTAAAAATAATCCAAATATTAAGTGGATAGTCGTTTCACAACACAAAGGCCTTTATTCGGCAGGCTCGCACAGCTATGACAGCGAAGTAATTGCTTTGCGCGGACAACTTTCAAGCATTTACTATGATTATGGCGTCGACCTTGTTTTGCAAGGACACGACCACGTTTATAACACTACCGAATTTTTAGATAGGCTTGGTAAACCCGTTAATGTTCGTGAAACCGACGGCACTGTTTTCGCGCCTAAAGGCGTTATGTATGTAACATTAGGGACTATTGGCAACAAATATTATGAATATCGCAAAAATCATATCGTTACCGATGTTTGCAATGATACGCTTACCTACTCGGATATGCTTTCGCAACCCACATATGCGACGCTTACTTTTGCCAACGATAAACTTACAATTTCAAACTATATGGTCGGAAATGAAAAGTTTAACAAGTCAATTAGCATCAGTAAAACTGCCATAGTTGAGGAAACCGATGTTAAACTTGATAAAATTACATTCGGTGGCGCAATCGTTTCTGACGGAGCAAATATCTTGGCTACGAAAGATACTCTTCTTAATGCGCTTAATATTGCGCGCTTCGATTTTGGCTCAAACTGCCTAATTACTGTAAATAATGTTACCGCGCAAGAAAATATCTATAAGGCTTTACATAATGGCGCAAATACTATTTCCATTAAGCTGTTGCCCGAAAACGGCGACGAGGCAGGCGCGAAAGTAATTTCATTTGGCGTCTATATTTTAAATTACGAGCTGACTGTGAATGGTAAAACATATAATGTTGGCGACACTATTACTGTTCCTAGTAAAACAAAATCCATTGACATTAAATACCTAGCCGACGAAAACAACGAAAACGCTGAAACAATTATTGTTGAAAATAACAAATTGAAAAAAGGCGACAATACAGTTGTTGTTAAAGTCACTAGCAAAAATGCCGATGGCACAATTTCCACCGATTATACTTATTCTATTAATGTTTATGTAGAAAAGGGTAATTCTAATATTCCGCTTATTTTAGGCGCTGTTGGCGGCGTCATTCTTGTTGGCGGAGTGGTTTTAGCAATAGTTATGGTTAAGCGTAAAGATAAATCATTAGATAATGGAGATAAAACGGATAAAAACTCTGACGATAATGCCGCGTAATACCTCATCAGTTTGTTGTTATTTTACTTTTTTTAAATCTATTTTGAATGTTTTTAGTTTAATCGCTAGTCACGCTCGTTAAATAATATCGATATATTTTAAAAGCCGTCAAGGATAATCTTGACGGCTTTTATTTTATTAAATTATACTAATTAAACAATTCCAAACTTGTTACAAAATTATAGCGTTTACAATTTACAATCATTTTCTAACATTATAAACTTATTCTACTCTCGTACAACTTATATGCGCGCTATTTGTCAACTTCTTCTTGTTCATTAACAACCGCCGTCTGCTCGCAAACATCGTCGCTAATCGGCGCGCCTTCACCTTCAATACTAGGTTCGGTCGCAAGTGTTTTTGCATCATATCCGCAATTAGGCTCGTTGTCGACATCTGTATAATCAGCATCTATATCTTCCAAAGCGCGTTCTTTCTTTATCCGTTTGCCCGAACTATCTTTCGGGGGTTTTTTCATTGCATTTTTTAAAAATGGCCTATCCATAAACGTCAACACGGCTGGCAATACAAATATTACTAGAACCGCGCTAATTATTGCGCCCCTCGCTATAAGCATAGTTATTTCAGCTACAATAAGGTTTGATGTCATAAGATAAACACAGAAGCACGCCGCCGCTAAAATTGACGAACTTGTAAGTATTGACATAATCGAGCTTGTTGTTGCTTGATATGCCGCCTGCGGAGGCATCAATTTTTTTCTAAATTCTCGATACTTCGTCGTTACAAGAATTGCGTAGTCAACCGTACCGCCCATTTGTATTGAACTTATTATGATATATGACATAAAGTTGATTTGATGGCCTATTAGCTTTTGAATAGCTAAATTTACCCAAATACCAAATTGAATAATAAGCATCAAAATTAAGCTGTGTTTCAGTGATTTGAAGCTAAAAATCATTATTACTATGATAATTAAAACTGACGCGATAGAAACACGGTTAAAGTCAGTTGGAGTAATGAACGCAAAGTCTTTCGCCGCCTGCGCCATACCTGTTACATAATAATCTTGCCCGGGGAAATGCTTAGCAATTAATGCCTGAATATCATTAATTGTTTTAAACATATCATCACTTTCAATGTTAGAGTTTGTCATTCCAACAGTGTACATACCATAACCGTTGTTTACATACTGCCCCGATTGACTTTTAATTGCGCCACCCATTGGGCCCTCTAGCGCTTCCTTAGGAAGTAGCGCGTTAAGCCCTAGCATAAAGCTAACAGCAGGAGAACCATCGGGATTTTTTAGCCCGCGAAGTTCCTCAATAAAAATGTAGTGTGTCGTCATGCTTTCTTCGCTATCCAAATCGATTGGAACTGAAATGACTAGCTGATTTGCAAGCGTATCAACTTTGTCGTAAAGCGCGCCCTCTTTAGGCACTTCCTTGACAAAATTAAAGTATCCGTATCCCAAATTGCTTTGAAGCAAAACTGCTGGGAAAATAGCTATTAACAGGCCAACAACCACAACTGTCCTATATTTAATTATGCCTTTGACGGGTTTTTTAAATTTTAGGTCAATAGACTTATGTTGCCAGGTTTCCATTTTGTTTCTTAGCAATATAACCAAAACAGGTTGGAAGAAAATAACTGTCAAAAAGCTTAATCCAATGCCCTTAGCAAGCACTAACCCCAAGTCCATACCTATTGTGAACCGCATAAAGAACAATGCAATAAATCCGCCAACAGTGGTCAACGCGCTTGAAAATACCGCATTAAATGTACGAGGAATTGTTTTTTCCAAGGCCTCAAACGGGTCAAGCGTTGTGCGTTTTTCCGTTCGATAAGCGTGTAAGAAAAAAACAGCATAGTCCATCGCGAGCGCCAACTGAAGTATCGCAGACGCTGAAAACGTAATTATTGATGTGCTTGGTAAAATAATATTGCTTCCTAAATTAAGTATTATTGAAATTCCAAGTGTCGCCAATAAAATAATTGGGTCAATCCAAGATTTCGTAAACATAAATAGAATAACCAAAACAATAACAACACCGGCAATACTATATTTCCAAACTTCA
Organism: Clostridia bacterium; assembly: GCA_036654095.1. Classification (GTDB taxonomy): domain Bacteria; phylum Bacillota; class Clostridia; order Christensenellales; family CAG-917; genus JAVVSR01. Next base: position 9,259 of record JAVVSR010000002.1, read on the forward strand.
TCAAGTGTACTTTCAAAAATTGTTTTTGCAAGTTGAGTCGAACCGCCAATATAACATTCTGCGCTTGAATTTTCTTGCTCAATAATATCCTCAATAGCGTCGATTGTATCAAACGACTCACTCGACGACGGCCCAAAATTTAATGTAATCATCAATACATACGTGTCGTCTGTATCTATGTCGGCAGTTCCGTTGTTGCTGAACATAATATTATCTATATAACTAGGATTATATGGCGAACCATCGGGATACTTTTCACCCAACGCTAGCAATAACTTTAAACCCAAAAAGAACTCCGAATCTTTCCACAAACAAGTTGCAACAGCTTTATCCTCAGGCTCTAAAGCTGTATCCGAAACAACAATATTTTTTCCGTTTTTAGTTAAGTTGCTAATTTTCCCACAGATATTATAAATTTCATCAGACGTCGCGCCCTTAACGCCAACAATTACGTCAGCCTCTATTCCAAAGTTGTCTTTTAAAAACTTTTGGCCGTCAGATGTCATAGTACCTTTTGGCAAATATGAAGTCAAATCCGAATTAACTCGTTTAAAAACCGTCGGCAATGCCACGCACGACAAAATTGTCAGCACAACAAACACAACTAATAGAATTTTATACCTTTTTACAATAAACTTAGCTAGCTTTTTCATATTATTATTACCCAAATGACAAATCAAACATCTATTTAAAACATAAAAATTCAAATCGCCATTTGAAACTCTCCTTGACAATATTGTATATACACTTGTACTAATTGTCAATAAATTTATGGCATTTAATTAGACAAATATAACATAAATTATTATTATCAAAATTTTGGCAGTTTTATTTAAAATTAGTTATTACTTTTTTTTAATTGAATGACAATTTGCTTTACATTTTTAGGTGATGTGTTATAATTAAAAATGAATTTACTAAAAGGGGTTTTTATGAAAAAAACAGATTTGACAAAAAAAACGATTATTGACAGCACTATTAAAATACTTCGTAAAAACGGTAATGTCACAGTTAAGGAAATTGCCGCCGACGCAAATGTAAATATTGCCGCAATAAATTATCATTTTAACGATAAACAAAACTTAATAGTTATTGTTGTGCGCCGTCTTTTAACCGAATTCAAGGCCACAATGGATGAATTTTTAAATACATCCGTTTCAACCTCGGCGGAAATATACAGCGAAATCAAAGGTTTTTTGGATACTTTTTATCAATTTGCTTTTGAAAATATTGGCATAATTAAATATATCCTTATCCCCAATAACAATGATATATTGGAAAGTTGTAGCCGCCTATTTATGTCGCAGTTTTCTATCGACTCGGAGTTTACTCACAAAATTGTTTCTAAACTTGGCGAAATTAACACCCAGCACACTTCCGAACAATTAAAGGTTAAATACGTATTTTTGTTTAGCGCGTTTGCCTTTCCTTTAATTTTTCAACTTAATTTAAAAGATTTTGACAACAAATCTCTTTTCCAAATTAGCGAAGGCGCAATTAGAGATATTTATATCGAACAACTTACCAAGGTTATATTGGATTAGTTTTAAATTTATTTTATACTTATATTAGATGTTTTTATACTTATATTAGATGTTTTATAAAGCGTGTTCGGCTCAACCTTTTAATGTACATTTTTTGTTATAAAGCGTGTTCGGCTCAATCTTTTAGTGTACATTTTTTGTTGTAAAGCGTATTCGGCTAAACATATTACGCAAACTCTTTTTGAGTTTGAGATTGAGATTGAGTTTAGGGTTTTTGAGTTTTAAGTTTTAGGGTTTAGGGTTTAGGGTTTAGGGTTTAGGGTTTAGGGTTTAGGGTTTAGGGTTTTAGGGTTTTTGAGTTTTTGAGTTTTAGTTAAAATACATATTTAAAACGCGCCACAAAGTTACAAATAACTTAGCGGCGCGTTTTTTTATACATCAATATAAGTTTAAAATTAAATAAATTTAAGTATTAGCGCTTTCGCTTCCTTTGCGAATTTCTGTACGTTTAATTTTACCCGAAATAGTTTTTGGCAACTCCGAAACAAATTCAATCACACGCGGATATTTGTATGGCGCAGTTGCGTGCTTAACATAAGTTTGTATCTCTTTTTTCAACTCCTCAGTGCCTTCAACGCCCTTTATTAAAACTATTGTAGCCTTGACAATTTGGCCGCGCACAGGGTCAGGAACGCCTGTCACTGCGCACTCTAAAACGGAAGGATACTCCATAATAACGCTTTCAATTTCAAACGGACCTATGCGATATCCCGACGATTTAATCAAGTCATCCGTTCTACCAACAAACCAATAATAGCCGTCCTCGTCAAACCAAGCCATATCCCCCGTATGATAAACGCCATCATGAATAACAGCATTGGTATTTACCTCATCGTGATAATAACCTTTAAACAAACCGACAGGCGGAACACTGACATCAATACAAACCTCGCCAACTTCACCGGCTACCGCCAAATTACCTTCGCTTGTAATTAGTCTAATTTTATATTGTGGGTTTGGTTTTCCCATTGAACCGGGCTTACTTGTAGCGCCAATAAGGTTAGCAAGCGTTAAACTTGTTTCAGTCTGCCCAAAACCTTCCATAAGTTTTAGCCCAGTTGCATTTTGTAGTTGTTTAAAAACTTCAGGGTTTAAAGCCTCGCCTGCTGTTGTAACATATTGCAAACTTGATAAATCGTATTTAGATAAATCCTCTTTAATAAAAAATCTATAAATTGTAGGTGGCGCGCAAAACGTTGTAATTCTATATTTTTGAATTAGTGTCAATAAATCGTCAGCATTAAATTTGGTAAAATCATAAACAAAAATTGGCGCAGATAAAATCCACTGACCATAGAGTTTTCCCCACAATGCTTTTCCCCACCCAGTATCGGCAACGGTAAGGTGTAATCCCTCAACATTGACATTATGCCACCATTTTGCGGTTGTAAAGTGCGCAATAGCGTAAGTATAGTCATGAATAGCTAGTTTAGGATAGCCCGTTGTTCCCGACGTAAAGAACATAACCATTGTGTCAGATTTTGAGGTGGCGTCATTCCCTTCTGGACGCAAAAAAGTCGACGAAAAAGTTGCCATTTCCGAATCAAAGTCACGCCAACCTTCACGTGAACAACCTGTTATTACCTTGACTTTTACTTGCCCACAATCGGCAACGGCTTTTTCAACTTCTGTGGCGATTGTACCGCTGCTGCTACAAATTACAGCTTTCACTTCTGCCAAATTAATACGATATACTAAGTCCTTTTTCATAAGTTGGTCGGTGGCAGGTATTGCAACCGCGCCTAGCTTGTGCAACGCAAGTATTGAAAACCAAAATTGGTAATGACGCCGTAAAATTAACAATACTTTATCGCCTTTTTTTATACCTAACGATTTAAAATAATTTGCGGTCATCGAACTGTATTCCGAAATATCTTTAAAGGTAAATTTCCTTTCCGATTTATCATCAGCAATCCATATCATTGCTACTTTATTTGGCTTAACTTTGCCATAATAATCTATAATGTCAAAAGCAAAATTAAAATTTTCGGGTATATTAAACGATATATCCGTAAGATGACCAAATTCGTCGATAGTCTCCTTGATGTACTTTTCGTAAAGTTCCATAGCAATTACCTTTACCCTATTTTATTTGCTTAATACAAATTTCATTTAAATTTTGCAATAAAAATGCTTCGTCTCCATAGAGACGAAGCATTAAACAACTCCGCGGTACCACTCTAATTGCTTGCACGCAAGCCACTTTGCCATATCCAACAATATGTTCCCTATAACGGGGGGCCCGTCTTGACTTAATAGTTTCCGTTCGGCCAAGCAACTGAAAGGTGATTAGATTTAAGCAAACCATTGTTTCGCACCAGCCAACAACTCTCTGAGATTTGTATTTAAATCACGTCCTTATAAACGCCTTTAAATGGTATTCAATTTTACTTAGTGTTATTAAAACACATTTAAACAATTTTGTCAATTATTTTAACAATTATTGCTCATCTTCCGAGGGATTATTATCGTCGTCGGAATAATAAGTATCGTTATCCTCTGAACCATCTGCCTCATAGGTTTCATAGTTTTCGTCAGGGCTAACGTTTTCATCATATGCTTGACCAACATCAGCGCTTTCGTCATCAGACAGTTGACCAGTAGCTTGAAGAGCTGCGCGCCTAGCATTGATAAGCCTTTCTAGTTTAGCAGGATTAGGCTTCCTTAAACCAACAAACAACAAACTTCCAATAAACAAACTCGCCAAAACGATAGTCAAAATTAAAATTGTCATTTCCGTTGATGTTAAGCCTTTCTTTTTGTAGTTAATTTGAATATTTTGACTATCGATAATGTTAGAAACTGTAATAGTAGCAACCTTGTCATTATCAATTTTTTGTTCAAATCCGTTGACGAAAATAGACTCAATGACATAACCTTTGTTGGCCTTTACTATAATTTGTTGAGTCTGCCCGCTGTAAACTTTCGTCGCGCCCTCACACGTACCGCCTAAAGCAACATTTGACGAATAAATAATATCGCATTTTTTAGGTTGGAATATTGCAACAAAACTTGCGCTTGCAGTGATATTTTCAACAGTAGTTACGCGTTCGGTTGTGATACGAATGCCGTCTTTTTCCCAAGCGATAAATTCATAGCCGTCGCTAGGATACGCGCCTAAAGTTGTTAATCCGCCAACGCTTATATCCGAACCGTTAGATGACGTAACTCCGCCCATACCTGAATTATTTGCCCTAACTGAAATTTTAATTTTAACAACAACTTCTTCCTCAATAGGAGGGGGGAGTTCGCTAATTTTTGCGCCTACAACCAACGATGACGAAACATTAAAAGACATTTGCCTTGAGCTTGAACTGCCAGCCATTCTATTTCCATTATTAGTCCAATAATCAAATTTCTTGCCTTCTAAACCATCTTCTGCATAAGTCAAAGTCACCAACTCACCTATGGCATAAATATTGTTGCCCTTGGATGAAAGTGAAATTTTAATATTGCTGTCAGCCAAATTTTCTTTCACAATGGTAAATGTTTTAACAGATGCGATAGGCGTCAACACGACATCAGCATTAATAACAAATTCATAAACATCTTGATTGACTGCTGGTTTAACGACGCCACCTACAACAACTTCCCAATGTTCAAAATTAAGTTTTTCCGAGCTAAACACAACTCTAACGGGCGTACCTTCAACGTATGTACCTGCGCCAGTTTTGTTATATTCAAATCCGCTGATGTTAGGAACATTGTTTATAGTAACAGTGTAGCGCTTCGTTGTAACGCTTATTGGCACAAATTCTGCTGATATTGTAATACTTTCCAATGAACCATCAATCGTAAATTGATAGCCTAACGGATTAGCGTTAGCAACTGGTTGACCGTTAATTAAAAGCTTAGAAAATTCAACTCCGCTATCGCTTTTAGTTAAAACTTTTACAGTTATATTATCGCCCTTATAGTATGGAGCAGCGTGACTAAGTTCAATACTTCCATAAACTGGGTCGGGAGCAATTACGTTGACCGAATACTCCTTACGTGTGCAAACAACAGGAATAGCGTTGTATTGTGGGTCAAAGTTTGAAATTGTATAAGTAAATTCATTTGCCGAACCGCTAACTTTAACCAAATTACCTAAAGACATTTTGATATTATTTAGGTCATAGCCTTCAGCAAGTGTAATTTTAACAACAACGTCATCACCCTTTTCAATATATGCTTTTGTAAATTTCAACGTAGGATTATTAACGGATACTAACGGCCGTCCATTTATGGTATCAAAATAAGCGGTTGCGCCAACATCGGCATTAACCGACACGACATACGCTTGATTTGTCACACAAAAATATATTTCATTGGTATTTTTAAAAGTATATGTAAATTCAAACTTAGTAATTAAACCTGTTTCAACTCCATTTTCAACGCCCATAATTTCTTTAGCAATTAAGCCAACATCGGGGCCATCTTTTGAGCCATTAGCCCACTTTACGAACTTTTTGTTGCCGGGTATCAATGTGAAAGTAACAGAACTGCCAACCGTTCCTGAAAATAGAATTGGATTGATAGAAGTCCCTTGTTCTGTTTTATACTTCGGCTGACCCAAAGCGTCTATGCCATCTTGAAACACAATTTGCGCGTCGCTATCAAACTTTAACGTCAAGGTAGGATTTGCATTCGGAACAGGCGCGCCTTCTCCCGCGGCGTTAGCCTCAGTACGCGTGTCATTCGTTGCAAAAATTGAAAATGAAAACACTAACGCTAAGGTCAACATCACAACAATCAGTTTGGCATTTTTTTTCATACTTTACCCCTTTAATATACCTAATGCATAAGCATATACTTTATATTTATACATATTAGATTATAAAGTAAACATTAAACTATGTCAACTTATAATAAAAAAAATATGCAATTTTGAGCTTTTTAAGCAAAAAAAGTGCAAGTCCTAAGGGGCTTGCACTCAAAATATGGTAATTAATTTAATTTTGATTGAAGTGTATCAAGTTCAGTCGCAAGTTCTTTTGGAAGAGTAGCGCCGAACTTTTGATAAAATTCACCTATTCCAACAGCTTCTTTTTTCCAAGTTTCCTTATCTACTTTTAACAAACCTTTAAGTGTTTCATTATCAATAGAAAGGCCATTAACGTTTATATCTTCGGCCTTTGGAACATAGCCAATAGGTGTTTCAACTGCGTCAACAGAATCTTCACAGCGACGTAAAATCCAGTCAAGAACACGTAAATTGTCGCCAAATCCCGGCCAAATAAAGTGTCCCTCGTCATCGGTGCGGAACCAGTTGACGTTAAATATTTTAGGCTGATGCTTGATTTTTTTACCCATTTCAATCCAGTGCGCAAAGTAGTCGCCCATATTATATCCACAAAATGGTATCATCGCCATAGGGTCACGTCTGACTACGCCAACTGCGCCTGATGCGGCGGCAGTCGTTTCAGATGCCATAATTGAACCTACAAATACACCATTGTTCCAATCATATGACTGATATACCAACGGCGTTGTTTGCGCGCGTCGGCCACCAAATACTATTGCGCTTATTGGAACGCCCTGTGGATTTTCAAATTCGGGGCTAATACACGGACAGTTGATTGCAGGAGCGGTAAAGCGACTATTTGGATGCGCTGCTTTCACAGGTTTTCCGTCGGCGTCTTTTGTATCGGGAGTCCACGGATTACCTTTCCAATCAATAAGTTCTTCAGGGGGCTGCTTTGTTAAGCCTTCCCACCAAACTGTATTGTCCTTAGGATTAATTGCAACGTTAGTAAAAATTGTGTTTTTACTAGTGCTTGCAAGCGCATTGAAATTTGATTTTTCATTAGTCCCGGGAGCTACTCCAAAGAAGCCAGCTTCGGGATTAATTGCGTACAACCGACCATCTGCGCCGACTCTAAGCCAAGCGATATCGTCGCCAACCGTAAATACCTTGTAGCCTTTTTTTGTATAAACTTCAGGCGGAATAAGCATAGCAAGATTGGTTTTTCCACAAGCTGACGGAAATGCTGCTGTAATATATTTGGTTTCGCCATTTGGTTTTTGAACGCCTAAAATAAGCATATGTTCAGCCATCCAACCTTCGGTTTTGCCTTGATATGACGCAATACGCAACGCAAAGCACTTTTTACCTAATAAAACATTCCCACCGTATGCGCTGTTTACCGACCAGATTGCGTTATCTTCGGGGAATTGGCAAATATATCTGTTATTTTCGTCAACATTGCACTTTGCGTGAAAACCACGTACAAAGTCATTACTGTTGCTTAAAACATCTAACACTCTTGTGCCTACACGTGTCATTATTGACATATTTAAAACAACGTAAATACTATCGGTAACTTCAATACCAATTTTCGCAAATGGAGAACCTACTGCTCCCATCGAAAATGGAATAACATACATTGCGCGCCCTTTCATTGAACCTCTTGCAATATCTTTTAACATAGCGTACATTTCTGAAGGTGCTTTCCAATTATTTGTAGGGCCTGCATCCTTTTCATTTCGCGAGCAAATAAACGTTCTGCCCTCAACGCGCGCCACGTCATTTGGCCTCGTGCGATGGTATAAACAACCTGGATATTTATCTTCGTTAAGTTTAATCATCTCGCCCGTAGAAATAGCTTCCTTTCGCAATAAATTAAGCTGAGCCTCGCTTCCATCAATCCAAATTACCTTATCGGGATTAGTCAACTGTCGGGACTCCTCAACAAACTGTAAAACCTTTGTGTTATTAGTCATTGTATGCCTCCTAAATTTTTTTATATTTTACACAACTCATTAATGACCTTTATCATTAATAATTGTTTGCTATAAGAACAATTTGATACAAATAATATGCAATACTAGTAAATTTATAAATAAAAACTTTAACATCAAATCTATTGTACTAATATTTTATTGCCTACACTTTCAATTAAAATACATTATTATTAAAAAACTCTACCGACCGCCAAACGCGCTTAACCTATTTAAAGAATTTTGCTTATTTTTTAAGCGACAATTACGCTAAACAAGTTTTTAATAAACGCTTTCATTGTATATCTAATAAAACATTCAAATTAATTGTTTACATAGTATTTTTTAAACTGAACATACGGTTCCGCAATAAAGACGTCATCAGTTATTGTCGGAGTATTGTAGCCATCAATGATAATAAAGTTTTTGCCCATAAGTTTTGCCGAGTCTTCAAGCGGTGTCGACGCGCTTATGCAACATTCGTTTGTCCCTTGAATTTTCACTGGGTCATAGATAATTGACGACATAAACAGTTCCCTAACCGTGTTGTGAGCGCCTGTACCATAGCTATTTAAAAATACAGGGCTATACATTGCCGACGCCACATACTTAACAACTTCATTAATGTTATCATTAAGGCCGTTTACCGTGCTGACTTCAGCATAAATAGAGTCCATTACCAAACCGCGTTTAGCCATTGCCTTTACACACTCAACGTATGTCTTGCCTTGACTGTTTTCTATAAGCTGTTTATTTGACCAAGCAATAGGCGTTTCGCTGTAATCGCCGCCGCCATACATCGCGATATATGAGTCCATATAAGTCAAGCGGTCGGGCATACATCTGCTTTCAATTTGACCAGCCAAATTAAGTTCGGTAAGTAAAAATATACCAGCTGTACACAGCACGCCACCCATACTGTGGCCTGCAATTCGAATTTCTTTGTTGCCCATAGTTTTTGGAAGAAGGTTCATTGCGCGAATATATTCCGCCGCGAAAAACTGAGCTATTGAATAATTTGACGCGTTTTCGTATGTAACTAAACTACCATTTACATTTTGTATAAAAGATAGGCCACCCTCTTTAACACCCCAAATATTATTTGAGGATTCAACAGGTAACGAAACAATGTTTATTGTGTCAACAAAGTGTTCATAGTGAAAAATCCCAACGTTATAACCCTTGTCTAGCCAAAACTTTGTTGAATAAAGTTTATCACCCTTTTGAAAAGTATTAGGAAAGTCAACTTCGTCGCCTAAAAAACCCAATTCAAAAGTTTCACGATAGTTCATTCTACCTAAGCCCGTCAGTACTCCGTGAACGAAAATTGCCGTCGGTTTATTGGTATCTATAATAGCCGCGCCAGCCTCTGTCCCCGAGTAATATTCTTCCATTAAACGAGTTTCATTATTATATTTCAACCACCACAACCCCTCGCCCTTAAGCGCAGGATAGGTTTCCGTATTTAAAAATACTTTTTTTGCATAATCTTCATAGCCTTTATCATTAACTAAACAGGTGTTTGGCTTAAACACTTTAAAATCAGGAGGAACAACCGAATCATCTTTCCCACAAGCGCCAAATATAAATATACAGCTACAAATTGAAACAACTATCATAAGTACAATTAAAAATTTCCTCATCAAACTTCCCTCATAAATATAGTACAATAATGATACACCTCACGCGCGAGATATGTCAACTAATAAATTTGTTTCAGTAAAATTATCCAAAGATATTTTGATTATCTTAAAAATTTCCTATCAATTTAGCTGTTTTTTATAATTATTGCATTTCAATTTTCAAATTAACACCTGACGCCGCTCAATGCAAAATTAAAACATAAATTTGTTTTATATTCTAAGTTAAATAATCTATTTAATTTTATCAAAATCGCATTGCGTTTAATAACTTAACCAAAAAAAACACCATTGTTTAATTTGAATTAAAACAAAATGATTTTTAGGCTAACATCTTTTGCTAGCACATTTTAACTAAAAAAACCTAAAAAAATCGTTAATATTTTATTTCGTTTTCTATTTACCTTGATTTTAAAACAACAATGTATTACAATAAATAAATAATGATTTTGGAGGAGCTTTTATGATAGTATTATGGATTTTACTTGGACTATTGGGTCTATTGTTTATAATTATGCTTATACGCACATTCTGCTGTAAACTTGTTGAATTACCTGCCGGCAAATATAGTGTACGCGAATTTGACAGCGACCTCATTGCAAAACATCTTTCTGAAGCCGTGCAAATACCAACCGTATCAATGACGGGGGATTATGTAGGGTTAGATAAACCATTTTATGATTATCACGCATTTCTTGAAAAAACCTATCCGCTTATTCATAAAACTGCCGAAAAAACAATAATTAATACGTACAGCTTGCTTTACTTATTTAAGGGTAAAGACAGTTTGTTAAAGCCAGGCCTGTTTTTAGCGCATCAAGACGTAGTGCCAGCCCCCGCAGATGGTTGGGAAGTCCCTCCGTTTAGTGGCGAGCTGAAAGATGGCTTTATTTACGGACGTGGCACACAAGATATGAAAGGCACACAAATTTCATTGCTTGAAGGTATGGAAAAATTACTTTCTGAAGGTTTTATTCCCGAACGCGACATATATTTTGGGTTTGGTCACGACGAAGAAACCTTTACGACTGACGGCGCGCCTCAAATTATGGAGTGGCTTAAAGCTAAAAATATTGAACTTGAATTTGTTGTTGACGAAGGTGGAACGGTTATTGACGGACATATGATAGGTATGGATAAGTTTATTGGCCTAATTGGAATTTGTGAAAAAGGTCAAATAAATATGAAATTGTCAGTCGAAAAGTCTGGTGGACACGCGTCAAATCCATCAAAGCCGTCAGCGGCGGTCGTCTTAGCGAAAGCCTTAATTAAAATAGAAAAAAATCCTATGCCGTCAAAATGGACTAATGCAACAAAACAACTTTTTAAAACACTCGCGCCGCATATGATGTTTCCTATTAAATTCGTGTTGGTAAACCGTGATATATTTAGCCCGCTTTTAAAATTTGTGTTTAAAAAAATTCCAATAGCAAACGCCTTAATATCTACAACCTTTGCGCAGACAATGCTTAAAGGTAGCGCCGCTGAAAACGTAATCCCCGCAAAAGTAGAAGCAAACATCAATACCCGCATAATTACAGGCGTCACTCGAAAAGAAGTTTTAACATATACTCAAAAATTAGTTGGCGAAAAAGTTAAGGTAGGCGGTTGGGACGGCACCGAGGCAACCCCCGAATCGCCAACAAATGTATCGGCTTATACCAATTTAAATGTTGCAATTAAACAGGTTTTCCCCGATATGATAACTGCGCCCTATATGTTTATTGCAAACGATGACGCTCGTTACTTTTATCCTATTTGCAAAAATATATATCGTTTTACACCGTTCATAATGACGATGGAAGACCAAAAGCGTATACACGCAATTAACGAACGAGTTTCGCCCGACGCAATGGTAAAAGCAACACAATTCTTTGTTCAGTGTATTGAACAAATGTCAAAAAAATAATTGTTGAATTTATTATTTAAAGTGTACGCTCGAAAATAAAATTTGACAATGCCAAAATATAGCTTGCAATAATTAGTAAAAAAATATTATGCCTATAATATAAAAACCCTCTGCTGTTAAAAACTGCAAAGGGTTTTTTAATACTACTTAATTAAAAGCAAAGCGTTTGGCGCAATCGTCGCCTCAAAATTTATGTTTTCAAATAACTCGCCATCAATGTCTGTAACGGTTTGTTGATTTGTTACTGTAACCGTTTTGCATTTTCTAAATTCAACTCCACTGGTTGAATTAGCCCTACCTTTAAAAATCATTAATAATGTGTAAAGCATTTTAAACAAATTTTGATGTTTTATCATAACTAAATTTAAAAAGCCATCATCGACCTTGGCATCAGGGCAAAAATCTATCCCACCTGCTACCTTTCCACCGTTTAAAACAGCTGTAAATACACCGTTATATTTAATATGTTCTCCGTCAGCTAAAATATCAAAATCATAGTTTATGCGTTTAAAAATACACTTTAAAATGTTTTTAAGGTAACTTGACTCGGTTTTTTTTGCGCTAGCATTTACCATATTTACAACATCAACATCTATCCCTTTACAAGCAAATGTAATTTCATATCGGCCATCGATATTAATCGCGTCAACATTTTGTGGTTTACCTGAAATTAAAACATCCGCTGCTTCAAGCGTGGCAATACTCATACCTGCCGAACGCATAAAATCATTGCCTGTGCCACACGGCAAAATCCCCAATTTCGTGTTACACTGCAACCCTTCATTTGCCATTTTCTGCTTTGCTTTTATAATACCATTTATGACTTCGTGTATCGTTCCGTCGCCACCACAAGCGACTATTACGTCTGCCGATTGCAATGTCAAATCATATGACAATTCAGTCGCGTGCTTAACATATTTTGTATAATGTTCAATATAATCAATATTTTTTTTAGCAAAATAGCTTTCTACGCGACGAACTTCATCAAGTCCGCGTCCACGCTTTGCCATTGGATTTATAATTAAATCAAACATTTTACTACCCACTTATAAAATATAAATTTCGTTTACTTTACCTACATTTTTAAAATTTTTTGCTTATATTACAATTATTTCACAATTAAATTTTTATTATATTCATTCTTCTGTATTTTGCCCAAATAATAACTTTATATTTTAAAAACCATATACATTATTGTGTATTATTGTTTACCATTTAAAAAAACGATTAAATATTTTTTAAATTTCTAAGACTTTATATGTTTTTTATTATATCACTTAAATATATTTTTGGCAATTACTAATTTCGTCGCTCAAATTTAAATAATCATAACAAAATTATATAAACATATTGAATTTATTTTTAAAGTGTGCTATACTATGTGTTACTGTTAAGCAAAAAGGACTGCATTGAATGGATAGTACAATTCATAAACTAATAGTTTTATATGTGTTTGACGCTATGGGTATGCCACTGAATGAAGATTCTGTGGTGGATATTTGCTACTATGAAATTGCTTGTATGCAGTTTATTGACTGTAAAGAGGCCTTGTTTAATCTTCTCGACGCTGGTTTGTTATGTGTCGCCAGCAATGCAACAAGCAAACCGTTATATACTATTACTAGCGACGGGAGCGAATGTTTGACGCATTTTTATATGCGTATTCCCTCTCATCTTCGCGAGCAAATCACCACTTTCGGAAAGGAAAACCGCTTGCGCCTTCGTAAGCAACAAGAATATTTTAGCGATTACTATAAAAACGAAGATGGCAGTCATACGGTATTATTGCGTATTATTAATCAAAACATAATTATGATGGAGCTTAAATTAGTGGTCAGCAGTCGCGCCAATGCTAAATGGATTACAAAAAACTGGTGCGATAAAGCGGCTCAGGTTTACAGCGTATTACACGAAACATTGTTAGACAATTAGGAGGTACTTATGCCAATATTTAGGACTAGAGGCACTTGCTCACGCGAAATTTTATTTTCCGTGGAAAACAACATTTTGACAGATTTAAAATTTATAGGCGGTTGCTCGGGCAATCTACAAGCTTTATCGCGTTTGACGGTAGGCAAAAATATTGATGAAATAATTTCAATTTTAAAGGGTATACGTTGCAAAAATGATACCTCATGCCCCGACCAACTTGCAAAAGCTCTTACCGAATACAAGGCCGCTAACAGCACAACTCGTTAAGTATATTTAAACTTTGCGTATTTGGGCAATTTTAAATATGTATTTAACAATATTAAAAAACTCTCGCGATTACGAGAGTTTTTGTTTGCCGTTTAAAGTATTCATATTAAGTTTTGATTTAGAAATATCAATTTAAACTTTTTAATCGCAGTTTGAAAAAAACAAAATCCGTTAAAAAAATGCGTGATATATTGCATTTATGGCTTTTTCGTAATCTCCCAACTCAACCGCTACAATGATATTCATTTCACTGCTGCCTTGGTCAATCATTCGTATGTTCACATTTGATGCAGCTAGCGCGCTAAACAACTTTGCCGCAGTACCCGGACGGTCAGCCATACGTTGTCCAACAGTTGCAATTAAGGCCAAACCGCTGTGAATATCAATTTTATCGGGATTGACGGCCTCGCGCAATTTATTTAATAATTTTTCAAGTTTTCCTTGAATTTCATTGTCGGCAATGACCAAGCTCATTGTATCGATGCCTGACGGAATATGCTCAAACGAAATACCGCATTGCTCCAAAACCGACAATACTTTGCGACCAAAACCCAGTTCGCTGTTCATCATTGATTTTGAAATATTTATTGAAGTAAAACCCGTATGCCCTGCAATTCCAGTAACTATATTGTCCGATTGACAACCATCTTCATATCTAGCGACAATAGTTGTGCCTGCATGCTCGGGGAAAAACGTGTTGCGAATGTTTATTGGCGTTTGACTTATACGAACTGGAAATATCGAGTCGGGGTGCAGCACATCTGCGCCCATATAAGAAAGCTCGCGCAGTTCCGAATAGGACAACGTGCTAATTTGTTTTGGATTGTCAACAATACGTGGGTCTGCTGTTAAAAATCCGTCAACATCTGTCCAGTTTTCATAAACATCAGCGTTGACCGCGCGCGCAACGATTGCGCCCGAAACATCTGAACCGCCTCGTGAAAATGTTTTAATTTGGCCATTATCAAAGCTTCCATAAAAACCTGGCACTACAACATACTTACATTTCTCAAGATTTTTTGAAGCTATATCGTTGGTATATTCGGCATTAAACGCGCCGTTTTCAGCAAAACGAATTAGGTCGGAAGCGTCAACAAAGCCAAATCTAAGTTTAGCGGCCAAAAGCATAGCTGCCAAAAATTCCCCGCGTGAAGCCGCGTAGTCAGGAGTGGACGAAGCGTTAATATTTGCTTCAATTTCATCTAAATAGTCGTTAAAATTGACCGAAAGTTTTAAATCTGAAACAAGGCCTAAAAATCTTTCGCGAACTTTAGAAAACGAATTTTTACAACTTCCCGTTTCTAAAGCCTCGTCAAAACTTGCATACAACAAATCGGTAACTTTATTATCACCGCGAAAACGTTTACCCGGAGCGGACACAACTATATACTTTCTGTCTTTATCCGACAAAATAATTTCGGCAACTCTTTCAATACTTTCAGCGGTAGACATTGAAGTTCCGCCAAATTTACAAACCTTAACACCCATACAAACCTCTATTAGTATTTAATAATTTTTTTAGCTTCCAAATAATATCTTTTTTCAACAGCTTCGCCCATAGAAAATGATTTTCTGGGCAGCACGCCTTTACGTATAATATAATCAAACAACTCACATTTATCGATAGTTGGCATAACTAAACCGATACCATTTTCAGCATTGCAAACTTCATTCAAATCATCAATACCGTGCACGTAATCAACCTTAACCGATGGATTACACTTAATATATTGGTCAATAAAGTCTTGAACCTGCTTTATAGCCTCAATTTTATTTTCACTAACAGACAAAATAATTTCACTTCCATTATACAGCAATTTCATTTTACCTGCGCCCTTGCAATAATTTAAAATATCTGAAATAAATTGGTCGCCACCATTAAATATAACACGATGTATTGGTTCAAACACCAATGCCTTACTGTGCAAATTCATCACTTCAACAAGCGCAAATCGAGCTGGGTGATTTGTTTTATCGGCCTCAGAAAGTTCAGCTTTTATACTGTCCCAATGCGCTTTTGCAGTCGCCAATGAGTGGTTGCCATCGCCCACTGCAAACAAAAAATTTGTTACAGTATTATACTTTTCTTTTTGTATTTTTTCATCAAGCAGCGCATATAGTTTTTTAATAATTTCATTAGGATTAGAAACCTTATAGCCTTTGATATGTCCGCCCTTCATATTCAGTTTTGTATCGTACAATACTTCGAGCGATTGACGATTTTCATATATAGGTTCAATAATATCACACGCAGTATCATCAATTAATAGCATTATATGCGGAAGTTCAAGCGGCGCGTTACTTCGGATTTTTACACGCGGAGGTATGCGTTCAATAATCGTACCTTCGGTAGCTTTTATGTATGCGTTTGAAAACGGAGTATAGTCATAACTTTCCAAATCCACCGCGAGAATAAGCCCTAGCCTACACTTAGCATACATCGTATCACGTTCAACTAAAATAAAACTGTCGCGTATTGTATCAAAAATGCCGTCATTCAAATATTTTCGCATACAGGTATTAATGCTTTCAATACGCTTATCGTTATCCTCATTTAAATAAACTTCGGGAAAAATTAAATTAAAGGCGCTAGGCGCACCTTTTGTAAACTTTTGAAGCTGTTCCCAATAGTCGGGTTGAGATGTAAACTGGTCGCAAGCAACTACCGCCCATTTCTCTAAATCTACCGCCTTCTTTGGCAATAAGATTTCGGGAATTTTAACTATATTCATTATCTTCTGAACCTCTTTTTATTTTTTTCATTTTTATTAAATGACTTTGCTTCCATAGCCAAAGGCGAAATACCATATATGGTTTCAATTTTTTCTTTCAATTTTTCGATAGTCATATAACGTTGCATAAGGCCGTGCATAGCAACGGATATAATACCCGTTTCCTCGCTGACAACAATAGCCATAACATCGCTTTCTTCGGTAATGCCAAGAGCTGCGCGGTGACGTGTGCCAAGTTCTTTAGCGACACCTGCATCTTGCGTTAAGGGTAGAAAACAACCAGCCGACAAAATTTTATTGCCCTTTACTATAACAGCGCCATCGTGCAAAGGTGATTTTGTATTAAAAACACTGACCAAAAGCGACGAACTAATAACTGCGTTTATGTCAGTACCCGTTCGCAAAATATGCGAATCCATAGTTGTTGGAGTGATAATAATAATTGCACCAGTGTTTTGTTTTGCCATAGCTTGCAATGCGGAAAGCAGCTGTTCAGTAGCCTCGTGAAGTTCATCATCGCTGCCATAACCCTCAGCAAATAAGTCGACGCCAGAAGGAGCCGCGATATGCTGAAATAGTGACCTGAAATCCGATTGATAAACGACAATTACTGTCACCAATGAAAATAGATACACATAATCCAAGACCATTGAAGAAATCAAAAAAGATTCTTTAGCGGAAAGCGCATTTAAAGTACCTGCCGTAATTTTCAAAGCGGTAACGGCAAGTAGCAAAAAAAACACCCTTAAACAACGTTTGTGGTAAAAGAAAATAAACGCCAACACCAAAACAGTTAAGCAAACGAAACCGTCAACTATGCCAAGTAAGCCTAAATTCTCAAAATAAACGGCAATCTTATCCATCGTCATTGCTCCTCAAATTAGTACACTTAGTATACCATATACTAAATAATTTCACAATACATTTGCGCGTTTTTTAGTTACTTTTTATGCAACTTCATTTAAAAAATTACATTTAGATTAACTTTAAGTACAAAAAAATCGCCTTCATTAGGCGATTTCAGTTTTTTCCATCATCACGTCATACCACTTACTTTTTAATTAACATCAACATCGCTCGCTGTAAAGCCTCTCTTTCGTCAGTTTGGCCACTCTTAAATAAAAATTCCAATTCGTGCAAAGTATCATTAAATTTTTTAAGTTCAATTTGCGTATATTTTTCGGCCTGCTTCCGCGCTAAAGTGATTGCATAAGGCTTAACTCCCAATACTTTTGCCAGTTCATTTACGTCAAGCGAACTTACCTTAGCCTCAAACATTCTTCGATAATTCCCCGACAAGGTGGATATTATAACCGATGGTTTTGTGCCCTTACTAAGCATACTGTTAAGCACGGTTAAGGCCTCAAAATTATTGCCGTCTTTAAGTGCGTCAGTCAATTTAAAAATGCTGTATTCGTTGTCAGGCGTAACCAAAAGTTCAACTTCATTGACTGTAATTTTTTTACCATCGCAATAAGCGACAAGCTTTTCAACCTCTTTTAAAACGCGCATCATATTGCAGTCGGTAAACTTTGAAAGCAACAAAATCGCTTTATCGTCAATATCAATATTTCGACTTTGCGCAACTTCTTTAACCCACTTTAGGATTTGCGCTTCGCTGCACCCTTTGCAATCAACAACTTCGCCATACTTATATAATTGATTTAACACGCTAGGACTAGAATCATCAGAAAGCACTAGTGTTGTAAAATCAGCGGGTTTTTTTAAATAACTAATTAATTGCGCTTTATCCGAGTCGCTAAGTTTTGAAGTTGACCTTACAATAACAACTTTACTGTTGTCCATAACGGGCATCATATTGCACGCAGAAATAACGTCGTTCATAGCTTCAACGTCGTCAAATATTTGTAAATTAAAAATGGAAAGGTCGTCACTTACAAGTTTTACAAAATATTCAATAGCTTTATTTCGCAAAAAACCGTCGGCGCCTTCTAAAAAATATACAGGCAATTTTTCTATATTTAAACGTTTTTCCAAATCATCAACAATCATTATATTTCCTCGACGCAACTGTCAATATTGCAATTTTATTTATAAATATTGTAACGCTTTTTTAGTTAAAAGTCAATTTGTTTTTAGTCGCACGCTTTTATAAAAATCTTAATAAATATGAACACTAAAAAAAGTTTTATGCTGCTTAATTTATTTTGACCATAAACTTTTATAGCCCACAAAAAATAGTTTTGTATTTTAAACAAGACCATTAATTTTTTATCTAAATTATCATTGTAATAGTTAAAAATAAAACAGCAGTTGCGCTCAATGAGTATAAGGCAATATATTTTGTTTTTAAAGTACAAAAAATATACCTCGAAAATAAAAATATTAATAAATAGTAAATGGCTGAAAACAATCCTAAGCTTACCACGTCAATAACCGAAATAGCCAAGTTACCTAAACACATTGACACAAACAAAATTGGAAATGTAACAACATTAAATGTTGCCAACAGCGGAGCAAAAATAGGTATAACAAGCACAATAAATGAGATTATAAGTATAAATATGTAGATAAACGGCAGTATTGGTAAAATTGCTATATTTGCAAATAAAAACAAAGTTTGAAATGCGTTGAAAAAATATGCCATTATTGGATAAAGCATAATGTTTACAGCTAAACTTACGCCTACTAATTCTTTTACGAATTTTGGCATAAATTTTAGCCGCGCCAATATCGGCGGATACAAAACAATAATCCCTAAAACTGCTATAAATGACATTAAACATCCTGCCGAAAATAAGTCAGTCGGGAAAAATAGCAACGCTATTATACCCGCAAATCCTAACGTTGACAGCCCGTCACTCTGTCTGCCTATGCAATCGGCCAGCATAAAAGAAAAGCACAATATCATCGCTCGAATTACTGACGACGGAAAACCGCACAACGCACTGTACGCAATTAACAGGCTCATAACTACCGCTAATTTTATATAACCTTTTAATTTTAGTTTTTTAGCAATCTTATTTATAAATGCCGCAAGTATCCCAATATGCAAACCACTTACAGCAAAAATGTGCGCCAATCCGCTTGCTATAATATTGCTGTAAAAATGGTAATTTATTCCATATTTGTCGCTAAATAAAAGCGCGCAAGTAATTTCTGCGGTGGTATCATTTGTATAGTCGGCTAACATTCGCTTTAAATTTATGCGGATATTATCAGGAACAGGAAGTACGCCTTCGCCTACTGTTTGTATACTTTTTGCCCAAACGTCATAATAATTTCCCTTATGAAATAAACTTATAAACGCGCTGTCGGTTACGTCAAATTCATTTGAATTAAACGAACCCTTAATTTTTATCTTATCTCCCGCTCGAGCCAAAGGTAAATCTTCTGCAATAATTGTTGCTCGTCCTTTAACTTTTTGGCCGTTCACGGTTATGTTGCACAGCTCAAATTTATGTAGTTCTCCATTTTTCATATCGGCAATTTCTGACGAAATTGTACCTTCTATTACCGCGCTTTTTTCGTGAATTTCTTTTACACTGTATAAGTCGTACGCGCCGCATATTGAAATAAGCCCAATCGCAAACGCTATCGGTAAATAGGCAAAACGATTTTGCTTAAATATACAAAAACCGCTTGCAAAAAGCGCGCAAGCAGCTATCGATAAAGTCCTAACCCAATAAAGTTCTTTAAAACTAACTCCGACCAAAATGCCCAATATCTGAAAAACAAGAAAAAAGCACATCGGCCTATTGTTAAAAAACCTTTTCATTCTAATTAACGTTTGAAGTAGCTACAACATCAACGCCACTGTTTAAAATATTTTTTAAAACAATATCGCCTATTTTAATAGGCAAATCTAAAGTGACAGTTTTTAAAATTTCGAGTACTGGAAAAATATCCGATTTATTAATTAAGCCATTAGTTTTAACCGAAACAACTCCGCCATTAGAAAGTTTAACAAGGCTAGTAACAACACGTTTTGGCGATTTAAATTCCTGTTCGCCATATGTTGCTCCACGCTTACACGTATTTCCCCTTACAACTATTTTCCCGTTTAGCTCCTCAATTTCTAACGGACAGCCCATTGGGCACATTATACAAATTGTTTTCATAATTATCTTAGCCTCAAAGTAACATTATCATTGATTTCTGCTTTTTGAAGTTCAATGCTTTCCATTTCGCCGGGCGATAAAATAAGATATTTTTTTGAAAAAATCACCTTTTCTCCGCACAACGCCTCAATTATTGCGCCTTTATAAACCGCGCCAACACGAAAATATATCTTCACAGTTTTATCACCGCTATAAATATAATTTGGCAAAGCATAGCGCACTCCATTTTCCGCTAAAACGCTGAATTTGGCCGTTGTTTTCAATTCGTCTTTTGCAAACTGCGACGCAAAATAACCAGCCATTGCCCCTTCCTCTGACACGTTGTCAACAAGGTCATGTACGTGCAGAACATTTCCGCACGAGAAAATGCCTGCAATAGAGGTTTGCCTATGTTCATCAACCACCGCTCCGCCTGTAATGCCATTCATTTCAATAGATAATTCAGAAATTAAATCATTTTCAGGAATCAACCCAACCGACAACAATAGCGTGTCACACTCAATATAAGTTTCGGTTTCAGGTTTAACCTGCATATTTTTGTCAACCTCGGCATAATACAGACCTTCAAGCCTGCTTTCTCCAAGTAAACGAGTTATAGTATGACTGTATTTAATTGGAATATTAAAGTCATCTAAGCACTGAACGATGTTCCGCTTAAGGCCACTTGAATAAGGCAATAACTCGAGTACCTGCAAAACTTTTGCGCCTTCAAATGTCATACGACGCGCCATAATTAAGCCAATATCGCCACTGCCGAGTATCACAATTTTTTTGCCAACCATATAGCCCTCAATGTTTGACATACGTTGCGCCATTCCAGCCGTGTACACCCCAGTCGGCCGTGTGCCTGTCAACATAATTGCGCCAGCCGTCCTCTCGCGACAGCCCATTGCCAAAACGATAGCCTTTGCTTGTACGGTAAACAAGCCCTCGCTAGGACACACTGCCGTAACTGTTTTATTTGCAGTCAACGAAAGCACCATTGCTTCGGTAATAACTTTAATACTTGTATTTTCAACCATTTTAACAAAACGGTCAGCGTATTCAGGGCCCGTAAGTTCTTCCTTAAAATAATGCAATCCAAAACCATTATGGATACATTGATTTAAAATGCCACCAAGTTTAATATCGCGTTCCAAAATAAGCACGCTGCTACCATTGTCGTAAGCTTGAATTGCAGCCGCCATACCAGCCGGACCTCCGCCGATAACAACAACATCAAAGGTTTCCATTATCGACCTCCTTGACCCTACACACGGCAATTTCGCTGTGTTCGCCGCCCTTTTTGACAGCCGTTAATGGAATATTCAATTCACGTGAAATGATTTCCATAACTCGTGGCGCGCAAAACCCGCCCTGACATCTTCCCATACCCGCGCGGACTCTACGCTTAACAGCGTCGACCGTTGTCGCAGGGAGCGGACTGTGAATAGCGTTCACTATTTCTGCTTCGGTAATTTTTTCACATCGACAAATAATACGTCCCCATTTTTCGTCATTCTTAACAAGCTCATCGTGTTCGCTAGGAGTGAGTTTTGTAAACTTTTGATGATGAATATTATTTATAATGTTTAACGGCATAGGCTTAGGATATTCAGCGCAAATAAGGTCGGCGATATAATTGCCGATTGCAGGCGCGGCCGAAAGTCCTGGCGAACATATGCCAGCTAATATAAAATAATTTTTAATTATATCGGATTTTTTTATAACAAAGTCGTCGCCAACAGCTGCGCGCAAGCCTGCGTAAAGTCTAATAACTTTTTTAAAGTTTGGATTTTTATAAACTCGTTTAGCGCCATCACGAATAAGAGTTAAGCTATTGCTATCAACCGACGTATCGCCTATGTTAGTATGAATTGACGTTGGCCCGTATAGCACATTTCCATCGGCGGTCGGAGCAACTAAAATACCTTTTCCACGCTCGTCTGGAAGCGGAAAAATAACACAATTTACCTTGTCGCCTTCAGTGTTGTCAAGCACAAAATATTCGCCCTTTTTATACTCGGTAGGATATTCCGCCTCGCCAACATAACGATTTATAATATTTGCGTTTGAACCTGCCGCATTAATTAAAAATTTGGACTTGTATTCAAATTTAGCCGTTTTAACAGCAAAATAGCTGTCATAAACGTCAATTTTCGTAACTTCACTGTCAACTTTAACTTCAGCGCCGTTTAAAATTGCGCGGTCAACTAAGGCCACCGTCAACTTGTATGGCGACACAACGCCTGCATCTGGCGCATACAATGCAATCGTCATATTTTTTGCAATATTTGGTTCAAGTTCAATAAGCCGTTCTCTTTCGACAACCTGAACTTTAACACCATTTTCAAGACCTCTATTGTAAAGTTCATTAATACTTTCACGCCCCGCTTCGTCAGACACCACAATGCTGCCTACTTTTTTAAAAGGAACATCAAGCTCGTCACAAAGCATTGGATACATTGCATTTCCTAAAACATTAAATATCGCTTTTAATGTTTTAGGAAGGCAGTCATACCCGGCGTGTACAATACCACTGTTGGCTCGACTTGCGCATACTGCAACATCATCACCCTTTTCAAGCAACAAAACTTTGTAGCCACGACGGCTTAAACAATCTAATATTGACGCGCCAACAACACCGCCCCCTACAATAATACAGTCAAACATTTTTTCATCCTTAACGTTTTTTCTTATAGTTTATTTTGTGCTAATTTTAATTAAACAATGTATTGCAGTTTACTTATGTAAAATACGTTTCTATTGTTTTTGTTAAAAACATATTTTTTAAATCAACATAGACACTTTAAATTTATGTAAGTCCATAACCCGCAAACCTAACAAAAATTTTTGCTTAACAACCTGTTAGTCGTTATTTTCTTTACATACCTTTCCCTTGCCATACTTAGCTTCATATTGATTCATATTATCTTCAATTACCAGTTCGGCATAACTGCGGTCACGTACTTCTAAAACTGTTGTAGTTTTATATTCAAGCTGTTTATATACATTCAAAAAGTGTGTCATCTCCTCCATAATATGAGGCGGTAACTCAATAATATGATTGTAACTGTTCCACATTGGGTCCCTAAATGGTATAGCAATTATTTTGTGGTCAACCATACCTTCGTCTTGCATTGTAATTACTCCAATCGGATAGCACCTAACCAAAGACATCGGCGCAATAGTTTCGCTACAAAGCACCAATACGTCAAGCGGGTCCTTGTCATCGCTGTAAGTGCGAGGTATAAAACCGTAGTTTGCAGGATAATGCGTAGAGGTATAAAGAATTCTATCTAAAATCAGACAACCTGTTTCCTTGTCCATTTCATACTTATTTTTGCTACCTTTAGGTATCTCAATAACGGCAATAAAGTCGTCCTTTTTAATGCGTTCTGCGGCAATGTCGTGCCAAATAGTCATAATAATTCTCCTTCAATATTCATATAGTTTTAATATTATACTATATAAACAAATTTTTTGCCATAAAAAATAGGCACTTTTAGCAAATATAATGAAATATTTAGTAAAAAATCTTCATTCAAGTATAAAAAAATAGTTGCCAAAACAAAAGTCGTATGTTATTATAAACTAGCAATTCGCCGATGTGATGGAATTGGCAGACGTAGTGGACTCAAAATCCACCGGTGGCAACACCGTGCCGGTTCGAGTCCGGCCATCGGCACCAATACAAAATAAAACGAACTTAGATAATGAGTTCGTTTTATTTTATACAAAAATTATTGTAGTACTTTATATTTTGATTATAGAGTATTTTATTTTTACAGTAAGAGTATAAAAAAATTTTAGACTTTGCAACGCGCTTTCCGTTTCAAATATAAAAGACACCGTAAACTTAATTCAGCGGTGTCTTTTATTTTTGATTTATGTTTAATTTATTTTTAATTACATTTATTTTACAGCTTCAGCGCGCTTTTTAGCATCTTCAATGATTTTGGGCGCAACGCTTGACGGAACTTCTTCATATCTATTAAAACTCATTTTAAAGCGCCCTCTACCTTGCGTCATACTGTTAAGGTCGGTTGCGTAGCGGAACATCTCGGCCATAGGAGCTTCAGCTGTCAAAACTTGTTTTTTGCCCATAGTATCTGTCCCGATAATGCGACCACGACGTTTTGTGATGTCACCCATAATATCGCCTAAGAATGTATCAGGTATGGTGATTTTAACGTCCATAATAGGTTCTAAAAAACAAGGATTTGCTTTTAAACAAGCTTCATTATAAGCCAACTTTGCCGCTGTGACAAACGCGATTTCCTTGCTATCAACTGGGTGATATTTGCCATCGATAAGTGACGCTTTAAGATTTACCATAGGATAACCGGCTAACACGCCGCCCTTTATTGCCTCGCGCAAACCTTTTTCAACTGCCGGAATAAACTGTTTAGGAACAGCTCCGCCAACAACGCCATCAACAAATTCAAATTCGCCATCGGCAGCGCCCGGCTCAAACCTGATGACAACAACGCCGAACTGACCTGCTCCGCCCGACTGTTTTTTATGTTTGCCTTCAGCTTCAACAGCTTTTTTAATTGTTTCGCGATACTCGATTTTCGGGTCAGAAAGTTTTGCTTCGACGCCAAACTTATTTTTCAATCTTGCGCAAATAATTTGAAGTTGCGACTCGCCCAAACCGCTAACAAGAACGTCGCCTGTTGCGGCATTTTTAGTAAGTTTAAATGTGCTGTCTTCTTCAAGCATACGCGTCAATCCATTGATAACTTTATCTTCCTCGCCCGACTTCGCGCTTGTGACAGCTAGGCTAATAACAGGCTCGGGAAAAGCTATTGACGGAAACTTAATTTTTTTGTTGCTATCACAAAGCGTGTCGCCGATATTTGTAGCAACTAACTTAGCTAACGCTCCAATGTCCCCCGCAACAAGGGAGTCCACAGTTTCTTGTTTTTTGCCTTTCAAAATATATAATGAACTTGCTTTTTCAGTTTTTTCCGAATTTGTGTTAAACATTTGGTCGCCCGCATTTAGCTTGCCCGACATAACTTTGAAATATAAAAGTTTACCAACGTACGGGTCGGCAACAGCTTTAAATACTTGAGCGCTAAATGGCAAATTTTCATCACACGAAACGTCAATCTCATTTGCGTCAACAAATGCCTTTTTAACGGGCGAATCAGCTGGAGACGGCAACATTTCACATATCTTGTCAAGTAAATTCATAACGCCTAAATTCGTTGTCGCGTTGCCCGCCATAAGAGGGATTAATGTATCGTTTAAAATGGCTTTACGAATACCAATTCTCAATTCTTCTTCGGTCAATGTTGCGCCTTCAAAATACTTTTCAATTAATGCGTCATCTGTTTCGGCCGCTATTTCAATAATACGAGCGCGGTAATCTTCAAATCGCGCTACCATTGACTCGGGAATAGGCATTTCATCGGTAATTGTATCAAACCTAAATGCTTTGCCCTTAATAACATCAACACAACCAATCATCTTGTTAGCTTCAATAATAGGAATTTCAACGGGAATAACTTTGCCGCCATACGCCGCTGTGATTGCTTCTAGCGTGCCTTCAAAATTTGAATTTTCCTTATTAATTTGATTAATAAAAACAAATGCAGGTACTTTTTTTTCGGTGCACATTTCAATAGCCTTTTCTGTGCCAACGGAAAGCGAACCACTTGCGCTTGTAACAATAATCGCGCTGTCAACTACCGAAAGAGCAGATACTACTTCGCCTTCAAAATCAAAAAAACCTGGAACGTCTAGAATGTTTAGCTTGTTTTCCTTCCAAAAGCCGTACGCTGCAGCCAAACTTATGGAAATTTTGCGGTTAATTTCCTCGGGGTCAAAGTCCATTGTTGAGTTACCATCGTCGGTTTTTCCAAGCCTTTCAATACTTTTTGCATTGAACAACATTGCCTCTGCCAAGGAGGTTTTCCCCTCACCACTGTGGCCGATTAAAGCGATGTTGCGTATTAAATCAGTTGTAACCTTGCTCATAATTTACCTCATTTTATAATAAGTTGTTGTGAAAACATTACCATTCTACAATATTTAGCGTCAATACGCAAGGATTTTTAAAAAGAAATATGTTTGGATTTTAAAATAGTATTTTATATTAAAGCAATAAAACATAATAATATAAGTAAAAAAAGCTATAAAATGATTAAATACTGTTAAAAATTGTATAAAAATTTATTGTTAATTTTATTTTTAAATTTATAAAAAAAGTTATTTTACGCAAATTTAAAATTTTGATTTTTTAATCGATATCAATAACTATTGATGAAATGTATGTATTGTAACTCATAAGCGATTGTAAATATTTAGTTGACTCATCTTCTCCGCTAAAGTGCAGATATAGGTGCGCAGTCGCATCACAAAACGGAACATTTAGCAAATTTTGAACACGCAACGCAACGCCATCGTTGCCGTCAAAAACCAATTTATTTGGAAACAATTTTGCAATAGATGGCCTTAAAAAACAATAATGCGTACACCCTAAAACCAAATTTTCTACTTTATCAAAACCATTCAACAACTCGCTAGTTAAATTTTCCAACAAGTCAAAATTAGGCAAACAATTTTCTATTTTCGACGCAAGCATAGTGGTGTCGCAGGTCACAATTCTTGACTTATTATCTTCTACAATTTGCGCCTGTCTTTTTATTTTATATGTTAGCGGCGTAGCTAAATAGAGTATACTTCCATTCATTCGTAACGCTGGCTTGATGGCAGGTTCAATGCCCACAATGTTTATTGAAAAGCGCGCGCGCAAAGCTTCAATTACAGATGCCGTTGCAGTGTTACACGCAAGCACAACGAGGTCTACTCCTCTTTCAATAAAATACTCAATCCCCTTTTCAACATATACAAAAATTTCGTGCGGCCTTTTTGCGCCGTACGGAAGGTTTTTGTTGTCGGCGTAATAAATAATATCTACGCCACCAAGCCTATGTAGAATTGCAGAACAGGTTGTTATTCCTCCAATTCCGCTATCTAAAACCCCTATTTTTATCATATTATATGATATTGCAGCAACTTTAAAAATATGAGAAGTATTTTTTTTCTGTGGTATTTTGGTAGGTTAAATTAATTCCATCGGCTATTATCTTCGCGCATATTTTAACGGCCTCATCTATATCTTTAGGAGTCACTATTAAATTCAGATTGCCTTCTCCCAATACATTTACAGCTAGCGTTCTACGCTCAATTTGACCACTCTCGCGCACATCTAAAGCCATTTGCTTAAAGCAGTCTAGACTGTCAAAAATTATCGCGCGGGCATACATCGCTAGCGGAACGCCTATCGCTATTGTAGGCACTCCTAGGCTTAATTGCGATATTGCTTTTCGACCCGATTGACTTGCGCTCCCTGGTTCTATCCCCGCATTTGTCAACTGAAATGATTTAAATACTCGACTTATTTTTGTTGTCGCCAATGTGTCAATTACTATCACAAGAGAAGCTTTTATTCTGTCAACAATCCCTTTTATTATATCAAACGACTCAATTCCAGTTACCCCAAATACCCCAGTAGATATCGCGCATACATTTTTTAGACGCTGCCCCCTTGTATAGTCGCTTTCAATTATATTTCGCGTCACAATAAGGTCGTCAACAACCATCGCGCCTAACGCGTCTGCAACGACTTTTTCATTTCCTAAACCAACTACCAAAATAGTTGGCTTTGCGCCCATAAGCGTAGCCGTCATATCTCGCAATACATTTTTAATGCCTTTTGAGATATCTTGTTGCACTTCTCGTTCTGTTATTCGGCCATCACATTCTAACGTAATGTATATTCCCTTTTTCTTTTGAAGTTCCTTGGCTTCCAAATCTGTTTTAACTAGCATTTTGCGCTGCGTAATGCTATCGCTAATTTTTTTTGTTTCCGTATTATACTTTTTACTATTATCTAAATTTTCAGCAGCCTCAAAGGCCATATCGAACTTTAAATTTTGTTTTTCCATATAAATATTATGTATATAATTACAAAATAATTGCGTTCACATATATACACATTAATGTTTGTTCATATTATTTTATGATGTGCCATTTTTTAAGGTAGACGTTAATAGATAAAATGAACTTGCCGATAACAAAAGTGGATAAACAAACTAAATGTATTAAAATTACAAATTTTAGTTTGTTAAAAGCAGTTGCAAAGGCCTATAAAAGTGCTTGCAAAGGCTTATATTAGTTGTTGCAAAGACTTGTAAAAGCAGTTGCAAAGGCCTAAAAAGTTGTTTTAAAGGCTTATAATGGTTGTTGCAAAGGCTTATAAAAGTGCTGCGAAGGTTTATAAAAGTGCTTGCAAAGGCTTATAAAAGCAGTTGCAAAGGCTTATGAAAGTGCTTGCAAAGACTTATGAAAGTTTATGATATTTTATCTAATGTATGTTATGTAAGCGAACTTACCCCTAAAACCAATATGATTTTATTTTAAAGCGACAAATAAAGTCAAACAATAAAAAGACAATTAGCAAATATTTAATAAAAGTTTTTAGTTTTTTAATCAATTTAATAACTATATTAGCAATATCTTTATGTTTTTATATAAATAGTAGGTTAAATTTTGAAAAAAAGATATGTTTTTTGTTGCCAAATAAATATTCTTATGTTATTATGTACAAGCATATTGAGCTACACGAAAGGAGATATATCTGTGCCAAACATAAAATCACAAATTAAACGCGTTGAAATTTCCGCGAAAGAAAATGCAAATAATTCTGCTAAAAAAACAAGAGTTAAAAATGCTATTAAAAAGTTTAATGCCGCTATTGATGCTAAAGACATAAAAACTGCTGAGGCTTTGCTTCCTGAAACTGTTTCATTAATTAATTGCGCAAAAAGCGATGGCGTTTTCCACGCAAATACCGCTGCGCGCAAAATTGCATCATTAAACAAGTTTTTACACGCACTACAAATAGGCGCGCCTATTCTTCCTGCTGTAAAGGTTTCAAAAAAGCCTATTGCCGCTCCCGTTGTTGAAGCTGTTGCAGCTCCCGTTGTTAAAGCTGTTGTAGCGCCTGTTGTTGAAGCTCCTGTTAAAAAAACAAGAAAGGCTAAAGCTTAACACTTATTTATATCGCTAATTACTTTCCTGCTGATAATCGGTAGAAGAGTTTTAATTTTGGGCAATCTAATTGATAGATTGCCTTTTTCAATTTCTAAACAAAATAATTATTACCTGCGCACTTATCGCAATACTTATAATTTTTTTATATGTAATGTATTTTAAGATTAACTGTTTTAATTCAAAATAAATATCCTTTTCAATAGGCAGTCAAAATAACACTCATTTTGACTGCCTATAACATTTAATAACAATATAATAAAAAATGAAAAATTACCTTGTAATTTAGTTAAAATTGCTGTAAAATTAAATTAATTATTATTAGGGAGGTAGTTTATGAATTCTAATTACGACATCATTGTTGTCGGCGCAGGCACCGCTGGTACTTACTTTGCTAAAAGAATGGCCTCGGAAGGCTATTCTGTTTTAGTAATTGACAAAACTATTCAACAGGACTTAGGTAACCGCTTAAATGTTTTTCATATTGATGAGGAATTGTTTTCGCGATTTGACGTTCCAAAACCTCAACCGGGCGATGAAGAATATGTAACTTTATTTAAATATGGATTAGCGCGCTCGCCTTTTAACCGCTATGATAAACGTACGGATTATCCATTTTTAGTCATGAAATTGCCTGCTTTTTTAAAACGCTTAACCTCGTGGGCAACAAGTTTCGGCGTTGAATACTCTTTTGAAACCGAATTTGTTGATTTTATATATGCAAATGGCAAAATTTGTGGCGTAAAAATTAACAAAAACGGCGTTCGACTTGAAATTATGTGTCGATTAGTTGCAGATTGCTCGGGTATACCAAGTGTTGCTCGGCGCAAACTTCCGCTAAATTATGGCGTCGAAAACTTTGAAATTTCTTCGCGTGATAAATTTTATGTCGTTTTACGTTATGTTACTTTAACTAATCCTGAAAAAGATAAAATAAATACGTCAATAGGGTTTCCTTATTACAAAACATGGATGGCGCCTTCGCTTGAAGCTAACGGAGCAATCTTTGGAGTCGGCGCAAATTTGAGCTATGAGTTTGCCGAAAAATGCTATCAGCAATTTGAAAAGGATATAAAACTTCCAAGCCATACCTTAGACCATATCGAAAAAGGTTCAACTCCTTATCGGCGTCCGCCATACTCATTTGTTGCAGACGGATTTATTACACTCGGCGACAGCGCTTGCATTACAAAACCATTTAGCGGCGAAGGAATTACTGCCGCGTGGGTATTATGTGACATAGCAGCCAAAGCCATTACACCCGTTATGGCTAACAACAAATATCCTACTCGCGAAGCAATGTGGCGCGTAAATGTTGAATACAACAGAACACAAGGCGCAGATTTTGCAGAGCTTATGACAACATTGATAGGCGCGGTTGACTGTACTCGGGAAGAAATGGATTATGAATTTAAAAAGAGTATTGTTTTTGAAGAAGCTATAATGACTCGTATGAATCGCAAATTTGCAAACGTTATGACGATAGGTGAAATGTTTAGCATTGTCTTTAGAGTTTTAGGTGGATTATTTAGCCTAAATATTCGTTTTAAAACTGTTATGGATTTAATTAAAACCATTCTTGATGCTGGAAAATTTAAAAAACTTTATCGCAAGTTTCCCGAAAATCCACAACAATTTTCAGAGTGGACAAAAAAGGTTGACCATATGTGGAAAAAAGTTGGCACTATGGCTGACAAATGCAAAATTTAGCCTAAATATTCGTTTTAAAACTGTTATGGATTTAATTAAAACCATTCTTGATGCTGGAAAATTTAAAAAACTTTATCGCAAGTTTCCCGAAAATCCACAACAATTTTCAGAGTGGACAAAAAAGGTTGACCATATGTGGAAAAAAGTTGGCACTATGGCTGACAAATGCAAAATTTAGCCTAAATATTAACAACCCTACGATGTGCTTTGGCAAAATACTATCGCGCTATTCGTGACTGCCATATTGCGAAAGGCAAAATACTATCGCGCTATTCGTGACTACCATATTGCGAAAGGCAAAATACTATCGCGCTATTCGTGACTGCCATTTTGCGAAATGCAAAATACTATCGCGCTGTTCGTGACTGCCATTTTGCGAAAGGCAAAATACTATCCATACAATTTTTTTATTTTTTTAAACTTATTAATGATACTGATTTAATTATATGAATAAAATTTTATTTTTTTCGCGCAACTTATATTGTATAAATTGCGCGATTTTTTATTTATAACCGTTTATCCATTAAAAATGTTGTATGTCACAATTAATGTTCATATACATTATTATGTGGCATTTTTTTTGCAAAATAACATATTTAAAACAATTAACCACTATGACAATATTGTTAATAAATTTAATAATACTATTTTGTAGTAATTTTTAGCTAAAATAGTAAAATGATTACATTTTTGTTAAAATCTATTGCCTAGTTAAAATTGAAGTGATATAATAATTTTATCAGTTTGATGTAAGGAGGAGTTATGAACGTTTTTAAACGAATTGGTTGCAGAATTTATCAAAAAGTTATGTACTGTGCAATGCCTTTCCTTCCGTGGAGAAAACCCGAGCTTGTTGACGGCGGACTTGCGGCCCTGCCTAACTTTATAAAAGGAAAAGGATTTGACAAAGTTTTACTTGTTACCGATAAAGGTATCCGCTCGCTAGGGCTTATCGACAACCTACTAGATGGCCTCGAAAAAACATCAATTAAATGTTTTGTTTATGACGAAACGGTGGCAAACCCTACCATTGATAATATTGAAGCCGCATTGAAAATTTATAATGGAAATGGCTGTAAAGCAATTATAGCATTTGGCGGAGGGTCGGCAATGGATTGCGGCAAAGGCGTGGGAGCGCGCGTAGCTCGTCCAAATAAGCCCGTTCAAAAAATGAAAGGAGTTTTAAAAATTTTAAAGGCTACTCCTCCTATTTTTGCCGTTCCAACAACAGCAGGCACTGGTTCGGAAGCAACATTAGCCGCCGTTATCTCAAACAGTCAAACTCACGAAAAATATCCTATCAATGACCCCAACTTAATTCCCAAATACGCAGTACTTGACCCGCAAATTACTGTAAAACTGCCAAAACATATCACCTCTACAACAGGTATTGACGCGCTAACGCACGCTGTTGAGGCTTTTATCGGAAGCAGTAACACTAAGGAAACCAAACAGATGGCAGTTGATGCGACTAAGTTGATTTTCAAATATTTAAAGCGCGCATATGACAACGGCGAAGATATTGAAGCGCGAAAACAAATGCAACTTGCCGCTTATTATGCCGGCATTTCATTTACGCGAGCTTATGTGGGCTATGTGCACTCAGTAGCGCACAGTCTAGGCGGATATTATGGCGTTCCTCACGGTTTAGCAAACGCAGTTCTACTTCCATATTTTCTTGACGAATATGGTTCAACCGCGTGGAAAAAACTCGCAATTTTAGCCGACGCTGTTGGCATAAAAGGCAAGTCTGACGAGGAAAAGGCAAAGGCCTTTATTCAAGCAATTAAAGACTTAAATGCAAGTATGGATATCCCCACAAAAATTGACAAAATTCAAGAAAAGGACATTCCAATTTTATCCGCGCGCGCGTCGTCTGAAGGCAATCCGCTATATCCCGTTCCGAAGCTTATGGACAAAAACGAACTTGCCGAAATGTATCGCAAGGTTATGAAATAAATTTGTAACTATTTTAATAAACGGTTTATATTTATTTTGAATATTTTTATCTACTTAATTAAAGTTGCGCTGTAAATAATAACTTTTGTAGTATTTGGTTTTATGGATTAAAATTTATACCAAATTTGTAATTTAAAATTGCGCTTTACATATATTTAAGCAAGCGATTTTAACCAGATATCTGGTGAATAAATATTTTAATTGCACCCAACAACGGCACTAGGTATTGATAAAAAACTAATTAACATAAGTATATTATCTTTATAACATTTAAAAAATAAATAAAAGTATCTTCAATGGCTAAATAATTTGAAGATACTTTTTATTTGCAAAACATTATAAGCAATTTTAAAGCTAATCTATTCCACTAAGAAACTAGCATTTTTTTACGCTAAAAACATCAATGTAAAACGAGCAAGTTAAATTAAGTTTTTCAATATCATTAAGTTTTTTTATGCCCTCAGCTTCAGTAGTATAGAAATATGGCGTCATTTTAACTAACTCTATTAAATCAATATTATCTTTAAACTCTATTACTTTTTTAATTTCATTATGACTTTCTTTGTTAAAAAAAACAGACTCAATTTCCTTATTATTTTCAAACGCGCAATCACCATATAGTGTTTTTTTAATTTCAATCAAATGCTTTTCAGCAGGATACACCACAATCAATTTGCCGTTAGGTTTTAAAATCCGTTTATATTCACTAAATGCGTAAGGTGAAAATACACACATAATTACATCGAAAACGTCATCTGAATAAGGTAGGTCAAAAACACTAGAAACATAGTAATTAGACGTTTTATCTCGCCTGCTTGCAAGTTTAACCGCCTCTTTTGATATATCAACGCCATCAGCATCAATGTTTGAAGCATATTTAATTAAGTTTTGTAAATAATAACCACTGCCACAACCTGCATCTAATAAGGTTATATTTTTTAAATTAAAACTTAATACAATTTCTGTAATTGCTTTCGATAAAAAGTCATAATAACCTTTATTTAAAAAATCGAAACGCGCCCTCACCATTAAACTGTTGTCGCCCGGATTTTTACTGTTTTTCATATTTGACAAAAGCAAGTTAGTATAGCCGTCGCTTGAAATATCAAAGCTATGTCCACTTTCGCAAACAAGTGATTTGCCATTTAATAGCAATGGTTTTTTACAATTTGGACAGCGAGCCTTTATCATAATTTCTCCTTGACATTTACAACAATATGTTATCACTTTTATGTGAATAAGTAAACAAAAAACACCTAAAACACGTTTTACAGTTTATCCATAAATATCATCACATTTACCATTGACTTTAATATAACTACGTACTATAATTTCAATCATATAATGCAAAATACAAGTTTATATCTCTGCATAATTTAGTATAGATTTAACTAATTTTGACGTTTTTGGCAAAGGATTAGATTATGTCAATAAACAATAAAATTATTTCTTTTTTTAAAAGCAACATTGTTTTAATTATCGCGCTATTATGCGCGATAATTTCGTCATGCATTGTAGGCGTTGATAAAAGCTATTTTCACTATATCGATTATCGCACTATTACTTGCTTATTTTGTATGCTCGCATGTATTTGCGCATTACGTAATATATATTTTTTCCGTTTTACTGCTCGAAAAATTGTTGAAAAATTTTCAAACACCAGAAGCACTATTTTAGCGCTTGTTTTTATCACTTTTTTTGGCAGTATGTTAATTGCAAACGATATGGCTTTAATTACATTTTTGCCACTAGGTTATATGGTTTTGTCGAACACAAAAAAAGAAAAGTATTTAATGTTTACTTTTATAATGCAAAATATAGCCGCAAATCTTGGAGGGATGTTGACGCCATTTGGAAACCCACAAAACCTTTACTTATATTCGTATTTTAACATAGGCAACGGCGAGTTTATGCTGACAATGCTGATACCATTTATTGTATCTATGGCTTTAATATTTATAATTTGCTTGTTTGTAAAAAAAGAAACATTACAGTTTGAAAACGACCTTGACATAAAAATGGATAAAAAAAAGCTAATAACATATTTACTGTTATTTGCCTTTTCTATTGTAATAGTATTTCGCGTAATTCCATTTTGGTGGGGACTAATTATAATACCGACAGTGATAGCGCTTTTAGATTTTCGAGCGCTTAAGCAAGTCGACTATCCATTGCTATTAACATTTGTATGCTTTTTTATATTTGCCGGAAACGTTGCGCGGATAGAAAGCGTTGACAATTTCATACAAGCCAATCTTAATAAAAACGTATTACTTTACGGTATAGTTTCGTGCCAATTTATATCAAATGTCCCGTCAGCAATATTGCTTAGTCGCTTCACAACCGACTATCGAAGCTTGCTTTTAGCTGTCAATATAGGTGGGCTAGGGACAATTATTTCATCACTTGCCAGCCTAATAACTTTTAGGGAATATACTCGTCACTTCCCAAATAAAAAACTTCGTTATCTATTTTGGTTTTCGTTTGTGAACTTCTCATTTGTGGGTATATTATATTTAACCTCACTAATTCATTAACTCCCAAATTTTAATAGGTATTTATTGATTGCATTTCAACATCTAAGTCAAATATTATATCCGCGCACGCTTTTAGCCTGTCATTTGCAATATCCTTGTCTGTAATGTCTTTTTTATACCTTATTTTATGTTCCAGACTTGCCCAAAAATCCATTGCTACCGTTCGTATTTGAATTTCAACTGTTGTAGGTATTTTCCCAGTTGATAGGAAAACCGGTACTTCAATTAATAAGTGTAGGCTGCGATAACCATTCGGCTTCGGATACTTTATGTAATCCTTAATTTCTAAAAGCTTAATGTCGTCCTGCTCGGTTAGATATTTTGTCATAAGATAAATGTCATCAATAAATGTGCAAATTACCCTAACACCTGCTACATCTCGAATACACTCGTCAATGTTTTCAATCGTACGTTCTTTGCCTAATCTGTCAAGTTTTTCAATAATGCTCAGCGGTTTTTTTAATCGAGTTTTAATGCTCTCAACAGGATTTCTTTTGTGCGTTATCGACAGTTCCATATCAAGATTTTCGATTTTCGTTTTTACCTCACCTATCGCGCAATCATAACGCATTAATAGTTCGGAAAATGGTTGTATTGCATTGCGCAACGCGCCTAAATCCATATTTGCTAGTTGCAATTTAAAATCATCTTGTTTATTTTTCATAGGTCAGCTCCGTTAGGTTTTTCGATTTGTTGAGTATCGATATCAATCGTGCTAATATTATCTGTTTTTATCATTTTCAATGTTTTCTTAAATACTATTGTAAAGATAATTACTGTACCTGTTACTGCTAAAAAGTCGGCAATCGGCTCGGCCATATATACCGCCATCACCTTGTTTTCAAACATTAATGGTAAAATATAAATTAACGGAATTAAAATAACTATCTTTCGTAAAACTGCCACAAATACTGACGCTTTAGCATTTCCGACGGCTATCAAAATCATTTGGCAAGCAATTTGTATACCCATAAGAATTGACATTGCCATATAAATTCTAAGCGCCCAATCGGCAAAATTAATTAACGCGACGTCTGAGGTAAATATTGTTGCAAACACATTCGGCACGCACATAACCAACAGCCAAACCGTCCCCGAGTAAACAACACACGCCAATAAAAGTTTTTTAAATGTTTCTTTTAGCCTATCGGCATTGCCCGCGCCAAAGTTATAACTTGCAATAGGTTGCGCGCCCTGTCCCAATCCTTGAAGCGGCAACATAGTAAATTGCATAATGCTTGATAAAATAGTCATAGCGCCAACAGCTATATCGCCGCCAAACTTTTTTAAAGAGGAATAATAACAAACTTCAATTACACTTTCGGTCGCTTGCATAATAAAAGGAGCTAGCCCTAACGCAATGCACGGAAGAATAATTTTCGGATTAAATCGCAAGTATTTTGCCCGTACTTTTAATATTGTTTTTTTGCCGCATAAAAATGACATTACCCAAATTGCCGAAATAGCTTGTGAAATAATTGTTGCAATAGCGGCTCCTTGAACGCCCATATTGAATCCATAAATAAAAATAGGGTCAAGTATTATATTGCTTATTGCGCCAACTAAGATAGTAATCATACTTGTTTTTGCAAAGCCTTGCGCGGTAATAAACGCATTCATACCTAAAGCGAACTGCACAAAAACAGTCCCTGCCGCATAGATTGTCATATACGATGAAGCGTAACCAATGGTGTTTTCACTTGCTCCGAAAAGCAACAGAATATCTTTGTTCCAAATCGAAATAATGATTGTCAGCAATATTGAAACAATACCAAGAAGAACAACGCTGTTTCCCATAATTTTTTCAGCAGTTTCGTTGTCTTGTCTGCCCATATAAATAGAAGCGCGAGGCGCGCCCCCCATACTAACTAAGCAAGCAAATGCCGATATTATCATGATGAGTGGCATACAAACGCCAAGACCCGTCAATGCAAGCGCGCCATCAACAGGCATATGTCCAATATAGATTCTATCAACCAAATTGTACAGCATATTAATAAGTTGCGCGAGAATTGCCGGCAACGATAATTTAAACAATAGCTTACCAATAGGTTCAGTGCCTAAAAATGTGTTATCTTTTTCCATATCAATCTTCATAGCTCCCTTATAGCGTTGTTTGATATTTTTTTTGCGCTCAAAAACAGTTTATCAATATCGTTTTCCGAAAAATCTTTAAACATAATGTTACAAAAATTTTGTTGCATAATATGAATTTCATTTTGCATATCGTGGGTTTTTAATGTAAGTTTCAAATGCACTTTTCGCCTATCATTATCGTCAAAAAAACGTTCAATCATTTTTTTACCCACAAGCCTGTTGACAGCCTCAGACACGTTAGATTTAATTAGCATACGTTCATCAACAATTTCAACAGCAGTATCCTCATTGGGATGATTTGCCAAAAATGCGATAATATCCATTTCAATTTTTGTCAAATTATATTTTTTACAAACTTCATTACTCAGTTTATCATACAGCCGAATGACGCTTTTGCCAAACTTTAACATATCAAGATTGATGTTCATTTTGCCTCCTCTAATTTAGAACTGTTTTATTTAGAACTGTTCTATTTAGAACCATTATAGTAACCAATATATGTTTTGTCAAGCAACTAAATTAACATTTATTAAAAATAAAAAATGCACGCTATTAAACCTTGCATAATTGCTTAAGGTTTATAGCGTGCATTATCTTTTCATTTGTGCCTTTGTATAGCTTTTAACGCTACAACATTACACTTTTCGGCCGTATTATAAGTTACCTTATTCTACCTAATCATTTGTAAGAACTTTTACATTTTACACAACAACCTTATTTTTGACTGTTGTATAATCATTTGTAAAATCGAATTACTTAAATGATTGACCAATTAGTAAGTTTTATCTTTGGTTCTTTTAACTATATTTGCTTTGGTAAAAAACTATATTTAAATTACTTGCAAGTAAATTGTTTGCCGTATATGCTTTCGAGCTTTGCCTACTTTAAAATATATAATAACCTTTTGTGTTCAAGATTTTTGTTGCAACGACCACAAACTATAAAATATTGCTACTTTCATCTCGATTAATCTTTTTTATTTGCGCAACTATTTGATGCGAACCCGTTGCAGATAGTCCGCTTAAAATTCCATTTAAAATTGCGTGGAACACCGTAGGCGCAGGCATTATTGTAGGCGCGACATAGAACGCAACTATTCCCAAAATTCCACCAACTGCTCCAGCGATAAGCGGTATAATGCTTAGCAACTTTGTCTTGTTTTTAAATGGTATTTTTATAAGTTCCACAATGGTATAAACAATTATTGCAATTATTGGCATAAATATCTCCTAAAATAAAAAATATTACATAAAAAAAGTATGTAATATTTGTTTATATTTAAAAAATGTTTAGTACCTATGTAGACTATTTGCAATAAAAATTTAAAATTGCGTTACAAATTTTTACACTATAATATATTGTATGGCAAAAAACATAAGACAGTTACAAACCGCTATTAACCGATTTAAAATAAAGCTATTAAAATTACAAAATGGAAAACAATATTGTTTAAAATTGACAGCTTTTAATGATTATATTTTTAGTCAATACAAATACCTATATTAAATTTTGAAACTACATATCCAATATAATTTTGTGTTTAGACATCAACTTTTTATATACAATCAAAACAGTCGTCAAGCTAATTGCGCACGATAGAGTAAACGCTATTGGCTCGGCTAAAAAAACGGCGCTTGCTCCATAAAAACGCGGAAGCAACAACGTCAGCGGAATTACCAACCCTAGTTTTCGTATAAGCGACAATGTAACCGAAACTGCCGACGCTCCGAGCGCAACCAAATTATCCACGCACGCATATTGTAATCCTAAGAAAATTAAGCACGAGCCAAAATACTTAATGCCTTCAACTGCGATTGCGGAAATTTGCGCGTCGCTAGTGAAAATTGCCACAAAAAACTGTGGTATAGAAAATGCTAATATCAACATAAATGCGCCGTACGCCATACAAGTCAACGCGACACCCACAAATGCGTGAAGAACGCGTTTATCATTACGCGCGCCATAGTTAAAGCTAAGTATTGGTTGGCAACCCATAGTCATTCCGCCCATTGGACTTGTAATAATTTGGACAAAACTCACAACTATTGTGCCAGCTGTAATATATAAATCGCCACCATATTTTTGTAGCACTGTATTAAGAACAATTATTGCGACGCTTTCTGTCATCATAATAAAAAATGGCGACAATCCAATAGTTACAATCTTTAGCATTATTTGCGGCACAAGCTTTTCAAACTTTAATTTGATTGTTGTGCTTTTACCAGTTAAAAATAATAACACCCAAATGCATGAAGCCATTTGCGCAATAACTGTTGCCAATGCAGCGCCAAATACGTTCATTTTAAATACAAAGATAAATAACGGGTCCAAGCATAAATTGATAACCGCCCCTAAAATAACCGTCATCATACCTTGTTTAGAAAACCCTTGGCATACAATAAAATTATTTAAACCCATTGTCAAAAGTGAAAAAATACTTCCCAAAATGTATACGCTTAAATATTCGTTTGCATATGGTAGCGTTGCTTCGCTTGCGCCAAACGCAAGTAGCATCGGCTTTTTAAAAATAAAAAATACAACAGTAATTATTGCCGACATTATAATTAACATGGTCATTGCGTTACTCATAATTTTTTCAGCAATTTCAGGTTTTCCTTCGCCTAGTTTCATCGCGGCAAGCGGCGCGCCTCCAAGGCCAAGCAGAAAACTAAATGATGTAATCAATGTAGCGATAGGCACACATACGCCAACTCCAGCCAATGCCAAATCGCCGATTCCAGGGATATAACTTATAAACACCCTGTCCACTATGCCGTAAAGGACATTGACAAGCTGAGCAACCATTGATGGAATTGCCAATTTTAAAATTAAACTAAAAAGTTTGTCTGTGCCTAAACTATTCGGTTTGCCCATATCGTTTGCTCCTCGACGATAATCTTATTATATGATAAAACATATAATTTACCAAGCCTTAAACGAAGCATATTATACAGTAAACAATACAAACTTGCAAGCCAAAACGATTGTCTTAAACACAAAATAATTTAGCGACAATTTTACTTGCATTAAAAGTGAAATTTGTTGAATATAAAATCAAATTTTGATTGATAAAACACTAAAATTTATACTTTACGAAAATTTACATTGCTCATTATTTTGAAACGTCATAAAAATATTAAGTAGCGATACGTGACCACATAAAAACGGCATTATAATTTGCTTATACAAATTTTAAAGCGTCAAATCGCTTGACGCTTTCCATTACGTTACAAAGTTTCGTTTTTAATATTTTTTTGTATTAAAGTGAAAAATAATTTTACTAGTCATCGCAAGGAATATACTGCGTAGTAAATTCATAATCAAATTTGTCACCTGCTGACAACATATTTATATTGCTTTTTTGACACATTTCCGACTTGGAAAGCTGTTCATCGGGCAATCCCCACCACGGCTCAACGCAAACAAAATTTCCATACTGCGCGTGTGACCAAACGGCCAATACGGGTGGATTGTTTAAAATGAAATGAATTGAAATCCTATTTTTTCGTACTATTGTTATATCTCTTTCGGGTTTTGCAAAAACCAAAGCGTCATCTTTAAACAAACTTTTTTTAAGCTCGAAAATAGTTTTAAAGCCAACATCTTCAACGCCATCAATAAGCAGACTTTGACCATTTACTTTATACTTTTTTAAAAAACCGATATTGTCAAAAATTAAAAAATTTCCGCTTGTATCTGTACCGTTTTCCGTTTCAATCCCGTCAATAATGTACCCCGCATGCGCGCCTATCATAAATGGCATCGCTTCCTTTCCGCCGTTTTCAACTTCATACAAGGTTACCAAGCTGTTATCTAAAAGTTTATAACGTATGCGCAATATAAATTTAAACGGATATTTTTTTAAACTTTCCTCATTCCAACTTAACTTAAGCGTGGCCTCGTTTTGAGATTGGCTTTCAATTTCAAACATACTATACCGCGCCAATCCGTGAATTTCCATTGAATAAGATGTTTTATCAACAGTGTATTTTTTATCTTTAAGGCGGCCAATCATCGGAAAAATAACAGCGTCTTTACTTAACCAACTTTTCTCGTCGCCTTGCCAAAGTAACTCGTCAGCGCTACCATCGACATTTTTTATAACAACACTGTCGAGAGTGCCTCCAAAAGGATTAATTTTTATGTTGACTAACTCATTTTTTAATTGTATCATTTATAAATCCTTATTAAATTTTAGTTCTCTTTGCTAAATTTATTTTTTAATGTCACTCAATTATTTATATATTAGCTTATTTCAACTGTTATTTGTTTTATAAAACATATAAAATCTCAAACATTTACTAATACAACAACGTTTTATTTGATTAGAATATTATAGAACAGGTACAACAAATTTACAAGCAAATATTAAATATTGGCATATAAGTTATTCGATAAACACAAAAAAATGAATTAAAAAAAAGCATATCTATTTAAGATATGCTACAATAAAATAAAACCTAGGAGAAAATTATGAAAAAACTTATTATAGATATTGACCGTTGCCCTCAAAATCACTTGTGTCCGTCAGTTAAAGTTTGCCCAGTTGGCGCGCTTTTACAAAATGGTTTCAATGCGCCAACAGTCGACGACAAAAAATGTATTTGTTGTGGCAAATGCGTTAAGTTTTGTCCAAAGCAAGTATTTTCAATTATCGACAAAATTTAAATATTACCTAGATTATTAAGCTAATCAAACAATAGCGTGGCAATAAAAACACTGCCAACGCTTTTGTTTTGCAAATTTATACCTTGACCATAACGGCTACTCGGCTATTTTATTTTGAATTGCAAATAAAATTACTTTTTATGCGCGCAACCATCGGCTCCGTGACAATGATGGACTTCCTCTCCGCCGTGGTGCGACTCGAAGTGATTGCAATGTACATCGGGATTAAATGAAAGCGCGCCTTTAATTAGCGCGTTTACCGCATCATCTGCGCTACCAGATACTCCGCCATATAACTTTATTCCAAGTTCTGCAAGCGCTGTTTGCGCTCCACCGCCAATACCGCCACAAATAAGTGTGTCAATTTTATTTTCCATTAAAAACCCAGCCAAAGCGCTATGTCCGCCTTCGGTTGGTTTCACTATATCGGTTTTTGTTATTTTTCCATTTTCAACGTTATAAAGTTTAAATTCCTCGGTGTGGCCAAAGTGTTGAAAAACATTTCCATTTTCATACGTTACTGCTATTTTCAAAATAAATTCTCCTTTTCTGCATTTTCAATAATTTTTGCAGCTTGCCCAACAAGTTCAACGCAAGGCCGCTTTTTATAATATTCAGGCGTCCTAGTTTCGGGCGAGCCGCCCACTTCGGACGATTTCAACAACTCACGACAGATTATTGTACCATTGAGTTTTTTAAATTCCTCGGCTAACTTCTGAATACGTTTATAAAGTTGTGCTTTTGATACGCTATCATTTGGCAAAGTATAGCCATCTTTCAGCCCTTCTATAATAAACATCGCGCTTACTGCGCCACAAACTTCACGAAGCCTACCCATACCGCCGCCAAAAGATGACGCAATCATAAGCAAAGTATCTTTATCGACCTTTACTTCGTCGGCAAATGCCAAAACCACTGCCTGACAACAATTATATCCTTCTTTAAAATAATTTTGCGCTTGCGTTTGCTTGTCCATTAAAGCCTCATAATACTGTTTATGGCTGACGATAAGTAATCTACATCAATATCTTCAATTTTACCGCTATCACACGCTGTGGCAAAACGTCCGTCGATTGGCAACCTACCAAGTAGTTTCAGGTCGTAATTGGTTGCAACCTCATCAATTTTACTTCCGCCAAACACCGATATTTCCTTTCCGCAATCGGGACATACGATGTAACTCATATTTTCAACAACACCTAAAATAGGTATTTTCATCATATTAGCCATTTTTACCGCCTTGCCAACAATCATAGAAACCAACTCTTGCGGTGAAGTTATAACAATAATCCCGTCAACCTTAATTGATTGGAAAACGGTTAGCGGAACATCTCCAGTTCCCGGCGGCATATCGATAAACATATAATCAACGTCGCCCCAAATAACATCGGTCCAAAACTGCTTAACCATATTAGCTATTAACGGACCGCGCCAAATAATAGGTTCGTTTTCATTTTCAAGCAGCAAATTTGACGAAATAACTTTAATACCTTTTTTACTTTCAGCGGGATATGTCCCCGTACTGTCATAATCAACGCCACCTGTAATACCAAACATTTTCGGGACTGACGGCCCTGTAATATCGGCATCAAGTACGGCGCATTTTTTCCCAAGTTTAGCCGTTTGAGTTGCTAAAAGCGCCGTTATTAGCGATTTTCCAACACCACCCTTACCGCTAACAACCGCAATGACTTTTTTTATTGAAGAAAGTTCATTTGGTTTTTCTAGCATACTTTTTTGTTCGTCACACTTGCTTTCACAACTGTCACAATTATGGTCACAATCACTCATCGCTTACTCCTCATTAAATTTTTTATGTTTTTCACACCCTCCGCAACGACACGACAACTCGTTGCCGTCGCACAAAGTGTACGTACCTCCATTAATAGACAAAACATTTCCGCAAACAATGGCCTCGGCAATCTTCTTTCGCGCGCTATCGTAAATGCGTTGGAGCGTTGTCCTCGCGATGTTCATTTGTAACGACGC
The DNA here is from genome assembly GCA_036654095.1 of Clostridia bacterium. Classification (GTDB taxonomy): domain Bacteria; phylum Bacillota; class Clostridia; order Christensenellales; family CAG-917; genus JAVVSR01. The sequence goes on from JAVVSR010000002.1 coordinate 54,072, forward strand.
TTCCTCCTGCGTAAACGACATCTTATCAATAAGCCTAATAGCCTCATATTCTTCAACTGACATACAAATTTCCGATGCTTCGGTGGCTTCAAGCGTGCCAAAACGTTTACATTTAGGCATACTACAAACTTTTCTGCACTTAATTGGACGTGACATAGCCGCCTCCGTTTCGGGCATATGCCCGTTATTATTTAATAATACTATTATTGTTGACATAAGTCAATAACATACACAAAACGTAATTAAAAAAATTGCAAAATAAATATAAATGAACATATAGCAGTTTTTTTTCATACGCTACTGTGAAGGCAAAATAGATTTTACACTTGCGCAACGCCTAAACTCTTGTGCAATTCTTATCAATAGGGGGTAACAATATGGCAAACGACAAAATTTGCTGCTACACATTAAACGATATAATAGAATCGGTCGCGCTAGAGGAAGCGGCTATTTCGCATATTTTAAACGCAGAAGGCGAAAAAATACAGAAAGCCGTTGAAAAAGCCGTCTGTATCGACGATTTATTAAAGGTAAATTGTTCTGTCCAAAACACCATAAGCAATATTACCAATTTAGAATGTGTTTTATTTAATAAATTACGCGCAGTTTTAAAAGCGGATTGTAAAGAATGTCCATTACCTCCGACCGAAAAAGGCGCAATAAGTATCTGCGTATATTCGTGCGATTCAAAACAACCCTTAAGCGGTATTGGAATACAAGTGTTTGACAAACATTCCGCTTTGGTTGGTAGCGGAGTTACCGATGCAAACGGAAAATTTTTAATTGATAACTTGCAAAATGGCATATATACAGTTGTTTTAAAAGACCCTGTAACGGGTGCAGAAAAAACTTTTACCGCAACTATAACCGATACTCAAAAAATCGTAATTAAACAACTGTGTTTTGAGCGACCCGAAAAAACTGGCCTCTGCTTATATGTCTTTGAGTGTCAATGCAAATATCCGCTACAAAATATTGAAGTTAAACTTTATGACAACCACAATATTTTAATTGACCACAGCGTTACCGATTCAAAAGGAAAATATAAAAAGCTTGACTTGCCATTTGGAACTTATCGGTTGCAACTAACAAACCACGAAACTATGGAGGTTAAGGAAATATTTGTTGAAATTAACGCTCAGCACAGGTTTGTAGAAGTTGAAGAATGTTTTATTAATTCAAAAATATTAGAAGGCGTCATAAAAGTTCGCGTATTTGTTTGCGGAACAACCCGACCTCTTGATTGTATTGAAGTTATCGTTAAAGACCATTTAGGCTCGATTGTAACATCGGGTTTAACCGACTCTAATGGCTGCTTCACAACTGAGCATTTGCCATTTGCAACCTATATTGTTGAAATTATTGATAGCGCGACATCTAAAACGGAAATACGCACTGTAATTTTATCAAATTCACAAAAAATCGTCGAAATAGACGTATGCTTTAAAAGATGTGTAAATAATTTGGTAAATATTTCAGGAGTTGTCACCGACGAATGTGGCAAACCTATTTGCAATGCGCGAGTAGTAGCGCAGGGGCTAAATAAAATGCAGGCATTAACCAACAACGAAGGTCATTATTCTTTAAGCAGTTTAAAGGTATGCAGCCAGTTCAGTATTTACGCCGAATGTAACGGACACAGCAGTGTGGCTTTTGTAAACAGCAACCCCGTAAAGAAAAACTATGTTTATAATATTCAAATTAAAATGTAGTAAACATTAAAATATTAAGGAGTAAAAAAATGAGTATGCCCCAAATTGTTCCAAGCGGAACATCAAAATGTCAAGCGATAACCGATATTATCGCGTCGGTAGCTTTAGAGCAAGCAGGCCTTTCGCACATTTTAAATGCCGAAGGCGAAAAATTGCAAAAAGGTATTGCGCTACCAAACGTAACCAATGACGAGCTTCTGCTGTTAAATTCGTCGGTTAAAGACACTGTAAACGCAATATCTCGCTTAGAAATGTTGCTACAAATGAAACTTGAATTATTTAACGATTGCCTGTGTGTAAGCTGTCCAACTTAAAGTTAAAAATACATTTAATAAACTAATTTAATTTTAAATCAAAAAACCTTCTGCTACTACATAGAAGGTTTTTTGATTTTGATTTTGATGTTGATGTTGATGTTATCAACTAAAACACACTGCTGGTTTCTAAATTACTTTTATAAATTTGTATCCAATAATAAGTAGATACTAAATTGTATATAAAAGCTTAAATATATTTGCAAAAATAATGCCGTATTTTGTATTAACTTTTATCGACACTTTCATTTTGATTATCTAAAATGCAATTCAATTCACTTGATTTTTGACGTTTGAATATAAGCTCGTTAATTTTAAAAAAACTTGCGAACATAAATATTAATATGGAAAATATAATAAAATAATATATTGGATAAAAAAACGATAACGACCGAAGTGCAACTGAAAGTTTGTCAATTATTGTACCGTCTATAACCTGCATTATAATTGGCTTGCCGTCTATCTTAATTAAAAATTGCACGCCTAGCGAATATAAATTTATCAACAAAGTTCCCAAGCCTACGTACATAACATCAGTTTTATCAAATTGCACCGTTTTTAAAACCATAATTGAACCAAAATATAAAAGCGAATGATTAATTGTCGCCATAACTAACAAAAACCAACTTGACCTTGATAAAATAAACATTTCAGGCAAAATAATAAAATTGATATTATAAAACAATCCCGAAAACATACCGCAAAATGCCGCGAAAACCTGTAACCTTTTATTTCTCAATACTATGGAAAAACCTAATAAAAAATATGACACTGCCGAAATTTCAATCGGAACTTGTTTGTGCATTCCTTTAATTTGATAGCTAGTGTATTCACAAATTTTGTAGACAAGTAGATATAGGCCTATTGCGAATAATAACCGACTTGCTAGCTTTGATTTTGTTTTAATAAATTTAAAAGCAATGATATTTAGGCTAACAAAACAACACATTTGCCCAATACCCACCCAAAAATATTGACCTGCACCCGCCATATATTTTCCTTAAGACATAGTATAATTTATTTTACCATACTGCAATCGCATTTGCAACTTATTTAAAAAAACATGTATATTAGCATTGTAATTAAGTAAAATTCAGTCTAATTATTTGTTGAAACCGCCTTTATATTCGTCATTTATAATTCTAAATCTACCAATTTTCGGCAATTCTATTGCGCGTCCGCGAATGACATTAATAATTCCATATATGTCAAGAATTGGAAAAAGAAACAACCCTATACTCATAATTTCCATCAAATAAGGAATGTACATTCTACCGACTAAATTAAGCACAACAGAATACAAAAAAGTTGCCAAATATAATAATAATGCTTGGTTTGTGTGAAAACGCGCAAATCTTGATTTATGCGCAAATAAATATGTTATAATAACCGAAGGCCCTAAATATGCTAATATTGCAATAAATTTATTATCTCTGATATCAGCAGGAGTACAGCCGTCAATAGTCTTTTTAAGTTTGCAAACATCTTCTCTATATTTGTTTTCCCACGGTTCTAACATTGGCTGCAAAGGCTTTTCGGTTTTATCGACGTCGGCTTTTTCGATTTGACTTTCATTTGTAATTACAGGTATATTTGAGGTGTTTGCCGATAATGCGCAGTTTTTAGGCGGTGGTTTTAATTGAACTTTGCAAGCCGATATATCGGCTTCACTAAGCGCTATTTTGCAATCCTCATTTTCAAGCCTATCCACTTGATTTTTTGGCAATGACGATAATTCGACGTGCTTTGATGTTCCCAATCTAGCATTTGATGACAATCCAGATTGATGTAAAGGCAAGTCGTTTATGTATAAATTCGGTTGTTGAGTAGATTGTTTTATAAAATCATTTTTGTTTTCTTTAGATAAATTAGCGTCGGCATTTACATTATTATCACATAATGCGTCGTCTAGTAAAACGTCTGTTTTTTTTGCGTTCAGATGTTCATCGGTTTGCGTTTTTGAGAACTTGTCATCTGCTTCGCAAAACGGATAAACACCATTGTTTAATTGAATTTCATTTTTTCTATTAATGGACATATAACTACCCCCTATCTGTCCAATTTATTTTACATAAATATTATACTTATTGTTTGCTAGAAAATATATCACAATAACAATTTTTCATCGCAAACTTTCAAAATATCACTAAATGGTTAAAAATCAACCCGCCCGTTTATACACATTAAAGTAAATGATTAATTTAAATATATTAACTTCAAATTACAATTTCAACGCTTTATGTCGCTATTTTTAAATTTAAACACTACTTTACTGCTAAATCCGAATTCTCTTGCTTCAAAAATTTTCGGTGTTCGCTAAACCCAATCATGACAATCCACACATACGCGATAGTTTTCGGTATCATCAACGCGCCAATGGCTGGTACCACCCCCGCAAATAGCACAACAGGAATATAAAAAGCAAAAGATAAAATTATCGCTATGCCCATATACATATAGTCTTTGTCGCTATTTTGCTTATATTGCATAAAGCTTAAAACAATAATTATTATCCCGATAATTGCAAATGGTACATTTCTTAATATGCCAAACAAAAAATTTCCGTCGAGATTAAACCAATTATTTTGAGGGAAACAGCATATAATAATTCGAGCTAATGCAAGCATTATTATAGATACTCTAAGGAAAGTCGTTTTTTCGGGTTTTGCGCGAAGCTCCCATACAAAATATAATATTACATAAAATATTGTCATTGTGATTGAGGTAATTAACTGCCCAAATCCTAGCGCCCACGCGTTTGCTTCCATACCATCACCCAACAACGAAACTATCCTCGGCACGAGATGGAAACTGTCGCCGCTTGCTAATACGATTGCCATAATTCCAAATAATTTAAAATATTTCGTTTTGCCCTTTACAACCAAAATTAGCCCTACCGTCAAAGCTATTGCAAAATAACACAGGTCAAAAATCATTTCCATTATACCCTGTAACATAACATTATCCTCCACTACTTAAATCAATTAATCTCACATTAAGTAGGCATTTCGTTTTTTTATTTTAATTTAATTTACCGCATTGAATATTTAAACAGCTAGTCCGCGCTCATTTAAAAACTTTATAACATCTAACAACTTTAAATAATTTTTTAAACCTTTTATGTTTTTCAAGGCTAGTATAAGTTTGTCTACTTATTTAACTAAAGATTTGTTTAGGTAGTATCGTAACACCATTTAAGTGTTTTAAAAATTTTGCAAACAATTAATTGGTTAGGATTTAATTGCCCACCGCATTTTTGTAGAATGCGCGCGCGGATTTTGGTTACACTCCTCCGCAGTAGGACGAATTACATCACGCGCCACGTCGCTGTAAACGCCATCGGCGCAATACATCTTAAAAGCTTTTTTAACCAATCTATCTTCGCCTGAATGGAAAGTCAAAATCGCGACTCGTCCACCACTGTTTAAAATGTTTGGCAACTTTTCAAGAAACTTATACAACACTTCAAATTCGCTATTAACATCAATTCTCAGCGCTTGAAATGTGCGCTGACAAGACTTTTTAATTGTGTCGCCACGTTCTTTTGCAGGCAAAAACGATAACGCATCTTCTATGGCCGAGTACAGTTGTCTTGTAGTTTCAATCGCCCCACCCTTATTGAATATCCGCATAATGGCCTTTGCAATCTGTTCGGCGTATGGTTCGTCAGCATTTTCGACAAGCATTCCAACTAACTCATTGTAGTTCAGCTCGCGCAGACGTTCAGCCGCAGTAACCCCCGTCGTCGGGTCAAGGCGCAGGTCAAGTTTGCCATCACGCTTGAATGTAAAACCTCGCTCGGGATTGTCAATTTGCATAGACGATACACCAAGGTCGGCCAACACAAAATCAAATTTTTTTGATGGCTCTACTTCATCAATATTTGCAAAGTTCATGCGCTTTATGGTCAAAATACTTTCATCGTAACCCAGCGCGTTTAGCCTTGTTTTAGTTTTTTCCAATTCGATAGGGTCAACATCTATGGCGTACAAATGCCCCTTACCTTGCAAACATTCAAGCATTTTTTGTGTGTGTCCGCCATAGCCCAAAGTCGCATCTAAGCCTATTTGTTGGGGTTTTATTTGCAAAAATTCCAATATTTCATTGACGCAAATTGGAATATGCATTCCAGCAGGAGTTTTTCCTTGTTGAATAATTTTTTCAACGTCTTCTTTATATTGCTCAGGGTTTAACTCCTTATATTTTTCTTGAAATGTATGCGGATGCGTGCCTTTGTAACGAACGCGTCGCGTATGCCCTTGTTCCTGCTCCATATGAGTTTCCCTCTGTTGCTTATTTTCTCAAGCGCAATTATACTATTACAATTTACTTGTAACAACATAATTTAAAAAAACTGTTTATATATTTAATTATCATTCCATTTAAAAAACAGTTACAAAAAAACATCTTAACAACTTTTAAATATTTAAACATCAATATGTGGATATAATGTATAAATAAATTATATCACTTAATCTATTACAAAGTCAAGTTAGGATAGTTTTATTACTTAATCATCAAAAATATAAATTTTTGTTTTCCTATAAATAATTAACACAATATCTAGTCGCAATTATTGCTTAGCGCAAGTTAAAACAAATATAAAACTATATTGCCAAAATTAGACATAATATTTCAAAACATTTAAACTAAAAATAAGTTTAATAAAAATCAATCATTTTGGCAAAATAAATGCGCTATATCAAAAATTGATACAGCGCAAAGTAATTCAATAAAAATTTAATTAAAGGTAATGTTCCCCGATTTAATGAGCCAGTATATTACAACATAAATAATAGTTAATATAACCGATAAAACTATCGCTATCACATTACGCACTTGCACGTCGCTTTCTTTTACCCACAACTTATCTTTGCGTACAAAAATACTTGACAGTATCGCCGAAATAAAAGTTATGCAAGTCCCAATAGGAAGCGTGTGAAATATTTGCACACATAACGCTATCGCCTTGTCGCTTTGCCCAAATAACGACATAAATGATGGCACCGCAAGTAAAATAAAAAACGAACACAACAATATTAAAACCAACGCAATCGTATATAAAAAAATCCCAATTATAGACACTGCCGCTAAGCACGAATATATTGTCCCAACCGTGCGGAAAAAACCAAAAAATTTGCTTATTTTGCCATAAGTATTGGGTTTGAATTGCATTGGCGGCGCGTCGTCAATAGCGTCAACATCATCGATAAACTCGTCATCGCTGTTAGAAAGCTCATCATCGCTATCATTATAAAAGTCATTGGCTAACATAAGTTTTCTCCTAATTTATTATATTTAATTATATCATATCCACATTAAAATGTAAATACCCAAGTGTTATCCACTTTAAATAACTTTGTAATTATATTGTTAGCATATAATTGAAAATTAGTCAGTTTTTATGTTTTATTACCTGCGCTTGACAACACCTACACTCTTGCAATGTGCTTATTAAAATAAACTTAAATATTTTTAAGTTGACAAAAAACAAAAAAGTTGCCTAAGTTTTAAACACTGCGCTATTTCTTCGCCGTAATTTTAAATATTTACTTGCATTTTATGCCAACATATAAAATAAAAGTTTATATGCTTTAAAATCCTTGTAAACTAATTTTTATTCGCATACTTTCTTATCTGAGTTAGCTGTCTTATTTAAACGAAAACAACTCTATCGTTTTCAACAAATTAAAAAAGCCCTACTATCTCAATTAATAGCAGGGCTTTTTGTAATTGTTTTAGAAAATCAACATAAAATTAAATTATTAAATTTATTCAACAACTTTTTAGCATTTCGTTTTTCCATTAATTTGACAATTTACCGTATTCAGTTTTTGCGCCAAAATCGATTCTAAAAGTGAAATTGCGTTGGTCATGTCACTTACACTTTTGTTTAAGCAAAGCAACTGCTCTGTCGTCGTGTTGGGCATCGCCACAATTTTTTGGATTTTTGCGCCTTCCGCGTTTGCAATCGCCCCTAAAGAGGCTTCTTGTAATGCAATAGATTCAATTAAATCATTTATTTGTTGACGATAATTATTTGTAAAGATAAGTGTTGAAACGCTATTGCTTACGCTGTTTCCTGCTACTCCATTGGGATTATTAGGATTTACAGTAAATGCAAAATCCGCTTTTGCTACATTTACAATAGGGTTAGGATTAGGCATTGTCACAACTTTAATTTGATAAGTGATAGTTACCGTTTCGCCAGGCAAAATAGCGTTTGTCAACGTGATTGCAGGTAGCGCGCCCGTGAAACCTACATTGCTAGCTAAAGAACCAGGTACTAAAACTGTTCCGTTTGGAATCGGGTCGTTTATGACCACTTTATCCGCTGGAACGTTGCCTGTATTTGTAATCGCAATATTATACGTTATAACATCGCCAATATACCCTATGCTTTCGCTAGCCGACTTAACGATAGACAGCTTTGCCGTTGAAACAGGGGTTTGAACAATATTGCTTGTTCCATTGGCTTTTTCACCATTAGGAATTGCGGGGTCAACCGTATAAGCGTAATCCACATTCGCAATATTCGGAATTGGATTAATCGGAGGAGCTGAATTGCCTAGTTTGACCTTGAACGTAATGGTAACAGTCGCGCCTGCAGCGATAGGATTTGTGAGTATAATAGCCGAAGTTGGGTCGCCTGTAAACGGCGCAGTTGCGGTTGTTGAACCGACAACATACGTTGTTCCGCCTGGAATGACATCTGTTACGACAATGTTATTTGCCGCAACATTGCCCGTGTTTTTCAATGTCACGGTATAAGTTAAAGTGTCGCCAAACTGAGCAAACGGAGGCGTTACGGATTTAGTAACATTACCCGCGGTAGTTAAATCTGCATAGTTTATTTGAGTGGAAACAGGATTAGTACTGCCCGACGTCCCCCCTGGGACAACTGCCGAAGCGATGTTTACAATAGGGTTATTAACAGGAGCCGTACTAGAAACCTGAACTTGATAGCTTGCAGTTACAGTGCTGTTTGCAGGCATAGTTAAAGTTAAGCCTGTCGCTGGAGTAGTGCCCGTATACGGAACGCTTACTGCAAGGTTCCCGATATAAGTTGTCCCCGCAGGTGTTGGGTCGTTAAACACCACGTTAGCAAGCGGATAGTTATTTGGATTTGTGCCACTAACGGTGTAAGTCAAAACGTCGCCGGGTTTTGCAAAGTTTTTATCGACGCTTTTTTTAAAGATTGGTGGCGCCGAGTTTAATATTGTATAGTTTACTATATCGCCAAGCGCAGGAGTAAAGCTGATTGGCAAGCTTCCGATTGGCGGAACGCTTCCGCCCGGAGTTAGATTGACTGCCGAGATTGTTTGAGTATATTCCGTTATCGGGCTAACACTACCCGGAGCCATAGTTTCTTTAATGGTGTAAGTGTTTCCAGCTAATCCATAAACAACCGCGCAGGGCGACTGTATTCCGTCAGCCGAACCGGTAGTTGTTATTTGATTATTAGGAGTACCCGCGATATCAATGACAAATTGGTCGGCTGAATTAATTCGGTCACCAATATTTTTGCATACTTGAACTTTAGTCACCGCAAAACCAACCACTACGCCCTCTAAGCCGCCGGCAGTAATCAGTGTTAACGTTAACTTTTTGGGGGATAAAGTGCTTAAAACGTAATCACCTGCAAAAGCCTGCGAGTTTCCCGTAATTGTTGCCGTTTGTGTTCCAAGGCCAGTTAGTGTCGGAGGAGTATTCCCAAGTAATGCAAATTGATTCCAAACACCACCGTCTGTCTTCCACTCCCAAGACTCTCCAATGTTTGTTTCTTCCGCGTCGGAAACTAAGGTTGTATAGTTGACAATAAGATTACCTTGCGGGTCTTTTACCACGATGTTTTTTATATCGATGATGGCTGGACTTAACGAACCAATTCTGCGATTTTGTAAAATAACATTTCCTATTGTCCCAGTATAGGCAGTATACCCGAAATTGCCAGTTATCGGCGCCGCCACAGCGTCAAATATCATTGAAGATGTCAACGGCGCGGAAATGTCGAAAGTGACTGTGCTACCATCATTAAGTGTTCCGGTAAGCCCCGTTAAGGTATCTCCCGGATTAAGTGTAAAATTTCCAAAATTAAACCACCCGATTCCGCCTGCGCTTGGCCCAGAACCGGCATTTGCATAAGAAAATGACATAATTATTTTTTCTCCTTTATTGTTTTTTCGTTGTCCGCAAAACTATTGACATATTGTTTCTTTAAACATATCAAGTTTTGCTTGTAGTTGCATTTCAAGCCTCGAAATTGCCGAGATTGTGTTTTTTACCGATTCATTGATTTTAAGCATATCCTCTGCCGTGGCGCTACTGTTATTGACAACAACCGCTATTTTTTCACTCTCCGCATTCAAAATATGCGCAAAAGCGGCTTCCTCTGTTGCGATTGACGAAATAATGTCGCCAACTGCCTCGCCACGTGTGATTGTACCGGGCTTTATTACTGGCATTCCCATATTGATTTTTCTCCTTTTAGGTTTTTCACAATTATGAAAAAAACGCAAAAAAATAGCTTTTTTAAAAAAAAGCTATCTCCTTATCTCTAAAATAAATTAGACAGCTTTATTTTCATAACTATGTATTACTTAAAGCCGTCTTATATATTATATGCTATCTCAACTATTCGTGATAAAATTTTATATTGACCTCTATTTATATTTTTTAACATTAAATAGCGCTAGATGTAAAGATAAAAAATAACACTTAACATTTTTCGAGCGTACCTTCTCGTCAGTTTCGAGGTCAAATTTCTCGGTATCTATTTCGTATTGCATTTTCTCAGATATATGGTTTTTAAAATGCTCATATTATTTTGCCGATAATTCATTTTGCCGTTTGTAAAACATCACTATCCCTTCCATTTTTTCAATAATTTGTGTCCGCATTTAGAACAAACTGCATTGTTAATAAATCTGTCAAGAAATTTATAACAAAATTAAAAAATTCTATATTAACTGCAAAACTGCAACTTGTCAACTTGAAGTTGCAACTTGCAGTTTTATACAAATTTATTGGTATTTATCTTTATATTTGACTTTAGCTAGCTTTTGCGGAAGTAGCAACTTTCAAAATTCTTTCTCGTTGCGTATATGCCATTGCTATTAACTATCCTATTTTGTTAATTCCTTTAAAAGTTTTTGCAAGTCTTTAATACTATAATCTTTTAGAGAAGCTATCGTATATGATGAATCGGCGGCAATAATGGATTCAATAAGTTTCAACTTTGCAGGCGAAATGCCTTGTTGGGTTGCCTTTTCATTATCTTTTTTGTTGCCAGTTTCTTTATCTACCTTACATTTTATCCCCTTGCTATCAAAAAACCGACTGGCGCGCTTGTTTAATTTTTCCATTTGCCTATCCGCTTTTTTCAAATCCTTATTGTAGATACTAAGCATAATTTCGTTATTGTCGCTTGCGCTATCAATATAGTTTTGCTCAACAGCTAGTTCCAAAATACGCTCTACGGCATCTTCTAGATTTAATCCATTTAGTGATTGACCCGCAAGTAATGTTTCGGCATCTGCGTTTTTAGCACTTGCGCTTTTAACCTTGCCCGTTCTATTAAGAGTTAGCTCAATGCTTGGATTGATGTCTATATATACAATACTATCATCGGCTCTGAAATAAAAATGTCCACCCGTTAATATACCAAAAAGAAAAACAAACGTGGCTAGTACGGCAGTGACAAATATTTTCGTCCTATTTGGATTATTATGACGCTTAAGCGCAATCACGTCAGATTCGATTGGTTGCGTTATATTACTTGCAATAACTTTGTCTAAAACATTCGGAACAAATTTATCGCTGGATTTTATTAACATTTTTTCTATTTCGCGTTTTTTCATTGTTCCTCCTTTATAGCTTTTCTTAGTTTTTTTAAAGCATTGTTATATTGCCAACGCACGGTTGCCGAAGATTTATCCAATATTGCGGCTATTTCTACCAGTTTTATTTCGCCAATTGTGTGCATTAACACGATACCACTTTCATTTTCATCTAGTGTTTTAAGTGTCAGCTGAATGATTCCGCTTTCATCATTAGCTTTTAATTCATAATCTCCACCTATATAGTCATGTTCGCTAAAGTCCACAAAGCATTCTTGCTTTCGTTTTTTATAAATGTTGAAGGCCAAATTACGTGAAATCGCATGTATCCAAGCTCTTGCATTTGTTCCATCGTTGTATTGACTGGCGGCACTTTGGATTTTTAAATAAGTTTCTTGCATGACATCTTCAGCCGTGGCATAATCTCGTAAAATCGTGAACGCTATGGCAAAAACAGATTTTTTAGTCGATTCATAAATGGCAACTAAAGCGGAGTTTTCGCCCCGCTTTAATTGTTGCATTTGTTGGTTCAAATCTGCCACATTGCCTCCTTTGCAAGCTTAATAATATTAAATCGTTCCTTTGCTTATTAAGCTCCCTTTCTCCAATTTTGAATATCCTCTTTTACTTTCTTTTCGTTTTTCTTGAACCCCTCTCTATGTGATTCAATTTTATCCTTATTTTTCTCTATCTTTTCAATCTTGTCTGCTTTTTGTTGTTCCTTGAGCGCAGTGGTATCAGCTTTTGCTTTTTCCATCAACACTTTTAGTTCCGCTTCATATAGCGGCTTAAGTTCTGCAATTCTAGCAATTTTAAGCGCCAAAGTGCTTTCCAAAACTGCTTTTTCATCAGCAGCCCCCGTAAATGCGGCTATCTGTGCTTTTAATAAGGAAACTTCCTCATCTAAGGTAAAAAGTTCTGCGTATGTTACTTTTAGCGCCGCTTTGTCTATTTTTAATTGGGCTTTGATTGCGTGGCTTAAATCGCCCTTGCCGTGACTGGCCTTAATAAGTTTAACTAGTTCGTTTATAGGCATTGCTTTAAGCTGTTCTAATGTCATAGTTGGGTTCATATCAATAGCGCGTAATATCATTTTCATATGTCCCACTGATACGCCAAGCTGCGCCGCTTGAACGCCATATTCCTCTAGCGTTGCCTTTGAAACCTTGCCAAAAATTCCATTGTTGTCAAAATAACGATTTAGACGAGTTTCCAAAGTGTTTTCCATTTTAGTTTTCTTATTTGAATCCTCATTAATAACAGTCAATTCAACTTCCGTTTCATTTGCGTCAACATCAATGTAACCTGCTTCTGCACTAAGGCTAACTACTTGTTCCGCTGCGGCTTCGATATCCATACCCTCGAAATTGGTTTCTGCGAGTAAAACTTCCGCGTCAGCATTGACTGGCTTAACCGATAAAACTTTGTTGTCGCCACTTACCGTAAATTCCACTTCAGGATTTATAGACAGTGAAACATAGGTCACAGCTTCTGCTCTGTTTGGCTTGCCATTCGCGCAAGCGGCAAATGTTCCTATCGCCATGCACAAAATAATTGCAGTTGCGCCGAGTCTTAACATATCTTTTTTCATTTTTAAAGTCCTCCTTGCGGAAGCATTTTCTGCTCCCTTTACCTATATAACAAACAAGGACTATCTTTCGTTTGATTTTTGCAAAAAAATTTTATCGTTTATGAAATTGACAATTTGGTTAATATGTTATAGCATAAGCCAGCATTAAAATACAAGAAAACTAAATATTAAAACAAGCAAAACTCAAATAATTAACTACCTTTTAACGGTTCAAATATCCACAAAGTAAACTAATATTACAACCCACTATCTTGTTCCGCTGTCAATATCGAGCTTTATTCTTTTTACTAAGGAATGTTTATCTGCAATTAGAGAGAACGATTTTATCAAACAGTCGTTAGTATCGAGTGAGGATAAAATGGAATCAATGATACTTTGTTCGCGCATCACCCAACAAAAAATAATATATTCATATTGGGAACACTTTAAAAATTGGTTTAACTGAAAACAGATATTTTCCATAACCATAGTCTTAGTTTCCTCGTTAACAACGAAAGGTTGCATATCCCAACACCAATCTCCATCAAGAAAAACATTGCGAGGTAATATTTTTTGTAGTTCTCTACAAGTGGTTGTTTTCCCAACACCTATTGTACCACTTATCATAATTAATGTTTTCATTTATTACACCACCAACATAAACAATCTTCACTACAAATTCACTATTTCCTTGACATCAACACCATGCACTCGACGTGCTTAGTTTGAGGAAACATGTCGAACGGAATGACAACTTCCACGTCGTAAGATTTTGCAAGTATTGTTAAATCTCTCGCAAGAGTTGCAGGATTACACGATATATAAATTATTTTGCTGATTGCACTATTTGATTGTATAATTGCATTCAATACCGCTTCGTCACATCCCTTACGCGGAGGGTCTAAAACCACCGCTATATTAGGAATTTTATGAACATAATTATTACTATTAGCAGATAAAAGAATGTCATTTTGAATAGACAAATTATCTAATTTATTTTTGTTAAGATTATCGCATATAATATTATTTTTATTATTAATTTCGCCTTTATTGATACAATTATACATTTCAAGTATGTTTTTTGTCAATAGCGGTAATTGTGCAGCCGCATCGCCACATATATTTTTAACACTTTTTGTCAAGTTATTTAGTTGCATAAGTGAATTGGCATTTCGCGTTGCGTCCTCAACAATTTCAATGCCGTAGACGCAAGGATAATAACTTGATTTAATGTGATTTGCCAACATTGCGCTTAAGATACCTACCCCGGAATATACATCAAACACCACATCAATGCCTTCAAGCTTAAGTAGAGTTTCGGCATAAATTTTGTCACGAATTTCATCATTTACTTGTAAAAATGACAGTGGTGATAGCGGCAAATTAACACCTGCTATGTTAAGTGTTTTTTCTTGACCATAGATAAGCCGAATTGTGTCGCCAAAAATAACATTCGTATTACGTTTATTTATACTAATGTAAAGATTGAAATCAAAAAGTTGTTTTAGCGCCGAAATAAGCGCTTCGGAATTTGGCAAGTTATCGCCATTTATAACCAATGTAATACACAAAAAATTATCAACAAAACGAACCACAAGGTGGCGCAAAAGCCCCTTCCCTGTTATGTCTGAATAAGCTGACAGTTTCGACGTACCGTATTTCCCGTTAGCCCATTCAAGTAAAACTTTAATAATTTTTTTTGCCCAATTTCCATGAAGTAAGCAATCATTTATTTCAACTATTTCGTGTGAGGATTTTTTATAGAAACCCGCTACAATTTTGCCGTCAATCTCGCCGATAGGAAGCTGTAATTTGTTGCGATAAAAAAACTTTTCCCCACAAACCACGGGCGCACATTCCACATTATTTAGCCCGACTTTATGCAAACAATTTTGTACTTGTTCACGCTTGAAGTCAGACTGCTCAACCGCATTTATATGTTGCAAGTCACAACCGCCACATATTCCAAAATACTCACATTTGGGGGTTACTCGCAATTCTGACGCGCGCATAACTTTGATAAGTTCGGCAAAGGCTAAGTTCTTTTTTATATGTACAATTTTAATTTTTGCCAAATCGCCAATAACAGCCATCGGAATAAAAACAACCATTCCGTTCACCTTTGCGACGCCTTCGCCATCCATACCCAAACTCACAACTTCTACAATTAAATTATCACCTATATTCATAAGGATATTGTAGCAAAACGATAGACATTATGCAACTACATTTAATAATTAGGCATTTAATTATTAAATTAAACAATATAAATCTTAAAAACAATCTATTTGCTGTTTGCATATTTAACCAATAACTGCAATTACAAAAAAATTTAGACGTTACTTAAATATTGCCCTTCAAAATCGAATTTATAGTATATAACAAAAAAACACAAGCTCCCTTTTATGAGTTTGTGTTTTTTTAATTGGTGCGGACAACAGGACTTGAACCTGCACAAAGTTGCCCTCATAAGAACCTGAATCTTACGCGTCTGCCAATTCCGCCATGTCCGCAAATGTAGTGTGATAATACAATTTTATGCAAAAAAAGTCAAGTAATTATTTATAATTAAGAATTTTTAACTACATTTAAAAATTTTTTATATCGCAATCCATTAGAATTAGCCCTTACTTCCGCCAATATACTTTTGTGCATTTGCCCACATTTCAATTTGTCGAGGGTTTTCCAAAACCATAATTGCCGAAACTCCTGAATTATTAAGGCGTTTAAAATATTTTACTAACTTTTCCATCGCCGAAAGGTCAAAAGTTTTAAGCAATGACAGGTCAAAGATAATGGTATCATAGTTTTCAATTCGAGTATCGATATGTGATATAAGTTTATCGGCTGATTTAAATGTTAAATGAGGTGTAACTAAAAATGCTTGCGCATTATTTAAGTTTGCATTTAGGTGCGTATATTTTTCAAGAGTTTCCGCTTGCGAAATATTTGTTTTTGCGCAAAGCTCAATAATTTGTAGTATGCAAGCAACTAAAAAACCGCCACCAACACCAAACACTAAATCTTCAGTTACGGTAAGCACAAAAGTAGTTAGCAAAATAGCGGTATCGCGCCAATTAAATAGTATCATTTTGAAACACAATTTAAAGTTAGCCATTCCAAGCGCAACCATAATTAGCACAGCGGAAAGCGAGGCCATTGGAATAAATTTCATAATTGGCATAAGCACAAGAAACATAATAAGCAATATCACTGCGTGAAACATACCAGCTACGGGGGAGCGTCCGCCATTTTTCACATTAGCGGCTGTCCTCGCGATTGCGCCAGTCGCGGGCAATCCGCCAAAGCAAGCAGATGCGATGTTAGTAAGCCCCTGCGCAAATAGTTCCGTGTTCGAGTCGTGGCGGCCATTAATCATACTGTCGGCAACGGTTGCCGAAAGCAGGCTTTCGATTGCGCCCAAAAACGCAATAACCATACTTGGCACAATTAATTTCACTATATTTAACGAGCCAAGATTTGCCCACTGTGGAAAGTAAAATTGCGCTTTAATTTCACCAAAACTTGAGCCGATTGTGTCGACCGAATGTGGATAAAATTTGTTTACTAAAAGCGTTAGTAGCGTTGCGATAATTATCGCGACAAATGCAGAAGGAAATTTCGCATTTATTTTAGGCAAGCAAATTATAATTGCAATCGTAACACAGCCAATGGCGGTAGTTGCAAATGAAATACTTTTTATATTTTGAAATAAAATAGAGATTTGCGAAATAAAATGTCCGCCAGTTAAGCAATCAATTCCAAAAAAACCTTTTATTTGCCCGACCATTAGCGTAACCCCTATACCAGCTGTAAATCCTAAAATGATTGGATATGGAATATACCTCACTAACTTGCCCGCGCGAAATAATCCTAAAAACAATAGTATAATTCCAGCCATAACTGTTGCAAATTGCAAGCCAATCAAGCCTATTTCGGGATTGTTGACATAGCCCAAAACGATGACAACAAATGCCGCCGTTGGCCCGCCAATTTGAACTTTACTTCCACCGAATAAACTAATGATAAAACCCGCGACGATTGCGGTAATAATCCCCTGTTGCAAGGTAACCCCAGATTGTATACCTAGCGCGATTGACAATGGTAGCGCTATGATAGCTACCAACAAACCACTCATTAAATCGGCAGTTAGTTTTTTAAAACTGTAACCTTTTAACGAGTCGAACAAAGCAGGCTTAATAAACATAAATTTCTGACTTAAATCCTTTAGTTGCACACTACAATACTACGTATTAACGTAGGCATAGTTTAAGCTTGCAAAAAAAATATGTCAAGCATAACTAGCGCAAAATATATTATATATTAGGCCGTTTTTGCTTGACATTTTAAACATCATATTTAAGTCGATTTTAGGCAATTTATGACACCAAAACTAGCTGTTTTTGTTAATTTTGCTTTAATTGATATCAACTTTTATGCCTAGACAAATAAAAAGTAATTAATCGCAATATTTCAATAGACATATTTAATAATGTAACAAATTTAAATTACAATGTTTTATAAAATCCATTATGATATCGCTTAACATTAATTAAACAAATATATTCACTTTCCACACAAATTACAGTTCGGTTTTCCAAAGTCCGTGCAGGTTGCAATAAGCGTATACCGCTATTGGTTCTTCGCCATCCAAGGTAAAAGTCGCCGAAGGTTTGCCGTTACATTTTTTCCGCATACCGCCTTCAGAAGTTTCGAGATAAATCCAATCAATATAATGTTCTTCAGTCATTGGGTGAACAACACTACCAACCGTTACGCTAACTTTTTGGCCTTCAATAAGCACCATCGGAATATGCTTTTCGTGGCTTGCTTCAACAGTATTTGCTTCAAGAGATTTCATTTTCGCGCCACAACAAATTATTGGCACACCTGAATTATTTATCATACCTACCAGATTTTTACAATGCTCACACAAATAAAATTTACTTGACATAGTAATACCTCCTTAAAATCAATTTTTGTTTTTGTTTTTGTTTTTGTTTTTGTTTTCGTTTTTGTTTTCGTTTTTGTTTTTGTTTTTGTTTTTGTTTTAACGTTATATCATACACCACAAAAAATTATCTTGCATTTTGCCAACTTTCATCATAAGGATTTTTTTGAAATGCTTTAACTAATTTATATTCAGCTTCAGTAATATAACTTTCTTCAAGCGCAACATCGGTCAACACATCAAAATTTGTAATCGACACATTTTTAATATTTTCTTCCAACAGCCTTGCAATGCCTTTTTGCATACCATAAGTAAATATTGAAACAATACCCAAAACATCTGCGCCAACATCGCGTAACGCATTTACAACTTCAATAGCCGAGCCTGCGGTAGAAATCAAATCCTCTACAACGACGACTTTTTTTCCAGTTGGAATAATCCCCTCAATTTGATTGTTGCGACCGTGCGTTTTGCTGTCGCCACGGACATATCCCATAGGTATATCCAAAATTTCGCTGACAATAGCCGCGTGCGGAATACCCGCTGTTGATGTGCCAAAAACAGCTTCACATTCAGGATAAAACGCCTCAATATTTTCAGCGATACCATTTTCAATAATTTCGCGTACACGCGGATACGACAACGTCAAACGATTGTCGCAATATATTGGTGATTTAATGCCACTTGCCCACACAAAGGGCTCATTTGGCCTTAGGAAAACCGCTTTAATTGACAAAAGCGCTTTAGCCACCTGTTTTTCTAACTCTTTAAAATGTTCCATAACTCCTCCTAGTTTGCTGAAAATTCATTTTTACAACGCAAATATGCTTCTAACGGATTATCTGCGCCAGTAATGCTTCTGCCTACTACAATATAATCACTGCCAAGTTCCCTTGCAAGCGCAGGTGTTGAAATACGTTTTTGGTCGTCGGCGCAATCACCTGAAAGACGAATCCCGGGAGTAACGCTAATAAGCCCTAACTTTTTAATTATCGGGGCTTCTAGCGGGCTGCAAACAACACCGTCAAGCCCTGCTATTTTAGCATTTTCAGCATAACCTTTAACTGTTTCGTCAAGCGACTTTGAAATAAACAATTCACTATGCAAAACGCTTTCGCTTGTTGATGTTAGCTGAGTTACCGCGATAAGCAAAGTGCCTGTTCCATTCGCTCCCTCACTAAGCCCTTGACGCGCCTTTTTCATCATTTCTATTCCACCAGAGGCGTGTACATTTGTCATATCGACGCCAAGCGACGCAATATTTTTCATAGCCTTATATACGGTGTTTGGAATGTCGTGAAGTTTTAAATCCAAAAAGATTTTAAAACCATTTTGCTTTAACTCCTTAACCATATCTGCGCCCTCTTTATAAAAAAGTTCCATGCCGACTTTAAGATAAGGTTTTTCATTTTTAAAGTTTTTCA
The DNA here is from genome assembly GCA_036654095.1 of Clostridia bacterium. Classification (GTDB taxonomy): domain Bacteria; phylum Bacillota; class Clostridia; order Christensenellales; family CAG-917; genus JAVVSR01. The sequence goes on from JAVVSR010000002.1 coordinate 73,882, forward strand.
AAAATAAATTCAGGTCGTTTTTGCTTGAAAAATCACACGCAATAATAACTTCTTTACTCATCATGCGCCCTCCCAATTATATCGGATAATTTTTTAATATTAAACTGTTCCATAAGTTTTGGCAGTTGCAAAATAATTTTTTGACACGCCCACGGGTCAATCAAATTTTGACTGCCCACCATAACGGCGGTTGCGCCTGCGTACATCATTTCAATAACATCGTACGCGCTTTCAATTCCACCTATTCCGATAATAGGCAGTTTGACCGCGTCATAAACTTGATACACCATTCTAACAGCAACAGGAAACACACCTTTTCCGCTATAACCTCCCGTTTTGACACTTAAAATTGGTTTAGCTGTTTTCAAGTTAATGCGCATACCAACTAAAGTATTAATTAAACTAATTGCATCAGCTCCGCCATTTTCAACAGCCTTCGCCATACTTGCAATATCGGTTACATTTGGACTTAATTTAACAATAATTGGCTTTGTAGATACTTTTTTAACAGCTTTAACTAGCTTTTCCGCAATATTAGCGTCAACGCCAAAAGCCATACCTCCGCCTTTTACATTTGGGCAACTTATATTTAATTCGACAGCAAAAACCTTGTCAACTGTGTTAAATTTTGCGACGGTCGCTACATAATCATCAAAACTATGACCCCCAACGTTAGCTATGACGGGTTTCCCGTATACCGCTGAAAGCTTTACTATTTCATCTGAAATTACTTTGTCAACCCCGGGATTTTGCAACCCGATTGCATTTAATAAGCCTGACGGACATTCTGCAATTCTAGGCAATGGATTTCCATATCTAGCGCTTAGCGTTGTGCCTTTAAGTGAAATTGAACCTAAACAATTTATGTCATAATATTCACTAAACTCATACCCGAAACCAAACGTCCCCGACGCAGGTATAATTGGATTACTTAATAAATTATTAAACAGTTGAACTCTTGTATCCATTAAAATTTCACCTCCGCGCTGTCAAAAATCGGGCCGTCTTTGCACACACGTTTTATGCCGTTATATGTTTCAATACTGCAACCCATACACGCGCCAAATCCGCACGCCATACGCGCTTCAAGCGACAATTCCCCTGTTTTTGAAAATTCCGATAGCGCCTTCAGCATAACAGTAGGACCACAAGCGTAATAATAATCATAGTCAATTTGGACAGTCATCAATGCTTCCACTGCATTTCCATAAAAACCGATAGAACCGTCATCAGACGACACTATCACACTTCCTAGCTTTTTGAACTCGTCAACATAAAAGGCTTCAGCTTCGTTTTTAAATCCCAGCACAATGACGGGTTTTTTGCCCTGTTTGACTAATTCTTTCGCCAAGTAATAAAGAGGCGCAATACCTATTCCACCGCCAACTAACAACGGTTTTTTTGAACGTTCTGTTCTGAAGCCATTTCCTAAGGCTACCAAACAATCCAATTCGTCGCCATTTTTTAAACCAATCATCGCTTCCGTGCCGCGCCCAGAAACCCTATATAAAACAGTAATTTCATTGCCGTTACGGTCGGCAATACCAAATGGACGACGCAAGTAAAAACCGTTTAATGCAATTTCAATAAACTGACCACATTGTGTTTTATCAATATCGCCAACTAAAATCAACTTATAAATATCTTTGCTGATTTTATTGTTTTCTTTTACCTTTAAATTAATTTGCTTCATTTTTTACCTATTGATTTAATTGCGCTTAATTAAGCAATTATCTATATTACATCTGCTGCGTAAATTTCGAGCCAAACATCTAATGCATTAATTTGCGCTATATCAAAACATTTTCTTATTGCTACACCCGTACAGCCCTATTCAACTAATTAACAGTAAATAGGACTAACCGCATAATTAGATAATACAACATTAATTATTTTGCGTCAATAGTACTAACACTCATCGTAATTTCCTCAAGCACGTCAAGTAAGGCCGCCACGGTGTCAAGTGAGGTAAATATAGGAACATTATTTTCAACAGCCGTGCTTCTAATTGCAACGCCGTCACGATGAACAGTAAGTTCGCCTTCGGTAATGGTGTTTACAACATAGGTAACATATCCTTTGCGCAACCCTTCCAATATTTCTTCGCTACCTTGTGAAAGTTTTTTGCGAACCCTTGTGCGAATACCTTTAGTTTTCAAAAATTTGGCCGTACCTTCAGTGGCTTCGATGTTAAAACCTAAATCATAAAAACGCTTAATGAGAGGTAATGCGGCATCTTTATCGGCATCACTAATAGTTGCGAATACCGTTCCATAGTTGCTAACCCTTAGACCACTGGCCTTTAAAGCTTTATAGATAGCGCGATTAAGCGATTTATCGTAGCCGATTGCTTCGCCGGTAGATTTCATTTCGGGCGAAAGCACCGCGTCAAGCCCTGTAAGTTTACTGTACGAGAACGTAGGCGCTTTGACATACCATTTATCCTTTCTTGGAAACACACCCGTATAACCCAACGTCTTTAGACTTTGTCCAAGCATAACCTTTGTTGCAATATTCGCAATAGGTACGCCCGTAACTTTAGCTAAAAACGGTACAGTACGGCTACTTCTTGGGTTTACTTCAATAATAAACACCTTGTCCGACTTGTCGACTACAAACTGAATATTGAATGGCCCGATAATTCCAAGAGCGAGCGCTATGCGAGTTGTATAGTTTACAATAACATCTTGAATTTGTTTGTTTAACGAATGTGACGGATACACGCTCAAGCTGTCGCCACTATGAACGCCTGCGCGCTCGATATGCTCCATAATTCCGGGGATAAAAACTTCTTTTCCGTCACAAATAGCGTCAACTTCACACTCGCGCCCAATAATATATTTATCAATAAGTACGGGGTGTTTTTTATTTAGTTGAACAGCCTCATTTAAAAAGCCTTCAAGATTTTTTTCGTCATACACAATGTGCATCATACGACCGCCTAGCACAAACGAGGGCCTTACTAAAACAGGATAACCTATTTTTAAAGCGGCGGCTTTGCCGTCGACAATATTAAACACGGCCTTACCTTCGGGCATAGGAATATTTAGTTTATTTAACACTTCAATAAATAAATCTCTATCCTCTGCCAAGGCGATACTTGCGCTGCTACTCCCTAAAATTTTAACACCCGCTTTATCTAGGTCATCGGCAAGATTGATTGCAGTTTGTCCGCCTAACGCAACGACAACACCTTCAGGTTTTTCAAAGTCGACGATATTCATAACATCTTCAAACGTTAGCGGTTCGAAATACAATTTGTCACTTAGGGTATAGTCCGTTGAAACCGTTTCAGGATTGTTGTTTATAATAATAGCTTCATAGCCAGCTTCTTGAATAGCCCACACAGCGTGTACGGTAGAATAGTCAAATTCAACGCCTTGACCAATGCGGATAGGCCCGCTTCCTAAAACTATTACTTTCTTTTTTTCGCCGATTTTTGACTCGTTTTCATTTTCATAAGTAGAGTAAAAATAAGGTATATATGATTTAAATTCACCACCGCAGATATCAACCGTTTTATAAACAGGATACATATTGTTTTCTTTGCGCAGATTGTAAATATCGACATAGCTCATATCCCAGCACGCGCCAATAAACTCATCGCCGAAACCCATACGTTTTGCAGTATAAAGCACTTTAAGGTCATTTTTATTAGCTTTAATTATCTTTTCATAATTTACGATGTTATATAATTTATTTAAAAACAGCTTGTCAATTTTCGTAATTTCGTTAATATAATCAACGCTGATATCCCTTCTTAGCGCCTCCATAATAGCGTAAATACGTTCATCTGTGCTTGCGGAAATAAAATCAACTAACTCCTTTTTGCTAAACGATTTAAGCCGCGGAAGTTCAAGGTGGCACAGCCCTGTTTCAAGCGAACGCGCGCCTTTTAAAAACGCTTCTTCGAGCGTGCGCCCTATGCTCATTATTTCACCTGTTGCCTTCATTTGAGTATTTAAATGACGGTTTGCTGTTGCAAATTTATCAAACGGAAACCTAGGAAATTTTGCTACAACGTAATCAACCGTAGGTTCAAAACACGCCAACGTACTTGCAAGTTGTATTTCGTCAAGCCTCATTCCGCAGGCAATTTTACTGCTGACGCGCGCAATCGGAAACCCTGTCGCTTTGCTTGCTAGCGCACTTGAACGACTAACGCGAGGATTTACTTCTATTACATAATACTTAAACGAAAACGGGTCAAGGGAATACTGAATATTGCATCCGCCCTCTATCCCCAATGCCCTTATTATTTTCAATGCGCTGTTTCTAAGCATTTGAAATTCGCGGTTAGTAAGAGTTTGGCAAGGCGCAACGACTATTGAGTCGCCCGTATGAATACCAACTGGGTCAACGTTTTCCATACCACATACAACAATGGCAGTATCGTTTGAATCACGCATAACTTCAAATTCTATTTCTTTAAACCCCTTTATGGATTTTTCAACTAAAATTTGAGTTACCGGCGAAAGCTTCAAAGCGCGTTTACTAAGTTCAATCATTTCAGCGTCGTTATCGGCAAAGCCACCACCCGTACCACCTAAAGTAAATGCTGGCCTAACTATAATTGGATAACCAATTTTGTTTGCTGCTGCAACCGAATCTTCTATGGTTGTCGCTGTAAATGATTTTATAGTAGGTTCATTTATGCTTTCGCACAAATCTTTAAACAGCTGTCTGTCTTCCGCTTTCGTAATTGAATTGTAGCCTGTACCTAAAAGCTCAACTTGACACTCGTCTAAAATACCTTTTTTGTGTAACTGCATACCTAAATTTAAGCCCGTCTGACCACCAATGCTACAAATTAAGCCGTCGGGACGCTCAAGCCTTATAATCCTTGCAACGTGTTCCAAGTCCAATGGTTCCATATAAATTTTATTTGCGATTTTCGTATCAGTCATAATTGTCGCAGGATTGCTGTTGACAAGCACAACCTCATAGCCCTCCTCTCGAAGCGCAATACAAGCCTGCGTACCTGCGTAGTCAAACTCAGCCGCTTGTCCAATAACAATCGGGCCACTTCCGATGACCATAATTTTTTTAATATCTGTTCTCTTGGGCATTTTTATTACCTCCTGCTTTCCTTAAAAGTTCAATATACTTTTCAAAAATCAAAATGCTATCAGCAGTGCCTTCCGCGCTTTCGGGGTGATACTGCATACCTATTACACCATTTAATTGGTCAAAAACACCTTCCGCCTCATTATCTAAAAGATTGATATGCGTAATTTTGATTTGTTTGCCTAAAAGGCTGTCATTGTTAAGCGCATAAGAATGATTTTGTGTTGTAATTTCGACCTTTCCAGTTTCGAGGTCTTTAACTGGAATATTTGAGCCTCGGTGTCCAAACTTCATTTTATATGTTGTCGCCCCGTATGCCAGCCCAATCAACTGACAGCCTAAGCTAAGCCCAAAAATAGGCATTTTGCCCCGAGCTTTATTGATAAGTTCAATTATCTCAATAATTTCCATTGGATTGCCGGGGCCATTTGTAATAAACAAGCCGTCAGCTTTTAACTTGACGATATCATCAAATGAGGTGTTAAACGGCACAATAACCACATTACAGCCGTATTCGTTAAGTTTTTTAATTACGCTATATTTAATACCACAGTCGACGGCAACTACTGTAAACTCTGGATTTCTCGTTCTTGAGTACCATACTTTTTGTGTAGAAACCAACTCAACAGGACGCTTCTTAAGTTTTGAACTCTTCAGTTCTACTAAGCACTCGTCAATGCACCTGTTTGAATCGGTAATCATTGCAAGCATCTCGCCTTCGTCGCGAATTATTTTAACTATTTCACGTGTATCCAAGTCGGCAATTCCTGAAACATTGTTGTCAAGCATAACTTCGCTCAATGTTTTAGTGTAGCGGAAGTTCGACGGCAAATCATTATACTCGCGAACAACCAATCCGCTTAAAAATATCCCCTTTGATTCATAATCCTCATCAGCTAAACCATAGTTTCCAATAAGAGGATAGCTCATAACAACTATCTGCTCTGCGTAACACGGGTCAGAAATTATTTCTTGATATCCTACCATACAGGTATTAAAAACCAATTCGGCGATTCGCGTACTTTTGCCTCCAAACCCTTCACCGTAAAAGACTTTACCGTTTTCTAACACAAGCATTTTATCTTTCATTGTAACCTCCCGATATATCTAAAATTTTATATTTCAAATTATATTGCCCTGTAAACGACTTTGCCGTCAACAAGCGTTAAAACGTTCATTCCAAAAAGCGACTCTCCGATAAATGGCGAGTTTTTACTTTTTGAAAGTATTTCATCCTTTCTATAAGTATGTTGATTTTCAATATCAAGCACCGCAATATCAGCCACGCTGCCTTCTTCTATGTTGCTGTGTAAAATACTGAAACGGTCAGACGGATTATAAACAAGCCAATTCAAAAATTTTTCATATGAAGCAAGTCCCGTTTTTATAAAGTAAGTAAAAATAATCGGCGCAAGCGTTTCAAACCCAATTATGCCGTTTGGAGCTTTTTCATATACAACAGCTTTGTCTTGTTCGCTATGCGGCGCGTGGTCGGTAGCAATCATATCAGCGACGCCTGTTAGCAAAGCTTTTATCGTAAACATCATATCACGACGCGAACGTAAAGGAGGATTCATTTTAAAATTTGTGTTGCCACATATATCGTCTTCGCAAAGCACTAAGTGATGTGGAGTTACCTCACAAGTAACATCAACTCCATTTAACTTAGCCTTTTCAATGGCATTAAAGCTTCTTTCTGTTGACATATGACAAAAATGATATTTGCAGCCAATTTCCTTTACAAGCGCCAATTCTCGCTCAACTGCTAAATATTCAGCCTCGCCAGAAGTTCCGTAACCGTTCATTTCCGCGTGCGATGATATCACAACGTCGTTTGCTTTCGCCCAACGCATAGCCTGCTTTAACACATCAATATTGTTTACGCCTCGACCATCGTCAGTGATACCCTTCACCTTACCAATTAGCTCGTCTAATGCCGAAACTTCAATGCCTAATTCACCTTTTGAAACACTTGCGTATGGATAAATTTTAATTACGCTTTCGACGTCTATAATGCTTTGTTCAATTTGTAAATTTTCATAACAGTCGGGCGTAGGGTTAAGGTTTGGCATAGCCATAGCAGATGTTATCCCACCCTTAGCCGCGCTTCTGCTTTCCGAATAAATTGTACCTTTACCCTCAAAACCAGGCTCGCGGAAATGCGCGTGTACATCAATAGTGCCGGGAATAACCCAGCACTTGGAAACATCAATAACGTTGCAATTTGAAAGAGAAATACAATCATCAATCTTTTTAATAAGATTGCCCTCTATCAATATATCTTTTTTAATTAAGCTGCCGCCTAAAAGCACACTTCCATTTTTTAATAAAATCAAAGCAAGCCCTCCATTACCATATAAATAACCGCCATCCGAACATAAACACCATTTTCCATTTGCTTATATATTCTGCTAACATTACATTCAGCGACATCGTCGGCTATTTCAATACCTCGGTTAATAGGCGCGGGGTGAATAATGATTGCACCCTTATTCATGTTTTTCACACGCTCCATTGTCATTCCCCAATTTTTCAAATATTCATTAGCCGCGACTTCAGTACCGTCGTGATGCCGTTCAAACTGCACGCGCAATAAATTAATAACATCTGCAAATTTAACCGCGTCGTCTAAACTAACAAGCGTACCCGTGTCATCAACAAACTGACTAGGCGCGCAAATATAAACTTCCATTCCAAGTCTTTTCATAATTTCAGCGTTACCGTGCGCCACGCGAGAGTGAACAATATCGCCAACAATACAAACTTTTAAACCATCAAATCGCCCAAATTCCTCATATATGGTCATTAAATCCAATAAAGTTTGAGTTGGATGGTTTGATGTGCCATCTCCGCCATTAAAAATAGGGATTTGGATATTTTCCAAATCCCTATAATATTCATTTTGCGAATGTCTAATAACAACACCATCAACACCCAACGCCTCAAAAGTACGAACAGTGTCGTACAATGTTTCGCCCTTAGCAACGCTAGAAGCGCCCACGTTAAATGTAATAGGAGTAATGCCAAGCCTTAGCATTGCCATTTGAAAACTAAACTGCGTACGGGTAGAGTTTTCATAAAACAGGCTAGCCATTCTTTTCCCCGAATAATCCACTTTTTTCCCCTGCTTAAATTGAATAGCAAGGTCAATAATGTCGCAAATTTTTTGTGTGGATAGAACTTTTAAAGTAAGCAATCCTTTCATTAAAAAACCTCAATTTGGCAAAAAAATTTTGGCAAATCATTTTGCCGAAACCTTTTTTCACATACCTACATTCGTGTTTATTTGTTTAATTATATCACGAAATATTGTTATATGCAAATGTTTTGAGTACGCCAGACAATATTTTTTTAATATTTATATTTAATCTTATAATTAGGATTTAACAGCAAATTTAAATATTGAAACCAAATATAATGATATTCAGTTATAATTATGTTTGCTTTTTATCATAACAATTTAATTTACACTTTCTTTCAGCAAGTATTGCAATGTTATAATTAATAAATTAAACAATAACTTTACTTAAACCTATATAGTTTATAAAACTTTTTAACACGCGCTACATACTTTCTTGTTTCGTCATAAGGGATATCCTCTACTCTTTTAATTCCGTCAGCTAACCATTGTTTTATTGTCCCCTCTCCTGCATTATACGCGGCCAAGCCAAATTCAAAATCAAATTTTTCAATCAAGTAATCTAAATATTTTACACCTAATAATATATTTATTTCGGCACTATATAATAATTCATAATTAAAATATCCTAGCTTTAAAATGTCCTCATATATCCACTTGGCTGTTGCTGGCTTCAGTTGCATTAAACCAACTGCGCCCTTTTCGGATATTGCCTTGATATCAAACCCACTTTCCACTTTAATAACCGCCAAAACCAATCGATTATCCACTCCAAACTTTTTTGCAGCAACAGAAACTTCCTCATCGTACTTGGTAAAAAACACCGAATACATTGTTAAGGAAATTATTAAAAGAATCACAGCTGTCACTGATAGCCATAAATTTAAGTTGTTTTTATTTTTTTTCACGTTACAATATATTATGCTTCAATTTAGCCAAAAAAAACAACCGCTAATATAGCGGTCATAATTGGTTTAATTAAATAAAAAAATATAGTACTAATTTACAAAAAAATTACTTCCTAAAATTTTTCTCGCTTGCTTAAAATACCTTTTATAAAAATATTGATTAAAACAAGCAAAACTATGTGCCGTAAAATTGTCAAAAAAATGCCTCAATTATAATTTCAGCTTGTTTTACGTAAAATGTTGTGCGCTAGTTTTCAATATGTATAGGGGTTATGCCTGTATCCGCTTCGATTTTTATAAGCATTTCACGAACTCGCCTGTACAATTCGTCATATGATGCCTTGTTTTCAATTATGTAATCGGCATATTTTTCGCGTTCGCCATCGCTTAACTGCGACATAATCATTTTGTGCGCCAAAATTTTATCAATGCCACTACGGTCAAAAAGCCGTGATACCCTTATATCGTATGGCGCGGTAATAACAATAATTTTATCAAACATAGTTTGCATTCCACTTTCAAACAGCAGTGGTACTTCTACAAACAAATCTAAGCCCGCGCGCTTAATTTCACTAAAAATAATTGGGTGGGCAATACTGTTTAGCAGCTGACGTTTGTCATAGTCGTTAAAAATAATTTTCCTTAAAATATCCTTATTAATTTTGCCATCAACCACCGCCGACGGAAAGGCAGTTTGTATTTTTTCAATATAATCAGCGCGCAACAAGAGCCTCGCATTGATTTCGTCTGCCGAGGCAACCTTGTAACCCAACGAAGATATAATTTTCATAACTTCGCTTTTCCCAACTCCAATACCACCAGTAACTGCAATTCTCATTAATCTGCCTCAAACCAACTTCTGCCTGTTTTAACATTTACCGTCAACGGAACACTAAGTTTAACGGCATTTTCCATACAGTTTTTTAATTCAGACGTGATAAACTCGGCCTCCGACTGTTCGGTTTCAATTATCAATTCATCGTGAACTTGCAAAAGCATTTTAGAATTTGTATTTTTAAGTCGTTTTTCAACTTCAAGCATAGCAATTTTAATAATGTCGGCAGCAGTACCCTGCAAAGGTAAATTCATAGCTGCACGCTTCCCAAATTCTCTAATATTATGATTAGTTGATTTAATTTCAGGAAGTTCACGAATACGGCCAAAAAAAGTGGTTATATAACCGTGTTCTTCAGCGAAAGCGACGTTTTTATCCATATATTCTTTTACGCGCGGATAAGTTGCGAAGTACTTTTCAATATATATTTTAGCCTTTCGCGCGCTAATAGACAAGTTGTTTGCCAAGCCAAAATCACTTATGCCATAAATAATACCAAAGTTCACGGCTTTAGCGTCGCGGCGCATTTCAGATGTGACTTCATTTTGACTCACGCCAAAAATTTCAGCAGCGGTAGATGCGTGTATGTCGCGACTTTCGATATATGCTTTAATTAAATTTTCATCGCCACTGAAATGCGCTAAAAGCCTAAGTTCAATTTGCGAGTAGTCGGCGCATACCAAAAGCTTACCTTTATCCGCAACAAAAGCCCGCCTTATTTCGCGCCCTTCGGACGTGCGTGTAGGAATATTTTGCAAGTTCGGTTCAACCGACGAAAGCCTACCTGTTGATGTTACAGTTTGTTTATACTCGGTATGAATACGACCATCGCCAGCAATAACTTTTTTAAGTCCGTCAACGTAAGTCGACTGAAGCTTGGAAAGTTGCCGATACCTAATAATCAAAGGAATAATTGGATGTTCATCATAGAGGTCGTTCAACACTTCAATGCCTACCGAAAGCCCCGTTTTATTTTTCTTTTTAGACAACAATTTAAGTTTATCAAAAAGAATAACGGCCAACTGCTTGGGCGAATTAATATTGAAAGTTTCTCCTGAATACGTATAAATGTTATTAGTTAAAGTATCCAATTCTAAAGTATATTTATCGCTTAGCTCATTTAGCACATTTTCGTCAACGCGTATGCCTTTAACTTCCATACCAAACAAAACATTTTCAAGAGGCAATTCAATGTCATAGTAAAGTTTTGATAGGTTTTTTTCATTTAAATCGCAAGTTAGTCTTTCTAAAATCAAAAACAAGGTTGACACATTTTCTTGCTCGCCGAACCCGAAACATAAAAACATTTCGCTCATACTTGAAAAGTTTTTGCTGCCTTTAACCAAATGCGCCATTAAAAGTGTATCGTAAATTTCACCATTAATACTAATATTATATTCATTTAGCGAATGCAATAAAGCCTTGTAATCGTACAAGATTTTATCAGTATTGGCAATTAGTAAAGGCTTTATAGTTTCAAGTATAACATCAATAGACAGTTCGCCAAACAGGTCATTTGATGGCGACACTAAAAACTGTTTGTCCTTGCAAATTGAAAAGCAAATATTGACTCCAAATGTTAAAGCTAAAGGCTTATCAACACATTCATTAACGGCGGCTATTAATGCTTCCAAATTGTCAACATTAATTGTTGATATATCTGTTTGTGTAAATAAAACATCTGTTTCGTCATTTGTATCAAATTTAAGACGTTTAATTAGATTGACAAAATCAAGTTCAATTAGCCCTTCTTTGGCTTTTTTAGTAAACGGATAAACCAACTTTAAATCATCTAATTTACATTTAAGCGGAACATCTGTATTTATAGTTGCCAGTTGATATGACATCTTTGCAATAGCCTCTCCTTCAACTAGCCTTTCGCCAACTTTACCTGAAATTTTTGAAGCGTTTGCCAGCACATTTTCAAGCGTCTTATATTCGTTTAAAAGTATCATTGCTGTTTTTTCGCCAATGCCCGCAATCCCCGGAATGTTGTCAGCCGTATCTCCCCGTAAAGCTTTGTAGTCAATAATTGACTGTGGCGTAAATCCATCTTCAGCCAAGCGCGCTTCGTCATACATTATCACATCTGATATCCCACGCTTAGTGTAGCATATTTTAGTGTTGTCACTAATTAACTGTAATGCGTCACGGTCGCCAGTCACAATTATTGTATCCATATCAAACCGTTTTGCCATTGTACCTAAAATATCATCAGCTTCATAACCCGCTAACTCTAAAATTGTAATCCCAAAATCATTTAAAACCTTTTTTAACATAGGTACTTGCGCAACCAATTCATCAGGCATTGGCTTTCTCGTAGCTTTATATGGCGCAAACATCTCGTGCCTAAAAGTCGGAAATCTTAGGTCAAATGCCGCCGCTATGTGCGTTGGCTTTTCATCTGAAATCAATTTTGTCATCATAGTAACAAAACCATATATCGCACCCGTCGGACGTCCTTGCCTGTCAGTCAAAGCAGATTTTTGCAACGCATAAAACGCGCGATACATTAAGCTGTTGCTATCTAGTAAAATTAATTTATCCATACACACCTATTATTTCCATATATTATTTTAATATTTACAACTAGTCATCTTTTATCATTGCCATTACGTTATAAAAGTTACCCTATTTAATTATTTGCCGACTAACAATTTAATTTAGTTTCCCTTTACTCATTAAATGGATAATGCTTATATAACGATACAAAAATTTTTCTTAGCAATGGTTTTATTTCAATGCCTTTCTTTAACGCCGTATCTAAATTTTTAAATGTTTCAGCCTTTGCTTTCGCTGTTTGCATAATTAAATTAAAGAAATCATCAATAGTATAAATTGCGTATCTCTCTAACCCTAAAGCCAACGCGAACTCTTCCAAAAAAGCTACAAAGGCTTTACAATCGCTTGTATCCTTATCAAGCGCAAGCTCAAGTTTAACCGTATCGCAAATGTCCTCTATATTTGAGTGTAGGTATTTATGAATTTTTAGTCCCAAGTCGTCCATAATAGGCGGAAAACTTTCTTCATTAATATTCAACATAAAACGATAGAAGTCATCGTGCGAAGGACAAATCACGCAGTATTTAAAACTAGGCATATCCAACAATAGACGTTTGGTATCATAGTAGCCCATTTTCATATAGTTTTTAACATTATCTTGAGTAAATTCCAGCGCGTAAGCCATTTTTTCACTAGGGATAACATATCTCATATTTACCCCGTCTTTGACTTCTATTTTTCGACGAGGCTTTCTTGAGCTTGTGCGTATAATGATAATATCGTCATAGCCTTTGGCCACAAGTAATTTGACAGGCATATTGTCATAAACGCCACCGTCAATAAAACGTTTACCATCGTTTCCCGAAATTTGTTGCCACCTAAATAATGGATAACTGGCGCTTGCTATTACATAATCACAAAGCTGTCCAACGGGGATATCTTCTTTCATTAAATAATGCACATTAAAATCAGGAACGCTGAAAGTAACCAATCCAAAGTCTTTATTGCTTCGCCTCACGGCCGATTCATCAATATAACTTGCCAAAAATTTATGAAGCTGTTCGGTGCTTCGGTCAATAAGCCCACCCAAATTTTTTAGCGTTTTACCTAGACCCATAAGTATATTTTTATCGATTTCTCGATTAAGAATACGAATCATATTTTCGTCATCAAAAGCAAGAACGGTAGTCATAGTAATATTATCCCACATTTCAATCGTTTTTTGCCAATCGCCCTGCGCAAGCATCGCTGCGTTTACAGCGCCGATTGAAGTACCGACATATCCGTCAAATTCATAACCGTGTTCAAACAATGCCGTAAGCGCGCCAATATGAAATGCGCCTTTCACGCCACCGCCCTCTAAAACTAATCCACGCATATTTTCTCCTCGACTATTATGTATATTATAGCGTTATTTAACACTAATTGTCAAGGTAGAACAAAAGAAAAGCAATCGGCGCAATAAGCTGACTTATGTTTTGTTTAATATAAGCGATATACCGATGTTAAACTGACAATTAAAAATTAATTTAATAAATAAATTTTGTTAAATTAAAAATATGGAACAATTTAAAATGTAACACTATTTAAAGCAAGCCAACCATTTAAAACTGTGTATACAATTTAAAAGCAAGCCAATCAAATGGCTTGCTTTTTTAATTTAGTTCACATACAACTATTTTTATATCAATTTGGTTTTAAATTTGTTTTTGCAATTAACGTTAAACTATCTTCAAACAAAAATTACATATTTATTTGGTTTTTATTTAAAATACAATTTGCATTAAACTAATTTGCCTCTCCGCGCAACCTAGCGCACGTTTTTTCATCTAACGTATAGGTCGATGTAGGAGTCAACTTTGAATTGTTTTTGTAGGTATATGCTTGGCAAGCAGGGAAGTCGCCTTGCCCAATTAAATCAGCAATGCCTATTTCAACCATAACAAAACCATTGCCTTCAATGTTCCCGCTGACAATCGTATTTGAAGGATATAGCGCGCCTGCCAACATAATGCCTAAGCTAAAGTATTCAAGCCCGCCAACAGTCATTGTATATTCATCGTATTTAGGTTTTTGCATTTCCTTTGTAACCGCGCCTTTAATTGCATTGTCCAAAACGGGATTTCCAGTAATAGTTCCAATCAAGTCAAGGTCAACTAGATATTGCCAATTATAGATTTCCATAAATCCCTCGACTTTCAAATAAGAAAATCCGTCTAACCCCGCGTCAGAGGAATTGAACCCCAAACAAGTGACCAAACTCTTAGCAAATATACAGTTTTTTATTGTAACACTTGAGTTAGAAGAATATTGATAAGGTTGGCCTATTGGCTCGCCTTTTTCATTACAGTCTTGATAATCTCTTCGTGAAATATCTACATAAAGGTTGTAGTTTGATGTATTTCTCATAACGCAGCCCTCAAACGAAACTTCTCCGCCATAGGATACAAAAGCCCACTTTGCATATTCAAGCAAACAATATTCAACTTTAATATTTTTAAATATATCGCACCGTTGGCCGTCATTAGGGAAAATCTCAACGCAATTACCGTGATAAGTTGCTTTAGATATGACAAGATTGTCATCATCTGGCGGTTGAGCCGCGCGCACTGTCAAATTGCGCAACTTAACATTGCTGTCACGAATACTAATTATATATCCGCCCAAATTATCTTCTGGGTCAATGTTTGTATAGTCAATCATACGGCCATTTCCAAACAAATTTGTATATAAATTAATAAAAATACCTCTCCCTTCCTCGTTATAAAAATGAATGTCCTTTTGAACAAATATATCTATTTTACGAGTATTGGCCGCATTTACAATTTCAAATTTGTCAAAAACATTTATGCCTTGCGCCACCTTAAAGTTATAAACCGCAGACACCGTATCTGCGCTATACGCTGTATTTTTTGATTTTACGGTAATTGAAACATTTTGAATACCTGAAATAATTGGCGCAAAAGTTATAATACCATTTTCATCAATCGAAGTGATATCGCTGCGATTACTTTCCCAAATAAAATCTAATGGCGATTGTCCAACGGGCTTTTTAACTTCCATTTTACGTGTAAACACGATTTCGCCTTGTTTGTTGTAGTACATATTGCCATAAATACACTCGCGCGCAATTCCCCTTTTTTCGTCCGCGCCCGAATCGGATAAAACGATATAAGTCACAGGTGTAACCACTTTAAACGCGATATTAATACTTTTCCCACCGACGGTTGCCGTAAACACAACATCTCCGTCCTCTTTTGCGTTTATTAACCCGCTAGAATTTATTTCTGCAATGTTAGTATTGCTTGATGAATAAACAACGTTATTTATTTCACCTTTTCCTGTGGCACGATACGCGCAGTTAAGAGAAGTTGGAAGCCTATTAATTTTAATATTTTTTTCCATTAATTCGGCATTTTCAAAAATCAAGTCATCGCTTTCGCACCGACCAACAACTATTTCCGTATTCCCCCGCTTAACGATAACGGCTTTCGCGCTATTAAAATTAAGAACATTTCCAACAATCACCGCGTCTGAATCGCTAATTATCGAGCAGTTAGTTCCATTGGCAAACTCGGATAAATTGACACTGCTTGATGTTGTATAATAACTGTCAAATTTAAAATTACCCTCGCTTGACGTAACTTTGATTTTTGAAGTAATTTCTTTAGCTACCTCGACAACTTTAACTTCGCCTTTTTCGTTTATAATGCAGCTATCTGGTGACTTAATTTTAACAGTTATTACTACTTGACCAGCCTTTTTTGCCGTTAAAATGCCATTGTTGTCAACCGAAACAATGCTCGGGTCGTCACTTTCCCACATTGAATAAAGTATCGGCGCGTCAGTTGGACGAGCCTTTACGCCTAAAGCAAGTTTCTTATCTGTTGTCATTTCACAAGACTCTGCGTTTTCACCATTTATAACTATAAACGCATTTTCGGCAATCTCGCCTTTTACAATGTACATACATTTATCGGTATGACCGCCGTCGTCTGTCGTGGCTACTACATAAAAAATACCATATGAGTATATTTTAACATTGCCTTTGTCGTCAATGGTCGCGATTGCATCGCCAGTGTAATCGGGGTCAAATTTTGATACGTTTTCAATACTCCAATAAATTTTATCGTTTTTAGCTTTTTTGGGATAAACCTTAGCCGTTACTTGAATTTTGTGGTTTTTAATTCCCGAAACAGATACTTCCCTGTCGCCATTAATTTCGACGCCTATAACGCCTATATCAGGGCTTAGTGATATGACCTCAGTCGCAAGCATAACCGCGCCTACAATCATAAGGGGTATTAGCACTAAAAGCCCAATAAGAATTTTTTTCATTTTTACCTCACCTAATAAATCAATCGGGTAGATAGCTCCCGAAATAGAAAGTGCTTATGCTTGCACGAGTTTTGTGTAGCGCTTGTTGACATTTACAAACAAAGTAGTTACGCTAATGGCCGCCGTAACAGCAGTTATTATGATAAGCAACCAATAAATTGATATTAAACCATTTTTAATAGCAATGCCGAACATACTTGGCAAATAGCTTAAAATCATAGTACTGAAGCCATATATAATAGCAAGCAATAACCCAACCACCAAAGCAATCGCAACGTTTTTATTTGCCGATACAATTTCGCCTTCGCCCGAAACGTTAAATGACGGCGATATTGTATCAACGTAAATGCAAATGCTCGTCAGTGTTATAACTACAAGTTCGGCAATAAAGAAAATAAATACCGAATCTTTAAAGCTAATAAACTTTGCAAATAAAATTGACAAACAACACAAAATAACCGAAATCGTTGCAACAGCCGAGTACAAAATAAACTTCACCAAAATTTGCTGGTTGTATGATACTGGTATAATTTTTGTATGATAAAAGCAGCTACCCTCGCGACTAATTGCGGTTGACGAAAACGATATAATGATTGCCACAAATATTGTAACAACTAAAAGGGAAATACCGGGTAGTATGCCCGTTCCAACGCTTTCAACGCCTATTTTCGCTGCAAGTTTGTTGCACATAAAAACCATAATTGGAGCGGTCATTGCCATTGCTAAATACTGAAAGCTATAATTAAAGCTACGAATTATCAATAAGAACTCGCGTTTAAGCAAAGCAACAAAAACTGGTAATGGCTTATTTTTTATTTTTTTCGTAAATGAAGCGCGTTGATTTTCAATGCCATCAAGTATGGTTTTAAAATACCATTTCTTAACTACCCAAAACGATATCGCGCCTACGCCACTTGTAAGCAATATAACATACAACAGCGACAACAAAACTTTTTTCCCTCGCAGTAGGTTGCCATATTGATTAAATGGAAAACAGTATTTTGCAAAGTTATTAATATGTTCAATCATCTGTGGCGAAAATAGCGATAACTCTCGCGTTTGCATATAGTCCAAAACAGTATTTAAAATGAGCATATACAGCGTAAACGAAAATATTAAAACAGCAATGATAATTGCTAATACAATTCCAAATTTGTTTTTAATTAAGTTTACAAACAACATAACGGGAATTGCAATAATATTTGCAATAAAAAATGGCAATGTCGAGCTTATAATAGTTACAAACCCCGCCCAAAAGTAAAAGCCAACACCCAATTTCATAAGCACGCCATAACAAATGTAAAACGGCAAAAGCATAGCCGACATAATTAAAAAGTTATTGGTCAAAACATATGCGGACTTTGCGGCAAATATTTGCGTACCATTTACAGGAAAGCGCATAAGCATTTCGTTATCTGTGCTGTAATAAAGAGCTTTAACTAAGGTTGCCGTACAAATAATTAGTTGCAAAATCATTGAGGCCATAGTGACAAGCACAATATAGCTGTCTCTAAGTTCAGGTCGCCCAGTAAACATTTTAGTTAAGTAATAAATACCTGCCACAATAATGCCATATATAGCGCCTGTAAAAATAACATTGGCAATCCATTTTCCAATATTTTTTGCGCCTATTTTCGAGCCAAAACCGAAACGCGACCTAAGGTCAAGTTTTAGTAAAGCTTTTATAGTATACAAATTTTCATTTTTAATTTCATTCGACATTCCATTTCCTCCTTTCTTCCTCGGTGGAGGAGGCTTGGAAGAAAACTTTTTCCAAAGTTTCGCGATTAGCCGCGTCAGCAAGGTCAATTACATCAACCAACTCGCCCGCGTTAATGATAGCGACCCGATTGCAAACCTTTGACACCATATCCAAGTTGTGCGAACTAAAGAAAACGGTGTTTCCCTTGGCGCAATGCTCGCGCATATAAGTTAAGATTTCGGCCATAGATTGAGGGTCAAGCCCCATCATAGGCTCGTCAAGCACCCAAAGTTTTGGCTCGTAAATTAAGGCGGCAATAATACAAATTTTCTGTTTCATACCGTGGCTATACGATTTAATTTGGCGGTCAACTGCGCTTTCTAAACCAAATAAATTTAAAAACTTATCAAGTCTTGCCACACGGTCAACTTGCGAAACTCTGTACAAATCGGCAACATAGTTTACATACTCTCGGCCAGTAAGCTTTTCGTATACGCTGTGATTATCTGGAACATAACCCATATTAAGTTTTGCTTTTATTGATTCGGTAACTATATTATAACCGCAAATAGTAATTTCGCCGCTATCAAATGGCTGAATACCTGTAAGGCACTTAATTGTAGTAGATTTACCCGCGCCGTTCTTCCCTAAAAATCCAAATATTTCCCCTTCTTTCAATTCCAAATTTAAACCCTTAACGGCATATCTATCACTGTTAGCATATTTTTTATTTAAATCAACAATTTTTAACATTTTTAACCTCTAATATAATATTTTTTATAAGCAAAAAAGCGTGCAATAGTTGCACAACCGAACTTGATGTTATATGTAAAATAAAATTTTAAGCTAATAAATTAAAAGATGGTTTTTTAATAATACCTTCACCAAAACTACAAAGTATGTTAAGACTGCTTTGCGAATTAACTTTGTCAAAACGTAGCCACAGAACTTTACGTTGTCTGTTGAAAATGCGCAAAACAATAGGACAAATCTCAGCAATTATCAATACAAATATGCTAATTAGATGTTTTCGGATACTGAAAATATATGAATATGCAATAATTGAAACTGAATTAGACAATAATTCTGCAAAAATATCGAAAATTAAAAACTTTGAAAAACTAATTACCATAATTAAAATGGTTATGTAAATCATTTTTAAGCAATAATTTCCACTCAGTTTTTTCAAGACAAACATAAAAAAAGCGGTTGCAATACCAAATACTGCCCAATACAGAATTCCAATAATAATGTAAATTAAATTAATTAACCCGCAACCAAGCGAAACCAAATCCACAATTCACCTTAAACAATAATTATATGTTTTTTCTATTTTAACATATATAAAAATGCGCTGTCAAATAAAATACGTTATAAATCAATATATTGCCCTTTAACGGATTTAATAACCACAATAAATATATATATTTTATATCATTTGTATAGTTATATGCCTATGTAAAATTCATACGCTTTGCGCGCGCAACAAAAAACAAGCTTGTCATATCAACAAGCTTGCTTTAAAAATTAAATTTGGCATTTGTTTACTAAAATATTGTGATTGTCAAACTCCATTATATCAACTTCATTTTTTAATTATTTAACGAAGTTCGTTTAACAACATAAGCGCTTTGACTGTTTCAAAACACATTTTATTTTAGCGTTATAAAACTAAATTGTTGTTTTATAATTTACTGTACTTTGCTTTTTTCAATAAACTTAAGGCTGACTTGCAAAGTATGCTTTTTGTATGGCATAAGTTTATACCTAGTCTTAGTGCGAGCAAACGCAGGAACATCTCCGCCAACACCACGCTGCCCACCATCAATATTTACAGTTAAAAACTCCGTATGGATAAGGTCATGTTTATGCACCGCTTTGTCCAAAGCTTCAATAGTAAACGGATAAACGCTGGCCTCAAATGGATTGTTGATATAATCGACACGTAAGGTATCCTTTTCACCTTGAAGTTCCAACCAGCGCATTTCGGTATGATTGCTACATTCCTGAGGAGCAAGATACTCGTGACCAAACTCTTCGGGAGTGCCGTCATATACGGCCAAAACAGCGGCTGCCTTGCGGTCACAGTAATTTTCGAACGGACCCTTGCCATAGAATTTCATTTTGTCATAACCCTTGTTAAGTTGCATGGTAAAACCATATCTAGGCAAGCCATAGAATTGACCTCTGGCAATCATTGCAAAGTCCATATTTCCGCAACCATCAAATTTATAAGTGGTTTTCAATTTAAGCATACGGAAAGCTGTTTTCCAATAAATTTCAACGCGCAAACAACCTGACAGTTCGCTGTAATAAATCTTTTTGGGACGAAGTTTTTGATTGGCTTTTTTATAGTAGAATTTACCCATAAAGAACCTCACAAATGCTGGCACTATTGGAAGCAAATCATTGTCGGTAATAGCGCGCCAAACATTTGGTTTAAGCGGGCTAGTCAAAAGTTCGCGACCCAGTCGGTTGATAGTTAAACCGCCCGACTTTTTATCGATAGAAACCTCGGTATCTTCACAATAAACTTTAATTGCGTCATCGTTATTTTCATAAATAGGTTTAATCTTACTGCCCTGCGCTTTGCCTTTAATTTCATTAGTTAAGAACTGCTCGTGCGAAACGATATGGCCTGCTGGCGCATATAAAGTATCTTCTTTTAATGAAACCTCAACAAGAATGGAGTGTTCTGTTTTTTTGTTTTTAATAAACTTAGCAACATTTAAACGCCCTTTTTCATAAGGTTTAATTACTGGCATTTGAAGTTTGACTTCATCAACCATACAACCATCGTGTAGCACCTTTAGCGTCAAATCAAAGTTACTTGTATCTAGCGTACGATATCTGTTAATTATAACAAGCTCGTCGCCTTCTAACTCAAAATCAATTAGTTGATAGCACTTTTTAACTTCATAAAGTGCTGGATTTGGCGAACGGTCAGCTTGAACAATACCATTAAATACAAAGTTTCCGTCATTAGGTTTGTCGCCCCAATCGCCACCCATAGTCCATTCGGTAACGCCGTCTTCATTGATACGTTTTATACTTTGGTCGGCAAAATCCCAAATAAAACCACCTGCCAATCTATCGTATGATAAAAAGTCTTTCCAGTAGTCGGCAAAGTTTCCAAGGCTGTTATTCATACTGTGCGCATACTCACAAAGAATAAATGGTTTATCCTTATAGTCATTCGGCTTTAAGCGATAACCCATACCCGCGTTCCACAGCGCGCGACTATGAACGTGCGTTTTATTTTCGCCGATTTTTTTCATTGTTTGTTGCATTGTATACATTTCGCTCATCACGTCGCTGACGTGCAAAAAGCTGTCACATTCGTAATGCACTGGGCGCGTATTATCAATGGCTAAAGCAGCTTTTTTCATAGCCGCAAAAGTATCACCGACACCCGCTTCGTTTCCAAGCGACCACATAATAATACACGTATGATTTTTATATGAATTAACCATATTTTCCATACGATAAATACACGGAGCTAGCCACTTAGGGTCACTAGCCGGAATCGTCTTCGCAAGGCCGTGAGTTTCAAGGTTGTTTTCGCACATAACCAACATACCATATTTATCGCAAAGTTCATAAAAATCACGGCTGTTTGGATAGTGACTTGTTCGAATTGCGGTTATGTTGTTTTGACGACAAAGTATAATGTCTTTTTCAATAAGTTCTCTTGGTACAGCGTGGCCATAATCGGGGTGAAATTCGTGACGATTGACTCCTCTAAACCTTATTGGTAAATTGTTTAAAAGAATAAACGGCCCCCTTCCTGTGGCCTCGTCGTAAGGCGCGATAGCTATTGACCTAAATCCAAACATTAGTTTACGACGGTCAAGCATTTCAGCATCTTCAAACAAAACGTAATCCAATTCATAAAGATACGGATTGTCTATTTCCCAAAGAGTGACACCCAACAAATCTCGTGAAAACTCAACGTCGTAAACTTCGCCGTTTTCAATAGGAGGCACTGCCATAGTTTCAGTAAATACCTCGGTTCTGTCGGCATCTCGAAGTTTTATCATCAACCTACCGCCTTCAAAATCAGCTCGTTCGGCCTTAACTGTTACCTTAGCGTTAAATACCGCGCCTTCGCCTTTTGGCGTAAGCGAACAGTAATTATAAATATCAGCAATGCATTTTTCTGACCTGAACACTAAGTTGACATCGCGGAAAATACCTGCCAACCTCCACATATCTTGGTCTTCTAAATAACTGCCGATACTAAATTGGTATACCGTAACTGCAAGCTTGTTTGTGCCTTCGACAACAAAATCAGTTATATCGTATTCGACTTGGTCAAAAGTATCTTCACTGAAACCAACAAATTGTCCGTTTAGATATACTTCGCCAGCGCTGTTGATACCGCCAAAGTTTATAAACACATTTTCCTTGCTTGGTTTATATGTAAACTCGGTAACATAACAGCCAACAGGATTTATTTCAGGATGGATATATGGTATTAATTTTTTCTTTTTACTTTCAACAGGATAAGGATAGTTCACATTAGTGTACTGTGGTTTTCCAAAACCTTGAATTTGCCAATCCGACGGTACTTTAATTTCGTCAAAATTTGAAATATCGTAATCCAGTGAAAAATAATTTTCGGGGATATCGCCAACTTTTTCGCAAAATTTAAATTTCCAAATTCCGTTTAGACTTTTTATTTTTTTATAGCCATTAACATCGTATGGAAAACCAGCGCCGTGTCGTTTTTCGGTATTTACATTAAAAATGCTAACATCATTATAATAGTTGTTCATATTCACCTCAATATGCCGCAAGGCAATGTTTTAGTATAATTTACTTAATAATAACTTCTCTTCCGCAATTAGGACACTCGACCATATCGCCAGACGCTTTAAGTTTATTGACGCAGTCGTTAGGTAGGTTCATACCGCAACCTGCGCAAAGTCCATCTTTGGCGTACTCGACAAATGCCGGCAACCGTTTATTAGCTCGACAACGCCTGTATATATCCATTAGCTCCTTTGGAATATCCTTTTCAATAGCTTTCATAGTTGCAACAACTGGCGCGCCTTCTTGTGAGAGTTTTGCGCGTAACCCTTGATATGCTTGCATAGCCCTAGTGAATTGGTCTTTTATTTGCATAGCTTGCATAGTAAGTTTTTCGCTGTTATCTTTTACAAAATCCATACGACTGGAAAGTTTAAAAAGTTCTTTTTCGGCTTTTTCCATATCGTCAGCTAAGGTCGCCAACTTTTTTTCATAATATTCAATTTCAGTTATGTCATCGACATTTTTATAGTGCAGCGCAATTTCTGAAATTTCTTTTTCAATCATCGCGATATTTGCTTCGTTTTTATCGACACTTGACATAAGCTCGTCAGCCTCAGCATTAAATGCCGACATATTTTCGCTAGCTTTTTTCATCATCGAATCCAGTTTCGCCGCGCGTTCCTTTTCCTCGCTGTTGTTAAGGTCACGTTCGATTTTAAACAACGCCTTATCAATGTTCTGATACTCCAACATCTTTTCAAAATTCATAATACACCTCGCATACCTTAATAAATAAGGTTAATATCGCCCGTTTAAAGGCTTAGTTATAAGGATTACCCTCGTAATGCTTAATTATTTTTGTTGTGTCAAAATAACACTTTATGCTGTCATAAACAATATCTATAAAAATCTTCTCGCTCGCATAGTGTCCCACTTCGATAATTGGCAAATCTATGGCTAGCGCCTCTAGCATAATATGGTGTTTTACATCTGAAGTTATTAAAACCTCACCACCTCGGTCAAGCGCTGTTCTAAGCGTAACGCTATCTGCGCCTGCGCCGTTCACCATTGCCACGCACGAAATTTCCATATTTTTGTCACCGACCACTTTCACTAGCGTATCGCTAAGCAACGGCTCTAAAATATCCTTTAATTCGCCTAATGTAATTGGATTTTCAAGGTCGCCAATAGCGCCAATTCCATCGTCTTGAAGCTTGCCTATGGAATTGCAACCCAGTGATTTTAACGTCAACCACGACATATTGCCTTCCATTCTATCAACATTTGTGTGCGCTGCATAAATATTTATACCATTTACAAATGCCTTTGCAATTATATCATTTATGTAATCGTCATTTAAAAACCTTTTAATAGGATTAAAAATTATAGGGTGATGTGATATTATTAAATTACAATCACATTCTATTGCTTCTTCTATTACGTCAGATGTAACATCAACGCATATCAAGACTTTAGTCACTTCTTTTTCAAGGCTTCCAACCAACAATCCAACATTGTCAAAATCCATTGCGCTTTCTATCGGCGCAATGCGCTCAATTATTTTGGCAAAGTCTTTAACAATCATAAATTTTCCTCCAGTAAAGAAATTTCATTTTGTATCTTACTAAGACGTTCAACTGACGCGGTTTTCAATAGGCCTCTAAGCTTATTCAACCTAACATTTTTATAGCTAATAAAATCATCATTCCGCTCAAACCCGAACATCATTTCAAAGTCGCTATATTCTCTATTTTCCGTTTCATAGCCCGAAACTACAAATATTTGATAAAACCTCGTATCAGATTTCAGCATATAATCACGTTGAATTTTAAAACCTGTTGATATTAAATACCGTCTAAGTTCTATCGTGTGTTGGTGCGGAACCAATATGTACTTTGAAAATACTGATTTTGCCTTAGATAAAATATCAATAATTTCACGACCGCCAATACCTGCAATGACAACCGTATCGACCTCGTTTGAAGCTATAACCTCTAAACCATCGCCAACGCGAAAATCCATCTTATCGGCGCAACCATTTTCATTTGCAAGCCGTTTAGCCTTAACAATACTGTTGGGACTAATATCGCTTGCTACAACCATTTCGCCCGTTTTACCCACAGCCAAAACAGCTAATTTTCCGTGGTCAGTACCAATATCACAAACGCGCTCGCCTACATTTATATGTCCCAAAATAGCGTTTAAGCGTCTATCTAATTTGATTTTCATATTATGAAAAATCTTTAAGCTTTTTTATGCGGTTAGGATGACGCAACTTGCGCAATGCTTTAGCTTCAATTTGCCTAATACGTTCACGCGTTACATTAAATTCTTTCCCGACTTCCTCAAGCGTACGAGGGTGACTGTCGTCAATACCATACCTAAGCCTTAAAACCTTTTCCTCACGCGGAGTTAGCGAACTTAAGACTTGCACCAACTGTTCTCTAAGCATATTAGTTTCAGCAACCTCAGCGGGCGCGGCAGCATTACTATCTTCTATAAAATCGCCAAGATGACTGTCTTCTTCTTCGCCAATAGGCGTTTCAAGCGAAACAGGGTCTTGAGCTATTTTTTGTATTTCGCGCACGCGCTCGGGAGTGCTGCCAATCGTTTCGGCAATTTCCTCGGGAGTGGGTTCGCGTCCTAGTTTTTGCAGCAACTGACGAGTTGCGCGCACTTGTTTATTGATTGTTTCAACCATATGAACAGGAATACGAATTGTGCGAGCTTGGTCGGCAATAGCGCGCGTAATTGACTGTCTTATCCACCACGTCGCGTAGGTCGAAAACTTAAAACCTTTAGTATAGTCAAATTTTTCAACCGCCTTCATAAGCCCAAGATTTCCTTCTTGAATTAAATCCAAAAATTGCATACCGCGACCGACATATCTCTTAGCAATAGAAACAACCAATCTAAGATTTGCTTCACTCAGTATTTTTTTCGCGTCTTCGTCGCCCGTTTCCATTAATTTTGCTAGCTCGACCTCGCGCTCTGCCGACAACAACGAAACTTTACCTATATCTTTTAAATACATTTTTACCGAGTCGTCAAGATTTCTTTCGCTCATAATATTTTCTAGGCTGTCATCAACTTCACCTATTGGAACAACCTGTTCAATAGCTTTAAACACAACCTCCATATCTTCGGCGGTAGCCTGCAAATGCTCAAGTTTAACCATAATCTCTTCTTGATTAAGGCTACCCTTTTGCTTACCGATAATAATAAGTTTATCGATTTCCGCCTGTAAAAGCGCTGTTCTGTTTTCCATAAAGCTCCTTTAAAACAAATAATTTATTCTTTAGAATTAATTTCCTTTAACATTTTTTGATACTTTACCAATTCAATTCTCATTTCGCCGCGCTCGTCATCCGACGCGCTATCAAAACTACACGACAATTCTTTTATTTTGGCATTTATAAAAGAATTTTTCAGCAATCTTACACTATCTCGATAATAATAACTTTTTTGTAAATCATCACTAAATTCAACTGATGAATACACCACATTCGCAACTTCGTTATATGGTTTTTCGTCATCTCCTAACGCGACATCTGCGTCATCGGGCTTGTCCAAACCCGATACAATAGTGTAAAGCATATGAACAACAGGTTTATTGCCTTTTTTAATTTCATCGACTATATAGTCATAAATTTTCTTATGCGTCTCATCGGTTAATATTTCCCTTGAAATATCCTGAAAACTTGCAAATCTATCCGCGTCAATTAAGCACTTTAAAACAAACCTACCAGCTTTAATTGTTGCGTCAGTTTCCGCCCGTACTACCTTTTCTTTCTTTAGCGAAACTTGTTCTTTTGCAACATCCATTACCAATCCTTCACGCAAAATATTTGTCGCAACACGGCTTTTATCATTGATAATTTCAAGATAAACTTCTTGTTGCGCTTTATTTGGAATAGACTTAATAAAATCTAACGCTTCCTTGACATACTTAGCGCGCCCTGTTTGTGTATCCAATTTGTATTTATTTTCAATTATTTTCAGCCTATATTCAATATATGGCAACGCTTTTTCCAAAAGCGATTTAAAGCCATCTGCGCCATATTTTTTAATTGTATCATCGGGGTCAAGCCCACTAGGTAGGGTCACAACATTAAGATTGACGCCTTCACTATTCAACAATTCCAAATTAGAGATAGCCGCCTTTGCGCCAGCCGTATCACCATCGTAACAAACATAAATATTTTCAGATAAATTTTTAAGTTCCCTCGCCTGACCTGCGCCAAGGGCCGTACCCATACCCGCGACTGCATTATTAAAGCCATACTTCGCGAGCGCAATAACATCCATATATCCTTCAACAATTATAACGTTATCAATACCTTTTTGCTGTTTTTCGCGCTTTACGAAATTGATGCCATATAGCACCTTGTTTTTTTCAAACACGGGAGTATTGTGATAATTGACATATTTCCCACCCGTAAATTCTTTAGATAAAACCCGCCCGCTAAAAGCGATTACCCTGCTAGTCGAATCAATAATCGGAACAATTAACCGCTGTTGCAAAGCATCAAACGGCTTGTTTATCTTTTCACTTTTCCAACCAACACCACTTTCGTAAATTTCATCATCGGTAAATCCTTTCTTTTTCAAAATGCTAATAACATCGTCATAGCTTTTTGAATATCCCAATCCAAAACGCACGGCTAAATTTCTGCTAATACCACGCTTCAATAAATACGCCATAGCAACCGCGCCGTCTTCACTCATAAGATTTTCATTGTATCGCTTTGCTGTAATAGACAAAATTTCAAATAGGCGGTCACGCTTTTTTTTCGCAGCTTGAACTCGCGTAACATCCACAAGGTTAGGCATTTGCATACCTACGCGCTCGGCCAAAGCCTGCACCGCTTCCGTAAAAGTTTGCCCTTCAATTTTCATCACAAATTTTATAACATCGCCCGACTCATGACAGCCAAAACAATAGTAAAAACCTTCATCATTCACGGCAAATGACGGCGTTTTCTCGTGGTGAAACGGACAACAACCCCAAAATCTATTGCCTTTGGGCGTTAGTTGAACATATTTCGATACGACCTCTACAATATTGTTTTTATCCTTAAGTTCTTGCAACCACTCTAAAGGATAGCCTTCGCGTTGTATCATTAAAATGCTACTCCATTTCATCCTATATTTTCGCCAAATTTCGCGCGAAAAAAATAACAGCTATTATTATATTCGCTGTAACTAAAAAAAATCCTTAATTAACCTGTATTATAGCACATATATTAATACTATGTAAGTATAATTGGAGCAAAACTATATAATTATAAATATATAGCTAAACTATATAAATAAACTAACTTAACACCAATATTATCGTTTTACTTTAAGCAAAATTTGAATTTGATTTTAAATTTAAAAACCGATTTTTCTTTCGTTTTTCTATTAAAAACGCACTTGATTTTGACGTCTATTATCCTATTGATAATTTCAATTCAGCCATTGATTACTCAATATTTGACATCGTTTTTAATTTTAAATAGCTTTGTGTTATTTCAACTAAATTCTTTGCCAGTTTTTTGGAACAAAAATTTCTTCAAATATTGTAACGGCATATCTGTCGCTCATAGACGCGATATAGTCGCATACAACTGTTTGCAAACTATCATTTGGCAACAAAACTTTATACATCTCAGGCAACATATTTGGATTTTCATAAAAATAGTTATACAACAATTCAATCAACTTAATCGCCTTAACTTCCTCACTTTTGGCAGCTGGCAAAGTGTATAAATTGTTAAACATAAAATCACGAAGTTTCATAAGCGCGTCATCAAATGGTTTAGACAAACCAATTATAGGGCTATTATTGCTGTTTTTAACCAAATCATAAACCAAGCTATTGATACGCGAACGATGGCTTGCGCCTAGAACTTCCACGCAATCTTTCGGCAACTGATTTTCGGTAATTAACCCTGCGCGTATTCCGTCATCGATATCGTGATTGACGTACGCTATACGGTCGGCGAAACTAACAACTTTGCCTTCTAACGTTTTAGGCGAGCCATCGATTTTATGATTGTATATACCGTCCAAGACTTCGGCAGTTAGATTTAAGTTTTCCAACACGGTAACTACTCGAATACTTTGCGCGTTATGCGAAAAATTTTCATTAGTCAAACGCGACAATGTTTTTTCGCCAGCGTGACCAAAAGGAGTGTGACCGAGGTCGTGTCCCATAGCGATGGCTTCAATTAAATCCTCATTCAGACAAATAGCTCGCCCAACCGTACGCGCTATTTGCGAAACCTCTAGGGTGTGCGTAAGTCTAGTACGATAATGGTCGCCCTCTGGTGACAAAAAAACCTGTGTTTTATGCTTTAGTCGTCTAAATGCTTTACTGTGAATAATGCGGTCGCGGTCGCGCTGAAAGTCAGTGCGCAGTTCGCATTCTTCAATCGGGGAAACACGCCCGGTAGTATCGCGACTTTTAAATGCAAACGGCGAAAAATATTTGTCTTCTATTTCATAAATGCGTTCTTTCATAAATCACCTATTTGTCAGTATGAGGCTTAACTTTTCGTTTATTGCCAAATTTATCTACAATATAAGTATTGTCCAAATTACTTTGCAACGACGCCTTAACGCTTTCAATATACTCGCGCCGCAAAACGTCTTGTTCGCTTTTTTCTAAATCGGTCAAGCCTTCTTCTTTTGCTTTTTTAGCAAGTTCGTTAATTCTATTAATGTTAAGCATATTAAGCGTTATACCTACTTATTTTCTTTTCGCGCTCGGACAAAAAATTAGCTTTATTCGTCAACTCAAGCGACATTGAAGTAATTTCAGAAAAAGCCTTATGATATTCATCTCCACTAAGTTTTTCAAGCAACAACGCTTTGGCTTTAATTTTATTAATGAAATTATACATATCCAAATAGCCCTCAACCTGCTGTTCTGTATAAGCGGTCAAAGCCTTATCAGCAAGCACGCCAAAGGAAATTGAAAGTTTAATAGCATCGCGTTTTGAAAGCACTTTATCGCCTTTCGCCAAAGTATCTGAAAGTTTAGCCGAAATATTTTTAGCTTCCGTTAGCAGCCCCTCTGAACGTTCGGTTTTGGTGCGCTTACTTATACGTTTTAAAACGGGAATACCAACAAATATTGCAATTATAAAAACACCATAAACTGCAATTATTTCAACTATTTTCAATGTAGTATAAGTATTGGGACTTGCCGAGGTATCGCCATTGGTTGCGAACGCAACGCTTGTTATCGAAAGTACGATAACAGATGTTAATAGTAAAAATAACGCAAATAAACTATGCTTTTTCATTGTTATTACCTCCACCGTTACTTAAAATATTTACATCAAGCTTGTTGAACGGTATTTCAATATTATTGCTTTTTAATGCTTTAATAATTTTTTCATTTAACGAAAATTTAACGTCCCAGTACGCTTCGTTTGGCAACCAAACTCTAGCGGAAAGCTTAAGCGCATTTGCGCCATATTCAGTCAGCCAAACCACAGGCGAAGGAGTGTGTAAAACTTGCGGCGCTTCAAGTATTGTTGCAAGTATAATTGCGCGCGCTTTTTCAATATCTGTGTCATATGCGACATTTACTTCCATATCGAGCCTGCGTGTTGGCATTGTTGAATAATTAACTACACTGCTACCAATAATTTGCGAATTTGGTAAAATTATAACTCGCTCGTCGGGAGTAGCAAGTTTTGTGCTAAATATCCCAATCGCTCGAACCGTCCCACTAACCCCTGCAACATCAATGTAGTCGCCAACTACAAAGGGCTTGCTTCCAACAATGATAAAACCATTTGCCAAATTGGATAAACTATCCTTTAACGCCAAGCCTATGGCTAGCCCTGCGGCCGATACGACAGCAATAAAACTGCCTGTCGATAACCCTGCTGTTTTTGCGACAAGTAAAAATAGTACAAAATAAATTGCCAATCCGAATATGGAATTTAAAAACGAACTAACTGTTTTTTCTACATTTGACTTAACTAACATATTTTTAATAAACCGCAAAATAAGTCGCGCTACAATAAGCCCAAAAATGACAAGCGAAATAGTTTTTGCAACAACCAATCCGCTGCCCAAAAAAAAGTTTTCAAGAGCTTTTAAAATTTCATTCATACTTTCCCCTTTAATTAAATTTTAGGCTTCCACATTTTTTGGAAAACACTAAATAATATTTTATTTACTTTTTTAGAAATATGTTCACCCGTATCTAAAACCGATGACTGGATTGCCTTAGCGGTAATTGTAGGAATTAATGAAGTTAATACATTAAATTCAATATCGACATCGTCCGACGACATTATAAACATAGCGTCGCCATCAAACATAGTGTGCGACGGAGATATTGACAGCGCAAATCCGTCGTGCGCCAACTCTGCTAAAATATTTGCTTGCAATTTTGTAAGTTTTGCGTTAGTGATAATACAGCCTATTGTTGTATTGCTGTTTTTAAGTTCTAAGCTTCCTGAAGACATAATTTTTGTGCAATCGATATAATTGCCGTCCTCAGTCATTGCGCCTGCAATAATATTGCCATCTTTAACTATATCTCCTAGCGCGTTTACAGCTACAATAACCGCTATTTCAAGCCCGTTTAGCGAATAGGTTTGTATACCAAGCCCAGCTTTCGCAGCCGCGTCCATACCGCAAATTTTACTTATGGTCGCCCCCGTACCCGCGCCAATACAACCTCGTTCAAAATTATCTATTTTTGCATTTTGAACGGCCAAATAACCCGCTTTTTTATCAGGATATCCAAACTGCTTAAATTCAAGGTCATACAGCGACGCTCCCGAAACAGTCGGCACGCGATATTTACCAGCATTGTAACCAATACCTTTTTCATGAAGATAATCCATAACTCCCGAAGCGGCCTCTAAGCCAAACGCGCTGCCACCACTTAAAACAACGGCATTAATTTTTTGCACGGTTTTTTCGGGTTTAAGTAAATCGGTTTCGCGGGTCGCAGGCGCCGAACCCCTGACACAAACTCCGCCAACAGCTCCATCTTCTGCCAAAATGACCGTTACGCCCGTGCCAATTTCATTGTCAGTAAAGTGACCAATTTTAAACTTATTTAACATAATACCTCTACTTTATTTCAAGCGCAGTATTGTAGCCTGCGCGTGTTGCATCTGCAATACGACCAACTTTTTTTGCGTCGCCAATAAGATATGACCGAGGAAAATTATTTTTAATCTCGTCAAATATTTTATTATCGGGACGAACGCCTATTGCAAGCACAACATTATCAACCTCAATCTCCTTAGAAATATTGGTTTTAACATCTTCTACAATTATGCCCTTATCTGTAATCTTAACAAGTTTATGAGATGTCAAAATTTCTGTTGAGTATTTTGAAAGCTTTTGCATAGCGTCATCAATATGCTGAAACCAACCACCTGGCGCGACAGTATCTGCCATTTCAATAATGGTAACTGAATTGCCTTGTTCATTTAATAATTCTGACGTTTCAAGGCCTGTCATTCCACTTCCGATAACGGCCACTTTTTTGCCACTAAGTTTTTCACTTCCGCCCAAAATCTCAGTAGTGGTGCAAACATTTGCGCGGTCAACGCCCTCAATCGCCCTAGGACGGATAGCCACGCCGCCTGTTGCGACAATAACAGCATAAGGATTAATTGACTTTAGCGTTTCAACTGACGCTGTTGTATTGTATTTAATTTCGACGTTGAGCTTGGTTACAGAAGTGACTAAGTCTTCCGTACACCAACCAATTTTCTCTTTCTTAGGGCCTTTATTAGCAAGCTGCAACTGACCGCCGGCTTGCGATGATTTTTCAAAAATAACGGGTTTAAATCCGCGCCTTGCAAGCACTTCCGCGGCGGTAAGCCCCGCGGGACCTGCGCCCACAATCGCAACGACACGACCCGCGCCGTCTTTAGCTAAATTATTATTAAATCTTTCGCGGCCAATAGTTGGATTAACCGCGCATTCGCCGTGCGTGCCTTTAAATGCGTTTGTTTGCATACTTTGGAAACAGTACAAACAGCTTATGCAACGCTTAATATCTTCTGGTCGATTTTCAATACACTTTTCAACGAAATGTGGGTCAGCAAAATGTGGGCGCCCTAGCGAAATAAAATCTTGTATGCCCTCTTTAAGTTGAGCCTCGGCCTGCTCGGGGGTACGTATAAGATTAGCTGCAATAACTGGAATTTTAACTTCCTTTTTGACAGCTGCCGCCATATATTTACGCCAACCGACATCAAACGATGTAGGCTCTAACCAATAGTTAAACGTGTCATAAGCAGCGCACGAAACATCAATAGCGTCAATACCAGCCTTTTCAAGCCTCTTTGCCATTTCAACGCCCTCGGCCAAAGCGTAACCCTTCCCCTCTTGCCCAATAAAGCTATAACACTCATCAACAGTCAACCTAACTATGATTGGATAATCTCCACAGTTTTTGCGTATACCCTCAATTATTTCAAGCAAAAACCTCATTCTGTTTTCAAGACATCCGCCATATTCATCCGTGCGCTTATTGGTATTAGGGCTCAAAAATTGTTGAATTAAATAGCCGTGCGATGCGTGCAATTCAACCGCGTCAACACCTGCTTTTTGCAAACGAACTGCCGCTGAAACAAAATCTTTAATCAAACCCTTTACTTGACTTTTGGAAAGCGCACGCATTTTACTTTCAGCAAATTTGCTCTTTTCGCAAACTGACGGCGCATATACCTTCGGCACAATACCTTTTTGCATAAGTTTCGGCCCGATTTTGGGAACTATTTTAAATACAAGATTTTTAACACATTTTACATTTTGGAAAGGTATCATAAGCGGAATTGTGCCAATACATAACCCCAAGTTTTGTCTGCCGGGATGATGAAGTTGCACCGCAAGTTTCACGCCATATTTGTGTATTCTATTTGCCATCTCGCGCATAGGTTCAATGTGATAATCGTGACTCATCGCAAGTTGCGCAAATGCAGACGCGCCAGTCACATCGTTTACCCTAGTAATTTCCGTAATTATTAACCCCGTACCACCCTTGGCGCGTTCTTCATAATAATCCATCAACCTCTCAGTTGGTTTACCATTAAAATCACCTAACCCCATAAGCATTGGCGCAAGTACAACGCGATTTTTAACGGCCATTTTACCGATATTCATTGGTGACAGCAACATTTCATAACTCATATTCATACCTCTTATAATAGGCTTATTTGTTATTAAGTATAACATATGTAATAAAACTAAGCAAACACATTGACAATTATCGGTAATAATCTATAAAAAATATTGCAAATGTATGAAAAACGGACAACTATAAATAGCTGTCCGTTTTCCATCTTAGAAGGATTATGTTTTGCGCTGTTAGAGGATTAAATATTTTGTACAGCGCCAGTAAAAATAGGCACGTTATTTCGCATTATCGCATAAATAAATGGCTTGTCAAGCTCAAACTGTAATGTTTGATTTTGATTAAAGTGAACGTTTGTTGGAGCTTTGTCGTCAACTAACAACGAACCTGCATTTGCTCCCGATATGTCTAAAGAAATAAACGCTTTTGTGACAAAATTTGATACATATAGATTACCCGCTGCAAAATTATTTAAGTTAGCTTTGTCAGCGCAAAAAATATCTGTAACACCGAAATTGCTTATTATTTTTTTCATATCCTGATTAGAGGTAATTGAAAAAGTCGGAAATTTACAAACAAGATTACCATCAACAAGATTTTCTTGCAAACTAAATGTTGCAGCCTCTTGTAACAATCCTTTATTTAAAATATCCGAAATAGTATTGTTTCCATTTGGCTTTATCAAAACCAAATTATAATTGCCCAGCATATTTACTTTAGCCGATGTATAATTTGCGCTTTCATAAAACACTTTTCCTGTTGATTTATAAAGCAAGGCATTGGCAATTTTCGAACCTTCGTTAGGATGTGCGCTAAATTTTAAAGTTGTTTCTTCTAAATTACTCTTGTCCCAACTCGCCGAAAAATCTATTAGCGAAAATAATTTTAAAACAGATTCCATCTCGCCAATATCATTTTTTGTTCCAAACTTGCCGTCACTGTTGTCACTGAGCCACGAGCGTATAGATTTTCCCATAACTGGTTTATTAAAGTTGCCATTAAAAATATCTGCTTTATAATTAATTGCTAATCTTTCAGCGGCAGGTTGGTTGTAATTTTTCAAGTTGTTAAACCAAGCGGAATTGTTTATAAGTAGACGCGCTTCATCAGTATTTTGGCAAAAGTAATTATAAATAAGTTTATATGTTTCGTCCGATTGCGCGCCAGCCCCTAAACAATCAACTAATTGTTGTTTTGTTTCGCCGTTGGCCATTTCCTGAAGAATACCAATCATAAAATAAACAGCAAACGGTGAAAATACTGAATTATCTTCATTTGAAAGCAAGGTCGCTTCCGAAAGTTTGAACAGCGAATCGTTTAATCGAGCTTGCACAGTATCATCTAGTTTAATGTTATTAGCTTGCAAATTTTTAGCATGCTGACTTCCGCTAATTTTAACCATATCGGTAGCGGTCGATATAGCAAAATCATTGTAGTTAATGTTCCGTCCTTTTATGCTTATAGCGACGCCTGTTATTGCCAAACAAATAATCAGCACGCTTGCAATGCTACTTGCCCAAAGTTTTTTACTTTTAAATTTGTATTTATGTTCACGAGAATATGAAGTATCAACTGCTTGCTTTACACTTTCCTTTAGCATAACAGGCACTTCAATCTCGGATAATACACTTTTAAAATCTTTATCGGTCAACTTGCTACCTCCAGTCGTCTTTTAATTGCTCCCTAGCGCGCATCAATCTTGCCTTTACGTTTGATGGCGTTATTTTTAAATATTGCGAAATTTCCTTAACACTGTATCCATAATAATAATAAAGCAGTATAACCATTTTATACTTTTCAGGCAACGCTAATATCAATGGTAAATTGCTGTCAGGCATTGACATTGCGGGATGATTTTCAATAAATTCATCGCCCACTTCTCGCTGTTTATACGCCTTCTTAATGTAATTTTTAGCAAGATTTTGTGTTACTTTAATTATCCAAGCGCGCTCGTGTCGTTCGTCGTTAAAGTCGGGAGAATTGTAGCATAACTTTACAAAAAGTTCCTGCGTGATATCTTCGCTATCCGCAGCGTTTCGAGTAAATATGTAGGCTATCCGATACACTAAAGCATGATAGCTTTCATATAATGTCTCAAACTCCTTTACTTTGCCACTCATATTCCCTCTACCATAACAAACAGCGCTAAATCGTATATGGTTACATTTTATTTTCAATCCGCAAAAATCACGGCTTGAATTTAATCTTTTGTTTTTTATTTAACTTCATTGTAACATTAATTTAAACAATATATCAAGTTTTTATTGTAAATTTTATAAACGGATTATTTTCAACTTTTTTTAAAAAATTTTCAATACATACTTAGATTGCAAATTTAGTTATAAATTCATATCGCTACTTTATTACCATATTTATTTTTATTTTTTTATTTTATAATTTTAAAGTTTTCGGTTTTCTGCTAATTTTACTAAATTTTTCATACTTCTTTTCCTTTTTTGCAATAAAAAAAGCACCAATT
Source organism: Clostridia bacterium (assembly GCA_036654095.1). GTDB lineage: Bacteria > Bacillota > Clostridia > Christensenellales > CAG-917 > JAVVSR01. The sequence continues at coordinate 110,717 of JAVVSR010000002.1, forward strand.
CATTTTGGTATTTGCGCTTACTCAAAAAGGAAAATCCTAATTCACTGCCTCAAAAAAAGCTCAAGAACAAAACCTTAAGCCGATTTTTTTAAAAAAGACAACGAAAAATCCTAATTCACTGCTTAAAAAAAGAACAAAAAGAAAACCTAAGTAGAGGTTCTACTTAGGTTTTATTTGGTGGACGATAACGGACTCGAACCGCTGACTTTCTCCACGTCAAGAAGACACTCTACCAGCTGAGTTAATCGTCCATATTTTTTTACCTTCAAATATTTTAGCATACCTTTTACTTTTTGTAAATTATTTATCGTCCATTTTGCCTTATTTCGTATAAATATTTTTTTGTAGGTAATATTAATGTAATGGAGGTATTTTATGAAACTTTTAGAAAGCAAAACATATCTGAATTTAGCTAAGGCTTATGCCGGCGAATGTCAAGCACATATTCGCTACAAATTTATTGAGTACGGTGCGCGCAACGAGGGTTATGTTGCAATGGCCGAACTTGTGGACAAGGTGGTATACAATGAATTTAATCACGCGCGTATGTTGTATTCGTTTATTCAAACTGCCGACGAAAAAACTATTGAAAACATCGATATTTGTTCGGGCTATCCTTTCAAAGAAAAATGGAACCTTATTGACAACCTAAAGTTATCGGCAGAAGATGAAAACAATGAAGCTACAAAAATCTATCCTGCTTACGAAAAAACTGCACGCGATGAAGGGTTTACAGATATTGCAAATTTATTTAAAAATCTTATTCAAGTGGAAACCTGTCACAAAATGTTATTTGAGCAACTTCACTGTCAAATGAAAAGCGGTACGATGTACAAAAAACCAACTGCCGTAAAATGGAAGTGTGGTGGCTGTGGTTATGAAGCTACGTCCAAGGAAGCGTTTAAGGTTTGCCCTTTATGTCAAGCAAAGCAAGGTGTTGTAATGTTAAAAATCGAGGACGCTGCAAACTAAAAATATATAATTTAAACATTTTATGTTTTACAAATGCACGTATTGCAAATTCAATATTGAATAATTATGTTAATTATTTTTAACACTAAATTGCACCGTTTATAATCTTTTTGACGGTTTATAAAACTGCAAATTTTATTATTTAAAATATTGTGTTATTAACCATTATAAATTAAAAATTTAATTTTTGTTTGCAACAAATTCTCCGCGCTTAATAATTTCAAATGCGTACGCTTGATAAGCGCGGAGAATTTTTATATATATCAATATTTCGATAATATAAAATGCACTTTTTTACAAACTCGGCAGGTTAGTTGCCGAGTTTTGCTTTCGATTTTTACGCTTTCAATAAATTTGTCGAAATATTGCAAACATCAAACTTATTTATAATTTGACATTACATCATAAGTTTGTTATTATTAAATATTAGGAGAACATTATGAAAAATATAAATAAAAAATTTGTCGCTTTAATAGCAATAGTTTTGTTACAAAGTGTACTGCTAATTGGTGTGCTTTCGGGTTGTAAAGACGATGAGAAACCTGTAGATACAAACTTAATTTTTAATGATGATTTTAACACTTTAGACACAAACACTTGGAATGTATACGATGAATTACGTCGTGGCGGATATTGGAAACCGCAACAAGTTTTTACCGATGATGGTAACCTCGTAATACGTACATCAATAGTTGACGGCAATTACATAACAGGCGCGGTTGATACCGCGGGCAAAGTCGAACATACATTTGGATATTATGAGTCACGTTGTAAAGTTCCGAAAACGCACGGAATTTGGGCGGCGTTTTGGATAATGTGCAACGGTATGGGGCTTAACAATCCCGACGCTACTATCGGCGGCGCAGAAATCGACATTTTTGAATCTCCATTTTATCCAACCAATTTATTTCAAGCGGCCATACATATCGGCGGTTACGGGGAAAATAAAATAGACTATTCGTTTTTGACTTTCAACCTTGAGAACAATGGTATTGATGTTGACGATTTTTATACAGATTGGCACACCTTTGGTCTTGATTGGCAAGCCGACGGTTACAAATTTTATTATGACGACAACTTAATTTGGGAAACGAATTGCGACAACAATGTATCGACTGTCAACAGTTTTCTATTTTTATCGTGTGAAATAGCAGGCACAAATGCCGTTCCCGGTCAAAGTCCTTTCTTTGGCGGTGGTCACCCAAACAAAAATGACCCCGATGATATGCCAAAAGATTTTCTAATTGACTATGTCAGGATTTTCAAAACGAAGCCAATACATAAGTAGAACTATTTATAAAAAATTTAAATGTGCTTACATTTTTAGATAATTATGTAAAAGAAATTAGTTTATTTGAACTATTTAAAAATTATGCAACTTAAACACTTGTTTCGTATTTAAAGTTTATCGCGCAAACAGATGTTAAAATTCCTTTACAATATGGTTTAATAATAAAAAAGGCCCTTCCATTTTGGAAAGGCCTTTTATCTATCTTATATCATTAAATTAAAACAAAATAGTTTGTACTAGCCGTCTACCTAAACCATTTTCGCGCTAGTTTATTTCGACCAAAGCGTAGTCCCGTCAGGCGCAATAGTACCCCACTTGCCGCTTTCCTTAACCTTAGCTCTGCCATTTTCAAATGCCGTAGCTGCATCAAATTTACAGTCAATCACGCGCTCATTATTTTTATTAATATATCCGCATTTTTCGTGTTCAAAAATCACAGCAAAGCCCTCGCTAAAACTCATAGCGCAGTCATACATCGGTTCGATTACATACTCGCCCGATGGATTAATAAAACCAAATAATTCGTTTACTTCAACACAAGCAAGCCCTTCCTTAAAATTGAAAACCTCATCGAACTTAGGCTCAATAACGGTGCGCAGACCATTGCTAAAGCCCCACTTTCCATTTTTTGTAATTTTACGCCATTCTTCAAGTGGCAATTCAACCTTGGGAAGTTTAGGTTCAAACACTTTTTGTTTGACATCTGGTTTTAATTGTCTTGAGTCGATTTTAGGAAGTTTTGGGTCAAACTTTGTATTTTTCGGTTCAGGACGTTTGTCAACGCGTGGTTTTTGTTCAGCCCGAGATTGTTCCACCTTAGGCTGTTTGATGTTAGCCCTATCTTGTTTGGAAATGGCATTTGCATTAATCACTGACTTATTTTCGCGTTGATTTGGCCGTATTGGCTCAACACTATCGACCTTTGCGACATCTAAACCCTCTTTTGGCGCGCCATCTCTCGACGTTTCATATACGGGTTGCGGCAACAGCTCAATGCCTTTTTCGGCAATCTTAGCTTTGACATTAATCAAATGTTTTTTATTGAAAGTTTGCACACGGAACAATTCTCTCTCAGTGTGCTTTGCAATATCATAAATGGTAACAAAGTTATTTTTTTTCAAAAGCTCAAGAGTATCTGGATACAAGCCAAGCTCCTCAATCGGTAACGCCAAAACTTCTTTATCACCCTTAACTTCTATTGGAAGACGATTGTTTGTATTACTGTGGGGACGGAAATGTTTTTTATTATTAGCCATAAAATACCTCGAAACTATTTTAGCACACAACTTATATATTTACAACTGCTTAACAACGCTTTTATATATATTGACTTATTTTCTTTTAACATATATAATGATAAATGTAAATTTGTATATAAAAAACAATAAATTTAAGTTTAAAAAAGCAAGTAATTAACCTTTACCAAGGGGCTTATTGGTTAATAAAAAAATGTAATTAAATGTTAATGTCATCAAATATCGATGTATATTTGTGTGCAGAAAACTTGTATTTTAAAATTATTATATCGTTATAATTGTTAAAATTTGAATATAAATATCTAATTAAAAATAAGTAATTTATTAAAAAAACACAAAATACTAAATTATTTGAGGATACCTAATGAAAAAGTTTTGTTTGCCGTTTATGATAATAGCCTTAGCAATTACGCTTGCACTAAGCGGTGGCGTTGCCTGCGCAACCGAAACGGACGAGGGATATACATTGATTACGCCAAACGCAAATAACTACTTGTATTTGTTAAGCCCTGAAATAATTGCTATTTACGGCAACCAAATAGTTGTATATGACCGCAGTGACAACAGCATAAATCTTGCAGGCACAGTGTCTAAAAAAATTAATCTAACATTTAAAGAAGCCGATGAATTCGTGACAGATATGGCACTTAACGGCAATAATTTATATGTTTTAACTTGCTATTCTACATTATTGCGCTACGATATTAATTTGGGTGTCTTAACAAATCAAACCATTTCAGATACTATTCAGAGTATAGATATTGACAACAATTTTTTGTATTTGTATGACGGCTTGCGAACTATAATTTCATACGACTACACAACTTCAGCGCATACATCTGCAACGGATATTAAAAACAAAATTGTTGGCACTAAGGATATTGTAATATACAATAACACTGCCTATTGTTTAAAATGGAGTGGAGAAATCTACTCATTTAATTTATTGGATAAAACTTCTACACTTTTGTACGATGGTCACAAACTGGCAACTTTATCAATAATTTTTGACGGCGCCAATCCGCAACTACTTTGTTCCGATTTAAATGAAAAATCTTATCTGCACAAAATTAATATTGATGGAAGTTATATTTTGGGCGAATCAATAGTCAATGTATTTGAAAGTAATGCCCACTTAAAGGCGGTCACTTCTGACGGTACAAATATCGCTGTTTTAGATGGCGAAGATAAAGCGGTTTTAAAGCTAACCACCTCTTATGCCGTCATTGATATTTATGGCTGTTCAAGCGCGCGTCAGGGTTGGTTTAATAATCCCACAGCCATACTGCCTGCAAACCTCGACAACTCGCGCGGCCAACTTGTTTTAGATAGTGGCAATGCGCGTGTGGTTCATTTAAAATACAATTCCAATGGCGACATTGAAAGTACATTTCATATTCCGTATAATCAAGCAATTAATACAAAACTTTTAGGGTTTGGCAACTATCAAGTTTATATAGCCGACGAAAGCAACATTTACTATCACGGCAACGACTTAACTAAAGCATTTAAAGTTTCTACCAACTATAAAATTAAAGATATGGCTGTAAACGACTTTTCCATATATGTTTTAGATGATAAGACCGACACTATTTTCAAGTCAGATATGGCCAATAAGGGTAGCTTTAGCATGTTGGCGCTTGCGCCAGACGCTATTTCAATAAAAGTTGCCGACAATATAAACTCCCCTGTTTATGTTATGACAAGTAAAGGTATTTCAGTTTTAACTTCGGTAGGCAAGCTAGCTGCTGAAATTAATTTTGAGGCAGAAGGCCTGCAAAACGTAACCGATTTCAATATTGATTATGTTGGAAACATTATGATTTCAAGCAAACAAAATAATAAAATTACGCTTTCTTATTTTTCGCGTTCGCTGTCAACGTTCACTAAGGTTTCAACATTTTCATATTCAAACGCGCAATATCAAATTGACGAAATTTCGGCATTTTGCATAAACAATATGCACGACGGTATAAACAGTTTTGCCTTGTCATCAAACAAAAATATGCTTATTCGTTTTGACAACACTAAAAATTTTAACACTATCAATAAAATGAACTTTAAGCCCTCTTCGGCTGTAAATTTACAATCAATAGTTTCACCTTCCGAAAGTAGCTTTTACACGGTGTCTAACTGCCTGCTCTATACCTACAATAACAATTTTAACATTGTAGAAAACTGTTTAATTAATGGCGCAAAAGTTGTTGGGTTTGCTCCATTTAGCTCGCAAAATATGATGTACGTTATGACCGACGACAATAAGTTTGGGTATATTGAAACAGCTAAAACTACGCCAATTAATAGCTCAACGACATCGCCAACTACTATACGCGCGTTACATGACACGGTCAATGCGTATTCATTTCCTAGCGCGTTTGCAAACTCTGTTACGCTAGATAAAAGCACTATCATGACGATTACTGATAATGCTGCCAACTTTAACAATGGTTACGCGTGGTACAAGGTAAACTACACTGAAAATGAACAAGTCAAAACCGCATACGTAATGCGCACCCGAGTTGTTGAGTTTTTGCCAACAAGCGAAGTTGACAAACCAAAGTTTATAAAAGTAAAATCCAGTAGAATTGGCGCAAAGGTAAATGTATATTCGCTAGCTGACGAGCAATCTGCAATTATTACAACCTTAACAGATGGAACAAAAGTTCAAGTACTTTCGCCGTCCAACGCGGAAAGCTTGTATACGCTAATTAAAGTTGGCGATACAGTTGGGTACATTTTGACAAGTGATATTTTTGAAAGCAACGGCCTAACTAGTGGTCAAATAGTTGCTATATTGCTTGCTGGTTTTACGATTGTAATTACCACTCTATATTTTATAATTAGCAAGCGAAATCGTAGGCAAAGCAACTAGCGGTGAATTTTTAAAAGTTAGATTGAGTTATTTTCTTGCAAGCTTAAGTGTGTTAGTATTGCGAAAATATACTTTTGATTTTACGCCGAATGAATAACGTTTATATTAAGCGCAAAATCGTATCATAAATAATGCGGCTAATTTTAAAGTTATAGCTAATTTTAAAGTTATCGTAAACAAAAGTTGAAAATATCAAAATTAATGTTATTTTAACCTTAAAACACTTGCGTTTATTTGATGTTTTGATTATAATAAATAAGCTTATAACTGGGTATGGCGCAGTTTGGTAGCGCGCTTGAATGGGGTTCAAGAGGCCGGAAGTTCAAATCTTCTTACCCAGACCATTAAAATGTCGATAACACTTTAACTCGGTGTTATCGACATTTTTTGTTAAAAAAGTTTAACGAGGTGTTTAATTTATCTAATCAATTTTTTAAATGCAATTTACTATTTTCATTGCTACGACTTTAATTAATGCTTTCAACGCCATATTGTCAAATATTTTATTAACTTCATATTTACTTAACGTATAATAAAACCATTTATTTATTAAATTATTTGTTAAATTAAAAAACATTTTTTAGTATCGAAAACCCCCGTAATTAGTATTGCGGGGGTTTTAGTGTTAAAATACCTGTTTAAATATAGTTTATAGGTCGCGTTTTACATATTTTGTATGCAAAATTTCGTGCGCCTTATGACTGTTTGGCTCACCTAAGAAGGTGTCATACAATTCTTTAATATAAACATTCTCGTGCGACTTACGCAACTTCATAACTTTGTCAGTATCGTAAATTGCCTTTGCGCGCAACGCTTGAATATTGCTATTATTTCGAGTAAACGCATCTTGAATAGGCTGTCCACCACCATTTACGCAGCCTCCTGGACACGACATAATTTCAATAAAATGATAATCTGCTTTACCCGCTTTAATTAATTCCAAAAGATTTCTTGCGTTACCTAAGCCTGACGCAACTGCAACTTTAACTTCAATCCCTGCGAGAGTATACTTGGCTTCTTTAATGCCCTGAACTCCACGCACATCTTTGAAATCCAAGTTTTTCAACTCTTTACCTTCAATAACTTCAGCAAGCGTCCTAAGCGCCGCCTCCATAACACCGCCCGTCGCGCCAAACAACAGCCCCGCGCCCGAACCAATACCTAGCGGACTATCATACTGTTCATCTGAAAGTTCATTAAATAAAATCCCTTTACGTTTAATCAACCTAGCTAATTCGCGAGTAGTTAAAACGTGGTCAATATCTTGAACGCCAGCGGCATTTTGGAACGGACGATTTTTTTCAAACTTTTTTGCTGTGCAAGGCATAATAGTAACGACGCTAATTTTTTCAGCAGGAACGCCAATTTTCGACGCATAATATGTTTTGCAAAGCGCGCCAAACATCTGTTGTGGCGATTTGCAACTGCTTAAATTTCCAATAAATTCGGGATAGTTATGCTCAATAAACTTAATCCACGCAGGCGAACAACTTGTCATCATCGGAAGTTTACCGCCGTTTTTAAGACGACCTAAAAACTCATATCCTTCTTCCATAATTGTTAGGTCAGCCGTAAAGTCTACGTCAAAAACATTATTAAACCCTATGCGACGTAATGCCGCAACCATTTTCCCTTCGCAGTTAGTGCCGATAGGGTATCCAAATTCTTCGCCGATGCCAACGCGAGTAGCAGGCGCTGTGCCGACAATAACATATTTATCAGGATTTGAGATATCCGCCAAAACTTCATCAATCTCATCACGTTCGCGAAGCGCGCCTGTCGGACATACTGTAATACATTGACCGCAACCAACGCAAGCTACGTCGCCTAATAATTTTTCAAACGCGCTCGATATATGCGTATCAAAGCCACGACCATTTGCGCCTATTACCGAAACCGATTGATATGCCGTACAAGCCGCCACGCAACGACGACAGAGAATACATTTATTGTTGTCGCGAACAAGATAAGGAGTAGACTCGTCAATCGAATACTCAATCCGTGCGCCCAAGTATTTTTTAGTATCGCAACCTAATTCATATGCAAGTTTTTGAAGTTCGCAATTTTGATTTCTTACGCAACTTGGACAATTTTGTTCGTGGTCGGAAAGCATTAGTTCAACCGTAGTTTTTCGACTTTGCAAAATTTTGGGAGAGTTTGTAAAAACTTCCGTTCCCTCACGCTCAAGCGGATATACGCAAGCAGCAACCAACGCGCGCGCGCCCTTAACCTCGCAAACGCAAACTCGACAAGCGCCAATAGCGTTGATATCTTTTAAATAGCAAAGGGTAGGAATTTTAATACCTGCAATTTTAGCGGCATCTAAAATGGTAGTACCCTTTTCAACTGAAACCAAAATATTATCAATTTTAACATTAATTAATTCACTCATTTTCACACCGCCTTATTTTTTGATGATAGCTTTGAATTTACAATTATCAGCGCAAACGCCACATTTAATACACTTTGAATTGTCAATAACAAACTTCTCTTTAATTTTTCCACTAATTGCGCCCACTGGACACTTCTTTGAGCAAAGCGAACAGCCAACACATTTATCGGTAATTTCATAACTAAGAAGTTCCTTACATACGCCTGCCGGGCATCTCTTATCCACAACGTGCGCGACATACTCATCGCGGAAATAACGAAGCGTTGATAAAACTGGATTTGGCGCAGTTTGGCCAAGTCCACAAAGGCTATTTTCTTTAATGTAATAACAAAGTTTTTCCATATCGTCAAGGTCCTGAAGCGTAGCTTTCCCAGCAGTAATTTTATCCAAGTACTCAAGCAAGCGACGATTTCCAATACGGCAAGGCGTACATTTTCCACAACTTTCGTCAACCGTAAATTTTAAAAAGAATTTAGCAATATCAACCATGCAGTTATCCTCGTCCATAACAATCATACCGCCCGACCCCATCATTGAGCCGATGGAAATAAGGTTGTCATAGTCAATAGGAATGTCAAAGTGTTCCAGAGGGATACATCCGCCCGACGGCCCTCCCGTTTGCGCTGCCTTGAATTTTTTGCCATTAGGTATGCCACCGCCTATATCTTCAATAACTTCACGGAGTGTTGTTCCCATAGGTATTTCAACAAGCCCTGTATTTGTAATTTTACCTCCTAACGCAAAAACCTTAGTCCCTTTAGACTTTTCAGTACCCATAGCAGAAAACCAATCTGCGCCCTTTAGGATAATTTGCGCGATATTGGCAAAAGTTTCAACGTTGTTTAAAATGGTAGGTTTTCCGAAAAGGCCTTTTACCGCGGGGAACGGAGGACGAGGACGCGGTTCGCCACGATTGCCTTCAATAGATGTCATAAGCGCCGTTTCCTCTCCGCAAACAAACGCGCCACTTCCTAAGCGGATATCAATATCAAAGCTAAAACCCGTATCCATAATATTTTTGCCCAATAGTCCATATTCTTTCGCTTGAGATAACGCAATTTTACAGCGCTCAACCGCAATAGGATATTCCGCACGAATATAAATGTAACCTTGGTCGCTTCCGATTGCATAGCCAGCAATAGCCATTGCTTCCAAAACCGAGTGGGGGTCGCCCTCTAAAACAGACCTATCCATAAATGCGCCCGGGTCGCCTTCGTCGGCGTTACAACAAACATACTTTTTGTTTGACACCGAGTCTTTAGCAAATTGCCACTTTAAGCCAGTTGGAAACCCTCCGCCGCCACGTCCGCGCAGACCTGATTTTTTAATTGTATCCACAACATCTTGAGGCGCAAGTTCGGTTATGCACTTAATTAAAGCCTGATAGCCGTCATAGCCAATATACTCATCAATTTCCTCGGGATTAATAACTCCGCAATTACGCAAGGCAATACGTGTTTGTTTTTTATAAAAGTTAGTATCCGAAAGCGACTTCACAATTTCGGTAGTCTTATGGTCCTTATATACAAGCCTTTCAACGATACGGCCTTTAATTAGATGTTCTGCCACAATTTCCGAAACATCGTCAGGCTTAATTTCGCTGTAAAAAGTGCCTTCTGGATATATAATAACAACAGGGCCAACCGCGCATAGACCAAAACAACCTGTCTTGACAACTTGCGCTTCAGAGGAAAGCCCTTGCGCTTTAATTTCACTTTCAAATTTATCAAAAATTTCCGAACTGTGGTTTGAATGGCAACCCGTGCCACCACAAACTAAAATATGACTTCGAAACATTTTATCCTCCTATACGTTTTCAACAAGATAATCGGTACAAATATTTCCGCCGACTATATGTTTTTCGATTATATTTTTTGCTTTCGCGCTGTCAACCTTAACGTAAGTAACCTTTTCCTGACCAGGAACAAACACTTCAACAATAGGTTCAAGCCTGCACATACCCAAACATCCCGCACGCGTGACCTTAACATTTTGCAGTTTATGGCCTGCGACTTCATCAATAAGAGTGTTGAACACAGGACGAGCGCCCGCAGCTATACCGCAAGTCGCCATACCAACTACAATACGCGTATCCGTACTATCAGCATTGTCACGCTGAGTAATTTCCGATTGCATTTTATCTCTAATTGCCTTAATATCGGCTAAAGTTTTCATAGCATCATACCTCCGTTTACTGTTTCAATATTTTCCGTTAATAAATCTTTAACAAAAGCTACCACCTCGGGACTACAAACAGATATCCCGTCTAATTCCATTTTAAGTTCGCGCGTGTCAAACGTGAAAGTTTTTCCATTAATTTCATAATTCCAAACAAAATCCACATTATCGTCAAGCTGAGTTAAAATAGTCGACACCAAATCGCCCAATGGAGCGCGGTCAATGCTGTCAAGTTTAAATGTTGCAACAACAGTTGTGCCGACGCCTAATTTAGATGTAATTTCAAAACTACCTTCAGCATCTTTAGTTGCCTGCATAAAAAGCGGAATACCCATACCAACTTTGCGAGTAGTTCGCGTAGTTGTAAAAGGGTCGCACACTTTTTTCAAAAAATCTTCGCTCATACCCTTGCCGTTGTCACGAATTTCAATTTTTAAAACTCCGTCATATGCCGATATGTTTACCTCAATAAGTTTAGCGTTGGCTTTAACAGAGTTTTCAACAATGTCAAGTATGTGAAGTGATAATTCTCTCATATTATTTGTACTTTGCCAAAACACCATCTACGTCAGCTGATGTTAGCTTTCCGTAAACTTCGTCATTGACTGTCATAACAGGCGCCAATCCACAACAGCCTACACACCTAGTTTCTATAAGCGAAAATTTACCATCGGGGGTACATTCGTCGTGATGAATGCCTAGGTTCTTTTCAACCGCTGCCAACAAATTTCCACTACCCTTAACATAACAAGCCGTCCCCAGACAAACGGAAACTTGATACTTGCCACGAGGATTAAGTGTGAACTGCGAATAAAATGTCGCTACGCCAAATACCTTTTCAAGCGAAACGTCAAGAGTACTTGCTATTTTCTTTTGAACTTCAATCGGCAAGTATCCGTAAATGTCTTGGGCAATCTGTAAAGCAGGCATAAGCGCGCCCTGCATACTTTTAATTTCCTCAAGTTTGTTTGTAAGCAGAGCGTCCTGTTCGGGAGTACCTTTGAATACAACATTTGTAAGTTTAATTTTTGCCATAAGCTCCTCCGTTCGTTTTTCAATTTGATATGTTATTTACCTTTAAAACTATGTTTATAATGTTTGTCAAAAAATTAACACAGCGATATTATAGCACAGAATATTATTTTTTCAAAACAAAAATGTTTATTATTCTGCAATAAATTCAAATTTTGACACTATTTTTTTTAAAATTACATTGCGCAAGAATTTCTTTGCATATTTTTTAACAATAAATAATATTTTATAAATTACAATATAAATATAACGTTTGTTTTCAAAATATAACTTTATGCTACACTTACTAGCGCATTTTTATTTGCAAGTAACGGCTATCTTTTATATACATTGCCAAGACGACGCTTATGCTCGGTACGCGAAATTGCTTTTTCGATTTTTATTTTGTCGTCATTTGACGCCTTTCCGTTTAACAAATAATCATCAATAACCTTATACGAAATACCCATTTCCTTTTCGTCAGTTTGGCCTTCATAAAGCCCTGCGGAAGGCTGTTTACAAATAATACTTGTGGGAGCGTTTAAGTAGCGCAACATCTCATAAACCTCAGTTACAGTCAAGTCGGCAGTTGGATTAAAATCAAATGCGCCATCACCCCATTTTGTAAAGTAGCCCATCATAATTTCACTTCGATTTCCCGTACCTGCCACCAAATAACTGTTTTTATATGCGTACGCATAAAGTGTTGTCATTCTAATACGAGGATTTATATTTGCATATGCCATGACACACTCGCCAATTTCCGATTGCAACATCTTGCGAAACGCTGACTTTACTTCGGTTAAATCCAACTCAATGGTATTAATGCTAAATTTATTTGCGCAACATAAAGCGTCGTCCCTGTCGCTTCCATAATTTACACTGCTTTCACACGGCATAATAATACCCGTTACGTTATCTGTGGCCATTTTGCAAAGAATACCAACCAACGTACAATCCTTGCCGCCACTGTTGCCATAAACAATACCTTTTGCATTTGAATTTTTTAAAATTTCTTTAATCCAATTAACTCTATTTTTGACCTCTAACGCGCAATCCATTAGTTTATGCCTCCATTTAAGTATTTTAACAACGCTTTAGAACTTTTATCTTCAATTTCAAAAATATGTATTTCTTGACCTATTTTTTGCAAAGTATGGCTGTCACTATCAATTATAACAACACAATCTTTAACATATTTGTCACGCTCAAATTTATCTATCGGCGATGACAATTCAACTGCGCCATATTCATTTGGTATTGTCCCCAATATTGCCAATATGCCATTTGCCTCACGATTTATATGCGCAGGAACAGCAACCCCGTTAAATTTTTTTATACAATTACTTATTTCATATTCAGCAATATTTGATGACATCAACAGCAACGAATCTTCGTGACCAACAACTTCGTCATCTTCATTTACTATTAGTTGCTGTCCAAAAATTTCTTCCCTGTTTTTCATTTTCGTAAATTCAATCGAATTATAAAAATTATTTAAATCAACAAACTTTTCAAACAAACATAAAAAGTGTATTTCCTCTTTTGTTTGAAGCTCCATCGCGGGGACCACTGTTACCCCCAACATTTCCCCCACTGCCATTGTTGCTTTAACATTTTTTATACTGTTATGGTCGGCAACTGCAAGCATCTCTATCCCCGCAGCGCTCGCCTTCGCAACTATGTTGACGGGTGTCATATCATTGTCGGCGCAGGGCGACAGCGCGCTATGAATATGTAAATCATAGCAAACTTTCATTTCACTTACCTAAATATGCTTTTACGGCATCAAATACCGTCAAGTCGGTTTCTATAATGCAAATGTCTTTCTCTTTAGACTTGTCAATCAAATGTTCGTCACACTTTGAACCCTCGCAAATCACAACACAGCCTACCGATGCAAGCGACGCCACCGCCGCCACATTCAAATTTGTCATAACAGTAAACCATACGCACGACGCGGGCGCGCGACTCATAACAAAACTTAAAAAATCCCCACAATATCCGCCTTCCAACTCATTTTCAAGTGACGAAGGCACATTCACAATTTTAGCCTTTAATATTTTAATTAATTGGTCAATTTTCATATTATACCTCCCTTGCTCGTTTTATATTATTCGCCTTTAGCTTACATCTAACTATACTATTTCGATATTTCTAGTATTATCTTTCTTGTTAAATTTATGAATACCAATTACCGCGCAACAACACTACACTTATAATCCTTATTTATGTTACATTAATGTGGATTATTTTAAAAAATATTTAAATTATTTACTACCCTTATCATTGCATAATTTATTTTAAAATTCTTATTTAAATTATCTACACATAGTCGGCGTACCTTTCATTTGTATTTGTTTAAACAAACATTTTAAACAACTATGTACTAATTTATTCGCTCAAATTCTCACTAACATTAACTTTCCGCAAACACTCCTCAACCTTAGCTTCGCCATTGGCCACATCTTCGGCAAATGCCCTGCAACTCGGCGCACCGCATATGCCACAGTCAAGGTGAGGTAAATTTTTATATATTGCCTCAATTTTTGCCAACTTTTCCATAGCAATTTGTCTGTCCTCATCAAGCCTGTAAACCTCTTTAATTTTTGGAGCTTGAGTCCATTTAAAATAGTCAAGCGGTTTTTCCGCCTCGTTTAATGTGTTACAATTTAACTGCATATTTTTGCGAAGTGACCTAATACGCGCTTTCGCTACAAACGCATTTTCAATATTTAAAACGCCACCAACACACCCCCCGTTGCAAGCGTTTAGCTCAACAAAATCAAGATAATTAAGTTTGCCATCTTCAATTTCTTTAAGTACGTTGATTACATTTTCAATGCCGTCTGCCGCTAAGTATTTATCCATAAAAAGGCCTGCCGCCTCGCCACCGCTTGACGCCCATTGAATACCTATTATCCCCGTTTTAGCAAGTTGCTTAATTTCCTTTAGCTTAGGCATAACGGCCAAAAGCTTCATATAAACCTCGCTTATTGACAAAACACCATCAACTTCGGGTTCAGTTAGCCCAAGCCCAGTTTTCAGCGCAAACACTTTTGCTGGACACGGCGAAATAAAAAATACACCAATATCTTCTTTCGGAATACCCTTTTTTATTGCAGCTTCTCGAGCCATCTTTATTGCGATGTCGGCAGGAGCTTGTAAGTTTAGCAACCTATCGGCCAACTCGTGAAACCTAACCAATATTAGCTCGACAACCGCCGGACAAGCCGTACTTATTATTGGCCTTACTATATTAGGTTTTTCTGCCAAATACTTGCGCGATGCTTCGCTAACTAATTCCGCTCCGCGCGTGACTTCAAATACATCGTCAAAGCCAATTTCCAACAATCCGCTTAAAACGATGTTAATATCGTCCATATTATTAAATTGGCCATATAGAGAAGGCGCTGGTACTGCAATTTTATATTTATATTTGTTTATAATATCAAAGCTGTCATAGCTTGCCAACTTTGCCTGATGTGGACAAAGCCTTACGCACTCCCCACAAGCAACACATCGCTCATATAGCACCTTTGCTTTGCCGTTTCTAACTCTTATAGCCTCGGTCGGACAACGCTTCATGCAGGTAATACAACCCTTGCACTTATCGCTGTCGAGCGTAACGGTGTTCATACTCTTGTCGTTATCAAACATAATTCTCCTCTAGTCTCGAAAAACGAGTAAACCTTATAAATATAGCGCTTATCATAAAACCACTTTCATATAATGAAATTTAACATTAATATTATATAATATTATTTAGAAACAATTAACACGACTTATCACTTAACTGCTTTCTTTAATAACTACACACCTTATCACTAACTGCTTTCTTAATAACAATACACCTTATCACTAACTGCTTTCTTTAATATCTACACACCTTATCACTAACTGCTTAATAATGATTAAAAATATTATTGTTCAAAATTAACTTGCAAAGTAAGCTCAGTGCCTTTGCCTACCTCTGACTTAATGTTAAACTTGTCGGTATATTTTAGCATATTAGGCAAGCCCATACCTGCGCCAAAACCCATCGCGCGAATGTTATCGGGAGCGGTAGAATAGCCGTCTTGCATTGCCAACTCGATATTTTCAATGCCTTTGCCCGTATCACGAAGAACAATGACAATTCGGTCATTAAAAATATCTACAAACGCCTTTCCTCCGCCCGCGTGAATAACCATATTAATTTCGCCCTCATACATTGCGATTGCAACTCGGCGAATAGTCGTTGGGGGTATGCCCAACTGTTTTAGTGTATTTTTGACTTCGTCGCTTGCGCTACCCGCCGAAACGAAGTTATTTCCTTCGACTGTAAATTCCAAATGAAACGCGCTCATACGTCATCTTCTCCTAGATGCAAGCCATTGACGTAAAGCATACCGCAAGCGATGTACATACGATATCTACTCGAAAGTATCACTATGCCGCTTTGTTTTGCCAAGTTGACCATATCAACAGTAGGCACCTTCCCCCGAACAAGCACCAAACAGCGCATATCAAGCATAGCCGCTGTACGAACAGCTTGCGGATTGCACAACCCTGAAATTAAAACCGATTGGTCTTTAACAAAGGCAAGTACATCGCTCATCATATCCGATGCGCACGCAGAGGAAACCTCCTTATTAAGGCTTTCGTCGCAACAATATACTTTGGCATTTAAGATATTGACTATGTCACTTATTTTCATAAAACGCTCCTTTGGGATATTTGATAATTATATCATATAAAGAAAACTATTTCAAGGACTTTGATTATACACAATTTAACTTTTTGTAAATTATTGCACTTTTTTTTACTATTTTAGGATTATATTTTAATATTTTATAGCTTATTTTTACACTTGTTAAATTTTACAAATCAAAATAACGCAAAATTATTTTATTATTTTGATTAAATTTTAAAGTTTACTTACAAATTTGCTTATAAAAATATTTATGTAATTTAAAAATATTAGTTTTTATTGTATTTTTATTATATATGTAGTATAATGGTTATAAATATTTTTTAATGAGGTTATCCAATGTATAAGCCTAAAGAAAACTCTGAAATCAAAATTGCCGCGCGCTCAATTATGAAGGGCAATTTTTGGAATATTTGGCAACTAATTTTTATATATTTTCTTTGTAGTTTTGCGCTATCTTATATCGTAACATTGATATTTGGCAACTTCAACAGTGTTCTTGAACAAGTTGCTAGCGGCAACATTCCTAAAGAAATAAACATCGGGCATATGATATTGTCGACACTTCCAAACATTATTTTGCAACTAATTTTGGTGCCAATATCATTTGGAATATTGTACAATGTTTGCTCAATAGTTCGCGGAGTAAACGTAAATAGAATTCAATTATTATTTAGCAAATTCCGTTCTGGAAAAGCATTTTTTAAAACTATTGGAGTAGCCGCTTTAATTAGCCTGAAAGTTTTTTTGTGGTCGCTATTATTAGTTGTTCCCGGCATAATTAAAGCTTTGTCATTAAGCCTTGCGCCTATGCTACTTTTTGATGAGCCCGACCTAACCATACGACAAACCTTGAAAAAAAGCGAAGATATGATGCGCGGATATAAAGGGAAACTAGCATTGTTGCTGTTAAGTTTATACGCTTGGATATTTTTATCGATGTTAATTTCAATGCTTATAGTTCCGTTGTTTTCACAAATAAAATCAAATGCGCTAATTGAATTAATTCCGTCGTTTATTTCATTAGTAGTAATAGTTTTTATAACTCCATATTATTTAACTATTTTCGCTAAGTTTTATGATGAGATGCGTCGCAGTTTTTATGATGATGACACTACAAATAATTCAGTAAAAAAGGAATCTGGGTTTGAAAATAATTCGACTTTGGCAGATAAACCATTTAGCGATTCGCCTGAAAATGCACAAGAAAACACAAATGACAATGTAAGCAACAAACCATTTAGCGACTAAATATTTGCAATCTATTTGCACAACAACAACTTTAAACGTATATTTTACATTTTTAAATTGAGTTTAGCAAAATACGCTAACCTTAATTTACATTTTTAAATTGAGTTTAGCAAAATACGCTAACCTTAATTTAATTTTGAAATTTATATTTATCAAATTAAGACATACTGAAAATTCTAATAAACTTTTTTAGAAATAAGTTTAATACAATGATTTTAAAATCAAATTTTATTTTAAATTTAATGCGATATGATACGAAATCCTACTAAAATTAAAACGAAAAATCGTGGCGCAACAAATATATTTATTTTAGGTTTTGTAAGCCTATTTATTGATATGAGTACCGAAATGGTGTACCCTGTTTTGCCATTATTTTTAGTTGCGTTAGGCACAGCGCCTGCGCTAATTGGAGTTATCGAAGGCATATCCGAAAGCATTGCTGCATTTCTAAGGGTGGCTTCTGGCTATGTCAGCGACAAAACCAGCAAAAAAAAGACGTTGGCAATATTAGGTTATTCTGCCGCATTTTTGTACAAAGTACTGATTTTACTTTCTTCAGGTTGGTTTGGTATCCTCATTGCAAAAATTGTTGACCGCACAGGTAAAGGTATTCGCACGGCTCCTCGCGATAGCTTAATAGCCGAAGCAGGTGGCGCGCAACTAGGCAATTCATTTGGTATCCATAAAATGCTCGATATGCTAGGTTCAGCGCTTGGTGTTTTGCTTGCCTATTTAATTTTATCTTATGACTATGCATATAAAGCTGTGTTTATTTGGTCGCTCGCGCCCGCTTTAATTGGCGTATCGCTATTGTTTTTTGTAAAAGAAGTTAAAAACATTGTTCCGCCTCAACGTGAAAAATTTGCAATTAAAAATATCAAACTTCCAAAACGATTATGGTTCTATTTGGTTACTGTTTTTATTTTTAGTGTTGGCAATAGTTCAAACGCTTTTTTATTGCTGAAAGCGCAAAGTAATGGCTTTGATGATAAAACCGTTCTATTAGTATACTTGGCATTTAATTTAAGCGCGTCGCTATTGTCAATACCGTTTGGCAAAATATCAGACAAGTTTGGTCGACGTCCGCTAATTGTATCGGGTTATATTTTGTACGCTCTCGTTTACCTCGGTTTTGCTTTATTTACGCAAAGCTATATGATGTTTGTATTGTTTGTTGTTTATGGAATATACTCCGCAATGCTGACAGGCGCTGAAAAAGCTTTAATGGTTGAAATGGCGCCACCGCATTTAAAAGGCACAGCATTGGGTTTACAAGGTATGGCGCAAGGCATTGGACTATTTATTTCAAGTATAATTGCAGGTTTGTTGTGGCAATTTGTAGGCAACAATTTTCCGTTTTATTTTGGAGCTACAATGGCTTTGATAGCGGCAGTTATGATGATAATAATATTATCCTATAAAACAAAAGCAAATACGCAAACTGAAAACGACATAGCCTAGGTATTAATGTTTAATGACATAGCCTAAGTATTAATGTATATCGACATGGCCTAAGTATTAATGTATATCGACATGGCCTAGGTATTAAAGTGTAACGACATGGCCTAGGTATTAATGTTTAACGACATAGCCTAAGTATTAATGTTTAATTACATAGCCTAGGTATTAATGTTTAACGACATAGCCTAAGTATTAATGTATATCGACATGGCCTAAGTATTAATGAATATAAAGATTGATTGTCAAACTAATAGTTGCGCTTGAAAATAATTTACTTATAAATAAAAAAACCTTATACAAATGTATAAGGTTTTACTTTTGACTAAATTGGTCAAACACTATTTATATGCCCCAAAATCCTTTTAAGGCTAAATACTGTTTACTTCGCGATAGGTACTAGGGGTCATGCCCGTTTCTGCTTTAAACACTTTAATAAAATATCCACTATCTTCAAAACCAACTTCAAATGCGATAGTCCCAACGGGTTTATTTGTAGTCAAAAGAAGATGCTTGCCTTGTTCCACACGAATTTCGTTAATATAATTTACCAAATTTTTGCTTGTAACCTTTTTAAACAGTTTGCTAAAGTAACTTGGGCTAATATCACATAAGGAAGCAACCATTTGAAGTTTAATGTTGTGATGAAAGTTATCTTTAATATAATTTACGGCAGGCTGAATAATAGACGCGCTTTTATTTACACGTTTAAAAGGCGGAGTGGTTGAAATACCATTTTTATTTTCCATACTGGCAAGCGCATTAGCAAGTCGATAATTACAAATATAATTAATCATACGAATGCTGGCCTCAATATCTTCTTTTTTCATAACCGCCAAGTCCTTATAAAGCGATGCCGATTCGGGTGAAAAGAATATACTGCTTTGGTCAGAAATTATGCGTTCTACATCGGCCTTTTCCTCCGCTGAAAGCAAAATCTGACCGCACATAACCGCTCCGATATATAAATTTTGGTAAATAATTGGAATAGCAAAGTCAACAATGCCCATATGGCATATATACATATAAGGTTTTTTCATTCGAGTGGCCTCAAGCCCACCCCTAGAATCGCATTTTTCACACAGATACTTCAGTTCGCTATTGCCACGAACAGCTTTACAAAATGCCGAACAATGACTGTGTAACGTAACTGGCTTGCCCGTATAATCAACAGTAATACACGCAATTTTTGTTGCGGCGGCAACCTCATCTTGCAATTTCTGAAAATCACAAGCTTGAATAAAATTTTCCAATCCAATAACATTTTCATTCATAAAAATCACCTCTAGTGGGATTATATCACACAAAAGTTTACTTTGCAATATGTTTTTTTTAAAAAACGACAATATTTTACAATTTATCATAAAATAAAATTATAAAAAGTATACTATGGTACATATTTGCACTATTATACAAGTTTTATGCGTATTGTAAGTTATTTTTGCATATTTATAAATTATTCTTGACAATTAAAATGCGTTTTTATATAATGCACCTAACCTACAAAAGGTCATAGGTTTAGCAACATTCCTATGCCCTTTTTGGTTAAAACTATTTGTACGAATATGATTTATTGTTTCAAAGTACAATTTGACTTCAATATTTCAAATTTCGAAAACTATTATTGTATTTAACGAAAAGCTGTATGTAAACAATTTTATGTGGTTTAAATAATATACATTGGAGGAGTAATATGCCAAATTCATATAACCCGTTTAACAACATGATTGAAGTACTTGAAATGGCAGCTAACAAAATGGGGCTTGCCGAAGACGAATACGTTGTTTTGAAATATCCTGAAAAGCAACTTATAGTATCATTGCCTATTAAGATGGACGATGGCTCTATCCGTGTTTTTGAGGGATACCGCGTGCAGCATAACGGCGCAAGAGGGCCTTACAAAGGTGGAATACGATATCATAAGGATACAAATTTAGAAGAAGTAAAAGCATTAGCGGCGTGGATGTCGCTCAAGTGCGCGGTGGTAAATATACCTTATGGTGGCGGTAAAGGTGGCATAACTGTTGACCCCAACCTGCTTTCAAAAAACGAACTTGAGAAGTTGACACGCGCATTTACAACAGCAATATCAAAGCTAATCGGGCCCGAAACAGATATACCCGCGCCCGACGTCAATACAAACGGACAAATTATGGCTTGGATGGTTGACACTTACAGTAAAATTAAAGGTAAATTTACACCTGGTGTTGTAACGGGAAAACCTATATGCATTGGTGGCAGCAAAGGACGAACCGAAGCCACTGGTCGCGGTGTAATGTTTAACGCGCGCGCATTGGCAGAAAAGTTTAATTTTTCGCTTAAAGGCGCAAAAGTTGGTATAATTGGACGAGGCAATGTGGGCGGAATAAGCGGACAACTGCTTCAGCGTGAAGGTTGCATAATAACCTGCATATCCGATTCAAAAGGCGCAATTTTTTGCGACAGCGGATTAGATATGGATGAAATTCATTCATTTGAAGGCAAATTGTTTAATTACAACAAAAAAGGCGTAACTTATGTTGCCAATCCCGAAGGAAATGAAAAGATTATCAGCGCAGACATTGATATTCTTTTGCCAGCAGGTCTTGAAAACCAAATAAATGCGTCAAATGCAAAAAATATTAAAGCCAAAATGATAGTAGAAGGCGCAAACGGCCCAACTACTGTTGAAGCGGATAAAATTTTGGAACAACGCGGTATAGTTGTTATTCCCGACATTTTAGCAAACTCAGGCGGTGTTGCTTGTAGCTACTTTGAATGGTGTCAAAATCTTCAAAACTATTATTGGACCGAAGAAGATGTAAATGAAAAACTTGAAAAGTTAATGAATAGCGCGTTTGAAGCGGTTTATAATAAGGCTAAAGAATGTGGTGTTTCAATGAGAATGGCCGCCTATATGGTTGCAATCCGCAGAATTCTTGATGCGAAAAACGCTTTAGGATATTAATTTTAATTAACACATTAGCAGGCCTCTATTAATATTGAGGTCTGTTTTTTTATACTTTTTTATGTCAACATAACAGTTATATTGACTGTTACTTAAATAATATAAATATTTTGTTGTATTTTGCTATATTTTTTGCGGTTTTTTTCTATAAAAACTTGTTATTTTCATTGTATTTTAGCTGTATGTGATTTATAATAGATATATGGGTTTATACCCAAAAAAATTGTCTATCTATTTTAAAGGAGAGTTTTTATGAGAAAAGCATTTATTTGTCCGTCTAAGTACGTCCAAGGCCCAGACGAATTGTTAAATTTAGGTTACTTTGTTAAATTGTTTGGTAAATCCGCATTATTAATTGCACACCCCGACGACGTTAAACGTATTGAAACTAAACTTAGCGCTACTAAGGCAAAATTTGGCGTTACATTTGTAACTTGTCCTTTTAAGGGCGAATGCTCACACGAGGAAGTTACTTCACTTCAAAAATTGGCAGCCGAACAAAAATGCGACTGCATTATCGGACTTGGTGGCGGTAAAGCTATTGACACAGCAAAATGTGTCGCTGCGGCTAAAGTTCCTTTAATTATCTGCCCCACTATCGCCGCTACCGACGCTCCAACTTCTCACTCCGCTGTTCTTTATACTCCCGAGGGAGCTTTCGACGACTACGCTTATTTTACAAGCCCAAATGTCGTTTTAATTGATACAACTGTTATTGCTTCCGCTCCCGTACGCTTCTTAATAAGCGGTATGGGCGACGCTCTTTCAACTTATTTTGAAGCGCGCGCAAATCAACAGTCTTACGCTAATATCAACGCTGGCCTACCCTGCGGTTTCCGCGAAGGGTTTACCGAACCCGCTAAACCTACTTTAGCGGCTTTCCATTTAGCTACTCTTTGCTATGAAACATTGCTCGCTGATGGCTACAAAGCAAAACTTGCTTGCGAAGCTAAAGTTGTTACCCCTGCATTGGAAAATATTATTGAAACAAATATTCTTCTTTCAGGGCTCGGCTTTGAAAGTGGCGGGTTAGCTGGCGCGCACGCTATCCACGATGGTTTAACTGTTTTGGAAGAAACTCATCACTGCTACCACGGCGAAAAAGTTGCTTTCGGCACATTGTGCCAACTGGTGCTTGAAAACGCTCCGCAAGATGAAATTGATGAAGTTATTGACTTCTGTTTGACAATCGGTTTGCCAATATGCTTGGAAGACTTGGGCGTTCACGACATCGGCGATAGGATTATGCAAGTTGCTGAAAAGGCGTGTATTCCTGCCGAAAGTATCCACAGTATGCCTTTCCCTGTTACTGCAAATGACGTTGCAGCGGCTATTATCGCCGCCGATAAACTCGGTCGCGATGCAAAAGGACTATGCACCTGCGGATGCGGTTGCTAATAAACAAGGGGTTTTATTATGAAAAAAATAATGAACACACCTGAAAACTTTGTATACGATATGTGCCACGGCATTGCCAAGGCGCATCCCGAGCTTGAATTCGTTGAAAAGTTTAAGGTTGTTAAAAAGAAAGTTATTGATACCAATAAAGTCACGTTGATTTCAGGTGGCGGAAGCGGTCACGAGCCGGCGCACGCGGGTTTTGTTGGGAAAGGTATGCTTGACGCCGCCGTTTGTGGCGATGTATTTGCTTCTCCTTCGCAAATTCAAGTTTACGAAGCCATCAAAGCTGCGCAAAGCGATAAAGGCACTCTCCTTATAATTAAAAACTATTCGGGCGACTGTATGAACTTTAACAACGCCGGAGGTCGCGCCATTGATGAAGATGGCATTAATGTTGAGTCGGTTTTCGTAAACGACGACGTCGCTATGGAAGGCTCAAGCTACACCAATAGCGAGTACGTTGTTGGTCGTCGTGGCGTTGCAGGCACAGTATTTGTTCATAAAATCGCTGGCGCCGCTGCTGAACAAGGGAAATCTCTTGCCGAGGTAAAGCGCATCGCGCAAAAGGTTATTGACAATGTCGCTAGTTTGGGATTTGCAATTTCATCTTGTACTCCCCCCGCTAAAGGCACTCCTATTTTCAAACTCGCAGATGATATGATGGAGTTTGGCGTAGGTATTCACGGCGAACCCGGTATCGTTACAGAAAAGTTTTTAACCGCTGACCAATTAGCTGCAAAAATTGTTCCTTCTGTCGCCAAAAATGCCGTTATTCAACTTAAAAAAGGCGACCAAATTGCCGTTATTATTAATGGCTTTGGCGGTACTCCTTTGCAGGAACTTTATATCTTAAATAATTCGGTTTCAAATGAAGTCGAAAAAGCGGGTTATAACATTTATAAAACTTTAGTCGGCAACTTTATGACATCTATCGATATGGAAGGCGCTTCGGTTACGTTTTTGAAATTAGACGATGAATTAAAATCATTGCTCGATTATCCTGTTTCAACTCCCGCGTTAAACTGGGGTGCGACCATTACCGAAGAAGCTCAAGCCGCACAAGAAGCCGTAAATGCTCTAGCTAAGGCTTTAAATATTAATCCGAATTCTTTTAAAAAAGCCGTAGGCGAAAAAATTGCAACAAAGTCTACGGCAAAAAACGATGACGTTGCTGACAAGGCAATTTACTTGCTTACCGAAAAGCCCTCATATGGCGATACACTTAATACCGCCGCATTTATTGAGATGATTGACAAAATGGCCGATATCATAATTGCAAACGAAGTTCATTTTTGTGATATGGACGGCTGTGGCGACGGCGATTTCGGAATGAGTATTGCTAAAGGATTTAAACAATTAAAGGTTGACTGGGCCACTCGCGATAAAACTGATATTGGCGCATTTTTAGTAAGCGCGTCTGAAATTATTATGGAATACTGCGGTGGCGCTTCAGGGCCAATTTGGGGCTCAGGCTTCCGTATGGCAGGCAAAGCTATTGGCAACACAAACGTACTTGACTCGAAGTCTTTGGGCGACCTGTTGCAAGGTGCGGTCAAAGGAGTACAAACAACGGGCGAACGCTCATTTGGACACGGCGCTGTTGTTGGCGACAAAACTTTAATTGACGCGCTTGTTCCTTGCGCTGATGCGGTTTGTATGGCCGCTAAACGTGGCGAAAAATTGTTGCCCGCAATGATTAAAGGCGCAGAAGCGGCAGTTAAAGGCTCTGATTTTACAAAAACAATCACAGCAAAACTAGGACGAGCTGGCGTTGTTGGCGAAAAGTCCATTGGACACCCTGATGCAGGCGCATATGGCTTAGGCGTTATTTTTACCGAGCTTACTCGGTGGCTTAAAACAAAATAACTTTTAAATTAAAACCTTATATAATAGTAAAGCTGAGTTTGCGTTTGCAAACTCAGCTTTATTTTACTTCTTGTAAATACACTCAACTTTTCAACTTACACTGCGCTACTCGCCATACTTATCTACTACACCCTACTTGCTAGCCTCAACTTTTCAACTTACACTGCGCTACTCGCCCTACTTATCTACTACACACCCTACTTGCCAGTCCACGCAACTTTACAACTTATACTGCGAACTCGCCCTACTTATCTACTGCGTTCTACTTGCCAGTCTACACTGCTTTATTTGTAATAATCGACAATTTATGTTCGGTTATACCTTGCGCGCCCAAGTTTTTAACAAGCACAACATTATTTATGCCAACAGTTGCCGTACCAACTTTTCCTAAATTTGCGATAACACCCGAAAAAGCATTACCCAACATACCACTTATAATATTGATGTCCGTATCGTTATTTTCAAATCCGTTTTCAAATGCAATTTTTGACAGCATTTTAAATATTGCATTCGCCAAAACGCTTTCCGCGTCATTTATTTTCAAACCTTCGCCAGTGGCCACAATTTTGCCATCATTGTCAGCGGTTATGGCCATATAACTAACCATATATATTACATCTGGAACTTTAATAAATGTGGACATCGCGCCTAATGTAGCTTTTATTTGCTCACTAATTACATTTGAATTAATTGAAAGTACAACCCTAAGTTTAAAATCTTTTCCGCTTCCTGTAATAGAAATTTCATCTATATTTGCGTTTATATTTTTAAGAAACACAAAGCCTTCTTCGGTTGTAGATTTTGAATTTGTTTGTGCAATTATTTTGTTAAATATGTAAGCAAGCGTCGTATCATTATATTCGGTTAAATATTCTTTTTTAAACACAATCGGTTTATTTAATATAGCCGTAAAATCAGTTTCGCCAGATGGCGTTTTCGGAAGCGCAGAACCCAAGTTATCTTCAGCTTTTTTTGTTTCCACGTTGCTGTCAAACGGATTTGCGACTACTTGTGAGGTGTCGCTTTTAGATAAAATTTTAAATTGTCCAAAAATATCTTTAATTTTAATATCGGCAAGCCCAAGTTCCGTCAAGTCAACGTCTTTAAAAAATTTGACATCGGCAACGCCTAAAGTTTTTGGTGTTTGATTAATTAGCGTAACCGTACCACCCACAATCACAACAACAAAAATTGATAGTGAAATTAACATACCAATAAGGCAACCGCCTTTTTTATTTAACACTTTATATTTTTTCATATTCTTATTTAGTTCCCCTTTTGGTAAATTTTAAAGTAAATGTAAACAACTAATTGTTTACAATCTACTGCAAGTCCGCTATTGATTGATTTAATAAAATCATTTTTACTAACATTAGTTATATTTAGTATACTTTATTTGACGTGTGCTGTCAATAATCAACTTACAAAACACAATACCGCGCCACGAATGAATTATATCGAGTTTTAGTTTATTGCTTGCAGGGCGCTACCTTGCCACGATGTGCAAGTCTGTATTTTAAATAGTTGAAATAATATGTGACATTTTACAAACATTCAATTTACTTGAATGTCGTACTAATTTAAAATTTATGGTTTTCTTTTAGATTATATGTTAAACAATCGCTTATAGTTTTCCGATAAAATCATTTTACGTTGTTCTTCTGTGAGGTCAAGCGCTAAAAAACGTTGCACTTCTTCAGCGGGCGTCCACATAGGAAAGTCCGTCCCAAAGAAAAACCATTCCGCTCCATAATAATTAATAAATTCTTTAGCTTTTTCAGGAGGCAAAAACATAAGGCTTGAACTTGTATCAAAATAAATATTTTTAATGCCCTTGTAACAATCAATACCATACCACACTCCGTATCCACCAAAGTGCGCGCCGATAGCCGTCAACTCGGGAAACTCCTTAGCTATCCGCGCCAGACGGTCGGGCTGAGAATAGTCATATCGATTGTCACCCGTATGGAAAAGTATTGGCAGCCTGCCTGACGCTTGACGATAAATCTTGCGCGCCTCGTCTGAATCAATGTAAAACTTCTGAAAGTCAGGATGTAACTTTATTGCTTTAATCCCCTTCGCAATACAATAATCAATTTCATTTTTAATTTCGTTTTCATCCATATCGGGATGAAGCGTCATATATCCTAATAGATTTGGATATGCCTCTGCCACTTCCAAAATGTACCCGTTTATGCTTGAAACTTGGTGCCTTGTAGTTGCAACAGAACTAACTGCCGCGCGCGAAATACCCGCTTGCTTTAACTCAACAATTAGCCTATCCACAGTACCTGCCGCGATATTCATTTCAATATCATAAAACTTCCCGATATTTGTTGTAGCCTTCTCGGCAATTTTAGTTGGATATATGTGCGCGTGCGTATCAATAATTTCGTACATTTTAACATCTCTTTTACTTATTTTGCGATATTTTAGCATATTGACAGATAATTTGCAAGTCGTTAGCCCCTGTTTTAAAATTATACCACAATATGGTTGATTTTTTTGCAAAAATCAATATAATAAGTAGGGTAAACAGTACGCAGGTATAGTTTAGAGGTAAAACAACAGCTTCCCAAGCTGTGGTCACGGGTTCGATTCCCGTTACCTGCTCCACACACAAATAATACGGACTCAATAAAAGCTGAGTTCGTATTATTTTTTACAAAAAATTTCTTTTGAGTTGTTGCTAAATTTAATCACTAGCGTTCGATTAACTATACTAAACTAAATAATATTTTACGCAAATAACTGCCGCAATCCTAAATACTTGCTTGTTTGCTTGTTTGCTTGCTTGCTTGCTTGCTTGTTTGTTTGCTTGTTTGCTTGCTTGCTTGTTTGCTTGCCTAAAAATTGATATCACTGCCACAATCCTAAGTACTTGCTTGCTTAAAAAACAATATCACTGCAATGTTCTTGAAAAACTTATTTGGTATAAACAAATAAAATCTAAAGTTATTTTGCTGTTTCGTTGTGGCTTAGCGAGCAACGTTTAAAGCGAAAGTAAATGCTAATTATTGTTGCCAAAAGCTGAATAACAAACTATACTTGCGTTCCTTATTGCAAAAAAATCATATTTATGTTAAACTGAAACAATAATCATAATTAATATAAAAATAAGCTTTATACATTAAAATCATAATAATTATGGTTTGGAAAGAAATTATGAAAAAAAACACAAATTCTAGCGTAGCTACAAAAACTTTTTCAATGAGTGACTTATTTAAAACATTTTTTTCATTTATTACATTAACCTTAGTCGTCGAAGTAGCAATTTTAATTACTACAAAAGCAGTTGGATGGAACCCTGTTTTAAGTGGCAGGCCGTGGGTAGTTTCGGCGCACGTACATATTATGGTTTTAGGCGCATTTTTTACACTTATTATGATGTTGCTTGAAAAGTCATTTGAAATTACAAAAACAAAACAATTTAGGCCATTTTTTATTGTATACCTAATAGGCTTTAGCCTACTTTTAGCATTTATTTTATACAAAGGCTTTACGCAACTTCTTGGAGGAACGCTTATTAGCGGTCTTTTACAAGGGGGCGCTGCAATCGCGCATATTACAATGTTTGTAAGCCTATTTATGTTTTGCTCAGTGTTGAAAAATGCGGTAGGATTAGGCAAAAATAAAAACTTAGCGGAATAGTTTTATAAACCATATCAAGCTTATAGTTTCATAAAAAAATGACACAAAAAGTTTAGCATAATTCATATCAGTTATTATCATTGGCGCAAATTGCGCAATATAGCGTTAGTTAGGCAAATATTGCAAATTTTGACACTTTTTCAAATTATAAAATGTCAAGACTATTTTTCATTATTAACAGTGCTATTATTTAGCTTTGCGATATGTCTTTTCTTTTTTACATACTGCCTTGCCAAAACAAAACATACCGAGAAAAGTGACAATATTGATAGCGCTATTACAGTCCAAACTTCCCACGAATTATTGGTTGTTACAATAGCAAAGTTTGTATACTCGCCTTCTGTTTTTACCACCAATTTATTGTCAACTCTGACTGCGTCTAGCATTACAGCCTTGCCTTCGCTGTCAAGTGCCGAAACTTTTAAATTGTATATCTTCATAAACTTCTGCGGTATTACTAATTCAACTGAAAACACACCTTGCGAGCAATATTCGGCTTCACCGTAAATAAGCACAACATTATACGTCGCTAGCACTGAAGGATAGTGTTTAAGCCCACCTTTAACATTGTTTAAACCTCTATTATTTTTAGCAACTGCGACTTTCTCATTAAGAGTAGTGCCATTTTTTATAGTCGAATAGTTGTCGGCCACTATTTTAACATTTTCACTTTCAACCGACCTCATTGTTATGTTTGCAATTAAATTAGGCGCAATTAAAAAATAGTTTGCCACATCACGGCCGGTCAACGTTAAACCACTCACTATTATTTGCTTATTGTTGCCCGCTTCACTGTCAACAAAAACGCCACTATATGTGCCAAGCAAACTAACATCTTCACCTAAAATTATGCCCTCCAATACGGGCGTATTGAAAAGATATGCCTTATTTGTGCCATCATAAACTTTATTAGCTGCAATAATACCCGTTACAATCAGTTGCTTAGGCACAATTTTCAATTCGGAAGGTTGCACTGTTACATTATAATTTGCCGATGATACGCTATCTAAAGACAGCTTATAGCTTCCGATTTTTTCATCTTTTTCGCGTACAAAACTTAAACTGATTTTTTCATTGTTAAATAAGCTACCCTCAACAATCTCATAGTTTATAGACGGGTCAGGGTCACCATATTGTTTTACGCAATTTGTTGGTTTAACTACAATTTTTCGTGGAATTATTGTACATATATCGTTTTTCAACTGCAAGCTATAATTTTTCCCTAGTTGTCCAGTAAGCAAAATAGCGTATTCGCCAACACCAAGTTTAAAATTTTCTGCTCGAACAAACTTAATATCTTTGCCGTCACCAAAACACAACTGTTGCTGCAACAGGTTGTTGTACACAGTGAAATCATATTCGCCC
This sequence comes from Clostridia bacterium, assembly GCA_036654095.1. Taxonomy (GTDB): domain Bacteria; phylum Bacillota; class Clostridia; order Christensenellales; family CAG-917; genus JAVVSR01. Next base: position 141,321 of record JAVVSR010000002.1, read on the forward strand.
TCTCCGTAAACGGTAACCACATTATCAAAAACTATTGACAATGGTTTTTCTTTTATTTCAATTTGTTGCGCGCCTAAATTAATTTCATAATTTAAAGTTGTTTCAATATCTCCATTAAAAATCGCCAAATTACCTTTTGTGATATTATAAACATTTACATTTGGATTTGTCAAAAATTCGCGCGATAAAGAACCCTTAAACTGCTGACCATTAGCAAGCGCGCCAACTGTTTCATAGGGAATTTGGGACATATCCGAGCCATACACAAAGGTAAGTCCTTTTTGCGGAATAATAGTTAATGCTCTTTTATTGACAGTTAAAGTACCAAACTCGGCAATTATTTTAAAGTTATCTTTTGTGTTAATGCCATTTTTAGTTATCTCAACACTATATTTAATCGGACGAGTACCAAGTGTTAGCGTATCTATGTTTTCAAAAACTATTGATACATTATTTCCATTGATATCGCTTATCATTCCGCCTAAAATCGAGGGCGCAACTGTATCGCCATAACTTGCAATTATTGATTCACTTGCTAAATTTAACTCCTTTTTGCTAATCGTCAATGTTGAAGAAATAGTGCTAACTGTATAATTTTTTGTTTTATCCACAGTACCATTTAAAATTTTATAGCTTTCAATATTCACATCATATGAACCAATATTTTCGCTTTGGTTAGCCCTGCTAAACTTAACATCTGAAATGACATCGCCTTTTTGTAAAAATCCGCTACTAATGCCATATTCATAAGTGGGTTCACTGTCGCCATATACTTTCGTTGCCGACAAAACCGCTAGTGTTAGCGGACGCGCTTTAATGACAAGTTTGCCACTAGTCACTGCCGAACAATCATACTTGCTTCCAGTAGCTACTTTGTCTACGCTTATTTCATATTCGCCACTGTCCTCGCCAAGAGGGCGCTTAAACACAATAGGATATGCTACAATATTTCCCAACGAGTCTTTAATTTCAAACGTCGGGTCTGCGTCGCCATAAAGTTTTTCAACGTTTTGAATAGCCCCCTTAACAACAACAGGCGACGTTTCAGCACTTGCGTAAGTTGCGATGTCAACTAGCGTCACAACACCAAAAACTACCGAGCATATTAATATGAAAGTTAATAGTTTTTTCATCATTTGCTTATACACTTGTATCCCTTATAAATTCGTAAATTGTCGAGTTAATCACAGTCCCGGGCCCTAATGGCGCGTTCATTCCTGGTAATGTCGGGATTGCGTTACCAAAATATGTATTTAATTCCATTTTAATTGGATTTCCAATGTAGTTATATGTCATTGTTGCATATTTACAGTATGCAGGCAAGCCATAAACTTTGCCATAATTCGGGAATTTGTTTGCATATATTTCAGCCGATATACGCGATATCCCAAAGTTTATGTATTCTCCGCTACATAATTCTTTGTTTTCCTTAAGTAGTTTAAACAAAGTTTTAATTTGACTAGCTTGCGTTGAATCCAGTTTTTTAGGGATATCTTCTTCCCTTCTCCAGTTGTTAATATACAAGTCGCCAACAATGGTAAGCTTATTTGAATACATTTCCTGAATATTTTCTTTATCAACTTTCAACTCGATTGAAGGTGTAAGCGAGTTTTCGACAACACAATTTTTAAGCGTAGCATCGGAAGGCGCTTCAAGCATACTAGCAAAAGTATTAAGCACGATGTTGCCTTGGAACGCATTTTTAACAATACAACCACTTAACGCAAATTGGGCGGAATAGGCTTCAATGTTTACGCGACCATTCATAATTACCGAATTTTTGATAACTATGTTTCTAATTGCGTGTTGATTGCCGTATCCACGAATGCCAATAGTTGTCCCGCTACCAGCTTCGTTAAAATCGGCTAAATTTGGTTTTGTTTCATCAGCATATTTAAATCCAATTAATGTTACATTGTCAATCTTTACGTTGTTTTCATATATTTGAAATGCTTGTGGACTTTTATAAGTAGTATGAGTCGCGTATGAAGTATTAATGGTATGTCCGTTTCCATATAAGTTTGAAATAGCTCTAAATGTACGGAACTTCGCTCCTTCCTTAATGCCACTATCTGCCCAGAAGTTTGGAATATAGCTTGCATCATAAATTATGTCAGTATGCAAAACCGCAGGTATATTTCCGCTAGCGTCTATCCTTGACGAATTTGCCGCAAGTTCTGAAGTGAACAACTCGTACTGACCTATATTATATACGTTTATACCCTTAACAAACTTAAATGTATACGACGCATGTTCGTCGCCATACTGATACTTCGGTTTACACGAAATAGTAACTTGACCGTGTGTTTTAATTGTTACAACGCCATTCCCGTCTACTGTTGCTACATTTTCATTGCTACTTGTCCAAACCAATGGCGTTTCAACCGAAATATGAGTTAGGGTATCAAACGCTAGTTTATATGCCGTGGTCACATCGCTAAGGCCACTTGGATTGATTGAATTAAAAAAGTGTGTGCCAAATACTCGTTCGCCTTTAATACCTAAGTTATCTTCAGCGTTATTTAATGCAAAACCAATATGTGAAATTGCAGGCGCAACGACGAAACTAATATTTGCTACTTTTCCGCCAAAGCGAACGTCTACATTTGCCGTGCCATAGACATCATTTTTTGCGCGAATTGTACCCTGCGTATCAACATCAATTAATAACGGCGAGTTATTAATAAGGGTAACCTCTGCGTTGTTTAAAACTTTGCTTGACGTATTATAATGAGCAGTTATTATTAAGGTATGCTGCGTTCCGCCAAATAAAGCGGCGCCTGTTATGCCCTCAATAGTAATTTGCTGTAAAACTTTTTCGGTATAATTTATCGTAACTAATTTAAATAAATTCACATTTTCCGTGCTATAAACTTTGATTTTAGCTGTGGTAAAGTTCAGCAATTTTACAAGTCCGTTTGCATCAACGGTAACGCCGTCGCCCGACATAACAGTAAATCCTAATAACTTATCCGCGTGCAACGGGCTAACTGACGGATTTATTTGATAAACCGTACCGACATCTGCCATTACATCCTCAATATTAACCGTTTCAGTAACTGCAATACTTGTTATTGGGCTTTTAACAGTAACGTCATATATGCCAACCTGCACGCCATTAACGGTAATCTTAACTCTTGCGCGACCACCGCAGTTTGCCGTTATTATGTTATTGTTAATTAAAAGAACTTCGCCTACACCGCCATTTGGAATAGACTCAATAACTTGTATTACATATTTTATATTTGTTAAATCTTGCGGAACGATTTTATTTACATTAATGATAATTTTATCGCCAAGATTAAGTACTCCCGAAAAGCTATCAATAACAACCGAAATCGCCCTATCCCCAACATAGTTAAACACAACGCTTTGATTTAACTCAACATTATCGTTGCACCTTACGCTTATAGTAACAAAACCTGTCGCCTTAAATGTTACATTACCAAGCGCATCAACAGTCGCCACGTTGCTGTCACTAGATGTCCACAATAAAGTTAGGTCGTTTGCGGTCAACGCGCCCGCCCGCGCGGATAATTTTATTTTGTTTACCGCCGTAATATAACGACCTTCTGCGTCAACATCTGCAATATTTGGTTTGTCTAATGCAAGTGATGATGTTTTTTCGACAACGTTTACGACTAAATCTTTCGTTTTTAATTCGCCGAAAGCGTTAGTTGCGCTGACCCTAACTGTTGCCGTACCGCCAGCTATTGCGGTCACAACACTTCCATTTAAGCTTATTACGTCCAAACTACCACCGCCATTTGCTGACTGTGAAATTATTATGTAATTAAGCACAAATTCAGTTCCATCGCTTGGAGTTACCGTATGCAAAATATTGTAAACATTGTTTTTATTAATTGTTACACTACTTTCTTTCAAATTAAAATCAACAATACCGCCGAATGTACTTTTAACAATAAAAGTATCTTGCGCATTTTTGTCTGTAGAACGCGCGGTAACAGTAACGCTACCTGCTTTGATAAACCTTAAAATACCATCAGTTACGGTTGCTACACTTGTGTCAGACGACTCAAAACTATAACCCTTATCTGTCGCGTCGCTAGGCAAAAATGTTGGCGCGGTTAGCTGAATGTTTTTACTACTTGTTAATAAATCGTCTTGCGCTACAATAGTGTCTACAAGCCTCACAACCTTAATAGTGTAAGCGTTTACTACATTACCAACTGCAACTTTAATAACAGCTGTACCGCCGTGTACCATTGTCAATTTGCCATTTACAACCGAAAGAACCTCTTGTCCTATCGTGTTTGGACGGCTATTTTCAATCGTAATTACGCTGTCAGTCACGGCTTTTTTCGGTAGTACATTAAAATACGTTAGCGTAATTGTGTTGTCAATCGCATTGTATGTAAACACATTCGGTTCGGTTTTGCTTAATGGTGTTTCGCCAACCTTGCAATCAAACGACTGCACTGTATCATAATATCTTATAAATATATTTGTATCTTTCGTTGCCAAGCTTAATACACTTGTCAAACCATTGCCCGAAATAACTTGCTTAACAAAAATTTCAACAATACCATTTCTTAAAAACTTAACCGCTCCATTGCTGTCCACCGTTGCAACGCTTTCGTCACTGCTCATGTAGCTATATTGAATGACATACAATGCGTTGGACGCAATCGTACGTGGCAAACCTAGCTCAACTAAACTTGCGCTAGAAACAACTACATTTTTTGTTTGCCCTGCAATCGTTTCATTTTCGCTTGATAAAAACTGGCTATTTTTAATGTTATCAATCGACAGATTATCAACCGATATGTTAGACGAGTTTGTGTAAACCGTCACCACGAATACCTTTTTTACCCCGTCAACTTCAACAGTTACATTGTAAATTCCATATTTAATTGCGCAAATAACACCATCGGTAATTGTTAATCTATCGATTTCAGCGTCACTTGTGTACTTTACTTTCATATACTTTATGTACAACGGATCAATGTCCGACGGAACTATGTTTTTAATTTTAGATTTAATATCTACGCTTTCGCCCTCAAATATTTGAATATCATCAACAACAAAATTGGTAATTTTGTTAGACGAAAACTCAACCGTTACAGTATTCGTTTTTTCAATAATTGTGCCATTTGGATTGGTGATTGAAGTTTTTACAACCGCCGTGCCTGCGTTATAACCATACAATATGCCGTTTCTACGTTGCAACACGTCGTCTGCTCCCGAATGAGGTGATTGCGACAACACTTGCGAATTTACCGAAACTCCAACAACATCTGTTGGATAGAATGTATAGGACAAAGGTATATTTGTAATTATTTTTAAATTTTCAATATCAATCTGTTCAACGCTTCCAAATGTACTGCGCAGTTTAATGATTGCCGTTGCGCCTAAACCGTCGTCGGCAGTTGCCGTAATATCCACGCTACCCGCTTGCGCAAATGTCACAACCCCGTTTGGAGATACAGTGGCTATCGACAAATCACTGCTGACAAAGTTTACTTTTTTATTAAACGCATTTTGTGGATTTATATCCGCTATCAAATTAACAACTTTATTAAAGGTCACTCCATCTTTATTAATATCACTGACTAAATTGATTGAAGTTACAGGTTGCTTTACTTCAATTTGACAATTTATAGAAACGCCGTTTTTAAATACCGCGCTCACTGTTGATATGCCTACTGCAACAGATGTCAATTTTTTGCCGTTTAATACAAAGTTATCTTTTGACTGTTTCAGCTCAAATGACAAGTCCTTGCAATCAGACGGGATTACAGTACTTTCATTAACACTTATGTCAATATGTTCACCTAACCATATTGAAGCAGTATTGCCTACATTTAACTCTATTGATTTTGGCGCGCCAGCAGTATATTCAACCGAAACTATACCGCTTTGGAATTCATTGTTTCCGCCGCCGACACACTTAACTAAAAACCTTGCCGTTCCTTTTTGTATAAAGTAAACCTTGCCATTGCTGTCAACTTTCGCGACGCTTTCGTCAAGACAAATAAACTGCGTAAATTTATGAGTCGCGTCACTAGGCAAATAGGTATATCCTATATCAAAACTTGGTAACGCAGTGACATATAAGTCGCCAACTTTTTGCAACGCAATATTTATAGTAACTAACTCGATATTTTTATAAACTTGAACATCTGTTGAAATGACCACCTGTTTAATTTGATTATCTAACCACGCTTGGAAGGTAAAAAACACTTTCGTATTTCCCTCTGCCAACGCTTTTACCTGACCATTTTGATTGACGCTGCACACATTTGCGTCTAAAACGCTCCACTGTCCGTTTTTGATTGACACCTCAGACGAATTAAATAAAACAGTTAATGTCGCCATAGAATTTACTTGCATAATATTGTTTTGTTCATTAATTACCGCGCTTGTCGGATAGCCCATTGTCGACGTAATTGCACAAACAGACGAAATATTGTTTGATGAACTTACTTCAATTTTGGCCGTCCCCGCTTTCTTGAATTTCACATTACCGTTGCCGTCGACTGTTGCGATAGTTTCATCAAGGCTGCGATACGTCAAAAGTTTTGATGTCGCGTCGGCAGGTAGCGCTGTCGCTTTTAAATTATATTCGCTTTGCGAAATTGAAACCTTTTTTTGAACATCAATCGATGTAACCAAACGCGTAATTTCAAATTCTACAATATGTTCCTTATACTCAATAATAAGCTGATTTCGTTCAACTTTGGCAACTTCAACATTGATAGTGATGTATGCCTTGCCTCCGCCTAAAATACTGTACATTCCAAATTCGTCTACCGATACAATATTTGGATTTGACGATTTATATGTAACATTATGAACCGAGGAGCCAACCGAAAATTCCAATGGAATATTGCCACAGTTATTATATAATTGCTGTTCGTCAAAAATTGCGGTCACTTTATTTCCAATTCCACAACTAAAATCCGCAGGCAACCCTCCCGTATAGAATATCCTAACCGAAGAATCCACGCCATATGATGTCGTCACCGAAATGCTTACCTGACCGCTTTTCAAAAACGAAACTAAACCGTCTTTTGAAACAGTCGCAATACTTAAGTCACTGCTTTTAAAAACTAAATCTCTATATTTTTCAGAAGTCGTCAATGGATTAAAAATAGGTTGCAACGAAACAATACCTGTTTCAGTCACAATTTCTTTTTCGCCAAACTCAATCCCAATAGCTTTTTGCGCGACAGTCAAATTTAATGTTTGAAACACATTCTTATCTGCAGTAGTCGCCGTAATTGTAACGTCGCCACAACTCTTTCCAGTGACAACACCATTTGCATTGACTGATGCCACTTCGCTGTTAGATGACGAGAAATATATCCTTTTATCAATCGCGGAAACAGGAAACACCGTCGCATTGACTTGCGCAATATCTCCAACTGTCAATTCGCTTTTACTTGATGTTAAATTAATACCAAATGCGCTGTCGCTAACTACATTAAATATGCACGACTTGGTTTTTGCGCCATCAATCGTCATAACTTGTATGTGCGCCGTTCCAAATCCAACAAATGTAACAACCCCCGATTGGTCAACTTTTGCGACTTCCTCGTTAGATGACTTAAAAACAACCGCTCTATTTTGCGCCTTGTTTGGTAAAACTTCATATTCCATATAAAAGCTAGTATTTATTGCCATCGTGCCAGCTTCGGCTTTTAGTTTGATATCCGTAACAGGTATATCGACCGTTACCCCAACTATTTTCGACGCAAAAATAACTACCATTATTACTATAACGGGAATTATAACTATAAAAAATCCTAAAAGTTTTTTCATAAACACCCCTTGTACTTCTAATCAATTAAGGTTCAATGTTTTTAAATGCCTTATTTAAACCAACAAAAAGCCGCAACACGGACAAACCCGCAAATATAACACCAGCTACTATCATTGCCCACAAGGATATGTTTAACATATCCGAATAACACATCGCAATTACTCCTGCGCCCAAAATCAAACTTGTCAGAATACCAACAGCTATTGAAACAACTGTGTTTTTATTGGTTTCTGTCATTTCGCCCATGCCTAAATCTTTAAAACTTGGATGCACTATATCTCTCTTTATTGAATTACAAATGCCACCAACAGCGGCTAATATGCAAGTAATAGTTATTGTAAAAAACTTTAATCCGTCTAAATAATGCGCCATTAACAACACGATATTGCTTATCAATATGGAACTAATAGCTACTATACTATATACGAATAGTTTTGATGCAACCTGCATTTTAACTGACGACGGAATTACCTTTATATGATATATCTTATTGCCTTCCCGCGTGAATGTCGACGCCGCAAACGACGATGATAAAGCGACAAACATTATAACAACCAACAAAACAAGCCCGGGCAATATCAGCTCGCCTATGTTTCCAACACCTATTTTTGCCGTAAGCCTGCTGCAAAAATACACCATAACAGGCGTGCACGATGCCAACGCTAAATATTGAAATGAATAATTTACTGACCTGAAAATATTAACAAATTCCCTGTTCACTAGCTGTACAAATTCGCCACCCTTAACTAGCCGTGACTTTGTTTGTTTCAGCACGTTTGCGCTTTCAACTTGCTTAAAAAATGCTTCATAATACCACTTGTCTGCGCAAACTAATACCAGTGACACCATTAAATAAGAGCTTAACATAATGATAAGTATGCTCATCAAAACATCTTGGCCATACAACAAATTGCTTAACAATGCTTGTGGCAATAAAAATCTTGCAAACTCCGTTATCGACGCCACTATTTCAGGCGTAAAATTAATTTGCGATTGCTTTAAAAATACCATATTTAAAACAAATTCCAACGCTGTCATATAAGCTATATAACCTACGCTAATTGTAAATATCGAGCCAAGTAAAATTAAAAAAAATCTGTTTTTCATAATTTTACGCAAAAGCATTGCAGGTATCGATGTAATTAACGCCAATATAAATGGAACCATCGGAAACAGCAAACATACCGGTATAATCATTAAATAAAACAAAATCGCTTGCGTATACATAATCCCAAACGCTACCAGTATCGGGAAAACTACAATCGTTGAAAAAATTAACTCGTGGATATATAAATAAATAATTTTAGCGGAAAATATTTCAATACCTACAACCGGTAACTTTAAAAGGTCCTCGTTTTCTGCGCCGAATAAAGTGTTTGATACTACCGATATACCTAGCACAAGTTGAATGACTTGAACTGCAAAAAATAAAATTTTAATAAATTCCATCGATAATTGAGCGCTTACAAAATAGCCGGCAATCTTTATTATAGAATAAAGCAACAACCCCGCCATCGCCAACACGCACAACGCAATCGGCAGTAAAAACCCAATTTTACTTTTTATGTTTTTTGCAGATAAGCTTTCATCTCCATAAACTTTAAACTGCAATCTAACCAGATTAATAATCGCTTTCATTAGTTAACACTCCATTGTGGACTCAATAAAGTACCTTTCAAGCGATATAACGCTTTCCAACTTAAATTGCTGAACATCAATAATTTCCAATAAAATACCATCTTTTATTATGGCAACTCTATCGCATAGCTTTTCAACTAAATCAATGTTGTGCGATGAGAAAAATATCGTATTGCCATAATCGTGCGCGTACTGCTCCATAAAATTACGAATTTCCATCGATGATTGTGGGTCAAGCCCCATCAATGGTTCATCAAGAATCCACAACTTTGGGTTGTGGATTATGGCTGCAATTATACTAACTTTTTGCTTCATTCCGTGGGAATATGACCGAATTTGATTGTCCGCAACGTTGTCAAGGCTGAACATCTTTAAATAAATTTCCGACCGCTCCTTAATCTCTGACGCCGTTGCTCCATATAAAATGCCCATATAATATATATATTCGCGGGCAGTCATCTTTTCGTATACCGCGTGATTATCTGGAACATATCCAATACGCATTTTAGCTTCTTTGGGTTGGTCCTGTATATCAAAACCATCAATCGTAATTTCCCCGATTTCAAATGGCAATATGCCAGTTATACATTTTATAGTCGTGCTTTTGCCTGCTCCGTTTTTGCCCAAAAAACCAAATATTTCGCCCTCAGCAAGTTGCAAATACAAATCATCTACCGCTTTCCTATCCGAGTTTTTATAAACTTTGGTTAATCCCTCAATCGATAACATCGCTTTATCCTTATAGTAATTATTTATAGTATTATACAACTTACTGCTATAAATAGCAACAACTGTAATATATTTATCTCGTTTTGCATTACATTATTGCATTAATGTAAAACTTTGTAATGGTTTTTGTTTTACAAATATAGTTAATTAATGTTTTTAATTTACCTCAATCTCAATAAATCTGTAATTTAATATAACGACTACATCTACTGCTTTTAAATATCAAATTGCATTTATTATATCATTTTAGTTTTGTATCATTTTAAATCTATCCCCAAAACTTACCCAATAGCGGTTGCCATTCTAAAAGCGTTAGTTTTGTATCACTTTAAATCTATTCCCCAAAACTTATCCAATAGCGGTTGCCATTCTAAAATCGTTAGTTTTGTATTACTTTAAATCTACTCCCCCAAATTATATCTAATAGCGGTTGCCATTCTAAAATCGTTAGTTTTGTATTACTTTAAATCTATCTTCAAAACTTATATCTAATATAAAAACCCTCAGTATATAGCGCATTAAATATAAACGCGCCACAATATTTTGTGACGCGTTTACTTGGTGGAACAAGGGCAATGTAAGTCGCCACATTTTACTCATTTCTAAACTCTAAAGTGTTGTTGGGATACTCCTTGACGAAATCACTCATCACGTCAATAATTAAATGCCATTTATAATCGTCAGTATTTTTTTGTTTCTCTATTTTTTCTAAGTCTAAACCAACGAAAATAATCTTTATGTTATCATAATGATAATATCATAAGAATTCATTTAAAACATAAATATTGAAATGCAAATCAACTTCATCAGAAAAATCAACATTGCTTTTAGCGTCCAATTTTATGACAATGTCTCTATAAAAATCTTTATAGGTTTCGTTTTTGCTTGTATATTCGTTGTAGTTAAATATTACTTCTTTCATTTTAATTCTCCTTATTCAACAAAAAAGAATGTCTCGGCATAGTGGGTAGGTGAGTAAAACATAAGTCCATCACTTGAGTATAATAATCTAGCGCTCCCCCTTTTTCCACTAAAATAATCTACGTCACATTCTTACCATATTCGACCCAGTTTTTCAGGAAAAATCGGCGGTTTATTTTTAAAAACATCGCCACCAATCATTTTACTAGGAGCTTTTCCTTCAACAGTGTTTTTCCCTATTCTCCACCCAAGGGCTTCCGCCTCTTCCTTTGTTATGTAATAATCGGGCAATCTGCCGTAGTGTTTCAGCCAAAAGTCGGGGTCGTTTTCGCCAAGCTGTGATACAGTCCCTGCCTGCATAACCTCAATATCAACGTATCGGCAATCGCAGTTAAGGTGCAAAGGCAGTTCGGGACTGGTGTTACGCTCAAAAATTCTATCAAAATTTTCCGAACAAACCTTGCAAGGATTGCTATTTCACTTCCACTCTGCCATTATTTTTTGAGTTGTTACCGTTGTTTTATTTTGAGATTTTGCACAAAATGTTTATTTTGCAATTATCAAATATTTTTTATTTCTTTCGAAAAGAACCTTTTTTACTCCTATTAAGTAAAGGGGCAAAAAAATATCGGGTTGAAGTCGGGCTGTGGTAGGTTTTTAGTCGGGTTAAGGTCGGGGATTGTACGGGTTTAGTTCCTTACATTGCGAAAAAATTTGTGCTAACATTTTTACTGTGAGGAGAATATGAACACTTCTGTATCGCAAATAAATGGTTTTTGAACACTTGTGTATCACTAATGAAAGATTGCTGAACACGTTTGTATCGACAGTGAAAGATTGATGAGCGATTTTGAACAGTCATATATATGCTGTGTTCTGGTCAAAATAATTTGTGATGGATAAAATGAAAAATACGGACAGCAATTGGAGCGAACTTGGTCGCTATACGGCTAAATTAAAATTAAAACAGAGAAAGACTTGCGATAGCTAAAATAATCTCGAAGTAGCGAGATGTTGACAGTACATAAAATTAAAATCGCAAAAGACTTGCGAGTTTAGATAATATAGAAAAAACAAGGCAAAATTCAAAACCGCGGGAACGGCTTGCCTTGGATATAAAACTGAATAAAAAAAGCGTACAAATTGGATATAACCGTGATAGGTTGCGTGTAGAAAAGGTTGCAGACCGAGATTTCCAACAAAAGGAACAGTGGTTGCACACTATAAGCGTGGTACGAAAACGAGAAGTTTTCTGCTGCGCTTTTTTGTTCCCAAATTTAGAAGGAGGAGCAATGGAGCAACCCAAAATCTCGGTCACAACAGACGGCGAAATTGATGTTAGCACAATAGACGAGATTGACACCTATGCGCGGACAGAAATAGAAGGATATCGCAAACTATCTGAGCCTGCAAAGGTTATGGTGCGCGAAACAATCCGCACAGGCAGAGCTCAGAATGTATCGGAGGCTGATATTAAATTCTCCGCACTCGTCGCAGTTTATTCTGGTATAAATGTAGTTTTTTCACAAAAATTATGCGATGTCGGAACGAAAAGCGACGGTTCTACCGCGTATGCGGACGGTTTCTACGACATCAAGAACAAGAGAATCGTTATAAATCCGAATTTCAGCGAGAAAAACATAGGATTTACTACCAAAAGCGGTGAAATAATTAAGATTAGAAACGTAAGTAGCATTTTAGTTCACGAACTTGCTTACGCAATATACAATACGACTGATAGAAAACTCATTGTTGAAAAAACTTTTTCAAATCTCTCGGAAAAAGATAAAACTAGGATTAAAAAATTGTACGCTGGTTCAGATACCGTAGTCAAAATCGACGAAATTACCGCGCACTATGCCGAGGGTATTCTTACTGACGACGGTATTATTGAGCGCCTTACGCGCACCGAGAAAGGCTTTAAGGAAAAGATACTTGACTTTATTAAGGGCTCATACAAGGCATACAAGAGCGACCCCCAACTTAGCAAAGAGGCAAAAGCTCTCTACAAACATTATAAACAGCTTTTTGATAGTTTTTCAGAACAAAATAGAGGCAAAAACGCTGTCGTAACCGAGACAATTACAGAAACATCAGCGGCACACAGATTTGCGCTTGCCGACATTGACACTATGACCGAAAAAGAGTATAATAATAGTGGTTGGTCGAAGGTGCACGATAAACTAACACCAAAAGAGTACGGTTTTTTTGCGGCAATGGCAAGGAGAATGCGCTCTGGCGAGGTGTTTGACAAAAGTGCTGACGGTCTCTACATAATTGAGACTGGAGAAAAGAACACTACAAACAAAGACGGAGTGCATAATGTTCTCGTTTACACAAACGGGGATTTTGAAAGCCCGTCGATAGAAAGAATAGTCAGGATTACAGGTATCTATAACGATACTGACTTGGCTCCTATAAGGACGGAGGTATATAAGTATGAACAAGAAGGAAATAGATTTTCACCAGAGAGCCCTCTTGCTAACTGCTATGCAGAAACGAGACTTTTCTCGTTCGACGAAAGACGAAATTTTCCGTCTTTTCGAAAACTCAAAGAACAAAGAACTCAAAGCCTCAAAGATACTGGAAATAGTACAGAACAATCAGAACGAGGCGACAATCTTACAACTGGCAAAAGCAATAAACGATTAGCCCTTCCTGAGGGCATAGAGAGCGCTCTCGTCTCTCGCAAGGTGTATGGCGACGCTCTTTTAGAGGCGCTCGACCTCGCGGAGGATATAGCCGCTGTCGGTGGAAAAGTTACTGCCGACGGTAAAGCTGTTTTATATCACGCCACTACAGCTGCAAATGCCGAAAGAATCAAGGCTAGCGGCAAGATGTACGGCAAAGAGCCAAACATCTATTTTTCAACAAAAAAGGACGGGGAAATTACGTCTTACGGCGATACGGTTGTATCTGTCAAAATTCCACTTGAACCTTATAGCTGCACTGTCATATCTAGGTGCAAATGTTTTAAACACCTTACTCGGTGGCGAAAACAATCTAATAATCTTGCTGTTAACATCTAAACATATATTGGTAACACTAGTCGTAAGTTGTGCAATAAGCATATTAGGGTTATTGCTACCGCTTTCGAGACTGTTAAAGAAAAAACCGGTCGATATACTGCGTAATTGATAGGGTTCATTTGTTAAAATATTATGGAATATTAGTTAATGTAACAGTTCAACAACATACTGACATTAATGTTGTATTAATACTGTTTGCAGATTAAAAAAATAATTAGGAGAAAAAGATGACAAAAAAAATAATAAGTTTAGTTTTGCTAATAACTGTAATTATTGGACTTTTTTGTGGATGCAATAAAAAAACCAGTGAGTTTACAGAGGACGAGCATATCGCACGAGTAACCGAGAGAATACAAGAAAGATTTATAACCGAGGAAACTGAATATACAAGCTTTGAAGTGTATCCTCTATATAATGAGAATGATGAGTTGAAATATTTACTAGTCGAATTTGAACCGTGTTGCTTTATTTTTATTTTACTTAGAGACGAACGAGCGAAAGTTTTGTCTTGGTTTGGGGCGCCTACAAGCATGTATACGGTGTCGAATTTATTTGGAAAAACCAAAGATTGGTCCCCATATTTAATAGATGAGACAAATAGTCAACCTATTCCCGATAGGGATATTATTTGGAAAGTTGATGACGATGGAAATAAGGTCAGCTTTAATAAAAGTCCATTTTATATTTCTAATAATTTAAATGAGCGAAAATATTTATTGCGTTCAGGCAATGGAAATGGATATGTTTGTGCAATTAAAAATGATGACATATTTATAAATCTAATTTCAACAAATGAAGAAAATTTTACAATTAGTGATTTATCAAAAAGACAACCAACAATACATATTTCTTTTATTCCCAAAAAAAGATTTGATTTATAAAATAACTAAAAAGAAGAAAAAAATGAAAACAATATTTAAAATAATATGAAAATAAAATAGAAACAGTATGGAAACAAAAAAGAATATGAAAATAATATGACAACTATATTAAAATAATCATATCTCAAAAACGAAATATCTGCAATGTTTATAACATTTTTCCTGTAAAATGACAAAAAAGAAAACCCAAGTAGAGGTTCTACTTAGGTTTTCTTTGGTGGAGACAACAGGGCTCGAACCTGTGACCTCTCGCATGTGAAGCGAATGCTCTACCAGCTGAGCCATGCCTCCTAATGAATATGACAATTTTAACACAATCTAAATATTTTGTAAAATGTTTTACGCTTTCGCTTGCCATTTTTAAATAAAAAATTTATAATCAATTAGTAAACTTGTGGGGATATGGCTCAGTTGGTAGAGCGATGCGTTCGCAACGCATAGGCCATGGGTTCGAATCCCATTATCTCCACCAAGTAAAACCTAAAGGAAACCGTTGTCGTGTTTTCTTTAGGTTTTTGCATATAAATGGAAGCGCGGCTGAAGTTTTTAAATATAAAAGCAATGTTAAAATTAAAAATTATACAACATAAATAACGTGAGATAAAACTAAAATTTTAATAATTTATATTTTTAACTTTTGTTAAAAAACAAGATATGCGATTCTTTATATTTTTAACTCAAATAATTTTTTTATTCTAAACTTAAACTATTATTATATTTTCAACTTAAACTATTTTTTATATTTTTAACCTAAACTATTCTTTTTTATTTCAACTTAAACTATTCTTTTATTCTCAACACAAACTATTCATTTATTCTTAACCTAAACTATTATTATATTTTCAACTTAAACTATTCTTTTATTCTCAACTGAAACTATTCATTTATTCTCAACTTAAACTATTCTTTATATTCTCAACCTAAACTAATTTTTATTCTCAACTTAAACTATTCTTTATATTCTCAACCTAAACTAATTTTTATTTCAATTCAAAGTATTTTTTTATATTCTCAACACAAAAAACAGCTACGCGTAGCTGTTTTTTGCATTTACTATTTTTTGCACTAAATAATTTTAGTATATATTTTGTACTTTACTATAAAATCTTTACTTTTGCAAGATTATAATTTTCTGTTCACTAAGCCTTAATTTGGCTGCTAAACAAATTAAGTTTACTTTGAAGTATCATTTCAAGTTGGCTTATGGCGTTGATAGTTGCCTGAACCGAGGCATTAACCGCTAACAGTTGGTCGGGGGTAACGCCGGGCATAGCAACAAATGCTTGAATTTTTTCGCCTTCTGCGTTTAATATATGCGACAAACCCGTTTCCTCAAGCGCGACAGATTCGATTAAATCATTAATGGCTTGAACGGTTGTTGTTGTTCCTGGAATAATAACTGGCATTGACATAATATAATTCTCCTTTTATTTTAATTAGCTTAAATTTATTTTACAACTATTTTTTTTTGTTTCATAGCGCACTCGAGCTGACTTATGGCATCTACTGTATTTTGTCTGCAAGTGTTCCACTTAGTGGATTTGCAAATTGCACATTATTCAAACAATTTTCCTCATTAGTTACGCGGTTATTTCGCCACTAAACAAATTAAGTTTACTTTGAAGTATCATTTCGAGTTGGCTTATCGCGTTTACTGTTGATTGCACTGAGGCATTTACCGCCAAAAGTTGGTCAGGCGTAACTCTCGGAACGGCTAGCATAGCCTGAATTTTTTCGCCCTCGGCATTTAGTATATGCGACAACCCTGTTTGCTCCAAAGCGACAGATTCAATTAAATCGGCTATCGCCTGAACGGTCGTTGTTGTGCTTGGAATAATTACTGGCATTGACATATTTTATTTCTCCTTATTATTTTAATAATAGACTGTATGACTTGTTTCGGCCTGCGCGCGCTTTTAAAAATGACCTGCCCTACTTTAAAATACACTTTCCAAATAGCGTTACAGACATAAATTTTTTCATAATCGTTGTAAGCTTACATACTACATTGTCGCTGTAAAAATACTCTTTTACTTTTCGCGCAGATTGTTTCGGCCTGCGCGCGCTTTTAAAAATGACCTGCCCTACTTTAAATACACTTTCCAAATAGCGTTACAGACATAAATTTTTTCATAATCGTTGTAAG
>JAVVSR010000002.1:158550-182048 GCA_036654095.1 Clostridia bacterium
CTTACATACTACATTGTCGCTGTAAAAATACTCTTTTACTTTTCGCGCAGATTTGTATCGGTCTGCGCGCGCTTTTAAAGCCGTTTGACCTGCTCCTACTTTAAATATCTATATCACATAGTTGAACTGCTTAATCCGCTTTTTACGCAATTTTATTTTCACATATCTAACCAAGCTTGAAGTTAAATATTTTTATAACCAACTACTTGATTTTGAACAATTTTTATTTTTTGTTTCATAATACATTCAAGCTGACTTACCGAATCCACCATCTTTTGAACGGAGTCATTGACAGCCAAAAGCTGAGTCGGAGTAACCCCTTGAACAGCTAGCATAGCTTGAATTTTTTCACCCTCAGCATTTAAAATATGAGAAAGCGCAGTTTGTTGCAGCGCGATAGACTGCACCAAATCCGTACTTGACTGGCCAAAGTTATAAAGAGGACGTCTTAAGAAAACGGGATTGCTATTAACTGTATTAGTAATAATATCTCCATTTGCGCTTAAGAAAGCAGGATAATTGCCACTAGCGATATTTTTTACAGGTGACGCGTCCGCTGCCGTCGATACCGCTTTAAATTGTACTGTTTTTGTAGAATTCGGACTCATAGCTCCTAGCGTAAACCCTAAATTCGGGTCAGCAGTACCAAACCCAGTGCCACTGCCATTTACTGTAACGCTACCTGCAACAAAACTTAAAGTCGGGTCTAGAACGTCTTTAAATATAACATTACTTAAGGTGTCGGTAGAGGAATTGTTTGTAACGTCCACTGAAAATGTTACGGTGGTTCCGTTAAAAATAACAGCAGGCGTTGCAGACTTTTTAATTGTCAACAAGTTTTGAATTTCAACTTGATATAAGGCTACATCGTCAATTAAATAATCATTGCCAACGGCAGCGGGGCCCTCGCTTAAAATTTCAACAGTAATGTTGCTGTTTCCAAGCGTGTCAAACAAGAAACCATTTTGATACCAAATCGGAACGTTTTTAGCGTCAATTTGATTTACTGCCTGATAGAATATTTGGTTGTTGTTGCTATCTAAAACGCTAAGCGCAAGCTGAGGGTCAACGTTTCCCGAGGTTTGGTTGATGAGGTTTAAAATCCAAGCAGTAAGCGCATATTTTTTATTGGGCAAAACGGATACAGCTTGTTTAAAAACTACCGACCCGGGATTTGCGCCATTTACGGTCAGCATACGTCCAGTTTCAAGCATGGTAGTATGGTCAGAGAGTTGCCACCACGGATAAGCAGTTGTTGCCCGAGTATTCATAACCGTAAATTTACCATCTGTTGGCGTTGCGCTGTTGACATAAACAAAGCCAGGGCTAACTCCTGGATAGGGGTCGGTTGCGGGAATAGTCATAATAGGCGTACCCGGAGCATTTGCGCCCCAAGTGCCGTTGTCGGCAACAGTAATGAGGTTTGACCCGATAAAATTTACACCTGTAAATGTTAGGGGTTTGTTTCCGACGGCGGCATCAAAAAACAAAATGTTCCCTACGTTAGTTGTTGTCACTACTATCTTTTGTAAATTAGGATTAATTGCGCACAATTTATCAGCTAAAACAGGTACCGGCACTGTAACAATAGAAAGCGGTGGTTCGGCTTCTTTTGGTTGACTCATTGCCACTTGAGTTGCGCCAAAGTCAATAGGACTTGGTAAGCCAGCTGTCCCCCAACACTCAATAACGCTATAATTTCCAGCAGGAACGTTTGTAAATAAATATGCGCCAGTTGCATCGGTTAAGGCAACCGCTCCCTTTCCTGTGGTAGTGTCGTATAATGCTACGGGTACTTTTTGAAGCCCTGTCCCGGGATTTCCAGCGCGAGTAGGGTCATAATAAACATAGCCAGTTACATTTGGCATAAACAAAATTCTCCTTGTAAATTTATTGAAAAGCGAATAAAATCCTTTTCTATTGTATGCTATGAAATTTACAAAACTAGAGTGTCAATCCAAATCAATACATAAAGGCTAATTAAAGTATAATAGAGCTTTTAGTTAATTTTATTCAATGTTTTTATAGTAGCTATTTAACAACAATTATATAAATAAAATTTTAATTATAAACCAAATTATGACTCTGTAAATTATAACCTTGCAACAATAAATGATACTAACAATGATTTTAAACAACAAAAAACCACCATAAACACCAGTTTACGATGGTTTAAATTAAAAGTAGTCGTTGAAAAATATTTAATATTTTTAATAATATAATGCCGCTATTGTTTTTGTTGACTTTTAAAACTAACGTAAAATATATTTATATTTACAATTTTATTTAACAAAGTTTGCGCGATAATTTTTTATTGTCGCATGCAATTTAGTTCACCGCAATTATAGGCAAATACTTTTTAACTTTGATAAATGCAAATATTTATGTAAACATTTTAAATTATTTTTTTGATGTATTTACAATAAAGTATCTTTTTATTAAATAACTCCACTTGCTAAATAACTTCACTTGCTAAATAACTTCACTTGCTAAATAACTTCACTTGTTAAATAACTTCACTTGCTAAATAAATTTAGCAAAATACTAATCATACATAACAGTCACTTCTTTACCTGCCTTCTTTAAGTTTTTAGCTATTGTTTCAACCAGTTTTAATTTCATTGTAATGTCAATAGGCAAATTTTGATGCGCCGAATTAATGCTTTGTCCAACATAAAAATTGATATGAGTTGCCTTTTCAAACAACATATCTGCAAGTAACGACGCGCCGTCCTGTTTAGTAAAATACTTGGGCGTTAAGTCATTTGACAATATATATTTTTCAGACAAACTAACCATTTTTCGCAATGTTAAAACCCCTTCGGTAGTTAAGTCAATGCCTTCAATTTTTGCAATAGGCGGAACATCTATGTCGGGGAAGCTGAAACTTGTTTCAATTTCTTTGTCAAGATACCTTGCAACAATAAGTGAACTTGTACCACCGCACACAACTTTTTTGCCTTTACCACTTAAAAATCTATTTACATAAAAGTCATCTTTGGTTTTATCAACGGGCGGCCCTACCATAATATCAACGACTTCTTTTTTTCTTATTCTAACCGCCGCCACGGTGGTATCGTCGCCGGGTTTATCTAAATAAAGGTCGTTGCACGCGCTGGTCAATAGACAAGCAACGCACCTTGCCGACATATCTTTTTTTATGGTTCTGTTAAGATAATCAATAATATCATTACGTTGCCAGCCGAAGTTTAAAATCATACCTATACCCGCGTGGATAGTGCCGTCAGACATAACAATAACAATATCGTCAACCGCCAACTGAAGTTTTGTACGATACACTTTTTTACCTAAAATATTAAGTTCCTCCCGCGGAAAGTCAATACACTTACCTGCGTGATAGTATATAGCTTGAGGATTGTCAAATTCAAACAAAAAGCCCTCCCCTTGATTGTTTACGTGAACAACTGAAAATGTTGAATATGCAACTTCTCTTTCCTTGCACACGGGCAAAGTTTGTATCATAGTTTCAATGCACTCCTCCATTGGAATATCATTTGAAACCATTGTGCATAATATTTTTGAAGTTAAAATTGAAAGTATATTCGCTTTAACGCCACTGCCTAATCCGTCAGCTAAAACAAGCGTCGTAAAATCACCATTTACGCAACTTTCAACACTATCTCCACACAGTTCCTCGCCATTTTTATTTATGCCGACATATCCGCTTTCTAATACCAATTCCATATTACTCACCGTCCTTGTCCGCCTCTGACAGAACTTTTTTAAGTTTAAGTAAAGCAACCTTTGTTTCGGCTGTTGTTTCACCCAACAGCGACGCGATTTCCTGAGCGACACGCATTTGCTTTTTTATAACTTCGTCGGTAGTTGCAATCGTATCCAGGCGAACTTTTGCAAGTTTGCCATCGTACCCTACTTCGTCTGTAACATCTATTAAAATTGCAAACATAACATTTTGAGCGTTTAGACTATTTATAGTCACATCCACATACTTTTTCGTCTTTTCTAACAAAACTTTTTTACGCGTTAAATTTTTATGGTTGTTCTGCGCCAAAATAAAGTCGGTAGGATTTGCGAAATCCACATAGTTACGTCCCTTAAAATTCAATGTATCCACGCCCAGCAAGGCCACCGCGGTACTATTCATATCTAAAATTTTCAGGTCATTGTCCAGCACTATAATTCCATTCGGACTATTTTTAATAATTTCATACGACATTGTTTCGGCGCGCGCTCTCATATATGGCAAACACATTTCAAGCTCGGCATAGCCATTTGCGACTGCCCATGCCTTTTCGCGACAAGTTGAGTAACCGCACGCGCCGCAATTCAACTCGTCTTCAGGCTTGTTTTTCCCTGTTTTGGCCAGTATTTCGCAAATTTGACGTTCCGAAATTGGGTCGCTTCCATTTTTAAGACGAGGATACTCCGTATCAATTTTAACATCAATCGGCTGTAATATTTCATTACCTAAAACTTTCGCCATATCCTTGTTTACATAACGCCTAATATCCTCGTTTGCCTTAATAGCGGCGCCCTTTTTTGTAAGGCTACACGGCCCGTTGACACAAGCGTAATCACAAGCGTTTAACTCTAAAAACATTCCAGACAAGCTGTCGATATTTTCAAGAATTTCCATACATTTTGACACTCCGTCCACAGCGACGTATTCGTATGAGGCAGGCCAATTTGAAATTGATTTTATTATTCCTCGACTAATTGGAAAATATTTTGCTTTATTAATTTGCAAATGTTCATTGGCGATGTCGAGTTTAGCGATATCCTCAAAAACTATATTTTTTTCATTAAACATTTGTTTAAGCTCTTCAAAAGTCAAAACAGCATCAACAAGCCCGCTTTCCTCGGCCTCGCGTTTTTTTGCAATGCACGGCCCAACAAAAACTATTTTTGCATTTTTAAACTGTTTTCGCAACATTTTAGCGTGCGCAATCATTGGAGTATCCACCGCCGCAAGATATGGCAACGCCTTTGGATAATAAAGCCTAATAAGACGATTTACCGCGGGGCAAGCAGATGTAATAAAGTTTTTGTATGTACCGCCCTCTAGAAGTTCTCTATATTTATTTACGACCAAATTTGCGCCCACGGCTGTTTCCTCGGCGTCAGCAAATCCAAGTTTTCCCAAAGCTATTTTCATCAGTGAAAAATTGTCAATACCAAAACTTGAAATAAACGACGGAGCTACACTAACAATAACTTTTGCATTTCCGCTAAGCATTCTTTTCACTTTATCAATTTCGCTATGAACATTCTTAGCGTTTTGTGGACAAATATGCATACACGTTCCGCACAAAATACACCTATCCTCAATAATGCGCGCTTGATGATTTATTACAGCTATTGCCTTAACTGGACAATTTCGCAAACACTTGTAACAATCCTTGCAACTAGCTTCCTTAAAATCTAAACAACTTGTCATATTGCCCTCCTATTTATCTAAAAGCGGATAAACTTCATTAACAAAAATATCCTCTGCGTTTTCAGCGCTAACGTGATGTAACAAAATTTCATCTGCCTTCATTGTAACACCAGTAGCGCAACTCCCCAAACAAAAACTCGCCTGTAACTCAACTTGTTCCTCGACGCCGTACTTTTTGATAATCTCCGTCATTTTTTGTATGACATCATATGAACCTTTTAAGTGGCAACTACTTCCGACACACACTAGCAGTTTCATTGTTTATTCTCCCTAAAATTTCATTATAAAAAATCGTCGATATCCTTGGGCAACAAAGCAAAATTCACTCCGTCGACGCTTGCGCTGACATAATTTTCGTCGCATCTGCCCAAACAAATTTGCCGCTCAAATAAACCTTATTTTTTAAATTGTTGCGGGCAATCATTTGCTACAATTTTTCCATTATTTTTCTACTTCCTCGTAAATGACAGGCAGTATCAATACAAACGGATAATTTAATCATTTTTACCTTCAATTATTGAAAATCGACAACATCAATCAACTTCAATAAAAACTTTCGCTTCATAAGTTTGCCTTTAACCAATATGATTGTTAATCAAAATCTTTTAGGTGTCAAATTCGCGCTTAAGTATTTCTGCTAGTTTTTGCGACAATATGGCCAACGAAGCAGCTATATCCTCATTTTTAATTGCGATATTATTGGGTACAACGAGTTGCGTTGGCGAAAAATTCCAAATCGCCTTAATTCCTGAATTTATCATCAAGTCACAAACATCTTGCGCGCTTTCTGCAGGAACGGTTATTATGCCGATTTTTATTTTAAGACGATTAACCAAATTAGGTAGTTTACTTATGTTAAAAACTTTAAATCCTTTGTCGTTTCCGTTTATAATATTGTCATCAACATCAAATGAGGCGACAATATTTAAACCATAATTACCAAATCCTTTATAACCAAGTAATGCGCTTCCCAATTTACCAACGCCCACCAATATAGCGTCATCAACATTGTCATAACCCAAAAAACTTGAAATTTTTAAAATAAGCTCACCTACATTGAAACCAGTTTTTGGTTTACCGCCGTCAGCGCTTACACAAGCTAAGTCTTTTCTGACTGAAACGGAATTCATTTTAAACTTGTCCGCGATAACAGTTGAAGAAACACTTTCAATACCTTGACTGTGTAGTTCTTTCAAAAACCTAAAATATGATGGCAATCTTTGCAATGTTTCTTGTGAAATACCTTCCATAAAGACCTCCGTGCAATAACCTTAATCGATATTGTATTATCGATATTATGATATCAATATATAACTTATATGTCAAGTCTTTATTTAATGATAAAATTTGTATAACAAAATTTTTCTTATTAGTTGCATTTTATTATGTTTAATAGTATAATTAATATTATTAATAATATTTATAAATGTAAGTTACAAAACTTGTTTGCATTTTGCCAATGGCGGGATTGGTTAAGGTTAAGGGGTAAATTCAAAATAACCGTCTGTTTATTTTTTTCACATTTTATTTAATATAGATATATAACAAAAATCTTGGAGGTTTCTTATGAACAAAAAAAGTTTAAGCAAGTTGCTTGTTATGCTTTTGATGCTTAGTTTGACGCTTATATGTTTAGTCGGTTGTGGTGACAAACCAACACCTGACAGTGTAAAACTTGAAATCAAAACTTCAGCAACTAAAACGTCATTTTTCGTCGGCGATGAATTTAGCAGTGATGGTTTAACGCTTGACATTGTTACAAACGATGTCCACGTTCTCGCAGGTTCCGAGCTATACACCATCGACAGCAGTAAATACGACAAAACTAAAGTTGGCACATATACAATTACGATTACATTGAAATCTGACGCTACAAAATCCGTCAGCTATGATGTTTCGGTTATTGCGGCTACTTTGACTGAAATTAAAATTAAAACTCCTGCTTCTAAGTTGATTTTCACCGCTGGCGACGCATTTTCGAGCGAAGGCTTAGTTGTTGAAAAAACATTTATTAACGGCACTAAAGCTGACGCTACCGCTGATGAACTTAATATTAACAGCACTGCTTTTTCTAACACAGTTGGCGCATACGCAATCGTCATTACAATGAAATCTGACCCTACAAAATCTGTCAGCTATGATGTTACGGTTATTGCAGCTATTTTGACTGAAATTAAAATTAAAACTCCTGCTTCTAAATTGATTTTCACCGCTGGCGACGCATTTTCGAGCGAAGGCTTAGTTGTTGAAAAGGTATTTAATAATAACACTAAAGTTGACGTTCCCGCTAATGAAATTACAATCAACAGCGACGCATTTTCTAACACAGTTGTTGGCACATACTCAATCGTCATTACATTAAAATCTGACACAACGAAAACTGTCAGCTATAATGTTTCGGTTACTGCGGCTATATTGACTGAAATTAAAATTAAAACCCCTGCTTCTAAGTTGATTTTTATAACTGAAAACATATTTTCAAGCGAAGGCTTAGTTGTTGAAAAGATTTACAGTGATGGCACGAAAGTTGACGCTCCATCTAATGAAATTACAATCAACAGCGACGCATTTTCTAACACAGTTATTGGCACATACACAATCGTCATTACATTAAAATCTGACCCAACGAAAACTGTCAGCTATGATGTTTCGGTTATTGCGGCTACTTTGACTGGAATTAGAATTAAAACCCCTGCTTCTAAGTTGGCTTTCCCCAATGGCGACGCTTTTTCGAGCGAAGGCTTAGTTGTTGAAAAGGTATTTAATAATAACACGTTTGTTACACTTCTCGCTAATGAAATTACAATCAACAGCGCTGCATTTTCTAGCGCAGTTGCCGGTACATACACAATCGTTATTACATTAAATTCTGACACAACAAAAACTGTCAGCTATGATGTTTCGGTTTCCGCTCCATATGTAACTGGAATTACAATTAAAACACCTGCTTCTAAGTTGGCGTTTATCACTGGCGACCCCTTTTCTAGCGCTGGATTAGTTGTTGAAAAAACATACAACACAGGCGCGAAAGCTGACGCTACCGCTGATGAAATTGCAATCGACAGCACTGCATTTTCTAACACAGTTGGCACATACACAATCGTCATCACATTAAAATCTGACACAACGAAAACTGTCAGCTATGATGTTTTGGTTAAAGAAAAAGCTTACGTAGGCACATATTTGACTAAAGCTGGCAATCGCAAATCTCAACTTGTCGAAATCAATGCAAACAAAACGGCTGATGTTTCTATCGATTGGCCCAATCAAAATTCGCCTGATCAACAACATTATCCAGTGCGGTATCGTTACAATATAATAGTCTCCGAAAACGATGATGGTAGCGCAGTTATAGAATTTGTTTTTGATTCACTCGCTAATCAAAATTTACCAACTTTCGGCGATATTAAATATTTTATTGCTAGCTATATAAACGGCGATTTAGAAATAAATAATTATGAGGTTACGCCCTATCTTGCTAGCAAAGTTGATGACAAGTTACATGAAGTAAAATTCTATATGTCTGACAAATTGGTCGCTGTTGAATATGTTGACAATAATTCAACCATTTCGCAAGACTGTTTGGATGATTATCTTCGTCCTTATACACATTACGCAACAGACGCCACTGGAACAACTGCTTTTGATGTTGCCACACCTATAACAGCAGACACTTCTATTTATGTCGCTCCTATTCCTATCGAGGGCGAACAACCTTATGTTGGCAAATATCTTATAAAAATGGCACCTGCATCCACAAATGGTTTTCTTTTAGAAATTACCAAATCACAAGTAACATTTAGTGGTGAGGTAATGCTATATACCGTAGCTGTCGATAACACCACAGGCATCTACACGCTAACCTGTATTGAAGGCCCAGTAATTACTTACAATTCAAAAACAATGGAAGCGGTTTTTGAAGGTCAACTTTTAACAACGTTTGATAAAACCAATTATGTAGAAATGACGTTAAATTATGATTCTAGGGTCTTTAGTCTTCTAACCCAAAAAGGTGTTATATTTGATGTTTCAACTATTGTCGATATGCTGGGTACAGTCTTCTTTTTCAATGAGGATGGCACTCCATTTGACGACAAAAACACCATTATTTCGCAACCGATGACATTAAATGTAACCGATGACGACCCTGCTCATCCCGATTTATCATTTTTCGATAATACGTTTATGGCTTTAGGTCACTCATCATTACGATTGGGAAGTTGGAATCCTCCTGCATATGATTCAATAGACTTTTATTTTCGTTATAATAACACATCTATTACTAACGGCATAGCTACTTGGGTAAAATCAGCGACTGGCTATACCTTTACATTTACCGACCAACAAAAACCTACTCCTATTGCGCCATTTACCGGCGAGTACAATGCCGAAACAAAAGATTTTACTATTTCTTATGATAATAAAGTGATTACTTTTTATTCAGAAAAGTATACTGATAGCCCAATTAATCAAGCTCGATTAAACGGCAAAATCGGCAACGATTTTATAACATTCAGTTTTTCTCCCTTTGGAATTGTAGAAATGAATATACGTCCCCAACACGGCCAGCAGACCACGGCAGAAGGGTTATTTACAATTACATCCGCAGGCAAAGGTATATTTAGTGTTACAATGGACTTTGGCGCAACTGGCGGCACAAAAACCGCAACTTACGACGCAATAACAAAGACCATTACTGTTGCAAACGCTGACGGAACGTCAACTGTTGCAGTAGGCGAAATTTACAGTGGTCATCCAATTATTAAAAATCACTTTACTTCTCGTGCCTTAGATGAATTATTCTTTAACTCATATGGCGAGTTTAATTTAATTATACATTCTTCTGGCGAACATATAAACGGCAACTTTACTATTGACCGAGCATGTAAAATTTCATTGCGAGTTGACGAAAACACCGTTTATGACGCTACTTTTGACCCGAGCGCTAACATTGTTTCATTAAGTTACAAAGGAGCAACCATCACATTTGAAGTTGCACCTTACGAAAATAAGCGTTTTGTCGGCAAATTCTACTCCAACGACGGAAAGACTATTGAATGTACTTCTTTTGGCGAATTTACATTTGTCGATGGTTCAACTACAACCAAGGGTACTTTTACTTCTAAACGAATTGACACTGAAGAATTCCTTACTTTCACGGCTAATGGCGCGACACTTTTTGAAGGCATTTGTTCAGATAGAAGCCAATCCCCAACAATTAGAATTACAATTAATGGCTCCGACGTTGTATTTGGCAATACACCTCCCCCACCTCCCGCTAAAGACCCTGCTTATTGGGGCGACTATACAAATACTTACAACAAGGTAACATTGAGTTTATTGAATGACGGTCGTTTTGTTTTCAATGGCGTACGTGACCCAAATTATGCCTTTACCGAAAGCGGTAAAACACAAAATGGTTTCGCGATTACATTGCATTTTTCTAGCAGTGAACATATCCCCGCTGAATTTATAACCGAAACAAAAGTACTTACCTTTACTCGTAGTGATGGTATTATCTACGCTTTTAAACAACAGGGAGGAAGTACTGTTACAACTGAAAGTTATCAAGGCATTTATAGTGATACAACAACCGGCAATTCGTTAAACTTAGCCTATGATTATACTTTTGAGCTTAACATCGGCGGGGCGAAATCCTATGGCAATTATAAGGTTACTCCCGCTCAATACGATAACAAGGTTACTTTGCAATTTGTTAATCGCGCGCCTGCCGACATTATAGCTACTGTTGATATGAATTTTAAAACAATTAACCTCAGTTATAATAACGTTGGCTACAAATTTAATAAAGTAGGTGGAGTGAACCCTCCTCAGCCTCCTCAGGAACCTTATTACGGCGAATATACAGATGCAAATAAAAACTTCTTAATGTTATCATCCGACAACAGCGTTGTATTTGAGCAACAAGATGGCACTATCGTCAAAGGGAGCTATACTGCAACCGAAACAGCCACGGGTTATGACATTGTTATGACGCTATCGGATAAAAAAGTTATTGCTACATTTGTTTTATCTACTAACACAATTACATTTAACTATAACGCTACTGACTATACATTGATACAATCTTAATTCAAATTACTGATTAATTTAAAAACCTTAAAGCATTTGCTTTAAGGTTTTTTTATTTGCCTAATATCTTGTAATCTAATAAATTTTTCCTGCTTCCTGCTTCCTGCTCCCTGCTTCGATAATTTCATTATTTCATAATGTTTTCCAAAACTAAAGCAACAATTTTCCCTATTTACGTTAAGTTTTAAAACTCAAAATCAATTAAAAATTGATGTTTCTAAAGCCTTTACCTATAACCTCTTTTATTTGTATTGAATAAGTAAAACTATTTGGCGAAACTTTTTTAATAAGCTCTCTCGCCTCGGCGGCCTGACGCTTTCTCACAACGCAAACTACAACTTCCTTTTCCTCTTTAGAATACGTTCCAACCGCCTTAAACATAGTTGAACCACGGTCAAGTTGGGTTTCAATCGCCTCAACAATCAAGTCACAGTCATCTGAAATAATTTCAAACATTATCGCGTTACTAAAACCATTAAGCATAAATTCAAGCGCAATTTGATAGGCTACAAGCGTTGTAATGGAGTAAAATATTAATGTTTTTTCGCCAATTATTAGCGAATATGTGACAACAATAATAACATCTATTATAAGCAATATTCTAGAAACATAAGTGATTTTATATTTTTTTTGAACAAGTATACCAAGTATATCCGACCCACCCGTCGAGCCATCAATCGAAAAGGTAAGCGCGGCCGAAATTGCCACTAGCGCGCCACCTGCAATCGCTATGACCGTAATGTTTGCAAAGTCGGGCATACCTAACTTAGAGGCAAAATTAAGCCCGTGTATAAGCTCCATAAATCCGCCTATAAGTACAATTTCAAACGAGGTGCGCAACACAAATTTTTTATCCAAAAAAATGTACGCAATAATTAAAGCGGGTATATTAATTAAAATTAGCCACAAGCCTGTCGATACATATTTAAGGTTTAATAGGTTAAATATTTGCGCTAAACCACAAAATCCGCCAATATTCAAATTGTTGGGTATCAAAAACAACTCCATTCCAACTGAAAAACTTATACTTGCGCAAAGTAAAATAAGGGCATTTTTAAGCATAATTATTTTATTACTTTTTTTCATTATAGTTCTCCCCGTCGGTTACTCTTTCGGCAGTCGCGACATATGCAAATGCTGCGCTGTCATTCTCTTTTAATATTTCCTTAAATATAGCGGTTTTGCCTGTTGGTAATAAAAATTTAACAAGTGTCTTTTCCCTATTTAAATAGTTTCCTCTTGCGCGGATATAGTAGCCTTCACACTTGAAACATTCGGATATTTTATCAATAAGACTTTCGGGCTTGTCGGTTATTACATAGCATAGCCGCGCCGATTTGTCCTTGCTTAAATAAAACGACAATGTTCGTTCAAACATAAATGAACAGGTTACCGCGTACACTACCGACCAGATGTCAAATAAAAACAAACCTGCAGTTATTACAACAACATCGATAGCAAACATAAGCTTTGACATTTGTACCGTCGGCCTTATTTTATACGCTATTTGCGCAATAATTTCAGTTCCACCCGTTGACCCGTTATTTTCAAACATTATACCTACCGCAACACCGTACAAAATGCCCGAATATATGCTTGCCAAAAGTCTATCACTTGTAAACTTAAGCATTCCATATTTCTCCATACGCGACATCATCCAAGACATTAAAAATGTACAGGCTAGCGTTTTTATTGTAAATTCTTTTTTTAAACACAACAAACCGAAAATAAGCAACGGTACGTTCATTATAAGCAAAGATATATAGCTTTTAACAATCCCTGCCGCCTCCAGTAACGTAGCTATACCATTTACCCCACCCGAAACAAAATTATTGGGGTTGACAAAACTATACAGCGACCAAGCCGCTAAAAACGAACCTATCAATACGGAAACGCAATCTTTGGTTATTTTTTTTAATAGTTTTGTTTTCATATTATCACTTTATACTTTAAACCCTTAAATAAGTAACATTTAGTTTATGTCTATTATATTATTATATCATAGCAGCCGCGGAAATTCCAATAAAACGGCAACAAAAAAATTTATACTAAATTTGTTTGTTGTTAGTTTAATTATTTTTACCATTTTTTGCTTGCGCAAATTTGAAACTAAAATTTAATTTTAACGCTGTATTTTGATGTATCAATCGGATTTTAATAAAATTATGACAAAAACTTTGTTAATTTTGTAACAAATACTATTAAATGTGTTGTGCTTTTGCTTAAAATTTGCTAAAATATATATATGACACGCGGAGGTAATTATGAAATTAAATTATCCAGACTATATCTCTACAAAACGTATACCTGTTCCTTCCCCTACTAATCTGGTTGAAAATGGTCAAGCGCATTTCGGAACATTTGAAACTCCAATTCCAAATATGAATTTGCTTGATTGCGTAAAGCCCTGCGGAAAACTTATGCCCCACTTTTTAAATAAAACTCGCCTTACTGTTTGGGAGGCTTTTGAGATAAATATGGACGAATGCACCGTGGTTTCGGCAGTGTACAACATGGGCGCATTAGGTTTTAATATTTGCGCGCTTTATGACAAGGCTGAAAAAAAAGTTTACAGTTGGCAAAATTTTGCGCAAGGTAAAAGATGTATTGTCGCGCCCAATCTTATCGACAGTTTTTCGATGCTTAAAACAAAAAAATCGATATTGAAAATCAATAACAAGTTTCAAATTGGATTGTGTAGCGCAGAATGTAAAATGACAAACAAAAAAAGTGGTTCAGTTGAATATTTAATTTCCGCCGAACGCATTTCTCCGCCGTCAATAGTTAGTATTCCATTTGATAAAAACAAGCCACTTTATTCGGAGAAAGATTTTTTAAAGGCTGATGGTTTTGTTGCAATCAACGGTAAAAAGTATTACACAAATGAACGCTCCACAGTGATTGTTGACGACCATAAAGGTTACTATCCATTTAAAGCGCACTACGACTGGCTTACAACAATGGGCAAAACTTTGCTTTCGGGACAAGAAAAGTACTTGGCGGTAAATTTTACACACAATCAATCTATCGACGAAGAAGCCTTTAATGAAAATGTTTTGTGGCTTGAAGGCGAGTCTATCGCTTTGCCCCCGGTAAAATTTGAAAAAGTTTCTAAAACAAACTGGCGAATATACGACGAGCGCGGTACTATTGAAGTCTTTTTTGATATGGCCGACGAGTTTAATATGATGGTGCATTTAGGGCTTATTGACATCACTTATCGCCTGCCATTCGGCAATGTACGAGGCTTTATATCGGCAAATGGAACACGGTATGCTTTAGACGGAATGTCGGGCATAGCAGAAGATAGAAGTCAGCGAATATAATATATCATTAAATATAACACAATATAAAAATACCGTTTAGAAAATTTCTAAGCGGTATTTTTTATTTACAAACATCTTAATTTTAAAATATTAGCAGTATAAAACGTTTTAAATATAAAACTTTAAAAACAACTTTAATTAATCCGCCAAGTCCTGAACCGCATTGTTTTTGTTAAAGTGCTTCAATGTATTGACAAGCAAGCAGATTGAAATAACAGCCGTTAAGATTTCAGCAGTAGGAACTGCCAACCACACTCCATTTAAACCAATAACCGCACTTAATATATAAAGCGCTGGCACAACAATAATTAAACTTCGTAACAACGAAATTACAAATGCCTGTTTTGCCTTTCCGCTTGCTGTGTAGAAATTTGATGTCACAATATTAATGCCAATAAAAATCAACCCGATTGAATAAATGCGAATTGCGTTAGGCGCAATTTGCGACAGGCTTTCAGAGTTCTCGCTATTAAAAAAGCCAATAATCATACTTGGGCTAATTTGAGTAATAAGCGTTGCAATGCCCCCAATCATAAGCGTACTAATTATTGTCAACTTTATAGTTTTTTTAACTCGCGCAAAATCGCCAACAGCGGTATTTTCTGAAAACAAAGGTTGCACCCCCTGTCCGATTCCTTGGAATATACTAACCGTTAAATAACAAAATGCCATAAGTATTCCATACGTTGCAACAGCGATATTTCCACCAATGTCACGTAAAACTTTGTTTGTAATAAACACAACAATACCACCGCATATTTCAAGTATAAAAGTTGGAAAACCTAGTTTACACATTGAAATCAACTCCCTAAAGTCGATTTTTATGCGTGTCAGCTTAATATTATTATTTTTAGAGAACATATGAATTGCGCTTACCAAACAGCCCGCAGTCGATGCTAAACAAGTTGCAAGCGATGCGCCAAACATACCCATTTTAAGCGGAAACATAAACACATAGTCAAGTATAATATTAAGCGCAGTACAAGCAACCATAGCAGCCATTGCAAGCGTTGGCGCATTGTCGTTTCGTACCATACTGTAAAGCATACTTGAAAACATAAACGATGGCGCAAACAGCATAATTGGCTTTAAATAATCGGTTACATACGTGACGGTGCTGTCGTCAGCGCCCAATAAATATGCGACTTCTTTTGAAAAAAATATGCCAACTATCATAATTATTATACTTAGTATTCCAAGCGCTATTGAAGCTATTGTAAAGTATGTTCTACTTTTTTTGATGTCACCTTGCGCCTTATAAAAAGCAAAAAATGTACCTGCGCCAATTTCAAATAAGCGCGCGCAACCGAACACCATGTTGAACATTGGCATTACAATATTGCCCGCTGTTATCCCTATCGTGCCAACTGACCTTGATATAAAAAATGTGTCAACGACAATATAAAGCGACATACCCATCATGGCAAGAACGCTTGATAGTACATACTTAAAAAATATTTGATTTAAATTTCCTGTTGTAAGTTCCTTATTAATTGTGTGTTCCATAAAAAAATAGCGGTGGTCGGGTGGCCACCGCAAATGTCCTTATATAAATTTACTGCGGTTTTATTTCATTTATGCCCGAAAGCCAGTTTATTGTCCAAACAAACTTTTTACCCGTTTCGGTGAAATATACTTTTACTGTTTGGTCGCCTACGTAATCAACGAAATCAATAGTTTTTTCTGTTTTTGTATATGCATTTTCCAAAAATTTTACTTGCTTTTCTGAAAAATCACCCACATTATCCGATATAAACAATAAAGTTCCAAATGTTTTATTTACATCAGACACCAACAACTTTTCAGACTCGGAATATTTTAAATTAGTTTCACGCATAAAAAATACATCTGGGTCATTTCCAAACGCGCGGCCATTCAACCCTCTGCGGAAAATTGTATTTTTAATTGCCGTTTGAGTCGATACGACTTCTTCATTTGTGAGATTAAAGTACCATCTTGGTTTGAAAAATATATCAACATCGCTTCCAATACGGCAGAAATCCACTTTGCCGAAGCTAGGCCCTAAGGGTACACCACAACCTAATATAAGTTTTTCGCCCACGCACTCTCGCAAAAAGTCCATCGCATCACACATAATTTCACCGCGGGTTTTGTTGCGCCTTGGCACTAAACATTCGGTACACAAAAAGTCAAGTTTAACCAAATCAAAGCCCCAATCGTTAAGAACAGTGCTAAAAATTCCCTTTAAATATTTTGCGCAATCCTCATTGTAAAAGTCAAATGTAAAGCACGTCCGATTGCCCACAAAACCATACGGACTCTTTCCATTAGGATATTTAACAAGCCATTCGGGATGTTCAATCGCAATCTTGCTATCCTTTTGACAATAAAATGGAGCAAGCCACAAACCTGCTTTATAACCTTTTTCGTGTATACTGTCAGCGATAAATTTCATACCTTTAGGAAATTTGGCCGTATCCACCGTCCAATCCCCAATCGCAGACTGATAGCCATCATCAATTTGAAAAATATTAATTTTATCTTTTACCCTATCAAGCCCGTTGAGGTCGCGTAAAATCACGTTCTCGTCAATTTTAGTGAAGTAGTTGTACCAACTTGTGTATCCAGTTGTGTGCGAAACCCTTGGAGCGGAAATATTCATTGCCTTAAAGTACTTGTCAAAAACAATATTGTAACTTCCTTTAATAAATACCAAATCAAACAGTTTATATTCACTTTCAATAGATTTACCTTCAACTTCTTTTTCGATGGTAATAAGATTTTGCTTCATATCAAAATTAATAATTGTGTAACCTTGCCTTTCTGACAGCGAACCAATAAGCTCATATTCGTTGCCGTTACGCACGTATCCATAAGTATATCCGTGGAAAAAGCCTTTTGTCTTAGGATAGTGTTTCCAACTGTAATCGCCAAACACCGACGCTATTTCCTTGGCTTTGCTTACTAGCCGACAAGGCCAACGAAGACCAATTTGTTTTTCATTTTTATTAAACTCTTTAGTCATTGTCCAACTTTGATAGCCATTTGGCAAAACGCAAGTGGTGGCATTAAAGCTATACGCGGACGAAATTTCAACATGCACCAAATCCATTTTTATTTTGGGCAAAATTGTCATTGAAAACGAACCTTTATCCGAGTCTATTTTTAATGAAAAGTGTTCATTATTACCCTCGGCCATCTTTCCAATACCATCAACATTGTAGTAAATTTTAAAATTAAATTTTTCAAACATAATTAACCTCTTTCAATGCTATCATTTAATAATTAAATAATCCTCTCGCGCCGCGCCAACCGATACATATTTAATTTTGCAATTTACAGCTTTTTCAATAAAGTGAATATAATCGAGGGCTTCTTTGGGCAAGTCGCTTTCATTTCGGCATTTGCTAATGTCAGTCCCCCAGCCTTTAACCATAGTAAATATTGGCTTTGCTTCAAGCAATTTTTCGCCAAACGGAAATTCAGTAGTGGCTATGCCATCAACTTCATATGCTGTGCAAACAGGAATTTCATTTAAATATGACAAAATATCGAGTTTAGTCAAAGCGATACAATCCGCGCCTTGCATACGGATACCATATTTTGAAGCAACTACGTCAAACCCGCCAACGCGCCTCGGACGACCAGTCGCCGCGCCATATTCGCCGCCAGCTTCACGCAGACCGTGCGCAAAATCGCCAAAAGCTTCCGCTGTAAACGGGCCTTCGCCAACCGCGCTTGAATAGGCCTTCATAATACCGATTGTGTAATCGAGCTTTAAATTCGGAACGCCCGCGCCAATAGGAGCGTACGCGGCAATAGTATTACTTGACGATGTATACGGGTTAATACCAAAATCAATATCTTTCAACGCGCCTAGTTGCGCCTCAAACATAATTTTTTTGCCTGCATTGTGAGCGTCTTCAATAACTTTACCCGCATCACAAATATACTCTTTATATTCGCGTCCAAACTCCAACAAGCTATTATACAGTTCATCAGCGTTGATAGGGGTTGAACCATAAGCCTTTTCAATAAACAAATTTTTCCAATCGACTATACCATTGACCTGTTTTTTAAGCGCGTCGGGATAAAGCAAGTCGCCCATACGAACAGACTTTTTTAGATACTTATCGCCATAAACAGGGCCAATACCTCGACGAGTTGAGCCATATTTTGCATCGCCCAACCTATCTTCTTCCAAGCAATCTTGACGAACGTGATAGGGCATACAAATCACCGCTCGCTCGCTAATTCTAAGATTTTTAGGACTAATCGCAATACCGCCAGCGCGCAGAGCTGCAATTTCTTTTTTTAAATGTTGAAGGTCAATAACCATACCGTTGCCCATAACGCAGGTAACTTCTGGACGTAAAATGCCCGATGGAAGTAAGTTTAAAACAAAACGACCTCTGTCATTAATTACAGTGTGACCAGCGTTATTTCCGCCTTGATAGCGAACAACGATGTCATATTCTTCCGAAAGCAAGTCGACCATTCGTCCCTTTCCTTCATCGCCCCAGTTTATACCAACTATTGCTGTCAACATAAAAAAACCCTCCTAAAGGTAGCGTTAAAATTTAATTTTGCCATTTTTACAAAAAATAGCCAACAAAGTTTAACAAAATTATATTACGATTGCATAGCGTACGCTTGCAACTTTTCGCAACTAATATTATATATTATATTATTAAGTGTGTCAAGAACTCTACTGCTTGGATAACTCGCAAAGAACAAATAATTGCGCAAACCTTTTAAACATCAAAAATAAAACTATGCCTCAATTTGCATTAGTTGTTTTTCATTAGTTGTTTTTCATTTTAAATGGAAAGATGTTTATCTAAAAAAAAATATTGACCATTGCTTCCACAATGCACAAACGACATCTATCTAAAAACAATATAACCGCCAATTCGTATAAAACCGCTATATTAACGACACTTTAAGTTTTAATTGTTTGCAAAGGCTTAACTTCTATTTAATGCGCTTTTATAAATCAATTTTCGTTTGGTGTTCACCTTGTTTTTTATTTCGTCTTAACGCTGCTTCAATATCAAATTTCAATAAAAACCATAAAATTGTTAAAATTTGAAGCGGTATTCCTATAATTAAAATCAACGAAATATGTTCTATCGGTAGCGATAAAACCAACCCGACGGCAAAACCCCAAATACTAATAGACGTAAACAAACAGTTTAAACTGCGAATTTTACCAACGCAACTAAAAATAAGCAACACAATAGACGACGCGGGAACAGCATACACAAAACACAAATAAACTTTAGCGGTATTTTTTATAGTAAGCATAAGCGTTACATAGCAAATAACTGCAACAAGCCAAACAATGCTTGATGACAGCATAGCAACAATGGTGTTAAATTGAACTTTATTGCGATTAGGCGTGACTTTTTTAACTCCAATAATATCGTTGACCGTAACCTTATAGATTTCAGCCAGTTGATTAAGAACAAAAATATCGGGCGCGCCCTCTCCTCGTTCCCACTTTGAAACGGATTTATCGGTATAATTAATTTTTTGCGCAAGTTCTGCCTGCGTCAACCCTGAAACTTTACGCAACCTAATAAGATTGCTTGCAATAATTTGTCGTAATTCAATTTGTTCAATCATATTTTAATTTTATACAATAACGCCCTGATTGTCAAGCAAAAAGACAACTCTACTCTCAGTAGTGTTGATTTAGTCAACTCTATTGCTTAAAATTTTAAAGTATACAATGTTTTAATTCTAGTAGGTTGATGTATTTTTGTAAATTATATTATGATATAAATGTAAATAAAATTAATTTTTGGGAATAATTTAAACACGAGGTATCTTATGGACTATGAAATTTTTTCTGACAGCTCATCAAACTTAACAGATGAGTTAATTGACAAACATAATATAAACATTGTTTCGCTTGTATTTATCATTGCGGGCAAACAATATATAAGTTATGAGAAAGGCTCAAATAATGACCTCCAGAAGTTTTATACTTTACTTCGTCAAAAGGAGGAACTCACAACCAGTTGTGTCAACGCGGAAACTTTTTATAATGTATTTAAGCCCGTTCTTGAAGCAGGCAAAGATATTTTATATATTGGGTTTTCATCGGCGCTGAGCGGTACTTACGCCGCAGCGAAAGCCGCTATTTTGGATTTACAACCGCTTTTCCCCGAAAGGAAAATATTGCACGTAGATACCCTTGGAGCCTCGCTTGGCGAAGGACTTTTGGTTTTACATTCCGCTTGGCTTAGAGAACAAGGGAAATCAGTCACGGAAGTCTATGAATGGCTTGAAAACAACAAACTACATCTCTGTCACTTTTTTACAGTTGACGACTTGTATTATCTGTTCAAAGGCGGACGCGTTCAAAAAAGCAGTTACTACATTGCTAACTTGGTCAACATCAAACCCGTTATGCATATGGACAACGAAGGCCGATTAGTGCCTGTTAATAAAGTTATTGGACGGAAAAAATCATTAAGTTGGCTTGCCGAGCAAGTTGCTGAAAACATTATTAAACCAGAGGAACAAACTATTTGCATTTCGCACGGCGACTGCATTGAAGATGTTAATTATTTAATTGAACGCCTCAATGAAAAAATTAAAGTTAAAGATATTATTATAAACTATGTCGACCCTGTTGTCGGCGCGCACTGTGGGCCTGGAACTGTCGCAATTTTCTGTTTAGGTAAACAAAGATAAGTTTTTTGCGCTAGTATTTTCTAACCATGTTATTTAAAATTAAAATCCGCTTGACAAATTGCTCATTAATGCCATTGTTTTATAAGTCGTTGCTCACATAATTAATAACTTTGCATATTTATATGCATTTTGCAGGCATTATCATTTATACGGTTTTTATTACATGTCTTATCAATATCAGCGTTTGCTATTTTCCGCCCCCTTTATTGGGGGCGTTTTAATTTGGAACAACAAATTAGAGTTTTATAAAAAAATAAAATTAATTGTCTTTCCGCTATCCAAACCCCCTCTATCATTTGACAAAAAACTTCAAAAAATATATACTAACCACATTCAAATAAATTTAAGGATGGTAGCTTTATGCGCAATAGTTCCATTCAAGAGGAATGTGGCGTCTTTGGTATTTACGCCAAGTCTGATATTGATGTTCCCAAAATGACATACTACGCTTTGTATGCTTTGCAACACCGCGGTCAAGAAAGCTGTGGCATCGCAATTAACGACGATAATCGCATTACCAATCGCAAAGGTATGGGTCTAGTCAGCGAGGTTTTTGATGAAAATACTCTCGCCTCGATGAAAGGCAACATAGCTATCGGTCACGTTAGATACAGCAGTCAAGGCGACAGCGCAAAAGAAAGCACTCAGCCACTTGCAATAAATCACTTTAAAGGCACATTGACCGTCGCCTTTAATGGAAAAATCGCAAACAGCGCAAAACTACGATATGACCTTGAACGCGTTGGTTCTATATTTCACACAACTAATGATTCCGAGGTAATCGCATTACTTGTAGCGCGCGCCCGTCTTGAAACAAAATCCATTGAAGAAGCAATTTTGAAGGTAATTCCTATGTTGCAAGGTTCGTTTTCGATTGTGTTTATGAGCCCACGCAAATTAATTGCCGTTCGTGACCCGCTTGGGATTAGACCATTATGTATAGGTAAAATTGAACAAGATGCAATTATTTTTGCGTCAGAGAGTTGCGCCCTTACAGCCATTGGCGCGCAATTTGAACGGGATATTAAGCCGGGCGAAATGGTTGTTGTCACAGTAGACGGCGTTAAATGCGACGAAACTTATTGCAGCGGCAAGTCGGGACTTTGTATTTTTGAACATATTTATTTCGCTCGCCCCGATAGCATTATCGATGGTCAAAGTGTTTATAACGCTCGCTTAGCGGCAGGCGCTCTGCTTTCACAACGGCACCCTGTTGATGCCGACTTAGTTATTGGTGTTCCCGATAGCGGCGTAACTGCAGCAATAGGCTATGCTCGCGCAAGCGGTATTCCCTATGGCGAAGGCTTTATTAAAAATCGCTACATCGGTCGTACGTTCATTCAGCCAAAACAGTCAATGCGCGAAGTTAGTGTTTCAATTAAACTTGGCGTAATTAAAGCGAATGTTGACGGTAAACGCGTTATAATGGTTGATGACTCAATCGTTCGCGGAACAACTAGCAAAAACATTATTAAAGCATTAAAAAGCGCTGGCGCAAAAGAGGTTCACGTTAGGATTAGCTCCCCTGAATTTTTATATCCATGTTATTTTGGCACAGACATTCCAAGCCGCAATGAGCTTGCCAGTTGCAAGTTTTCAGTTAGCGCGCTTGCTGAAAATATTGGCGCCGATAGTTTAGGATTTTTGACCGTTGATGAGGTTTGTGACATCGCTAAAGATAGCAAACTTAATTTTTGCACAGGTTGCTTCAGCGGCAAGTATCCAGTAGAAATTGATAAATAGTTTTACAAATATAAGCTACTAAAATCATACGTCGAAACTTTAAACAAAACTTAATTAAATAAAGATTACACCAATAAATGCGCTCCTCACATTATGTGAAAAGCGCATTTTCATTTTAACAATAAGTTTTTTTGTTTTAAATATTAAATAACACTACAACTTACAAAAAAATAGTTACTAATTAATTATTTGTGCCTTGTGCCTTGTGCCTTGTGCCTTGTGCCTTGTGCCTTGTGCCTTGTGCCTTGTGC
>JAVVSR010000003.1:0-3992 GCA_036654095.1 Clostridia bacterium
AACCCTCAGAACGTGCAGGCCTATCGCCATACGGTCTACGCGCTTCACTTGAACCATCAGAACGTGCAGGCCTATCGCCATACGGTCTACGCGCTTCACTTGACGCTCCACTCCTTGAGCCATATTCCCTAGGTTTTCTATCGTAAGATGAACCATCACTGCGGCCTCTACTTGCGCTCGACCCAGCTCGTTCACCTGCGACTTCTATTGCTAACTTGCGTTTGCCTATTTTTAGGCCATTAATAAGTTTAATCTCATCAACTTTTTCAGGAACAACTTCAATAAAGCCAAATATGTCCATAAGCCTTATTTCAGGTATCTCCCCACGCTTAATATTTGTACTAGCCATAATGTAGTCAGCAAAGGTACTTTCGGTTAAACCGTCCTTAGTGCCTACATTAACAAACATTCTGACAGTATAAACTGCCGATTTCTGCCTGTTTGTTGTAATTGTGTTATCACTTAATCCTTTCAAAACAAGTTCCTCCATAGCGGTCTCGGTATATTTTTCACATTCGCGAATGCGGTGAAAATCTGCCTTAGTAGCGAAGGTGTAGGCGACACCCGATTTTTTTGCACGCGCTGTACGACCAATCCTGTGGAGGTAATACTCATCATTGTTGGGGACATCGTAGTTAAAAATAGCTTCAATATTGTCGACGTCAATGCCACGAGCGGCGACGTCAGTTGCAACCAAAAT
This sequence comes from Clostridia bacterium, assembly GCA_036654095.1. Lineage (GTDB taxonomy): Bacteria > Bacillota > Clostridia > Christensenellales > CAG-917 > JAVVSR01. The sequence continues at coordinate 701 of JAVVSR010000003.1, forward strand.
ACTGATATTCTTAGCACGATAGCTCCTCATAACAACGTCGCGTTGACGCTGGCGGAGGTCGCCGTGCAAAGCAGAGGCGGTATACCCTAAGCGATTAAGCTCGGTATTTAAATTATCCACGCGTCTTTTAGTATTGCAGAAAACTAAAACAAAGTTATAATTATTTTCCGTCATAATTTGTTGTAGCGCTTCGACTTTGTTTTTTTCAGAAAGTTTAACAAAAAACTGCGCAATATCAGGACGCTCCTCGGCGTCATTAAGCGTAATGGTAACAGGCTCATTTTGATAGTGTGTGGAAATTGCTAAAATATCTTTGCTCATTGTTGCAGAAAACATTGTAACCTGAGCGGTGGTGGGTACGGTTTCTAAAATAGTATCAATATCTTCCCTAAACCCCATTTCGAGCATTTCGTCGGCCTCATCAAGAACGACACTTGTAACTGCCGTCAAGGTTATGGTGTGCCTTCTCAAGTGGTCAAGCAAACGACCGGGAGTACAAACTAAAATTTGAGGACGCTTTCTAAGCCCAAACAGTTGCCTGTCAATGTTTTGCCCTCCGTAGATAGCTAAAATCCTTATCCTCTCGACATATGCGCAAAGCCTTTTCAGCTCGCGTTCGATTTGCATCGCAAGCTCACGCGTGGGACACATAATAATTGCTTGCACCGCAGTGACTTCAACGTCAACCATCTCAATTAGCGGAATTCCGAATGCGCACGTTTTGCCCGTACCCGTGGGGGCTAAAGCAACGCAATCAGTGTTGTTCAGCATAAGAGGTATAACTTCAGCCTGGACGGGAGTAGGCTCGGTAAAGCCCATTTCAACAACCGCTTTTAATATACCCTTATTTATTTGTAATTCATCAAATGTTTTCAAAAAATCTCCTTTATGTAAAAAAGCCGCAACTATATGGTGTAAATCTCGCCATATTGTTACAGCCGTCAAACACTTTCTTTATAAACGCATTGTAACACATAATATTAAAATAGCAATCGTTTTTTCATTAATTGGTATTTATTTTTTAAAAATAAGTAGAATTTATGTATGGAAACAAACTTATATATTAAAAAAATCCGAATAACGGAGTGTTTGAGTTTTATTTTTTGTCTTTTTTTCAGTTTTCTTAGCCACTTTTTATACGAGTGGACAAACGAATGTAGCTTAATTGCTACGCTAGTCCCAATTAGCGAAAGCGTTTGGGAACATGCAAAGTTATTGTTTATGCCCTTCTTTTTCTTTTCATTCGCCGAATATTTGATTATTAAAGACGCGCGTAACTATGTAGTCGCCAAGTGTGTGCCTCTTATATTTTGCACACCTGTTATGATAATGTTATTTTACACTTATTCAGGAGTAATTGGGCGACATATACTTTGGGTTGATATAACAATTAGCACATTTACAATAATTATTATGCACCTATTTAGTTACAAGTATTTGCTTAAAAAACAAATAAAAAAGCAACTGTGGTTATTAATAATAACAGTTGCTATGTTTATTTTATTTTTGATATTTACCTATTTTGCTCCAAACATACCGCTTTTTATATCGTACGATTAATTGTGTACACATTAAAAAATCTAAGTGTAAACTAATTTAGAGGACATGGCGACTTGTAATTGATACGCTATAACATCTATAAATAATGTTACGTCACATTAATGCCTAGTAAACTAATTTTGATATAATAAAGCAAATCCAAAGCGCGACAATAAACCCACCCTCGGCAGGAATGGCTAGCTTTGTGTACGGACATTTCCAACCTTTGTCGATAAATGTGAAAATAGTTCTAGTAAAAAATACTGTATTTGAAAAAAACAAACCGCCAATTAGCGAATACATTGGATGTCCGCTTAGCCACAAAAACGCAAGAAAACCTGCCAACGCCAATGATATTCCGCCATAGTAAACACGAATTTCAGTAACGCCTGCGTTATCAACTGGCTTGACAGCAAAACTTTCGCAGTACTTTAATGGTTTAAATCCAAATGTAAAAAACATACCCACAAAGTAACAGCATAAACCGAGCGTAGCGATAGAGGCTGGAATATCGCTCATAAAAATTGTTTTAATCATTATTTCTCCTAATTGGCACTTTATGCGCCTATTTTTATTAAATTAATTATCAATTTGTTTATTTTCTTTTTTTCTTAATCAATATTTCCATTGTTAATTTCATTATTTTTTATATTTTTATTTCTCGTTATTTGCTTGGTCGTTACCCTCAGCCTTTTTATATGTTTGACTTTTTATAAACTTTTCTGAAAGCAAAACGGCTTGTTTTTGCGCTACTCTAATTTTCTTATTTGTGCTTATAAATATTAACCCTAAAATTAAAACCGCCGCTAATAAACCAAAGCCTACATATTGCAAAACTGTATTTTCATTAGACACTGCAAATATTACAAGCGTGATTGTAATATTTAAACACATTATAAATATACTCACCGCGCGACATAATACAAGTTCATACTTTTTTGCCTCGCCGCCCTTCGCCTTGTAGTTGTAGCCCGAAATAAACACGCTGCCTTTACCAAAAAATAAAGCTATCGACAAACTGCTCATTGTCGCAAAAACAACCGCCATAATTATATATCCAGCGATATTAACATTTATACTAGCAAGAAAATTCATTTAACTACCTCACAACAGCTTGTTTAAGCGTTTTATATGCCTCATCGGGATTTAATAAATTTAAGCAAAGCCGTTCCATTGGACACTGCCCGTCACCTGCTCGATTTTCAATGTACGAAACCTCTAAATCAGCCTCATACTTGATTTCGTGAGTCACAAAGACATCTTTAGCATACTTTGATATAACCCTCGTATACACCTCGCGTACGCCTCCATAGACCATCAACAATGCGGCCGCCTTCCCGATAACTCTATCAGCGACATAGGCGTTACTAAGCCCACCATTTTCATCAAGTTGTATAAGCAATGGTAAAATTCCGCTTTCGCTATACGTAAAAGTTTTATCCTCTTTCACAACTATACAGCTATATTTTAAAAGCAGTTCCTTAATATTATCCATTTAACCTCAGTTTTATTTAAATTAATCAAAATATCGCCCTTATAATAAAATACAATATTGGGACTACATTTAACTTTTAACTTTTTTATAAACATATTATATCAAAAAATATGAATTTTTACAAACAAAAAGCCGCACTTTTTGTGCGGCTTTAAAATTTGTTCTACTACTCCAATTCGGAAATAAATTTAGCCAATGTTTCTGCTGCGTTTCCTAAATACTTTGTAACTCCGCTTTCACGTGTGTACAACGGATTTT
>JAVVSR010000003.1:4092-26180 GCA_036654095.1 Clostridia bacterium
GTTGCGCTTGCGCTATCGCCATACCATAACCGGGTACTATAATTACATTTTTAGCTGTCTTTAAAGATGCGGCTGGATTAGCTTTAACCTCAACGGCCTTTGTTTCCACCTCGGTCGTTTCGGGCTTATCAATATCCGCAATAAATGTAGCCAATGTTTCAGCTGCGTTTCCTAAATACTTTGTAACTCCGCTTTCACGGGTGTACAACGGATTTTCAACGCCTGCGTATCCTGGCTTTAAATCATAGTTAAATATAAATACATTTTTGCATTTATCAACAGAAAGTACAGGCATACCATATATTGGAGTGCCTACCGCTTCACGAGCAGCAGGGTTCATAACGTCATTCGCGCCTACCACGATTGTCGCATCTACTTTCTCAAACTCGGGATTGATGTCGTCCATTTCATACAAATCTTCATAGTCAACGTCAGCTTCGCACAAAAGTACGTTCATATGCCCCGGCATACGTCCTGCAACAGGGTGTACTGCATATTTAATTTTTGTTCCGTTTGCGGTAAGTTTATCGGCTAATTGCTTAACAAGATGTTGCGCTTGCGCTATCGCCATACCGTAACCGGGTACTATAATTACATTTTTAGCTGTCTTTAAAGATGCGGCAGGATTAGTTTTAACCTCAACGGCTTTATCTTCAACCAAAGTAGCTTTAGGCGTAACATTAGCCACTTCTTTATTTTTTACACTAGGTTGGGCAGATGTCTTTCCCAATAAAATATCCATAATTTTACGGTTCATTGACCTGCACATAATTTGTGTTAGAAGCAAGCCAGACGCGCCTACGATACCGCCAACGGCAACCAATAGCAAATCGTTAATAGCTAGACCGGCAATAGCTCCGGCAACACCGCTAAACGAGTTAAGCAATGAAATAGTTATTGGCATATCTGCGCCACCAACGCGGATAGCGAAAATATAGCCAAAGAAACCTGACAATAGGAATGTTAAAATCGCGAACACTATTGGCAACGCTGATGTTGCGCCTTTGCTTAAAACAACAAACACCACAAACAAAACAACCGAAACCAATGTAGCAAGTAAGCTACCCGTAGTCATTGTCCGATGGAATTTATAAATCACTGGTTTTTGCGGTAAAATTTTATGAAGTTTGCCCGCTGCGACCAAACTGCCTGTCAATGTAAGCATACCAACAGCAGATGCTAGCGCAGATGTAGTGCTTGAAAAAGCGTCGGTAGCAGTGCCAATACCAAACATAGCAAATCCGCCGACTATTGCAGAAGCCGCGCCGCCAAGTCCGTTAAGCAAAGCGACCATTTGGGGCATTTGAATCATTTTCACTTTAGCCGCTAGGTAATAGCCAACGACCGTGCCAATAACCATACCAACATAAAGGGTCCATATTGGAAGAATGCCATTATAAATAAGCGTAAGTATGATGCCTAAAAGCATACAAATACCGCTAAGTTTGTTACCAATAGGTGACAGTTTAACCTTGCTCATAAGAGCTATGCCCTCGAGAACGCCTAAGGAAAGCGCAGCGCAAAGAGCATAATAAATATACTGCCTGTACGCGATAGGAGCAAAGAACAAGTAAACAATACCAGCAACAACGATAGCAGACCCAACAACAATAAGGGTGTTAATGAGCTTTGCTTTTTCATCGGCTTTTTTAGCAATCATTTTCAACATTCTGTCGGTAACGGCAAACCCACCAACTACGTTGACCATAGCAAGCGCGATAGCGAAAACTCCCAACAGCGCGGACAAAATAATGCTGACTTGCGAAAATGCGATAGCAGACGCAGTTAGCGCGCCTAAAACGGTTACGCCACTTAGCGCGTTCATACCCGACATAAGCGGAGTATGCAGTAGGCTTGGAACATTGTTGATTAGCTTGTATCCTACGATAGTGGCCACAACAAAAACGGCAAGCAATACATATTGAATAATATCCATATCAAACCTCACATAGTCTTATCCGTAAAATTCTCCTGCAGGTGGCAAGAGAATTTTAGGTAAGATTTTAATTAGTATTTATAATAACGATAAAATAATACTTTAAACATCAATAGGTAGTATTAAAGACCCATAGCCTCTTTAGCGCCAGCGTGAACGATTTCGCCATTTAATGTAACAAGAATTGAAGTAACGATTTCGTCATTCATATCAAGCACAACTTTGCCATCGTGATTTAAGAACTTTAAAAGGTTGTAAATGTTGTTTGCAAACATCCAAGTTGAGCTTGTGGGAAGCATACCGGGGATATTTTTAATGCCCTCGATAACAACACCGTGCTTCTTATCGCGGATACCAGGAGTAGTAATAGCGCAGTTGCCGCCTTGGTCAACGGAAATATCAATAATTGCGCTGCCGGGAGCCATTGTCTTTACCATCTCGTCTGTTAAAAGAACGGGAGCGAGCTTGCCTTGTAATAGAGCTGAACAGAAAATGATATCAGCTTTTGAAACAGCATCAGCCAAATGAGCGCGTTCTTTAACTAGCCATTCTTCTGAAAGTTTCATAGCGTGTTTTCCATCGGGAGCAACGGCAATTTCCTTAGGAACGCCTGTATCAATAATTTTTGCGCCGAGTGATGCCGATTGTTCATTAGCCTCGGGACGGATATCTGCAGCGTATACAACCGCGCCCAAAGATTTTGCAGTAGCAACAGCGCGAAGACCAGCAACACCTGTGCCAATAACCAATACGTTAGAGGGCTTAATAACGCCAACTGCTGTGCCGATAAGAGGCAAAAATTTACCGATATCGCTTGCGCCCATAAGAATACCTTTATAACCAGCGCAAGTACTCATTGATGACAAAGCATCCATACTTTGTGCGCGTGAGATACGAGGAATACCATCAAGTGTCAAACCAATAACGCCTTTCTTAGCCATATTTTTAACCATAGCGTGGTTTACAGGTGACGCGGGATGAATAAAGGTAATAAGATATTGACCTTTGTGCATCATATCAATTTCGTGCAATTTTTTTTGTTCATTAAACAAAGGCTCCTTAACTTTTAAAATAACCTCAGCCTTTTCATAAATTTCAGCAGGGTCGGCAATCATTGTTGCACCAGCCGCTACATATGCTGCGTCGGGATAATATGAACCTTCGCCTGCGCCGATTTCAAATAAAACAGTCATGCCGTCGGCTACCATTTTTTTAACTGTTTCAGGGGTTGCTGCTACACGAGCTTCGTCGTGCATAATTTCTTTTGGAACACCTACTATCATTTTTCTCTCCTATTTTGGCACTAAGCCATTGTTTTTTATTTGAAGGGTTGCCCCTAGATTACTTTTTTGCTTTAAGCGGAATTGCATATTCGTTTTTCTGAGTGCTTAAAACGATATTGGTTTTAGTTTTTGAAACACCCGGAATACTTTTAATGCAGTTAAGTACACCTTCTAGCGTGTGCGTATTATCGGTAATAACTTTTAAAAGATAGTCAAAATCGCCCGCTATATACAAACATTCCGTAATATGATGATTTTGCATAACTTCTGAAACAAAGCCGTCATTATACTTTGGATGGTCAATAGCAACACTCATCATTGCGATTACATCTTTATTAAGTTTTTGCGCATCTAAAATAGCCGTATAGCCCTTAATAGTGCCGTTATTTTCAAGTTTTTTAATGCGCTCAATAACCGCGCTTGTCGATAGCTTTACCGTTTCCGCAATTTCAGAAGCGTTAGCGCGCGCATTTTTAGATAAACAGCTTAAAATTTTGATGTCGATAGTATCCATTAAAACAAACCTTATATTGATTATTTTAAATAGTAATTGCTGAAAAAATGTATTTTCTAATTACACCAATATTTTATCATTGAACTTATTATTTGTAAACTGTTTTTAATCACATTACCAAAAAGATTTTGGTGACAACGTATTCTCGCCGAAATATTTTCGGTAAACAAATTGTTTCAAACGATAATTTTGTTTGACAACGTAATTGGTTTGTCCAATATTATCAAAAAAATTCCATAAAAAGACTGCTTTTTCACATTAAAAAATATTTTAAATTTTTAACCAAAAATAACCGTTTTTTTCCTGCATATTTGCGCGCGCATTTTTTATATAAAACAACATAAAAAAAATTGCCATTTAGCCTTAAAATTCAAACAATTTGTTTAATTTTCATGCCAAATCACACTAAAAAATTGCTCTGTTTTATCATCGTTTTACTTTAAAACTTGTATCCGACTAAAACAAAACTTTATTTGCTTATTATTCATCTGTTTTTTAATAAAATAATTGAAAGTAATAAAATTATCCGCATTTCACTTTAAACTACAAGTTGTAAAAACAATAAAATTATCCGCATTTCACTTTAAACTACAATTTGTAAAGTAATAAAATAATTCGTATTTCACTTTAAACTACAATTTGTAAAATAATAAAATTAAGCGCTAGATTACACGTATATTTTTGTAGGCAGTTTTAAATATTAATTTTGTTTATACAATCGCGCATAAGTCGCCTCGTCGCTACCCTTAATTAAACGTTCAGCGTTCAAAGCAGTTATTTTTTTATCGACTGCCGACCTATTTATTTTTTATATATCCAATATTTCAAGCGAATATTCATCAAGGTCAATGGTTAAAACTTTATTTCGAAGCGACGGACGACCCAACAAAGTTTTAACAACTTCAGCCATTTGAAAACTGCTTACTAACGCTGCTGAAAACGCTAAAACTGACGGCTGAGTATCGTTTTTTGTCGAGCCATAAAGTTTTGAAATTGTTTTATCTTTCGGAAAAACCGTTGAAACCTGTCCACACCACCTATCAACTGCTCCGAAAATTAATGGTATGCCAATATTCTCGCAAGCGCTTTCCAATATTAATCTTGTTTTTATGTTGTCTAGCGCATCAATAACTAAGTCGCTGCCATTAATTAAACTTTCTGCGTTTAAAGAAGTTATTTCAGTTTCTTCAACAACTACCTTAATTAGCGGATTTATATCCAAAAGTTTTTCTCTTGTCACATTCACTTTGCTTTTTCCAATACTATAAACATTGCAAAAAACTTGCCTATTCAAATTGCTTTCATCAAAAATATCTTTATCACACAGCGAAACAAACCCAATACCAAGCCTTGCAGAAAACTCGGCTAAAAATCCACCAAGGCCACCACATCCTGCTATAAACACTTTTTTTGTTTTAAGCAATTTTTGTTCGTCCGCTGTGATTGCGCCAATATTTCTTAACAAGTTTGCGTTCATATCTCTCCATTGTTCATTTTGATTTTTACAAATAGTATAATAGGGCTATTTAGTATATCGCCTTCATTTTTAAGCTAAAACACGAAATTGCGCCTATATTGTTTAGCTAAACAAACTTATTTTACAATATTATTTATGTAAAATTTATCAATTTAAAACAAGTTAAACCTTGCGAACTTCAAGTATAAGCTATTTAAAATTACAACAATATTTTTAACTAGAAAATAACCTTATATTTGCATAAAAGTAAGCTTTTTTATTAACCGCTAACTTAACTAATTGGATTTTCGCAAAATAACAGTATCTCCGTCATCATTAATTGTACAAGTATAATCATAACGGTTGCTATCGCTAGGCGGATAATCCGTGCTTAAAATATTTGCGCCAGCCTCAATGCCTTTATCGTGTCCCGTTTTAGAAATTTTCGAATATTCGTCAAGCCTTGTACGAACCATAAAGTTTCCTTCGTCGATAAGTTTTCTAATATTTTTATCTTTTTTTGCATTGTTTGAAATTGCCATACACGTGTACTTTGACAAATCAGGTCGCTTCTCTAAAGTTTCAAAATTCAGCGCGGGAAGCAATGTCCAGGTTTGCATTGTGCCATGATTTATATAATTGTCAACATATTTTTTGTCGTGAATTAGAAATAAGATTTTGCCACGTAGCTCGCCAACTGTCGGATAAGCGTCAGCCTTTCTCATCGCATCAAAATCGGAATACCCGCCCAACAATGTTGATGGCTTTATAACTTTTTCACCGAATGTTTCATTAATTAGTTTTTCATACAATGTAAATGACTCGTCGTCATAACTTTGCTTATTTTTAGGCTCAAGCATAACAATTATCGGCAAATGTCCGCTGTTGTAATCCATCCAAAGCTTAATTTCATTAAGCCCAATTCCGAAATTTACCATTGTACTGTTAGTTTCAAGCAAGTCACTATGTATGCACTGTATTTCTACCCCGTTTTTGGTTTTCACTTTGTTGGGGTCAAGCTCAATGCTTCTTATGCCCTGATTAAGTTGCTCGGTTATGCTGTCAAAATAATAGTCAAATTTGTGACCCATAATGGCAAAAAGCGGAACATTATAAAAGAACTTTGCATCGCTTGTCAAACCGGTTTTATAGCTGTTGTGCGTTGCTAGGTACTGTAATTGATTAAATTTGACATTGTCAGCAGTTGCCTTATTTAAATCAAATCCACAAAAACTTTGCTCCGACACTTTTGGCGCGCTTCCATTTGCATACGCGGTTTCAACAACCTCCATGTGTCTAAGTTGCCAATCAATCCATACTTGTTTTTCGCGGTTTGCGCTTACAACCGAACCAATAAAACTTGCGCACGTGATAAGCAAATAAGTAACACCAATGTAAATTGATACTAACGCTACAATTTTTGAACGTTTTGTCATAGGTTTTTTCATAATATTTCCCTCATACATAAATATAATTAATAATACCACATTAAATGTTTGTATTGCAACAAAATTGCAACACCATATTTAGATATTATGCGCGCGCGTATGCGACTATAAATATATAGGCGCTAACTTGCGCTAAAAACCAATTTACCAAAAGCTATTTAATTTTAAAATTTGAACATTTAAAAAATTTAACTAAATGAATTTTTAATAAAATTTTATTTGATTTTATATCAATATGTTTTTTTGTTTATAAATAGTATATACTTATATTGAACTTACAAGTAAAAAAATAAACAATATCTGTTGGCTTTTAAATGTTTTGCTGTTTATAAAGTATTTATGTAACTTGATTTTAAAATAAAACAAACATTCTTTTTTATTAGTTTCTGCCCCAAATTATTTGGTTTTTGCGCCATTATATAGATATTTTATTTGAATTTACTTAAAAATATATAAAATAAATAAATTATTTATAAAAAAATGCTTGACATTTAGATATTGTGTGCTATTATGTATATAAACAGGCGAGATACCTAAGGAGGCACAAAATGATAATTAGTAGTGACATACTTCGTGGCCATACCGAAACAATTATTTTGCGTCAGCTGCTAGACAAGGATAACTATGGATATGAAATTAGCAAAGCAATGACAGATACAAGCAACAATATGTTAGAAGTTAAAGACGCAACAATTTATACCGCGTTTAGGCGTATGGAGTTAGATGGACTTATCAGTTCGTACTGGGGCGATGGCGATTTAGGTGCTCGCCGAAAGTATTACTCGATAACAGAAAAAGGCACAAGGTTCTACGAGCATAAAAAGCAAGAATGGTTGCAAACAATAAAAATTTTAAATGATTTAATCATAGGAGGACAAAAAAATGATTGACAGATTCAAAAGGTATTTGGAAAAAGAGTTCCGTTATATTTCACCTAGCCCTGAGGCAAAAGAGTATCGTCAAGAGGTTTTGGCCAATTTACTGGACAGAGCGCACGAATTTAAAATTAAAGGTATGACAGATGAAGATGCTATATATGACCTTTGCATTGACAGTCTTGGCGATTTTAAATCAACATTAAAAGATTTTGAAAACAGGCTTACAAACTTAAAAAAAGCAGCTCCAAAATTTAGCGCAGTAGCTTTTTCAATAATTTGCATAATTTTGTTTATGACGGCAGCTTATTTAATAGTTAGCTTTGCAACAAAGGCTTGGTCGGTGACTTGGCTGATAATGGTTGGCGGAATATTCTTATGTATAATAGCTGGCGCTGTTGGCGTAATTGCAAAAGCAGCACGAAGCAAAAAATGGATTATTATACGTTTATCAACAGTTGTAGTAATTACGTTGACTTTCGTTTTCGCTTTCCTCTTTATGCAAATCTATTTTAAACTTCAATATAGTTGGATGACATTTTTAGCAATGGTAACGGCAATATTGTTTGCCGACACAACAATCGCTTATATAGCAAACAGCAAAACTCGTCTTATAATGTTGCTTGCGACAGTAGAAGTTACAGCAGTGTTTATATATGTTGTACTTGGAATATTACACGTAGTTCCTTGGAGTCCGTACTGGCTTATCCCCGTAATGGCAGCTGGCGTAGACGCTGCGATAGTAGCAGTTTATATGGCGCTTATGGCTCAAAAGAATTCATCGCTTCCCAATGCAGAAGAGCTTGCAAAGATAAACGAAGAATATTACACAAAGTGGGACGATTAATTACTAAATTATCATAAACAAATAGTTCACGTGCAAAAATACGTTTGTAAACTATTATTAGGAGAATATTATGCCTAAAACACTAAAAGCCGAAATGTGGGACAAAATGCAATTTCTATTTCGCAATTACTACGATAGAATGGTGCACGCAGTCCTCCATTACGACGGCTTAATAGATATAAATATACTGAAAAATGTGGTCATTTCGATGGCCGAAAAGGTGCCAATTCTACACAGCAGTTTTCACCACAACCCCGTAAACCCTTATTGGAAAGTTGAGGATTATACTATTGGAGATATTGTAACTGTTAAAGAAACCTCTGACCTTGACAAAGATGTTGATGTGTTTATTTGCCAAAGCATAGAAGTGGAAAGCAATGTTCAATTTAAAATTGCTGTGTTCAATTTCGACAACAAATCTACACTTTGTATGATTGTAAACCATATGTGTTTCGACGGCGGTGACTTTAAATACTTTTTGAAAAAACTGTGCGCAAATTACAATGCTATGCTTAAAGGCGAAAAGGCTTTAGACATAAAAACTGGCAGCCGCTCACACGAACAAGTTTATACAAAACTTGACGAAAAGGAAACAAAAATCGCAAAAGGCCTTTACAAAAATATTTCGCAAGTGCAAGATAAACACTACTTCCCTCTAACCGAGTCACGCGATGATGACCACACTATGATTATCAAACGCAAGATATCCGCCGAAAAGTTTGAGCTTTTCCGTAAAACTGGCAAGGCTTTAGATGTTACCGTAAATGACCTGATGTTGGCTGTTTATGTCCGCGCTTTATATGAGATTTCAAATATCCCAATAAACGAAAGCCTAACTATTCCTTGTATGGTTGACCTTAGACGTCACATAGAAGGCGGCGAGGAAGCTGGTGGTTTAGCAAATCATACTGGATTTATGCAATGTTCTGTTTCAAAAAAAGGAGATACTATTAATGACACGCTTATTGAAGTTTTACGTTCGGTTTCAAAAAATAAACGTGACAAGTATTTAGGGCTTTATAGCTTGCCTTTATTAAAACTAGCCTATTCTGTTTTTCCATTTGCTATAAGTGAGTTTGCCATAAAAATAGGCTATGCAAATCCGCTAATTGGTATGAGTAATATTGGTATTTTGCCAGTAGATAAACTTGCTTTAGGCGCGCTAAATATTGTTGATGGTTTTATGACAGGCGCGGTAAAATTTAAGCCATTTATGCAGTTGGCGTTGACTACCTGCTATGGCGCAGCAACAATGACCATCGCTATACGCGGAAATGATGACGACCGTGAAATTGTTGAACGTTTCTTTGACCTTGTTACAAAAAATATTGATGACTTTATTGAACTCAACAAAACACGTTTATAAGCCAATTCTCCCCCCTTAATATAATAACAGAAACGACACTCAAACTATTGAGTGTCGTTTCTGTATATGCCGATTTAACTTTAGCTGATTTAGTATAAACATTGATTATTTTAGTGACAAATCGCCTTTTCAAACTTCAATGTTTTGGGTTATTATTTTAAAAACTCCAATAATTGCGCCTTATTTACGCGCATTATTTCTTAATAAATATATTGCTTATGTATCTTTAAACTAATTTAAAGCACCACCGTCAGCTCATTAAACAATTAATTACTTTCCTAAAATAATTTTCGCTAGATCAACAGGTTCAACAATATGCCCGTCTTTATATACGCGCATATTTCCACTTGCTATCTCATCAATTAAAATAACTTCATTTTTATTATAGCCAAATTCAAACTTAATATCCCAAAGTTCAAGCCCTTTCTTGGCTAGTTCGTTCGCCACAATAGAAGTAATCGCAAGTGTCTGCTTTTTCATACTTTCAAACAGTTCAGCTGTCATAATGCCTAACGCGACAAGACCTTCGCTAGTAATTAGCGGGTCGCCACGATTGTCATCCTTTAACGTAACCTCAACGTATCCGCCCTCTAAAGTAGTTCCATTTTTAATATATTCTCCATATCGACGCAAAAAACTTCCAGTAGCTTTAAGCCTGCAAATTACTTCAATACCTTTGCCTAAAACCGTTGCTGGCAGAACTTCCATTGTAGCGTTATCAATGTCTGCGCTAACGTAGTGAGTTTTGATACCTGCTTTCTTTAAAATCTCAAAAAACATAATTGAAACTTCCAAATTCGCGCGACCAATGCCTTCAATAGTCAATCCAACGGTATTTTCACCCGGGTCGAATTTGCCATCTTTACCAGTGCAGTCGTCCTTAAACTTCAACATATAGTTGCCGTTATCTAGCGCAAATACATCTTTTGTTTTGCCAACATATAGCTTTTTCATTTTTAATCCTCCGTAATCGCGACCAAGCGCGCCGTTGATATATAATATATATCACAATTTTATTTTTTTTGCAAACGCTCAGCATAAAAAATATTTTTTCTTATTTTGTTTTTTAAATTTTAAAGCAAAAATTAAGCAACAACAGTTACGTATACAATCAACTGTTGTTGCTTAATTATAAAATTCCTATCACTGTCGCGATTTTTTGCTTTTATTTTCCACGAAATAATTACTTACAAGAACTTCGTTCAAGAAGTTTAATATAACGGCCAAATTCGGCCATATGTTTTATAATATCACTTTCAGTCTTGCAGGTAATATTTTTTAAAAAACCTTCAGCAATCCAAAAAGTAGCGTTTACGATATCATCGATATAAACTTCGCTTTTAAAGCGCGCCCTGTTAATGCCTTCAATGGCATATGTCATAACATCGGCGCGGTACAAGCGATTAATGCGCAAAATATCTTCCACCACATCTAAATCCGTTTCGCGATTTGCTTTAATTGAAAAAGCATACATATCGGGATAATCGGTGATAACGCAAAGTTTAATTTGCATTATTTTATTAACTCTGCTAAAAAAATCATTATCACGCCTGTCGACGTGACTTAAAACAGTATCGTTTGTTAATTTAACAGAGTATTCGTATAGATATAAGTAAAATTTCTTTTTTGAGCCAAAATAATAAAATATCGAACCTTTGGAAATTTCAGCTAAAGCGACAATATCGTCAACTGCGGTTTTTTTGTAACCGTTTTTAGCAAAAATAGCCATAGCCGAATTCATAATTTTGCGTCGTTTGTCGTCAGGCAGAGCTTCAAATGAAAGCATATCAAGCCTCCTCATTGGTATAATTTACATCATTAATTATTGATTAAACAAATAGTATCCATTTGACCACTTTAGTCAAATAAATTATATCATGACAATTAGCCATTGTCAACTATGCTATTATTAAAAAATTAATATGAAATTATAATTGTAATCATTAAACAAACGCATTGACCTTGTTTTAGTTTTATTGACCAAGATTTGGGCAACGCTGTTGCGCTAGTTGCGCAAGGCTCAACTAATAACCGCTGTCTTTAAACAAAATAAAACCTAAGTAGCGGTTCTACTTAGGTTTTATTTGGTGGAGATGCGGGGATTTGAACCCCGGTACAATGCCACGTACCCGATACTTTCTACATGTTTAGCCGATAATTAAATTTCTCTCAAAAAACGCCCGTCGGCAAGCGTAGAAATTGAAGAGGCTGTAATACAACTGCACTTACAGCCATATGTGCAATCGTACCCTATTCTATTATGACGCTGATGACCAACGGAATAGGAACACCGGGTCAGCGTGCCAGCTTAAGTTAAGCGGCGAAAGCAAACGCGGGTGCGTTTACTTTATTATTATTTTTTGCGTTTAATTTTTTTCCGTCTTTAACGCAGACGAGCCTGCGACATGCTTTTTACCGTCTAAGAGACACAGTCGAATCCAAAACATCCCCTTACTTGGTACGCAAAAAATATTGATACAATATATTATATCACATCAGCAACGAAAATGCAACAATCTTATAAAAAATAATCAAATGCAACGTTTAGATGTTCGATATTACACATAAAGTGATAAAACCGTTATTTCGACTTTTTCTTAAGCACACCATTGTACAGTTGAAACGGAGTTACTTGATACACATAATAGTTGAGCCAGTTGTAGTATAAAAGATTAGCGGCGCCAATCCAACTCATATTGACATCATTTAAAGTATCATCTGTAAAATAATTTTTTGGCGGAGCTATTTTTAACCCCTTATTAAGGTCACGAAGATACTCCGTTTTTAAAGTATAGCGGTCATATTCCGAATGTCCCGTCAAAAAAATTCTACGGTTATCAACAGATTTTACAATGCAAATACCCGCATCGTCTGATGTCGCCAATACCGATAAATCGGGGCATTTCCTAATATGTTCTTCATCAACGGCAGTATGCCTTGAATGTGGAATTTTAATATTATCGTCCATACCTTTAAGCAGAAGCTCATGCGACTGTTCGGGCTTAGCGTCAAATACTCCAAACAATTTTTCATCTAGCGTGCGCTTCCCTATTCCATAATAGTAAAATAAAGCAGCTTGCGCGCCCCAACATATAAACATTGACGAAGTTACATTATTGTCGACAAAATCAAAGATTTCTTGCAATTCAGGCCAATACTTAACATCTTGAAAATCCATAGTTTCGACGGGAGCTCCTGTAATTATCATACCGTCAAATTTCATTTTTTTAACCTGCGCCAAACTTTTATAAAACTTATGTAAATGAGTTTCGCTTGTGTTTTTTGCCTGATAACTTGAAGTTCCGATAAACGTTACTTTAACTTGCAAAGGCGTATTCCCAAGCAATCTAAGCAACTGCGTTTCCGTTTCAATTTTTGTGGGCATAAGGTTTAAAATAGCAATTTCAATAGGTCTTATGTCTTGAGTGCAGGCGCGAGTATCTTGCATAACGAAAATATTTTCATTGCTAAGACTTTCAAACGCTGGCAGTTCACGAGGGATTACAATAGGCATTTCGTCCTCCTAAAGAGCGTTGAGCGCGTTTATCACGTCATCAACTATATCACATTCGGCTTCGATGCCAACTGACAACCTAACCAAATTGTGCGAAATTCCACAAGCGACCAAATCGCTTTCGGAAAGTTGACGATGAGTAGTAGAAGCGGGGTGCAAAACGCAACTTCTGACGTCGGCAATATGAGTAACTTGCTTAAACAATTTTAGATTTTTCATAAATTGAACGGCCTTTTCCTTTCCGCCCTTAACTCCAAAAACGACCATTCCCGAAAATCCGCCTTTAAAATATTTAGAAGCGATATCGTGATATTTGTCATTTTCCAACCCGGGATATTTAACCCACTCAACATTTTTATTTTTTTCCAACGCCTTCGCCAAAGCTAGGCCATTTGAGCTATGGCGCGCCATTCTCAAGTGCAAAGTTTCCATTCCATGTATTGTTAAAAAGGCATTAAACGGGCTCATACACGCGCCAATATCGCGCATATACTGCATACGTGATTTTAAAATGAAAGCAGCCGCTCCACCCTCGTCAACATATACAACACCGTGATAGCTTTCGTCGGGGGTATAAAAATCAGAATACCTTGGATTGCCTTTAAATTCAAAGTTTCCGCCGTCTACAATAGCGCCGCCAACACAACTAGCGTGTCCGTCGAGATACTTTGTCGAGCTGTGAACAATCACATTTGCGCCGTGTTCAAAAGGCCTAACCAAACAAGGAGTAGCTAATGTATTATCAACAACAAATAAGATACCATGTTTTTTACAAATCCTTGAAAAGCGGTCGAAATCCAAAGCTACCATCGCAGGGTTAGCGATGGTTTCGGCAAAAAACATTTTTGTATGTTCGTCAATTAAAGCCTCAATTTCAAAATCCGAAGAATCTGGAGTAAACATTCTAGTTTCTACGCCATACTTCTTGAGGGTATTTCCAAGCAAATTAAAAGTTCCGCCATACAGCGTCGAAAAAGATATCAAGTTGTCGCCTTGAGTGCAAACCGTCATAACAGCTAACGTTGTAGCAGCCATTCCCGATGAAGTCGCCATAGCGCCAACGCCGCCCTCAAGCGCGGATAATTTTTCCTCAAAAGCAGTAACGGTAGGGTTACTAATACGGCTGTACATATATCCATCTTTAGGCACATCAAACAAGTGCGCCATCTGTTCGGGGGTGTCATAGCAGTAAGTTGTGCTTTGATATAATGGCACGACGCGCGTGTCGCCATTTTCGGGAGAATATCCCGCTTGCACACAAAGTGTATCTAATTTTTTATCCATAATCCACCGTCCTATAAATTTATAATGATTATTTTGTATATCCAAATTTTAAAGTTCATTTTAAGTTTCGTATATCTACACAATATTTTTTTACGCAACTTAATAATTCCCGACACAAATTAAAATTACATAAAATTTACATTTTAACGTAAATCCTTTATATTTGCGCCATTTCGGCTGTTTTTATAAAAATTATTATTTAAATAATATTAGCTACATATTATAAACCACATTACGCTTTCAACAAAAAAGCCACCTACCACTGTTTAAGTTTTCCACACTAGCGCCTAAACAATCCTTCAGCGTTTTTAACATTATATCACTATAATTTGTCACTAGCAAACAGATAAATAGTTTTTTTTGCATTTATTGAAATATGTTACACAGATTTTAAGCCTGTCATTGCTGATAAAAATTTACCTAGGATTATATGTTTTCATAATACGGTCGAGTTTTCGTTTATTTTCCTTATCGGCAATAGCTTGACGCTTGTCGTGCAATTCTTTGCCTTTTGCTACGCCTAATTCGACTTTTACCAAAGCGTCTTTAAAGTAAATTTTTAACGGAATAAGCGTATAACCTTTTTGCAAAACCTTAGCGCTAAGTTTATTAATTTCATTTTTATGTAGCAACAACCTTCTATTTCGGCGTGGGTCGATAGGAAACATTGTCGCCATCTTATATGGAGATATATGTGTATTCATTAAATAGATTTCGTTATTTTTAATTAAAGCAAAACTATCTTTTAAGTTCACATTGCCAAGGCGAATAGATTTAACCTCGTGGCCGACGAGTTGAACGCCTGCTTCATAGGTATCTTCAATAAAATAATCGTGATATGCTTTTTTATTAGTTGCCACCACTCTATTGTTTTGGTCATTATTTGTCTTCATAAAGCACAAAGTTCACTTTTCGCAAGTCGCGATTGACGCTTTCAACTTTAACAGTAAGTTTATCGCCTAGCGCAAATGAACGCCCAACTCCTTTTAAAATGTATTGTTTATCTAAAAATTCATATTTACCCTTAGGCAAACTTTCAATACCAATTAAACCCTCAACCGTATTGTCAAGCTCAACAAAAACACCAAAGCTGGTAACTCCGCTTATATAGCCATCATACACATTACCTACTTTATCAACCATAAATAACATCTTAAAGTAGTCGTCAGCATCTCTTTCGGCTTGTTCAGACGCAATCTCTCGTTCACTTGAAACTATTGCCGCGCGCTCGCACGCAACTTCAAATTTAGGTATAGCGCCGCCAACTAATTTACCTCTAAGCATTGCTTTAATTACGCGATGTATCATAAGGTCAGGATAGCGTCTAATTGGTGATGTGAAGTGACAATAGTAATCGGCCGCCAATCCAAAATGTCCTAAATTTTGCGTAGTATATTTAGCTTTTTGCATACTTCTAAGCATTACTTTGCTTATAATTCCTTCTTCGGGTTTTCCTGTAAGCTCGTTCAATAATGCTTGAAATTGCATTGGATATACATTTTGATTTAAAATAAAATTGTATCCAAATGCCATTACAAACTGCTTAAATACCTCTAACTTTTCACGGCTAGGAACTTCGTGTACGCGGTAAACAAACGGAAGGTCGGTATGAAACATAAATTCGGCAACCGTTTCGTTAGCCAACAACATAAACTCCTCTATTATATTATTCGACAAGGCATAAGGATACCTTTCTATCGATTTAACACTATCATCTGAATTTAATACAATTTTACTTTCCCTACTTTGAAAATTTATACTGCCACGCTCTAAGCGTTTTTTGCCCAAAACTTTTGCCAATTCGGCCATAGTTTTAAGCATTTCGATTATATCCGAATACTTTTCACAAAGCGGCTTATCATTGTCCAAAATTTTTGTAACATCGGTATAAGTCATACGATGATTACTTGATATAACGCTTTCAACAAACTCTTGATTAGTCAGTTTGCCGTTGCTATCAAGCGTCATAATTACAGTCAAAGTCAGTCGTTTTTCATTTTCAACAAGGCTGCATACGCCATTGCTAATAGCTTCAGGCAACATTGGCAACACCAAATTGGGCAAATATACGCTTGTTGCGCGCTTCAACGCCTCATTATCCAATACGCTCCCCTGCCGTACGAAATGCGAAACATCGGCGATATGAACATAAAGTTTGTAGCCACTACCCACCCGCTCTATTGAAATAGCGTCATCAAAATCACGCGCGTCTTCGCCATCAATGGTAATAGTTACAAGCTTTGTTAAATCTTTTCTACGGCCAAATTCCTTGCTATCTACAAGTTCCGCCGCTTTTTCAGCTTCATTTAAAACTTCCATTGGAAAATTTTCAAAAAATCCGTGCGCGCGAATAATCGCCAGAGTATCACCCTTAACTGTGTCCGCCTTTCCTAAAACCTCAATAATTTCGCCATCGGGATTTTTTCCGTTTTTATAATTAAGTATTTTAACCACGACCATATCATCGTTTTTTGCGCCGCCGCGCTTAGAT
The DNA here is from genome assembly GCA_036654095.1 of Clostridia bacterium. GTDB lineage: Bacteria > Bacillota > Clostridia > Christensenellales > CAG-917 > JAVVSR01. The sequence continues at coordinate 21,107 of JAVVSR010000003.1, forward strand.
GACGGAACATATATGTCACAAAAGTAGCTGTCGTCATCGGGAATTACAAACCCGTTGACCCCACGTTCGCCGACAAATTTACCAACCAGTTGGTTGATACCTCGCGATAAAACCGAAACCACTTCGCCTTCGTCAACTGTGCCTTTTACAATGCGCGCAAATACAGTATCGCCGTGCAACGCGCCGTTCAACGACCGATGTGGTATAAACAAATCAGCTCCGCCGTCCTCGCGAATTAAAAATGCAAAACCCCTGCGATTTCCACGCAAAACACCTTTATAAACTTCAGCGCGCGCGGTTAGCGAGTACTGTCCACCCTGTAACATTACCAGTTGTCCGCTGCTGACCAGTTCGGTCAATGCTTTTTTAGTTGCGGTTTTTTCAAACGTGCTAAACATATTTAATCGTTTACACAACAGCCTGTCGGTAAATACGTCGACTTGCAACGATTGTATTTCTTGTAATAACTTTTCCTTAAACTCCATTACTTCTTTTCCTTTAACTTGTGTAAACCTAAATTATTTACGGTTTCCCGTTTGGTCACACATAATATTCTTGCCTAATTCGACATTGTTTATGCCGCGTTTGCTAAGCATTAGTTCTACTTTATTGATTAATTTAAAATTTTTTGCAAAACAAATAGTTTGCTTATTAAATCATTTTATCGCATAATTTTTATTAAATCACTTCTAATTAGCCACTTTAATTTTGCGAGATTTCACAATACACCTTAAAATAAATGTTTAGTATATAATTACTTTTTTAAATATTTCATTGCGGTGACTATTTTAACCACTAAAACTACGCATTATATAGCTTTTTTTCGCAATTTGAATGAAAATAAAAAAGGGCGAACATCGGATATGATGTCGCCCTTCTATGATGGTTTTTAATTACAGACTCAATATTACGAAATACGCAATCGAAAAAATCAACAGACATACCGCTAAAATAACTGTCAACTTCCTTAACTTGCCTTCCGTGCTTTGAGATTTGTTTTTACCAAAGAACGAATCATTTTTATTACTTCCACCAGCTATTGCACTCATATCTTCGCCAGTACTTTTTTGTTTCATAACTACAACAACTAGGGCGATTGACAACAACACCATACAAGTTATCAACACATAGCCGATTGTCATTTTTACATTGTAATCAATAACTGACGGACCCGTAGCAGCCGCGAGCGCAGTCAACATAACATTTACCATTAGAGAACCTCCGCTTTAATTATAGCAAAGTGATTTTACCATATAAAAATTAAAATTACAAGCATAATAAAGTAGTTTTTAATTTTATTTTATTTATAAACCAAGTTATTAATATAAATACTTAGTAGAAAGGTCTATAAATCACTTAAAAGCTTAACAATATTTAAAAAGCATATTGACAACTGACAATTTAACAAGTATAGTGAATATACATTTGAAATACTGAAAAATTAGATAAATACAATTTATTGTTTTTATTTTGTATTTATTTCTATTTTTGCTAAAAATCCAGTTGATTGTTGCTTTCTAAAAACCGTATTTTGAGGCGCTTTAAAATAATATTGCAGGCATTAAATGAAAAAACTTTTATTTAAACTAAAAAATAAGCTATTAGCTTTTAGGGAGTTTTCCCGTGTTAATTTTCGCCCCCGCTTGAAGAAGCTGGATAATTACGCATTAAAAAATTGGATAGTTATTTTTGCAGTTTTGGCAGCATTGGTAAGTTGTTTTTTTGTTAAGCCCGACAAACAGTATTTACATTATCCCGAGTACAAAACTTTAGCTTGTTTATTTTCATTGTTGCTAATACTCCGCGCGTTAAAGCACACAAAAATATTTAAAATAGGCGCGGCAAAAATTTTGGAGCATATCCACAATCAACGAACGCTTTGTCTGTTGCTTGTATTTTTACCTGCATTTTTTGCACTTTTTATTACAAACGACGTTGCTACATTAAGTTTTGTTCCATTTGCGATAGTTCTTTTAAGTATGGCTAATTGCGAGAAACTAACTCCACGCGTAATTATTTTGCAAACAATGGCTTGCCGTCTTAGCGGAGTAATATCGCCACTTGGAAATGCGCAAAATCTTTTTTTAATAGACTTTTATAATTTTCCTCCACAGTGGTTTATTATGAACCTTTGGCCGTTGGCGGTAGTTGGATATTCAATTACGCTTTTAGGTTGCCTAACAATACGTCGCGGCGAAGTCAGCATTTTACCCGTCGGACAATATAAAATTCAAGGCGCGAAAATCGCCATATATTCCGCTCTTTTTGTACTGACAGTTTTATCTATTTTTAACATTTTGCCCTACCTTATTGTTACGCCGATAGTGCTTTTAACAATTTTAATAGTTCATAGTTTTGCATATCGCAAAGTAAAGTATTCAATTATTGTGATGTTTTTGGCATTTTTTATTTTGGCGGGCAATCTGCAACGCATTGAAGGGATTGACCAATTTTTGACATCTGCTCTCAGCGGAAGGGAATATGTTCTATCCGTTTTGGCCTCACAAATTTTGACAAACACTCCAGTTGCTTTGCTTTTCCCCAACTTTACCGATGCGGTCGTTCCGCTTATGCTAGGGATAAACGTCGGGAAATTTGGCGCAGCGCAATTAAGCAATTTTATGGTTTTCAATATGTATTCAAAGTATGACACTTCACACAATTTTGGTAGAAAATTATTGTTTGTCAGTTTCTTGTATTTGTTTGTACTTTTTGGAGTGGGTTTTTTGGTTATCAAGTTCATTAACTAAGTTTTTTACAGTCGCATTCACGACTTATAAGCTTACAAAAGCTTCATATAAATCGCTATCGGTGCTTAAATTTTTAATATTAAATTCAAAATGTAGTCAAGATATAGCGTTTTTTATTAAATTATTGCGGTTTTTATTAAAAGTTTACCAAAATATAAATACGCTTACATCACTTAAGTTTAAAATCCGTAACACGCGCTGTTTTTTTTGCATATACTGAGCAATAAACGGAGGTGTTTTATGGACTTTGTCAACCTAAAGGTTAAAGCGGAACTGCCTTATCCTCAGCCAGTTATACCCTATAAAAATCCCTTAGAGGCTAAAAAACTAATGAATGATTATGGTGGACGAGATAGTGAAACTACTGCAATTATGCAATATGCCTATCAATCGTATATATTGCTTCAAAGTTTCCCCGAAATAGCAAAAAAACTTGAACAAATAGCGATAGTTGAAATGCACCATCACGAGTTGCTTGGAACAACAATTTCAGAATTAGGCGGTTTTCCAGTTATCGGAGGGAAAAATAGTTTTTGGAATGGCAGCTATGTCAATTATATTAATGACATAAAAAAACTCTTAGAAGCAAACATTCAAGGCGAAGAAATTGCCATTGTAAACTATGAAAAAACCATTTTAGTATTGCAAAATGAAAGCATAAAACAATTAATTGAGCGAATAATTTTAGATGAGGAACAGCATATTGTAGTATTAAAAGCAATGCTAGAATTTGTCAAAAACCAGTAATGCCTCGCTAGGCAATTTATTATAACAAGTAACGCTTGCGCAATAAAAAGCTAAAACCTCCTTAAATTAAACTCTGCGAAAGGTCATAAATATAATTGCAAATATCGTTTATAAGCCCAATTACAAAATATGAGATAAGTAAAATCACAACAAATGGTATTTTTAGCAAATATTGATAATTAATCGATAAACAAAAAAATTTAGATAATAATTATATATAAAAAATAGGGGCATTAGATAATTGAAGTTATCCGATACCCCTAAATTTTTTATTAAAATCACTTCGAATAGTATTAAAAATAAATAAACCGCCTACATTTGTTTTGCAAATAACAAAATACGTTATAGTTTACTGACACTTTTAAATTAAGCAATTTTGCATTAAATTTTTAAAATTAAAACAAATAAATAAAATGAAAAAAATTTTATTTAAAAAATAGCGGCAATTTTTCAAGAAAAATTATATCTTTTCTATCCGCTGCATCGCCTTCGGCCAAAACAGCCATTTTGCCAACAATGCTTGCGCCTGTTTGTAAAAGTAAGCCCTCTAGCGCGTGTAGCGACTCGCCTGTTGAAATTACATCATCTACTATAAGAACTCGTTTGCCATTTAAAAGTCTAGCGTCGGCGTCATCAAGATACAATGTTTGAACACGAGAGGTAGTTATTGATTTCACATCAATTTTAATAGGATTTTTCATATATAATTTAGGCGATTTTCTAGCCAAAATATAGTTCTTTCCTTCTTGCTTTGCCATTTCGTACGCCAATGGAATACCTTTCGATTCTGCCGTTATAATTAAGTCGTGGTCAGGCGCGAGCTTTAAAAGCGCCTCGGCGCATTTAACCGTCATTTCAACATCGGAAAACATAACAAACGCAGCGATGTCCAACCTATCATTTACGGCACAAATAGGCAATTCGCGAGTTAGCCCAGCAATAGTTATTTTGTAAAACTTTTCCATAAAAGACCTCCGCAGTGAAATATTCAAACAAGCCTTATTATATTTCACATACGCACACTTGTCAAGATAAGCAACAGTCATTTTTTTATTAGTTAAATATTTAATGTGTCACAATTACGCATATTTTGACATTATCTTCAAATAATGTTTATTTTTAAAATAATATTATTTAAATCATTAAATAAACCATGGTTTATGGCCAAATATATTTATCTAATTCAACCGTGAACTCGTCAGTCACTTTGACACCATCGTTTTCTAACAGACGCTTATGTTCTTCAATTCCGCCAAATGCAAACTTTGAAGCCAGTCTACCAAACCTATTTACAACACGAAAACAAGGTATATGCTCGGGGTCAGGGTTAAAGTGCAACGCATAACCCACCGCTCGACTAGCCCTTGGACTTCCGCATAGTTTTGCGATATTTCCATAGGTTGAAACTCTGCCTTTAGGTATTTTTTTTACTTGCTCATAAACCACATCATAAAAACTCATATGTTCCTCATAAATATAATTATTTTGGATTTCTTAATCCCTAAATCCCTTAATTTCTTAGATTTCTTAGATTTCTTAGATTTCTTAGATTTCTTAGATTTCTTAGATTTCTTAGA
>JAVVSR010000003.1:26280-153961 GCA_036654095.1 Clostridia bacterium
ATTTCTTAGATTTCTTAGATTTCTTAGATTTCTTAGATTTCTTAGATTTCTTAGATTTCTTGGATATTTTTTGTTTTATTTAATATTTGCTTATAGCCTTTAAATTGTTAATCGGCGCTTATATCTTGTTTGAAGCCGCAATACGCCACTTGTTGACCGTTGTGATGTATTTATTGATTTGGTTATAGTATTTACTTTTAAATATAAATTAAACGGCAAATTTGCCGTTTAATTTATATCTTTTTAGTTTACATTTTTACTAATAATTTAACTTTTTATTTCATCATCATTTTGTTCAACTTCACTTATGTCCATAGAAGTTTCATTGTTTGCGTTAGCCTCAGCATAAGGACGCATTTCCTGTAATGTAGCCTTTTTAAGTTTAAGAACAGGAAGAAACGCCAACGCGGTTACTATCGCCGCCAATAAAAACATCCACGGCGAATAATTATAAATATCGTTTCCATACATATCCTTTGCGCCTGAAGGCACGCTCAGCCACGCTTCAGTAATTGCCGTCATCATTGGCCCAATTACCATAGGCACAAGTACCCAAAAGAACATGCGCACCCCTTGAAATAATCCGACCTTATCGGTTGGAGTTAAATCACGAACACTAGCAACCAAGACAGCCGCCAAACATAAGTTTGCGCCAATTAACAAAACGCCTGCAATTATAAGTGGGAATATTGGTGTTTTTAAACTATTTGGGAAACACAATGGACTTGCAATAAGCATACAGATAGCGCCTAGCTCATAAATAATTAATAATGGCACATAAAACTTTCTGCGGTCGGTTGACTTATCCATTTTAATCCCAAATAAAACGCTAATAATTGCCGACAACACTATAATGACACCTACGGGTATCGCATACGAACCACTTGTATATCCAAGCGTTCTTTCGGCGTAAATGATTAGATAAGGTATATAACAGTTATTCGCGATACCAACTAGCATCATTGACAAATAGGTAAGATATAAACACTTGTTTTTTTTGATTACGCTTCTTTTTGCGCCATAAAAAATATCTTTAAAGCTCATATCAAGCGATGGTTTAAGATTTTTGTTATCCTTAATTAAAAACAACCCAATAATGCCTGCAAATATAACAATCCCGCCTAAAAGGCAGTAAAACAGCGTCCAGTTGCCTTGTTCTATCTTAATAAAGCCTTCCCGCCAACCATTGACCACTTCAGTCAAGTCATTGGGATTTTGATATTTGTCCTCAACAATAGGCCCTAGAACCACAAAAACTATTGCCATCGCGATAACTGGCATAATCGATAAAACACCTTCAACCTTGCCCCTGTTAGATGGTTTAGTATTGTCGGTAATCCAAGCGTTAAAGCAGGCGTCATTGGAGGTACTGCCGACATATGTCATAACGCAGTCCATAATAATAACAATTACAATAGTAAAAATAGTTGCCTTGCGCATATCGACAATTCCGAAAAGCGCCTCGGTATTTTTTACTGTAATAAATGAAAACGACATTATGATAATGCCCCACACGATATAGCCAATACTAATAATTTGTTTGCGTTTTCCAATTTTATCCGACCAAATACCCGCGATAAGCGTTGCAAATGTTGCAACTATTGCGCTAGCCGCGACCATAATAGATATTGAAAAACCATTAATATTAAAAACTTTACCACTTGCGTTTATGACAGGTTCGAGGTACATTGTTCTGTCAATGTAGAGATTAAAAAACATATTTTCAACAATCCACGCAACCTGTCCGATAAGCCCAAACATAATAACCGCAATCCACAGTTTTTTCCCTAGTTTTGAGTTTTCTTGTTCCATAATTTCTCCATTATATATAATGCTTTAAGTATAATACACAAACCAAAGCTAGTCAATAACTAAATGCAACCAGCGCCAAAAACACAAAAATGATATTGCATAATTTAATAAATAATTACGTTAAAACCTAAATTTTATTTACACCTGCAAAAGTTACCGCATAAAATATTTTAATAGATTATACCTCTTCCGCAATGATTTGGCCGTCTTGACCCTCATTTTTGCCGCTTGCGCAAGCTGCATTTTCGTAGGCCAAAATATCGTTTAAATCAAAATCAGACGGGTATGCTTTGGGCGGATTTTTCACAATTCGCTTATCGTCTAAGTTTTTGTGGAAAAAGCTATACATAACAGGCACTACAAACAGCGTCAACAGCGACGCATACGTAAGTCCACCCATTGCAGCTACTGCCATAGGCCTTATCATTGAGCCTGCCGCGGTAGTATCGAGAGCCATTGTCGCCATACCGAACACGGTAGTTAAAGCGGTCATAAGTATCGGGCGCAGACGGTCATAGCCTGTTTGTACCAACGCATCACGCACCGACAAGCCTTCCTCCTCAATCAACTTATTTGCATAGTCAACAAATACAATACCATTGTTGACAATAACACCTACAAGGATTACCACGCCGATAAGCGCTGAAGCCGACAAATTCATATTTGTGATAAGCAAAGAATAGATACAGCCAGATAAAGCAAGTGGAATTGTAAACATAACGATAAGTGGTGATTTCAATGATTGGAACTGCGCCACCATAACCAAATAAATAAGAACAATGCCCAAGCCTAATATAAGATAAACGCTATTAAAAGTTTCGGTAATAAGCATCATTTGGCCTTGGAATTCATACGTTGCGTAATTTCCATTAAAGTCTATGTTGTTAAATACGCTTTTAATTTCCTTATTAAGTTTGTCAATTTCAAAGCCTTCATTAACCGCGCCAGTGATTGCTAAATATCTTTTCCCGTTTAAGTGATTAATTGTAAAATAGCCTTCTGTTTTTTGCAAACCATAGGGAACAACGTTTCCATTTCCCAAATCTTTCAACATCACTTTTCCATTTTCGTCTTTAATAAAGCAACTTTCGTCTAAGATTTTCCATAACTCAACGCCATCTGTGCCAACAAGCCCGCTTAAGTCCATACCGCCGCCTAAAGAGTCCATACTGTTGCTTATTTTGCACATAATTAAATCAAGTTCGGCCTTTGGTTTTGCGCTATAAAAGTATTTTGGAATAGCGTCGGTATTAAAGTTTACATCGGTTCCGTCTGCTAACGTGTATGAAAAATTAACAGCTTTTCCCTCGCCGATTTGCGCGCCCACAACGGGGATACTGTCGCCCGGTTTTGCGGTTTTTATCACATTTGAAGCTTTATATAAAATATCCGCATTGGTATTATTTACGATGTAGTGATTTTTGCCGTCTTTATAAACTTTAATATATTTTCCGTCGCTGTCGCTAGTCTTAATCCACTCAAGAACAGTGTAGTCAGCGGGATAGAATTTGACAGTGGTACTTTCCGTGTCGCCCTTAAATTTAATATTAGTTGTTTTTTCCTTATTAGCTAAAACAGAATTAACCTGCAACAAAACTTGCGCAGTGGTTAAGCCGTATTTGCTAGCCTTTTCCTTATCGACAATCAGTTTATATTCTAATGGCAATTTTTCAAGACCATTTTTAACTTCTTTTACGCCCTTGATACCACGAATAGCGTCAGTAGCTTTAATTGTAATATCTTTTAAATCGTCCAAATCTTCACAATAGATGTAAACCGAAACCGCATCGCCCATAAGCGCGCCCATATTTGACGAGTCAGTTTGACCCGACACCTGAAGTTTGTACAAACCATTTTCACTTTGGCAAACTTCTTTAATTTTATTGGCAGCATCTTTATCTGAAACTTTAGTCTTCTTTTTCATAATGACATTGATACTAAGTTTATTGCTGCCCGTATCGCCAGTACCAGTCATAGAGCTCATCATTGAAGTTGATTGCGATATGCTTACGTGCTGAACAAAATCTAACGGAAGCAATCTTGCATTAAATTTATCAATCGTTTCAAGCATAACTTCATCAAGAGTAGCCCCTTCGGGAATCTTATCAATGTCAATTTCGGCCGTTGCGCTTATAGTGCCCGAGCTTTCTGACGGGAACATTTCTTTTCCCATAAACGCGCCTCCAACGATACTCCCTGCAAGCAGAACAACTACAGTAGCCACTACAATCCAACGTTTATCTAGCGCAAAAATAATACATTTTTTATAAAAATTTCGCACCTTATCAAACACTTTCTGTTGGCCTTCGTTGTCATTTTTAAGAAACGTTGTTGCCGCCATAGGAACAAGCGTAATTGAAAAAAGCAAACTTGCCAAAAGCGAAAATGTAATAGTCAAAGCCATATCTTTAAATATTTCTTTTACCATACCGTTTACAAAGAAAATCGGCACAAAAATGATAACCGTCGTTATCGTTGATGAAATAATTGCACCTAAAATCTGTTTTGTGCCGTCCAATGCTGCCGTTTTGGCATCTTTACCCATTTTTCGATGGCGATAAATGTTTTCAATAACTATAATTGAGTTGTCAACCAACATCCCTACGCCTAAAGCCAATCCGCCCATAGACACAATATTTAAAGTCACTCCAGCAAAGTACATCAAAACAAACGAAAACACTACGCTAATCGCTATGGAAACACCAACTACAATGGTAGGTTTTATGCGTTTAAGGAACATAAACAGTATCAAAATTGCAAGCAATCCACCCGTTAGCATATTGGATAACGCACTACTTATTGCCTCGTTAATAAAAAACCCTTGGTCCATAAGTGGCACAAAAAAGAAACCGCTATCCGACTTTTTTTCGGCCTCTAAAATTTTATTTATATCCTTACTTATTTCCGCCGCCGAGAAATTCGGTTGCTTCATAATGTTCAATGTTACCGTCGGTTGGCCGTTGAGAGTTGTCAATACACTGCCAGAAGTATCCAATTCAATGGTTTTCGTTATCGAACCAAGTGTCAACATTACCGAATAATCATTGGGCGCTAAATCCTTTTCAATGATACCCTTGTCGCCAAATATGACGTCTTTAATACTTACTTGTGATGAGCCTACTTTAATTGACCCTAGCTTAATTGTCGGCGCATTGTAGCGAGTTTCACCCTGATGAGATACTTTATCTAAATCATATTGAATATATTTACCGTCACGCTTTATGTATTTCCCCGACGAGCTAACTTTGTCAAGGTCAGAAACGTCTATCATTGATTTAATTTCATCTGGCAAAGCCATTGTCGCTATTTGATTTATCAAATTGGTAGTTATATCATTTTCATTCGCTCCGCCAGTTAGTTTCGCGATGGACGAACCTATAAGTTCAAGCGAAATTTTATCCTCTGCAAATTCGGGCGCATTTTTAATTGAACCAATTAATTGCTTTAAGTTAATTGAAAGCATTGGCACTTTTTTTAATTTTTCGACATCTTCAATTTTGTCCGAGCCGACCTTGACAAAATATGACAGCCCGTCTTCAGAAACACTTCCAGCAGGCATTTCAATGTTTTGCGCCGTCAACATAAGTTTCAACAAACTTGGAGTCAATATCGAAGTAAGTCCATTTAGCATATCCGTTGAACCAGACGGCAATCCAGCTGTAAACACTGCCAATGACGGAAATACGCTTGACAGTAGATTATCAGGCGACAACTGCATAAGGACAATATCCGAAACAAGTCCTTGCGTTGACACCGACGCCACACCCTCTACCGACTCTATTTTGCGAATTATTTCTTTAAATTCTGCCGTTGCATCTTTTGCGCCAATTCCCGTTTTTCCCATCGACAACAACATCATAGGCATCATCGACGGATTCATTTTAAATATCATCGGAGTAATTTTGGGCATCGACATTCCGCCTTCGCTTCCAATACCCTCTGTTGCCATAGACGACGAATCCATAACATCGCCCACGCCACTCATCATATTTATTTTTTCACGTATGTCGATAACAACATTATCAATTTTAACGTTACTTTCAAATTCCAAAACAACCATTGAAAGATTTTCCATTGACATCGAATTTACGTTTTTTATCCCCGAAATCGTACTCAAAGCCTCTTCCGTAGGCTTAGTTACCTCTTTTTCAACCGTTTCAGGAGCCGCCCCTACCTGCACCGAAGCCACCACTACATACGGCAAGTTGATGTTTGGAAGCAAATCCACAGATGTATTGACATATGAAATTATGCCTAATAGCATAACAATTATCATAACAACTATCACAGACCAAGGTTTTTTAATACAAAATTTTGTAAGCATAGTATTTCCTCTCGTAAAATTTATTAATCTATTTTTTGCAGCTAGATTATTTTCAAATCACCGCAACATTTACTTCGCTACAACTTCTTTTACATAAACTTTAAAATTAGCGCTTATATACATTTTATAAGTGTATTCTTGCTTTTTTTATTGTGATTACAGCGCCTTGATTAGCCCTTTCCCCTGTCGTTTTTGTAACTTTAGCAAGGCACTTTTTAGTCAAGAAACAATTTATAATCTAAATTTTTTTAATCTAATTAAAATCAAATCACATCACATTTTCGAATGACATCATAAATAATTTTAAACAAATTATATGTGTTATTGAAAACATATTATGTAAATTTTTTATGCTTTTTCATTTAACCGATAGTAACATTAATAATATTTTCCTATTTATATAAGCTATCTGCTAAAAAGGAATTTTAACTAATATCTTATCTGTTTTAGTGAAGCATTAGGCAGTCAATAGACGATAGTTCCCCCCACTATCGTTTGTTAAAACAATAACCATTAGTTTAACATAGTTTTACAGCCAATGTCAACAAATGCAAAAAATTTTATTGTTATTTTAAATACTTTTTTAAAATAGAAGTTTAAAATAGGATTTTCAAGGTATTTTCATATTCGCCTTGACTTATATGGTACATATATATTAAAATAGAAAAAGTAGTTTATAATTGTAAATGTAAAACTGTTTTCTTAAACTCTCACTTCCATAGCAGCCGACTTTAAATTGCATATTTCGAAAAATGCGCAAAGCCGACAATATTAAAGTAAATAATGCTAGTAGCATTTGTTTTTGATTAGCTGAACATAAAAGGCCTACTGTAACATTAAAATTAATTGAAACAATGTAAACTTAAGAGGTAATATGCTGTATAATGGCTCAAAAATTTTGATTGAACAACTGAAAGCGCAAGGGGTAAAATTTATATTTGGTTATCCGGGCGCATCGGTGTTGCCGATTTACGACTGTCTTTATAGCGACAAATCTATAAAGCACGTGCTTGCTGTGTCTGAATCGGGCGCAGTTTTTATGGCTGACGGATATGCTCGAGCAAGTCGCGATGTTGGGGTTTGTTTGGCAACTTCGGGGCCAGGCGCAACCAACTTAGTTACAGGCATTGCGTCTGCTTTTATGGACAGTGTTCCCCTTGTTATCATCACGGGCAATGTTCCAATTAAAAATCTAGGTCACGACGCCTTTCAAGAAGTTGACACTTCAGGCATTACAATGCCAATAACCAAATATAACTATATTGTAAAGGATATTAGCAAACTAGCCTTCATAGTTTCCGAGGCTTTTTCACTTGCCAACAGCGGGCGAAAAGGGCCCGTATTAATTGATATTCCATTTAATATTTTTTCTGAAACATCTGAATATGTTGCGCCCGAAAACCCAGTATATTTGAATAAAACAATTATCAAAGACGAGTTGACTAATTCAGTCAATCAAATAAATAGCGCCAAACGTCCAATGATTTATGTAGGTGGCGGAGTGATTTCGTCAGGCACTTCAAACGAGGTCATTGCGCTTTCTGAAAAGCTAAACGCGCCTATTGTAGTTTCACTTATGGGTATTGGCGCAGTTTCCACTTCACATCCAAATTATGTGGGAGTAGGCACTTCAAAAAATGTTTTATCACGTGAAATATTAAAGGCTTGCGACCTTTTTATTTGTCTTGGCGCACGGTTTTCAAACAAGGCTTTGGAACTTAATTTTGCGTCAAAAAATACAAAACTTTTACACCTCGATATTGACCGCGCTGAAATAGGTAAAAACCTACATGCCGACGCGCAGTTGGTGGGCGATTTAAAATACACGTTACCTAGCCTTATAAATAATGTTTCGCAAAAAAGCACTTTGTGGATTAGTGAAGTAAAATCAATGCGTAACAGCATAAAAACCACTTTAACTGTTCCAAACAGTTGGATAAACGTTATTTCAAAGCATTATGGCTCACAACAGATAGTTGCAACCGATGTTGGTCAGCACCAACTTTTTGTAGCAAACTACTATCCGTTTGACCATCCGTCTTGCTTTATTTCAAGTTGTGGCCTAGGCAGTATGGGTTATGGATTAGGCGCGGCTATTGGCGCTCATCTCGCCACATCAAAACAGGTTATTTTAATTACTGGCGACGGAAGTTTTAATATGAATTTTAATGAACTTTTAACTGCTGTAAACTTAAATATCCCTATTACAATTTTTGTATTTAACAACCACTCTCTTGGCATGATTAGGGAGCTTCAGTCGAAGCAATATCACGGCCGTTTTATTGCCTCGGAACAAGGTGGAAAGCTTAATTACGCTAGACTAGGCGAGGTCTTTGGCGCACAAGGGTTTACTGCAAAATCCCCCGACGAACTAGCTTCTTTGCTTAAAACTATCGACATTAATCGTCCGACCGTCATTGACTGTTTAATAAGCAAAAATGAAAAATCAATGTAGGTTGATTAGGTTAGTTAAATTGTATGCGCGACATATTAAGTAATGCATTTATAAAATGTTTTGGATTTTGTTTTAACTTAACCTGCAAAATATCTCGTCGCTAAAAATGACTTGAATTATGATATTTAATAAACTAAATTTATAGGTGAATATATGGCTAATCAACACGTTTTATCAATTTTAGTACAAAATCGTCCCGGCGTTCTAACCCGTATTTCGGGCTTGTTTAGTCGTCGAGGATACAACATCGACAGCCTGTCTGTGTGCGCTACTGAAGATGACAACTATTCGCGAATGACAATTTCCCTCGGCGGAAACGACCGCATTGTTTCGCAAATTTTAAGCCAACTCGAAAAACAAGTCGACGTGGTCAAGGTTGAGGATTTTGCAAATGCAAAGTCGGTTTTTCGCGAACTTTTAATTATTAAAATACAATGCAACGCTAAACAACGAAGTGAAATTGTTGATATCTGCACTATTTTCTATGCAAAAACTATTGACATTTCCGCTGATGACACGATGATAATCGAGCTTACTGGCGAAAGCCAAAAAATTGACGCGCTCATTGACATTATGCGCCCTTACGGCGTTTTAGAAATGGCGCGCACAGGCGGAGCGGCGCTTGAACGCGGTCGCAATACATTGAGGACAAAATGAGAAAAATCAAATTACTAGATACCACCCTCCGTGATGGCGAGCAATCGCCCGGGTGTAGTATGCACATCAATGAAAAGCTTGAAATTGCCGAAGCTCTTGAAAAACTTAATATCGACATTATCGAAGCGGGGTTTCCTGTTATTTCAAATGGCGACTTTTTGGCCGTGCAAGAGGTTTCTAAAATTATAAAAAACTCTGAAGTCGCGGGGCTTTCGCGATGTATTGAGGCGGATATCGACGCTTGCTATAACGCGTTAAAAAATGCCGTCAGTCCTAGGTTACACTTATTTATTGCAACTTCGCCCACTCATTTAAAATATAAATACAAATTAACTGAAGATGAAGTTTTAGCGCACATCGCTGACGCTATAAAATATGCAAAAAAATATTTATCTAATATCCAATTTTCATTTGAAGACGCTTGTCGAACACCTATCAATTTTTTAGCTAAAGCCGTTCAAGTGGCAATTAATTCTGGCGCAAAAATAATTAATATTCCCGACACAGTCGGCTACATTACTCCATCTGAAATATCAAATATCTTTTCCGAGTTGAAAACGAAAGTGAACAAACTCGATACAGTTGAATTAAGTGTTCATTGTCACGATGATTTGGGTATGGCTTGCGCTAACTCGCTGTCGGCTGCGATGGCGGGCGCAACACAGATTGAAGGCACAATTAACGGTATTGGCGAGCGCGCGGGCAATGCCGCGCTTGAAGAAATAATTATGAACATTGAAACACGTAAAAACTTTTACGGGTTTGAAACAAATGTTGATACAAAACGCATATATCGCACAAGCACGCTAGTAGCGTCGGTAATAGGTTTAAAAATCCCGCCAAATAAAGCTATAATTGGCGCAAACGCGTTCGCTCACGAAGCTGGCATACATCAACACGGTGTTATGTTAAACCGTGAAACTTACGAAATAATGTCGCCCGAAAGCATTGGAATTGCCGAAAACAAAATGCTTATAGGAAAGCACAGCGGACGGCACGCTTTTGAAAGCCTACTAATTGAAATGGGCTACAACTTCACCGACGATAAAATTGCCGAGTATTTTGAAAGTTTCAAGGTCTTGGCTGACCGTAAAAAGTTTGTAACAAGGCGCGACGTAGAAGCATTGCTTCCAAATGTAACTCGCTCACATTCAACACATACGTACAAATTAAAGAACTATGAAATCACATCATATTTAAACAACGCTTACAGCGAAATAACCCTTGCCTGCGACAGCTCGGTCATTACCGAAAAGGAAAGTGGCGACGGGCCTGTGGACGCTTCGTTTAAAGCGATTAACAATATAATTGGTAAAGATTTTAAACTAATAGATTTTTCAATTCACTCGGTTACCGAAGGCAAGGACGCTCTTGGCGAGGCTAATGTTAAGCTAGGTTTTGGCGACGAAATTATTAGCGGACGAGGAGTTTCCACCGACGTTTTAGAGTCGGCAATTTTAGCGTATATAGACGCAGCAAATAAGACAATAGGTATCAAATGAAAAAAATTGAAGTGCTTGATACAACCCTTCGCGATGGAGTACAATCCGAAGGTATAACTTACTCTCTTGAAGACAAATGTGCGCTGTTAAAAATTTTTGACAGCCTTGATTTTACTTACATCGAGGGTGGCAATCCTAGCGCAAATCCTAAGGATAAAGAGTTTTTTTTAAAAGCGCGTTTTATGGATTTACAAAATACAAAACTTGTGGCTTTTGGCGCAACTCGATACAAAAGCACTTTAATTGGTGATGATTTATCAGTTAAAGCCCTACTTTTGGCAGATACACAATATGTTTCAATAGTTGGAAAGTGCTGGCAAACCCACTTAATTAAAATTTTAGATGTTACTCCTGAAATTAATTTAACTATGATTTCAGATACAATTAAATACCTTACAACTCGAGGGAAAACCGTACTTTTTGATGCCGAACATTTTTTTGATGGCTTTAAAGAAAATCGCGACTATGCCTTAAAAGCGCTTGATACCGCGTTTGAAGCAGGCGCAAATACATTAGTTCTTTGTGACACCAACGGCGCTACTTTGCCTGATGATATTTATAACATTACAAGTGAAGTTGTATCCGCGTTTCCCAATGTTAAAATCGGCATACATTGCCACAACGATTTGGGGCTAGCGGTTGCTTGCACTATGCGCGCAGTTGAAGCGGGCGCGTCGCATATTCAAGGTACTTTTATTGGGTTTGGCGAACGTTGCGGAAACACTAATCTTTCAACCGTTATCCCTAACCTTCAACTTAAATGTAATTACAATATAGTCCCCGACTCCGCCCTTCGCGAGTTCACATCTGTTGCAAAAAATGTAGCTGAACTTTCAAATATTCACTTGTCAAAAAGTTGTCCCTACGTCGGAGTTAGCGCATTTTCACATAAGGCAGGAATGCACGCGGACGGGGTTTTAAAATATTCGCCCGCTTTTGAGCATATTCCGCCCGAACTTGTTGGAAATGAACGTCACTTTCTTTTAAGCGAAGTGGCAGGACGCGCTGTTTTTATTAAAAAAATCAAATTGCTTTTTCCTGAAATTGAAATCGACGGCGACTCTGCTGTCGGGCTTCTAGAGGCCTTTAAAACATTGGAAATGCAAGGTTATCAATTTGAGGGCGCAGATGCAAGTTTATATATTTTCATTCAAAAAAATCTTAAGAAGTATACGCCCTTCTTTGAACTTATCAACTTTAATGTAACTAGTAGCTTGCCCTCGCTTAAGGAGTTATCTGCCGTGGCGACAATTCAAATTAAAGTTGATGGCCGCGTTGCAAAAGCTTCCGCTAGCGGAAACGGCCCTGTAAATGCCCTCGACTGCGCGTTGCGTAAAGCTATGAGTGAATTTTATCCTTATATTAAAAATATCCATCTTTCCGATTATAAGGTTCGCGTAATAAATAGCGAGGCCGCAACAGGCGCAATGGTTAGAGTTCTTATTACGTCAACCGACAATCGCGAGAGTTGGACTACTGTTGGCGTTTCAACAGATATAATTGAGGCTTCGTGGAAGGCACTGTGCGATGCTGTGGAATATCAACTTGCAAAGGGAGGGTCTAAATGTCAAAAATGACCGCTACTCAAAAGATAATTTGCGCTCACATTGACAAAAAGCACATTAATGCAGGCGAACTTGTTATGGCAATGGTTGATTTGGTTTTAGCCAATGACATCACTGCGCCCGTCGCTATTCGAGAATTTGAAAATTTAAGCAAGCCTGTTTTTGACAGCGCGAAAATTGCATTGGTACTTGACCATTTTGTGCCAAATAAGGATATACAATCGGCCGAGCAATGTCGCTGTGTTAGAGAGTTCGCAAAAAAGCATAGCATTTTAAATTTCTATGATGTTGGACGAACAGGCATTGAGCACGTTCTTCTGCCCGAACAAGGGCTAATTGCTCCGTCAACACTTATAATTGGCGCAGACTCACACACTTGCACGTATGGCGCGCTAGGCTGTTTTTCAACAGGAATAGGCAGTACAGATGCCGCAGTTGCGATGGCCACAGGCAAAGTTTGGTTAAAAGTTCCATCGGCAATTAAAATCATAGTTAAAGGCGAACTTCAAAAGTATGCCACTGGCAAAGATGTCGCCTTAACTATTATTAAGATACTTGGAGTTGATGGCGCGACTTACAAATCGATTGAATTTTTTGGCAACATAAAGGCCTTATCCATTGACGATAGGTTTACCATTGCAAATATGGCGGTGGAATGTGGCGCAAAAAACGCATATTTCCCTGTCGATGATTTAACGCTAGACTATTTACGTGGGCGCATTGATAACAGTTTTGTGACAACAACCGCCGACGATGACGCAGAATATGAAAAGGTTATTATTATAGATTTATCAATTATTAAGCCAACTGTCGCCTTTCCTTCTCTTCCGTCAAACTCAAGAACATTTGACGAAATCGGCGAAATTAGTATTGACCAAGTTGTAATAGGCAGTTGTACAAATGGCAGACTTTCCGATTTGAAAATTGCATATGAAATATTAAAAGGCAAAAAAATTAACTCATCTGTTCGCTGTATAATTATTCCCGCAACGCAAGAAATATATCTATCAGCGTTGCAAGCAGGCTATATTGAAGCTTTTGTTGAAGCAGGCGCAATCGTATCCACGCCGACATGCGGGCCATGCCTTGGTGGTTATATGGGTATACTTGCTAAAGGCGAAAAGTGCGTGTCGACAACAAATCGAAATTTTGTAGGTCGAATGGGACACCCTGAAAGTGAAATTTATTTAGCTTCTCCGTCGGTGGCGGCGGCAAGCGCGTTGACGGGCAAATTGACTGACCCTAGCGAGGTGTAGATATGAATGGAAAAGTTTTTAAATATGGCGACAACATTAACACCGATGTCATAATACCTGCAAGGTATTTGAACACTTTTGACAGCAAAAATTTAGCTTTGCACTGTATGGAAGATATTGATAAAAACTTTAGTAAAACGGTTTGTGTCGGCGATATTATAGTAGGTGGCGAAAACTTTGGTTCGGGCAGTTCAAGAGAACACGCGCCACTTGCAATTAAGGCTTCTGGTGTCAGTATTATCATTGCAAAATCGTTTGCTCGCATATTCTATCGCAACTGTATAAATATTGGATTGCTTGTCATTGAAAATTCAGAATTGGCAGATAAACTATCAAATAATGATATGTTATCTATCAATTTGGACAATTTTACGTTGTTTAATATTACATCAAATTGCAGTTATTCTTTGCCTGCTTTGCCCGACTTTGCTAAAAAAATATTCATGTGCGGCGGGTTAATTAACGCTGTCAAAGGTGGCCTTTTATGATAAATATTGCAACCATTAGCGGCGACGGAGTTGGCCCTGAAATTATAAAAAGCGCAAAAATGGTTCTCAATGCCGTTGGCCAAAAATTCAATCTTCAATTCAATTTTACCGAGGCATGTATGGGCGGTATCGCCATTGATAAATTTGGTATGCCTATGCCTGATGAATCCGTTGATATTTGTCTAAAATCCGACAGCGTTTTACTTGGCGCTGTTGGGGGTTTTAAATGGAATAATCCATCAATACGTCCCGAAAGCGCGCTTCTTGGAATACGAAAAAAAATGGCGCTTTATGCCAATTACAGAAGCGCTATGCTTTTCCCCGAATTAAAACAATCCTCTCCTTTAAATATTCAACTAACCGAAAAAGGCTTTGATTTTGTTATCGTTAGAGAATTGACGGGCGGAATTTATTTTGGAGAAAGCGGATATCGTTATGGAAAACTTGGTCGCGAAGCATATGATACCGAGGTTTACAGCGAAATTGAAATCGAACGAATTGCCCGTTCAGCATACGAGCTTGCCGAAACGCGGAGCCATCGCCTTTGCTCTATTGACAAGGCAAACGTAATGGAAAGCTCTCGACTGTGGCGAAAAATTATTCACGATATTAATGAAGATTATCCCACGGTTGCCGTTACAGATATGCTTGTAGATAATGCAGCAATGCAATTAGTAATTAATCCGTCACAGTTTGATGTAATTGTCACCTCAAACTTATTTGGCGATATCCTCAGTGACCTTGCAGGCGCGTGCGTTGGCAGTATTGGCATGTTGGCAAGCGCAAGTTTGGGCGATACGCTTAGAGGTCTATATGAGCCAATTCACGGTTCTGCGCCCGATATTGCCGGTATGAATAAAGTAAACCCTATTGGCGCTATTCTCTCGTCGGCAATGCTTCTTAGAATGTCTTTAAATGAAATTGACGCCGCAAATTGCATAGAAACGGCCATAAAGCGCACATTGGCGCAAGGATATCGCACGGCCGATATATTAAGCGCAGGGACAGTATTGATGTCAACTACTGAAATGACTGCTAAAATTATTGAAAATTTATTATAGTTTAAGCAATTAAATGCAATTTGTAAAATATTTATAGCTGTTTTTAATAGTTGTAAATATTTTTTATTTATAGGTTTTAATTTTAAAAAATAAACCGCGTGTTTTACTTTAATAGTTTTAAAATATAATATGGCATTAAAATTTTAACAGTATCAAAATTGATTGTTTAAAATATTTCATTTATCTATTTCAAAATTGCAAATTGATTTTAAATAAATTTTATTAAAAAAACCGCTCAATGAGCGGTTTTACCATACTGTAACCAACAACCATATTAACAACGCAAACCCTAAAATAAAAGCTAACGCTATTGGAATAACGGCAAGATAAACGGCCATAATTGTTTTAAACGTATCTTTTTTTGAAATAGGTTCAGTCGAAATTGTTTTTCTGTTTTTTTGCGCTTCCTCGTGCGACGACGGCGCGTCCTTATTGTACCACGGCATACCCGGCACATTCATTGGAGCTACCATTCGTCCGTCATCATCATTATAAACTTTTTTATTTCGTTTGCACATTAATTTTCCATTTTTTTATAAACTACGCCACTTTCTTTTTTGGCTTTAACTATATCTTCAATCTCGATATTATTGTGAATACCTGCAAAATAATCCTCAAAGTTAAACCCTTCATCTACCATTTTTTTATTAAGCTGCATAGCTTCGTTGTCATAAAGGTGACATACGCAATAATGTTCTTCTTCAACTTCAATCGCATTAGGGGCAATACCTTTACATATTTCCATACATTGTATGCAACGCGTGTGGAACTTGCACCCTTTAGGCGGATTAGCGGGGCTTGGAATACTGCCGGCTAAAATAATCCTTTTCATAACGTGGTTGGGGTCAGGAACGGGAATTGCGCTAAACAATGCTTCAGTATACGGATGATAAGGCTTTGCAAAAAGTTTATCCGTGGGAGCGTGTTCGACTAAACTGCCCAAGTACATAACGCCAACGGTATCCGAAATGTGTTCAACAACGCTTAGGTCGTGAGAAATAAACAAATAGGTTAAACCATATTCATTTTGCAAATCTTTAAGCAAGTTAATAATTTGCGCTTGAATTGAAACGTCTAATGCAGAAACGGGTTCATCACAAACAATAAACTCGGGGTCAAGCGCTAAAGCCCTTGCAATACAAATACGTTGACGTTGCCCGCCCGAAAATTCGTGAGGATATCTATCCTTATGATATTCTTGCAAACCACAGGATTTCATAATCTTTGTAATATACTCGTCAAATCCTTCCTTTGGAACAATTTTATGTTCGCGCACAGCTTCGCCGATAATTTCGCCAACGGGAAGTCTTGGCGACAAACTTGAGTACGGGTCTTGAAAAACGATTTGCATTTTAGGACGCATTTTCCTTAATTCTTTTTTACCGAGTAAATGAATATTTTCCCCGTTAAATAAAACCTCGCCACCTGTTTTATCATACAGGCGAAGTAGCGTTCTTCCGACGGTAGTTTTTCCACAACCTGACTCGCCGACAAGCCCCATCGTTGTGCCCTTTTTAATATTAAAGCTAATATTATCAACCGCCTTCACATAGCCGACAGTGCGTTTAAAAAAACCTGCTTTAATAGGAAAATATTTTTTTAGACTATTGACTTCCAACACGTTATCAAGATTATGTTCAATCGGCGTGTATTTATCATTAATCATCTCGTCTTTAGCTTTTTTATACTCCGCAATATAATTACTTGGAGCTTTGAAAAACTTTATCATTTCATTAAAGTTCTTTTTAACTGACTTAACAAACTTATTAGTTTCAGCTTTAATATCTTTAGCTAGTTTTACAAAAAAGCCTTTAAATTTTGTATAAGGATTGTTCATTATTTTACCTCCTTATCAATATAGCGATAACACGAAACATAATGAGTATCTGAAATTTTAATCATATTAGGATAAACGTTTCCGCAACTTTCTACGCACATTTGACACCTATCTTTAAAGTAACAATAGTCGGGTAAATCGATAGGATTTGGGACATTTCCGGGAATATTATATAGTTCCTTTTGTTTTTTCCCAACGACTGGTTTTGACCGCATAAGGCCAATAGTATAAGGGTGCAGTGGATTATCAAAAATATCCTTAGCCGAACCTCGTTCAACGACGCGACCAGCATACATAACAACAACAAAGTCGGCCATTTCGGCAATTACGCCGAGGTCGTGAGTGATAAGCATAATACTGCTATTAATTTTTGTTTTAATTTCGCGAAGTAAGTCCAAAATTTGTGCCTGAATAGTTACATCAAGCGCGGTAGTTGGCTCATCAGCTATAATAAGTTTTGGGTTGCACGCTAAAGCCATAGCAATCATAACACGTTGTCGCATACCACCCGACAGTTCGTGAGGAAACATTTTGTAAACGCCTTCGCCATTTGCGATACCCACCATATCTAACAGTGAAATAGTTTTTGCACGGATATCTTCTTCATTATTTAAACCACTGTGGAGTTCCAAAACTTCATCGATTTGCGCGCCGATACGAAACACGGGATTTAAGCTAGTCATCGGTTCTTGAAAAATCATTGACATTTTGTTTCCGCGGAGGGATTGCATAACGCTAGTTGGCGTTTTTGCAATATCAAAGCATTTGTTGCCCGAATTGAAGCGAATTGCGCCTTCAACAATTTGGCCTTGTGGACGTTGAACAAGTTGCATAAGCGACAGCGACATAACCGATTTGCCACAGCCTGACTCGCCAACAACGCCAACGGTTTTCCCTTCGGGAACATCAAAAGAAACGCCATCTACTGCTTTAACCGTGCCGATATCCGTAAAGAAATAAGTGTGTAAATTATCAAATTCCACTACATTTTTTTCATCGCGCATAGTTGTTAAATATTCCTGTTCGGAAACGTGCTTGCGCTTACGTTGTTTTTCGATTTGATTGGTTATACGACGATTTTCTTTAGAAATTTTGTGAGTTTCTTTTCCTGAAATATAATTAACTCTTTTAGCGTCGTGTTTATTGCTTGCTTTTTGAAGTTTGTCGACCGCCGAGCTCGTCGCTAACTTGAATTTTTCTTTTAAATCTGCCATACGAGCCTCCTATCGTTTCATTTTAGGGTCAAACGCATCGCGCAGACCATCGCCGACAAAGTTAAATGCAATAACTGTTAAGCAAATTAACAAGCCCACGGGTATCCATATATAAGTGTAGTTTACCATAGCCGCCGCGGTGCTGACGGTATTAATTATATAGCCCCAAGTTGACAATGGAAATTTTGCGCCAAGCCCCAAATAAGATAAGGTAGATTCGGTAATAATAATTCCACCTAAGCCCATAGTCGCATTGACAATAAGTTGAGGCATAACATTTGGTACAAGGTGTTTAAAAATCCGTCGTCTCGAAGATATTCCAGTTGCTTCGGCTGCAATCATAAACTCTTGTTCACGGAGAGACAAAATTTGTCCACGAACTAGCCTTGCTATACCCGACCAGCCAAGAACACCCAACATAACCATCAACCACATTATCCTTTTATAAGGGTCCATTTGCAATTTATCAAACACAGAACCCATAATAATCATAATAGGAAGGGTGGGAATACAGTTAAATATATCAACCAAACGCATAATTAAGTTATCAATCCATTTCCCGAAAAAGCCTGCTATGCCGCCTAAAATAACACCAATCAAAAGCTCAATAAAAATAACAACAAAGCCTACTAACAATGAAATTTGCCCGCCATACATAATACGCGTTAAAACGTCCATACCTTGGTCATCTGTGCCAAGCCAATGCGACTTTGACGGAGAGTTGTAAATATCTATTAATAAGTGAGTTTGGTCATTTTTAAAAATAAAGTTGTTATCTTTTCTTTCGACAATGAACTTTGTATTTTCAAAAACGGGCTTTCCATCTTTGTCAAAAACAGGTTTGCTGTCCTTATCTAAAACGGGAATATTGATTTCCTGATTTTGTGTTAGCAAATTTGAGTTCAACATAGACACTACTGTTTCTTGCATTTTGGCTTTTACACCAATACTAATTGAATCTTCGCCATTTGCCCTGCGAACAATGAAGGTAGTTGCGACCGCATACGGCACTAACTCTGCGCCAGAAACCTTATTAATCACAAAAATGCCATCGCTTTTTGTAATTTCATAGTCATTTGATTTGTGATTAAACTTACCATTAATGTATAACGAATAAATTGCTTTGCCCTTAAACTCGGCGTCCACAACTTCTTTTGTGTCAAATAAGTCAAACGCAAAATTAGAACTAACCAGAACTGCTCTATTTTCGCCTTTTTTCGTCAACGTATAAACGTTTTCGCCCAGTTTTTTTAGCGTATAGACTTTAGTTTTATCGGATAAATCGTTGACTTCCTTTTCAAGAACTCCCTCTTTTTCCATTTGGTCGATATTAGAATTTACCATATTTTTAACATAGTTAGAAATATCGCTCGCCGAATAACCATTTAAAAAGTAATTGACCTTTTCTTTACGGTGGGTGGCTATTGCATATTCCGAATTAACGCTTTTATCCCTATAAAAAACTTCCTTCATACCATAGGGGCTAATAAACGCGCCAATAAAAGAAAATAAAAACATAAACAGCAAAATAAAGCTACCCGCAACAGCAAGTTTTGAACGTATAAATCTCTTAAAAATCAACATACTTGGCGATAAAACCTTAATACGCTGAGTATCGTCTAAAGTCATCTCGGGTTCAGTATCTTTAATGCCTTTTTCAATGGAAGCGTTGGTAATAGGCTCATTAGTTTCATTAAGTTTTTCTTCTGACTTTTTATCAGGCTCGACTTCGTGATTTACTTCGGCAGACTTTTCGTCATCAATAGATTTGATTTCATTCAATTTATCTTTCTTATTAAAATCGCTCATACCAACCTCCTTAGTTTATTCTAACGCGCGGGTCAACCACTGCGTAAAGTATATCTGAAATTAAAGTGCCAACAAGCGTTAGCACTGCCATAAATGCCATATAAAACATAGTAAAGGGAATGTCGCCTGCGCGCATAGCATTGTACGAAATAAACCCTATGCCATCAATAGCAAATAAGGTTTCTGTGATTAATGCGCCCGCAAATAAACTCGGCAGCATACCGCCGATAATTGTGACAAGTGGAATTAAAGTATTTCTAAATGCGTGATGGTTTATAACCCGTCTTTCGGAAAGGCCTTTTGCGCGCGCCGTACGAATATAATCAGAGTTTAAAACTTCAAGCATATTTGTACGTGTATAACGCATCATACCGCCGATACTAATAATAACTAACGTTATAAGTGGCATTATAAAGTGCGCTAGCACATCAAAAAATTGTTGCGCTTCATTCATATTTAAAAAATCTCTGCCACGCATTCCGCTAATATCAAGCCAACCTAGCTTAACAGCAAAAATCATTTTTAAAATGGTAGCGACAAAGAAAGTTGGCAACGAAATGCCTATCAATGAAAACACTGTTACGGTATAATCGGTAACACTATATTGTTTTTTTGCGGCGACAACGCCCAACGGAATTGCAACAACAAGCTCAATAATCATTGCAACAAGCCCTAAAAAAAAGCTGTTCCAAATAACACGTTTAAACTCGGCAATAACAGGAATACCATAAAACCAACTGTCGCCAAAATCGCCACGAACAGCTGTTTTTAACCAAACAAAATATCCTTCAAAAATCCCCTTATCCATTCCAAATCGCGAGTTAAGTTCCGCCAGCCAAACCTGATAACTTTTTGTGCTACCCGGCCTTGTTGCAAGTTCCCTTGCGACTGTCTCAACATAGCTTGTAGGGAGGGAGTGCATTATTGTATATACTATAAGCATAACAAAAAATAGTATTACAACACAAAGCATTAACCTTTTTACAATAAACTTAAACATTAGACATCCTTTTAAAGTTATGAAATTTGAATATTGTTTACAATTTAAAAACCTCATCGCATAATGAGATTTTTAAAAAATAACACTTAAATATGATTTTTGCGAGGGCAGAAATTGCCCTCGCATAATCAATAATTAAAAACCTTTACTTATTTTGCATTCATCTCAAGATTTTCGATATCCATCATCCATGTCCAGAATGTGGTGATAGATGGTGTTAATGTTGAAACATTTACTCGAGCTGAACTAATGATAACAGCGTTTTGACGTTGATAAATAGGAACTTCAACAGCCCAGTCTAAAATAATATCCAAACAATCTTTATATGTTGCTTTTCTAAATGATTGGTCATCACTTAAACGCGCATCCATAATAAGTTTATCTAAAGCAGGGTCTTGAATATTGTAGTGGTTTCCACCGGTACTTCCAGGTAAGCCAACAACGTTTTTGCTATAATAAATTTGATACATATCGGGGTCAACGGTAGCTTGCCAAGCGGCAGCCCACATTTCTTGTTGACCAGCCTCAATCTTATTCCACAAAACGTTAGGGTCTGTGGGGTCATTAATGTTAAGGGTGATACCTAACTTGCCTAATTGTTCAGCAGCCCAAACAACAACGGGATATGAAGGGTGGTCGCCGATACCATCAGCAGGAATAATAATTTCATAGTTCATCTTAGCGCCAGCAGGAGCAGACATAAACTTGCCATAAACATCATCCCACACATAACCAGCAGCTATTAAATGAGTTTTTGCAGCCACAACAGCAGCAGCCCATTTAGCCTCTGCCTTCATTTCGGCTGTATAAATTGATTCGCCTTTTGCATTTTTTGAATAAGCAATCGCAAAGCCTTCATCCGAAGGACGAGGAGCAGCCCAAGAAGTGTTGGAAATTGGATATTCAATTATAGATGCACGGTCGCCATAGTATGATTTAACAGATGTCTCACGATAAGCTGCAAACAATGTTGCAAAAGCCTTTCTCAAACTCTTGCTTGCGGGGCTATTAATCTCATTACCAACTTTAACAGCTTTAGCGTTGATACCGATATATCCATAACCAAGGTTATCAACTGTGCTTGTTGTAATAAGATTTCCAGTTAATTCGCCATTGCTGTTAGCCGATTTAATTGCGCCAACTGCGGTATTTGTAAAGCTTGGGTCGGTAATATCAAAAGTACCTGCTTGAACACCGGGAACTTTATCTGCATCTTGAGTCTCTTGGAAGATGATGTTAGTAATCTTCGGAGCGCCCTTAAAGTAAAAATCATTTTTTACAAACACAACTTGGCCTTGCTTATATTCAACAAATTTATAAGCGCCTGCTCCCATAGGAGTGGTTGTCTTTGCGCGAACTGAACTTAAATCGCCTTTAACAAAACCAAATTTATTTTCAGCGTAGTTGTATTTAGCCGCGTCACCATAGTAATGCATAGGTGAAATTTCGATAGCTAATTGATAAATAGATGCAGCGTCAAACTTACTCATCTTGACGTTTAATTCAAAATCATTAATTCTTTCAATACCTGTGATTTTGTTTACAGCGCCAGCGCCGCCAACTGCACCTTCGCCTTTGATAAATGCATCTTTAGCAAGAACTTCAATTTGCGAACCTGCGGTTTCCTTATTAATGCCAGTTGATGAAAAATCAAGGCCATAAGCAGCATAAATACTGTCCCAATAATCAGCCGTTGTAGGTAATACTTGGCTGTCTAAAACCCAACTTTTACCTGTAACTGTATTGTAAAATAAGTTATAATTGCTTTCATCAATGTAAAGATGATTTGTCGCGTCAACTACATAAACATTACGTTTCATTTCGGGAACAGCAACGACTTTGCCATCAATAGTTACATAAACGGTGTTTCCAGTTGCGGTATAATAAACAGCATCCTCGCCTTCAAATGACACTTTTATACGATTATAGGATTTGCCAGCATAATTTTCTGGAGCAAACATTTTATTAACGTATCTGTCACCAACTAAAGCATAGTTGCCATCTGCATTTTCAACAAAAAACTTATCTCCGCGAACAGCTGTTTGATTGTAACGAGGCAATGATGCGTGCGCGGGATTATCCTTATCATAAGCAAGATATGCGCCATTGTACAAAATTAATGAACCATCAGCAGCCGCTACATAAACGTCACTATCGGAAACTTTATAATCAAAATACTCTGAGCCGAAACCCCATTGAGACATACCAAAAGCAACTTTATTGTTATTCAAAGCAGCCAATAAGGGGTCAGAACCTAATTCAGCGTAAACATAGTCAACAATTTCTTGAGCAAATGTTGCGCCAGCTTGGGTTAAATATTTGCCAATAAAATTATCATATTGCGCTTGAGTAAAGCCATCGGTAGCTGCAACAACATAAGTAGTTGGGTCAGTAGTTTTATCGCCATCATCATTTAACGCATTGATTTTAGCAATAATCTTTGTTGCAGCAGCATCTAATTCAGCAAACTTATCTGACGCAACTCCAGTACGATATGAATCCATACCTACGATAGGTTGAGCATAGAAAGTTGAACTTCCGTCATAGGTTGGGTCGGCCAAAACATACATATTGAAAATAACGTCATCAATATTCATAATTTCGCCATCGCTAAATTTAACATCATCGCGAATTTTAAAGTTATAGTCAACTGTTGAGTCGGCATTTTTTGTAATAGTAATGTCAGAAATACCCTTATAATTATAGGGAGTGCCATTATAAGGAATAGTCTCGCCCGCAATGGATTTGAGAACAATACCACCTGCGCGGTCTGATGTCACTAATGCAACTTGTGTCATTGACGAAACATCTCTGTCATAGGCCGTCTTTGCGAAAAACGGGCTAAATTTTTGACTAAACGGACTATAACCTACCGTCAATGTATTGGCGCCGTTATAGCCGGGAGTCGGGGCTGGTTTTGGGTCTTTTTTGCAACCAGAGAACACGGCTACGCCTAAGACTAAGCACAAAACAAGAATAATAACTTTTGTAAACAAACTTTTCTTCATAAAAAATCCTCCTATTTAATATTTAATTAAAAATTTGATGTTACTTTTTATGTACAACCAATATGTCAGTAAAACCCTTAACCTTTTAAACGCTATTTTCAAAATGCGGAATGTAATTAAAAATAAATCCATATATTTAACAAAAAACTATAATAAGCATAATATTTACAATTTTTTACATTCTATCAAACAATTAAACGAACACGCAATTTTTTTTAGCAAATAAAAACTTTAGCGCAATAAAGCAAAAATATTATACTCGCATTGATATGTAATTATTATAAATAAAAACTTTTGATTTGACAAGCGATTAAAAAAGATTATACCATTTACATTGACATATTTTGTTAATTAACACAATTAATAGTAAAATATTACATTTCATTTAATTATTTTGCTTTTTAACAGTAAAACAAAGTTCCCCCAACCATATAAATGTTAAAAATATATTATATGCAGCGCCACTATTTAAAATTTACTTATATTAGTTATTATACTTCTTTTTTCAAATTTACACATATTAATTTAACAATTACAAACATTTAGCAATGCAAATTTACATAATTCATTTTTCATACATTGACAGCTCGTTAGCCTGTTTTGTTTTGTTTTGTTTTGTTTTGTTTTGATTATTCTACTTTCGCGTAAAAAAGTATATAGCGAGCGCGACTATCATAAGTATAAAAAACAATATTGTTCGTATCCGCTTTGTCTGCGCAACAGTCATAGGCACGTATCCGCCCTTCTTATCTTCCGAATAACCGCATTTTTTACAAGTTTTTTCGTCAATGTTCATTTGCGCGCCACAGTTTGGACAGGGCTTTAAAAAATCAGCCGACGTAACTTCTTTTGTTTCATTTGAATTTTCATCTAAAACTTTATTTGTTTCATCATTTAAAATCATTTGCAAGCCACCCCTATTGTGCGCAGGCACGTACGCGCGTTAAACAAATAAAAGGACGCTCGCCGCGTCCTTTACAACTATTTGATTGATTTTTCAATATAGTCAACTATGTCGCCGATAGTTTTCAAATTTTGAACATCGGCATCGTCAATAGTAATTTTCCACTCCGCCTCGGCTTCCATCAGCAATTCAACAATATCCAACGAATCCGCGCCAATATCTTTAATAATATCAGTTTCACGGGTAATTTTACTTTTATCAATTCCAAGCTGTTTGTGAACAAGCTCCTGAAATCTTTCAAACACCATAACTTAATCCTCCTATTTGATTATCTAAATATTATGTACACATTTTACAATAAAAAGTAATTATAGTCAATCAAGTTTAACATATATTATTGGTTGTTCTTTCGCTACAACTGAACCGATATATCCTTCAAAAATGTCAAGCGTAGTAAATACTAATTTATCTCCATTAAAAACAAGCTCTAACGAAACATCTGCCTTAGACAACCCCGACAACCCTTCGCTTGTGAATTTCAAAAAGGCTTCCTTTCTTGTCCAAAATTTATAAAATGTACTTAAATCAACAATTTCTTTTTTTTCGCCCTCAAAAAAATGGCGCTCGACCACGTTTTCATAGTCGCGAGGTTTGTTAAATTCAATGTCAATACCGACTTCGGTATCCGCCATAGCAAGCACAACCAAGTCGGCGCTATGTGACATCGAAAACCTTATATTTGGATAGTCCTTAAAGTAAGGTTTATTGTTATTTCCCGAGGAAATAGCAAGTTCCCCCGCGAGCTTTGTTTTTGACATAACATCAACATATTTTTCAAAACACTCCTCGATAAAGGAACGCCTTTCATACTCGCCATATCTTGAAAAAATAATCATAATAATCTCCTTTATAAATGCGACAAGCCGTCATAAAAACGGCTTTAGCATACAATTAATTAAGTTAAACTTAAATTTTCTAAAAATTCGCTTTCCACACGCGCAATCGCAAAAACCTTAAATAGCGCGCGCTTTGCAACTTTATATTTGCATTTAATTCTGTTTTTTACATAAGCAAGTATATGCCTGTAAATAAAAACTTCTGCCTCAATTCCATTATTTCTTAAATCATTATTTCGCAACAAAAACAAGCATTTATCACTTGATTTGCAAGCTACAATAAGTTGTCGATTAACGTTAAATTTCGCTTCATTGAAAATGCCTAATTTAACAGTTTTAAAAGGTGTGCAAACCGTTTTAAACAAGTCGCTTCTATTGGCCAATTTAGACGCAACAACATCGCCCTCGGTTAGTGAAGGTTCATCTAAATAGCAAATTCCGTCTACTTGTTTAATTTTGCCACAAAAGTCCATATGCCCTCTCGATATTTATTAATCTTATTATATCAACTCTTTATCCTAAATACAACACAAATTGAAATATAATTAAAAAATAGATTATCTTAGCACAAAACTTCACTTGGATAATATCCGTCCTCGCTTAAATAATGATACGAATATATCTTTTCACCCTGATTAAACGACACAACACTATCACGCGCGTTTCCCAAAACATTACAAAATACGGCTGTTGACGTTGTTTTTGTTAAAATATATTCATAAGTTCCATTAACTCCAACAGCATTTGACGTAACTATTGTTTGATAGTATGTCACAATATCGTTTTCTGTTATGGTTTCACAATTTTGAACAATATCAATAGTCTTGACATCTTCCGAAAGGGTAATCAAACCATCATTAGTTATCTTTTTATCTGTTCTTACGCCATCTAAGTAAACCAAATTATTTGCATTTTGCTCATAACCTATTAATTTATATGTTTTTGTAATAGTCGGTACGGATATTTTCCCAGCGTCTTTATTTTCAATACGAACAATCGACGGCGCGCCGTCAAGCAAACCATCTTTAGCGTTGGCAAATACGCCAACTTCATAAACTTTCTTTTCAGTCATAATTGTTGTTAGGTCAATAGAAAGTTGAGTATACGCGTTTTCAACAATAATGCCGTCTAGCGTAATGGAATAACTGTCTGCGCTAAAAATTTGAAGCCAACTTACAACTTTCCCCTCCACCGACAACACAACTGTTTGTTGTTTAACCGTATGATTATATGCAACTAGCGATTTGTCCGACTCGGAATAATAACCGTTTGCATTTGCTAAAACCTCAATTCTATAATTTTTAGCCTCGGCGCAATAACTTGAAATATCTAATGACGTTGTCGAATGATTTGCATCTTTCAGGACGCCGTCAATAAAAATCGAATAAAAAATAGCGTTTGGAACAGCCGTCCAACTGACTATTGAGCCATTTATCACCGCGCTTGGAGCGGCAAGCTTTATAAATTTATTGTAACTATATTCAACAATATCTGAAGCTAAATAGTTGCCATTTCCATTTGCGGACACCTTAATTTTATAATTTCCAACCGCAGTAACGAATGATGAAAAATCAAATTCAGTTCCAACAAATTCATCGGCGCACAAAGTATTGTTTATTTTAACAGTATATGAGCGCGCATTTGGAACAGCTTGCCACGAAACTTTTTCACCTAACACCGAAAGAGTTGGCGCGGCCAAACCTTTTTTAAGTTTATATACGATATGATTAGTTGAAGACTCCAAAAAATTATCGTGAGCTTTAGCCTTAACCGAAATGTTGTAATCCTTTACATCACTTAAGTAATTCAAAATATTTATTTGATTAGAACTACAACTTAACACAGTATTATCTATTGTAACCTCGTAATCGCTAGCGTATGGCACTTTCGTCCACGATAAAATAGTAGCATTATCATCGGGCGCGACAAATAAATTAATCGGCATATCCAAAGCGATTTTGTTTGTGTATATAAAACTTGACGAATATGCGCTATCTAAATATTTATAATTGTCACCATGAGCGCAAACACGGATATCATAATCGCCAACATTTGTTAAAATATTTGTCAAATTAAATTTAGTATCAGTTGGTCGCGCTATCGATACACCGTTTATAACCACTTCATAATAACTTGCATTTTCACATTTCGCCCAGCTTAGTTCACCTGAAGACACGGCCAAATTTGATGGAGTAGCAATCGATTTTGCTAATTCCAAAACTACAATAGCCGAATATTCTGAACACGTATCGCCAACTCCTAAAGTTTTAATCCTAATATTGTATGGACGAACGCTTAAGCAAATTTCGGTTAAATCTAATTGCAAAACGTTTTTACCAACAACATATTCGACCTTGTCGACCTCAAGAACATACCCTTCGTTTCCCTCGACATTTGACCAACTGGCAACAATTTTTTTGTCTGCATTTACCAAAACCTTTAAATTAGTCGGCGAAGCGATTGATGCCGCGGTACAAACGTAATTCTCATCAAAAACAATTAATGCAAAACCGCATAACAATAAAACGAATAGAAATGTAGCTACCTTCCTCATTTGTGCCTCCAAAAAACAATTTATACAAACTCATAAGACGAATAATTATTCAAAAATCCTTTTACGCATACAACAACTTCAATTTTCCTAATTCCTTGGTCATATAAAGGTTTTAAGTCATATTCAGACAAATTATCAAGCAAAATTTTTACGCCATTTGCGCACAAATAAAATGTTGCTTGCGCATCAGAATGTGACCACGTTAAGATAAAACCATTGACAGCAATGGTCGGTTTTGAAGTTGGTAAAATATTTTTATAGCTTAATACTTCACTTGGCAACGAATTTTTGTTTGCGTCTTGCGCAAGCGCGACAATAACGATATTATATGTTTTGCACTGTGTCAAATAAGGTGTAATTTCAACTTTAATAGAATTTTGTTTTTCCTCATATAAAATCGATGATAGATTGTAGCTTATATTATCAATATTTATACTATAATCCACTGCAGAATTTACCTTAGAAAATGACAAAAATATCTTGTTATTTTCACTTAAAATTCCGCACATAGTCGGGGTGTCGATTGGCCTAAAATAACAATAATCGAAATTAGCAAAAACCGAATTACCATATTGACCTTCGCCGTTTGCGCTAACCGAAATAACACCGCTTCCAGACAGTTCAAGATAGTTTGACAAATTAATTGAATTTGTGCAAACATTAAAACTCGAATTGTTGTTTATCGTTACGCTATAATCCTTAGCATTTTCGACTTTTGGCCAAACGATTAAATTGTTTGTCTGCGATAAAACAGGTTTAATTAGCCGTTTAAAATATATAGCTTCAACAACTATATTTTCGTCATTAAAAACAAAATTATATAGTTTATTGTTTATTTTAGCGCCATTAACTAACCAATTACTAAATATAAAACTTTCGTTATCTTCAGCACATAACTGTATCGTTTCGCCAATTTTATATTTACCTGCGCCTGTTACGCTTATGCCTTTTGGAACACCGCTAATTAAAAAATCATATTCAATCGGCACAAATTTTGCGACAATTTTACAGTTTGATTTAACACAGATACTTCGCTCGTTATTTGTTGAAATTAAAGTATTTCCATCATAAAATCCTTCAAAATCAAAATGCTCGTTTGGTGTGGCAAACAATGTCACAACCTCTCCAAAATCGTACGTTCCCGCGCCACTGACACAACCTTGTTCAGTATCACAACTTATACTGACTTTATGCCTGATTTTTGTGGCGTTTATTTTGACTTCTATCGTCGAATATTTTACCTCGTATTCTTCAATATTATAGCCTTCTTTCCTAAATGAAATTTTGTCGCCATATTTTAAATTTGCGACATTAAAATAGCCTTTGACATCGCTTGCATTTAGCGATACATCAAAGGCTCCGTTTATCCCTACTTCCACTCCATCAAGTGGATTTTTATTAAAAATTATAATTCCGCTGACAGAAAAGCTGTCATTATTATATCTTAAATTGCAACCAGCCATTGCAATCAAGGCAAGCAAGAATATCTCTAGCAATAAAATAACCCGTTTACCCATAAAGCCCTCATTCGTACTTTTGCTTATTCTATCAAAGGAAAGTAACTTTGGCAAGTAATTTACTCACTTTTTTTGTATAATTTTACATTTTTTCCCAAGTATTAATATATTCGCTTTTCAAATTTACATAAACAGGATTTTGTTATTGACTTATGCTCATATTTGTCATAAAATAAATGTGAGGTGCGTATATGGATAAGAATTATGAAATTGCCGAACGATTAAAGGGTATTAGGGAAATGGAAGATATTTCGGCCGCAGAAATGGCTAAATTTGCGGGGATATCATTGGAGTTGTATTTACAGTACGAAAGTGGCGAGAAAGACTTTTCTTTTACACTTTTATACAACTGCGCAAAGCGCCTTGATATGGATATAACGGAATTGGTTGATGGTTCTAATCCAATGCTTTCAGGATATTCCATTGTACGCGCTGGCCACGGTATGCCATTAAGGCGTAGGGAAGGTTTTGAATATTTGCATATAGCGCAGTATATGAAACATCGAATTGCCGACCCTTTTGTTGTTACCGCCCCTTATTTTCCCGCCGAACAAGACAAACCTATTCCACTAAGTAGCCACGATGGTCAGGAAATGGACTTTGTTTTACAAGGTTCGCTTAAGTGTAACATCAATGGTAATATTGAAATTTTGCACGCAGGCGATTGTTTATATTATGACAGTTCAAAACCTCATGGAATGATAGCGTCCGATGGCGACAAATGCGTATTTTTGGCAATAGTAATGCGGAAAGATTAATGATATCTTTTGTTATATTTTAAACATTATTTAACTTAAAATCTACATAATTTTAAAAACAGTTTTCCCTTATATGTTGATTAAAATTAATCTAATATTTGTTTAACATAATTTTTTGCTTTATATATGTAAAATTAAAACTAGGTAACAATTAGATACCTAGTTTTTTTAACCGAATTTTTAATTTTTTTTAGCATTTTTCGGCATACTTATGTTTGTTTCATTATAACTTAAATTAATATTTGGATACAATTATTTATAAAAATTACGCAAAGAACTAGGCAACGGTCACATTACCTAGTTTTTTATTATTTGTCATCAAACGACATTTAAGATTTTTAATTTTTAAATTGTAGCCTCGCGTCGTCTATCGTCCCGGTCCTCACGACGTCGTTCCCTTCTGCGCCCACTACATTCGTCATCATCGTCGTCATCACGATTTCCACAGCCAAATAGATTATCTAAACAGCCATTTTCACTTAACAACACCGCAAAAACACTTGCCATCAGCACCCACAGTTCTGTGCCTTCGATTTCACCATCTCGGCCAAATACTATCATAAGAATGAAAATATACAGCATCCAGTTGCCGTCGTTCATACAATTTCCCCCTATTTAGTTACAAATATACAATATGCGACAAAACAACCTTTTTTGACCGATATGCAAAAATTAATTTTGGGAACATAATATAACTACTAGCCTAAGGGGGTAATACCGTAATGCCAACACTTATTGACAACCGCACACATTCTAAACTAAAATACTATTTGCCTAACAATGATGTTTTATCCGAGCTATCTGATTTATTTAGTGTTTTATCAGACAGCACGCGAGTAAAGATACTATCGGCGATATGTATAACAGAAATGTGTGTTGGCGATATAGCTGAAGTACTTAATTTAAACCAAACAACCGTCTCACATCAACTGAAAATATTAAAAGGAATGGGAGTCGTTGCAATGCGTAGAGATGGTAAGACGATATACTATTCGCTTGCTTCCATGCTGATACCTGAAATAATGAAAAGTGGAGCGCTTTATTTAGGATATTGATAAAACCGCGCATAATCGTAATTATTCGCATATAAAATGCCATTGACTAATTTAGTCAATGGCATTTTGCACATTATATAATGTTATTTTAAATAAAGTATCTGTTTTAATTATGAACCGCAGCAATTACATAAGCAGTTTACGCATAAGCAAGTTGAACACGAGTCGCAACAGATATCCGAGTCTGACCGCTCACCCGTGTAACTTCTTCCTTGAGGGTGTGTTCGTGCAGTTTTATCGGCGCTAAACACCTGCGACGGATTCATTTCCGAAACAAGCCTATCATAGTCTATTTGATATTTTTTATTTTCAGGTTCAAGCTTTAAAGCGATTTCCATTTGATTTTTACATTCAATAAGCCATCCGCGACAATAATATATGTTCGCCTGCAAATAATTCCACTTTGCAGAACGAGTAATTATATCATCTAATTTTGCTTGCGCTTCATCTAACTGTTTTTCTTTTATAGCGCGCTCGATTTCAAAAAACTCATCGTGACCGTCGCTAATAAATGTTGCTTTTTTTGCAATATTAATCGCTTCGCCATATGCCTCATTTATTTCGCCTAATTTACGCGCGGCAACTTCGCCCGCTTCACCTTCTAAAAATCTTTCGCGCGAATATTTTTCAACCAAAATATTGTAAGCGTCGGTAATTTCAGCTTGCGTTGCATTTTCTGAGATATTTAAAATTAAATACGGATTTTTTGACATTTTGTTTCACCTTTTAAAATTCGTTCCATCTGCGCGGGCAAGCCTACATAAATTATGTTAGACAAAACGCCTTCGCCGATAGTAACATTTATTTTATCATAGTATTCTACAATCAAATTATATGACGAATATAATACATATTTTAAATTTTCCAAATTATTATTTATAAAATCGTTTCTGTTAGTAAATTCCCCGTAAACCTGTAACAAGGGATTAAACCTTTTTTTCTTAAAGTCATTTTCGCAATCATCTAAAGCGTCCATAAAATATATCCAACGTCCTAAATAATATCCTAATTTAGCGGCCGCCTCATTATGCTCTCCGATTTCATCAATAATTGTTGCCAAAATATTTGCAGAACAATCGGCTAATGCGTCAATATTTTTTGAACCAGACACCTCAAGTTGATTTAATTGTTTAAATGCCCTACTCATCATTTTATCGAGCTTAGGATACTTGATTTTTAGTTTTTTATATTTTCCGCTTAATGCCAATTTTATTGCCCTATGCTTATTTTCATCAAGCACGTCATCATCAGCCTTATAATAAAATAGCATTAAAGTTACATCTGCAACAGCTACTAAAATTTCATTACGCGCTACAATAGGCTTTTTCTTAAATTCATTCAATATACAGCCTTTATCTTCAATAATTGGCGTATAAACTAGTAGATTATGCAATAATAGTGACAAAAATGTGCTGTCATAATTGGTGGCAAAACGATAAATTTGCCCAGCCTCTAAACCAAGTGTTTTGCACAACCCGCAATAGTGCGCGCGATAAAGCGCAAAGTCTTTAATTAAAAGATTTGGTTTATCAGGTACAATATATCCAAACATTATCTGTAACTACAAAAGCCAACCTTGCGATAGACTTTTGATAAGGTTTTATAAGCAACATGACAAGCCTTTTCTGAGCCGTCTTTCATCACTTGATTTAAGTAATCTTTATTGTTAATAAGTTCGTGATATTTATTTTGTATTGGGCGCAGTTTTTCAACAACTGTTTCGCCAACTTTTTCCTTAAATTTTGCGTAATTAAACATTGAAAATTCTTTCTCGGCCTCATCTAAAGTTTTTCCTGAAAAAACGCTGTATATGGTCAATAAATTTGAAATGCCCGCTTTATCTTTTGCAAATTTAATTTCGTTTCCGCTATCGGTAACTGCTCGTTTAAATTTGCGCATAATTGTATCGGCGTCGTCCAATAAATATATAACACCATTTGCGTTGTCATCTGTTTTCCCCATTTTAACCGTAGGATCTAATAGATTTTGTATTTTTGCCCCTTGCTTTGGCAAGATAGCCTCGGGGACAATAAATGTCGGAGAGTACTTATTGTTAAACCGTTCAGCTATTGTACGCGCAAGTTCAAGATGTTGATTTTGGTCTTTTCCGATTGGCACTAAGTCCGATTGATAAAGCAAAATATCCGCCGCCATAAGTGTAGGATAGGCAAACAATCCGACATTGACATTTTCAGGAGATTTAACACTTTTTTCCTTAAATTGAGTCATTCGTTTAGCTTCGCCAAACTGAGTGTAGCAATTAAGCACCCAAGCAAGTTCAGCGTGCGCCGGCACTTGCGACTGAACAAATAATATGCTTTTTTCGGGGTCAAGCCCAATCGCTAAGAATAATGCCATAAAATCATAGCTTCGACGTCTTAAGTCGGCAGGCAGGCAGTCGACCGTAATACTGTGCATATCCGCCACGGTATAAACGCAGTTGTAGTTTTCTTGTAACTTAACCATATTTTTAAGCGCGCCAATGTAATTGCCTAGTTGCAAATCTCCAGTTGGTTTTAACGCGCTGTAAACAGTCTTATTTTCCATATTTACCTCTTATATAGCCCAAAACAGCGGCATCAATAATATCCTTATTTATTACATTATTATGAATAATTGGTTTAATTAAAAGCGATTGAATTTGTTGCGGTATATCAATGTCTGAAATATATTTCAATTTTTTTGCTGCGGCAAAATCATCTTTAACCGACTCGTGTGAAAGCGCATTGTACACATCGACAGGAAATTTAAACGGGCTTGCGGTCGCGATAATAACTGTTGGTGTTTCGTCCCCTGTCCTTGCGACATAATCATTGTAGACGGTAACGGCGACGGCGGTGTGAGTATCGAGAGGGTAATTATGATTATCAAAAAAACAATCGATAGCCATTTTAGTATCGCTTTCGTTTGCGAAGCCTGCCTCAATGCCCAAGTCGTCTAGAAGTTTCAAATCGACCTTATACTTGCCGTTGTCCGACAAACCTTGCATAGCCTCATTTACGAACTCGGGATTACGTCCAGACATCTCAAATAAAAGCCTTTCAAGATTAGATGAAATTAAAATATCCATACTTGGCGAAATGGTTTTATGAAATGGCCTATTTACATCGTATACGCCCGTATTAAAGAAGTCGGTTAAAACCTTATTTTCATTTGACGCGCAAATGAGTTTATTTATTGGTAGGCCAATTAATTTAGCGTAGTAGCCAGCCAAAATATTTCCGAAGTTTCCGCAAGGCACGGCAAAATTGATTTTATCGCCTAACGAAATATTTCCATTTGAAACCAAGTCGACGTACGCGCTAAAATAATAAACTATTTGCGGAACGAGTCTGCCCCAGTTTATACTGTTTGCGCTAGATAGAGAATATCCTAGTTCTTTCAAACTATTTTTCATAGTGTCTGAGGTGAAAATATGTTTAACAGCCTTCTGCGCGTCGTCAAAATTGCCATTTATACCGCATACGTAAACATTGTCGCCTTCTTGTGTTTGCATTTGAAGTTTTTGCATAACGCTGACACCGTCTTCAGGATAAAAAACGATAATATCCGTACCCTCAACATTTTTAAAACCCTCAAGAGCAGCTTTTCCGGTATCGCCACTCGTTGCGACAAGTATCAAAGTTTTATCTTTTTTATCAATTATTTCATTGCTTTTCGTCAAAAGGTATGGAAGTAAAGTCAATGCAATATCCTTAAATGCAAGAGTTGGCCCGTGAGAAAGTTCCAAAATAAAAGTACTTTCATCAATTTCAACTAGCGGGCATGGTTCATCAACATTGTCAAATCGCGAATACGCTTTATTAGCGAAGTCAAGAATAGTATCGTAGCCAAAACCTAAAAACTTTTCAAGAATGTAGGCCGCCCGTTCAGAATATGTTTTTGAGCAAAAGTCGCCAAGTTCGTCAGCTGTAATATTCGGAAAGGACGACGGAACATATAATCCGCCGTCCATTGAAATTCCATCTGCTATCGCTTGTGCGCCCGAAACACTTACCGACTTGTCGCGTGTGCTAGTATAAAGCATAAAATCTCCTTAAAACTTATAGATATTTTTTCAAAAATTCGGGCATTTCGTCTAAATCTTTGCTAACGCTTATCACAAAATCAATTTCGTGACCTGCGGCCAAGTTATCAATTACATCATAAAAATGTTGCATATCTTCAATCTGCGTTTTGGTTATACGGTGAACGCCGTCAATATAAATTGTTTTAATGTCATGGTTACCCGCGATAAGCCCTTTAATGAATCCAATTAAAGCTTCTTCATCAAAAATATGGTTCTCCTCGGAATTGATGACCCTGACTTGATATTTAATACTGAACATATAGCGATTGGTATCGGTAATAAACACAATATCGCCATGCGCGTTTTCAATGCTTTCATTGGCCATATCGATAATTCTCTTAGTTTTGCCCGAACCTTTAGCACCGTAAATCAAATGTATCATAATAAACAGCCTCCTAGATTTTATATTATATCTTTATTGTAACCGCAAAAGAGCAATAATTCAAGGGTTTTTCAAATTTTTTATAAATATAGATATAATATTTTAGTTTTGTATATATTATTTATTACCTGAAACACGTTTATAAAGGTCAATATCGACTTTTCTAAGCAAGGTTTCCAATTCTTTATTTGACATAACAGTGGTACGACCTGTCGCATAGATTTTGTCGAGTTCAGCTTTTATTGCTTCAACCGACGGACATTTCTTATCTATTTTATTGGGTTCGACAAGTCCATAGAAGCTGTTCATCCAAAAAGCAATACCCGCAAGTCCCGAAAAACTATCAACAGCAACAAGCGGCGGACGCTTCAAAATCTTTTCCGTATCAAAAATATTGTAAATTTCCTGGTCTTTCAGCATACCATCTGCGTGGATACCCGCGTGGGTTAGGTTAAAGTTTTCGCCAACAAATGGTGTCCTCGGGGGAATTTGATAGCCAATTTCCTCCTCAAAGTATTTCGCGATATCAGTAATAACCGATAAATCCATACCGTCATTAGTGCCTTTTAATGAACAGTACTCAATCGCCATAGCTTCAAGCGGACAGTTTCCCGTTCTTTCGCCGATGCCCAAAAGCGTTGTATTGACGGCCGATGCGCCATATAACCAAGCAGTAGTCGCGTTAGTGACGGCCTTATAAAAGTCGTTATGACCGTGCCATTCAATTTGCTTGTGCGGAACTTCTGCATAGTGAACAAAACCATAGACAATCCCTTGAACACTTCTTGGCATTGATGAACCGGGGTACGTTATACCATAGCCCATAGTGTCGCACGCGCGGATTTTAATAGGGATACCGCTTTCACGCGAAAGGTTCATAAGTTCTATCGCAAACGGAACTACAAAGCCATAGTAATCAGCTCGGGTAATATCCTCAAAGTGACATCTCGGCACGATGCCTCTATCTAGAGCCATCTTTACAATGGATAAATATTTATCCAAAGCTGTGCGACGTGTCATATTCATTTTTTTAAAAATATGATAATCGGAACAGCTAACTAAAATACCTGTTTCCTTTAAGCCCAACTCTTTAACAAGTTCAAAATCTTTTTCGTTTGCCCTAATCCAACTTGTAACCTCGGGAAATTCATAACCCAACTCCAAACACTTGTCAACAGACTTTCTGTCGCGTTCGCTGTATAAGAAAAATTCACTTTGACGAACAATACCCTTTACTCCACCCAAACGGTGCAGCATTTTGTATAAATCCACCACATTTTTTACGCTAAACGGCGCAGTGCCTTGTTGTCCGTCGCGAAAAGTTGTATCGGTTATCCAAATATCGCGAGGAGTATTCATAGGGACATTACGCATATTAAATGTCACTTTGGGAATTGTTCCATATTCAAAAATCTTTCTAAATAACTGTGGTTCAGCAACGTCCTGAAGGTCGGGTTCGTAGGTATGTTCCTCAAGTATATTTCTTTTCTTATTGTATCTAATTTCCATTTTATCGCCTCAAAATGATAATATAAAGGGGTTATTTTTCAATAACCCTAAAAAAGTTCGCCTTTGTTGTTTTAAATTTATTTCAATGTATCCGAGTTAGACAAGGCAGCATTTTGCGCTGCAATTTGTAAAGCCGTAATCATTTCATCTATATCGCCATTTAAAAAGTTTGTCAATGAGTATAGCGTCAAACCAATTCGATGGTCGCTGACGCGCCCTTGTGGATAATTGTACGTACGTATTCGCTCACATCTATCACCTGTACCAACCTGCGCCTTGCGATTGTCTGAATATTCTTTATTTGCAAGCTGTTGAAAGTGGTCATAAAGCCTTGTTTTTAAAACTTTCATACCCTTTTCACGATTTTTAATTTGACTACGCTCGTCTTCGCAAATTACCACAATACCTGTGGGCAAATGCGTAATACGTATTGCGCTTTCTGTTTTATTTACGTGCTGTCCGCCTGCGCCACCACTGCGGAATGTGTCAATTTTTAAATCACGTTCATTAATTTCTATCGAAATATCTTCCGTTTCGGGAAGCACCGCCACTGTAACTGTTGATGTGTGAACACGCCCTTGCGATTCGGTTTCAGGTATTCGCTGTACGCGATGAACACCGCTTTCATATTTAAGTTTGCTAAACACACCCTTACCCGAAATCATAAATACAACTTCCTTAACACCGCCAAGTTCGGTCATATTCATATTAATTTCTTCTATCTTCCAACGATGCATATCCGCATAGTGCATATACATCCGCATAAGTTCCGTGCCAAATAAACTAGCTTCCTCTCCGCCTGCGCCTGCGCGTATTTCAATTACAACGTTTTTATCATCGTCGGGGTCTTTCGGAATAAGCGAAATCTTAAGCTCCTCAAATACCGACTCTAAATTGTCCTTAATATCAGTATATTCTTCTTTAGCCAGTTCTCTCATTTCCTCATCGGGGTCGTTAAGCATAATCTTACATTCATCCATATGCTTTTGCGCAATAAGATACTCGTCGTATTTGGCGACTATATCCTCAAGCGATGACCTTTCTTTAACTAATTTTTTCCATTCTGCCTGATTAGCGATAATGTCAGGTTTGACAACTTCATCAGTTAAAAATATAAATCTTTTTTTAATTGTATC
Source organism: Clostridia bacterium (assembly GCA_036654095.1). Taxonomy (GTDB): domain Bacteria; phylum Bacillota; class Clostridia; order Christensenellales; family CAG-917; genus JAVVSR01. The sequence goes on from JAVVSR010000003.1 coordinate 65,049, forward strand.
TAATTTCGTAAACATATGTTCCCCTATTATTTAGCAATAATTATGCGTGGAATATTATTATAATCGTTCAATATTGTTATATCTTCAAACTTATCAAAAAGCATGGCCTTTATTTCATCTGCTTGACCTTCGCCTACTTCTAGCATAAGCGTTCCGCCTTCATTCAAATGTGACTTTACTTCATCGATAATACGCGTGTAAACACAGTATCCGTCTAAACCTCCGTCAAGCGCAATCAACGGCTCATAATCCTTTACCTCAACGGCCAAATTCAAGATATCGGAACTTTTTATATAAGGAGGATTTGAAACAATTATATCAAATTTACCATCAATATTTTCAAACAAATCACCTTGGAAAAAGATAACTTTAGCGTTCAACTTTTCAGCGTTACGCTTTGCAATATCAAGCGCTACGCTTGATATATCCGTCGCCACCATTTCACATTCAACCGACTTACTAACAGCTATCGCAATAGCTCCGCTTCCCGTACACAAGTCAAGTACTTTCTTGCCCTCGGCAATTTTTATGACCTGTTCGCATAAGAGTTCTGTTTCTGGACGAGGGATAAGCACGCCTGCTGTTACATCAATATCAAAACCATAAAAGTTTGCGCTGCCTAAGATGTATTGCAATGGAATATGTTTCGCACGTTCATTCGCAATCACAACCGCGCGCTCAATATCAACGGCGTTGACATAGTTTATTGATTTTAACTCGCCTCTGTTTACATTTAACACATTGCACAAAATCCAATCAATATCCGACGACTCGAATTCGTTTTCGGGTAAAATATCAATTAAAGTTTTTTTGGCCTCCGCCATTGACTTTTTAATTTCAAAATTAAGTTCGGGTAACGTATCGTCGCGGTCCATATTGTAAACGGTTTGAAATGCCACCAATGCAACTTCAACCATGCTGTCATCGGGCTGTTTGGTTGTTAGTTTTTGCAAAAGAAGCCCCGGCCAACGAATAAAACGCACAACAATATTATCCGACAACGCCAACAGTTTTAAAACCTCATATGAAACGCCTGCTACAAGTGGCAACAAAACAAGCCTAATGCCAATTCTAGTCCAAATGTTGTTAGGCCAACCTAACGTTTCATAAAAAAGCCAACTTGACAATGAAAACAGAATAATACTTATAATCATAACTAAAAACATAAACGTCGTGCCACAACGCTTATGAATTGTCGTATATTTTTGAATATTTTGAACAGTAAGTTCTTCCTCGTGCTCAAACGCATTTATCGTTTTATGCTCCGCTCCGTGATACATAAAAACACGTTTCACATCGGGAACTTTGCTGCACATAAGTACATACAATACAAAAATTACTAGACGAATAACGCCCTCCGATATATCTTTAACGACATTCGGCGCGGACGCTAATATTGGAATTTTAAAAAATAACGATGTCAGAAGTTGAGGTAATATAAAAAATAAGCCAATAGCTAAAGCAATGCCTAAAACAACGGCAAAACCCATAACCATTTGCATCATATCTACTTTCATTTTTTTAGAAAGCCAATTTTCAAATTTGCTAGGCTCGGTAACATCTCCAAAAACCTCACTCGAGCGCATCAAAGTTTTAGTGCCAAGCACCATCATCGACACAAAGTTAAGCACTCCCCTCAAAATAGGGACTCGATACCATATTGATTTTTGTTTAATCGGTGTAATGTACTTGCTTTCAACGGTAATTTTGCCCGACGCATCGCGAACCGCCGTAGCCATACTACGTTCGCCGCGCATCATAACGCCTTCAAGTACCGCTTGACCGCCGATAAGAGTTTTTTTCATAGAGTCACACGTCCTAATTTAGCGTACCTTAAAAAAATCGAGTATTTGCGCGTAATTAATTTAAAAAACCAAAGCTATAAAATGTATACTTCGAACAATTATAATTAAAAACACCAAATTACATAAAACACAATTTTACGTTTCACCAATTTTGGCCGTCACAATTAAACAGTTGCAGTATATTAATTATAAACATTTAATACACTTGCATATTGCAACCAAAATACTTTATACAAAAAACTGAAATTACATAAACTCGATTAAAATTTTATTGATAAATAATATTGTCGTCAAAATATTAAAAAACAAAACAACTATAAATTAGTAAATCATTTTTAAATATTAATTAAAATTTGCGCTTTGTTTGACATTGAACAATATTTCAACATTTTGAAAAAATGCAGATTATCGTCATCGATAATCTGCACCAATTTAACTAATCAAGATTATAACGCTTCTTGAACTTATCCACACGGCCACCTGTGTCTACAAGTTTTTGCCTGCCGGTGAAGTAAGGATGACACTTGTTGCAGATATCGACTCTCATAGTATCGCCCTTTTTGGTGGTACCAGTCGTAAAGGTTGCACCGCACGCACAAGTTACGGTAACCTGATGATAATCTGGATGGATATTATCTTTCATATTTATACCTCCGTTAATTTACAATAAAAGAATAATGCTTACTTATTATAGTAATATACAATGAAATAGTCAAACACTTTAAGCGGTATTTCTCAAATAAATGAAAAATATTTCATATAAAAGTTTAATTTACAAAAAAAAATATATGTGTTATAATATTTTTACAAAATTTTTAAGGAGACGCTAATGAAAGCTTGGCAAATTACCGCTACTGAGGAACTACAATTAATCGAGCGCGTTCAGGAGGCTGAACCTGGCGATGTTAAGGTCAGGATATCTAAAGCGGCTCTTTCCTCAACCGATTTGGCTATCTTTAGGGGCAAAAATCCTGTATTCCCAATTATTCCCGTACGTTCAGCTATTGGGCTTGTTTCCGAATCGCACGAGTTGTCGGGGCTAAAGAAAGGCGAACGAGTAGTTATTAATCCATATATTCTATCCGAACCTAGTTTGCGAAACAAGGATAAACCATTGGTTGCCGATGTTAAAGTAATGGGCGTTGATTGCGATGGCTTAATTTGCGACTTTATTTCGTTGCCCCCTGCAAACGTATGCTTGCTTCCCGAGGGGATTTGCGACGAGGAAGCTATTTTTGTTGAGCAAATTGCAATGGCTATTAAAACTTTTGATGTGCTTGAAACGGAAAAAGGCAATTATCTAGCAATTTTAGGCGCGCGCACCTTAGGTAATATTATCGCGCAACTTGCGCTTTATTATCAGCTTGTTCCAATCGTCATTGATACTGACAACGATAACTTGCTTTTAGCTGAAAAACACGGCATATATTATACAATTAATCCAGCGGAATGTGACCTTCGCCAGCGCATTATGGAAATTACTGGCGGCAAAATGACCGAATATACAGTGTATGAGGCGCGCTCCGATATTTCAACAAATTACATTCCCTTAATTACGCAAGAATGTGGACGTGTTGCGATTGTTGGCTACAACCATTTTTTAGATAAACTCAACTTAAACCTTGGCGACACGCTTCTTAAGCAGTTGACAATGACCTGCATACGCAATGGATATGGCGAGATATATACCGCAATAAATTTATTGGCAAACAAAGTTATTGACACAACCGATTTTATTGATAAGGTAATTCCATTTAATCAATTTTCAACCGTCGTCAATGAAATTACTCAAGAACATTATATTTATGGTAAAATTGTTATTGACTGCTTGAACGAAAATTAGTTTATGATTTTAATATATAATTTTAATACCTAACTTTTATTATGTAAATCTATTTTAAAATAAATAAAACTTAATTAAAAAACAACCAAATTCATAATTTGAATTTGGTTGTTTTTATACTTTGATGTTTTGAAATTATATACAATAATATTTTATTACCCCACTTTCGTACTTCAGATTTTTTAAAAATTATTAAAGGCTTATGGTTAAGGCTATAAACTAACTTCCGTTATAGTCAGCAACTTTAATTTGAAAAATCCACAAAAAATCACAATCCATACTAACTATTTCAAACCTCTATTGCAAAACAAGTTTTGCCACCTCGGCAATATCGCCTGCTCCCAAAATTAAAATAAGGTCGTCGGGCATTGCTGTTTTTAAAATATTAGTCGCCACTGCCATAAGAGTATCAAAATATTTTGCGTCTTGCACGCACGTATTAATGTAATAAAATAATTCAAATGCCGTTGCGCCCATATCGGGAGTTTCACGCGCGGGATAAGTCGAAACTATTGAAAGTTCGTCAACGTTTTCAAACGCGTTAGCAAATTCATCAAAGTATTTTTTTGTACGCGAGTATGTATGTGGCTGAAAATAAACGCGTAAATTACGATATTGCATTTTTTTAGCGGCGTCTAAAGTCGCAACAATTTCGCTTGGATGGTGCGCGTAATCTATTACAATTCGCGCGCCGTTTACTTCGCCAACAAACTCAAAGCGGCGTTTAATACCCTTAAAAGTTTCAATAGTTTCAATAATGTTCTGTTTAGAAACGCCATAATAATTAGCTGTCAAAATAGCGGCTAAGGCGTTTAAGATATTGTGCCGTCCAAACATATTGGACTTTATATGGCAAAAGTGTTCTTTATTTAATATAACATCATATTCACACTTGCCAAGATATTCAAGTATGTTAGTTGCATAGCAATCCGCCTCAGCGTCAAAGCCATAAGTCAACATATGCGTATTTGTGCATATATGCAAATTGCGATAGTCTACATCTCTATTTATGACAATTAAGCCGTCATTCTGCATATTACTGACAAATTTCGTAAACGTATCCTCTAAATCCGACAAAGCATTGTAGCAATCGGGGTGGTCACTTTCAACATTCAAAATAATAATCGTATTTGGTTGTAATGATAAAAAACTATGCTTGTATTCACACGCTTCCGTAATAAAATATTCCTCGCCCGACATATAAAAATTGCCATTTAAATCCTTTACATCTCCGCCGATATGCGCCGTAAAACTTTTTTCCGCGCGTTTAAAAATAGTTGACAGAAGCCCTGTCACGGTGGTTTTGCCATGCGTTCCGCTAACTGCGATAACTTCATTATATAGGCTCGCAACTATCCCTAAAAATCTATGTCGCTCAAAACAAACAATTTTCTTTGCGCGACAAAAACATAGCTCCGCGTCGCCTTCGGAAATTGCCGATGAATAAACAACAATATCCGCCAAACCAGCTATCGAAACATTGCTGCCAGCGTACGCGTTTATGCCCAATTCTTGAAGTTCAATTAAGGTTTCCGAGTGATGTACATCAGAACCGCTTACCGTCATATCGTTAGCGTTGCACCACTTTGCAAGCCCACTCATCGATATTCCACCGATGCCTATTAGATGTATATTTTTGCCTATAAATGGATTTTTCATAACCCAATATATGTTACATTTATCAATTTTGTTATTTAATAAAAGTATTTTTCAAAAACTATTGTAATTTACCATACAAATATACTATAATGTATGTAGGCTTTTATTATAACTATATATTGTAGGAGGACTTATGGAAATTACCGATGTTAGAATTAGGCTTATTAAAAGAGATGAAAGCAAATTTCGCGCTGTGGCCTCTATTGTGATTGACGATATGTTTGTGATTCACGATATTAAAATCATTGAGGGACAAGACGGCGATTTTATTGCAATGCCCTCGAGGAAAACGCCCGACGGTGAATATCGTGACATTGCTCACCCGATAAATACAGAAACTCGTGAGATAATTAAAACAAAAATTTTAGCTGCCTACGAAAAGGCAAAAGCTGAAGCTGCTGAAGCATAGTTTTTATACAATATAGTACTTACAAAAAAGAGTAGCCTTGTTTATTCGTATTTTTTTGTGCGCAAAAAATGTAAAAATACCGCCTAATTTAGGCGGTATTTCATTTATATTACTAAAATAAATATACTATTTATCCATATAATTGTGAATATAGTCAACATTGGCTGACGGCTTAAACTTTTCATCTTTTGCGATAATTTTATCTTTCGGCATATCTAACCCAATAGTACCACCCGGATTCATTAAATTATCGGGGTCAAAGTGTTTTTTAAGTGTCTTCAAAATTTCATATTCATTTTTGCCAAGTTGTCCTTCTAGCCACGGCGCAAATAACTTTCCAATTCCATGGTGATGGCTCATACACGCTCCCGATTTTTGAATTGCGTCAAGAATACCCGAGTGATAATCTGAAAACTCCTTAATATCGCGAGTGTTAATACTAAATATAAAATACAAGTTTGCGCCCTGTTGATAGCAGTGAGAAATATGCGTTGTGACGATAGTATTAGGGCGACTCTTGCAAAATGCTCGTACCGATTTATATACTTCGGGCATTCTATCCCAATCAACCGCTAACTCGAGCGTATCAATTATAATGCCAAAGTCTTGAATACAATCGCGCATATACGGGTCATTAAACCTGCCTTTTTCCCATTCGGAAGTTACCACCGACGGCATACGCATCGCGCCATGACGCTTAACAATTCTATGCACCCTGCGATTAATTAGTTTTTGCAAACCAATATCGCCATCATTAAACCCAATCATCAAACATCTTTGCATTGGTTTATATCCAAACGTTGAAAGCAAGCCATTCAAACCTCCCTCCTCTACGCCATAAAGGTGAAGCATAAACGAGGTTTCCTCCTCATCGGACAAACGGAATGCCGATGGTACGCCAAATTCGCCCTGCATAACTTCGCGCATAGCTTTCTGACCTTCCTCGAACGATTTAAAAATATAGCAAAAACGTTGTCTATCCTCGGGGTGGAAGTGGAAAAGTTTAATAGTAACTTCACACAAAATACCAAATGCGCCTTCGCTGCCCATCATAATTTGGTCAATACTAGGCCCGCAAGCCTTACGCGGCACGGGGTCAGTTTCAATAATTCCAACGGGGGTGACGTACTTTTGACAGATTACCAAATCTTCCATTTTACCATAATAAGTGGAGTTCTGCCCTGCGCCTCTTGTGATAGCCCAACCGCCAACCGATGAAAATTCAAACGATTGAGGGAAATGACCACAAGTATATCTGCACTTTGCGCCCAACGTACTTGGCGCATTATTTAATAACTTTTCGAGGTTAGGCCCGCTCATACCCGACTGCACGGTAATTGTTTGGTTGACTTCGTTAAACTTAACCATTTTGTTAAAATTACGCCTGAAGTCCAAGCAAATCGCGCCCTTTTTCATAGCCTCAAATCCACGTGTAACGCTTGAACCGCCACTACACACGTATATTGAAATTTTATCACGCTTGCATATATCAACAATTTTTACAATTTCTTCAGTAGTTGAAGGATACAATACAATGTCGGGTACATTTTCAACAATACCTTTCCTCAAACGCAACATATCCAACATCGTTTTACCATACGATGCCGTAATTCGCGAATAACAATCTTCGCCAACATTTTCTTTACCTACGATGGCTTTAAATTCATTTACCTGCAAGTCGGTTAAGGTGCGCGGAATATCGAAATCCACTTTTTCTAAACCCATCTCGGCGGGCTTTTTAAAGTCGTCATCTGTAAGATTGAAGGTTTTTTTAATAAGTTTGTAAAGCCCTTCCTTTGGAATTTTATTAAATGTTGGGTCACCCCATCTGTAAACGCTACGATAGCTATCCTTAGGCGCAACGTCCAAGTGGTATGGTGGCATATAATCCTTGTAATGCGACATTTTATATCTCCTTAATTTTTAATATTATGTAATTTCCTTATAAAACTTTAGGATTGCTTTAAGCATAAACTAAAGATAATAGGCAAACAATGTTGTACTTACATTAATCTTTAATTATATCTCTTATTTCCTTATAAAACTTTCGGTTTGCTTTATAAAGTTTGCAATAAACGCGCTCATACAATGCCGTATATACTTTGTTTGCGGCAGGGTCGGGAAAATATTCTTTAGTAACGCGTGACATATTTTTTACAGCCTCATCCAAAGTTTTGTATTCGCCCACACCTGTAAACGCTGCCATAGCTGCGCCTAATGCAGAAGTTTCATAAGTTTGAACTTTTTGCACTATTTTACCTGATAGGTCGGCAGTAATTTGACAAACTTGTTCCGAATTTGAACCGCCGCCCGACACAGCAATACGTTTAATATTATATCCTGCGCGCCGTTCCATATTTTTTAGCCCCTCGAGCAACGCAAAACCGATACCCTCAATAATAGCGCGGTAAATATGTACTCGAGTATGGCAGTCAGAGAACCCGATAATTGCGCCTTTTGCCTCGGGAATATTTGCTCCCGGCGACCAATATGGTTGCAAAACCAAACCCTCACAACCGGCGGGGACTTCCGAAAGTCTAGCATCAAGCAACTGTTCGGGCGAACAACCCAATTCTTTTGCTTGCTGAACTTCACGAAGTGCAAATTCATTTTTAAACCAACTTATCATCCAATAACCCCTAAATACCATAATTTCAGGATTAAACTTATCATTATATATTGATGGATAAGCAGGCATAAATGGTTGAGGCTCCACATATTTGTCGGTTGTAATTTCAACCGATGCCGCCGTACCCATACTGATTGCGGCGATATCGTTGCCAACACAGCCCACTGCCAAAGTTTCACAGGCTTTATCCGCGCCACTTGCTATTACGCAAAGCCCTTCGGGAAGCCCGACTTCAAGCGACTTAGCCTTGCTTATATGCCCCATAACTTCACAAGGTTTTATAAGTTTTTGAACCATTTTATCAGCTGTAACTTTTCCAAATATGCAGGCAGTTAAATCGTTTTCGCCAAGCCAAACTTTCTTTTTATAGTTAAATGGAAGGTGTCCGACTTGATTAGCAACCGAATCAATAAGTTCATCTAACAACCTATAATGTATGTATGTAGAAAGTGAAACCAATTTTTCGGTTTTAGCCCAAATTTCAGGTTCGTTAATTGAAATCCAATTTCCAAAGCACGCCGCAAACTGCGCCGACGCCGTTTCAAACATATTAACCATTTTAAATATTGCGCGCTTTGATGAAGGTATATAGTCTTTAGGATTTTCAACTCGCCTTTGGTCAAGATACAATATAAAGGGTCTAAGTGGTTTCATATCTTTATCCAAGCAAGTCACAGTATCGCGAAATGTTGTTATACTCATAGTTACAATATCGTTCCAAAGCTCGCCAACATCCTCCTTAAGACGGTTAGTAACGCGACAAAACTGACCCCAATAGAACTCGGGTGACTGCTCGGCATAACCGGGTTTATCTGAAATATAAGGTTGTTTAAATTCAAGTTTAACCTTTCCGCGTATTTCGCCCTGTTTATCAAACAAAATTGCCCTAACACTTTGCGTTCCATAATCATAGCTCAACGCCAGCGGACCGTATTTCATAGTAGTACCTACCTTTACAATTATTATTGGGAAACATTATTAAATAAAATTTATTTACCAATGTTATAATTATACAACATATTAGACGAACTTATCAAGTCCACACCTAAATTTAAAATATTTTTTATTAAAATTTCGCCTCTAGCAACCCTTTTTTCGAGTTTAAAGCCCTTAACTAGCTCCATAAGCTGAAAAATTTTATCCTTTGGAATTTCATCTGAAGTCCGAACGGGCAAAACGGGATAATCCGCAAAAACAGTTGCGACGGTTGTGCATACCGTACGTTTAGGGGCGGTCATTTCCTCGATAGCAAATTTTTTGCCACGCGGACACTTTGCGCCACTAACCTCGTTGTTATCATTTATTGTCAACAAACAGCTGTTTGGACAAACAATGCAAATAAGTTCTTTCATTTTTGCGCCTCCAAAAAGTACTCAATCTTACTTTTCTCGTTCAAATTATACTCATCAAAATTTATTTTGAGCCGTTCCATTTCGGGCGGACGTAACGCGGTATATTTTTTAGAAAAAACTTGTTTTCCGTCAACTTTAATTAAAAAATCGACATTGAACATATCCGTTCCCGCGCGGAAATATATTGTAGTATCATTTAGTTTTGCATTTAAGTTCAACACCGTCGGAACAGTGTATAAAAACTCGCGCCCAATATTGATGTTTATGTTCTTTCGCGCTGATTTAATATATTTAGAGCTGTTTTTGCCTGCTTCAAGTGCATTTTCGGTCACATAGTCAACCAAATCATTTACGTGAAGCGCGTTCCCCGCTGAATAAACACCGTCAATACTCGTCATATAAAGCTGGTCACATACTGGGCCTTTTGTTCGGCCGTTTATACTTACGCCTATGCTTTCGGCTAGTTCATTTTCAGGAATAAGGCCAACCGATAAAATTAAACTGTCACATTCGATAATTTTCTCAGTTCCGACTTTCGGTTGCAACTTTTCATCAACCTCGGCAACTTCAACAGCTTCAAGTCTTTCGTTTCCAAAAATTCTAGTAACCGTATGCGAAAGATAAAGCGGAATATTAAAGTCACGCAAACACTGATGTATATTTCGAGTAAGTCCACTAGGCGTCGGTTTTACTTCATAAACACCCTCAACCTTTGCGCCCTCTAAAGTCAACCGACGCGCCATAATTAAGCCGATATCGCCGCTTCCCAAAATTACGCATTTTTTCGTAGGAAGTTCGCCCATAAGATTAACAAAATTCTGCGCGCTTCCCGCAGTGAACACGCCCGACGGCCTTGTCCCCTGAATAAAAATTTGTTTAGCCGTTCTCTCTCTACACCCAGTTGCAAGCACTATTGATTTAGTTTCAATATGGCTTGCGCCCTCTCGATTGACAAAATAAATAGTAAATAATGCCTCGTTTTTTTCAATTTTTGTAACGAATGTTAAAAGTTTAGTTTCGATGTTTCTTTCCAAAACCATATCAATAAATCTTTCGGCATATTCGGGTCCAGACAGTTTTTCTTTAAAAGTTATAAGTCCAAAACCATCGTGGATACACTGTTTAAGAATACCGCCAAGTCGCGCTTCGCGTTCAATAATAAGTACTTTTGCACCTTCTTTATCCGCGCTAACCGCCGCCGCAAGACCAGCAGGACCTCCGCCGATAACAACTACGTCATAAGTCATATTATTGCCCTCCCTTAGTCTTTTCAAATAGAATATTGCTGTTGTCGCCCGCCTTCATAATTTGTTCAACCGACACACCCTTTTGTTGAGCAAGAATTTTAATGACTTGAGGCCCACAAAAACCGCCCTGACACCTTCCCATTCCTGGGCGAACACGACGTTTTATTGCGTCAACGGTATACACGGGAATTGGCGAATTGAGCGCGTCGATAATTTCACCTTTTGAAATTTCCTCACAGCGACAAACTATTTCGCCATAGTCGGGATTTTCACGAATAAGCTCGTTGCGCTGGCTTTCCGACATTTCCGCCAAGTGAGGCACGGGTTTACGAATTGGATTAAATTTTTCATTTTTTAAAACCTTTTGTTTTTCACCCAAATACTCTACCGCCCACTTTGAAATATCCTCGGCGATTGCAGGCGCAGCGGTAATGCCAGGCGACTGTATCCCTGCTGCTTCTAAAATATTTTTTGTAAATATTCCTTTTCTGACGACGAAGTCCTCCTCATAAGTTGCGGCGCGAACTCCTGCAAAATAAGTAATAATTTCGTTCATTTTTAATTTATCTTGTACAATCGACTGTTTTGCAAAAATAGCCTTTATACTATCCAAATCAGTTGTATAATCCTCTCTTTCTGGTATTTCAACTGCATTCGGCCCTACTAAAACATTGTTGTCGGCGGTGTGGACAACGCCACCGCCTTTAGTATGTGTTGTCTTAGTTTCGTTCACCTGCTCAGTTAAAAGTGTTTTAATTAACCCCTTTGGCTTAACCTCGTCTTTAAAGTTTTGCGAAATTTTTATAAAAGGCATCTTTGACATTGATGTCCTTGCAAGCATACCCGCTTTCTTATCCATAATCAAGTTTATACCTTTTCTTGGGTGAATTGTAAACGTCCTGTCCCCTGCCATATCGGCAATAATATCGGAAAATACACCCGCAGCATTTATTACAAGTTTAGGATATATTGTTCCGCGATTAGTTTTAACTTCCTTAACTTCGCCATCAATAACTTTCATTCCCAAAACTGCAGTATTTAAACAAAACTTTACCCCGTTCTGCGCGGCATTTTCAGCTAACGCAACCACAAGTTTATATGGCGAAACTATTCCGCCTGTCGGCATATAGTAAGCGCCCTTAGCCCAACTTACAACATTTGGCTCAAGTTTTTTCAGTTCATCCAACTTCATATACCTTACGTCTTTTACTTTTAGCACCCTCGCCACAAGTTTAAACAACGGAATAATATGTTTTTCCCAATTATAATACATCAAAATGGTTTGCCCTGAGCGCTCAAACTTGACGCCTAAATCACGGCACATATCACCATAAATAGCGTTTCCTCTCCCGTTGTATTTTAGTTTAAGCTGATTTGGGCTTAAGTCAATACCTACGTGAACACAGCCGTCGTTTCGACTTGACGCGCCCAACGCAACATCATAGCCTTTTTCAACTAACATTGTATCAAGCTTCCATTTTGAAAGCTCCCTCGCAATAGCCGCGCCCACAACCCCTCCGCCAACAATCAAAACATCGGGCGACGCTCCCTCATACAAATTATCCGATACTTCTGGCAAGTGGGTTTTTGGCGTAAACCCTTTTAATTTTATATTGTTTATGACGCCCAAATACTTTTTAGACACCGCCGCTTTTCCGCAAGCAACAACGTCATCCCACTTAGAAAGTTCGCCGTTTAATACAACGCAGTTCCGTTCTAATGTAACCTTTACATCAGGCGAAATTGCTTGAACCTTATTGCTAATTTTAGTTAAATTACTCATCATTCATCCTCGCAAATTGTTGTCATACGATTGACTGACAGATATATTATAACTTCACTGTAATCAATTTGTCAATCAATTTAACAAAAATATATTATTTTGCATTGCTTTTATGGAAAAACACCGACAATATAAAAATAAAAACGCCATTGCAAGCGTTTTTAAAATTTAATATTTAATTTTTTTTTAATCGATTTTGCCATCAAGAGCTTTAAAATCAATTTTCCCAATCGCTGTTGTAGGCAACTTATCTCGTACAATTATAAGTGTTGGTTGCGCCCACTTTGACAAGTTATCTTCACAATGCGCATAAATTTCTTTTTCCATTTCGTGCGAATACTTGACGCCCTTTTTCAACGTAATGTTAAGCACAATAATTGTTTTAAAGTTTTGTTTTGCCTTAACCGCGCACGCCTGTTCAATAAAATCAAGTTTTGTGACAGTTCGTTCAATTTCAGCAGGAAAAACATTCATTCCCGAAATTTTAATTAATCGTTTTAACCTATCAACGAAAAACACAAATCCGTTGTCGTTAATGTACGCTAAATCGCCCGTTTTTAACCACTTCACACCATTTGAATCGGTAAAAAATACAACATTTGTCGTTTCCTCATCATTCAAATAACCGGCCATTAATGTTTCAGATGAAACACAAAGTTCTCCATTTGTATTCGGCGGAAGTTTATTGTTATTTGCGTCAACAATTTGTACTTCTATATTGTCAAGTGGCCTGCCAATCGAATTTACGCAACTGCTTAAATTTGTATTTAGCACACAAACATTTACTGTTTCGCTAAGTCCATATCCCTCTTGTAAAACGCAAGTCGAGCCAGCTTCTGCCATTCTCTTGTCGAAAGCAATTTTAATATCCTGCTCCATCTTGTCCCCGCCACAATACGCATTTTTAAGATTAACTATATAATCTGCTGAAAACCGCTTGTCCGAAAGAACCTTTTGATACATTCTAGGCACAGCCGCCATTGCTGTAATATTGTTCGCTTTGATTGTTTTTGCAACGTGTTTTGCGTTAAACATTGGTACTAAAACCAACTTCATTCGACAGCACAAGGAAAAATGTACGCATACGCCTAGTCCATACCCGTGAAACAGAGGAAGCGCGCCAAACATCGCGTCTTTATATGAAAATTGATATCCATTTTCCCCTTTTGCAATAGAGGAAAGAAGGTTTCGTGGCAAAGCGTTCATGGCTTTATTTGAAATCATAATGGTTTTAGGTTCGCCCGTAGTACCGCCACTGTGCATAAATATAGCAATATCGTCCCCTGACACTTCGGGAAATTGGAAATAGACTGTTGTCCGCGCGGAGCTATAATTTATGGTATTTGATGCAATTTTCCCTAAAACCCAACTAGCTCGCAAATATCTGCGCATACCCCGTTTATATAAGCGCGCCATATGTTTTGACATATAGTCTGTAATCGAACACAAAATAACTTTATCTAGTTTAAATTTATTTAAGCCTAACGCGTACTTACAATAACTTGCGTTTTGTAAAAAAACCACTTTACTTCCTGTTTTTTCAATAATTTCAGCTAAGCCCTTACTGTGGATTAGTGGGTGAACTATGTTTAAAATTGCCCCAACGCGATTAATTGCGTACGTCGCAATAACTGCTTGAGGAATATTTGGCAAGCAAACGCAAACACTGTCGCCCTTTTTTACGCCGATACTAATTAGATAGTGCGAAAGATGTTCAACTTCCGATATAAATGTATCAAATGAAATATTTTTATCAAAAATATTTAAAGTAACAAGATTATTTCGATATGACGAAAAATCAAGCATATAGTTATACATTGATTGACAAATTTTCTCTTTTGAACTAGCTTCGCTAATCATAACTTAACCCTTTAAACAATCGAAAGTAACGTACAAAATTATAGTATCTAAAATTCGCAAGCGATACATATAGTTTACAACTAATGTATTAAATTATAACACATTAAAAAATCGATGTCTACTTTGTAAAAGCAAAAACATCTATATTAAAGAAAATTTAACAATAAATTTAACTTAATATATTGCATATTAGATTTTTTGATTTGCCAAAATAAAACAAAACAAGCCTGCAATTTGCACAGACTTGTTTTGTTTTTGTTTAGCTAGGGGGAAGATTATTTTTCGCTTGTAATGAAATATTCATTAGGATTAACAACTATATTATTTAACATTGTTTCAAAGTGGAGATGCGCGCCGTCGCTACTTTCCAAAATCATTGAAGTTGACGTTACGCCAATTTTTTCACCTTGCTTAACAGTTTGTCCGACTTTAACATTAATTGCTTCGCCAAGTGAACTGTATCGTGTTGAAACACCATCTTTGTGGTTTATTGTAACTGTATATCCATATAAAACATCGTTTTGGATATTTGATACAACTCCATCATAAACCGCATTAACCGCTGTTCCTTCAGCTGCAATAAAGTCAATTCCCGAGTGAGTACTGTATTGCTCAAGCGTTTTTGAAAAAACAAGCTCTGTTTCGCTGTAATTTAAACCCGCTTCAGCGTTTGCAATAGGGCTGATAAAAATAACAGGTGTTGGCTTGATTGGGTCGGGCTTGCCACTTGGAATAGGGTCCTTGTCGTCAGGTTTTACAACAGGCTTATCGCCACCGGGAGTCACTACGGCAGGAGCATTATTTTTTCCAGCGTCATTTTTTGTCAGCGCAACAGTAACCATCGTTCCAATCGCAGCTATGCACACAACTATTAAAACATAATAGATGTTTTTCTTTAAAAACTTACCTACACTTTTTACAACATTTTGAAATTTGTTCATATTTACCTCCGTTTGATTTGATTATTGACAGCGTTTTTTTATTTTATACATCAAATTAAAAACTTCCTAAATTAATTGGATTTGAAATTGTAATTGTGCCATTATGATATGTTATTTGCAAATTTACTGGCTTTCGATTAATGAATTGAGTGCGCTTTAATTTTGGAGAATATCCGTACACGATGTAAATGTCACCAATCGTTTCCGATGTATGATAAACGGTGTATAACCTATTTAAAATTGTAGGAATATCATCTTTTGAACCGCTTAACGTAATTGTTTCACCTAGCACTTCATTTTTTCCGCTTATTTGTTCAATGAAATCTGCTCTAAAAACTGTTATACCAGCGACAGCAAATGCTTTCGTATCGCTTTTTTCGGTGCTATATACCACATACTCTCCGTCAAACTTTGAATTAAAGCTTGCCAAATCCGCTTTGCCAAAAAACACTAAAGCGATACAAATAATTAAAAAAAACAATAATCTGCGCATATAATACCTCTCACACGCAAATTATTGCCAATAGAATTTTATTTAAACAAATGGATTAAATGTATTTTTATTGTGATACGAAAACGAAAGTACTTACTTTTATTTAATACGACAAACGAAATGGTCATTAAATTATATTCTGACTATCTATTTTGATTATTTTATTAAATTAAATAATGTTAATTATATCATTTATAATTTTCACTATCTAAATAACTTAATATAATCTGTATTTTTGACAAAAAAATAAGCCGTCATTTTGACGGCTTACTCATTTTGTGAATTTATACCAAATCTAAAATCTCTTGGCTAGGACACTTTGATTTGAACATAATGCTCAATACGTACGTAACAATTATTGATAAAATCATTGCGATAACACCAATTAAAGGGCTTCTTGCAATACCCGCGCGCAGCACATTTCCGAAACTTGTGCCTGCAACTGTATCCGTAAAGCCAAACACTAAAATTAAAATAAACGTGACGCTTAAGCCCGATATAATAGAACCCCACGCGCCAACCTTATTTATTTTTTTGCTGTAAAGACCCAAGACATATGGCCCAAGGAAACATCCTGCAAGAGTGCCCCAACTTAAACTCATTAGCGTAACAATCAAATCGATTTTTAAAATTGCAAGCAACGCTGACAAAACTACAAATAACAAACAAAGTAACCTAAGCATACGTTTAACCTTTCCGTCGTCAGCCTCGGGATTTATGTACCCCTTATACAAGTCAACTGCAAGCGACGAAGAACCAACCAATGCAAGCGACGAAAGAGTACTCATACTCGCCGCCAAAACTAGCACCAAAATTAAACCTAACATAGCCGCAGGCAATGCCTTTGCCAACATTATCGGCACGGCAGTATCAATAGAACCAAAGTCGCCGCGAGCCAAAAACAGCGATACTAATGCTCCCGTAAAATACGCGCCACATCCAATAATTGCCGAAAATGCCGTGCTGACTATTGTTGCTTGCTTTATAGCGTGTTCATCTCGAATTACATAAAACTTATGTATAGATTGCGGAAGCCCCCAAATTCCAAATGAGGTAAGCAAAATCATAATAATTAAGTTAAACCCCGGCGAATCAATAAACTTTCCGCTTTCTGCGGTAAACGTTGGATACCAACCATAATTTTCGGTAAGTTTAGCTAAACCTTCGCCCCAATTAACCTCGGGACGACCTAGCAGCATAAGCACCATAACGATTACCCCTGCAAGCATTATAATGCCCTGCACAAAGTCGGTCATTGATGTGGCAAGGTAGCCGCCAAAAAACAAATATAACGCGGTAATTGATGCCATAAGCACTATACACCAAATAAAATTGATATTAAACATTTCAGTAAAAAGATAAGCAAGTCCCTGATATACCGACGTCGAATATGGTATTAAGAAAATAAAAATAATCAAACAAGTAGCTTTTCTTATATTTTTATCCTGATAACGTTTTTCAAAAAACTCGGGCAGAGTGCGCGCCGATAAATTACGCGTCAAATTCCTTGTGCGTTTAGCCAAGACTTTCCAAGCCAAATACGTACCAAACACGGCATTTCCAACACCAATTAATGTTGCTGCGAGGCCATAGCTCCAACCGAATTTACCTGCATAACCAATAAAAATAACTGCTGAAAAATACGCTGTCCCGTACGAAAATGCTGACATCCAACCATTAAGTCCGCGACCTGCAAGAAGATATTCATCTACGTTAGTGGCTTTCTTTCGATAATAATAAGCTACTGCCACCATCATCATTACATAGATGAATAAAATTAAGAGCTGAACAAATTTTGCGCTGTTTACTGCTGAAAGTACACTATTCATAGAACTACCTCCTTTAAAGAATGATTTTATAATTTTATACTAATAAAAGAGTTTTAGCAAGTAATATATTATAAATTATGTAAATGATTTTAATATTAGCGGGAAATTATACACAATGATATTAAAAGACAATTTTTATTGCTATAAAACAAACTTTTAATATTTCAAAATATTTGTTGCTAATTCAATTTTATGTAATTACAATATTTTTTAAATTGATTTTAATTATCACAAAAATATAAATGAGCTTTGCTCAACACAAAACTCACTTTAAAAAAAAATATTCTAATTATTTTAACATTAAAATTCACATAATGTCAGTTATATTAAAATAGAAAAAAACCATAGCGGTTTACAGCATTTTTACCATATCTGCAACAGTATTAAACACATAGTCGGGTTTAATTTCACTTTCATTAATGCTAGCAAGAGTAGTTTCGCCACTAAGCACGAGAACAGATGTAAAACCATTGTTTATGCCAAACTGAATGTCAGTATACAATCTGTCACCGACCATAGCAATTTTATCCGCTGACAAATTAAATCTATTTTTAACACCCTCGCCCGACGCAGTATATGGCTTGCCTATAATAATATCCGGTTTACGATTAATAGTTGCATCAATTAAAAGTATCATTCCGCCAATGTCGGGCATTGGGCAACCGTCTGCCGGGCAAAACATATCAGGATGTGTTGCAATATATGGTTTGCCTTTAAAAAGTTCCGCGCAAAAACGATAAAGCCTGCCATACTCAAGGCTTGTGTCAAATCCAAGAACACATATTTCGGGATTGTTTTCAGATAAATTAATGTGGTGTTTTATAAATTCATTTTGCAATTTTTCGTTGCCTAAAACGAATACGCTTTTACCTGCGAAGTTTTTATTTATATACTCACAGGTAACTTCGCCCGATGTGTATATTTCATCGTCATCGATAGTTAAGTTCATCTTTTTTAACTTTAATATATAGTCTTTTGCGCTTTTACTGCTATTGTTTGTAAAAAAACAAATTCTTTTCCCTTGTTTTTTTAATTCGCGAATTGCATCAAAAGAGCCAGCTATTTCGTTTTCACCAATATAAACAGTGCCGTCCATATCAAACAAAAACAATTCTATTTCGTTTAGTTTTATCATAAGTTCTCCCGTAAATATGCTTACTTTTAAAAATGCTTAATTAAATAAAATCCTCTAAAAAGCCAATACGCTTAATGTGCTTTAGCAACGTGTTTTCGCTAAGTTCGGCCGACAAGGATAAACAACGCATAAGCTGCGCATTGGTTAAATAATTTTTAAGCCAATATCCTGCATCATTATAAAGCCTTCTCCAAAAACGAGCCATTGCCCCAATATCGATGTCATTTATAAGTTCGTACAAATCGCGACGATATTCGCTAAGTATAAATGTCTGTTTTAGATATCCCTCAACGGATGTTACTTCATACTGCTTTATATAACTATTATAGTTTATTATTTGATATTTTTCAAGTAACTTTAATGTTTTGATAATATCTGGCGGAAGCAATGTATCTGTTCCGTCGCTTTTCAAAAAACTTCTATATAAATTTAAAACTATATAGCTTGCAATTAAACTATTTTCTCCTTGCGTATGGCCTTCTGAGGATATCGTTAAAAGCAGTGAAAAGGTATCAACCGCCGACCTTTCTATTGCCATATACTCGTTGGCTTTTGAAATTTTAAGCAATATTTCCATCAATCGTTTTCTGAAATCCGGTTTTTCCTTATCAATTTCAAACTGATGTACCTCACGCGCAAGAGCCTCTAATGTTTCGCCACAATAGCTTTTAATCTGCGAAAACTTGTTAAATTCGGTGTCAAAAATATTTACAATTTGACTTACAACTCTGCCATACCCCGCAGCAACAAGCCTTGAGGGCGCTTTATCAATTATATCGTCGTCAATTATAAGCATTTTAGGATAATTGCACTTTATATTTTCAATTTGATTATAGTTTTCCACGTGCGATGAAAGATAACTGTCAGTAGATGGAGATGTCACTATTAAAGCGTAGTCAATTTCCATTTTTTTAGCAGCTAGTCTTACCATATCGGCAATGCTTCCACCGCCTATCCCAAGCAAAAAGCGAACACATTCTGGTAATTGCATAAAAAAATCGCAACCGCAAACAACGGATATTGTGTCACTTTCAATGCTTTTTGTTCTTACGCTGTAACCTTTGCTTATTAGCCCTTTTTGTACAATTTCAGAATATTTTTCAAAATGTTTGGCCGTACATATTGCAATATTCCCCTGCAAAAACACTTCTTGAATATGCTCGGCAGTATCATTTATTACGCCTTTTTTATAAACAACTTTTGTTGGTAATTCGTGCATTTTTCCACACGAACATTCATAACTATTGCCAATTAAAACATCGCTCATTTGCTTACCTCGAAGATATCTTAGCACAAATGAAATGTTTAAATTTTGCATCTTTTATTTTATTTTGTCGATTTAAAATAACTTATGTATAATTTGTTGTGTTATTACGTTTAGTTTATGAAAATAAATAGAAATAATATGTAATTTTTATTAAATAATATGTAATTTTCCCCTGCGATAACATTTTTTATTTTGTTAAGTAAAGAAAATTAACACTTTTTATATTATGTCAGTGGGATATTAATTAAATATCACATTTACGTTTTCAAAAAAATATTTAACACTGTAAATTTAATAATTACAAGTCTAAAGTTTCAACATATATGGTGTTTTTATCAACATTCATATCCGATGCCGTGCGTTTAATTGCATCTTTTTTTAACATTCCGCTTTTCATATAGTGCATAACGTGCTGTTTAACACTTAATTCATTTAAAGGATTTTCGCCAGTTTGCCCTTCAATAATCAAAACATACTCACCGCGCGGATTTTCAATATAAAAATCTTCTAAATTTAAAACAACCATACCTTCAAATAATTTTGTTATTTCTTTTATTACGTAAGCTTTCCTGCCGCCCAACACACTAAATAAAAACTTTGCGTCATCATTTATGCCGTGCGGACTAGAATAAAACACTAATGGTAGCTTTGAAAACTTAAACGGGGAAACTAACTCATCTTTATCTTTGGTTTTTTCGGGCAGAAATCCTAAAAAAGTAAACCCTTGTGACTGTATTCCGCTTAAAGCAACCGCGCTCGCAAGGGCGGTTGGCCCTGGCACAATCGACACTTTTATTTCGTTTTTATGACAAGTTTCAACAAGCACCGCTCCAGGGTCGCTGACAGCAGGCATACCCGCATCGGTAATAAGCGCTACGTTTTTGCCCGACAACAATTCGCCGACTAATAGCTGAGTACCCTCCCTTTCCTTATGCTTATAATAACTTACCAAAGGTTTTTTTATATCGTACGCATTTAAAAGCGTTTGCGACACACGCGTATCTTCACACGCGATAATATCAACCAATTTAAGTACATCAATCGCTCGAAAAGTAATATCCTTTAAATTTCCAATAGGAGTCCCCACAATAAATAGAGTTCCAGTCATATGCGCACCTGTTGATATGTTAAGAAATGGAATACAGCTTCTTTGCTTCAGCTGTATATGTGTTGTTATGTTCATATACCGTTAGACTTTTTAAAATCAGCCCGGGTTTCCCGCCATTGATACATTCAACAATAAAAGTATCAGGAGTTTTGTCTGCCTTAGGATAAATTATCGTAATTGCCTTTGGTTCAAGCGAAACCATTTTTAGCGCAAAAATAATTTCGGCAAGTCTATCGGCGCGATGTATCATATAAAACTTTCCGCCAAACTTTGTAAGCTTTGATGCCGACAAAACCAATTCATTTAAAGTAAGTTTAATTTCATTTTTGCAAATCGCAATACGTTCATCTTCACAAATTCTACCCGTCCCAACAGTGCCATATGGAGGGTTTGCAACCACTATATCGAAACTTCCATACCCAAGCTTAGACGGCGCGTCTTGCGCGCTTAATTGCAATATCTTAACTTTATCACCCAAATTGTTCAAATCAACGCTACGTTGCGCCATATCCGCCATTTCGGCTTGAAGTTCTACTCCAACAACTTCCCTTGCGTTGCGCTTGCTAGCAATTAGCATTGCAATAATACCGCTACCACTACATAGGTCGCATACTCTGTCATTAGCCGACGCATTTACCGTGTTCGCCAAAAGAACCGCGTCTGAAGTAAAACAATATAAATTGCTATTTTGTATAATCTTCAATCCGTTTATTTGAAGATCATCAAGCCGTTCGCCAGTTTTCAACATTAGTCTGCCTTAACAATATTAACCACAACTTTTGCAGTTATCCCCGAATACACTTTAATTTCGATTTGATACCTTCCTAGCGCCTTCATACTTTCTTTAATAACAATTTTCTTTTTGTCAACAGCCATTCCGAGTTTAAGCAAGCCTTCCGCTATATCGGCATTTGTAACGCTTCCATAAATTTTACCATCACCGCACTTAACCCCTATATCAATTACGCTTGCTTCAAGTTTTTTTGCCAAAACTTTCGCATCGGCAAGTTCTGCCGCCAAACGTTTTGCCTCTGCTGCTTTGCGTTGAGTAATTTCATTTATGTTTGCGCCTGTGGCTACCTCTGCTAACTTTTTTTTAAGCAAACAGTTACGCGCAAATCCATCGTTTACTTCCAACAAATCCCCTTTCTTCCCTGTACCCTTAACGTCTTGTAATAAAATAATTTTCATTGTATCACCTCTTTATATCTTATAATAACATATTTTGGTTTGCTTTTCAATTAATACAATATACTTTACTTAGTATAAATTTTTTAAATTTGCAAATAATTTTATTATTCAGGAGGTAGTTATGGATAATTTAATTTGTCATACTGCAAATTGTGAGCATAACATCAAATCACGCTGCATCGCAGGCATAATAAATGTTTCAGGTAAAGGCGTATGCACTTCAAAAATCAAACGTGACGGAGGTGTTTTGGCGCAGACTTTTGCAGATATCGAGGCATCGGAGGATTTCAACATACTCGACAGCAATAATACAGTAGTTAGTTGTCAAAGTATGAACTGTGTGCATAATGAAACAGGTGTTTGTTCGGCAGGACATATTATTGTAGATGACGGACTGTTTAAAACACATTGTTATACTCGCACTAAAAGTAAAACCTAAAACGAAAAAAAACACCGCTGTAATAATTACAGTGGTGTTTTTTTAAAGTGTTGTTTAAATTACTTAATTTCGCAAACTGCGCCAGTCTCTTTAAATTTAGCAACAAGAGCTTCTGCAGCAGCCTTGGGGAGAGCTTCCTTGATAACCTTAGGAGCAGCCTCAACAGCTTGTTTAGCTTCAACAAGACCTAAACCAGTAGCCTCGCGAACAGCCTTAATTACGGCAATTTTGTTAGGGCCAACTTCCTTAAGAACTACGTCGAACTCAGTCTTTTCTTCAACGGGAGCAGCCTCGGCAACAGCGGCGCCAGAAGCAGCGGGAGCAGCAGCGCTAACACCAAATTCTTCCTCAAGCGCTTTAACAAAGTTTGATAACTCTATAACGGTCATACCTTTAATTTCTTCCATCAATTTAGCAATATCTGCCATTTTTGTATTCCTCCAAAATGAATTTTTTTTATTTGCTTGTTAGGGACAAGCTCCCTGAAATTTACGCTTCAGCTTTTTGTTCGCTAATAGCTTTAAGAACATACGCAAGTTTGCTGATAGGAGCAAGCATACTTCCGAGCATTTTTGCAAGCAACACTTCTTTTGAAGGTAGCGCTGCAATAATTTTAATACCTGCTTCGTCAAGATAAGCGCCGTCAATTAAACCGCATTTTGCGCTAAGTTTGTTGTAGCTTTTGATACCTTCACAAACAATTTTTGCGGGAGCAATAGCATCTCGTGAGCCAAAAGCAATAGCGGTAGGCCCTTCAAGCGCGCTATCAAACTGAGTGTAGCCTAACTCGTTGAAAGCGATTTTAACTAAGCGGTTTTTCATAACCTTATAATCAACGCCCGACTCTCTAAGTTTAGAGCGGAATTCAGTATCCTGTTTAACAGTTAGCCCTTTATATTCCACTAAAACAAGAGATGAAGCATTTTGAATTTTAGTTTTAATTTCTTCAACAATCTGTTTTTTAATTTGTAAAACTTGTTCAGACATTTAGTAACCTCCTTGTAAGAATAATCGGCAAAACAAATGCCGTTTCAAAGACAGTGAAACGGCATAATAAAAACAAATGCTTGGTTCCTCGGCGAGCTTTAACTTTTAAGTCAGATGACGCTTGCTGTCTTTGGATATTAAGTTGTTTACATTGTACAAAATAAAACCAATTTTGTCAAGTAGTTTTTGAGTACTTACTAAACTAATAACGTTTAGGTAAATCTACAAATAAAACTACATTTTATAGTTGATTTTAACGCTTGGACCCATAGTAGAAGCGACATATATACTTCTTAAATAAGTACCTTTTGCAGCTGCGGGTTTAGCTTTAACTAAAGCCTCGATAATTGTATTAAAGTTTTCAGCAAGTTTTTCCGCTCCGAACGACTTTTTCCCGATAGGAACGTGAACAATCGATGATTTATCAACCCTATACTCAACTTTACCAGCTTTAATTTCTTTAATAGCTCTTGCGATATCCATTGTAACAGTGCCTGACTTAGGGTTAGGCATTAAACCTTTAGGGCCTAAAACTTTACCTAAACGGCCAACTAAACCCATCATATCGGGAGTAGTAACTACAACGTCAAAATCAAACCAGTTTTCAGTTTGAATTTTTTGAATCATATCTTCAGCGCCAACATAGTCAGCGCCTGCCGCCATAGCAGCGTCAGCTTTTTCACCCTTCGCAATAACTAAAACGCGTACGTTTTTGCCTGTTCCGTTAGGAAGCACGCAAACACCGCGAACTTGTTGGTCAGCGTGACGAGAATCAACGCCCAAACGTACGTGAAGTTCAATAGTTTCATCAAATTTAGCTTTAGCTGTTACACATACAAGACTCATAGCCTCGTTAGAATCATAAGCCTTGCCACGGTCGTAAGTAGCTAATGCGTTTTTATAATTTTTACCTCTAAACATTGTATTAGTCCTCCACAACAGTGATGCCCATACTGCGAGCAGTTCCGGCAATCATACTCATAGCAGTTTCAATAGAAGCTGCGCTAAGGTCGGCTTTTTTCATTTCGGCAATTTCTCTTACCTGAGCCTTTGTAATTTTAGCAACTTTGTCTTTGTTGGGACGAGCCGAACCACTTGTAATACCGCAAGCCTTTTTTATAAGCACAGGAGCAGGTGGTGTCTTTAAAATAAAAGAGAACGAACGGTCGCTATAAATTGTGATTACAACAGGAATAATCAAACCTGCTTTATTAGCGGTTTTCTCATTAAATTCCTTAGTGAAGCCAGGAATATTAACGCCGTGCGGACCTAGTGTTGAGCCGACAGGCGGCCCCGGGGTTGCCTTGCCAGCGGGCAATTGAAGTTTAACAATCGCATTAATTTTTTTAGCCATAGTATACCTCCAGACTAACCGTGGTTTTAGTGAGCGCAGAAATATTTACACTCTCCCACTATTATACCGCGAGCTAACGCGGAACAATACAAATATTACACATCTAAATAAACAATATAACAAGCGACGATATATAGATGTGACTGTCTACAACAATTAAAATTGTAAACATGACAACAATTTGAAATAGAATAACTAATCATTTAAGTTTTCACAACGCAAACATATTACATATTAGCAAAAATAATTTGTGAATTTCACCTAAATATTTTAATTACTTGCGCAATGCCCTATTCCCTTTTCAAATCTACAAGTTAACGAAACAGATATCTGCTTATTAACATTATATCTGCACAAAAAGTGCAAAACTATCAACAAAGAGTTAAATATCCTCATTGTCAATCGTTAATTGTCGAATTTATAAACCCAAATTATAATTGGATTTTTTCAATTTGAGTAATGTCCAACTCGACAGGTGTTTGCCTGCCAAACATTGAAACAATAACTTTAACTTTTTGACGCTCCAAATTAATTCCATCAACAACACCGATAAAACTTTCAAGCGCGCCATTAATAACACGGATATTGTCACCCGTCTTAATATCAAAGTCAATAATATCAATTTTTTCGAGACCCATACGTTTAACTTCTTCCGAATGAAGCGCGGTAGGTTTACCACAGGGGCCGACAAAGTTTGTCACTCCTCTGGTACTTGATACCATAAAGCAAACGTGCGCGGTTTCCACCATTTTAACAAATACATAGCCCGGAAATTTTTTGCGTTCAACAACCTTTCTCTTGCCATTTTTCTCGACAATATCTTCCTCAACGGGAATTGCAATGTCCAAAATAAGCTCGTGAAGATTACTATTTTCAATCATCTTCTTCAGGTTATCTTCAACCATTTTTTCGTGGCCGGTGTATGTATGAACTACATACCATTTAGCTTGGTCGATATTTTCCATAATACTCCTTAAAAGATGTGACTATAAACTATGCGACAGCCTTGCCGGTCAGCAACTTTAACAATGCGCCGAGGCCTAAATCCATAGCAGTTAGCACAACTAGGAAGAAAAGGACAACCACAATAACTACCGTTGTAGACGTAACAACAGTTTTCCATTTTGGCCAAGTAACCTTTTTCAGTTCCGAAATCATTTCCTTAAAAGCCTTAGCAATACGTTTGCCTAGCTTAGGTTTTGCATTAGCGGTAACTTTTGTGCCCTTAGTTGGGGATTTTTTAGCAGTGTTTTCAGGCTGAACGTTATCCGCAGCCTTCTTTTTAGCCAATTTAGCTTCGCGTTTAGCCTGTTTTAACTCCTCTCGGGTAATGACAGGTACGTTATCTTCCTTTGGCTCGTTGTTAATTTCAGGCGATATTTTTGACATATTACCCTCCGTTACTTTGTTTCTTTGTGCAAAGTAGTTTTTTTGCAAAATTTGCAGTACTTGTTAAGTTCAAGCCTATCAGGGTTGTTCTTCTTATTTTTATAGTTATCGTAATTGCGTTGTTTGCACTCGGTGCATGCCAAAGTAATTCTAACTCGCATAATGACACCTCCAAAAAATTTCACCTTAAAAAAGGCGCTTAATTAATATAACATAGACTAACAGCTGTGTCAAATAAAAAAACCGACAAATCCGCATCTGCGGAAAAATAACTGCGCCTACGAAAACAGCATTTGTTGATATATCAAACAAATATTTTTGTGCCTGCGCGCATCAACATCGCGATACGCGCTGGCGCATTAATATGAATTTGAATTTGTAGAATAGTAAAACTATTTAATTACTTAATAATTTTAGCTACAACGCCCGAGCCTACTGTTCTGCCGCCCTCGCGGATAGCGAAACGTAAACCTTCTTCGATAGCGATAGGAGTGATAAGAACTATCTCCATATCAACGTGGTCGCCGGGCATAACCATTTCAACGCCTGCGGGCAATTTAATTGAACCCGTAACGTCGGTGGTACGGAAATAGAATTGAGGACGATAACCATTAATAAATGGTGTGTGACGTCCGCCTTCTTCTTTTGTTAAAACGTATACTTGTGACGTAAACTCTGTATGAGGATGAATTGTACCAGGTTTAGCGAGAACTTGGCCACGTTCAATTTCCTTACGGTCAACACCACGAAGCAATGCGCCGATATTGTCGCCTGCGTTAGCAAAGTCAAGAAGCTTACGGAACATTTCAATACCAGTAACAACGGTATCCTTAGGTTCAGCTGCAAGACCAACGATTTCTGCTTTGTCCTGAATTTTGATAGTACCACGCTCAACACGACCAGTAGCAACTGTGCCACGACCAGTGATTGTGAATACGTCTTCAACAGGCATTAAGAAAGGTTTTTCTGTATCGCGTACAGGAGCGGGAATATATGCGTCAACTGTATCAAGTAATTTTTGAATACATTGTGTATCCTCACTGTCAACTTTACCAGCAGTTAATGCTTCCATTGCTTTTAAAGCCGAGCCACGAATAATTGGGGTGTCGTCGCCGGGGAAATCGTATGAGCTTAATAACTCGCGAACTTCCATTTCAACTAACTCTAATAATTCCTCATCATCAACTTGGTCGCATTTATTTAAGAAAACAACAATATAAGGAACGCCAACCTGACGAGCAAGCAAAATGTGCTCACGAGTTTGAGGCATTGGGCCGTCTGATGCAGCAACAACAAGTATTGCTCCGTCCATTTGAGCAGCGCCAGTAATCATGTTTTTAACATAGTCGGCGTGACCAGGGCAGTCAACGTGCGCGTAGTGACGAGTAGCTGTCTCGTATTCTACGTGTGAAGTATTGATTGTAATTCCTCTTGCTTTTTCTTCAGGAGCCTTGTCGATTTCGTCATATTTCATAACTTTAGCATATCCTTTAGATGCAGAGTACATTGTAATAGCAGCGGTAAGAGTAGTCTTGCCGTGGTCAACGTGACCAATAGTACCAATGTTTACGTGGGGTTTTGTTCTTTCAAATTTAGCTTTTGCCATTTTGAATTCCTCCTACAAATTCTTGATAATTTTTTATTTTATTTTAATGCTTAGCATTATTAGTTTGGCTATCTCACTGGGCAGAGATGCTCCTTAATGACCTAACAATTTTTCGGCTACGCTACGCGGAACCTGGTTATAATGATCGAAAAACATTGAAAAGTTAGCCCTACCTTGCGAAATTGACCTCAATATAGTTGCGTAACCAAACATTTCAGATAAAGGAACCAGTGCGTCGATTAGCTGTGAGCCATTGCGCATTTCCATACCTTTAATTGTACCACGTCTACCGTTTATAGTAGCCATACAATCGCCCAAATATTCTTCCGGAGTGGTAACTTCGACTTTCATAATTGGTTCAAGTAAAACAGGGTTTGCATTTTTTGCGCCTTCTTTAAAGGCTTGCGAGCCTGCAATACGATATGCGATTTCACTGCTGTCGACATCGTGGTAACTACCATCGACAACCGTTGCTTTAAAGTCAACCAGCTCATATCCTGCAATTATGCCTCCTTGAGCGGCCTCTCTAATACCCGTTTCAATAGCTGGTATATATTCCTTCGGAATAGACCCGCCAACGGTTTTATCTTCAAATACAAAGCCTTTGCCCGCTTCGTTTGGTTCAAATATGACAGTACAATCACCATACTGACCTTTACCGCCCGATTGACGAACATATCTGCCTTGCTGTTTAACTGTTTTTGTAATAGTTTCACGATAAGCAACTTGCGGACGTCCTACGTTAGCCTCAACTTTGAACTCACGCAACAATCTGTCAACAATGATTTCCAAATGAAGTTCGCCCATACCCGCAATGATAGTTTGCCCCGTTTCGCGGTCGGTATAAGCCTTAAATGTAGGGTCTTCCTCAGCCAACTTTTGTAAAGCTAAGCCCATCTTTTCCTGACCCGCTTTCGTTTTAGGTTCAATAGCAACCTTAATAACAGGTTCGGGAAAATCCATATTTTCTAAAATAATTGGTTTTTGCATATCACACAAGGTGTCGCCTGTGCTGCTTTCTTTTAAACCAACTACCGCAACAATATCGCCTGTTGACGCTTCTTCAATATCTTCACGATTATTAGCGTGCATTCTTAAGATACGGCCAATCCTTTCACGTTTGCCACGAGCGGCATTCATAATTGTCATACCAGTTTGCAATATGCCACTGTAAATCCTTATAAAAGCCAACCTTCCAACAAACGGGTCAGTCATAACTTTGAAAAGCAACGCTGAAAACGGCTGCTCGTCGTTTGGATGACGCACGTCTTCTTCATCTGTCTTTGGATTAGTACCAGTAATACATTCCTTATCTTGAGGTGACGGTAAATAATCAATAATCGCATCAAGTAAACTTTGTACGCCTTTATTTCTGTACGCGCTTCCGCACAGTACTGGAACTATTTTAAGGCTAATTGTAGCTTTTCTAATGGCAGGCTTCAACTCTTCAGCGGAAATATCCTGTCCATCTAAGAATTTTTCCAAAATACTGTCGTCAAAATCGGCAACCGCTTCCATAAGCGCAAGCCTAGCGGCGTCAGTTTTCTCTCGAAGATTTTCAGGGACATCTACAACGTCATATTGAGTGCCTAACTCATCCCTATATATAACAGCATTATTTGCAACAAGGTTAATAACCCCTACAAAATCGCCTTCGTTACCGATAGGCAGTTCAATAGGAACTGCGTTTGCTTTAAGCCTATCGTGCATCATTTGAACAGCATTTTCAAAGTTTGCACCCGTAATATCCATCTTATTGACAAACGCTAACCGCGGAACATTATATTTGTTTGCCTGACGCCAAACCGCTTCCGATTGTGGTTCAACACCGCCCTTTGCGCAGAAAAGCGCAACTGCGCCATCCAAGATACGCAAACTGCGTTCAACCTCAACCGAGAAATCCACGTGACCGGGGGTATCGATGATATTGATACGATGTTCTTTCCAATAAGCTGTTGTCGCCGCAGAAGTTATGGTAATACCACGCTCCTGTTCTTGAGCCATCCAGTCCATCGTAGCGGCTCCCTCGTGAGTTTCGCCCATACGATGGTTTTTACCCGTATAGAACAAAATCCGTTCGGTTGTCGTGGTCTTTCCGGCGTCAATATGAGCCATGATACCAATATTTCTAACTTTTTCTAGCGCTATCGCTCTGTTCATAATTTAAGTCTCCTGTATCTCATGACTCCCCTTATCTAATGACTACCAACGATAGTGCGCAAAAGCCTTATTTGCTTCAGCCATACGATGTGTTTCTTCTTTCTTCTTAACTGCGCCGCCATTATTGGAATACGCATCCATAAGCTCGCCTGCTAATCTCTCAGCCATAGTTTTTTCACTGCGCTTACGAGTAAAAATAGTCAACCAGCGAATACCCAATGTCTGCCTTCTGTCGGGACGAATATCGATAGGTACTTGATAGGTAGAACCACCTACACGCCTTGCTTTAACCTCTACCGCGGGCATAATGTTTTCTAACGCCTGTGTAAATATATTTATAGCACTTTGATTTAATTTTTTTTCAGCAATATCAAATGCACCGTAAACAATGGACTCCGCAATACCCTTTTTTCCATCGTGCATAACTTGGTTAATAAGTTTTGTCACGACAGTACTGTTAAATTTTGGGTCTGGAAGAACGTCACGTTTTGGTACACCACTTCTTCTTGGCATTTCTAGTTACCTCCTGTTTATTTAATTGGTTGTTGTTTCATCCGAGTTATTTTGGCTTTTTAGCGCCATACTTAGAACGAGCCTGCTTGCGATTTGCAACGCCTGAAGCATCTAACGCACCACGAATGATGTGATACCTTACGCCTGGCAAATCCCTTACCCTTCCGCCGCGAATTAAAACCACACTGTGCTCTTGCAAATTATGACCGATACCTGGGATATAAATTGTACCCTCCATACCGTTAATAAGACGAACACGTGCTATTTTACGAAGCGCAGAGTTAGGCTTCTTTGGAGACGTTGTCGTTACAGATAAGCATACACCTCTCTTTTGCGGACAGCTGTCCATGATAGGTGCAGATGACTTTTTAATCTGCTTCTCCCTGCCTTGCCTAATTAACTGATTAATTGTTGGCATTTTGTAACCTCCTATGTTATTAAATCGGATGAGCTTATCAGCAACCCGAAGATAAACTCAAGCTGTATTGACTTTACTTCAAACCAACCACCGCCGCGCCTACGTCAATATTGCAAACCTTGCCCAACGCTTCCTTGCTGGAAACATTTTCAATTTTCACTTTATATTGGTTTGCGCAAGCGACGACTTGATTTTTAATAAAATCGTCCGCATCGTCAGCCACGATGACACACTTTATCGTGGAATTTTCAATGCCTTTTAACACTTGTTTCATACCCACTACCTTGTCGGAATTTACAATAGTTTCTAATAATTGATTTTCAATCATAACCTTAATTCCCGTTTTTTTAGTATTGGATAACCTACTTGTAGGCATACTACAAGCCATAATATTCTAGCAGTTAAAAAACAATATGTCAAAGAAAAATAAGCGATTTTTGCAAAAATTTTAGAATTTTTTAAATATATTAACCCTTTTAACGTGTTATGTGAAGTCAGCTATGCCATTTTTGTAGTTTTTTGGCAATTTTGCAAGTTATTGCATTGATATCTTGCATTTATTTAAGTTATATAACTGTATATTTGGCATTAAGTTGCTCATAAACATTCAAATACAAGCATTTATGCGACGCTTCTCTCAAATTTATTTTGATACCATAACTAGCTATAAAATTTAAAAGCCATTTCCCGCCGTTTCTTAATCACAAAAATCAGTCAAGATTATTGCTTGTAATTTTTTAAGCGATATAAAATTACTTTAACTCCCTCGCTATCTTGTCCCAAAAATACTGACGGCCATTACGCGACACATTGTACTTTTTTATTTCAAGCTATTTATCAATTTAAAATGCCCAAATTTATAAGGATTGCGCGTCCACACGCGTGAGAGGCTTTAATTAACAATCAATTTCCATTGCGCAATAAATATATTCGCTTCATATTACGCATACGAAAATCTACACTTATTTTTATTTTTTGTCAAATGTATTGCATACAAAATATTAATTTATTTAAAAATTAAATATTTTTTAAGCGCTAATTAAAATAACAGCCGCTCCAAAAAACATCATTGTTCCAACTAACTCAAATATATGGAAAATGCAATGCACATATCTCACTTTGATTGCAAAAATTATTGAACCTAAAATGCACAATGCCGTTCCAACAAAATAAAAGTATTTAACTTCAATAGGGATAAGAGCTCGATTATCAAGGTAAACCCCAAATAACAGTACTCCTACAACAAAATTTATAATCATCGACGGAACTTTAAATTTATCAACACTTTTTATATTAAGCGCGATATTAATTGCCGCAAATGCAAAACTTAATCCCAACGCGATAAAGTTATACGGATTTGTTGAAATACACAAGCAAATCGGCGCGCTACAACCCAAGACTATAAACGGAATATCCGAGTGGTCTATTTTGCGCCAATAATATTTTTTTCGTACGTCTATTGTGCTGTGATAAATGGTTGAAACTGTATATACAACAATGGCTGGCGTACAAAGCAAAAACGACGCGGTAATATTCATCGCGTTACCTTTGCTTAATGTCAACAACCAAACTAAGCCTATAAGAAATAGAAGCGCGCCTACGCCGTGTGTAACTGCATTTAAAACTTCTTCGGGCTTTGTGTAATGCACTATTTTATATTGTCTACCATTGTGCTCAACCTCGATGATATTCGCGCCCTCAGATATGTATTCTTTCATTTTACTCCTATTGCTAATTGTAACTTTTAGTTTAGTATATCAGCCTAAATTTATTTAGTATTTTTATTTGTATTTTTAAAACTTTTTAAATTTTTTGACTAGCCTAATAATAGGTTTAATCAATGGAATTTCAAAAGTTTTTTTAACCTTTTTAAGCTCCTCGCTAATTTTAATAGCCTGAGGACATTTTTTTTCACAAAGTCTGCAACCTATGCACTGACTTGCAAAACCTTGTTTTTCGCCTAGCCCTCCGCACGAGCTAACATAGTTTCCGATATTTTGAATTCGCCCAGCCAATGATTTGCTGTTGTAAACGGAAAAGCAAGCGGGAATGTCAACGCCATTTGGACAAGGCATACAATATGAACAACCAGTACAGGGGATACGGTCAGCTAAAAGCATTTCATTGATAACTTTATCATAAACTTGTAGCTCGGATTTGGAAAGCTCCGCAATCTTTGATGTACTTGCGCTTTCAATGTTTGACAAAAGCATTGCTTCGCTGCCCATTCCCGATAAAACCAACGTAACCTCTTTTTGATTATAAAGCCATCTTAAGCCCCAATCGGCAAATGAACGTGTCGAATTAGCATTTTTAAACGTCTTTTGCGCTTTTTCAGGCAACTTATTGACAAGCGCGCCTCCGCGCAACGGCTCCATAATTATTACTGGGATTTGTTTACTATAAGCGTACTTCAAACCTTTTTGCCCAGCTTGATAGTTGACATCAAAATAATTATATTGTATTTGGCAAAACTCCCAATCGTAGGCGTCAATAACCTTAATAAAGTCATCTCCGCACCCGTGAAAACTAAAACCAATATTTACAATTTCCTTACTTTCTTTCTTTTGTTTAATCCAATCATTAACGCCTAAGTCAACCATATGTTTATATTGGTCATAGCTTATTATACAGTGTAATAAATAATAGTCAACATATGTTGTGTTAAGTCGCTTAAGTGAGGTGTAAAATAATTTGTCAAAATCCTCGTATGACTTTATCAATCTCAATGGAAGTTTAGTTGCGATTTTTACCTTTTCGCGAAATGGCATAATTGCCTTGCCTAAAACTTCTTCGCTGCGTCCGTCATTATACACATAGGCCGTATCAAAATAATTGATTCCCTTTTCATAAGCAAGCCTTAAAATGCGTATACTTTCAGCCTCGTCAATTTCCTTTTTAACCTGCGGTAAACGCATTGTTCCAAAACCAAGTGCCGACAGTTTATCGCCATTTTTAATGTTCTCTCGATATTCCATATAAACCTCACTCAATTTCAACGGTCGCCTTTGCATCAAGGCTTAAATCAGCCGACTGCGCGCCACTTTTTATTAGGATATACGCCGCAACGCCTATCATCGCCGCGTTATCAGTACATAACATCAATGGCGGATATATTACTTTAACATCCATTTTTTTGCCCAAGTTAGCTACTTTACTGCGCAATGCTGTGTTTGAAGCAACACCACCTGCTATTACTACTGTTTTATAATCGGTCTTTCTCAATGCCCTTTCAGCATTGTCAACAATAACGTCAACCGCCGCCGCTTGAAATGAACAAGCCACATCTGCCGCGACAACCTTTTCGCCTCGAGCCTCAGCATTGTGCAAATAATTTATAACTGAAGTTTTAAGCCCGCTATAACTAAAATCAAATGTATCCTCATTTTTAAATGCTCTTGGAAATTTAATGCAGTTTTGGCCGTATTCGGCAAGCTTTTGAACTTCAGGCCCACCCGGATAGGGTAAACCTAATACCCTTGCAACTTTATCAAATGCCTCGCCAACTGCGTCATCTTGCGTAGTTCCTATTACTTTAAAACCATCATAGTTAAAAACATCAATAATTGCAGTATGCCCACCGCTCGCCAATATACAAAGATATGGCGGTTTTAAACATTTGTCAGCGATATAGTTTGCCGCAATGTGACCTTTTATGTGACTTACTGCAATCAACGGCAAACTCTTTGCATACGCCAACGCTTTCGCATAAGATACGCCTACCAACAGCGCGCCTAATAGCCCTGCGCCATAAGTCACGGCGATTGCATCTATGTCATCTAAGGAAAGCTTTGCCTCGGTTAAGGCTTCATCAACCATATTGTCTATCGCGCAAATGTGATTTCTACTTGCAATTTCAGGCACAACTCCGCCAAACCTACGATGAATTTCAATTTGCGACGCTATTACGCACGACAAAACGTCCCGCCCTTTAGTAACAGCGGCAGATGTTTCATCACAGCTGCTTTCAATAGCCAATATCACTATATCCGATTTATGCCGCAAAACCTCTAGTTTTTCAAACACTATTTCTTTATACATTTTTTTAATCCACTTTACTAACTATCTTTTATTTCACAATTTTTTGTACGCTTATTTGTTTGTAACCATACACATTAAG
The DNA here is from genome assembly GCA_036654095.1 of Clostridia bacterium. Lineage (GTDB taxonomy): Bacteria > Bacillota > Clostridia > Christensenellales > CAG-917 > JAVVSR01. The sequence goes on from JAVVSR010000003.1 coordinate 100,586, forward strand.
CAAATTTGTTTTCCGTTTTGTAATTTTATTTATAGGTTTTGCTTTGTCAGTCAACTTGACACTGCGCTTTAGGTTTTGCTTTGTCAGTCAACTTAAACTGTGTTTAGGTTTAGGTTTTGCTTTGTCGGTCAACTTAATTAATTATTTAAATAAAACACTCATTTCGCTTCATTACACTAACTGCGTTTTAAATATTCAATTATAAAATCATCAATATAACCATCCATAACAGCCTGAACATTGCCCGTTTCAAACCCAGTACGATGGTCCTTCACGAGAGTGTACGGACAAAACACATATGACCTTATTTGACTGCCCCATTCAATTTTTTTCAAATCGCCTTTAATTGAATTAGCATTTTCAAGTTGTTCGCGCTCGCGCTTTTCAATAAGCATTGACCGCAACATTTTCATAGCGGTTTCGCGGTTTTGTATTTGACTTCGTTCATTTTGACACGCGACAACAATGCCCGACGGAATGTGCGTAATGCGAATTGCGCTTTCGGTTTTATTAACGTGCTGACCACCAGCGCCGCTGCTTCTATAAGTATTAACTTTTAAGTCATCGGGATTAATAACAATTTCGTCATCATTTTCAATTTCGGGCATAACTTCAAGGCTTGCAAATGAGGTGTGTCGCCTGCTGTTGCTGTCGAAAGGCGAAATTCTGACTAAACGATGAATACCCTTTTCCGCCTTCAAATAGCCATAGGCGTTGTCACCTGTGGCCATAAATGTTACACTTTTTATTCCAGCTTCCTCGCCTTCCAACAAATCTAAAACTTCAATTCCATAGTCATTACGTTCAAGATATCTCGTGTACATCCGATACAGCATACTAACCCAATCCTGCGCCTCTGTACCGCCTGCGCCCGCATGCAAAGTAAGTATTGCATTTAAGTTATCATATTTACCCTTAAACAATGTTTCGAGCCTTAAAATGTCTATTTTAGACGATAAAGTGCTAATTTGTTTATTTATTTCATCAACTTCACTTTCATCTTCGCCTTCTTCTGAAAGTTCAATTAACAAATTAACTTCTTCCAATTCTTTTTTCAACTTACTTACATGGTCGCATTTACCGTTTAAAAGTTTTAGTTCCTTATTATATTTTTGGGCTTCGGCAATGTTCTCCCAATAACCGTCTGCGTGCTGAATTTCAGTAAGCTCGGCAATCCTTTTTTTTATGTCATCAAACTTCATTGCAACGATTGATGTATCTAATGTTTTTTCAAGCTCGGCCAATTTATTTTTTTGATTTATAAAATCTATCATACTATTTCCTTTAATAAAATTAAAACTCCTGCCAATGTGATACCGCAAATATTATTGCCAATTTAACACTAATCAATATTTATAAATCTATCCAAAAAGCGTAACAATTTTTTAACAGCTTGCCCTCTTGTGGTCAACAAAACCATGTTCATTTGCCACATTTAGTTTAAAATAAAAACTACACTTTTCAAATACTTAACCCACTTTTGTCTACGTATACTAATTAACGAGGCTATGTGGTTTATTTAATAATTAAAACAAAATCATAATTTTGCTATTCGATTATATTTGACTACTTTTTGTCATTGTTTTCTTTTGTTGGAGAACCACAACAGTTTTTATATTTTTTCCCGCTTCCGCAAGGACAGGGGTCATTTCGACCAATTTTGTCGGTTTTAATTATCGGTTTATTTGACGGACGACTTATACCCGTAGTTACATTTCCATCTTCTTTTTGCTCGATAACTACCTTCATCAACGTAACAACAGTGTCGGTTTGAATATGGCTTATCATATCTTCAAACATCTCAAATCCCTCTTGCTGATAAGCTTGTACGGGGTTGCGTTGGCCATATGCTCTAAGCCCTATCCCCTTACGGAGATTGTCCATAGCGTCAATATGGTCCATCCATTTTGAATCAACATTTCTAAGTAGAACAAACCTTTCAAGCTCCGAAAAGTCAAAGCCCTCTTTTTTACATACCGCAATTTTTTGTTCAAAAATATCTGTCGCATATTTTGTTGTTTCCGCAATTAACTGCTCGACGTTATACTTGCGACAAAACTCCTCGTTCATAAGTTTTGTATCTTCAGGCAACATACGTTGTTCAAGCGCTCGGTTAAAAGCAATATAATCCCACTCGCTGCAATTTATAGAATAGTCGGTATGAAAACCAATAATTTCACGCGCGACAGGCTCAATCATTTTAACAATTTGGTCGTGAATATCAAGTCCATCAAGCACTTTATTGCGTTCGGCATAAATAATTTCACGCTGTTTATTCATAACGTCATCATAACTTAAAACGTGTTTTCTAACGCTAAAGTTTTGACTTTCGACCATTTTTTGCGCTTTTTCTATTTGCTTAGAAACAACGCCGCTTGAAATAGCCATATCATCGTCGACTTTTAACATAGTTGTCACGTTTTTAAGTTTATCACCGCCAAAAATTCTAGCGATATCGTCGTCAAGCGAAATGTAGAATACCGATGAACCGGGGTCGCCCTGCCTGCCTGCGCGCCCTCTCAACTGATTGTCGATACGACGGCTTTCGTGGCGTTCCGTGCCAACAATTCTTAACCCGCCTAGCGCAATAACTTCTTGTTTTTCCGATTCGGTTATCAATTTAAAGTCGTCAAAATGACGTTTATATTCGGCGCGCGCTTTTAAAACATCTTCGTCGTCGCTTTTTGTAAACGATGTTGCAAGTTCAATAAGTTCAGGAAAGAAACCGTCACGTTCCATTTTCTGCTTCGCCATATATTCAGGATTACCACCTAGCATAATATCAGTACCACGACCAGCCATATTTGTAGCAATGGTTACCATCCCTTTGCGCCCAGCCTGAGCAATAATTTCCGCTTCTTGCTTATGGTTTTTCGCGTTCAAGACATTGTGTCTTATATGCTCGCGGTTTAATAATTTAGATAACTCCTCGCTTTTTTCAACTGAAACAGTACCAACAAGCACAGGCTGTTCGGTTTTAGCGCACGCGTTAATATCCTCAACAATGGCTTGAAGTTTGCCTTTTTCGGTGGTAAAAATCTGGTCATTTTCGTCGCGTCTTATCATTGGCAGATTAGTTGGAATTGTAACAACGTCAAGATTATAAATATTTCTAAATTCCTCTTCTTCGGTTTTAGCTGTACCCGTCATACCCGATAACTTTTCATAAAGACGAAAATAGTTTTGCAATGTAATAGTTGCTAGCGTACGATTTTCATCACGTATTTTAACGTTTTCCTTTGCTTCAATCGCTTGATGTAGCCCCTCACTGTATCGACGACCTGTCATGACACGTCCGGTAAACTCATCAACAATAAGCACTTCGCCGTCAGTAACGATATAGTCAACGTCTTTTTTCATCATCGCGTTGGCCTTTAACGCTTGCCTAATGTAGTGGTTGATTTCGGTGTTGTCGAGGTCAGATAAATTTTCAATTTTAAAAAACCTTTCCGCCTTTAAAACGCCGTCGTCGGTCAACGTAACCGACTTTTCTTTTTCTTCTAAAATATAGTCAACGTCTTTAAATAAGCTTTTCGCAAAACGGTTGGCTTGTATGTACAAATTTCCAGACTTGCCACCTGCTCCTGAAATAATTAACGGAGTACGCGCCTCATCAATTAAAATGCTGTCAACCTCGTCAACAATGGCAAACGGGTGACCGCGTTGAACACGATACGACTTAACTTTAGCCATATTATCGCGCAAATAATCAAAGCCAAACTCATTATTTGTACCATAAGTAATGTCCGATTCGTAGGCCTTACGCTTGTCGTCTGTGTCTTGATCCGAATAAATAACACCTACGCTAAGCCCGAGAAAACGGAATATTTTGCCCATCCACTCCGAGTCACGTTTGGCCAAATACTCGTTTACGGTAACAATATGAACGCCTTTACTGGCAAGCGCATTTAAGTAGGCTGGCAAAGTTTCAACAAGCGTTTTACCTTCGCCTGTGCGCATCTCTGCGATACGACCTTGATGCAAAGCAATGCCACCTAGTAGTTGCACGTAATAATGTTTCATACCCAAAACACGTTGAGAAGCCTCGCGAACAACAGCAAAAGCGTCGGGTAGTAATTTATCAAGCCCTTCGCCAGCCTCGTATCGAGCTTTTAAGGCAGGCGTCATCGCGATAAGCTCGCTGTCGCTCATAGCTTGATATTTTGCGCTTAACTGTTCAACAATGTCTGCGATTTTTTTTAGTTTTTTAATGTTATGTTCGTTTTCATTAGTAAAAATTGAGAAAATTCCCATTGTGACTCCTTCATTTTAATGAAACACTTAAAATTCATTTATGGCATTTATTTTACACGATTTTTGCGAGATTGTAAAGCATTACAATCAAATGTAAAAAAACGCAAAGGCATAGCCTTTGCAAAATGACTTTTTTATTTAAGCTTTTTTGTCTGTTTTTATATAAAAACTTACGTTAAATTGCTTTCCTCTTAAACACCATTTGTGATTGGCTAGTCGCATAAAAGCAGTTAGATTTTAACTTCTCATGCAATATTTCGAAATACTCAATACTGCGTTACATGATAAACTTATATCGAAACTCTTATTTGGATTTTTAGTTTAAATATTATTTTGTCTACTACTCGCTATATACTTTTAACTGAGTGATACACGCCGTCAGTGAATAAACCGATCTTGCAGAATGTTTTTTTAAAGTTCTGCTACATTCATTAATCGTTGCGCCAGTAGTAAAAACATCGTCAATAAGTAAAACCGTTTTGCCTTTAATCATACTATTATCGGCTACATAAAAAACACCTTTTAAGTTATCGCGCCTATCACGACCCTTTAGATGTTTTTGGTCACTTGTGTCACGCACCTTTAAAAGTGTTTCAGTATAAGGCAAATTTAACCTAGCCGAAATTGCTTTTGCCAACAATGAAGACTGATTGTATCCCCTTTCCCTCAATTCCATTTCGCTCATCGGAACAGCCACAACAACATCGCACGAGAAATTAGCCTCAAAATATTCATCACACATCATCTTTGCTAACTCGTCCGCTATGTATTGTTTGTTTCCGAATTTAAACTTTTTAATAAGACTAACCCCAATCCCCTCATACTTCAATGGCGAACGGTTCATTTCAAAAAAGTGGTCGTTATTCATACAATTTATACAGTACTGCGCTTCGTTGTTTATCTCGACGCCACAAGTTAAACACTTATGATTTCCAACCCTAGGCAATTCGCTCATACACTTTGCGCAAAGACTAAATCTTGTTGATGATACTAGTTCCGCTCCGCAATTTACACAGGTTATGTTTTTAGGATAAAGCGCATCAAAAAATTTATTTTTTAGCGATACTACAAATAATTTAATTTTTAGCGCTATTTGTTTTTTCGCCATTAGTTTCCTCTGCAATAAATTCTTTTAACAAACTATTTCTTTTAGTAGTAGTATTATTGTTGACCATATTTACCAAAGTTTGCCGAGTCCCTACAATCGAAACTAATCGTTTAGCGCGAGTAACTGCCGTATATAAAAGATTGCGAGTCATAAGCAAATTGTTTACCCCAACAAGCACAAGAATAACCGCTTCAAATTCAGAGCCTTGACTTTTATGTACAGAAACGGCATACGCTGGAATAATCTGGTCAAGGTCGCCAAATGAATAAACCGCCACTTTATTGTCCTCAAATGTAACGCTAAACTTCATATCTTGTTTGTTTATATCATTTATATATCCAATTTCTCCATTAAAAACCCCTCGTCCTACTTCATAATTATAATCGTTGTAGACTTTCCACTCAAGGTCATAATTGTTGACCGATTGCATAATTTTATCGCCAACTCGATAATAATACTCACCCGAACGTATATCTTCGCCAAGAACCACATTTCGATTTAAGGCATCTCTCAAGCCCTTATTTAAATTTATTACCCCTGCTACACCTTTTTTCATCGGGCTTAAAACCTGAATATCCATTGGGTTAATTTTCAAATAATTGGGTATACGCTGAATACAAAGTTCACGTACGATATCAACTATATCACTTGGATTATCGTTTTCAATAAAAAAGAAATCCTCGCTTTTATTGTTTAAAATAGGCATTTCGCCGTTATTTATGCGGTGCGCATTTGTAATAATTAAGCTGTTCTCCGACTGACGATATATGTGTGTCAAATATGTCACGGCAAATCGTTTGCTGAAAATTAAATCCGATAAAACATTGCCTGCGCCTACCGAAACAAGTTGGTCTTTATCGCCAACAAGAATAATACTACTTCCGTCACGGATTGCGCTTATTAAACTGCTAAAAACATACTCGTCTACCATACTTACTTCATCAACAATTACAACGTCAACCGGCAAACGCGTTGACGCATTAAAGGTAAATACTCCGCCGCCATTTTTAAAGTCAAGGTCAAGCAGACGATGAATAGTCTTTGCTTGTTCGCTAGTGGCCTCGCTCATACGTTTTGCCGCGCGACCAGTTGGAGCGCATAAACTGTACGTGCGGTTCATCGCTTTTAGAATGAATAGCAAGCATTTAATAATTGTCGTTTTGCCCGTACCTGGGCCACCCGAAATTATATGCACTCCGCTAATCAACGAATTGTTTACTGCTAAGCGTTGGTTTTCGTGTAATTTAATATTATATACTTCTTCAAATTTACTAATTTCCTTTTCATAGTCGCACTGAGGAGCGCTATGACAATTTTCAATATGAATTAGCTTACGAGCAATATTGCGTTCAATAATATAGTTGCCATAAAGCATAATTACACGCTTGCCGCCAACGGTATACGCCATCAATTCGGATAAAAACAACATATCTTCTATCTTGTCGACAACTTTTAAAACCATATCATTTTCAAATTCCAACAGATGTACTACATACTTTACCAACTCATCTTCAGGCAAATAAGTATGCCCTCTATTGCTTGCGGCTTCCTTCATAATGTAGTTAATCCCTGCGCGGATACGGAAATCGCTGTCACGTTTCGCGTCAAGAAGCAAAGCAAGCCTATCCGCGGTGACAAACCCAACGCGGTCAATATCATCAATTAGTTGATATGGATTTTCCTTAATAATTCTCTCGGTCAACTTGCCATATCTTTTATAAATTTTTAAAGCGAGATTTAACGAAATATCAAAACGTTGCAAGTATAACAAAGTTTCTTGCATTTCTTTTTGCGAACTAAAGCTATTAGAAATTTCAACAGCGCGTTTATAACTAATTCCTTTTACTTTTGAAAGCAAATCGGGATGATGTTCAATAATTTCAAGCGAATGCGCACCGAAAGTTTTCACTATTGCAGACGCGGTAATTGCGCCAATACCGCGAAAAAATCCACTTTTTAGATATTTTTCGATGTTGATAACATCGGTAGGCGGAAGTATTGTGCCAGATTCAGCCATAAATTGCAAACCGTGTTTTGTATGATATTTATAATCACCGCTGAGTTCAACAGTAGCCCCAGCGTAAAGTTCAGGAAACGAACCAACCGCGGTTATAATTTCATTGTTGCAATTTAATTCCATAACGGTCCACCCGTTATCTAAATTTTGAAAAATAATTGAAACAATCTCCCCTTTGATAATCATCAATAGTTAATTAATCTCCTTAATGGCGCTTTGCAAAGCGTCTACTTTATCAACCATTTCCCAACTAAATTCATTTCGACCAAGATGACCATAGTTTGATGTGTTTTTATAAATTGGTCGCCTTAAATTTAAATTATTTATAATTGATACAGGACGAAAATCAAACACTTTATTTACAATTTCAACCAGTTTTTCATCAGGTACTATACCCGTACCATAACTGTTGATACTTACCGAAATTGGCCTAGCGCGCCCAATCGCATAAGCTAGCTCCAACTCACAACGTTTAGCGAGTTTTGCAGCAACAATGTTTTTACATACATATCTAGCCATATAAAGCCCGCTTCTGTCAACTTTTGTAGGGTCTTTGCCACTTAATGCGCCACCACCGTGCGCGCAATAACCGCCATATGTGTCAACAATTATTTTGCGTCCAGTTAATCCGCTATCGCCATTAGGGCCGCCTTTAACAAAACGACCTGTTGGATTAATATAATATTTTGTATCATTGTCAAGCCATTTTTTTGGAATGGCAACCTTAACAACTTTTTCAATAATATCATTTACAATTTGTTCGTGAGTGACATCTTCCGAATGTTGCGCCGACACAACTATCGTATCCACGCGGACAGGTACGTCGCCATCATATTCCACGGTAACTTGCGACTTCCCGTCTGGACGAAGATATTTAATTAAACCTAATTTTCTGACCTCGGTTAGCCTGCGGGTAAGTGCGTGCGCTAAAATAATAGGTAGCGGCATAAGTTCGGCCGTTTCGTCAGTCGCGTATCCAAACATCATTCCTTGGTCGCCAGCGCCAATTTTATCGGCCATATCACCTTTAAATTCGGCAGCGTTATTTACACCCAAAGCGATGTCGGGCGACTGTTCATTTATTGTCGTCAGCACTGAACAGGTTTTGTAATCAAAACCCAACTCACTGCTGTCATATCCAATTTCTTTAATTGTTTCCCTAACAACGCTAGGGATATCGGTATAGCAATCTGCGCTTATCTCGCCCATAACCAAAACAAGCCCAGTAGTCGCGCAAACTTCGCACGCCACGCGCGCGTTCGCGTCCTTAGATATAATATCGTCTAAAATAGCGTCGGCAATTTGGTCGCAAACCTTATCAGGATGCCCCTCTGTTACGCTTTCAGATGTAAATAGTCTTTTCATAAATACTCCATTTGGGTTAAAGTTTATGCCGCAAACCCAATTTTTTATTTCGTACCTTTTAAACAAGCTAGCGCTAAATTAAAATCATTCCCCTAGTTGAAAACACCGCCGTAAACGACGGAGTTTTCAGGGAAATTTAATTTTTAGCACATAATCACATTTGTTAAACAAGCGCAACTGCATTAAAACATAACAGCAATATTTACTTGCTTTAAATCATTTCGGTCACATTAACGCATTCAAGCTAACCTGCAAACTCAACATTAGTTTGAAAACATCAATATTTACTTGCCTTAAATTATTTTGACTTTTTAGTCAAAATCTTCCAAACCATAATCGAACTCTTTATCGTCAAAGTTACAAGTTACATTTGGCACGGGCTGTTCCATAACTGGTACGGTATTAATATTTTTATAAATTTTCATACCAGTACCCGCAGGTATTAATTTACCAATAATTACGTTCTCTTTTAAGCCACGTAACGGGTCAATTTTATTTTTTATAGCCGCATCTGTCAACACTCGAGCCGTTTCTTGGAATGATGCTGCCGATAAGAAACTTTCAGTCGCCAACGCGGCTTTAGTAATGCCAAGTAATGTACGCTTAGCCTTAGCGGGTTCGCCGCCTTTTTCAAGCACTTTTTGGTTTTCTTCCTCATAAGTAAAGATATCTAAAAGTGTCCCGGGCAACATTTCGGTATCGCCTTGTGACTCAATTTTAACTTTTCTAAGCATTTGACGAACAATAACTTCAATATGCTTGTCATTAATTTCAACGCCTGACAAACGATAAGCCGATTGCACTTCTTTTGTTAAGTAATCTTGTACGCCCTTCACGCCACGCGCGCGGAGCATATCTTGCAAGTTGATTGAACCTTGTGTCAACGGGTCGCCCGGTTCCACCTTTGCGCCATCTTCAACACGCATTTTTGCGCCGTAAGGAATAGGATAAAGTTTTTCTTCGCCGTCTGAACCAGTGATAACAATTTCGCGGTCGTTGTTTGAGCGCTTAATTGTACCGGTATTTTCGGCAATAACTGCTTGACCTTTAGGTTTCCTTGCCTCAAACAACTCCTCAACACGAGGCAAACCTTGCGTAATATCGTCACCTGTTGCAACACCGCCCGTATGGAAGGTACGCATTGTAAGCTGAGTACCTGGCTCGCCGATTGACTGCGCCGCAATGATACCGACAGCCTCGCCCAGTTTAACAGGATTACCGCTAGCCATATTTTTGCCATAGCACTTAGAGCAAATACCATAACGAGTTTTGCAACTTAAAATGCTTCGGATAAGAACTTCTTTAATGCCAATTTTTTGAATATAGTCTGCTTGGTCGGGAGAAATCATGGCGTCAGCTTCGACAATAATTTCGCCTGTTTCGGGATGGACAATAGGTTTAATTGTGTAGCGTCCGCTAATACGACTTGCAATACCTTCAATTTCGTTTTTACCATCAGCGATAGGAGTAACGAGAACACCCTTAGTATCGCCACAATCTTGTTCGCTAACGATGACATCTTGAGAAACGTCAACAAGACGTCTTGTAAGATAACCAGAGTCGGCCGTTTTCAAAGCTGTATCTGCCAAACCTTTACGCCCACCGTGTGAAGAAATGAAGTATTCCAAAACCGATAAGCCTTCACGGAAGTTTGCTTTAACAGGAAGTTCAATAGTACGACCTGAAGGGTCACTCATAAGTCCACGCATACCAGCAAGCTGTCTAATCTGTCCCATATTGCCACGCGCGCCTGAGTTAGCCATCATCCAAACCGGATTAAAGTCATCGAGTTCATTCTTAAGCGCTTTTTCAACCATATCGGTTGCGTTACGCCAAGTTTTACAAACAGCTTCATAGCGTTCGTCCTCAGACATTGTACCCCTGCGGAAACCTCTTTCAATACCTATTACCTTTTCCTCGGCATCGGCAACAATATCTTTTTTAGCGGCAGGAATATGCATATCAAATACACTTGTTGTAATTGCGCTTATTGTCGAATATTTAAAGCCTAAGCTTTTAATATTATCGGCAACGGCGGCAGTTTCGGTAGCTCCCTTATATTTAAAGCAGTTATCAATAACCTTACTAAGTTCCTTTTTGCCGATAGCCTTTACGCTACTAAGCAAACCTTCAACCTCGAGTTCAAGCATATCCTCTGGGCATTCTCTTGGCACAAAGTGTAAATCTTGCGGAAGAATTTCATTAAATATCCACCTACCAATAGTAGTGTGTAACCTTTTTGTGTAATTTTTGCCGTCAATTTCTTTTGAAACTCTAATATAAATTTTAGCCTGCAATGAAATATTGTTATTTCTGTAAGCAAGCATCGCCTCATTTGGAGAGCGGAAAATTTTGCCTTCGCCTAACGCGCCAGGACGAACGATAGTGAGGTAATAAGTCCCCATAACCATATCCTGTGTCAGTGAAATAATAGGACGTCCATCTGACAGTTTTAAAATATTATTTGTTGAAAGCATAAGAATACGCGCTTCTGCTTGAGCCTCAATCGACAACGGAACGTGAACTGCCATTTGGTCGCCGTCAAAGTCGGCGTTAAACGCGCCGCAAGCGAGAGGATGCAATTTAATTGCGCGACCCTCAACAAGCACGGGTTCAAACGCTTGAATACCAAGCCTATGTAGCGTTGGCGCACGGTTTAGAAGAACAGGATGGTCCTTAATTACATCTTCTAAAATATCCCAAACTTGAGGTTTTGCGTTTTCAACAAATCGTTTTGCGCTTTTGATATTGTGGCAAAGATTTTTTTCAACCAATTTATTCATAATAAACGGCTTAAATAATTCAATAGCCATTTCCTTAGGAAGACCACATTGATACAATTTAAGTTCAGGACCAACTACAATAACTGAACGGCCAGAGTAGTCAACACGTTTGCCCAAAAGGTTTTGACGGAAACGACCTTGCTTACCACGAAGCATACTTGACAACGATTTCAATTCGCGATTGCCCGGGCCAGTTATCGCTTTTCCGCGACGGCCGTTATCGATAAGGGCATCAACGGCTTCTTGAAGCATACGTTTTTCGTTTCTAACAATAATGTCAGGCGCGCCCAATTCTTTAAGACGTTTTAAACGATTATTACGGTTAATAACACGACGATAAAGGTCATTTAAATCAGATGTTGCAAAACGTCCGCCATCTAACTGCACCATAGGCCTTATTTCAGGGGGAATAACGGGAAGCACATCTAAAATCATCCAACTGGGATGATTTCCGCTAACACGGAAAGCCTCGACAATTTCAAGCCTTTTAACAGCGCGCAATCTTTTTTGACCAATGCTAGTGTTTATAATGTTTTTCAACATTTTGCTTTCTTCGGGCAAGTTTACATCGAGCAACAATTCTTTAATTGCCTCGGCGCCCATAGCCGCGCGGAAAGAATTTGCGCCGTATTTTTCAATAAGCGCGCTATAATCGCGGTCGTTAAGAACCTGTTTCCTGTGAACTTCTGGACATTTGCCTGCGTCCAAAACAACATAGGATACAAAGTAAAGCACCTGTTCAAGTTCCTTCGGCGAAATATCAATCATCAAACTGATACGTGAAGGCACGCCTCTAAAATACCAGATGTGCGATACGGGCGCAGCCAACTCAATGTGCCCCATACGCTCGCGACGAACCTTGCTTTTTGTAACTTCAACACCACATTTTTCACAAATAACACCCTTGTAGCGTATCCTCTTATATTTGCCGCAATGGCACTCCCAGTCACGTGTTGGCCCAAATATTCTTTCACAGAAAAGACCATCACGTTCGGGTTTTTGTGTTCTATAATTTATTGTTTCGGGCTTCAAGACCTCGCCGTACGACCATTCCCTTATTTTTTCAGGGCTGGCAATACCGATTTGCATTGAATCAAAACTACTTAACTCATACATATATAATAAACCTCCTATTCATTAGAAGCATCATCATCAGACGCATCATCACTACTTTCCAATAAGCCGTCAGCCAAATCAACATCAGGCTGTGAGTCATCGTCTTTGTCGCCCTTGCTTCCATCATTAAAGCTTGCAAAAATATCGTTATCATAATCCAAGTCGCCACCATCAAACAAGTCGTCCTTGAATAAGTCATCGCCATTCGTTTTATCGACGCTAAACAAGTCGTCAATATCAACTTCTGCAAATTCTTCATCTTTTTTAATGACATTAATATCTGGCTCAATATCGTCTTCTGAAAAATCACGAATTTTAACTTCGTCGTGTTCTGCAGTAAGAACTTTGACATCTAAGGCCAAACTCTGCAATTCTTTAATAAGTACCTTAAACGATTCAGGTATGCCCGGCTCAGAAATATTGTTGCCCTTTACGATAGATTCATAAGTTTTAACACGGCCAACTACGTCATCTGACTTAACGGTCAAAATCTCTTGCAATAGGTTGGCTGCGCCATAAGCGTATAAAGCCCAAACTTCCATTTCACCAAAACGCTGTCCGCCAAACTGAGCTTTACCACCCAAAGGCTGTTGTGTAACCAAACTGTAAGGACCTGTGCTTCTCGCGTGGATTTTATCATCAACCAAGTGAGCAAGTTTAAGCATATACATATAGCCAACAGTAACACGGTTTTCAAACGGTTCACCTGTACGTCCATCATACAACTGAATTTTGCCGTCTGCTGGAAGCCCGTTTTCAATAAATAATGTTTTAATATCTTCTTCACTTGCGCCATCGAATACAGGAGTGGCAATTTTCCAGTCAAGCATTTTAGCAACCAAGCCTAAGTGAACTTCAAGTACTTGTCCGATGTTCATACGTGAAGGAACGCCTAACGGGTTCAACACTATTTGCAACGGAGTACCATCTGCTCTAAATGGCATATCTTCAATAGGTAACACGCGTGAGATAACACCCTTATTACCGTGACGACCAGCCATTTTATCGCCTACTGAAATTTTCCTCTTTTGAGCAATGTAAACACGAACTTGTTTATTTACTCCCGGGGATAGTTCATCCTTATTTTTACGAGTAAACACCTTAACGTCAACTATAATTCCGCCTTCGCCGTGAGGCACCCGCAATGAAGTATCACGAACTTCGCGCGCCTTGTCGCCGAATATAGCCCTAAGCAAGCGTTCTTCTGGAGTAAGCTCGGTTTCGCCCTTCGGGGTAACCTTACCAACCAAGATATCGCCGCTATGTACTTCTGCGCCAATCATAATGATACCATCTTCATCCAAAAACTTTAGCGCGTCGTCGGACAAGTTAGGAATATCACGCGTAATTTGTTCCTCTCCTAATTTTGTATCGCGCGCCTCGCTTTCGTACTCCTCAATATGAATTGAAGTGAAAACGTCATCACGAACAAGCTCCTCTGAAATTAAAATAGCATCCTCATAGTTGTAACCTTCCCAACTCATAAAGCCAATTAAAATGTTTCGTCCAAGCGCAATTTCGCCATTATCGGTTGAGGGGCCATCTGCCAAAATCATACCTTTAGTAACTTTTTGACCACCGTAAACTATTGGTTTTTGATTTATGCAAGTACTTTGATTGCTTCGTACAAACTTCTGCGTATAGTAAACATCATCTTCGGCTTCGGTAGCGACAACAATTTTATCTGCATCAACATATTTCACTACTCCGTCATTTTTAGCGATAATCAATACACCGCTATCATAAGCTATTTTATGCTCAATACCTGTTGCAATAATTGGAGCTTCTGGCCTTAATAGTGGCACTGCCTGACGCTGCATGTTAGAACCCATCAACGCGCGGTTTGTATCGTCATTTTCAAGAAATGGAATTAATGCAGTAGCAACAGAAACCAACTGTTTGGGCGATACGTCCATATAGTCGACATCAGCTACGTTTACCTCTTTAATATCCTCACGAATACGGCAAGTAACACGCTTATTGATAAACTTACCGTTGTCGTCTAACGGCTCGTTAGCTTGCGCTATTGTATATTTATCTTCCTCGTCGGCAGGCATGTACCTAACTTCTTCAGTAACGATACCATCTGGCTTTATAACCCTGCGGTATGGCGACTCGATAAATCCATATTCGTCAATTCGCGCATAGGTACTTAATGATGTAATCAAACCAATGTTTTGACCTTCAGGTGTTTCAATAGGACACATACGGCCATAGTGCGTGTGGTGTACGTCACGTACATCAAAGCTTGCGCGCTCACGGCTTAAACCGCCAGGCCCTAATGCTGATACTTTACGTTTGTGCGTAAGCTCGGCAATCGGGTTAGGTTGCTCCATAAACTGCGAAAGTTGTGAACTCCCAAAAAATTCTTTTATTGCGCTCGCTACGGGACGAATGTTAATTAATGATTGAGGCGAAATTTCCTTATTCTCCTGCGCGATTGACATTCTCTCTTTAATAACGCGTTCAAGTCTAAGCATACCCTTTCCAAATTGATGTTGCAAAAGTTCGCCAACTGAACGTACGCGACGATTTGACAAGTGGTCAATGTCATCTATAACACCTAAGCCATAGTTAAGCCCAAGGTTGTAGGTAACGCTTCCCAAAATATCTTCCATAGTAATCGTGCCAACTACAAGATTGTTAATATTGTTTTTAATTGCCTGTATCCGCGCTTCATCGCCCTCAACTTCGCTAAATAATTTTTTCAAGTTAGGATAATAAACTTTTTCTAAAATTCCAAGTTCGCGAGGATTGCAATCGATAAAGGCATCAAGGTCAACAGTGTTATTGCCAATTACCTTAAACTCAATTTTTTTACATACATCATTTGTGCCGTTTTTCTCAATATAATCAACATCAAGGAAAACTTCATTAACGGCATTATTTTGAATTGTCTTAGCCAAAACCTCATCAATCACTGTGCCTTTTTCAGCTAAAATCTCGCCAGTAACCAAACTAACGACATCACGACTTAATTTTTGTCCTAAAATACGAGTGGCTATCGAAAGCTTTTTATTAAACTTATAACGGCCTACTCTCGTTAAATCATAACGACGGTTGTCAAAAAAGTAGTTATGAATAAGTATGTCAGCGCCCTCAATGGTCGCGCCTTCGCCGGGACGTAGCCTTCTAAATAAATCCAACTTGCCAGTATCCTCGTTATGCCCGCCCTGTGGGTCTTTCTCACAAGTTTTCATCATCATCGGCTCATTGTTAAATGCGCCGTTTACCGAATCGTCACTGCCTAACCCCAATGCGCGAAGTAACGTCGTTGCGGTAATCTTCCGTTGACGGTCAACGTGTACCCAAAGATTGTCATCGGGGCATTGCTCAAATTCAAGCCACGCTCCATGAGCAGGTATTAACGTGGTTTTATAACGCTGAATACCGTTTTTATCGCGTTCAGAATCACAGTATACGCCAGGACTCCTTACAAGTTGACTAACTATAACGCGTTCCGCGCCATTTATGACAAAGCTACCACTATCGGTCATCAACGGGAAATCGCCCATAAACACCTCTTGGTCGATAACTTCGCCTGTTTCGATATTGGTCAACCTTGCTTTAACCTTTAAAGGTATTGCGTAGGTTGCATCGCGGTTCTTACATTCCCTAACTGAATATTTAGGCGCGCCATCTAAGTTGTAGTCCAGAAACGAAAGCTCCATACGGTCAGAAAAATCACGTATTGGAGAATACTCCTGAAGAACCTCTTTGATACCGTTTTCTAAAAAGTTTTTGTAGGAATCCTTTTGAACCTCGATAAGATACGGAATCTCGAGCACATCTTTGATAGTAGAAAACGTCATACGCTCGGTATTTCCATACTTGACCTTGTGAATTCTTTGAGACATATTGTCACACTCCTTAAAAAATTGAATATATTAACAAATTAAAAATGGTTGTTTTTGACTCAAATTTGGTATATAATGAAATAAAATACGAAAAGGCGATAACTCCCCTATCCCCTTTTTATAATCCATATTGTGGTAAAAGGGCATACTACTCATAATATAACACATTTTACTAGGGTACAACTTAAAAATCAATATGTCAAGCATTTTATAAAACATTTTTATAATATATATAATAATAGAGGCACACAATGCGCGTAGACAAATTTTTAAAGGTTTCACGAATTATTAAACGGCGTACCGTCGCTCAGGAAGCTTGCGACGGCAAACGCATTGAAGTAAATGGAAAAGCTGCCAAGCCTGCTAAGGAAATTAAAGTTGGCGACATTGTATCTGTGCGCTTTGGCGACAAAACTTTTACATTTCGTATTTTATCACTAAGCGAAAACTCAACAAAGTCTACCGCCGCCGATATGTACGAAATTATTGATGGCTGATTTTTATTTTTAATGGAAAATACAAGCGCAAGTTTTATATTTAATTATCCATTTTTTATTTAACCATAAAACGGACACGTCAGGTCAATACAAAATTGCTTTTAAGTATTTTTTTGCTTGCTAAAATAAAAACAATTTTGTTTAGTTAAATAAGTTGTGGCTAATAAATGCAAATTATAGAGGTGAAAATGTTTGATGTAATAATCGCTGCGTCAGGTAAAAGCAGTCGCGTAGGCGCAAAAATAAATAAACTTTTAATGTATGTAAACGGCCGAACAGTCATTGAAAACAGTATTCTGCCCTTTTTACAGTTTAACCAATTAGGAAAAATCATTGTCGCCACTTCAACGGAAATATTTGACACGACATCAAAATTACTTAAAGCTGTTTCAAATAAAGTTGAATTAATTGTAGGAGGCGCGTCTCGCACGGAAACTGTGAAAATCGCATTAAATTATGTCACTGCGCCAACAGTTTTAATTCACGATGGCGCAAGGCCATTTATCAGCGCGGAAATCATTGAAAGGGTTTTAGACAAATTACAAACATCTGCCGCGGTAATCCCTACAATTCCGCTAGAAGATACTATTTCAAATACGTCAAACGGCTTTAAACCCGTAAATAGAAGCGACTTTTCTGCCATTCAAACACCGCAAGGATTTAATTCAAAAAAAATTAAATTCGCCTACAATGATATTTCAACAGAATTTACCGATGACGCTACTGTATATGCGCAGTTTTATGACGATATTGAAATGGTTTTAGGCGCAAAAACTAATCGAAAAATCACCACATCTGACGACTTGTCTGTAATGGCTTCACGGGTCGGCATAGGGTACGATACTCACCGACTTGTAGAGGGGCGAAAACTTATACTTGGAGGCGTTGAAATACCTTACAAAAAAGGGCTTTTGGGACACAGCGACGCCGATGTTTTGACACACGCAATTATGGACGCTATTTTGTCGGCATTAGGCGAAAAAGATATTGGTTTTCACTTCCCCGATAACGACGAAAAATACAAAGACATTTCAAGCATAAATTTGCTTTTAGAAGTACTAAAAATAATGTCAAAATCAAATATGCAAATCTTTAATTTATCGGCCACAATACTTGCGGAAAAACCTAAACTTGCGCCCTACATTTCGGCAATAAAAAAATTATATTCCGAAATTTTAAACATCTCCGAAAATCAAATCGGCATTGCCGCTACTACAACAGAAGGGGTTGGCGATATAGGAAAAGGACTTGCCATTTCAGCTGTTGCTACCGTTTCGTTAATACTTGGATAATTATAAATAAACCCGTTTGACTAGAACAGTCAAACAGGTTTATTTAATTTTAAAAACATCTTTCTTGCTTTTTTTTGCTATTTTTTATACTCTTTTCTTTCCTAAAACTTACATAAATATTAGTTGTTTGAAATAATACTTTATCGCTTTTTTGTATTTATTTAACAAATTTTAAGTTTAATAAGTACTTGCTTTTTTTATATTAAAACTTTACAACGTATAAAAAATTGTTAGTGTTTTTGTTTATAATGATAATTTTAAAATAGCTATACATTTATATTCAAATAACATTATACGAACTTTAAATACTAATATTTACACATAAACTTGCTATTCTGGTTTTATTGTCGTTCCGTCACGCGCTGACTGATAAAGCAACCAATACCCCTCGCCTGACGTATCCTCAAGCGACAATGGCAACCATTCGCATAGACCCGAAATTTCTTGTGGTGGCGATTGAGTAAACACTCCGTGTATGCCATAGCAAATATAAAGTGGCTCGTCAAGTTCATAAATTAAACCTACTACATAGTGGTCATCTGTCACACTCACCCTAACCCACTTGCTGTTTGGCACAATTTCCATCAATCGGTTATCCTGTGGATAGCATATAAACATTTCATCAAGCTGCGGCTTGACTGCCAAGTAAAAGTTGTCGCCATTATATCTAATTCCCTCGTTCAAAACAACGTTAGAGTTTTTACTCATAGATACTTTGTTTATTGTTGTTTTTTTATCATTATTTGCCAAATTAATTGATGTTTCTACTTCGTTTTCACTGCCCAAAATGTCTACGTCGACATCATCTGAATTATTAAGTAATTTTATGCTATTATTTTCATCTTTTTGAGTTAGTTTTTTTACTTTTTCTTCGGCCTTTATTTGTTTATTTTTCGCTAGTTCTTTTTGTCGAGCATACTCATCTGGAAGGTTAAAACATCGATATTTTTCGCCTCCTGACGAACCATATAATACCGCTTTATTATCTTCCAAAACTATACAATCAACAGTCTTTCCTAACTCAACATTTCCAAGCGAAAGTATGCTTTTATTTTCCACCTCAAACGCCATCAAATTTTTATCAGCCGACATCAATAACGTCATTGGAAATTTTCCACAATTATGTATCGAAACGTTGGCTGTTGTAACTCCGCCATTTTCCGTAATTTTAATAATCCCTGCGCTGCCTTTGTCACCTATATCATTTAAAATTATTATTTTTTTTTGAAATGCCATTTAATTATTTTCCCCCTTATGTTGTATGCGTATAAATATTATATGCTGCTGTAATTTTTAAATTCATTTGTAAATCTTTTGTCAAGCGAATATTGTAATTTTAATAAAAAAAACAGTCTAAGTATTTTATTTAGACTGTTTTTAAACAATATAGTTTTTAATTTTTCACGTGGATATGTAAATCCAAAAATCGCATTTAATATTTTAGTTACATGGTTTTTTGCAGTTACTTTCATTATGTTTTGCTTTAAATATCATTTCGCATTTAATATTTTAGTTACATGGTTATTTTGCTGCTTCTTTCATTATGTTTTGCTTTAAATATCATTTCAACGGCTAAAAAATGTGCAACCTTACGTATCTTATAAATAAAACCTATTGCACTAATTTTTTTTACTTTTAATTATCGACAAAAAAGTTGCATTTTTTGAAATCATAACCATATCGTCAATTCCCAAAACTTCTCCACGTATTCTAACGTCAAAACCAAGTTCCGTTAAAACCTGCTCGGCTTCCGTACGCGTAATATTAAAGCTCGAAACTAAATTATTAGTGAAAGTTTTGCGCCGCATAGCAAATGCGCTTTTAATAAGCCGTTGCAATAAGGCTTTATCTTCAGCGCAATATTTGTTTGACAAATCAATCCTAACTAATGAGCTATCCACCTTCGGAACGGGGAAAAACATGGTTTGACTAACTTGGTCAACTATGCTCGCTTCTCCATAAAGACTAATAGCCATCGTTATTGCGCCATAATCTGCCGTATCTTTTTTCGCTACAAAGCGATTTGCCACTTCTTTTTGAACCATGACGGTAATTGTTTGCGGCTTCAATTCGCTTTCCAAAAACCGCATAACAAGTGCGGTCGTAATGTAGTAAGGAATGTTGGCCACTACTTTAAAATTTTCGGGGACAATCGCCGTTACGTCACTATCTGACATACTCAATATATCTTTAAAAATTACCTCAACATTTTCAAGCCCTTGCAAAGTTTCATTTAAAATAGGTTGCAAGCGTTCGTCGACCTCAAAGGAATAAACTTTTTTGGCAACAGCAGCAAGCGCGCGCGTCAAAGTCCCTGCGCCTGTCCCAATTTCGACAACAACATCATTTGACATAACTCCGCTATGTTCGACAATTTTATTCAAAAAATTTGTATCCGAAATAAAGTTTTGCCCTAAATTATGATTAAAACGGAAGTTGTTTTCAATTAAAATATCTTTCAGCTTTCTCATATTTTATTTTCACTTTCATAGGCTTTTATATATTCTCTAACGCGATATTCTGCGCCAATACTTTCTGCAATTAAACGACATTTTTCGACTTCTTCTTTTCCGATAGTATCAACAACGCTAAAAACTGTATGAATACCATTAGCAATGCAATCTCGCGCAAAGTCAAGCATTGAATTATAACCTTCTTCACCAAAACAGCAATTACAAATTTCGTTATATTTTTTAGCGTTACTTGCGTTTAAACTAATGCTTACGACATCGAGTTTTCCAACAAGTTTTTCAGCAACCCCGCTGCCACAAATAAGACTAGCTTGCCCGTTAGTATTTAGCCGAGTTTTTACGCCAACTGACTTAAGATATTTTGCGGCAGTAATCATTAAATCAAGCGCATACAACGGCTCGCCAAAACCACAAAAAACTGCTTCTCTATATTTTGGCCAATCATAACTTTTTAAGTCAGCAAGAACTTCGTCAGCAGTGGGCTTTGTACTAAGCCACAAGTAATAGTCAGCTACGCCATCATTGTTATTGCGTATACAAAATTGGCAGCAGTTGCTACATTCATTAGTTAAATTTATATATACCTTATTGTTATATTTATAAGTTAATGTATTCATTTTGTCCTTTAAACACCTAGATTAAGCAAATAACAACTTAAAGTCATAAATTATAATTTGCTTTATTTGATTATTTAATATATTATTTACATTGATTTTAATTTTAAAAACAACTATTTCAATTTACCATATTACTTTAAATTTTTACATATTGATGTATTCAAAATATGTTTACTTGGCTTAATATTTTAAACAGTTTACTAAAATAATTTAGCTTAAATAACCATTATTTTTAACTACTTTATGCACAATATAGTGAAGTGTTTTGTCAACATATTTTAATATTTATTTTTGCTTTATTAGTATTATACAACTATTTAATTAACATTTTACTGAACAACCTTTTAGCATTTTCCGTTGTTATATTTGTTAAATCATCAACACTAATGTTTAATATTTTACTTGCCATTTCCGCAACTAATTTTACGTTTTTAGGATAATTTGTTTTTCCCCTAAACGGCTCGGGAGAGAGATACGGCGAATCGGTTTCAAACATAATTCTATCAATCGGAGCGGACATCAACGCGCTGACCGAATGTCGCGCATTTTTATAAGTAATTGGCCCATCGAAACCATAATAGAAGTCAAACTCTGATAATTGTTTCATATATTCAGCGCTTCCAGAATAGCAGTGCAAAACCGCGCCATAATAAAGCTTGCTTTTATTGCTTAAAACTAACTTATAAAAATCCTCATAGGCATCTCGAAGATGTATTATTATTGGCATTTTTAAACTGTATGCCAACTCCACCTGCTCGATAAAAACCAGCTGTTGCTTTTCCCTGTCTGAAAGTTCGTAAAAATAATCAAGCCCAATTTCGCCCAATGCAACAACTTTATCGCTATCACATAGTTTTGCAAAATCCACATAGTCGCTTGGCCTGCGATTTTTGGCATCGTGCGGATGTATCCCCACAGTGGCGTATACATTGCTATATTTGTCAGCAATACTTGCCGCGCTAATGCTCGACCGATAATCATAACCAACCGTAATAACCGATTCAAGTCCATCGCTAGGCATCGACAAAATAATCGATTGCATGTCCTCTGACAACCTTTCGTCATCTAAGTGGCAATGCGTATCAATTAGCATTATTTAACCTCACTACCGCTGTCAATATCCTTGTCGGGCGAAACTATTGCCAGCTTACCATTCTCGTCGGCGGCGCACAATATCATACCTTCACTTAAAATACCTCTGAGTTTTACGGGCGCAAGGTTTGCAATTATAGTAACACTTTTACCAATAACGTCTTCTGGCTTATAATATTTAGCAATACCACTTACAATGCTGCGCTGTACCCCTCCGCAGTCAACTGTTAAATGCAATAACTTGTCCGTTTTTTCAACCTTTTCACAGCTTAAAACTTTTGCAACGCGTAATTGAAGTTTGTCAAAATCATCAAGCGAAACTTCGGGTTTATTTATAAATTCGACCTTTTTCTCAACCTTTGGCTCACTACCTTCTGCAAGTTTTTCAAGTTCGGCAACTTCTTTTACTATATCATACCTAGGGAAAACAGGTGAAAGCTCTTCAACATTTACGCCTGCCTTGCTAAAACCAAACTTTTTTATACTTTCAAATGTACGCCCGTTTTCGGGAACGTTAAATGTATCCAAAACTTTTACCGTACCTTTTGTAATGAACGGCAACAACCCAACAGTTACAATTCGGATAACTTCTGACAAGTTGTACATAACCGTATTAAGTCGTTCCTTTTCGCCCAACTTATTTAAGCTCCAAGGTGTTGTTTCGTCAATATATTTATTTGCCCGTTGAATAACCTTAAAAATTTCAGCAATCGCGTCAGGTATTTCAAGTTTATCAATGCGCGCGGTAACATTATCAAGCATAGAAGAAGCCATTGCTATAAGTTCAGCGTCTTCAGGCATTTCGGTTGACTTAACGGGTATTTGGCCGTTGCAGTACTGATGTATCATAGCAACAGTACGGCTAATTAAATTTCCATATGTGTTGGCTAAATCGTTATTGACGCGGTTTAGAAGCATACTATTAGTATAGTTGCCATCTGAACCAAATGGAATATCTCTAAGCAGATAATATCTTATCGAGTCAATGCCATATCGTTCCGCCAATATAGTTGGGTCGATAACATTGCCTTTGCTTTTGCTCATTTTATCTTCGCCAAACATAATCCAACCGTGACCAAAGACTTTTTTAGGTAGCGGCAATTCAAGCGACATCAACAGCGCAGGCCAAATTATGCTGTGAAAACGCACAATTTCCTTCGCGGTCATATGGACATCGGCTGGCCAATACTTTTTAAACAGACTATCGTCATTACTTTCGTATCCTAGCGCAGTAAGATAATTAGTCAGCGCGTCAATCCAAACGTATATAATATGTTCGGGGTCAAACGGAACTTCAATGCCCCATTTAAACGAATTTCTTGTGACACACAAGTCTTGTAAACCGGGGGTTAAAAAGTTATTAACCATTTCATTGACGCGACTTTTTGGCTCAAGAAATTCAGGATTATCTTGAAACAACTTAACAATCCTATCTTGATACTTTGAAAGTTTAAAAAAGTAAGCAACCTCTTTTGTCCGCTCGACTTCGCGACCGCAATCAGGACATTTCCCGTCAATTAGTTGCGATTTTGTCCAAAAAGACTCGCACGGGACACAGTACCAGCCCTCGTATTCGCCCTTGTAAATATCGCCCTTATCGTAAAGCTTTTGAAAAATACGTTTCACCGCCGACTTGTGTTCCTCATCAGTAGTACGAATAAATTTATTATACGAAATATCATATATTTCCCAAATTTTCTTTAAATTATTAACCTGAATATCCAAGTATTTTTTTGTATCCATACCACACGCTGCGGCCTTTTCTTGAATTTTCAACCCGTGTTCGTCTGTTCCAGTTAGATAAAAAACGTCATAACCCGACATCCTTTTAAAGCGCGCAAGGGCATCGCAGATGACCGTGGTATAGCAAGTTCCCAAGTGCCATTTGCCCGAGGGATAATAAATTGGCGTAGTGATATAATATGTTTTCTTTTGGGACATATGAGCCTCCTATATAATAATACATTTATGGTATTATACTATCACATTCATAAAATGTAAAGCAAATACAATTTGTATTGACCGTATTTACGCACATTCGTTGGATTACATTTTAAAATTTGGCCGTTATTATAAGCAAAAACATAGTATATTGCATTTTTTTGACACATTTGCCATATCTATTATTAATACTGCTTTAGGAGATTCAAATGAATGCAATATTTATTGTTATAGTAGTCGTATCCATAATAATGGTGTGCATAATTTCACCCGAAAGCGCGCTAACTATTATGCTCGACGGAAGTATGAACGCCATAAGTTTATCCTTTAAAATGCTGGCAATCTACGCGGTTTGGATGTCTATTTTAAAGATGATGGAGTCAACTGGATTAGATAAGAAAATCGCAAATTTATTTACTCCGATAACGCACAAATTATTTAAAGGCGAAAGCGACGAAGCGCACAGCTATATTTCGGTAAATTTGGCATCAAATATGCTAGGTATGGGCGGAGCTGCAACCCCTGCTGGAATAAAGGCTATTGGCGAAATGTATCGGGGCAGCAAGATGGCTACCAAAAACATGATTATGCTATTGGTTATAAATGCGACTTCCATACAAATTTTGCCCGCCACGGTCATGGCAATGATGAGCGCCCACGGAAGCGCGGCCGCATCAAGCATAATTATTCCGTCGCTAATATCGACAATCGTATCGACGTTATCTGGCATAGCGCTGGTTAGCCTAACAAAAGATTAAATTCATATTATAATAAATAATTTTGTAAATAAAATATCCTATTATGTTTTTTAAACACTTTTAGCGATGATATTATTATAGACTTAGTTATAACTGTTGTTTGATTTGCAATGTGTTTACTCGATTTTGTTTAAAGGAGCATTATGACAGCCTATATTGTCCCAGCAATTATTGTATTTATGGTTATTTACGCCACCTTTAAAAAAGTTAGCGTCTACGATAGTTTTGTCGATGGCGCAAAAGAAGCGGGAAAATTAATACTAACAGTATTTCCATACATATCGGCAATTTTTATTTGCATACAATTATTTAAAATAAGCGGCCTTGCGGAAATGTTAAGCGGAATATTGGCAAAACCGTTGTCGTTTTTCGGTATCCCACCCGAGTTAGGCGAATTATTGCTGCTGCGCCCCGTAAGCGGAAACGGAAGTATTGCTTTGCTTGAAACCATTTTTGAAACATATGGCGCTGACAGCTATATCGGAAAATGCGCAGCCGTAATAATGGGAAGTACCGAAACTATTTTTTATATTTCAGCGGTTTACTTTTCGGGCTGTGATGTAAAGCATCTTAGAAGCGCCATTCCGATATCTTTATTTGCAACTTTTTTAGGGACAATCGTCGCCTGTCTTTTGTGTCGATTTTTTTAAAACATCAGGCATAAGCATAGCCGGAGTTGGTTTTTCGCCGACTGCCCGACCTATCATCTTGTATATAACCGCGACAGCAGGTACGCCTAGCATTATTCCCCAAAAACCAAAAAGCCCACCACCAATTAATGCCGATGATAAAATCCAAAAACCACCTAGCCCTAAGCTATTGCCAACAACTTTAGGATAGGTTACGTTGTTTTCAAACTGCTGTAAAATTATCATAAAAATCAAGTAAATAACCGCTTTTTTAAACGACACAAAACTGACAATAACAAAGCCCACAATACCGCCTATATACGCTCCAAGCATTGGAATTATATTTGAAACCATAACAACCGTTGCAACCAAAACAGCATATGGCAACTTTAAAACAAGCATACCTAAAAACGTTAATACGCCAAGTATTATCGCCTCTATTAGTTGCCCTCCAAGAAACTGCGAAAAAATTGTGCTTGAAATTGATGACGCCTCTTTTATCAATTTAGATACTTTATTAGGCAATATTGCATATATAAACCGCCAAAGTTGATTGATTAGCCTTTCTTGGTCGGCAATTAAATAAACTGAAAGTATAAGCGCAAAAAATGTATCGAATATCGCCGACGCTGTACTTTTAAGCATTTCAAACATTTGTGGCACAACTGTTTTAAGCAAATTTGCCATTTCCAAAACCACACTTTTAAGTTTATCAAAAACCATTTGACTTGCCTCAGAACTGATGCCTAATCTACCTAAAATTTTGTGAATTTCCCCTTGCACTTCTTGACCGTACTGTGGCAAATTTGACGCGAAACCTTGCAAGCTTTCTGACAGTTGTGGAAGTAAAAAATAGAAAACCAATGCCGTTAATAACGTTATCGACACATACGTTGTCGTGATTGCAACAGGACGTCTAAACTTTTTCCGTTTAAATTTGAATATTTTATTTTCCAAAAATCGTGTAGGAATACTAAAAACCAACGCAAAAAATACCGCCATAAATATTGGGCGCATTACTTTTAAACAAAATTTAATTACCTCTAGGCCTTCTTTAAAATATATAACCAAAAGCGCGACAAGGGCAATAAACAATATTAGCCAAGCGTATTTTTTTACCATATATGTATTGTTGCATAAATTTTACAAATTATGTAAATTTAAGCAAACTGTATTTATCGTTTTTTTTGTAAAATTTAGATATTTAATTGCGCTTCATTTATAAATAGCGCTTCATTTTATATAAATTTTACTGAGGATATCGCTTTATATACTTGCTTTTTAGTATTATATTAATTTTTTTAACCTACTAAATTGGAAATTTATTATATAAAAAAACCGATAATAAATTGCCTTTTATCGGTTTTACTATAAAACTATTTAATTAATAATCACTCAATCAATTTTTATGTTCAACTAAGCGTTATGTTTTTTGTTATAGACGATAGTTGATTTATACTTTAGTCAATTACAGTCCGTAATTCAAAATTGTCGTTATTGAGCGTAAAACCGCAATACGACATTGATAAGACTATTAAATTTGACATTACACCATTTTAAAGTAACTTCTATTCGTTAATAACTGTTATAAATTTAGCAGCTGTTTCGCCCATGGCCAGTTGTGCGTGCGGCAAATTTGGATTAAAATACAAGCTATCGCCTTTCCTTAGGTAATATTCCTCATCGCCGACAATTACACGAAGAAGACCTTCCAGAACATAATTAAATTCCTGTCCGTCGTGGCAAACAAGCTCGGGTTTATCTGTTGGCGAAATCGTGACAAGCATCGGTTTCATCTGTTTGTCCTGAAAATCCGACGCTAGCGACATAAATGAATAACCCGGATATCTTTCAATTACTTCACCCTTGTTTTCATATACAACAGCAGCGTTTTTTTTAGTTGGAATTGTGCCATTGATAATGTACGATGGTTCCATTTCAACAAGCGTAGCAAACTTATAAACTAGCCATATAGGAACTTCATTAGTACCGTTTTCAAAGGCCAAATATTCTTCCTGACTTATCCCAAGTTTTGCGGCAATATCCGACACTGAAAAGTCGGAAAATGTACGCAATTCGTATATACGTTGATTTACAGTTTTCAATGTGTTCTCCATACTATTATGAATTTGCAGCAACGTTAAGGTCGGCAATTAATTTGTCGATATCAACATTATGAGCTTCCGCAGCTTGGCCAACAGTTTCGCCGTGGGCGATAGCGCAGCCTAAGCAATGCATACCAACGCCAAATAAAACCTCGGCAATTTCATCAACTTTGCTATCCTTAAGCAAATCACCAATAAGAGTATCAGCAGTAATCGTTTTCATAATTCAAAATCTCCTTTTATATAGATAATATTATTTTGTGCTAATTCCATATTTTATGCGCATAATTTGACAGTTAAACTACTTAAAAAAGATAAAGTACACAATCACACCTACCGCAATAGCCGCAAGGACTGCGAGTGTAACTTTTATAGGCGACAGCGGCGACTTCCCGTCAACCCTGCCACTGCGGCCATTCACTAGATATTTATATAGCTTTTCTTTAAACTTAAACGCGCAACACCACAAAGGCACAAGTAGGTGTTTAAACGTGTTTTTTGCGTACTTGGTATTTATATTCAAATAATCGACTTTATCGCAATCGTACTGCGAAAGAATACTCTGTTTAATATCTTCAGTCATCTTCTCTTTCGCAATTTCAAAAGCCTTATTGACGCCTATATTGTGACGTTCAGATGACATACCTGCAATGTACTCATACTTATATTCAACTGCATTTTTAATATCAAATGCGCCAACTTGTTCAATTTCATATTGGTTAAGCGTTGCGCTTGCCTCAACTAAGATATCGTCAAAATTCAAGTTAAAGTTACCCTCAACATTTTTCCAATCAGTACGCGTTTCAATGTGTTTGTCCTTACCCGAACCGACCGTCACCGTATAATCTTTGCCTAATCTTCCTTCGTAATCACTAGAAGTCGCCGAGTCAAATGTGAATGCCGGAACATAAAGCGGGTTCATATTTTCAGGAGTAAATGTTTTTTTAAGTTTGCTCGGCGCAAAAATTTTAGTTTTCACCCACTTGCGACTCATTGCAACAGCCTGCTCGCGCGAAATTGTAAACGGCAATATAGCGTCGGGAGCAAGCCCGGGCAATTCATCAACGGTCAAGATGTTTGTTGCTCCGCAAAACGGACATTTCGCGGACGTACCAAACTCGTGCATAACTGTTTTCGCGTGGCAATTTGGACATTGATACGTAATTGAACCATCTTCGTGTTTTAGTTTTGTTTCGTCAAAACCGTCTAGCGTATGTTCCGTTTCAAAAATATTAGCCGAAATATCATCTTCGCGGTCGCAGTACGGGCAAATTAATTTACCCTTTGTGACATCAAACACCATATCAGCGCCACAGGTTTTGCACTTCACAATTTGCGAATCATTGCTTACATTGTCTTGTTTTTTAACAATTTTAGAGTTTAATTTATCGTCCATAATTTTTATAATTTACCACCACATTCGGGGCAAAATTTTGCTGATGTTGTTAGCGGTTTTCCACAATGCGGACAAAATTTGGCCGTAGGTTTTACAATCTTTTCGCCACACTCGGGACAAAATTTAGCCGTCGACAAACATTGATGCCCACACTTTGAGCAAGGTATTGTATCATTTTTTTCTTGTGGCTGCGAGGGAGCGTCCTTTGCGTTTTTAATTGCATCGGTAAACATACCGCCAATCCCCAATCCTGCGCCTAATCCTACGCCGGCGCCTGCTAGCCCACCGCTTGTGTTTTGCGCGGCATCACGCATTGCTTGAGCAGCTTGATATTGAGTGTATGTACCCATTTTGTCGCCAATTAAGCCCATTGAAGTGCGCGTATCCATTGTCTTTTCAACTTCCTCGGGCAACGATAAGTTTTCAATACAAAAATCAATAAGTTCAAAACCATATTGTGAAAATCGAGTAGCCAATCTCTCTTTAGATTTAATACCCATTTCATCATAGTTCATCGCCAAGTCAAGCGCTGGCAATTTCGCCTCGGCAATGACATCGGATACCGTACTTATAATCATCTTTCGTAA
This sequence comes from Clostridia bacterium, assembly GCA_036654095.1. Classification (GTDB taxonomy): domain Bacteria; phylum Bacillota; class Clostridia; order Christensenellales; family CAG-917; genus JAVVSR01. Next base: position 130,471 of record JAVVSR010000003.1, read on the forward strand.
TTGGTCGGATATATTGTCCGTTTTAAACTCTTTATTTGTGCCTGCAATTTCACGCATAAGTTTTGCCGCGTCATCTACACGATAAGTGTATATTCCATATCCGCGCAAACGTATCATACCAAAATCGGCGTCACGCATCATAATCGGGTTAGATGTACCCCACTTTTGATTGGTAAACTGCTTGGTATTGATAAAGTAAACGTCGCCTGTAAATGGATTTTCAAAGGCATATTTCCAATTTAAAATATTTGTAATTACTGGCAAGTTTTCGGTATCGAGTTTATATCTTCCAGGCGCAAAAATATCGGCAACTTTGCCCTCGATAACAAAAATTGCAACCTGCGATTCTCGTACGATGAGCTGAGAACCTCGCATAATCTCGTACCTATCTTCAACATCAAATCTAAATAAAATTGTGTCTTGGCTATCATCTTTCCACTCGATAACCTTAAGCATTTGCTTTTTAATAAAATTGAATAACATTATTAATCTCCTAATTAAATAATTTAAATCACACGGTCAATCTGCCTAAAATATATCGCGACGACAATTTTTAATTTATAAAAATTTTTATATGATTAAATTTGCTCGTATGATTTATTATATCACAAAACTAATTGCATTTCAACAGCTTGACAAATAATTACATTAACAACATTAAAAGAGGTAGTGTAATTATACACAAAAGTGAGCCAATAAGCACTATACTTGCCGCAGTTTTGGGAGCGGTATCTGTTATTTCGGCAAAATTGAGCGAGATAGCCGCAGGAGGCATTGCCGACAAAATAAATATCGATGCTTTTAAAATCGGGTCAAAGTTAAACGGCATTAAAATCAAATAGGTTACTAGCGGAAATATAACCAACTTTACAGATATGGCAATGTATTGCTTATACCCTTTAAACAATTCCGCCATATTTGCCGAAGCGAACCTCATTCCTAAAATTGTCATAGCGAGAGGCGTGGCCATTTTTGCAAAAAAAGTAACCCAACTCATTAAAACCGTAGGCAAAACCGCTTTGCTGAAAAATAGAGGAAGCGCTAAAAGTAAAATTAATGTTGTTGGATTTAATAAGAATTTTTTAATGCTAATATGTTTTTTGTCACGAGAAAGAATGTACATTCCAAGCGTCCACCCGATAATGTTCATTGATACTATAAACACTGCGCTATAAATTATTGCTTCAGGGTTATCAGGAAGAAGCGCCTGTAACATCGGAACGCCAAAAAAACCGACATTCCCACATGCAGAAGCCACCGTGCAGACCCGACTTTTGGGGTCGTCGTAACTTTTGCAAAAGGCTAAATAGCATAAGCCTATTACCGCAAGCTGCAAAACTAAAGACGATACAAACACGATAAGTAAATTTAGCAACATTTCACGGCTGAACATCGCCTGCTGAAACGAATATAGTGACAGCGCGGGCTGACACACATACAACAGCACAACAGCAAATGATGGTATAGCCTCAGGTTTAAGAACTTTGGATTTCACCAAAATAAATCCGGGAATGGCCAACGCAACAAGCATTAAAATGTTTAAACCTGTAATTTGAAAACTCATATTTACCTCAAAAACAATTCTAACACAATGGACTATAAAAGTAAACCTAACGTAAAATTTATCACCAACTTAAACGCAATATAATTAAAATAAATAAATTTTAATAGCACAATACAATTAATATGAATTACTTTATTTAATACACTTAAAAATATTATATCATTAAGGATTGATAAAAAATTACAAAATTTAGTTAGCGTTTGCACTTTATTATCACAATGTTTTTAAAAAAACATCTTGCTATTAGCTATTGTTTTTTAAGTTTGTCACAGTTATTTGCTTTTTTGCATAAAAAAAGGAGCGACATCGCTGTCGCTCCTTTGAAAATATTAAACCATACTGTGAACTTTAAACGTCAATACTGCGCCTGCCGCGCTCTGCGACACCACACCTTCTGGTGTAACCGCCATATTTACCTCTACAATCTCTTCGCCACTCACAATTTTATATTTTACAGTATATGTCGTTCCACCTACTGTAAATCCGGTAACTTGTGACTTGCCATCTACCATTGAATAAGTATAGGTGCCCTCAACGACTGTATTAGTTCCATCAATCGCATTCGCTCCATCACTCTTTCCGCTAACAATACGCATTGTGTGCGCTACTGTCTTATCAAATACAAGGCCAGTATATGTATCGTCAGTGCTTATCCAAACATTACATATTTTATCAGTAGGAACAGCTGAGCTGTAATTTTTAATTGTAATTGTACGTTTTATTGTAACTTCCGTATCAAGCAAAACACTGTAACCATCGCTATCGATAACCCTGCCAACATAACCTATTGCAATGTATTTACCTGCTGCGGTTTTGCCTGCGTTTACATCGAACGTCTTATTAAGGTCTTTTTTTGCGTGAACTATTGTTGATTCTTCAGTTTGTAGTTCTTCATAATATGCCATCTTTCTAACAACAGGCGTACCTTGAGCATCAGTTAAAATAGTCCCTGTTTTGTCGAATACTACTTGTAGTCGAGAATTATCCTTATCATAGGCAGTTTGTTTAAGTGAATAATATTTTATATCCCAATAAACCGACAGCTGTTGATTTGGAAGTGTAGTATCTGTAAATGTTGCATCGACGCCATTTGGCAGTAGAGAATCAGTCGTGTCCAAGTTAGACGGTTCTTTGATTGTAAAGCTCTTATTTAAAACTTTGACATTCAAAATAAGTTCCTCGCCTTTGCCCAACCCAACAGTCGCCTTATAATCGCCACCGCCTATTGTTGCTTTATAACCAGCAGGCATACGCAAATCAACTATACCAAAATCAATTTCCTTTGTTGCGCCACTTGCTAAAATTTCGGGCGATTTTCCAAATGTATCGCCACTTCCAAGATTGCCAACTACGCGCATAGTATTTTCAATAGACTTAAATTTTGTAAACGTTGTGACCGCGCCTGTAACCGTAGACGGAACACCCGTTAAGTCAACTCTTTCCTGTGTGGGATTGTTTTTATAAGTCAGCGTATATATTGAGCCTGTTGCCGTATATGTTCCGCGAGTTGTGTTGTTATATAATGTACGAGTAAAAGTACCATCGCTATTAAATGCATATACGTCGTCGTGTTTAACAAAGCCAAATGTGCCTGTACCACCGCCATTAATTGTATAAGCAAAACTATTTGGGTCATACGAACCCGATAATTTTAATGTTTCGTTTTCAAAGTAGTCAAACGTATTATCCGCTTTAATAACGAATTTCTTTATACCTTTAATCCAAGTGCCAACAATGGTTTCGCCATAACCAAACTTCGCAAAACTAACATTGATATTTGTTTTCCCGGGGCTTTGTTCGCTTCGAGAAGCAGTCAATGGATTAATTTCCCAAACATTCGTAATAACGCCATCGACAATTTTCCAATCAACCGCAGCCGAGTCTTTGCCCCACTGTTTGATTGCATCTGCTTTTAAAATATCCGCTTCGTAGGTAATTGTGTGAACATATAAAACACCATTAACGGTAAGACGACAATCAACAGTACATTTATCGCCGTTTACATTCGGGCGGAAACCAGCTTGGCTATAAAGGACATTGCCGTTTAAGCCCGAGCCATCAGTTGTGTAAACTATTGTTTCAAATTGACCAGCTTTACCTAGGATTTCATAAACCACCGATACGCTATTTGGCATAGCGGTTAGTTTTGAATAAACGTTTACGGGGTCGGTATTTATTAAAAGTTTACCTGTTACTGTATCGAAAACCGTCACCGCTTTACGGCCAATAAATTTTATCTCGTTTACAACTGCCGCCGCAACCGTATCTCTTCTTGTTTCGCGTATAATTTGTTCACCCGCAAATTCATTGGTAAAGAATGTCGCAGTAATACATTGTGGTTCGCCACCAATAGTTGCGCGTATTTTGTCTAAATTCCAAATCGGTTTCATCGCTAGCGGAGGCCGCGCATTATTTTTAAAATACACCATAATATCGCTTGCCACCAAATTTCTAACCACATCAAAACTAGCAGAATTGTAAGTGAACGGGTCAAGTTGAGCCATGCAGAAATTAACCAAAGCGGGACACACCACATAATCAATAATGCAAGCGGCTATTGGCAACGTAAAGGCTAATTTTTGATATCCTAGGGTGTCATTGCCGATTTCCACATTGACGGGAGTTGAATCACTTGCAAATGTATATTTAAGTGTTTCAAGGTTCCATTTAAGATTTATCGTATACGTCATATTTTTTTCAACAATGGTCAATGTTGACGGATAATTAGACAATAACTTTGCATCATTAGCTTTGTCAACTGGATAAACTTCAAAGTTATGACCATTATCTAAAAACCATTGTTTAATTTGTTCTTCCAACTTTGTAACCCTGAACTTTTTAATAGCGCACGTCACATTGCGGCTTGCGCCAGCTGTTGAGCCGTACGATGCCACCGCAATAAATGATTTAAGGCCATCCGCCGCTGTATAGGTAACGTTTACATCAGCCCATTTAATATTAACTTTTTCTGTACTGCCGTTTTCAAACGTAACTACCGATTCCTTAGGGAAGCTGAATGAGCCAGACAGAGGATTAGGGTCATACAAAAACGGGTCAAAGTCGGGCAATGTTGCTTTTAATGTATCGCTTTTAATTTGTCTATCTATAATGCTAACGGGAATATTTATAACATACGTAGTTGTGCCGTCAGTATATGTTACAGTGTCAACAAATTCGCCACCCTTTATCGACCTAGTTGAAAAACCTTCAACAGTGGCATTGACTATGCTAACAACAAGAGTACTGCTTACAAAAGTCACGTCCTTTGTTGTGCCATTTAATAAAGTAATATTGGTTGTAGCGGGATAAGCTAACTTATTGCCCTTAATTATCATTTCATAAAGAGGGTCAAACACAACCGACTCATTATCTTTATTTGTGATTTTCGCGTCAGTAACAGGAACGTTTGCCGCCGCAGTAGCGCTTTCACTTGACGCCATAGCCGTTGAATTCTCAAAAGCTATTTCCGAATTAGCTATTTCCGTGTTGTTTTCCACTGCAACTACATTTGAAAAAACAGACGGAGCAGGTGCGTGCGGAGGGGCAACAGGAGAAGGCGTCACGGGTGTTGTATCTCTCAACACCCTGATTTCCGCCGTGATTTGTTGATTGTACTTTTCAAACCCAAATTTTCCAAGGCCAACTTTCAAGTTTACCTCAAATATACCACCATTGGCAAAATTCAAAGTATCCAAATTGCCACGGTCAAGAATTTGAAGCGTATCACTTGTTCCATCTAAATAAGTTACATCAATAGTCTTGATAGATGTGGGCGCGGTAGCTTTCGTAACTGCAATATAAGCCTTAGTAATGTTCTTCGGTTTAATATTGACTTCAATTTCAAATACCTGCGCGCTTATGCCTTCCTTACCAACAGAAGCGGTAACCTTAAGAGTTGTGTCAGATTTTAATGTAATATTACTGGGCAAAACTAAAGCTTTGTTCCCTAAAGCGTCGGTCGTGTTATAAAGCGCAATGTCATCACGGCTCATAGTTCCAACTTCCGTGCGCACACGTGATACCCTAAATATAACATCAACGATTTCGGGCAACAAGTTTTCTTTAGTAAACTCGGTATATTGGTCATAAACAACAGAGCCTCCCGACAACCCAACGACAACACCGGGATTTACTTTGATAGGTACTTTAATTTCTTGTTTTACGTTCGTGCCGTCCGCCGCATAGTGATTAATAACAGCAATAGCATTTCCGCTTGCGCCTTCAAAATATTTTGCTTTATTGTATGACAAGTTAAACTTCCATTCCAATACGTCAACCTTTCTAACTTCGCCGTTGCTATATTCAACGCTAATCTTTTTAAGCGCGCGAATATTATTTTCAATATCCAACGAGGTTGCGGTCATATCAAGCGCACTTCCGCCGTTTAGAACATCAAACTTGGCTTTATCCTCATCAGTTACGCTAGGCAAGTAGCCACGAGTAGCGTTGTTGTTGACATATTGAACAGTTGTATTAACTTTAATTTTGTCAGACTTATTAACTTTGTACCAGAACGATGTGGTAATATCTCCACCTAACGCGAGTTCGGTAGCGTCGCCTTCAATCCAACCAAACGAACCAGCCGCATAGATTGTCGAGCCATTAATAACAACAGATGGCGATGCAGGTGTTTGCACTTTTTGCGTACCGTCAGGATTAAGAACAGGCTTACCTGCGGCATCAACTGCATACACGGTAGGTTTAAACTTTGTTGATAACAGTTGTAATTGACCATTATTTTGTTGAATAACGATAGTTTCGGGTAATTGAATCAATGTAGTTGCGTTGGCCGCCGTCGGATTTAATGACGGATTAATAACTAATTTATCGGTTTTAACAAACGCGCCAGTACTATCTACATAGCCCTGCAACTTCATATAGCCAGTTGACAAGCCCACTGTAACGGGTATTTTTGCAATTTGTTTATTTAACGCATAACCATAGATAAAGCTATCTGTCGAGCCGGGGGTCAAGTTTACTTCGCTGACGTCCCAAATAATAGCAGTTCCGCCTAACTCTACCCAACTATCTGACTTGTTTTGGCCATTTTGACCCTTTGACGTGTAGTTTGTAATACCAGTAAATGTTGCATCTACACGTTGAGGTAACGCCGTAGGGTTATTTGTTGCGTTGAAACTTAATTCAACAGGATTGAACGCGTCGGCAACTAAATAGGTTTTATTTACAGCCGATGTTGTGTCGCCAAGACTTGTTATACCAAGTTTTTCGCCGAATGCCTTTTCTGTATCGTTGTACCATTGAACTCCACTAACTGACCTTAAGAACAAACCGTTTAACTGAAGTTTAATTTCAGCATTATCGTCTGCGTCCTTAACATCAACATTAGTTAATGTATTGCCTGATAAACTTGTAGCATTTTTATTAATATAAATACCTACTTCACGAAGAATACCATTAGCATTGTTTTTATCCAATACAATTTCAACATAATTCGGTCTTCCTTCTTCAAGCAAAGGAATAGGTAGTAAGCCTGAAATAATACCAGCAAGAATATTTGCTATTGAACCACTAGCATTATCAAGGAACAAACCATCTAAAGCTGTTGTGCCAAGCAATGAACCAATCATATTAGCGGCAAACTTATGCAAGAAGTACGGGCAAGCCCTATATGCATCAGTACACTTGTATGTCTTTCCGCCTTCGGTAACTGTCTTTGTATCATCTTGAACAACTATTGCTTTTTTGGTTTCGTAAGACAATGCCTTAAACTCTAACATACCAGGATATTCCGCAGGGATTACTGGGTCGCTAAAGTCAGCAGGCCTATATTGCAAGGTAAACAACAAATAGTATAAGTATAATAACAAGTCATTTATACCTGCGGGGTTAAGGTCAACACGAATAGTTGAATACCTTGGGTCGCCCAATGTGCCCGCGACTGAAGTATTGTTCCACCAGCTGATTTGGATACCCTTAATATAGTTTTTAATAGTCGCCATAGTATCAGGAGCAGGGGCAGCAGCCTCAGCCGTTGCTTGAGCTACCGATTCCTCGCTTGCTGCGCCACCTTTTGCAATCATATCAACAATATTTAGGTCGGCAAACTTTAACTTCTTAACGGCATCAATACCGCCCAAGATACCAGCTAAAGCGCCTAAATCACCATAAATTGCATTGTTAAACAACCAAACTGAAACTTTTGGTTCCAACGTTGCAGATGCCTGATTACCTTTTGACTTAAAGTGCAAGTTCACGGCAAGTTTTCCGCCAAATACAGGGTCGCCGCCCGAGTTTTTACCATCTTCTCGATCTGCGTCGCCGTTTGTACGCGTAATTTTAACCGTAGTATAGGAAGGTGTATATGTTTCGTTATCTATTCCGCCCATTTGGCCGGTACCTGCCTGTCTAACGTTTTTACACGCTACCCTCTTGTTCAAAATAACTGTAATGTTCGGGTCAATAGCATCAAGCGCACCCTTTATAATGTTGCCCATACTAACGCCATTAGAGTCGCCTAATATAATTGCGCCCCACTTGTCGGCATTTGCTCCCTTTAGATTTTCAAACTCATTGGTAAAGAAGCCGTCGCCCGTTGAAAGGTTAAGGTTGCCAATAGATAAAATCAAGGTATTACCGATACTATCTAAACCAACTTCAAGAGTAATGCTGTTAAGTTTCTTAGCTATATCAAGTGAAATCCTAATAACTTCAAGGTTTGGCAAAGGAATTGCCATCTTTTCTGAACCATCCTCATTTCTGATGACAATAGCGGTGTAAGTCGCCTCTGCATTCACGCCACCATTTGTAGCTGTTTCTTTAAATGTAATTTTTTTCGTTTCTAGGCCAAGCGACGCGAAAATCTGACGCAAAACTTCCATTTCGAGGGAAATTTCAACACGACCATTTTCGATAGCTATTTCAGCAAATGCAGGAGGAGCGCCCGTGTTAGAACCAGCTGTCGCCAAAGCCGAGCTACCTGCTGCGCCTTGTATAACATCAGCCAAAGCCGAGCCAATACCTGCCAACAATCCGCCTAAGCCAATTAACTTAACTTTCGGCAAACCAAGCCCTGACAAGTCGGCATAAATTGCGCTATCATTTGCCTGTTTGTAAAGCCCTAAAACTAAAGTATTTGTAAAGTTGCCTTCAATTCTAAATTCGATAAATAATTCGGAATTTAAAAGCCCTGCGATATTAAAGCCTGTATCTGAAATTAATTCGCTTATGCTTGCGGACAACTTAATTGCAAGCGTGTAACCAATAATATCATCGGGAACGTGCAATTTAAAGTTAGTCAGGTCAGTGCCATTACCAAGCAATGATGAAAGCATACTGCTTAAATAGAATTGGAAGCTATCTGAATAGTCAGCGTCACCCAATTCGGATTTTTGAGTTAAGAACTTCAATGAAATATCCAAGCCCAAATTCACTTTATCTAAGCCAATTTGTTTTGTAGCTATATTGTAAACGGGTTGATACGTCTTATTGCCTTCAATACGTTCAGCAAAAACAGAGTTTGCCGTTTCCCAATTTACTTTCAGCGGGTCAGCTAAGTTGCCATTGATATGAACGTCATTAAGCCTTATGCTTCCATAGAAACCATCGGTCACCTTAATGGCTAATTCTGGCAATAATTTACCGCCAATCTTTAAGTATTTAACTTTCCCTGCGTAGGCTGCGCTGTTCGCAGTTGTCAACAGTACATAATTGTCAACAAAGCGATTATCGTTATTTAACAACTCGGCCGGTGTTGCCTCTTTTTCAAGTTTGTATGTTCCGTTTACGAAAGCATACATTTCTTGACCGCGATACAACGATTTATTTTCAGCAGTGATTGCAACATATCCATCTCGCACATAGCGGTCACGAATATTAGCTTTTTCAGCTTCGGATACTTCCGTTTCAGCCTTATAGAAGGTACGGCTGTCGCCGATAATAGCAATGTCGCCAAAGTTAGGTAAGAACTTTTCGCCAACTGCGATGTCCTCGCCTTGTGAACGTTTAACAACGTTTACGATAGCGTCAATAAAGGCTGCATTTAATCCGATAGCAAATACTTCAGGCCTAAATACTAATGCAACATAAGGAAGTACCGAGCCACCAAGTATGCTATTGCCCAAACCGCCGTCGATAGATGCTGTTGATAATGCCGAATTGCTTGCGCCTACCGCTTTGTCGTGTTCAAGGAAGCCGCCCATAGCTTTTTCCATAATACCGGCAAGGTTTACGCCCTCTATCTTAAGTTTCGGGAAGCCTAGTGAGCTTAAATCCAAAAATACATCTTGCCCGTCAAGGTACGCTCCAATCATAAGCGCGTGATGATTGGGGTCGATTGTATCCCAAACTTCAAGCGACACTTTAAGCTTGTTGAAGTCGCTTAAATCCAAATAAGCGTGAGTGTTGATAACATAGGTTGTGCCCATATCTGAACCAACGCGTAATTGGAACAACGGATTTTCAAGTAATGGCTTTCCTTTAATTTTAATTAGCTTAAACAATTCGCTCAAGTCGATAGCGGGGTTAGTAGAACTTGTACGAATACCCGTGTAGCTTAATTCGCCCAATAAATCGAGGTTAAGTTTTAATTGTTTTAAGTCTTTAAATTCAGCTTTGTTGGCAATGAAACTAAATTTGCCGTCAGCCTGTTTTCTATAATCGTCGGGCTTTGCCAACGAGATATAGCCAATACCAATCCCGATACTCATCGCATTATCGAAGTCCAAATTAACACCAATATGCAAATTGCGTAAATCAATTACAACACCACCGCCCAATAAAGGCGCAGCAGGAAATTCTTGTTCGGGAAGTAATAATTTAAATATTGTATTCAACGAGTTCTTTGACAAATTAACAGCCAATTTGCCATCGCCCAAATGTACAGACTCAAGCAATCCGTCTAATACTGTAAATATTTGTTCGCCCAATAAACCTGTGTTTGCAGTAGCCAACGCTTTTGCCGACGCGCCTGAAATCAAGCCCATAAGGTCTAATGAAAGCTTATGCTTGCCTTTGCCTCTGTAACCGCTTAAGTCGAGATAAATGCCACTTTCGCCATTGCCCTCGTCGCCAATAAGCGTAATTACCATTTTAGCAGGTTCACCACCTTGATATAAACCGTTTGACAAAACGTCACTTATCATACCAAGCGTAACGCGAACTTCCGAGCCTGCCAAGTTGAAACCATTAATAATGTTAGGAAGATTTAAAGCAGCGTCAATAGTCAGGCTAATTGCCGATTTGCTTTGGCCGTTGTTAAAGCCTAGAATATCAACCAAAACATCAAACTCTGCATCGGATAAGCCAAACAATGTTGAAAGGTATTTAGCCCAGTCACGAGGTTGACCATCTGCAGTTTGGTTTGCTGTAAAGTCAAGTTTTAATGAAAGCGATAGGTTGACAACGTCATTTTTAAATTTCAAGCCTTCGCCGATGTTACCTGCTTGTAACGCTGGGATATTTAAAGTTACCAACTCTTTATATTCGCCCCTGTTTAAAGTTGCAGGTAAAACTGAATTATATTTTGTAGTAATGCTCAAGTCGGAGTGTTTGGGTCCGCCGTGTTCATCATTGTCAAAACCATTGATACCAAGTTTTATGCCTAAAGCATTTTTAAATTCGTCGTCTTGAACTTCAACGCCGATATTTACTCTAAACGGATTGACCCTTGTATCGAGTTTAATTGCAATATTTGGCAACATTCCATCAACACCTGCATCGGGTGCGGCCAACGCGATAATCTTATTGATTATGCCTGACGCAACTGTTACAAGCATTGTATTTGGGCCAAACTCTGCCCAAAGCGCAGCGGTAGAAATTAAACCGCCTGTTTGTGCTTCCTTGTCGGTAACTGCAGCTTTTCCATCAACGGTTGCGCCTGCAAATAATGCGTTTACCGCGCCGCCAGCAGGTGCGTCTGCTTTCTTATCAGGGAAAATCAAACTGCTAAGTTTAATGCCCTTAATTGCAATTTTACCTGTCGCTGTTGAATTAACCAACGGGTTGTTGGCGCCACTAAAGAAGTGCGATGCGTCAATATAAACTGTTTCATCGGTATTTGAATAGTAGATACCTGCCAACAATTTTGTATCACGTTCCAAAATGACTGAAAGGTCCATTTCGCCAAAACCAATCTTTTTGTTTAAAAGGTCGAACTCAAGTTTAATTGATGCGCTAATTTTGAAATCAATTTTTGCGCCATCAACAATTAGTTTTGTGCTAAGGTCGCCAACAACATTATTTAAAATCTTACCAAGCGCAACGCCCGTGTTGTTACCCGTAATTTCAAGGTTTCCTGACAATGCTAGCGCAACGCTAATATCGGTTGCACCTTGAGCAAACTTAGTCCACGTTGACATATCGGGCGCACTCTTAATTGGAGTACCAAAGCCGATTGTCGGAGGATACAAGTCAATACCCACGTTCAATCCATAGAACTGTAAGTCGATTGCAAGCAACCCTGTCTTATTTGTTTTGTCGCTAAATGCGCCAAGGTTAAGTTGAATTTTGTTGCCACCACCCATACCGAAATCGGGGATTGTGCCCATCTTGAAATCGGGAAGCAATGTGTTAAATATCGCTTGCAAGTAATTATCTTGTAAAACAATCGTCAAAGCTTTTTGCGCAAGCGTAATACTCTTAATTATATCATTAAGCATACTACCGATATTGATACTGCTTGTGTCGATAGCGGTTGCGAGCGCATTTTCAGACGCGCCTGCCCCAGCTGCTGCGATAATATCAAGCAACATACCGTGTTCGATAACAACGTTTGACATACCTAAGCCTTGAAGATACACGCCTATGTCGCCATTCTTAAGATAAATACCAAGCAACACGTCTTCTGTTGCGCCACCTAATTGAGGTTGAGGCACGCCATCAATTTGAACCGTCTTAACAAGCTCAATATTTGCGTTGATTGCCTTCAAAATCTTGCCAACTTCCTTCTTGGGATCAGCGCTCTTTGTAAGCTCAATAATTTGTTTTAAGTCTATTTCGGCGCTAATTTTCAGTGCGAGTTGTCTGTTCATCTTGCCAATCTTGTTGCCGTTTTCATCATACAAGAACATACTTGCGCTGTCAATCTTGCCTAGCAATGCGCCAAAGAAACCACTTATATCCATTTCATTGGAGTCACTTCCAGTTGGGATACCGCCAATCATTTCAGAATTTAAGTTAAGTTCAAGATTTAACGATATTTTTTCAAGGTTAAACTCTTGAATACCAAGTTTTTTAATAACTTTGCCCTTATCGTCAAGTTGGTCGCTGCCATCGGGGTTCTTCTGTACAAGCATACCAAGCGTCATAAGTGTCGGATAAGCTGTTGCCGCGTCGGCAGGTAATGTAACCAACGGCGCATTATCAGTCCTAAATCCTAAGTTAATATCATCAATACTTAGGCTAATGCCAAGTAGATTAGCAACCCACGCTTTTAATTTAATAGCAACCTCAAGTTTGCCAAAGTTCGGGTCGCCGACTTCGTGATTAATGTATTGAACTTCAAGCAATGCGCCAATATCAATGCCCATCGGTAAACTGAAGTTCGGTGCAAGCATATTAAGCAAAACTTTTACTAATTGCGCGCCAATTTTGATTTCAATCGCGCTGCCAGTAAACCCTAATTCAAGTCCGCTTTGAGTTGCAGCGCCAGTTGCGAGAGAATTTTCAGATACGCCTGCTGCAGGAGCGGGTTGCAATAAATCAAAGATTGATTTTGCGCCCAACAAATCAGAGAATTTAAAGCCAGCAATCTTTGTTTTTGCGTTAATACCAAACAGGTTGGATACGTCAAGATAAATGTTGCCGTCTTTTAATAACGCCGTGGCAATAGCCACTTCATTGGCATTATTACCTATTTTAGCTTTAATAATGATTGCAGCTTCTGTCGCATCAAGATTGCCCAAGTTAAGGCTAGCGGCAACTTCTAAAATCAAGCCTATATGCGCGCCACCTTCGGGAACTTTAATAAGTTTAGTAAAATCTTTTAAAGCGTCAACACCAAACACACTAAGTAATTTAGCTAAGTCGATGTCGTTTGTAATGTCAATACCAATGTTAAGTTTTAAGCTGATATCTAAAATAGCGTCATCAATCGCGGTAGCGGTTAATGTAACATTTTTCGGTACAATCGAGTCAGATGTCGGCAAAATGCCAATATCAATACCTTTAACCCCAATGCCGAGGTGTAATGTTGAAATATTTACGTCAACAGACAACCCGATTTCTTGAAGATTGAGGCCTTTTGTGCCTTCTTGCGCCCAAGTAATAGCTATCGCGCCGTTTATTTCTTTTGTCAAATCAATGTTTGCGCCAATAAGTACGCTCAGTAACTTTTCAATTAAAGCGGTGGTTAAATCAATTTTAAGGCCGTGTTTAGCAACTGTCAATAAAACAACAGGGTCATTTTCAGCGCTTGCATCGCCTGTTGACAACGCATTTACAGATGCTCCGCCACCACTCACATTTTTAACAAAGAATTTTGATAAGTCGAATTTAATAATAGGATTTGTCGCATCTCTTCTTTCAACATACAAGAAGCCCTTTGACAAATACAAGCCCAATACTTTACTTTCGCCATTTGTTGTAACGCTCACAATTTCAACAGCAAATTCAGAATTGGCCATCTTTTCCATAAAGGTTTTGCCGTTTAGAAGTTCATCTAAAACGAGCGCCGCTTTAATTCTTACTTCAGCTTTGTTGCTAAATTTAGCAATTTTGAGTACAGGGGAAATTGCGGCAAGTTGCCTACCAAGTTCGCCTAAGTCAATATCGCCTTCCTTAACTGTGCCAGCCTCAAGTTTCTTTTGATATACTGAAGTTAAAATATTTTCAATTAAACTGCCTAATTCAATAGTTTCAACTTCATCGCCAACGCCAGTACCCTTACCCTCAAACGTGATAAATAAGGTTGTGCCTATTGTAAGTTTTTCATTTTCGGCATTGTCTAGCGAGGTGTAAGCGCTATCGTCTAATGGTAAAACATCTTTTCTTGCCGCGCCAACGTTGTAATCGCGAATTGAAATGCCTAGGTCAAAACCATTGTAGAAAGCTAGGTCAATATTCAACGATTTTCCACCGTTGATTGCCAAGTCGTTAGTTTTATACGAAATACCACTGTGACGAACTTTTTTGTATGCGACAACGGTATCGCTAGCAGCAATTTCGCTGTACTTTACAAATTTTCTGCTTCCGCTAGCATCTTTTACTTCAACGACGCTAGTTGGAACAAGTTCATCTAATAAAACATAATTTACAACATTCAAACCAGTAGTCGCGTTTATAATGTTTGTCTTAGCGTAATCACGAGAATCCTTGATATCACTTGACAAAACAGTATCTTTTTCTTTAAATGCGGAGTCATCGGTTAGCTCGTCAACAAATGACAAATGCTTTAATGATTTATCCGATAAAATACCAGGAGCCAGCGAGTTAATTAATGAAACTAAAAGCTGAGGAGCGATTGCAATATCCATGCCAAAGCCCTTTGCAATAGTAATACTACTTATAGCGTTACTTAATATATCATTAATATTAATTTCAGCTAAAGCTTGCGCCTCGTCAGCTGTTGACAACGAAACACCCGAGCCAGTAGTTGAGTTTGTAGGTTTATTTACTTTGCCCATCAATCCCATTAGATTTAATTTAATATTCGGCCCGCCGATATCATCTAACTTAGCGTAAATGTTGCCGTTGCTAAGGCTTAAAACAACACTCTTTGTGCCGTCTTCAAATGAAATTGTAATGCTTGCTTCAAGGAATTTTAAAACGTCAGCCGCGATTTTAACAACGCCAGTGTCGCGCGTTCCAACCCACCAAGTGCCATTGCCATCGGTTGCTTTAACGTTTTTGTCATACTTAATGCCAGTATCCTGTCCGCCAATCCACCAGTTACCGTTTGCGCCCGATTCAGCCTTTTCGTCTTTGTTGTACAATCTGCCTGTGTCTTGATTTCCAATCCACCAATTACCATTGCCAACAGTAGGAACGACTGCTGCGTTATAAAGTATGCCTAAGTCTTGACCAATCCACCAGTTGCCGTTTTTACCGTTTTCTGCAACGCTGCCACTTATATAAGGTATAGTAGTAACTTTGCCGCCGATTACCCAATAACCGCCAACAACTTCAGCTTTGACTGATTTGTCATACTTAATTCCAGTATCTTGACCAACCCACCAATTACCATTAGGACCTTCTTGCGGTTTTGCGCTAGAAGCAGCTAATTGCGCATACAAATCTTCAAGCATCAGGTTAGCGGCAACTCTTAATCCAATTTCGCCCTTAGTTTCTTGTAATTGGACTTTAAGCATAATGGAGTTAAGCAAATCCCTAACCATTTTTTTGTCAGGATTTTTCAATGACTCAAGCCCCGAGAGGTCACTCAATATGCTACTTAAATCAATAGCGTTTGCGCCTGTTCTGTCATAGAGTTGATATTTAATTGCAATATCAAGTTCAATGCCTATGCACTTGTTTGAATAGCTTGCAAATTGGTCTTTGTTGGCCAAAGCGTACTTAAACATATCCTCGATAGGTTCAGTGCTTAAGCGAGGCTCAGCTACGTGTATGCCAAGCGCTAAATAGTCGGTATCAATACGCACTGCGAGTTTGAAGGGAACAGTGTTAATTTCCACTTTAGCCTGAAGGTTGAGGCTCTTAATAAGGTCAACTATATCAGTACTAATCATTGTGGGAGCTAACGCCTTTAACAACCCCAATACAATGCTTTCTGTTAAAATAATTTTAATGTTATGCTCAGACAAACTGAACAATATATCAATAGTTTCCTGACTGGTAATTCCTTTCTCTTCTGCAGCCGCGCTTGCCGAACCGCCTAACGCGTCTTTAAGTTTTTGCAATAAACCATTGATATCCTCTTGCAACAATGCGCCTAGCAAGTCAAACCCTTCAATTTTAAACTTCGCAATATTTAAAACTTGCGAGTCAACGTACAAGGTTGTGCCATCTAAGTACAATCCTAAAACTTTTTTATGCTCGCCATTGAGAGGCTCATTCATAATTTCCAAGAAGATTTCCGTCTTATTTAAATCTTGTAAATTGAGATTAGCCTTTAAATATATCCTTAAGTTATAAGCTATATTGTCTTTAACATCAATATCTAAGTCAAAGCCAATGTCTTTTTTCAAAAGTGGAGCGATTGCCGATATAATGCCACCCAAAGGAATTGCGCCCTCTTTTAATTCAAGGTCGATACCAATTTCAGCCGACAACGAAACGTTTGCCAAATCAACTAGTGACTTAAAGTTTTTCAATTCAGCGTCGGTAAACGGAACAACATCTTTGTGCGCCATACCAAACTTAAACCCGCCTAAAGACAACCTTAAATAGATAGGATTAATGCCCAAGCCGATAGTCAAAGCCTTAACATTGTCACCATAAATTTCAGGGTTTGCATAGTCCCACTTAATGTAGCTGTTTTCCTCATTAAGAATTGGAATTTCATAGCCTGAACCACCTATAATCAAACCCATAACTGCGCCCAATAAGTTTGCGCCTAAGTTGACTGAAATACTGTGGTTAGTAATACTTACACTCTTTAAGAAACCATTTAATATACCGCCAATACTTTGAATATCAACTGGAGCTTTATCGGCTGTTGCCAACGCTGTTCCGTTGCCCGGTTTAGCGGCCTGTTTTTGCACAATTTTAACATACCTTGGGAATTTAACCAAGTCGGTGTATTTCGCTTGATTTTCAGCAGTTAAAAGCACATAAGTTTCTTTAGTATTAATTGTATCTTTTACATACCTATCAAATGTTGCCGCAACATAACCTTCTGCCGCCTTTTTTTGTTCAAAAGTAGCATCTTTTAACGCTATGTATGCATCGCCAACTTTGATATACTTTTTAACTTTTGCATATGCTTGCTCATTAGTCGGCGTTACGGGATAATATACGCCTGCCTTTGTAACATATGTTTTAATTGTACCCGCCGAATAGCCATCTGCCATAGCAAGGTCATCTTCTTTAGCTTCGCTTTCCAAAACATAATTAAGGTTACCCATCGCGCCTAAGCCGGCAATATTAATTTTTAATTGCGAATTAGCAAGTATTTTGCCCTTTAACTCAACATAAATCCAACCGTCTTTTAAATAAATGCCAATAATCTTATCACTCTTGCCATACGCGCCATTGCATAACTCAATCGCAAGTTCACTCTTTTCAAGTAAGATTGGCACTTTGGGCGTCATTGCCGAGCCCTCAAGCATTAATGCGTCTATCGCCAAGTTGCCCGCAATACGGAAGCCGATAACATCATATAAATCGTTAGCGACGTTAAACTTCAGCATAATTTTGCAAAGCAGGTCATAAATGGCCATCTTGTCAGCCATAACAGGGTTGCCGTTTGCGTCAAGTATTGGGTTGCCGTTTGCGTCAACTGTGGGTTTTGACCCAAATTCTTTAGCAAACTGCGCCATATAATCGCCAAGACTGTACTTCATAACCTCGGGGTCACTAGCGTTAGCGCCAAGTTCAATCGCGCCAACAACCTCAAGGTACAAGTTTTCAAGCCCCTTTGTTGTGGTAAATTGTGATTTATCAATACGGCTTTCTGTTACAATATCGCGCAACGAAACGCCTATGTCAATGCCTCCTAATGCAATCGTGAGCCTCAATGTCGGGTTAGAGTCAATATCCTTAGACCCAGTCACCTCAACAATAATTTTGATTGCGTTAAGTAATGGCTTGCCCGAACCAGTGCCTAGGTCAATATCTACCTTTGCGCCAATTTCAGGAAGGTCAAAGCCTGTCATTCCTTCGTTTTCTAAAATAGCCAACATCCAATCATCGGCAGTATCGCCACCTTCAACCGAGTCGGCAATTAAACCAACAATTAAACCCGTTAGCCCTGTCAACACCTTAACCTGCAAACCGCGCTTGCTTAAAACAACCGCAAGTTGCAAGCCCGACAAGTCAACAGGAGGTTTAGCCTCTGCCGCAACGATTGCGCCCGGCTCGGCAAGTTCACCATCGCCAACTATTAAACCGTATATCAAGTCAATTAAATTGATTTCCATACAGAATTTTTCAATTCCCAAGCCTGCCCCGTCAACGTACAGTTTAGCATCTTCATAGTATGCGCCTAGCAAAAGTTTGCCCGTACGCAAGCTGCGCGCTTCAATAACAATTTGAGAATTGTTATATTTCGGGTCGTTTTTAAGGTCAAGGCTCATCTGCACAGATAGGTCAATACCTGCCAAGATATCTTCTTGAACATCAATATAAGGATTTAGGCGCGCGCCCGAGGCCATATCAACAAGCAATGCGCCAATCATATTGTTTAAGTCAATTTCGCCCTCTTTAAGTTCAATTTTCAACTGACCTTCCACGCCTAAAAATACGTTTAAATCGGTTAAAATATCAACATAATCGGCAGTGTTCTTTGGAGCAAGGTCAAGCTTGTTAAAGCCAATCCTAATATGACCAAGCCCTAAGCCAAGGTCAATCCTGTTTTCATCGCTTTCAAGGCCTACGTTCAAATTGATATAAAGTTCGCTTAAATTAAGCCCTTCAAAATCAATTTTAATGCCTGACCCGTCTGCAATAGTGGGCAACGCTTTAATTATGTTTTCTTTGCCTGCAAGTTCCGGTTTAAGCGCGCTCACAATACCGCCCAACAAATTAGTTGCAAGGGCAACTTCAAGCGAATTATTGCTTATATTTACGCCACTTATAATAGCCGCAATGATACCCATTATGTCGGGTTTAGCTGCCGGGTCTGCTGTTGAAATAGCCGAGCCACCACCGGGAATATTTTTGAAAATATCAATTTTTCCGCCAGTAATCTTCGCAATATCTAACATAATAAGCGGAAGTCCAATTTTAGCGGCGTCAATATATAACTTGCCATTGACTAGCGAAATAACAATAGCAGGTAACGCGTTTGCGCCAGGATTTTTTGTAAGCTCAATTCTAGCTTCGATAGCTTCCAGGACGTTCGGCCCGCTTATTTTTGATAAATTAAGGTTTGCCGCAATTTTAAAGCCGTAATACATATCAATATCTTCAATTACGTCAAGTTGAAGCATTAAGCCATACATTACTTCCTCAAGCGGCGACAAATCCCACTTCCCTTCCTTGGCCTGCAAGCGGAACTTGCCGTCAACAGAAAGGTTAATATCTGAAATACCCGTCACATTTCCCAATTCGTCCATACCGATATGTAGCGGCAAGAACGGCCTCGTCGGGTCATTAATATCGGGCATAACGTAATCGTCCATTGCGCTTCCATACTCGGTTAATATCTTAATATCAAGCGTAATCAACTCGCGTTCTTCTTTGCTTTCGGCTTTTTTATCGCCGAGAGCTGCCGAAATATAAATGCCATCTAGACCGGGGCCACTTGACGAATCAATAATAATTTCAGCTTTAGTAATAGGCAACTCAAGCCCTGGCTTAATCGCCGAGAATATTGAGCCTAAAACGTCTTCCGTCAACGAAATAACTATGTAATCAAATGACATTTTCGAGTCGCCACGTTTAATGTCTGCGCACAATAATATCTTTTTAATTAAGCCAATAGTATCAACTTTGGTTTCGCCTTCAGCAGCTGTCGCGCCAGCTTCCAAATAGTGCTCAATTAAAACTTCGCCACTGTCAAACAAGCCTTTTATAACATCGCGGTTCTCATCTTCTTCAGACGAGGCTGCATCTCCACCTGTGCTTCCTGTAATTAAACTCATTAATGAAGGAATTGTAGGTATAACTTTGGCCAAACTATCTTTAATTATCGAGGTCAAGTTAAGCGGAGTATCTTCCCACCTTACACTGTAACGTGTAAAGCCTTTATCCGTTGCAGCATCATAGAATGTGTAATGGAATTCTTCTTTATACTTTTGAACGCCTGCCGCAGGTTCATCTTTAAACTTTACATATTCGCCCGCTTCATTTTTAATAAATTTGCCCTTATCGTCAGCAACATAGCTAGGTTTCTTTACGTATGCGCCGTTGGGGTCGACCGACGAAATTTCACGAGGATAACTGTCAATCTTAAAGCGACCGCTGCCCATACCCGACAAATCAATATAGGCCGCCTCTTCGCTTCCTATGTAATAAATGCCTGCACGTACGGCGTTGTTTTCACCACCAATAATTTCAAGCAAAATCTTAGTTTTATTGTTGTCCCTTAAATCAATTTCTGCGCGCAACTTTACACGGAGTTTGAATGTCGTATCCTCTATAAAGTTTACTTCAGTTTTCCCTAATCCAATCGGATTGCCACTCGCGTCGACAAAGGAGAGGCTATTCCCCTCGCCTGCAAGTAAACCCGATATAAGTTGGCCAAAGGCCGTATCAATACCCGCAATAGTATACGAGTGCTGTGTTGCATTTACAATCAATTCAAGGTCAAGGTTGAGCGTTGTAAAGCTATAACTTTCCGTAACTACGTTTGTAAAATCGGGCATTTCAAAAATAGGCTTTTTACCAATAATGATATCTTTAACACCAACGTCAATATCCAAAGGATTTTCATCTTGAACGTTGATACCAATCGACATCTTCTTAAAACAGTCATTTTTGATTTCAGCGCGGAAGAATAAACCAAATTTAGTTGCTCCATCTTGAAGCCCGCCAAAAATAGTTTCAACGTCCCAACCAAATATCAACTCAACCAATTCATAAATATCTGCGCCGAGCAATCCGCCAATCGCGCCAAATGCGATTGATGCCATTGCAGGGTCATTCAATATAGTGGGCATTATGAGCGTCGAAGAACCGTCGCCATTGTCTACCATATATGAGCCTTTCTTTTGAATAAGATTTGTGATTATGCTGGGGATATTTCCGCCAATCAAGTCGCCAACCACAGGTATGCCACCTACGTCAACAACACTGCCTAATTCAAACCCTTCCATAAAGCCGTCAAGCTCCAAGCGCTTAAACGCCTCTTGCATTGTAGAGGCCAACCAAGCTAGGTCAAGATTATCCACCTTAAACACGTGAACGCCCGAACCCTTCGCCGAACCACGTAAATCTATGTATACAGCTCCATCGGTTGAATAGAAGCCTACTACCAACTTATCAGGCATACCCGTACGTTGGTCAACAACTTCAATCTGCAACTGACTTCGCTTGTCATCAACAAGGTCAATCGAACCCTTAACCTGAATAGCATAATAAGCCCTAACTTTCGACTCATTTAAGTCTAACGCGATTTCAAATTGAAAATTTAAAACAGTCGCATCAAACTGGTTAAGTTCTCTTGACTTATTCATTGACGCAATCAACATATCCATCGCTTGACTGCTCGATAAAAAAGTCTTATTTCCGTCGGTAATTGTACCGCCGTCGTTTATATTGCCACCATCTGGCGGAACGAATTTATCATTATCCTTTCCGGTAGGGTCGCAAGCCGCAAAAAGCGTAACGAGAAGCAATACGACAACGAACACCGCTAATGCTTTTCTTACTGTTAATTTGCCTTTCATAATTTAGCCTCCTTGTGTGTATGAAGTAAATACACGCGTGCGTGAAATCGAGGGACATAATTCCACATTAATAGATACTTATATTTTACCTAAAAAAGCACCGCAAGTCAAGACATTATAATTAATAATTTATTTTTTAATACACACGCATAAATTTATATACTATATATTGTGGTTTCGGCCATCAATAATCGCAAGAATAAAATCATTAAAAAAAATTATTGCTAGTTTTTGGATTTTTTGATTGCATTTCCAACATTTAAGTATATTTTTAGAAAAAAAAATTTTTCATAAATTTACAGCATTTACAGCCTTTTAAACGGGTTTTCAGCATTTTTGTTGTCAATATTTTGCCTATTTTAATAGCAATTTTGCACCACTTTTTAACATAAAAATAACCATTTTAACAGGCATTTTATAGCTATATTTTAATGGCTATCTTAAACATTTTTAACATAAAAACAAGCTTTTTAGCAGGCATTTCATAGCTATATTTTAATGGCTATCTTAAACATTTTTAACATAAAAACAATCTTTTTAGCAGGCATTTCATAGCTACATTTTAATGGCTATCTTAACCACTTTTAACATAAAAACAGGCTTTTTAACGGGCATTTCATAGCTGTGTTTTAATGGCTATCTTAATTACTTTTTAACATAAAAACAAGCTTTTAAACGGACATTTTATAGCTATATTTTAATGGCTATTTTAACCACTTTTAAACATAAAAACAATCTTTTTAACGGACATTTTATTTGTTTTATTTTGAAAAAGCAGTTATAAAACGCGACATAAATCTTTTAAAATTACATTTCGCTTAAAACATCTAAAAAATGCCATTATAAAACATTGTATTACTTTTACCGACGATTTTAATTTACACAAAATTTAATTTATTTACACAAAATTGCATTTTCGTCACATATAATTTATGCTCGACATTGTAAAAATAGCTTGTAATAGTTTTAATAACACAAATTTATTACAATATAAACCTATGCGCATTATTTAGCTTTTGTTCTTTTAAAATTAAATTTATTGTAGAATTTTGATAAATTAATTTAAATTTTTACAAGAAATATAGTTTTGCGCAAATAAAATTTTAATACGAAACTAGCGATTTATCAAGAGTATATTTAAATTTTACGAAATACACAATAATTAATTAACGAAATTTAATAAACTAAAATTTATTTATCTCCACACAAAATTACTAATTTATTGTCAACTTTTTTCTACTGTCGTTTTTGTGATAAATTAATTTTAAATTAAATTGCTTTGCATTTATTATATATTTAGTGCCAATATAACTGTCATTACGACACTTTAAATAAAATTATTATTGTTTAACTTGTCATTTTGACATTATTAAAAAGAAAAGCCTCAGCTACACGCTAAGGCTTTTCAATATGATGTACACGCTAAATTTAATTTTATATAGTTAAGTCCACAAAAAATCCTGCTATTGCTATTGCTATTGCTATTGCTATTGCTATTGCTATTGCTATTGCTATTGCTATT
>JAVVSR010000004.1:0-58263 GCA_036654095.1 Clostridia bacterium
TTCGGCGACAGCTTTTATATACTACCATATGCGTTTTTTATTGTCAACAGTTTTTTTGGTGTTTTTTGCACTTTTTTTAACTTTTTTAATTTATTTTAAAATGTCGATGAATAAAGGCCTATCGGCATAAAACCACACATTTACGACGAATTCTGTAATTATACTACATATGGTATATAACAAATTTTTGTACCCAATTTTTTAATATTAACGCTCATAAAAACACTATACAATTAAATAACATTATAAATTTGCGTTTAAATAAAATTTTACTATTGTATAGAATTTATGAAATTTTAGAAAATATAAAAATTAATTGAATATGCGGTTTCCTTAAATATAGTATTTAAATTATCTACATACTATTTTACCCGAAAATAAACGTAGCCTTTAAATTTAATTTATATAGATATTAACTTAATGTTTGCTTAAACAAATTTTTGCGCGTATCTCGCACGCGCACTCGCGCGCACGTACGAGCGCGTATATTTATAGGATAAGTTTTGGCATAAACCAACAATCCAAACTTTACAACTGCTAGCGTGATAATAAAAAAATATATTGGTTTCCTAAATAAAAAAACGTCCTCATAAATGAGAACGTTTGTAATTTATTTTACAATGTCAATTTCGCCGCCGCCTAAGCAGACATTGTCGTTATACAAAACAGCATATTGACCTCGCGCTACCGCGCGCTGCATAGTATCAAATATAATACGCACATTATCGCCCTCAAGTTTAGCCGTTGCTGTTTGCAAAGGTTGGCGATGACGTATCCTGACTTGACACCTAAATTCCATATTTTGAGGACGTTCTGTAATAAAATTAAAGGATTTAGTTAAAATTTCATTTGAAAACAACCTATCACATTCGCCCTGATTGACATACAATATATTTTTTTCGACATCTTTATCAATTACAAACCAAGGCTCGCCATTCCCCGCTCCACCTAATCCGAACCCTTTTCGTTGACCTACGGTGTAATAATACACACCATTATGCTTGCCTACGATATGCCCGTCCAGTGTTTTTATATCGCCTTCGCGCATTGGAATATAATTAGCCAAAAACTCTCTAAACTTGCGTTCGCCAATAAAACATATACCTGTGCTATCTTTCTTATCGGCAGTCGACAAGCCATATTTTTCGGCAAGTTTTCTCACCTCGCCTTTTACCATATTACCAACAGGAAAAATTACATTTTCAATTTGTTGTTCAGATACTTGATTTAAAAAGTAAGTTTGGTCTTTGTTTTCATCAACTGCACGGGTTAAATAAGTGTGTTCTGACGATTTTAACACATTACAATAGTGTCCAGTAGCTATAAAGTCTGCATTTAGTTGTTTAGCGTAATGCGCAAAGCAACTGAATTTAATTTCCTTATTACACAAAACATCGGGGTTAGGCGTGAGCCCTCTTTTATAATAGTCAACAAATTGCATAAAAACTTTATCCATATATTCGTGGCTAAAATCAACGGTATAATAGGGAATGCCCAAAGTTGATGAAACGGATTTTACATCACAAAAATCTTCTTCCGCGGTACACGAGCCGTTATCGTCAGTTTCACGCCAGTTGCGCATAAACAAGCCGATAACATCGTACCCCTGTTCCTTTAATAATAGAGCGGCAACAGAACTGTCGACACCTCCGCTCATTCCAATTACAACGCGCTTATTCATTTACTAATTCCGTTGAAAGATATTTCATACCACTGTCGGGAAGTACTACCACAAAATTACCTTTCTCATTGCGCCTTATTAAATTTAAAACACCTTGCAACGCCGCGCCACTTGAAATACCTGCAAATATGCCTTCTTTTTTAGCTAAATTGCGCGCGCACTCGAACGCTTCGTCATCAGAAACCGTTTCAATAGCATTGATTTTTTCAAGTTTAATCAGCTGTGGAATAAAATTCGCTCCAATGCCTTGGATTTTATGCGCGCCTGCTTCTCCTCCCGATAGCATTGCGCTTGACTTAGGTTCAACTGCGCACACCTTAGTTTTTATGTTAAATGTATCAATATATTTTTGTATCCCCATAATAGTCCCGCCCGAACCGACGCCTGCGACTATCCAACTAATTTCATTGAGGTCGGCAAATATTTCGCGAGCCGTGGTAACGAAATGCGCGTTGACATTGGACAAATTTTCAAATTGTGATGGTATAAAAGAATTTTCATATTTTGATTTCAACTCTTTGGCCATATTTATCGCCCCTAGCATACCTTTTGACTTATCGGTCAAAACAATTTCCGCGCCATATGCTTGTAAAATTTTTATACGTTCAATGCTCATATTTTCAGGCATAGTTAGTATTAGCTTTAGCCGCATTGCTGAGCATACCATCGCTAAACCGATACCTGTATTTCCCGAAGTCGGCTCGATAATAACGCTATTTAAATTAATTTTACCTTGAGTAAACGCGTCGTTAATCATAAAATATGCCGCTCTGTCCTTGCTGCTTCCCGATGGATTAAAGCTTTCAAGTTTAGCGTATACGGTTGCGTCAACAGTTGAAAATTGTTTTAGCTTGACTAGCGGAGTTTTACCAATAGTTTCAATTATGCTATCATATATCATAAATAATTACCTCTGTTTTATTGTATAATTTTTAAGCCAATAAGTCAATATATATTGCATTAATGACTTTGTTTATCTAGTTCAATTAAAACAACATATTCTTAGCTTGCGCAAATATTGTTTGCATATATTATATTTAATAATTTACAACGCGGTAAAAAATTATAATTTTGCTTACACAAACTAAACCTTTGTGGATAATATAATGTATGTGGCGTTAAATAAATTGACAATATCATATGTTTTCCGTATAATGTCAGTTATAACATTTTAAATAGGATAGTAAAAGGACTGATATGACACAAGATGATAATTCAACCGATGATATCAACACGGAAGATTTAATTGGCCGTATATTGGAAGTTGCTTCCGATAATATTATGCGCGTGGTAGAAGGCGAAATTGATGTTGACGAAGCGGTGCAGTCAATGACGGAGAAGCCGACAGTATCGGCGAAAGAAGAGAAAATGAGTTCTGTAAAACCCACAAAAAAACTTCCTCATCCTGCTTATTTGGAAACATTACGCGCGTTTTTACGCGTTTGCGATGAGCGTAAAAGCAGTGATTTACATATTAAAACAGGCAATAAACCTTGTGTCCGTGTTACCAATTCCATCGACGCTATCGACGAGGAAGGCTGTACCGATACTCAGGTTTACGGTATTATACAATCAATTATTCCCGAAAATATGTATGACAAATTTTTGTCTGAAAAGGAAATTGACTTTTCGTTTTCCTTAGATGGCGCTAGATATCGCGCCAATGCCTATTTGGATTTTAATGGTCCTTCTCTCTCGATAAGACGGTATAACGCTAAAACTCTAAGTTTTGAAGAATTGGGTATTCCAATTATCCTGCGCGAGTTATCGCTTCGTAAAAACGGCCTGATTTTACTCACTGGCCCAACTGGTAGCGGCAAGTCAACTACGCTTGCGGCAATTATTGAATATTTAAACAACACGGTCAGCGAGCATATAATCACACTTGAAGACCCTATTGAGTTTGTACACCAAAGCAACAAGTGTTTAATTACACAACGTGAGGTTGGGCGCGATACAGACAGCTTTGCCAAAGCGTTGAGGTCAAGTCTTCGTCAAGACCCAGATGTTATAATGTTGGGCGAAATGCGCGACTTGGAAAGTATCGCTACCGCGCTTACAGCTGCTGAAACGGGTCACTTGGTGTTGGCAACACTCCACACGACTGGCGCTGAAAACGCGATTGACCGCATAATTGACTCATTCCCCGCCAATCAACAAGACCAAATCCGAACACAGTTGGCAATGGTTCTTTTGTGTGTAGTTTCGCAACAACTTATTCCGCGCGCCAAAGCAGATACCCGAGTGCTTGCGACGGAACTTTTAATCACCAATTCAGCGGTAAGAAGCTTAATACGTCAAGGTAAAATTTTTCAAATACCAAATACTATGCAAACTAGCCGCAACGTTGGCATGTACACTATCAATCAGTGCCTTGAGGATTTATATAAGAAAGGCGAAATATCAAATGAAAGTTTTTTGCTGTATCAAACTAATTTGACCAATATTACTAACAAGGGTCAATATTGATTAGTAAATTAAAAGATATAAAGTTTTATTTTAATTAAGTTTGGCGACTGTCGTTTTTTGTTATAAAAAAATTAGTTAGCGACGCAAAGTTTAATATTCTTATTAACCAAAACAAAAACGCTTACGGATTACCGTAAGCGTTTACTTTATTTAAATATATTTTGCATTTCGATTTTTTAAAAATCAAGTTTTACAAAATTTATTTTGCCTCGTCTGAAGCCAAATTTGATTCAGCTGCGGCTTTTTCGGCCTTGCGCTCCTCTATTTCGCCAACTAACTGCGCCTGACGTTTTTCAGTTAAATCGTAGAAGAACATTGGAACTACACACAAAAACATACTAATTACGCCCGATAATACCAAGATATTCCAAAGTTTGTTTGTCGCTTCAACTGTAATCGTTGCCGAGTTACCTTGGAAAATATTTGTCATTTGATAAGCAATTAAACCGATAAACGCGCCTGCCGCCATACCAATTTTATTAATAAATGTTTGCATTGCAAAGCAGATACCCTCAGCGCGTTCGCCTGTTTTCCACTCAAGATATTCAACCGTATCGCCAATCATTGCATAAGTCATAATGTTTGAAAAACCTTGTGGAATACCAATAATAATTAAAGCTGCTGCGCAAAGCATCAATTCCGTTTTGGTTTGATAGCCCACGAAATACATAACAAGCATTGCCGCGGCGCCCAATAAGTGCGAATAAATAAACGTGTTTTTCTTGCCGAATTTTTTAGTAAACCAAGGTACTAATATTGAAGCAACCAACCCGCCGGGAATAACAAGCATAGTAATTAAACCATACATACCTTCATTGCCTAAAGCGTATTTAGCAAAATACAAACCACCTGCGCCACCATAAACCATTTTTGCTGAACCGAGTATGCCCGAAAGCACAATTAACATTAACGGTTTGTTTTTAAATAAAAGTTGCAAATTGTGTTTTAATGAAGGAGGCGCTTCAGTAGCGGTATAGCGTTCCTTAGTATTTTTGAAGCCATAATAGAACATCGGAACCGAAACAACTACAATAATAAGTGCGGCTACAAAATAAATCCAACGCAGACAAGCCATATATTCAGTGAGCATAGCGGGGTTTGGAACCCACTTTGACGCGCCGTCAATGACCTCCTCAATCATAAGCCCTTTAGCCTTAGGAATGTTTGCCGTAAAAACGGGTAATCCTATTGTAACAATACCTGCGCCTGCCGTGCAAAATAACCTAGCGACAGTAAGCATATTGCCACGGATACGAGTATTGTTTGTCATAGCCGTTGACAATCCCCAATAAGGAACGTCAGCAATCGTATAAACAACACTCCACGTTATGTAAATAACTGAAATTGCGGCAAATCCACCGCTTGTAGCTTTAAATGCGGGGAGAAAACACAACACCGTAATAATGGCGATTGGAATTGCCATCCATTTCAAATAAGGCCTACATTTACCCCACTTTGTGCGCGTTCTGTCAACAATACTACCCATAATCGGGTCATTTAGCGCATCGAAAATACGTGTTGCCAACATCAAATACGCTACGGCCATCGTGCCAACAACGCCACCAAGGGTCATATTGTTGTCAAAACCAATAGCGTCGGTCATAAACATCATAAGGTATGAACCGATAATTGTGCAAATCAAGTTTTGTCCAAAACCCGTAATACTGTACGCAATCGCTTCTTTAGGTTGCATATCGTCGCCAGGCTTTGTGCCAAACAACTTGTGAAAAAATGGTTTTTCGTTCATAATTTTCTCCTAAATACAGTCTATCTTATCAAGTATAACATATGCTTTATTAAATTTCAAACAATAATGCAACGATTTTTTAATTTTATTTTGTTCAATTTGCTTAAAAGAAAATATTAAAAACAATAATATTTGACCTTTAGTACAAATTAGGATATAATATAATTCATTATAAAGCTAAATTTATTGATGTACAGTTTACTATTAACAAATTTTATGAGGTGTTTTATGGAATTTAAGGACAAGCTTGCTAGATTTTCCGAGTTAGTCATAAAGGTAGGCGTAAATCTTCAGTCGGGAGAGGAACTTTATATAAGTTCGCCCGTAGCGTGCGCAGATGTCGCGCGGAGTATGGCAGAGGTCGCCTATAAGTCAGGCGCAAAAGATGTAATCATTATTTATGATGATGAACTTTTTGCCAAAATCCGAATTACAAATACCGATACCGAAACACTTTGTAATATTCCAGAATGGCAAAAAAAAATGCGCGATACTATTGCTGAAAAAAAAGCTTGCTATATTGCCATTGCAAGCGACGACCCTGAATTATTTTCCGATGTTTCAGCCGACAAAATGGCAGCTTATTCAAAAGCAAAACATCAAAGTTTTGCAAAGTTTTACGACGCGTCAATGTCAAACAATATTAAGTGGTGTGTTGCATCTGCGCCCTCGCCTAGTTGGGCTAAAAGCATTTTCCCTAATCTTTCCGAAACCGAGGCAATTTCTTCATTGTGGGAGCTGATATTTAAATCTATGCGCGTATACGAAGATAATCCCGTTTCGGCTTGGAATAATCATAATCAACGGCTAATTAAATATTGTGAATTTTTAAATAAAAATGAATTTGTATCAATGCATTACAAAAACTCTATCGGCACGGATTTTACAGTTGGATTGCCTAAAAATTATGTGTTTACAGGCGGGCTTGAAAACTCGGCTTGGGGTTGTCCATTTACGGCAAATATGCCCACTGAAGAGGTTTTTTCTGCTCCTCATAAATATAGCGCAAACGGCACTCTCGTTTCATCAATGCCTCTGTGCCATATGGGCAAACTTATTAAAAACTTTAGTTTAACATTCAAAAACGGCGAAGTAACTGCGTTTTCAGCCGAAACAGGTTATGATACCCTTAAATGTATTATTGATACCGACAATGGCTCAAAATACCTTGGCGAAATTGCTTTAATCGGCTATGATACCCCTATTCAAAATCTTAAAACGCTGTTTTTAAATACGCTTTTTGACGAAAATGCAAGCTGTCATTTTGCTTTAGGTAAAGCATACCCCACTTGCGTTAAAGGCACTGAAAATTTGTCCGAAAAGGAACTCGACGCAATCGGCGTAAATAACAGCTTAGAACACGTTGATTTTATGGTTGGCACTTCTGACCTAAGTATTGTAGCGACAAAAGCAGATGGCTCGAAAGTTCAAATCTTCAAGGACGGCAATTTTGTAATATAATAAAACTAGCCCCGAAAGGGGCATTATGTACTCGTAGCTCAGTTGGATAGAGCATTAGACTCCGACTCTAAAGGCCGCTGGTTCGACTCCAGTCGAGTACACCAATAAGAAATAAAACGAACCTTAATTGCGAGTTCGTTTTATTTCTTGCCAAAAGTTACTTTGGAATGTTTCTAAATTTTAATATACACAATAAATGGCGGATAGATAATGGCATCAAATTGATAACAATAAATATTATAGGAATATTTTTTTAAATATTGACACGTTAGGCTAAACACGTTATAATTAAAAAAGGATAATATGGAAGCTGTAAATTTTGAAATTTTCTACATTTAAAAAAATTTGTTTTTGGGGGAGTTTTTTATGAAAGCAAAACAATTTGCATGTAAGACAATGAGTATCTTTATAGATATGATTGTTATTTATAGGTAATGAGAGATGAGAGCTGTTTTAGGGAATGTGTGGCTTTATTTTAAAAATAACCAAATATGTTTTTGGTTAATATTCATGTCGTATTTTTTGTCGATAGTATTTTTCTGCGCTGGGCTTTCAATGTTTGATAAGTCATTGATTAGTGACAATGTGGAAGAAAAATATTTTTATCTTCAAAGTAACGAAAATATACTGCAAGACGTTGATGCGCTTGAGAATATTAAATACGAAAACAATATTGATGAAATGTTGGTTGAGATAAATAAAGATTACGGTGTATATTTCCTTGTTGGCGCTCCAAGTTATATATCTAAAAAGTTTACAAATCAATCGGGTAATCGGGCGGAAATACTAGTTGGCGAGAATATTGAAGCTACTGAGGGTGAAACCATTACGATTGAAGGGGTGGCATATTATTTTGCTGGTCACAGTAATGTTTCAAATAGCTATATCAACAAATATGGCGCTTTAAAGCATAATAGCACTATTTTAAAGTGCCGTTTTAATGGATTACTAACTAAAACCGATATTGTAGCTAAAGAAAATATATTGGAATCTGTATTCAAAACCGAACTTGTTGTATCGCCTAGTCCAAGCGAATTTACAGCTTCGCAAATTATGATTTCACAGTTTGGCTTTGGTTGGATGTTGATTTTCTTCGGCTTTCTTAATATCGTTTTGGTCATTTTATTTTACCACGAAAAACATAAAAGAACAACTGCTGTTATACGCATTTTAGGGGCAACAAAATTGCATACTGCGGCGTGGTCTATTATAGAATTATTTGTTTATTACATGCTTGCGCTTTGTGCGGGCGTTAGTATTTGGTATCTTGTAATGCATTTTACAAACATAAAGGTAGTGTATTTTATGGTGCCTTTAAATATCGTATTTATGGCTCTTTCTATGTATCTGTTTAGCTTAGCCATATATTTTATATTGAATTTTAAAAATAAAATTACGGGAGGAGAAAAATGTTAATTATTAAAAACGGTTTTAAACTTTTTTGCAATAACTTAATTTTTAATCTAATCGCTTGTATCACTCTTGGCGTTGCATCTATTATGGTTGCAGTATCTAGCGTGTATGTTGCATCAAGCACGGAATATTTAAATGCAGCCAAAAAATTTAATGAGCAAGGCTTGGTATACTTGTCTGCTGTTGCAGACGAGGGAGATGTGGTAACTGAGTTTAAAAAAGAAGATTTTGAAAATGCTATTGATGTGCATAGAATGTACAATGGCGCGCTAAAGGTAAATGGAAAAATAGCAAATGTTTCAGCTTATGACGAGTTTTTTATGGCTCTCCATGATTTTGATATAAAAGGCAGGTTGCCTGTTGTCGGCGCAAATGAGGTTCTCGCCTCAGGCGATGTTGCCTTGGGAGATAAACTGTCTATTGATATAAAGGGCGTTATTACCGAGAAAAAAGTTGTAGGCATTTTAAATGAAAATTCGTTGTTAATTTATGGACAGACAACATCCGATAATATTGTGGGGTTGGAAAACTTGTTTCGAAAGTTTGATTTAACAACATTAAGTGTAGGAATAGTTTTGCCAATCGAAG
Source organism: Clostridia bacterium (assembly GCA_036654095.1). GTDB lineage: Bacteria > Bacillota > Clostridia > Christensenellales > CAG-917 > JAVVSR01. The sequence goes on from JAVVSR010000004.1 coordinate 9,360, forward strand.
ATATTTCGACCATTGAATTAAAGTATTTTGACAGAAATATATTTGTTAGATACGACAATAACTATTTAACTGAAAACAAAAATCAAATTTTAGGAAAGTTGACAGAAAAAGCAAGGGCGGTAATTTTTGATGACCAATATAATTATTCAAAAAATGTATATAAAGAAGAAAGTACGATTTTTATTGTTGTTTTAATGGTGTCGTTACTTGCGGGGCTAGCAATGGTACTAACTAATATTATAATGCTGTTTACAACCAAAATTAAATATTTTGCTACACTGTATTTAAACGGCTACTCGATAAAAAACATTGTGTCGCTTACATTGGTATATGTATCGATAATGGCAATAATATCTTGCTTGATTTCACTGATTGCGCTTAGCCTTGTATTAAAAACAATGTTCCCAGGGTTTGAAAATGTGCGTCTGCTCAGCATTCTTTTGCCATTTGCCTTTTCTTTAGGTGTTGCGATTGTTGGAGTGATTACTATATTTATAATAACGAAAAAAATCAACCTTGCCGAGAAAATCGGGAAAACGGAGTGATTTATGATTAAATGTGATAAATTGACAAAAACTTATGGCAAAAATGAAAGTTTAGTTACTGCCCTGTCCGACTGTTCCATTGACATTAGTCAAAGCGAGTTTGTGGCGATTATGGGAAAGTCTGGCGCGGGTAAAAGCACCTTGCTTAATATTTTATGCGGAATCATATCGCCATCTAGCGGAAGTGTTTTTGTAAATAATATGGATATTTCAAACTTTTCCGACAATGAACTTGCCCGCTATCGCAGGCGCGAAATAGGTGTTATATTTCAAGAGTATGGCTTAATTGATAATTATACCGTTGAAGAAAATATATTATTAGCTCTTACTTTTTCCGAATTGAAAAAAAATGAAAAAAAAGATAAAATTAATACTATATTATCAAAGTTGGATATTTTAAGTTTAAAATCAAAAAAAATATCAAAACTCTCCGGCGGTGAAAAACAGCGTGTCGCTATTGCTCGCGCTATGATAAATGACCCTAATATTATACTCGCAGATGAACCTACCGGCTCGCTTGACAGCGAAAATACTGCTGCGGTAATGGATATTTTATTAAATCTACACAAACAAGGCAAGACAATATTATTGATAACGCACGATAATGATGTCGCTAGCTATGCGCAAAGAATAATTACACTATCAGATGGTAGGATAGTGTAAAAATCATAGGCTTCGCGCGCTTCGCAACAAATATCGCCGCAGTTGATTATTTGGTAGGATAGTTTAAAATCATAGGCTTCGTGTAATAGAAAGCTGTTTCGTAAAACATTATACTTATTGTTTTTTCCCGCTTAATAAATTCTACCCAACTATACAAAGTGCTTCGGTTATATTTTCTAACATATAGCCGAAGCACTCTTTTCATTGTATAGTCCATAACTCACGTTTGCTGTATTTCATCATCACTTTTTTTATTTTACATAGAGGTTTGCACTGTTAATGATTTACCTCTAATACATTCATACTTATTAGCGCTGAATAAGATGTCAAAGTGATTATTTAAGTAATATGCCTTTTTTTAAGTATCTATTCCGACAATTATTTATTTTTGACTGCGCAGTAAAACCGCTTTGTATGACCGAAGGGGCTATTCCAATTTTAAAGTTTTTATTGTTTGATTACCATTTAGGATTGCACAACTCTCAAACAAAAAAAAGCCCCTTATATTTGCTTAATACGTTTGATTACCATTTAGGATTGCACAACTCTCAAACATAGCAATAATATGTTAATACCTAATTTAAGTTTGATTACCATTTAGGATTGCACAACTCTCAAACATAGCTTATATTCTTTTGCCTCTTTTAATTGTTTGATTACCATTTAGGATTGCACAACTCTCAAACCTAGCGGTATACTTAAAAACAACGTCAAATGTTTGATTACCATTTAGGATTGCACAACTCTCAAACAATGTAGAGCGTGCTAAAGAGTGGGACAGCGTTTGATTACCATTTAGGATTGCACAACTCTCAAACGGATATATAATGGTGATAAACAAAATAAAAGTTTGATTACCATTTAGGATTGCACAACTCTCAAACTATCTTCTACTCTATAATCACGATTAATTAGTTTGATTACCATTTAGGATTGCACAACTCTCAAACACAAAGTGCGAAGGCGAGAAAACATTTATTGTTTGATTACCATTTAGGATTGCACAACTCTCAAACAATTACATAGCGGACAATGTTGTGTTAGAAGTTTGATTACCATTTAGGATTGCACAACTCTCAAACCGATGATGAACGCGCTGCCTTCGTTAAATAGTTTGATTACCATTTAGGATTGCACAACTCTCAAACAGTAGACGAAGCAACGAAAAATCTTGAAAAGTTTGATTACCATTTAGGATTGCACAACTCTCAAACAAAACATCGGACAAATATTATCAGGTTACGGTTTGATTACCATTTAGGATTGCACAACTCTCAAACTATGTTAGATGTCAATGAATTGCAGTTTCAGTTTGATTACCATTTAGGATTGCACAACTCTCAAACGTCAATAGTGATATAAATTGCGTTATAATAGTTTGATTACCATTTAGGATTGCACAACTCTCAAACTATGACATTGAGATTAGCGATAGCTATAAAGTTTGATTACCATTTAGGATTGCACAACTCTCAAACCTTACAATTAAAGAGTTTTTAGCTTCAACATGCCATCAATCTTAAATAGTGTGTCACATATACAATCATTATAATGCAATTTCACACAAATCGCAATCGATTATTGTGCGTTTTTCAGTTTTCAAGGTTCGTACATCATTAAAATGTTCAAGCAACAGCAATTCTATCTTTTTATATTTACAATGTAAAAATAATTCTTCTAGTTGCACATCTGAAAAATAGCATTTTATATTAATTAGCACTAATACTTTGCATAAATTAAATTCAGAAATTATATTGATAAAATCAACAAGTTTGCCCAAAGTAGAATTTTCGATATTTGCAAAAGATATATTTAATAGTTTAATAAAATCTTGAAATTGAATGTCCATTGACATTTCTGTTGGCACATCTATTTTATCGGTAGTTGAATTAACCAAAGCTATAAGCTGTTGACTTAGTTGCAAAAAAAGTTTTTGCGCCTCAATGTCTTTTGCAAAAAGTTGTAGAATGTTTTTTTGCAGTTTTATATTAAGTTTTTTATTAAATTCACAAAGGTGAAAAATATCCGATAGCACAATTACATCTTTCGAAAATTCATAGTCATTACAACCATCATAAATTTGAAATCCATCCCCCGTTTCGCCATCTGACCGTTCGTGTAGGTTTTCAACAAATTGTAAAAAAAGTTTCTGCGATTCCACCTGCAAAACGCAAGTTTTATCGTCTAAAAAAGTAATTGGCGTAGTAAGCAAAAAATGTGTGAGCTTCATAATATTACCAACCTTTCATCTGTATCCAGTACAATCGAATTTTTTTCTCCAACCAAGTATTCCATTCTAGCATATTGTTTTTCAGTCACAATCATAAGCTGAACTAAGCCTTTTTGAGGTTTATTTTTTATTATTCTGTTTTTAACACCATCCTCAACGCTATTATTAAGCACAAGTTTACAATAAACGGATTCCTGCATCATTAAAAAGCCTTCCGAAATTAGAAATTTTCGAAACGCACGATATGCCCGCAAATCAGATTGCGAAATAGACGGTAAATCAAAAAATAATATCATTCTCATAAATCTGTAACTCATTTACGTTTCTAAAAATTTAATTGAAGTATCTTCTTCATTTAAAAAATCAAACACGCTTTTTACATATAATTTAATTGCGTTTACTAAAAACATTGATTGTCCGTCAAATTTAACCTTCCTATTTAACGTGTCTACAATAGCCATCTTGAAATTACAATCAAAAACATTGCCTTGCTTTTCAAAAACAGTTTTATCAAATTCCACTCTAAAAGGTTCAATTAAATCACTTGACAAATTAAAATAGTTAAATTCATTGCAGTGTTTCAACCCTAAACAAGTATTGTATCCGTTACCTACAATTTCGCGATTGAATGAAGAAAGCAATATGGCATAACCATAATTCAATGCTGAATTAATATCACCTTTTTTGCCACTTCGTGAAAACTCATCACCAAAAATAGAATTAAAATAGTATTTGGCCGCCATACCCTCCCTATTTGTAATGTCATTTTTTTCAACTGTATCTGCTAATTGAAATAGATAATTAGCTTTTTCTTGGCATATTTCTTCTACAAATTTTGCCTGACTAATAATTTTTTGTTTTAATATAGACTGCATACAAATTGCTTTCTTTTCATCTGCCCAACATATTTGATGTTTAAGTTGACCACTACAATTATGGCTTCCATAATATGGCACAAGTTCCGATTCGGGATTATACTTTTCATCACAAAAAATTACTTTAATTTTTCGCTTTGAAAGCTCGGATAAAAGTGCACATGTAAGCGATACCGCCGTAGATTCAATTATAATCGTTCCTACTTCAGACAAATGAATTAATTTTTCCTCTTCACCTCTCACTAAAAGGTGATTCAGTCTAAACTCTAATTTTGCCTTGTTGTGTATAACAACCGTTCGCCAAGTCATTTAACTATTATTGGTGTTACTTTTCTAAAAAGCCCAGCAATAGACACGTCAATAATCTTGATACTATCCGAGCTATTAATATTTGCATTAATTCTTATACGACCCATATTTTTTTTGCCACCTACTATTTTTGTTAAGTCAACAGTTTTTGACCCCGTACTTAACAATTCAATAAGGCATTGTATAATATGCAGCTTATCTAGGCTATTTAATTGTTTAAATATTTCGTCGCTATTTATCAATACATTGCAAACAGGTGTGTAAAGTAAATTAAATGGTTTAGCCGATATTTTTGATGTAAGATAATTAAATGCGCTAATTAAATCATTTTCTTTGAAGTTTATGCTTCTATCGATTACGCATTTTGCCTTTTTATCCATTGTCATCAACTTGTTTGCTTCACAAATATTGCTTATAATAGATTGCATTGATTTATCAACAATTAATTGATTTGCATTTGCAAACTCAACTTGACCTTGTGCATTGCCGACAATCCAAACATATGAACCATTATAATTCAACAGTTGATATTTTGGCATTTTTGCTCGTACAATCTCAACGTCAACATATGCATCGCGTCCTATATCGGGAGCTTCCAAATAGCTTTTTAACTTAGCTAAGTCATCTCCTATGCCCGCCGCCCGATAAAGCGGAATTCTGATTATAGAAGTTAATCTTTCCCCTTTTTTTGTATGCCTAATTATTGAAAAATAAGCAGGATTAATACCGTTATATCCACCATACTTAGTTGTATCGCTAAATTCTCCGCTAGATTTTGTTGGAACAAGCCCTTCTTTCTTTCCCGTCAAATTTTGTTCGTAAAACGCGCCGCAGCCCTCCGATACACGCTTCACGACTTGAATCTTGGTAGATGTAGCGTACATACGCATTTTCGCGCCGTCTATGCCGGCGCCTACAAGTATATCGCTTGAGATAACAGTGTTAATAATATCCTGTTCCCTTTTTTTATTATTTATAGCGTCATAAAATAGTTTAGTCGCAAAATTTCGATTAATTTCATTGCCAAATTTAGTAAACAGCAAATTGCCCACAACAACATTTAAATATGCGTCGTGCGCGTGATGGAAATCATTAACATCTCTAACTTTTTTCAGCCCTTGCTCGTGTCTAAAAGTTGACACAATATTTGCTTTTACAAATTTAACATTTTTATTTCCCTCTGGATAGTAAAGTTGTTCAAGCAAATGCGCAACAAGTTTTGACGTATATCTAGTTTCATTTAACTGTCGACTAATAAAACCCTCGATATCCCTTTCGCTATACTCCGTTCTTGTAAGTCTAGCGAATTTTTTATCGCTCATTATATCGGCCTTTTTCATTTGCAACCACCACTCTTTACAATTTTCACGAATTACGCTTGGAAGAGTTAGCGCGTCGCTTTTTTCGGCATTGTTTTCAGAGAAAACTAAAGCAAGGTTATCAAAGCTATTGTCTTTTATGATTGCTTGAGGCAAAATATGGTCAATATGATAGTTTTCTAAATGAGAAAATTCTAAGGGTTGTTTTGTATAGGCGCATTTACCCTGCTGCAAAAAATACAGCATCATACGGGTGCTAATATCGCTACCTTTAACTTTTGCAAAATCATCTAGGACGTATTGTTCAAATAGCGCTACATTGTTTATAATAATTTTTTCAAGCTTCTGACTTCTTGTTAAAGGACGTTTCCCTTTTTTTTCGGGAACTTTTGCCCTCGCCATCTCGATAAATATTTTTGATGGTCGATGTTTCATATAACTGACTATTTCATTGACAACCCGTATTGTAGTCCAAACCTGTCTTTTTACGCTAGGCGAACAAACCAGGTCTGCTACCAAATTATTATAGCTACATTCCTCTGAAAATTCTGCCTTGTTTATATCTTCAATGCGTTTTTCAAAATTCCATCGCGAACAGTAAATAATTTGCTGTAAGTTCATAGATGTTTTCCACAACAGGTCGATTACGTTAGCGGTTTCACCTGTTGAAGTGTCGATTCCGCAAAGAGCTACACCACCATCCTTTGATTCACCTAAAAATTGTGCAGATAAGCGTCCCCAACCACTGTATGTAAGCCCTTTAATTCTCTTCCATTGTTCTGTTGTTATTTCAGGGTAATTGTCAATGATTTTTTGATGCAACATATCCTTTTCTTTGCCAAAAACTGTTGACCAGTAAATTATATCTTCAATCATATATCTATTGCATTCAACATTGTCAACTATTAATTTAAAATCATTATACGCCCTCATTCCACTTAAAAACTTTTTATCATCAGCAAAACCACTAATATCTTCGTCACAAACTTTGCCAAAACTACCCCGCTTATTTAACCAATTAATAAACGCAGCTTTAGAGACTTCTTTTTTTTGACAAAATTTATCATTGATTAATTCGTGTTTTTCTTCCTCACTCAAGGGCGTATTAAAAACTCGAATATTGTTTAACTCGTTTAAAACACAATATTCGCTATATAAAAGCGAGCATTTAGGTAACACATCAAATTGTGGCAAATAGGTACACTTATTTGTCATTCTTCTGATAAATCTCTCGGCTGTCGCGTTTTTATCAACCACTTGAAAAACCGTCCAAGGATATAATTTTGATTTGCCATCATCGCTTCGAATTACCCAATTAAAACACTTATTTCTTTTTGCAAGCTCACTTCGCTCGCTTTCTTTAGTGGCAGTCAGAGGGCCAACATAATAAGGTATTTTAAATTTAAATATTGAAATAATTTTTTCAGCAATAGATAATCCATCTGAAACTTCGTTAAAAATAGGGTGGTACTTTGATTGAATTGCCAATATTTTTTTAAGCTCTGTTAAATTCGCCTGCATAGGTATGGCTAAATTTAATTTAGTAACTTGTTTAGGCAAAAAGTTTTCCGCACAAATGTCTCGCATAACTTCTTTATACAATTCGTTTTCCGAAAGGCTATCCGCCTTAGTTTGCAACAATTCTTTAAGTTTATTTAAAAACACTTTTTGCGAAACTAACACCGATGGAGAACCTACACACTTCTTTACGTGTCCTTTAAAGCCATACGCGCCAATATAATGATAGTAGGCGAACTTATTGTCTAATTCGCTTCGCTTTAAATTAGGCTTACAAAAAACGTTTCGATAAACTTCACGACCGAAATATTCATTAAGTAATTGCTTTAATTTTTTTAAATCGTTTTTATGTTTGTCATATTTTTCTGCCATTGAATACGATATTGATGCATTTCCATTAAGGATTGCCTCCCACTGCGCCCAGTCACGTACTTCCTTTATAGCAACTATAATATTAAAATCTTCACTTGATATTGACGAGCTTAATTCAATTAATTTTTCATCAATATTATCTTTAGAAAAATCAATATTTTCAATATCTTCATAATCGACGTTTATAAATAATTTTTCTACGTTAATTGTCTTTCCCGCCAAAGCTCCGCATAATGTCTTGCTTTCTACACCCGCATTTAGTAACATAAACAACTCGGTTTGCTTTTCATTTACACCGTAATTAACCTGTTTTTTCTTTTTTATTACACTTTTAATATTTTCGATATTATCCAAATTGATTGAAAACGATTTAAATTCGTTACTTTCTTCAAAATATTTTTGAATATTATAAAGCGATTCATTAACATCGTTAAATTCGCAACTTTCGCCATTCCATAAAAAATGTCCTCTGTATTTTATGATGTGATGAATTGCTAAATATACTTGCCTTATATCAAATAGTCTGTCTTCGCTTAATAAGGCGCGTCTTAAATGATAGATTGTTGGATATTCGGCATAAAAGTCGCCATCATTATAATTTGAATCCATAAATAGGATACTTTTTTTGTAGCCATTTCTATTAACCGCAGATTCTTTTAATCTAAATAAAAAGTTTTCATCTTTAGCCATAATAGCAGGCGATAAAATATTTTGCAAAAGTGAAATTCTAGCTTTTCTTCGTGTTAGTCTTCTTCTAGCTGTCCGATATTTGCGACAATCCTCCGCTGTTTCGGCTTCGTCATATAAAACGACTCCATTCAAATCTCGCTTTTTTCTAAGTACATTATAGTTTTCGTCAGTAACCGACCAACCTATCGTCCCCGTACCAATATCAAGACCTAAAAAATAATTATCCATTTTAACTTGACTCCTCGTATTTTTATGTTTATAATGAAAGTATCTTAGATTACCATTTAGGATTGCACAACAAGTTCAAATAAGCTTCGTGCTTGAATGCCTTCGGGCCACCGTCGTTGGCGGTACATAAACTCGCTTTAGCGGGTTTTTTTGTTGCTATTTTGCAATTTTTGAAATTGTTTTAAAATTTTAAACCTTCCGCCACTAATTACTGTATCCCTGTTTTTTTATTATATCATACCTTTTTGGACAATTCAACCTATATCTTAAGGTTTTTAAATATGACATTCTCAAACAAATTAATTTTACTTGCAAACTTGCCAAATTATAATTTCAAATTTTTTAATGCTACTTTTTAGTTTAATTATCCTTTGCGATTTGTTTTGTAATATTAAATATGTATGTTAGAATATTATTTGATATATACTTCGGAGGTATTTATGGCTAACGAACAAAATCTAGTTGAAATTTCGTTTAATGCAAATAATAATGTGAGCTATTATTCTTTGCAGAATGAGCTTTCGCCGATAAAACGTTTATACATTAAGAGCTTATATGCTGAGGATTTGGAAAATCTTGAAATAAAAATCCATAGCGTTCCTGAATTTTTGTTGCCAATGGAAATTGAGCAAGAACTATTGCCGCGTCGTAGCACGATTAAATTTGACAAATTGCCCTTATTGTCGCCGCCATTTATGGTTGGATTAAACAAAAGGATAGCAGGCGAAGTTCGGGTTGAAGTTTTTAAAGATGGCGTGCTTTTAGCCGAGGCTAAACAAGAAGTAAGTGTTTTGGCATTTAGTGAATGTAATTATATTGATAAAATTGAAACGATAGCCACTTTTGTAAAGCGCACCGCTGAAGTAAACAAACTTATATCCGCTGTCAATAAAAAACTTGAGTTATGGAATGTAGGTCAAAAAGCTGGCGGTTACGCTACTAACAAAAATGGTGTTAGATACTTTTTTGCGGGCTGTTACGGCGTACTTTCGGACATTGGGTTTATAAAGCGCGATATGGTAAAAGATGAAGTTCAGTATGTTGACAGTTACAAGGAAATACTTTTACAAAAAATACTTTCTCCGCTTGAAATGTGCATATTGTTTTCTGCCGTGCTTGAGGGAAACGGGTTAAATGCAATAATAGGCAACAATGGCGACAAATGGTATGTAGGCTGTCTTTTAGAAAACGAGTGTTTCGGCGATGTAATAATTGACGACGCGTCAACAGTAAGCAAGAAACTTGAAAGCGGCGTCAATGACATAACGCTAGTTGATATTGCGGATATTTTTGGTGGCGTAGCATTTGAAAAAGCGGAAAAAAACGCGGCCGCTGCTATGAAAAAGGCGGAAAGTATTGAGTTTTTCTTAGATATCCGTCGAGCAAGGATTATGAATATCAAGCCCTTACCCGAACGAATTAAAACCGAAAGCGGTTTTGATTTAGTAAATAGTAAAGATTTTGAAACGGCGCTTGCGCCTTCAAAAATTAAGGAATATAAAGGCGATATAACGTGCGATAATTTTGTTAGTCGCGAACGTCAGTGGGAGCGCAGGCTTTTGGATATGGATATGCGTAATCCCCTGTTGAATTTTAGAACAACTCAAACTACTGTAAAAATTATAACAGCTAATTTGGATAACTTTATTGAAAATATTGGCGAACATAAGCAATATACTTTAGCGCCGAAACCAACCGACACTATTGAAGTTTTTAATAAAATCAGCAATGAGTTTGAACGTACTCAATTTTTAAAGCCGATAACCGATTACGTGCTTTATGAGTATAAAAACAAACGTTTAATTACGGTTTTTGCGGGTAAAGAGTTTGAACGCACCTTGCTTGCAACCTATCGAAAAGAAAAGTCTATTCAAGAGGAGTCGGGTACTGCAACCCTTTATTTAGCAGTCGGTTTTTTAAAATGGAAAGACCCCAACGAAGAAGGCTTGCGATATGCGCCGTTGCTATTGTACCCCGTCACAATTACTAAGCGCGGCGTGGCAAGCCCAACTTACGCCATTGACTTAGACAGTGAAGATATACAATTAAACAACACTCTTTTGGAGTTTCTATATCAAGAATTCAACCTCGATATGCGCGGGTTGGAAACGCTAATTTTAAATGACCCGAAAAATATTTTATCTGTCATTGCCCGAATTAAAAAAGAAATCGTCAACCGCGTCGATTGGGAAGTTTTGCCAAATGTTTATCTTTGTTCCCTCTCTTTTACAAACTATCTTATGTGGCACGACGTGCATTATAGAATAGATAAGTTTAAGGAATCAAAATTGGTAAATTCATTGATGCAAAATCGGCTTGAAATTACCGATACTGTTGACAACGAACTTATTAGCTCTGATAATGCCTATCGCGCGGACAAGCGTATTTATCTGCCTATCTGCGCCGATTCCTCACAATACTCGGCCATTTACGACAGCCTAAGTAAAAGCTTCGTCCTGCACGGCCCTCCCGGTACTGGCAAATCACAAACTATTACAAACATAATCGCCAACAACATCGTACGTGGTAGACGCGTCCTTTTTGTCGCCGAAAAAATGGCCGCTCTTTCCGTTGTTTATAAAAGGCTCAACGACATTGGCCTTAAAGATTTTTGTTTGGAATTACACTCCGACAAAACACATAAAACAGAAGTCCTTTCAAAAATCGTACATACGCTTAGCCTTGCCGAAACCAAAACCGAACAGCCCTACGATACTAAAGCTGTCGAAATTGAACAGTGCATTTTAAAGTTACAATCGGAAATCGACGCTATGCACACCAAACGCTACTTGGGATTTTCGCTTTATGATGCAATTTTAAATTACTTTGACAACTCCGATGCGCCCGACTGTTTGCGTATAGATAGCTTGTTTTATGAAAAACTAACCGAAACAACATTTAATAAATATTTGCAAATTTTAACCGAGCTTTCTTTGCGCGCAAAAGAATGTGGCGATATTGATAAATCACCGTTTAAGTATGTCGGAAAGTTTGAATATACTGCCGAATGGCGCGCTAAAGGCTCTGCTATTTTGGAAATTTATTTATTGGAATTAAAGCAATTAAAGCAGTATGCCAAACATTTGCAACCATTGCTAAATATGCGCACTGTATCGCTTACTCGCGACAAGCTTACCGCCCTTTATGAAATTTGCAACAAACTTGCTAAAAATAAGTATGTCGCAAATTACTTTAAAAACTATAAGAATGTTGATAACGCTCGAGGTATTGTCGACTCTCATCGTGAAGCCTTAAAGCGTGACTCGCTAATGATGAAAGAGTATGCCGAACTGTATGGCGAATATCCTAAAGAAGTTGATATTGATTTGCTTCAAAATGGTGAAATTATTCAAAGTAAAAGCATTTTTGGCCGTACTCGCAAGGTTTACCCCGCTAATTTAGATAAGGCAAGCCGCGAGATATATATTGAATACCTTATTAAATGCGAACAAAATAAGCAAACATTATATGCGCGCACAAAAACTCTCGCCGATTTATTTGGTATAGATATTGCTAACGACAAATTGATTACCGAGCAATCTAAAATTTTATGCGAGCTTTTTGACGCTGCAAAAAACTTGTATGCCGACTGCGATTTTGAAATATTTAACGACTGTTGCGCTACCCTTACGCGTCACGAGCCTAATTTATTTTTAAGTTACTATGTCAACGCGTACGAAAACTGTTTTAATGCTAAAAAACTGTTTGAAAACATTTTTATGCTTACTCGCAAGTCAAAAAATGAAGAAATAAACGCTACTATTGATTATATTATTTCCGTACAAAAAAATATTGATTATATGCCAAGTTGGTGTAGATATCAAGAAATTGTCGAAAAATGTAAAGGCGAAGGTTTTGAATTTATTTTAGAACCTTTACAATCGGGCGATATAACAGCTAACGACATATTGCGTTGTTTCAAAAAATGCGTTTATTACAATTTTGTTCGCAGCGAGCTTTACCTTGATGACACCTTGTGTCAGTTCAGCGGGCTGACATTGGAGGAAACCGTTTCAAGGTTTAAACAGCTTTCCGAGGAATATGAAAAACTTACTCGTAGCGACCTTTATATGAAACTGTGCGCGCAAATTCCGCGGTCAGACACGGCAGGCGACCACAATTTGGAACGCGTCATTTTATTCCGCGCTGAAAAAAACAATATGAAAGGTACTACTATTCGTACGCTTTTTGAACAGATACCTACAATTTTAAAATCCACCTGTCCTTGTATGCTGATGAGCCCGACTTCTGTCACCCAGTTTTTAAACATCGATATGGAAAAATTTGACCTAGTGGTGTTTGATGAAGCTTCGCAAATTCCTACTTGCGAGGCAATAAGCAGTATCGTCCGAGCAAGCAATGTAATTATAGTTGGCGACCCAAAACAACTTCCGCCAACCACCTTCTTCCGCAACAGTTTTAAAGATGAGGAACATTATGATATTGAAGACTTGGAAAGCATTTTAGATGACTGCTTGGCTTTGGGTATGCCCGAACGACATCTGTTGTGGCACTATCGCAGTAACCACGAAAGTTTGATTGCATTTTCAAATTCAATGTACTATGACAATACGCTGCTTACGTTCCCTTCGCCAAACGAACTTAATTCAAGAGTTACATTCCGCTATGTCGACGGCGTTTACGAAAGAGGCGGAAGCAAATGCAACAAAAAAGAAGGCGATGAACTTATTAAGGAAGTTATCTCGCGTTTAAAAAATCCTACTCAACGTCAACTAAGTATTGGCATTGTAACATTTAATACCGCGCAGCAAAGCTACATAGAAGATAAACTTTCCGCCCAAATACACTCTAATAACTTAGATGCCGCAGCATTTGAACGCGATGAACCACTTTTTGTCAAAAACCTCGAAAACGTACAAGGCGATGAGCGCGATGTTATTTTGTTTAGCGTCGGATATGGCCCCGATGTAAATGGCAAACTTTCATTAAACTTTGGGCCGATAAATCAAAGTGGCGGATATAAACGACTTAACGTAGCCGTTACTCGCGCGCGCACCGAAATGTGTGTGTTTTCGGCTATAACAGGCAATATGATTGACCTTAACCGTACAGATAGCCAAGGCGTAATCAGCCTTAAAGCCTTTTTAGAATACGCCGAGCGCGGTCGAGAAATGCTAGCTATTGACGCTAAAGATATCAAGGATAAAGTTAAAGGTATCGGCGCGCTTGTCGCCTCGGACCTAAAAGATAAAGGCTTAATTTGCGAGTACGATGTCGGCGTTAGTGACTTTAAAATTGACGTCGCTGTTGTTGACCCTCGCAATAAAGATAAATACATTTTGGCGGTTATCTGCGACAGTGAAAATACCGCTAAAATCAAATCGGTTAAAGATAGAGTGATGTTGCAAACAAAAATTCTTAAAAAACTAGGTTGGAACACCTATTATATGTGGGGTATAAACTACTTTAATAATCCTAAACGTGAAATTGCTAAAATTAAGGATTTAATTACAACACTTACCGAAAAGAAAGTTATATCTAAAAAGTTAATCCACGATACACTTGCGCGATATAAGCGTAATTATAAGTGCTATTACAGCAAGCCATTGGCGAAAGCTGGCGCAGATTATGTTTTAAATTTTGTAAATGAAGAAAGCATTTTGACTAAAATTCGTGCAATAATTGAAGTCGAAACTCCAATAGAAAGCGGATTATTGCTTGAAAAATTAATGGCCTTATATAATGTTCCTAAAACCGCAAAAAAAGCGGTGCAGACATTAATTGGATACATTGAACAGTTTGCCGCTTTGCGTTGTGAGTTTAAAGGTATTGTTTTCTTTGCGGATAAACCCGCTGAAACATTCCGTCCGATTGATGTCAAAAACGCGCGCGACTTGTCGAAAGTTCACCCAGAGGAAATAATTGCATCGGCGAAATGCGCAATCGAATGTAGCCTCCATATAAAAAAGGACGAACTTATTAAGGAAGTTTTAAATTTATTTAACTGCCCTAAAAAAACGAAAGCTGTCATAGATTGGCTTGACTATTGTATTGAAAATGCAATAAAAAATGGCGAGCTTATGACGACTGTTGATGACTATCTTGTAATTTAATTTGCTTAGATAACGCAAGTCTATTTGGCAATTTATAATACCTAATTAGTTTCAAATATTACTATTTCAGTTAGGAGAAATTATGGACGAACAAAAAATTATTCTTAATAAATCACGCGATAAAAGCAGCGTATCAAACCTTATAATTTCCGCTATTATATTTTTTGTAACATTTGCTCTACGGTCGGGAATTATGACTTTTGTTCTTGCTATTTCTGGGTTGATACTTTCTATCAAAATTGCAGTAAAGCTACTTAAACATAACGAAATATCACTTTTAAACCTTATTGCATTCGCTGTAAGCTTATTTGGTTCTGCTTTATTTTATCTGTTTTTTGGTATCAATGACGCCTTTTATCGCACGCTTAACCTTCTAATCACATTGCCTTCTATTGCGATTTTTGTAGCGGTGCTTTTAGTATTAAAATACAACAGGTTTTCAAAACAAAAGCTTTGCGCTTGCGTTTTATGTTTTGCCCTTATTGCTTCAACACTTGCATACTCGCTTACTATGACTTTGCGTATCAAACCTAAAGTTGAGTCCCTTCAAAAAGGTCACGACGAATATCTAAATAGCTTAAAAGCTAACGCAAATAACAATGGCGCTCCAAACGTTTTGGTGGTTTTAATGGACGATTTAGGTTATAGCGATATTTCAAAATATGGTTACCTATCTGAAACTAATAACATTATTCAAACCCCAAACATTGATTCTATTGGCGAAAACGGCGTTATCTTCGACAACTTTTATTCAGCTTGCCCCGTTTGCTCGCCTTCAAGGTTCGGGGTGCTTACTGGCCGATATCCAGCGAGAGGCTACGTAGACGGCGTTTTCTTTCCATCAAATAATGACAACTTAAATGTTTTTAGAATGTACAATTCGGTTATGTCCAAAAAAGGCGTAGAGGGAATGCTCGGCGACGAAATAACTTTGGCCGAAGTTTTAAACGCAAACGGATACAAGACTGGCGCGTTTGGGAAATGGCATTTAGGCGACTATGGCGAATATTTGCCCACGAACCAAGGCTTTGACACTTTCTATGGAAGTTATTACAGCAACGATATGAAACCTTATTCATTCTATCGCGACGATAAAGTCGATATACCCGCTAAAGCGCTTAATCAAAACGAAATTACCTCAATATTGGAAAAAGAAGTACACGGTTTTATTGACTCTGCCGTGGAAAAAGATGAAAAGTTTTTTGCATATTATGCTTCACCGTGGCCGCACTTCCCTGTTTCGTCGGGAGAAAACTTTAAGGGGACTTCTGACGCGGGCGCATATGGCGACTGCATTGAGGAGTTTGACGCATCCCTCGGACGAATTATTCAACAACTTAAAGATGAAGGCGTTTATGACGATACATTAATTGTATTTACATCAGATAATGGCCCTTGGCAAGAAGGCGGAAACGGCGGTTTACGCGGGCGAAAAAATACTGTTTATGAAGGTGGTCAAAAAGTGCCGTTTATGGCCTGTTATAAAAATGGTTTCGCCGCCCAAGCAAAAAGCATTACCTCGCCAGCCATTGGAGTGGATATTTTCCCTACTATTTTGTCATATTGTAAAGTCAAAAATTTGCCTTCAGATAGGATTATTGACGGCATTTCATTAGCGCCTCTTTTTGATGGCGCCGTTTCGCCCGATACTCATCTGCACAATGAAATATATTATATCAATGGTGGCGATGTCAAAGCGGTTCAAATGCAGAAAGCGGTTGACAATAATCTAATTGATTTTAAGTACTATGACAAGGTTGGCACCGACAATGCCGCATACTTTTATCAATCGCATAAGAACTTTTTATTTAATTTAGATACCGACCCTCTTGAAGCTTACAATCAATCACCAACATACGCCGATATTGCTGCTGAAATGTTGCAAAAAATTGAGCAAATGCAAAAATCGTTGAAGGAAAATCGTCGTGGAAAACTTTAGTAAAAAGTCTTTATCGTTGCGCCAAGCGCACCCTATTCCGCCCGTTTTTGATGAAAATTCAAAAATATTAATTCTTGGTAGCTTTCCTTCTGTTATGTCGCGCGAAAATGGCTTTTTTTACGGCAACCCGCAAAACCGATTTTGGAAAGTTATTTCAACAGTTTTTGACCAAAATCTGCCACAAAGCATTGCCGAAAAAAAGGATTTTCTTTTAAAAAACAATATTGCATTGTGGGATGTTATAGCTTCGTGCGATATTGAAAACAGCAGTGATATCAGCATTAAAAATGTGACGGCTAACGATATCAATGGCCTACTTGCAAAAACAAAAATTACTAGGATTTTTTTAAATGGAAAAGCTGCTAACAACTATTATAAAAAATATGTTTTAAACTTTGTTAGCATACCGTCAACAGTGTTACCATCTACCTCGCCCGCCAACGCCGCATTTAGCGTTGACCATTTAATTGCCGAGTGGAAAGTAATTTGCGCTTGATGAGTTTAAGTTTTGAAATTGGAAATACTAATTGCAATAGTTAGCCATTAAAATATTGCGTTGTTTATAAATTTTAAATATGAGGTGCATTATGGAAAAAGTATTAAATAAATTTTTGCGATACGTTAAAATTGACACTACATCCGATGAAAATTCCGCAAGTTTTCCAAGTACTGAAAAACAAAAAAACTTATCAAGGTTACTTTGCGCGGAACTTTTAGCGTTGGGGCTAGAAGCTGAAACCGATAACTATGGTTATGTTTACGCAACTATACCTTCAAACGCTAGTCATTTGACACATACATTAGGCTTTATTGCACACGTCGACACATCCCCTGCCGTGTCAGGAAGCGACGTTAAGCCCCAAGTTGTTGCTTACAAGGGTGGCAATATTGTCATTAACAATAAAAAGGATATCGTCCTTTCAAATGTCGAATATCCTGAACTTAATGACTACGTTGGCCAATCATTGGTTACATCTGATGGCACAACACTTCTAGGCGCAGACGACAAAGCAGGAGTCGCGGAAATTATGGCAATGGCTGAATATTTAGTTGAAAATCCAAATGTCAAGCACGGCGTCATCAAAATTGCATTTACGCCAGATGAGGAAGTAGGCGCAGGTGTTGATAAGTTTGATGTGAAAAAATTTGGCGCTGATTTTGCCTACACTTTAGACGGCGGAAAATTAGGCGAAATTGAATATGAAAATTTTAACGCCGCAAGCGCAAAACTTCAGATAAATGGAACGTCTATTCATCCCGGGACCGCTAAAGGAAAGATGAAAAATGCAATCGAATTAGCTATGGAATTTTTCGGGCATTTACCCAAATATGAAAATCCTGCATACACCGAAGGTTATGAAGGTTTTTATCTTTTAAACAACATTAGCGGCAGCGTTGAATCGGCTCAATGTGAATACATTATTCGCGACCACGATATAGATAAATTTAAAAGCAAATGCGAGTTTTTTACCAATATAGCAGTTGAGCTTAACAAAAAGTATGGTTTAAACACGTTTGAGGTCATTCTGCGTGAACAGTATTTAAATATGCGTGACAAGATATTACCTCATTTCCATCTTATTGACAATGCCGAACTTGCTATGAAACTTAATGGAGTGCTTCCAATTATTCAACCAATTCGCGGAGGTACTGACGGAGCTCGCCTTTCGTTTATGGGTTTACCTTGCCCAAATCTTTCAACTGGTGGACACAATTTCCACGGAAGGTTTGAGTACATTCCCGTTGAATCTATGGAAGCTATGGTACAAGTTGCATTAACACTTGTAAAATTGTATTCGGATTTCCAAATAAAGTAACTTCAATATTTATTTTAACGCCTTCGCTTTGAACTGTCGAACTTGCTTTGAACTGTCCACACTTGCTTTGAACTGTCTGAACTTGCTTCGTACTGTCGAACTTGCTTTGTTCTTGCGTTCTAGCAGTTGTTGGTTTTTGCTGTTACAATATATTTATAATATCCGTTTTACAAATTTATTTTGTTTATATTTATTTAATAACAAAGGCCTCTCAAATTGAGAGGCCTTTGATTTACATTTATTTTAACATTAAATACAATTTATTTTAAATTTTATAACTCCGCAAAATACTTAATTGTACGTACCATTTGGCTTGTGTAGCTGTTTTCATTATCATACCAACTAATTGTTTGAACTTGAGTAGTTCCATTGTCCAAAGGCAACACCATAGTTTGAGTAGCGTCAAATAATGAGCCATAGGTAATACCAATTATATCCGACGAAACCAATTCTTCCTCGGTGTAGCCAAACGAAGTATCTGAAGCCGCTTTCATAGCTGCATTGACTTGCTCTTTTGTAAGTTTGCCTTCAACAACTGAAATTAAAATTGTGGTAGAACCAGTAGGTGTTGGAACGCGTTGAGCCGAACCAATAAGTTTACCGTTAAGTTCAGGAATAACAAGCCCGATTGCCTTAGCTGCGCCCGTTGAGTTTGGAACGATATTTACAGCAGCTGCGCGCGCGCGACGTAGGTCGCCTTTACGATGAGGGCCGTCCAAAACCATTTGGTCGCCAGTATAAGCGTGAATAGTTGTCATAATGCCTGCCTTAATTGGAGCAAGGTCATTTAACGCTTTAGCCATAGGAGCCAAGCAGTTAGTTGTGCAACTTGCCGCAGAAATAATAGTATCTTCAGCTTTCAATATTTTTTCATTTACGCCAAAGACAACGGTAGGCAAATCACTGCCAGCTGGAGCCGAGATAACAACTTTTTTAGCGCCTGCATCGATATGCGCTTGCGCCTTTGCTTTTGAAGTATAAAAACCAGTACATTCCAAAACTACATCGACGCCAATTTTAGCCCAAGGAAGATTAATAGCCTCTTTCTCAGCGTAAATAATAATTTCTTTCCCGTCAACTACAATCGAATTTTCGCGAGCCTCGACTTTGTCACAAAGCGCGTATCTGCCTTGCGCCGAATCGTACTTTAAAAGATGCGCCAACATCTTAGCATCGGTTAAATCATTAATTGCAACAATTTCATAACCAGCCGCGCCAAACATTTGTCTGAACGCAAGACGGCCAATTCTTCCAAAACCATTGATAGCAACTCTAACATTTTTAGACATATTAAAACCTCCGAAAAAATTATATTTCATAAATTATTGTTAAATGTTTGTCATTTTCTATATTTTACCCTTTAATTGATTTTTTAACAAGTGTTTTGTAGTGGTTTTTTTAAAATAATAAACAATATTTTTATAAATTTGGCTATTATAAACACAAAATCAATTTATTGACTTTAATTCAATCAAAATTTGTGCGCGCTGCGCTAGTAATAAAAATATTGTGTGCAATTTTTATACAATAATCATGTTCAATAATTAAAAATGATACTAAAATAAAAAATACTTGCACGCAATGCAAGTATTTTTTATTAGTTTAAACATTATTTCAGATTTTCAGGATTTAGACACTTTAATTCATCAAGAACAAATATTCCATTTTTTCTAATAAGTTTTCCATCAAAATAGATTTCGCCACCGCCAAACTCCTCTGTTTGAATTTGCACTAAGTCCCAATGAACGGCGCTATTGTTTCCATTTGGAGCTTCGTCATAACATGCGCCCGGAGTAAAGTGAATTGAACCACTAATTTTCTCGTCAAACAAAATATCACCTATGGCATTTTTAATAAATGGATTTACTCCAAAAGCAAATTCGCCAACATATCGCGCGCCCGCATCTGTATCAAAAATGGCGGTAGCTTTTTCAGTATTATTTGCGCTAACTTCAACTATTTTGCCATCTTTAAAAACAAGCCTCACATCTTCAAATTTAAACCCGTTTTCAATAGATGGCACATTATAATGAATTACGCCATTGACGCTATTTTTAACAGGAGCCGTGTAAACCTCACCATCTGGAATGTTGCGCAATCCGCTACATTTTACCGCGCCGACCCCTTTAATTGAAAAGCTTAAGTCAGTATTAGTTGCTACAATACGCACTTTATCGGTTCGATTAATCAAATTAACTAGTGGAGTCATCGCTTTGTCCATTTTTGCATAGTCTAAATTGCATACGTTAAAATAAAAATCTTCAAATGCTTCTGTTGACATTCCCGAAAGTTGCGCCATACCCTCCGTCGGATAGCGTAATACAACCCAATTCGTTTTCGCGACACGCACTTCGTGATGTACCGGGTGCGAATAAATTGAACTATAAGCCTGCATTCTGTCTGCTTTTAGGTCGGCCATTTCATAACTGTTGCCACCGCCGCGAATACCTATATATGCCTGCATTTCACTCATCAGCTTTTTATCACGTTCGGACATAATTTTAATTTGCTCGTCGCTAGCGCCGCCAATTACACTACGTTCAATTCGCGTATCGTGCAAAAATACAAACGGCACTCCTCCAACCTTATAAATTTCATTAACAAAAAGATTTATCATTTGATAAGGAATACCAAATGAATCTATCCAAACTTTGTCGTCTTTCTTAATACGGCACGAATAATTTACTATGTTTTTTGCCAACACTTCTTGTCTAATATCGTTAATCATACTTCACCCACCTTGTTTGTTTGCTATTATTATAACCCAATTATCAATAAACTTCAACAATTATTAGTTTTTTTATAATGTTTTTTAAACTATACATACCATATGCAATGTATCGTTTTAAAATATTCTGCTTTATTTAATAGCCTTTTTTGCGTAAATGCTATATAATACAAAATACAAAGGTTTTACAAACCTTTATAACTTCAAACACTTTATGGAGGGTATTTATATGCCATTAGTTACAAGTAAAGAAATGTTCGAAAAAGCTTATGCCGGTGGATATGCTATCGGCGCGTTTAACGTCAACAATATGGAAACTATTCAAGGTATCGTTGAAGCTGCGATGGAGGTCAATTCTCCGTTAATTTTGCAAGTTTCGTCTGGTGCAAGAAAATATGCTAATCCTATTTATCTTAAAAAATTGGTTGATGCAGCTGTCGAGGCTAGCGGTCTTCCGATTTGTTTACACCTTGACCACGGCGACAGCTTTGAGTTGTGCAAATCGTCCATTTCCGATGGATTTACTTCGGTTATGATTGACGCTTCACACCATAGTTTAGATGAAAACATCAAAATTACCAAAGAAGTTGTTCTATACGCTCACGACCACGGTGTTGTTGTTGAAGCTGAATTGGGGCGTTTGGCAGGCATTGAAGACGCTGTAAATGTTTCCGATAAGGATTCGTCATACACTGACCCCGACCAAGTTCAAGAGTTTGTTGAACGCACAAATGTTGACTCATTAGCAATAGCCATTGGCACAAGTCACGGTGCATTTAAATTTAAAACCGCTCCACGTCTTCGCTTTGATATTTTGGAAGAGGTCGGCAAACGTTTACCCAACTTCCCTATTGTTTTGCACGGCGCATCAAGTGTTCCGCAACAGTATGTTGAAACAATAGCCAAATATGGCGGGGATATTTCGGGCGCAAAGGGTGTTCCTGAAGATATGCTTCGAGATGCCGCTCGTATGGCTGTTTGCAAAATCAACATTGACAGCGATTTACGATTGGCTTTTACCGCTGCTGTGCGTGAGCATTTTTACAACAATCCTTCGCACTTTGACCCACGTCAATATCTCGGGCCTGCAAGGACTGCAATTAAGGAAATTGTTAAGCATAAGCTTGTTGATGTATTGGGTTGCGCAGGGAAAGCTTAATTAAATTTTATTTTACAAAAATTACAATAAAAACGACGAATATGATATTCGTCGTTTTTTATATTGTTGTATTAATTTAAATACAAACTAAATATACTCAAAAATGATTTTTTTATTTGTGTTTTATGCGATTTATTTTAGGTGTTTATTTTCTAAATATACGTTTATGCCAAGTATTGAATTGCTACATTTTTTGTTTACTTATTACTTTTGTATAAAATTAAATACCGATATTACATTTGGCGCTCATTACATCTATAATTGGTTTTTTATTTTCTGTGTTTATTTTCTGTGTTTATTTTCTGTGTTTATTTTAAATGCTTTTATATTCAATTAAAGTATTTTTACGCTTGACTAATAATAAAACAACTTTTAATTGTTTGCTATTGTACAACTAATAATGTAAAATAGTGTTATTAAATTTAACTTTTTAAATTATACAAGGATAAATTATGCAAAAGTTATTAAGTACAATGCGTCGGGCTATAACCGATTATAATATGATTTCCGACGGTGACCACATAGTAGTAGGGGTGTCTGGAGGCAAGGATAGTTTAGCGTTATTGTGCGCATTAAAAGCCTATCAGCGCTTTTCTCCCGAGAAATTCAAACTAAGCGCAGTCACTATCGATTTGGGTTTTAAAGATACTTCTAAGGTCGAAATTGAGGCTTTAAGCGAATATATTGCAAATCTTGGAGTAGAATATTATTTTGTTTCGACCGATATTGGCGCTATTGTATTTGATGAACGCAAGGAAACTAATCCGTGCAGTCTTTGTAGCAAAATGCGTCGGGGCGCTTTAAATGCAAAAGCGATAGAACTAGGCGCAAACAAGCTTGCATTAGGCCACCACTCTGATGATGTAGTGCAAACGATGTTATTATCGTTGTTATATGAAGGACGGTTTTCAACATTTCAGCCGATTTCATATATGGATAGGACAAAAATTACTTTAATACGACCTTTTATCTATGTTAGCGAAGTTGATATAAGTGGCATTACTAAAAATTTAAACTTACCAGTGGTGCATAATCCCTGCCCTGCAAACAAACATACTCAAAGGGAGTACATTAATAAATTAATTAGCGAAATAGAAGCCGACGTGCCTTTTGCAAAGGAACGAATGTTGGGCGCAATATGTCACCCTGAACGCAATAATTTGTGGGGGAAAAAGTCAGACTAGCGTTTTTAATGCAAAAATGCCATTTTTAATTGTATTTTATTCGTTTAAAGCGCTACGCTTTATTTCTTTGAATACTTTTAAATTATTATTTTGAAATTTATTCAATTTATTAGCTACTTATTTTTTGGTTTAATATGTTACATTTATAATATATCTAAAAAAAAATTCTTTTTGCAACAGATTTTTGTATAAAATTAGCATAAACACCCCGATATTTGTCATAGGTTACTGTGACGACACATCGGGGGTTTTTTATGACAGGGGACATTTACGAACGCACAATCAGTGAAGCTGAATACATTTTGACACATCAATCAACCGTCCGCGAAACGGCAAAACATTTTAATATTAGCAAAAGCACCCTACATACCGACATATCCGAACGACTAAAGCATATAGACGAAACACTTTATGAAGAAGTACACAAAATAATGGCCTATCATTTTTCCATACGACATTTGAGAGGCGGGGAAGCTACAAAGAAAAAATATTTGCGTTAAATAAACAATAAAGTAGTTAATTTTTATAAAACTTAATATGTTTTACGATTAATCGCGCATAAAAAAACCCGCTAAATATAGCGGGTTTTAAATTTAGTTTTAATTACTAAATTAATTCTAAAATACACATTTCAGCAGCATCGCCACGGCGCATACCTGTTTTAAGTATACGAGTGTAGCCGCCTGCTTGACCTTTCTCCTCAATGCGTTTTGCATATTTAGGAGCATACTCGCCGAAGATTTTTTCAACCAACGGATTTTTAATGTCAGCTGTACGTGCCTTGAAATCAGCCTTGCTTTCCTTATCGCCCTTTAATTCGGGGATATCACGAAGTTTTGTCATCATTTTACGTCTAGCGGCCAACTTTTTTGGGCCGTCATTAGTAAATTCAACGCCAATCTTTTCGCCCTTTAAATTAACTTTATCCTTGGTAACCTTAACGGTATCCTCGTAAGAGTTGATTGCAAGAGTTAAGATTTTTTCAGCAATGCTTCTAACCGATTTAGCGCGGTCAACGGTTGTTTCTATTTTACCATACCACAGTAATTCGCTAGCTTGATTATATAAAATAGCGAGACGTTGGTTGGTAGCTCTACCTAATGTTTTGGGTTCCATAAATTCTCCTTACTCGTCTTTATTGCGTAGGTCAAGGCCAAGGTCTTGAAGTTTATGTATAACTTCTTCAAGTGATTTACGACCTAAGTTACGCACTTTAAGCATATCTTCTTCTGACTTTTTAGTTAAATCCTCAACGGTGTGAATACCGGCGCGTTTCAAGCAGTTATACGAACGAACAGAGAGGTCTAAGTCTTCAACGCTCATTTCCAAAACTTTTTGTTGCTTGTCGTCATCTTGAGAAACAAGAATATCAAGTCCGCTCATATTGTCAACAAGTTCAACAAACAGGCGAATATGGTCATTCATAATTTTGGCAGCAAGACTTATTATCTCTTTTGCGGAGACAGTACCGTTGGTCAAAACCTCAATTGTAAGTTTATCAAAATCGATAGACTGTTCAACACGAGTGCTTTCAACAGTATAGTTTGCCTTCTCGACAGGCGTATATATGCTGTCAACTGGAATAAAACCGATAGGGGCTTTAATATCCTTATTGCGACTTGACGGAACATATCCACGACCCGAGTCAACATAAATAGTCATGTCAAAAACGGCGCCGTCTTCAATGCTGCAAATATACAAATCTGGGTTTAGAACTTCCACGTCGGAAGGAACAACGATATCTGCGGCTGTAACTTTGCCGGGGGTATCCTTATAAAGTGTAATTTCTTTTCTCTCTTGAGGTTGACCGTGGATTTTAATAGCCAAGCCCTTGATGTTCAATATAATTTCGGTAACGTCCTCGCGAACGCCAGCGATAGTCGAGAACTCATGGTCTACGCCTGCAATCTTAATACCAACGGGAGCAGAACCAGGTAGAGATGACAAAAGAATACGCCTTAAACTGTTGCCAAGCGTAGTGCCAAAGCCACGTTCAAGAGGTTCAACAACGAACTGAGCAAAACTCTTATTTTCATTCTCTTCAAAAGTAATTTTTGGTCGTTTCATTTCCATCATAGAAAAACTCCTCCTATTAACGACAATCTGCTTGATAATTCAAACGGATTATTTCGAGTACAACTCAACAATGAGATGCTCGGAAATGGACAAGTCAATATCACTACGCTCGGGCAGACTTAACACCTTACCTGATAGAGTCGTATTATCGAATGTGAGCCACTTTGGAAGATTAACCGTACTACCCGACTTAATATCGGTATACATAGGTTTGTCAACTTTATTTGACTTAACCGCAATAATGTCGCCAGCCTTAATTAAATAAGACGGAATATTAACATTAGAACCATTGACTGTGATATGACCGTGGTTTACAATTTGGCGAGCCATTGACCTAGATGAGCCTAAACCCATACGATAAACGACGTTATCCAACCTGCGTTCAATTAAGATGAGCATATTCTCACCAGTGATACCGCGCATAGTTTCAGCCTTATTGTAATACATTTTAAATTGTTTTTCTAAAATGCCATACGCTCTCTTGGCCTTCTGCTTCTCACGAAGTTGAAGTGCATAGCCCGAGGGCTTTTTTCTGCTCACGCCGTGTTGGCCGGGAACAGTTGGGCGTTTAGCAAGTGTGCATTTCGCTGAATAGCATTTATCGCCTTTCAAAAAGAGTTTGCAACCCTCTCGACGGCAAATACGGCAATCAGCACCTGTATATTTAGCCATTTAACTACCTCCTATAACCTTCTGCGCTTTGGCGGACGGCAACCATTGTGCGGAATTGGCGAGACGTCCTTAATTAAAGTGATTTCCAAACCGGCGGTGTTAAGCGCGCGGATAGCGGATTCACGGCCTGCGCCGGGACCTTTAACATAAACTTCTACACTACGTAAACCGTGTGGTACGGCTTCTTTTGCAGCAAGCTCAGCAATTTGTTGCGCTGCATAAGGAGTGCTTCTACGACTACCCCTAAGGCCTAAACGACCTGCGCTGCACCAACTGATAGCATTTCCTTGCGTATCTGTAATTGTAACAATAGTATTATTGAAAGAAGCGTGGATATGAGCGCAGCCTTTTTCAACGCGTTTAATATCTTTACGCTTTTTAATAATCTTTTTACCTGCCATAGCTCAAACCTCCTTATTTCTTCTTGTGACTGATAATACGTTTAGGACCCTTGCAAGTACGAGCATTTTGTTTTGTGCTCTGACCGCGAACGGGCAATCCCTTACGATGTCTAACGCCTCTATAACAACCAATATCTTTTAGTCGTTTGATATTTACATAAATCTCTCTCTTCAAATCGCCTTCAACTCGAAGATTCTTTTCGATGTACTCACGCAATAAACCGACCTGTTCTTCGGTTAAATCCTTAACGCGCACGTCAGGACTAATACCGGTAGTAGCCAGTATTTTTTGAGCAGTCGGAAGACCAATACCCAAAATATAGGTAAGGCCAATTTCCACTCTTTTCTCGCGTGGTAAGTCAACACCAGCAATTCGTGCCATTAAAATACCTCCATTGTTTTATAAACATAGTAAATGTATATTACTCGCGTCGTGGCACATATCGTACGTCAATGGAATGATACGATAATTCAGCCGCTGCCGTCAGCGAAAAATATTAAATTTAACCTTGCCTTTGCTTATGGCTCTTTGATTTTGAACAAATAACCATTACTCTGCCATTCCTCTTGATAACCTTGCATTTGTCACACATAGGTTTAACTGATGGTCTAACTTTCATTTGAAACCTCCAATACTAAACTAATTTTTACTACGCCAAGTAATTCTTCCCTTGGATAGGTCATAAGGACTCATTTCAATAGTAACCTTGTCACCCTCAAGAATACGGATATAATTCATTCGCAACTTGCCCGACAAGTAAGACGTCACGATATGGCCGTTAGCCAACTGAACCTTAAATGTTGCATTCGGTAAAACCTCAATAACTCTGCCTTCCGCTTCAATCACATCGTCTTTAGACACTATTGTTCCTCCTTGTTGTTATCATTGTAAACACGCAGTGCGCTACGGATTTCCGCATCAAACACCTGCTTTTTTGTGGTCAGTTTTTCGGCAATTTTCGACAAAAAATCCCCATTAGGTTTTAAGTGTTTGCTCTTTTTGAGCTTCGCTTTTTCCTGTGGGCGTAAATTGCCATCGGATATTTTGACGTAATCCTCAGAGATAATTTCAACAACAATATAATATCTTCCTTTATCTCTGCCTGCCGTGGATAAAACCACGCTACCAACACCAATTTTCATACTATACCTTAAATTTTTTATATTGTCAATATTTCTAAGCCATCTTTTGTCAAAACAACAGTATTTTCATAGTGTGCAGAAGGTTTTTTGTCAGAAGTGATAACCGTCCAGCCATTACTGTGCTGATATACATCATAAGTACCAAGGTTTATCATAGGCTCTATCGCTAAAGCCAAGCCCTCTTGTAGAAGTATACCTCGTCTACCAGTGTAGTAATTTGGCACTTCAGGGTCTTCGTGCATACTGTGTCCAATACCGTGACCCACCATAACTCTAACTACTCCATACCCAAAACTTTCAGCGTAGTTTTGAATTGCTGTCGATATGTCTGACAAACGGTTGCCGTCTTTAAATTGAGCAACACCTTTAAAAAAGCTTTCTTTAGTGACATCAATTAATTGTCGCACTTCCGCAGCAACATTACCAACTCCAACCGTGCGCGCCGCATCTCCGTGAAAACCATCAATAACCGCGCCTACGTCAAGGCTAACAATATCGCCATCTTTAATAACTCGATTACCCGGTATACCATGTACGACTTCTTCATTGATAGACGCGCATATGCTTGCAGGAAAATCGTTGTACCCTAAAAAACTAGGTTTTGCATTTTGACTTATAATGTACTTATAAGCGATAGTATCAAGTTCTTTTGTTGTAATGCCCGCCACGCATTTTTCCTCAAGGAGAAGCAATGTATCGCGAACTATTTTTCCTGCCACGCGCATTTTTGCAATATCAGCAGAATTTTTTAAATAAATCATTTCCCAAGTACCTCTTTGACACCCTCGAACGTATGTTCAACTGTATCACGGCCAAGTATGTTTTTAACCAAACCTTTTGCCTCATAGTATTCAATCAAAGGAGCGGTCTGCTTAAGATATACTTGCAACCTTGCTTTCACTGTTTCGATTTTATCATCGTCACGGATAAACAAAGGTTGTCCACACTTTTGACAAATATTGTCTTTCAAAGTTGAAATATGGTACGTAGCTCCACAAATACAAACGCGACGTCCAGTCAGCCTTTCTTCAATAATTTCAAATGGCACAACAATATTTAAAACAATATCAATATTTGCCACTCTGTCCAAAGCCTCTGCCTGCGGCAAAGTGCGTGGGAACCCGTCTAATATGTATCCTTTTTGTGCGTCGGCCTCGGTCAACCTGTTTTTAACGATATCTATAACAACATCATCGGGAACAAGTCCGCCTGCATCAATATAACTTTTTGCAAGCTTGCCCAGTTGCGTTTGCTCCTTAATATTTCTGCGGAGGATATCCCCCGTGGAAATATGCGGAATATTATACTTTGCAGAAATAATACTTGCTTGTGAGCCTTTTCCTGCGCCAGGCGCGCCTAAAAGAATAATGTTCATAAAACTCCTAATTTAAATTTTACTTTAAAAACCCTTTGTAGTGACGCATCATAATTTGTTGTTCAAGTTGTTTATTAAACTCCAACGCAACCGATACAACAATTAAAAGTCCAGTTGCAGAGAATGCGCTTGACAATCCAATATCTTTGCCAACAATCTGGAATAAGAATGTAGGAATAACCGCTATAACCGCTAGGAATAATGCTCCAAACAACGTAATTCTATTATTAATGCGGCCTAAATATTCAGAAGTGGGCTTTCCTGGACGAATACCGGGGATAAACCCGCCGTACTGTTGAATATTTTTTGAAATATCCTCAGGCTTAAACTGTATTTGCGCGTAGAAATAAGCAAAGAAAATAATGAATACTATCATTGAAACATAATAAACCGTTTGACCTACCCAAGTACCTTGCGCTGTCATATTATTAGTCCACCATCTTATAAAGCTTGAATCGGTTGAACCGAACATACTCATAAGCATTTGTGGAAACATAATGAAAGCCGATGCAAAGATGATAGGCATAACACCTGACGCGTTTACCCTTATAGGAATATGAGTGGTTTGTCCACCATACATTTTGTTGCCTTTGACCTGCTTAGCATACTGTACTGTAATACGACGTTCGCCGCCGTCCATAAATACAATGAAAGCAAAGATAAAGAGAACCAACGCCAAGAAACCCAAAATGTTGAAAATATTATTTATATTAGTGCTAAGTGTTTCAAACGCGTTAATCAGCCCCGTGCCTGCTGTTGATAAAATACCAACGAAAATTATCAAAGACGTACCGTTTCCAATGCCGTACTCTGTAATTCTTTCGCCAAGCCACATAACCATAACGCTGCCACCAACAAGCATAGTTACAACATAAACAATAGCAAGCCAATTATTTTCCATTCCATAGATAGGATTTATGACGCTTTTCCAACTAATTGCAACACCAATACCTTGAACAATACCTAATAAGATTGCAAAATATCGGGTAATTTGAGTTAGTTTTTTGCGGCCATCTTCGCCTTCTTTTGAAAGCCTTTCCAATGCGGGAATGATTAAAGTTAATAGTTGCATAATAATGAACGCATTAATAAAAGGCACTATACCCAGCGCAAACAAAGTCCCTTGCGAAAGAGAACCACCTGTAATCGCGCTGATAACAGATAAAAATTCGTTAGCGTTAATAATTGCAGCAATTTCAACTACGTCAATGCCCGGAACAGGCACGAAACAGCCAAGACGATAGACCAACAATAATGCTAGTGTTGCCCAAATCTTATAGCGAATTTCTTTAGTAGCGAATGCATTTTTTAATGTTTGAAACATTATAGCACCTCTGCTTTACCGCCTACCTTTTCAATAGCATCGATAGCCGATTGTGTAAATTTATTGGCTTTAACGGTTAAAGCTTTTGTAAGCTCGCCATTACCTAAAACCTTTAAACCAAATGGCTCCATTTTGCCAACAACGCGAGTTTCATAAAGCACTTCAAGGTCAATGACCGTATCTGCTTCAAAAGCCTCAAGGTCGCCAACATTGACAATTGAGTAAACCTTTCTAAATATATTAGTAAAACCACGTTTTGGTAAACGACGGATTAAAGGCATTTGACCGCCTTCAAAACCGGGACGTGGAGCGCCACTTCTGGCGATTTGTCCTTTATGACCTTTACCCGAGGTTTTGCCTGTGCCTGACCCAATGCCGCGGCCAATCCTTTTAACATCTTTTACGGCGCCTTCAGCGGGTTGTAAAGTGTGAATTTTCATATCTACCTCCGGATTATTTAACTTCCTCAACTTTTACCAAGTGAGAAACAACTTTAAGCATACCGCGTAAAACGGGGCCGTCCTTATGAATTTTTGACGCGCCTATTTTATGCAAGCCGAGAGCCTCGACGGTTGCCTTTTGCTTTTCAAGACAGCTAATAGTGCTCTTAATTAATGTAACCTTAACTTCATTCATAAATTACCTCCAATTAAAGCACAACTTTGTTGCTTTCGTTTTTGCCGATGTTCCTAACTTCAAGGATTTCTTCAGCGGTGCGAAGTTGACGCAGACCATCAATAGTAGCGCGCACGCAGTTAATAGGTGTTGTTACGCCAATCGACTTTGTACGAATATCCTTAATGCCTGACATTTCCAATACCGAGCGCACTGGGCCACCGGCGATAACGCCAGTACCTTTTTCAGCGGGCATAAGTAAAACTTTGCCTCTGCTGTAAACGCCTTCCACACGATGTGGGATTGTAGTGCCAACGGTCGCAATCTTCTTCATATCGCGCTTAGCAACCTCGATAGCTTTTTTAATAGCTTCGGGAACTTCAGCGGCTTTGCCTGTACCCATTCCAACTGAACCTTGTTCGTCACCAACAACTACTAGAGCTGTGAAACGCATACGACGCCCACCCTTAACAACCTTTGTAACACGATTGATTGCTATCAGCTTATGAGGAGTGGTTTCTTCGCGCTTTTCTCTATTTTTGTTAAATCTATCATTTCTTTCAGCCATTATTATACCTCCTAAAGCTTTAAGCCGGCTTTTCTTGCGCCGTCAGCAACACTGGCAACACGGCCTGTGTAAATGTAACCACCGCGGTCAAACACAACTTCTGTTACGCCTGCCTCAATAGCTCTCTTTGCAGCGGTTTCGCCGACAACAGCAGCAGCTTCGCTTTTGTTCATATCCTTAATCGCTTCAGCGATTACTTTTTCAACGGTTGACGCGGAAACAATAGTCTTGCCCGCGACGTCGTCAATAACTTGAACATAGATATGAGCGTTGCTTCTGTAAACATTAAAGCGTGGCCTTTCAGCAGTACCACTAACCTTTTTTCTAACTCTGGCGTGCCTAGCAAGCCTATCAGAATTTTTATCTTTCTTAATAATCATAACCTTTCACGCTCCTTTATTTACCTGCAGTCTTGCCTTCTTTGCGAACTACGATTTCGTCTTTATAACGAATACCATAGCCGTGATAAGGTTCAACCTTTTTAACTGCTTTGATGCTTGCCGCCATTTGACCAACAGCTTCTTTGTCGATACCCTTTACGGCTAATTCAACTTGGTTAGGCGTAGCGGTAACAACTTCAAAAGTAAGTCCCTTAGGTTGTTCAAACTCAACGGTATGCGAAAAGCCGATACTCATAACTAATTTCCCACCATTAATAGCAACTTTGATACCTACTCCTGCGATAACAAGATTTTTTGAATAACCTTGTGTCACACCGTGTACCATATTCGCTATTAAAGCGCGGTATAAGCCGTGAAGTGCTTTTGTTGACTTCTCTTCGTCGCTCCTAGTGAGGACAACGTGGCCGTCTTTAACGGCTATTGTAACTAATTTGTTTACTTCTTGACTTAAAGTCCCTAAAGGCCCTTTAACGGTAACACCCTCGTTTGAGGTTGTAATCGTAACGCCAGCTGGGATTTTAACAGGAAGTCTGCCTATTCTTGACATAATGTTTCCTCCTGTTACCAAACATAAGCAAGGACTTCGCCACCACAATTAGCTTGTCTTGCCTGTTTGTCAGTCATAACACCTTGCGATGTTGAAAGTATTGCGATACCCATTCCGTTTAAAACAGAGGGGATTTTGTCAGAGCTAGCATAAACGCGTAGTCCCGGTTTGCTAATACGCTTTAAACCGGTAATAACTTTCTTATTTTTGCCAGCATACTTTAGAGTAACCTTTATTGTACCTTGAACCTCTGCCTCAATAACTTCATAGTCGGAAATATAGCCTTCGTTCTTTAAAATTTCAGCAATAGCGACTTTCATTTTAGAAGTAGGGATTTCAACAGTAGCGTGTTTAACTGTAAGCCCGTTTCTGATGCGAGTAAGCATATCAGCAATTGGGTCTGTAACCATAGACATAATCGTTCCTCCCTTTTACCAGCTTGCTTTTTTCATTCCGGGAATTTGACCTTTGTAAGCCAATTCTCTGAAGCAAATTCTGCAAATGCCGTATTTACTTAAAACAGCGTGTGGCCTGCCACAAATTGAGCAACGTGTGTATGCTCGTGTGGAAAACTTAGCTGGTCTTTGTTGTTTAATTATAAGTGCTTTCCTAGCCATTTTTCAATCCTCCTAGTTTTTAGCAAAGGGAATACCCATTTGCTTTAAGAGCTCCCTTGCTTCCTCATCGGTTTTAGCAGAGGTAACTATACAAATATCAAATCCTCTAACTTTTTCCACTTGGTCATAGGTAATTTCGGGGAAGATTAATTGCTCCTTTACGCCGAGAGCGTAGTTGCCACGGCCATCAAAAGACTTTGTTGATACGCCCTTAAAGTCACGTACGCGGGGTAATGCAATATTAACAAGTTTGCCAAAGAAATCGTACATTCTGTCACCGCGAAGAGTTACCTTTGCGCCAACATTCATACCTTCTCTAACTTTAAAGTTCGCTACGCTTTTCTTAGCTTTCGTAATGATAGGCTTTTGACCTGAAATCAATTTCAGTTCATCAACAGCGAGCTGTAAACTTTTAGCATTATCACGTACATCGCCTAAACCCATATTTAAAACGATTTTGTCAAGTTTTGGTACTTGATTGATGTTTTCATACTCAAAATGTTTCATCAAAGCGGGAACAGCCGTTTCTTTATAATAGGCCTTCAACCAATTTGGTTGGATATCCTTAGGCTGAACATCTTTAGCTTGAACATCGGTTGCAACTTCTTTAGCAACCTGAGTCTTCTTTTTGGTTTGAACATCGGTTGCAGGTTCTTTAGCAACCTGATTTTTCTTTTCTGCCATACTTTACCTCCGAATTACTCTGCTTTCTTAGTTTTAGCAGTGGACTTCTTAGCAACTTTCTTGGCAGCCTTTTTAGCGGATACCTTTTGGTCTTCTAACGATGCGCCACATTTACTGCAAACACGAATTTTTTTCGTTTTGCCATCTACTTCAACAGTTCCGTGTTTAACCCTAACCACTTCATTACAAACTGGACAGATAATCATAACGTTACTGCTATCAATAGTGCCTTCTTTTTTAACAATACCGCCCTTGTCTTGGGCTTTACGAGGCTTAACGTGCTTAGAAATCTCGTTTGCTCCTGAAACAACAACACGGCCATTGTCGGTATTAACTGATAAAATTTCACCAGCTTTTCCCTTATCTTTGCCTGTGATAATCATAACATTATCACCTTTTTTTACACTCAATTTTGCCATTATTTGCCTCCTTACAGCACTTCGGGTGCGAGTGAAATTATTTTCATATAATCCCTATCACGCAATTCCCGTGCAACTGGCCCAAAGATACGGGTGCCTCGTGGTTGTTTCTGAGCGTCAATGATAACGGCAGCATTGTCATCAAACTTAATGTGACTGCCATCTTTACGACGAATACCCTTACGAGTTCTAACAATAACGGCTTTAATTACTTCGCCTTTCTTGACTGTGCCACCCGGGGTGGCCGTCTTGACAGAGGCTACAATAACATCACCGATATTACCGCTTCTTCTAAAAGAACCGCCGAGAACTCTAATACACATTATCTCTTTCGCGCCGCTGTTATCGGCAACTTTTAACCTTGTTTGTGGTTGTACCATAGTCGGTTCCTCCTGTATTACTCGGCTTTCTTGATGATTTCAACTAAACGCCAGCGTTTACCTTTGCTCATTGGACGGGTTTCAATAATCTCAACCGTATCCCCAATATTGCACTCGTTTTTCTCATCGTGAACCATGAATTTTTTAGTCCTCTTAACTGTTTTCTTATAAAGAGGATGCTTTACTCTATGCTCAATAGAAACGACTATTGTTTTGTCCATTTTATTAGATGTAACAACGCCTATTCTATCTTTGCGAAGATTTCTTGTTTCGTTATTAATTGTGTTTTCCATAATTCTCCTCCCTATTTAGCCTTTTTCGCTGTTTTTTTAGCAGCTTTTTGAGGCTCAACGGAAATGTTAAGCTCGCGCTGACGCAAAATTGTTTTAACCCTAGCAATGTCTTTTTTACAATTTACAAGTACCATAGGGTTTGTTAATTGGTTTGTAGCATGCTTAAAACGGAGGTAGAACAATTCGGATTTAAGTTCGTTAAGTTGTAATTCCAACTCGTCGTTTGTCTTTCCATAAAGTATATCTGTTTTCATTATGCTTCACCACCTTCGGCTTTAACTGCAACTTCAGCTTTTACAGCAATGTCCTTTTTAACGAACTTGCATTTGATAGGGAGCTTTGTAGCCGCAAGACGCAAAGCCTCTCTTGCAACCGACTCGTCAACACCGGCCATTTCAAATAAAATTCTTCCGGGTTTAACAACTGCTACCCAATATTCGGGCGAACCTTTTCCGCTACCCATACGGGTTTCAGCAGGCTTACTTGTAACTGGTTTATGAGGGAAAATATCCACCCACACCTGACCGCCACGTTTGATATATCTTGTCATTGCGACACGGGCTGCTTCTATTTGGTTTGACGTAATCCAAGAAGGTTCCATAGCCATTAAAGCATAATCACCATAAGCTATAACATTACCCTTCGTTGTCTTGCCCGTCATTCTGCCACGGAAGACACGCCTTCTTTTAACTCTTTTAGGCATTAACATTACGCGTTACCTCCTTCCCTAGGAACTCCGCCAAGAATCTCTCCTTTATAAATCCAAACCTTAACACCGATTACACCAAAAGTTGTATGTGACTCAGCAAAGCCATAGTCAATATCGGCACGAAGTGTTTGAAGTGGCACAGAACCATCGTGATAATTTTCACATCTTGCAATTTCAGCGCCGTCAAGACGACCGCTAACCATTGTCTTAACACCCTTTGCTCCGCCCCACATTGCTTTGGACATAGCTTGCTTCATGCTTCTTCTAAATGAAGCGCGGGCTTCCAACTGCTCGGCAATCCTTTCAGCAACAAGTTGAGCATCACAGTCAGGACGCTTAACTTCCATAATATTTAAGTTTACTTGACGTTCGGGACAGAATTTCTGAACCTCTTTTCTCATAACCTCAACCCCTGCGCCTTGCTTGCCAATTAAGGTAGCGGGACGAGCGGTGTATATATTAATAATAACTTTTGAAGCGGCGCGCTCAATAGTGATTTTTGAAATCGCATTCTTATAATACTTCTTTTTAAGATAGTTGCGAATATCGTAATCTTGTTTGAGGTTTACCGAAAAGTTTTTTTTGTCTGCATACCATTTGGTATCCCAATCTTTGATAATACCAACTCTAAGACCGTGCGAATTAACTTTTTGACCCATAATGCCTCCTACTCCTTAACCGTATCTAAAATAACGGTGATATGGCTTGAACGTTTATCAATTCTGTAAGCTCTTCCCTTTGCCCTTGGCATAATACGCTTTAAAATAGGGCCTTGGTCAGCAAAACATTCTGCAACGAACAAATCAGCTTTGCTCATATTTAAATTGTTTTCGCCGTTAGCGGCAGCAGAGTTGACAAGTTTTAGCAATACGGGGCTTGCCGACTTAGGAGTGTTTTCCAAAATAGCAACTGCCTCATTATACTTTTTGCCACGGATGATATCAAGAACAATTCTAACCTTATAAGGGGAAATTCTGATATATTTTGCAACGGCCCTAGGACGCTTATCCGCACCCTCTTTGCGAGCCAATGATTTTTGTTTACTTCTTGTAGCCATTTATAACCTCCTATTTTCCGGCCGAGCTTTTCTCGCCGCCACCACCGTGACCTTTGAAGGTACGAGTGGGCGCAAATTCACCCAGCTTGCAACCAATCATTTCCTCGGTGACGAAGACAGGCACGTGTTTTCTTCCATCATGTACGGCGATTGTATGCCCAACCATTTCGGGAAATATGGTGGATGCTCTTGACCAAGTTTTGAGGGGTTTTCTCTCACCACTTGCATTCATAGCAATAATTCTACTCATAAGCCTTTCTTCAACATAAGGCCCTTTTTTAACTGATCTGCTCATACAATAGCCTCCTAATTTATACGCTTGATAATAAACTTATCATTAACATTTTTCTTCTTACGAGTCTTGTAACCGAGTGTCGGCTTGCCCCAAGGTGTAACGGGTGAAGGCATACCAATAGGAGATTTGCCCTCGCCACCACCATGTGGATGGTCGCACGGATTCATAACTACGCCTCGAACGGCAGGCCTAACGCCCATATGACGTCTTCTACCAGCTTTACCTAACGAAACAATTTCGTGGTCGGTATTGCCGATTTGGCCGATGGTCGCCTTGCAACGTACTAGCACATATCTAACTTCGCCACTCGGCATTCTAATTGTGGCATACTTGCCTTCCTTAGCCATAAGCTGAGCAACGTTACCTGCTGACCTTGCAATTTGTCCACCCTTCTCGGGTTGAAGTTCAATGTTGTGTATTAAAGTACCAACGGGAATAAACTCAAGTGGTAGGCAGTTGCCTACAACTATATCCGCAGTGCTTCCACTAATAACAGTGTCGCCAACAGTTAAGCCCATAGGAGCTAAAATATATCTCTTTTCGCCATCAGCATAATGCAATAAAGCAATATTAGCCGAACGATTAGGGTCATACTCAATGGTAGCTACTTTAGCAGGGATACCGTCTTTGTTGCGTTTAAAATCAATAATTCTGTACTTCACTCTGTCGCCACCACCAATATGACGAACGGTAATCCTACCTGTCGAGTTACGTCCACCTGACCTGTTTTTGCTTACCAATAAGCTACGTTCAGGAGTGGTTGATGTAATTTCCTCAAATGTGGATACCGACATAAAGCGGCGGGATGGTGTAGTAGGTTTATATTTTTTAATAGCCATAACTTACTCCTCCTTGATTAAGCAAGACTTTCGAAAAACTCGATAGCTTTGCTTTCAGCGGTAAGTTGAACAATAGCTTTTTTATATGACGGCCTTCTGCCCTCGTTTTTGCCCATTCTTTTCAACTTTCCTTCAACGTTCAATGTATTTACTTTTGCTACTTTAACCTGAAAAATCTCCTCAACAGCGTTCTTGATTTGAGTTTTGGTCGCGTCAGGAAGTACCTTAAAGGTATATCTCTTTGACGCAATTCCGTCATAACTCTTTTCCGAGAGGATAGGTTTAATAATGATATCGTAAGCAGTCATTATGCATTTGCCTCCTCAATTTTTAGTATTGCTGCTTGGGTAAATAAGCAGTTAGCATTTTTTACTATGTCGTACACATTTAATAAGGATGCATTAATAACATCAACCTTTTCCAGATTGTTTGCAGCCCTCAAAACTAGTCCGTCATCTTCAGCCAAAACCAACAAAGTAGATTTTGTAAGGTTTAAAGTCTTTAATATGTTTACAATTTCCTTTGTTTTTGCTTCCTTGACTTCAAATTTATCAACAACCAACGCTTCTTCTGTGCGGAACTTCTCAGACAACGCGCTCAATAATGCCAAACGCTTTGCAAACTTGTTGACTTTCTTTGAAAAATCGCGAGGCTTCGGAGCAAATACTACGCCACCCTTAATAAACTGAGGCGCACGAATTGAACCTTGACGCGCACGACCTGTGCCCTTTTGACGATAAGGTTTAACACCACCGCCACGAACTTCACTACGGGTTAAGGTCGACTTTGTACCTTGACGCCTGTTAGCAAGCTGAGCGACTATTGACTGGTGGATAAGAGCCTCGTTATATTCTCTATTAAATATTTCGTCGTTTAAATCCATCTTACCGACCGTTTTGCCGGCAGTATTTAATACATTAATTTCCATAACTCATTACTCCTTCCGATTAGCCTTTGATTGATTGTTTAACGTAAACAATGCTTCCCTTTGCACCGGGAATGCCACCCTTAATTAACAAAAGATTACGAGGGGAGTCAACTCTGGCTACAACGAGATTTTGAATGGTGATTTGCTCTGCGCCCCATTGTCCCGGCATCTTTCTGTTTTTGAACACACGTGACGGGTCAGAGTTGCTGCCCAATGAGCCTACGCCCCTATGATAACCAGAGCCGTGAGCCATAGGTCCACAGTGCATATTCCAACGTTGGATTGTGCCTGAAAACCCGTGTCCTTTTGAAGTACCAACCACATCTACGTGGTCACCTTCGGAAAAGACTGAACATTTGATTTCATCACCAATTTTGTATTCACTAGCGTTTTCAAGTTTAAACTCTTTCAAATAACGCTTTGCTTCAACATTTGCTTTCTTAAAGTGGCCTGCTGCGGGTTTAATAACATTCTTCTTTTTAATCTGTCCGAATGCAATTTGCACTGCCGAGTATCCCTCTTTGTCGATTGTTTTGATTTGCACTATCGGACATGGTCCAGCTTCCACAACTGTTACGGGAATTACTGTTCCATCCTGCGCAAAGATTTGGCTCATACCGAGCTTCTTTCCAATGATTGCTTTATTCATAGATAAAGTTCACCTCCAAGTATATTATTACAGCTTAATGCTGATATCAACACCCGCAGGCAAATCAAGTTTCATCAAACTGTCAACTGTCTTAGCGGAAGGGTTGTATATGTCAATTAAGCGTTTATGCGTTCTTAATTCAAACTGTTCGCGACTGTCCTTATATTTATGAGGAGCGCGCAAAACTGTGATAATTTCCCTATCAGTAGGGAGTGGGATTGGCCCCGAAACTTTTGTTCCCGAGCGTTTAACTGTTTCGACAATCTTTTCTGCCGATTCATCAATTAATGTGTGATCATAAGCCTTTAGCTTAATCCTAATTTTTTGTCCTGCCATTTTAAAAACCTCCAAATTTCCTAACTCGTTTTACACTTAACCGTGTGTGTCGTGCTGTCATCTTAAATAAAAGCGGTCGTCACCGCCAGTTATAAGAGTTAGTCGCGCTAATTACATAGCACCCTTGTCCGCAGAAACTATCTGATTTCCAGTAACCTCCTGCATCATCCCAATTTGCGACAGCTAAGTTATAATACTACAAAGTAAAATCCTTGTCAAACGAATTTTTATATTTTTTTAATGATTTTTAATGATTTTAAACTATTTTTTGGATTTTTAAAACAAAATTACGCTAAAAATGAATTTCAACGATATTGAAGCGCTTTTAAAGGATATTGATTACTTTATTTGAAATATACACCGCCTTATATATAACAATAAGTATAATATATATAATAAATACCTTAAATAATAAAGTACAAACATACAATTCGCTTTGGTTTTTAAAAAACTTCAGCTATACCGTATTTCCAATTCGCTTTGGTTTTTAAAAAACTTTAGCCGTACAGCTTTTTTAATTCGCTTTGCCTTTTTAAAAAACTTCACCTGTACAACTTTTCCAATTCGCTTTGCCTTTTTAAAAACTTTAGCCGCACAACTTTTCCAATTCGCTTTGCCTTTTTAAAAATTTTAGCCGCTAATTATTTTACGTATGAAAAATATTCAAACAATGACAACTATATCTAATTTTCCGCGCTTGTTTTACTGTCGCTTTTTATTTCGCCATATTTCAATTCGATTATTCTATCACAAGTATTAGCTATATCTAAATCGTGTGTGATAATTATTACGGTTTTCCCTTCATTGTTTATTTTTTTTAAAATTTCCATAATAAGCGAAGCATTTTCCTCATCAAGCGAGCCTGTCGGTTCATCAGCTAGTATTACATTTGGATTATGCGCCAACGCGCGCGCTATTGACACTCTCTGTTTTTCGCCACCCGACAAAACCGAAACGTTTGTATTTATAAACTCGTTCATTCCAACATCACACAAGGCCTGAGTTGCTCGTTCTATACGCAATGAGTGTTTGCATTTTTCCAACATCAGCGGAACTAACACATTTTCTAAAACACTAATTTCATTTATCAAAAACGGGCTTTGATTAATGAACCCTAATTCGCCATGCCGAACATTCGCCAATTCATTTGCGCTTAAATCTGTTACATCGCGTCCGTTTAAAAAATAGCTTCCACCAGTTGGCGCATCTAAACACCCAATAATATTGATAAGGGTAGTTTTCCCCGCGCCAGACTTTCCAATAACTGCGACAAGTTCACCATCGTCAATATTTAAACTGACATATTTAATTGCAATTTTTTCGTTGTGACGTCCCTGATTAAAAACCTTACAAATATTTTGAAGTTTTATCATTATTTTTCTCCAAAACCATCTTTACTGAACCGCTGGTTTTTCGTCTTATAATAAGGTCCAAGCCTATTAAGCATATCGAAATTCCCAAAATTGAAAAAATAATTGCCATAAACCAATTATTATAACTATATTCAATAAACTTAAACAAAAAATCTTTTCTGTATTTTGCAAAAGCTATTATAGTCATAAACAAAGTTATTCCACCGCCGAATATTAAAAATCCGTACGTTCTTTTATTTCCACACACAAACCAAATCGTTACAAATGAAACAACTATCGCCAAAACGTAAAGAACTACTTTATAAATCGATAAATCCATGTTCTGTTTTAACTGCGTAATTTGCATGAAACTGTTTAAATCCTCGTTCGACAATAATTTGTTACGTTGAAAAAATTCATTAGCATTGACAAGGTCATTCATGTTGTCTTTTAAAATATAAACGCTACTATACGGTTCGGTTACATAATTATTAATATCCAAGCCGTCAATAATCATTGCGCTTCTGTGCGTATTCAGCCCTTTAATTCCATTGCCAAATGACGATATGATTTCCATTTTGGAAGTACCCGCAATTACAAGTTTAATTTCTTCAATTTCGCCCGTAGTTCTTTTTAATGATGTGGTCAACTTGTCGCCGACTTTAGCATTTCTCCACATCCATCCTTCCACGTACGCTGGACAATATCCAATATCAATCGCAACATTTTCTTTGTCAATGACGTTTACTTTATCAAAATATTTATCAATTAAAAGCGCCTGAGTATCAAGAGTCTTGTTATCGGCTTTTATATCGAGGGTTAATAGCGCTTGGGTTGAAACAAAACCATTATAATCATTATATTCAGATAGTTTATCGTCTATTTCAGCTGCATTAAGTGGTTGTTTTAGTTCAAACGGTAATGATGAATAAGTTATGTTTGTTTTTAAAGCAACTTTTACTGCTTCTTTAAAAGGTATACTCGCGCAATAAATGCCCATGATTATAGTCAGCATAAATAAAATTATTGCGCTAATAATAATACGTTTATTTTCTTTCATTTTAATCCCCCTTATAATTGACACTGAGTTTATTTTTTTCAATACGCCATACTTGCAAAAATATGTTTAACGAAAGCACCGCAATCATACATATAGGTATTATTGGTAAAAGCCATTTGTTCGTCGATAGCCCCATATCAAGCATTTTTGA
This sequence comes from Clostridia bacterium, assembly GCA_036654095.1. Classification (GTDB taxonomy): domain Bacteria; phylum Bacillota; class Clostridia; order Christensenellales; family CAG-917; genus JAVVSR01. The sequence goes on from JAVVSR010000004.1 coordinate 51,901, forward strand.
GAAAACAAATAAAACAATAAGCGCATATAAAAGTATACTTATTGCCGCGATAATTACACAATACCACGAATATGACATTATGATATTTTTTGGTTTCCCACCACAGCATATAATAACGCCCAACATTTCCTTCGATTTTTCAAATGTTATTAAACAAGTTACTATAAACGAAACCATCGTTATTAAGCATAACAAAATAATTATTGGAAGCAACATTCCTATAATCTCATTTCTTGCTTTTTTAGTACCCTCTGCCATCTCTGAAAATGTCATATAATAACCATTGTCATGCATTGCGTTCAAGTTGGTTTGTAAAACTTCGTCAGTAATATCGTCATTAAAAATAATTATTGGATTATTGCCAAACTCTCGTTTTAAATTTGGAATATTTCCGCATATTACCGTTATGCCTAGCATTTCAAAATCTTTCGATTTATGATTTTCTATTATCAGTTCGGCAGTTGGTGGCGAGCCATATCCATTTGTGCTCACGATATAAAAATTTCTTGGTAAAAGCCCCGTAATATGCAAGGTAAATTCGCCCTCGTTGATGACTGTAATATTAATTTTATCGCCTACATTATAGCCGTTACCCTCAACAATAACTGCATTTACATCGTTTCCATTAGTTGGGCAATCAGAAAACCACTTTCCCTTTGCCAAAGGAGATTTTATATATTTAGCCAAATTGTCATCATAGATATTGCAATTAATCCGCTTTGAGTTTTCTCTATCGGTTGCAGACAAACTATCTTGATGTAAAACCATTTTTACGCCTTTTAATCCGCTAATAAATTGCTGTCCGTCATTAATTAGGCTTGTGTAACGAAAGTATACTCCGTTTTCTTTTGAAATTGTTGAAAACATTTTGCCAATCGTGTTTGAGCTTATCGCAATAGTCGAAATATAATAAATTACGCTTATGCATAAAGTAAGCAATAAAATGATTATTGCATTTAAAAAGGGGTTTTTAATAAACATTCTAAATCCTGTTTTAATATCAAGTCTCATTTCGCCACCACACTTCGGCAAAGCAATCGTTTTAAAACTGGCAAAAAGCTTACCACTAACACGGCTAAATAAACTAAGTCAACCATTAGATATTGTTTGATACCTAAATAAACAACTTGGAAAGCGGGCGCTGTTTTTACAAACCATAACCGTTCCAAAACAACATAAGTGATACCACCAACAAGAAAAACTATTGTCATTAGCAACAAAAAAGCCATTAAAAACATATTAATAATTCGTTCATTGGTGTAGCCTTGCATCTTAAACACCTCAACAGACTTTCTGCATTTCGACAGCAAATATGCAAATGACAACAATATCGACAGCAACGAAATTAATGTTATAAAGCCTAACGCCAAAACAAAAGGCGAATGGTTAATTATATCATAAACGCTTATTTTTTCGGGCTTTTGCACATTTTCTGCGCCATAAATCGCTGAAAGTTCATCAAAAACCTTATCCTTGCCATTATACGCTTTGGCGTCAAAAATTAAAGTATCAACTTCGACTTCAGTGTTGACATCATTCATATCGACAAGCACTCCATAATCGAAATTTGAAACGCCTACAATGGTAAACTTATTATTTTGAAATGTAAAAACATCACCAATCATTGAATTCATACGATTTGAAAGTGCCTCATATGGTTTTTTGATAACTTGTCCTGAAATAACAAATACATTACTTTTTTCACTTGTGTAAACTCCATTGCCCAAGTGCAAATAAACAGCCGTATAATTTTTAAAGTTAATTGACGATTTTTTCGCGTTATAGTCACTTAACTTTTCAGAAGTTGTGACTATAAAAGTATTCGGCTGTTCACTTATGACTACCCTTACAACGAATTGAACGGAATACAAAATTACAACATAACAAAGCAATAAGCATAAAAATATACTTATTGCTATAACTTTGCCGTTTCCAAGCATAATTTTGCCTAGTAATCGAACGTTTTTCATTATAATTATACTTTATGATATCTAACTTCTACAATCGCGCCATGATAAAGTTCATTGTTGAAATTAAAAATGACGTTTGACATCTGGTCTGTTTTTTCAATTTTATAAAACAACAGTACTTCTTTCATTTTTCCCACTCCATTTGTTTAATTATATAAAATGTTTACGCACATTATATTTTTTAAATAAAAGCCCTAAAAATAGTATATCGCTATAGAGAGCGGTTGTCAATATGTTTTCGCGCCTTGTAAATATAATGTCAATACAATTTTTTTATATTTATTTGTATAAAATGTTTTATTTATATTTATTCATTTGCATAAAAGTTTTTATTTTTTATATTCATCTACATAAACTGTTTTTATTTTTTATATTCATTTGCATAAAATGCTTTAATAAAGATGTTTTACAATTTAAAATTTTAGCTATGCGAGATTAAAAGCAATAATTGTGTAAATATGACGTATTTAATGACATTTTTTGTTTGTCTTTTTGACAGCCTTATGTCGAATATTACTATTTCTATTTTAAAATAAAAAAAGCCTTGTAGCTTAGTTGTATATCACTTACAACCAAGTTACTAGGCTTAATTTTGTATAATTTTAAATTAGTGCTTAGATGCGCGGTCCCTTGTATTGCTTTTTGTTTTCAGGAATAGCCCATTCAGCTTTTATATTACCCTTCTCGTCATAACGGTCAGGATAGCAAGCGCGAACGGTGTCACGGATACCTTCAATAATGGTTAAACCACCATTAAATCCGAGTTCTGAATAACCGAGTTGCTCCCAAACTGGCTTCGGGTCAAAGTAATAATACTTGCTTTGAATATCATACATAAGTTTCTTATGGTCAAGTCCGCCTTCTTTGCCTTGCTTTTTAGCGCCGTGGTCAACCATAGCTCCGCCCATTGCAGCCATCCAAGTTGGAACAACTAAAACCTTTTTACGAACACCGGCTTCGTCATTCAAAATCTTGAACATATCGGTAAATTTAACGTTTTTATTTCCAATAGGATAACGAACGCCGTGTTTACCATTAAGCATACCTGCAACAACTGCTTCGGCAATACCTGTAACGTGAATCATAATTGAACCGCCTGTCGTAAAGAAACAAGCAGGTAATTTAGCAAATCTATCCAAGAACACTTCTTTCCACAAAGGCATACGCTCAGGCATACGACCAAAGATGTACGGAAGTTCCAAAACGGTAACGCCCATTGTGTCTTCACTGCCGATAGCGATAAGAGCTTTTTCTTGTTCATTTCTTACGCGAATATAGCAATGATGTTCTGACAACTTTCTTTCAGGATATGTACGGTCAAAGTAACTGAAGTATGAACCAAGAAGAACAGCTTGTTTAACACCAGCAGCTTTAGCTGCGCGGAAAACCGGCTCAACCTTATCAACAAGAAGTTTGTGGAAAAAGTCATAAGCGGGAGCCTTTGGAATAACACGGTCATCTGGGCCAACTGCGTAAACCATTCCATCATAACCTTTCAATAATTCTGTCAATTCAGCCTCAGTCATATCGAAAAGATTGCCGTATTTTAAACCAACTTCCTTTGGAAACCAATCGCCAACGCCAGTCAAAGCCGCGTCATCTTTTACAGGAAGCGCGAGGGTATCAACAGCAATTCCTTTTTTAAGGAACAATAAAGCTGAATAATATCCCAAGAAACCAGTGCCGCCGAAGATAAAAACCTTTTTAACATCTCTAAGCATAATATAAATCCTCCATTTAATTACTGCTTTTTATTTTTAAAGAAATCCAACACGTACTTAAAATATTTATCACGAACATCTCTGTCCTTATAGCTTTCGTCCATACCAAAAATCATAGGCGAAACCACAAACGGCCACATAATTGTAGACGCAAACATTGTAAACATATCAATGCTTTCGGGAGGCAAGCCAAGAACTTCATTGAACAACATTCTAACCTGACCGACACGCACCATAAGTTGATTTAGCATTTCCGCATTAACGGGATTACCAACGCCAACAATCATCTTCTCGCGAAGCAACACAATTATTCCAGGATAGTGCACCGCATAAGCAAGCGCGCTATTTAGCCATTCAAGCAATTTTTCTTCACCGCAAATGTCTACTCTGTCAAGAATTGCAAAGGCTTCATCAAAGTTATCTTTAAACAATTTTTCCATCTCGGCAAGCATTTGGTCTTTCGAGGAGAAATAATAATTTATTGCAGCAACATTGACGTTAGCCTCTTTTGCGACTTCTCGTATAGTAACATTTGCAGAGCCTTGTTTAACAATAAGTCGCAATGCGGCATCAAGGATAATTTCTTTTTTTGTTTCAAAATTGCGCATTATTTCTTCTTTTGCTCGTCATACTTCAGCATATCTTTGTAGCAATTTGCATCAAAGTAATTGCTTTCTTCTTTGCTGTGAGTATCATACCAAATCTGAGCATAGAATGGAATATGTTTAGCAAGTTCATCAAAGTTCCAAGGTGTAGGTTGGCAACACTCTGGGCACCAGTGACCTGTCTTTAAAACGAGGAACGGACTAGCCATAAATTTGTGGCCATCATGACATTCCCACTCGATTTTTGTATATAAGTCGCCCTTAATAGCGTCTTTAGTTAAGCACTTGCCACCACGGAATTCAGCAGCTTGTTGGAAGTCTTCATAACCAAGTTCACTGTCGGGTTTGCTTTCATCATAGCCGTGGCTTAAAAGCATATCTTTAGTGACATTTTCCTTTTTCTTAAAGGCTTGATAGTCGATTTTTTTGCCGCCAGGAAGATTGCCTTCACAAAGTAGCGGATAATCTTTCCAATCCAAAGGAATCTTAGCGAACTCCTCGCGACTGCCATAGAATGCTTTAATACGGCCTTCCATATCGTCGTGATTAATCCAGAACATTGGGCCATTTGTATTTTTAAATAAACGCTCAATAGCTAACTTACGAATGATACCCTTAAATGGCTTGCCCAACTTCCAAAGTTTATAGAAAAATTTGCTTCCCAAATTATCCCAAAAATCTTGATAAGTTTCGCTTCCTTGGAAGTGTAGATAACTTTCCAAAACGTCGGAGTCATAATACCACATACAGTGGAAGTTACGCGCGATGTTCCAGTTAGGCTTAAACAAATCTTTAGCTTCACAGCCCATAAGTCCAAAACCGCTGTTAAATGTTTCATAACCTGTAACACGAGCTTTCTCACCATTACCGATGTTGTAAACCCTACGCCAAAACTCTTCAGGAAGTGTGCCGTCCATATCGCCGATAATAAGGTTTTTAGCCATCAAACCACTTGACCTAGCTGTCGCCCACTCGATAGGAGTATTCCAACAGGTGTGGAACATCAAGCCGTCATTAAGGTTATTCATCATAAATAAGTCATAAAGAATACCTGACTGACGCAATGATACCCAATATTTTAAACCACTTTCAATAATGTGCCTTTCTGCACGAAGCTTTGTGCAAGCATAGAAATCGTAGCAACTTACAATTAAGGGGTCACCAACGCGTCCCCAAGCGTGTTTGTAGTCACGGTTACCATACTCGGCAACTGTGCCTATTTCGATAAATTTAATTTCGTTGCAACGTTTGTGCGCCGCAATAGCGTCACAAAGATTTTTCGCGCCAAAATAGTTTGTCGACTCTGCCAACTTAGGGTTGTGATCCGATACGGGAGGAATAACTGCCGCACAGTGGAAAACATAGTCTGCTTTGTCAACTGCTTTCGCGCAATCCTCATACTTAGAAAGGTCACCAAAGATAACGGTAATATCGTTACCCCACTTAGCCTTTAGTTCCTCTGCCAATTTTTCGTTAGCGGGCTTTTTGCGCAATAAAACAATACCGTGAATACGGCCGGTTTCCAGATTCTGCTTCAAAACCTCGCTACCCATGTTACCGGAAGCACCGGTGACTAACAATCTTTTCTTTTCCATATAATTCCTCACCTTTTAAAAATTTTTGACATCGCGCCACATACCTATGGCTTTATAGTGATATTCTAACATACAAAATACAATAATACAAAGCATTTTAAACACTTTGTTTTAATTTTTCCATATAATTTTGTCATTTTATTCAAAAAACTTACATAATCCGATAAATTAGCTTAAAGAATAACGTATTATATGGTTTTTTTAATCTAATCCACATATAAAATATTGACAAAATTAAAAAATAAGTTAGCCAATGCAACAATAATATGGTATATTAATTTCAGTAGGGAATTAGAATAGCGCAACATAAAACATACATATTACGTCAATATCCGTCAAGCAATGCAATGCGTTAAACTTGTTGATAATTTTAAAACGCAAAAAAAACTATCGTCGTTTTTACAACTTGATGTTGTTCTTGATGTTGTTCTTGATGTTGTTCTTGATGTTGTTCTTGATGTTGTTCTTGATG
>JAVVSR010000004.1:58363-69542 GCA_036654095.1 Clostridia bacterium
TTGTTCTTGGTGTTGTTCTTGATATTTATAAGTAGGTTCAAGCGGATTTTTATATTTTAATTTAACCACTGTTTGAAACGTTTAAAGTTTTTTTATCGGCTCATTTTTTCTATTATTTACTTTGCGCGATTGACAGTTAGCCGTTTAAATTTTTATTGTTTTACTGCTAACATTAGTTTTATATTTTTTAATTTGATTTTACAATTTACAGCTGTTCTAAAAATATAAATTGAGGCTAGAATGACTATAATTTTGTTGATTATTATTTATCTCGCATTTATATCGCTCGGGCTTCCCGACTCGCTATTCGGTGTTGCCTGGCCCGTTATCCACATTGAATTTGGCATTGACCAAGGCTTTGCAAGTTTAATGACAATTATCATTGGTTGCGGAACTATTTGGACAAGTATATTTGCGGGTAAAGCTATTCGCAAGTTTGGCACGGGCATAATAACGGCTTTTTCGGTATGTTTCACCGCAGTCGGACTAATTGGCATTTCATTTTCGCAAAATGTTTGGGTAATGATAGTCTTTTGCATAATATTAGGTATCGGCGCAGGCGCAATAGACGCCGCCCTAAACGATTATGTCGCGAAGCATTACAAGCCTCAGCACATGAACTGGCTTCACTGTTTTTGGGGAATAGGCGTTACTACAAGTCCAATAATAATGTCGAGATTTTTAAAAAATGCCGATTGGCGCGGCGGATATCAAACGATAGCGATAATGCAAAGCGTACTGGTCGTGATTATGTTTGCGTCGTTGCCTTTGTGGAAAAAAGTTACAAACAGCTTTAAATTAAGCGAAAGCGCCTTAAATGTAGTTCCAACATCGGAAACTATAAAATCTAAAATTAATCCAATAAAAATAAAAGGCGTTACTCTTTCTATGGCTGGAATGGCCTTTTACTGCGGACTCGAAATGACATTAGGCACTTGGGGCGCAAGTATGCTTATTGAAACTAAAGGTATAGCTCCGTCAACTGCCGCGCTTTGGATAGCGCTATACTATGGAGGTATCACAGTCGGACGTGGCTTATCGGGCTTTTTAGCAATGAAATTATCGGATAACACCTTAATTAAAGGCGGTCTTTTTGCAATAATATTTGGAATTGTTTTGCTACTTTTGCCATTTGGACAAATTTTAACTTTAATTGGGCTTATGCTAATAGGGCTTGGGTGTGCGCCGATATTTCCCTGCACGATACACGCAACCGCCACTCGATTTGGATTTGAATACTCGGCCGATTTAGTTGGCTACCAAATGGCGGCGGCATATATCGGCTCGGGAATATTGCAACCTTTAGTTGGATTCATATCATCACGGACAACCTTTTTAATAATGCCATACATTTTACTTGGTTTTGTATTAATTCAACTTTTATTTTTTACACTGCTAAAGCGCAAACTTGCTAAAGTTTAAAATGCCCGTACACTAAACTCTCATAAACAATAAATTATGAATTATTTTAAGCGCTTTCCGACTTTGCTTAATCAACTTAGCAAATTAATTTTATTTTTGCGCGCTTTTTATACTTTAACATAATAGTATAAAGTAATGACTTTAGCGATATCATTGACTTATTTAAAATGATACGAGCATCCGAAACTTATTTAAAATGAATAAAACATATTTTTGCACAACAAAAACCCGACCAAAATTGGTCGGGTTTGATTTCGTAACTTTTAAATTGATTAACGCTTGCTGAACTGAGGCGCGCGACGTGCTTTCTTAAGACCGTATTTCTTACGTTCTTTAGTACGTGGGTCACGTGTTAAATAACCTGCTTTTTTAACAGCGCCGCGAAGTTCTGGCTCGGCAACAATTAAAGCGCGTGCAATTCCGTGACGGATTGCGCCAGCTTGACCAGTGAAACCACCACCAAGTACGTTTACGATAATGTCGTATTTTTCGGCAGTAGCGGTCAAAGTCAAAGGTTGCTTAACAATAACCTTCAAGGTATCTTGAGGGAAATATTCGGCGATGTCGTGTTTATTGATGGTAATAGTGCCTTCTCCGCCAGGAATTAAGCGAACGCGAGCAATAGCCTTTTTACGACGGCCTGTACCCCAATATTGAATTTTCTTTTTAGCTGTTTTCTTTGTGGCCATAGTTTACCTCACAATTAAAACTTTAACTCAACGGGCATTTGAGCCTGTTGGTTATGTTCACCACCCGCATAAACTCTCAGCTTTCTAAGCATTTGACGACCGAGTGTGTTTTTGGGGAGCATACCCTTGATTGCATTATAAACAGCAAATTCGGGTTTTTGTGCCATAAGTTTCTTGTATTGAACCTCTTTCAAACCGCCTACAAAGCCGGTATGATAGCGATAAAATTTTTGTTCAAGTTTTTTACCTGTCAAGCGAACTTTTGCGCAGTTGATAATTATAACGTGGTCACCCGTATCGACGTTCGGGGTGAAAGTGGGCTTATTTTTACCACGAAGTACCGCAGCGACTTGACTAGCAAGACGACCAAGTACCATATCTGTGGCATCAACAATGTACCATTTCCTTTCGACTGTCTCGGGCTTTGCCATATAAGTTTTCATAATGGAAAAGACCTCCAATTTTTTTAAAATAGCGTAATTTTCGACTGACATTAAGTATAAGGGGCTAATTCATAATTAACGCTTAAGCCGATTTTTAGACTAGTATATAATATCGTGGAAAAGAACTATTGTCAAGCGGAAAACAACATCTTTTACCTATAATTCAACAAATATTATGGTTTTTTAAATTCAAATGGCAATTATTGAAACTTAAAACATTTTCGCGCATTTCCATTGTATTGCTAATCCACGCGTTTTTTAACCAAAATCCCTGCCCAACATTATTTGTTAAATAGCATAAACTGACACTTTTTACAATTAAAACTTATTTCGTTTCAAATTTAAAAATCATACTCGACTTTAAGCAGACACAGCCCCTTTGCCGACAACGTTTTACCTGCGCGTTTGCGGTCACCGCTTTTAATAATGGCGGCTATATCGTCAACTTGCAATTTACCTCGACCAACTTCAACCAAAGTACCTGCAATAATCCTAACCATATTATATAAAAATCCGTTTCCCGTAATAGAAATTACAATTTGGCCGTTGTCTTCAAATACTTCGGCGCTATATACCGTCCGAATTGTATCTTTTACATTGCTCCCAGTTGCTTCAAAACATTTAAAATCGTGTTTGCCCTCTAAAGCTTTTGCAGCGTTTGCCATACTGACAATATTAAGTTTTGCGGTAATTTGCTCGGCAGTGGCGTCAATTAAAGGATTTCCGTGAGGAGAACAGTAAATGCTGTATAAATATGTTTTACGCTTTGCTGAAAACCTTGCGTGAAAATCATCGGGGACTTGCCTGCAATCCAAAACCCGAATATCTGACGGCAACAAAGTATTTACAGCATATGGAATTTTATCATAAGGAATAGGCGTATCCGCATCAAAATGCGCAACTTGTCCACGCGCGTGCACTCCCGCGTCGGTGCGCCCACTACCATATAGTGTTGTTTTTTTGTCAAAAAGTTTTGAAAAGGCCTGCTCCAAAACACTTTGCACGCCAACTCCGTTTTTTTGCGCCTGCCAACCGCAATAATTTGTGCCAAGATAGGACACTGTTATCATATATCTACGCATTAGAAAAGCCCCAACCAAACATATTTATCAACCAAAATAATGGCCATAAATCCACTCATAAAAAGCACGGCTATTACATCGCGTAGAGTGACCTTTTGAACTTTCATTTTAGTGCGTTTTGGGGTAGCGTTGTAGCACCTCGCGTCAAGAGCTAGCGCCAACTCGTCGGCGCGCCTAAATGAACTTACAAATAGCGGAATAAGCACAGGCAGTAAAGCCTTAGCTCGGTCAAGCATTTTACCCGTATCAAAACTTGCGCCTCTTGCTTTTTGCGCGTTCATTATTTTGTTTGTTTCCTCCATAAGCGTAGGAATAAACCTTAAGGCTATGCTCATAATCACTGCGATATCGTGAATAGGAACTTTAATATATTTTAAAGGTTTCAATAAGCTTTCAATGCCATCGGTGAGCGCCATCGGAGTAGTGGTAAGCGTTAAGAATGTTGTGCCTATAACTAACAAAACAAGCCTTAATGCCATCATAATGGCAAAGTTAAGCCCGTTATCGGTAATTTTAAAAATCCACCAATTTAATATATAGTGTCCTTCCTTAACAAAAAATACGTTCAAAATAGCGGTAAAAATCACTATAAACATAATGCGCTTTACCGAGCTTAAAATTTTGTTCATAGGCACTTGTGAAACTAGCGATAAAAATAAAATAATTAAAACAGCAACCGCATACCCAAAATAGCTTTTCACAAAAAATATAGCAGTTATATACAAAATAATCATAAGGATTTTTATGCGCGCATCCATTTTATGAATAAAGGAATTTGTTGGATAGTATTGTCCAAAGGTCAAATCTTTCACAATTTTTCCCTCCGCCAATTTACAATTTGCGCCACAAAAGCGTCCGCGGTGACAGCCGTTTCGCCTAACTCAATTCCGCGTTTTTTCAGCTCATTTGTAATTTTTACCGACGTGGGTATATCGAGGCCTATTTCAAGCAATCGGTCACTGTGCGAAAACAACTCAGATGGCTTCAACAAATATTCAAGTTTGCCTTCATAAATAACAGCAATTTTAGTGGCGACAGCAGCTATTTCATCCATATTATGCGACACCATTATTATTGTAGGCGATGTTGTTTTTTTAAGCCGCGCAATAAGTTCAAACATCTCCTGACGTCCAACTGGGTCAAGCCCTGCGGTTGGTTCATCTAAAATCAAAATTTCAGGTTTCATTGCGATAACACCTGCAATAGCCACCCTTCTTTTTTGCCCGCCCGACAGTTCAAAAGGCGAACGCTCGGAAATTTCATCAAAATTTAAACCGACAATTTCAATAGCTTCTCTAACGCGTTTATCAATTTCATCTTTATCAAGGCCAAGATTTTTAGGGCCAAACGCCACATCTTTAGCAACTGTTTCGTCAAATAATTGATATTCGGGATATTGAAATACCATACCAACGGTCGCGCGAAGTTTTTTTAAATCGGGTTTTTGATGCAGTTTTATGCCATTTACCGTAATTTGGCCGCTTGTCAACTTAATTAAACCGTTTAAATGTTGAATGAGAGTACTTTTCCCACTGCCTGTCGGGCCTATTATACCCATAAATTCGCCGTCATCAATCGTAACGCTCAAGTTATCTAAAGCCTTATGCTCGTATGGCGATTTTGGTGAATAGGTAAAAGACAAGTTTTCAATTACAATAGACATATTTTCTCAATCAATTCCTCAGGTGTAATAATATCGTCGCCGACATCTATGCCGACTGCATTTAATTTGCGCGCAATTTCCGCCGCCACGGGTAAAGTCAATTTATACTTAGATATATCCTGCTTAAAAAGTTCCCTAGGAGAACCTTCAGCAACGATTAACCCTTCGTCAAGCACTATAACTCGGTCGGCTTCTATTACCTCGTCCATATGATGAGTAATATGGATAATCGTTATACCCTCATCCTTATTTAGCCGTGTGAGAATAGACATTATTTCACGACGTCCCTTAGGGTCAAGCATTGACGTTGCTTCATCAAGCACTAAAACTTTTGGCTTCATCGCCAATATACTCGCAATAGCAATACGCTGTTTTTGGCCGCCGCTCATTTTAAATGGAGTTGCCTCGCGATAGCTAAGCATACCGACCGCATTCAACGCCCATTCAACGCGTTTTATAATTTCATCACGAGGAACACCAATATTTTCAGGGCCAAACGCAACGTCATCTTCAACGATTGTCGCCACCATTTGGTTGTCTGGATTTTGAAAAACCATACCGACATTTTTTCTTATGTCAAAAACCTTGCTTTCGTCGGTTGTAAGGTTGCCGAACACCGTAACCGTGCCACTTTTGGGCAACATAAGCCCGTTAAGCAACTTTGCAAGCGTGGATTTTCCGCTTCCATTTGCGCCAACCAAAGTTAAAAACTCACCATCAATCACGCTCAGCGACACCCCTTTTAATGCAGGTAGCGGAGCGGACTCAAATTGCTTATATTCGTAGGTGGCATTTTGAACTTTGATAATTTCCATAAATTCCTCAAATTAGACTATTTGCTTATTTTACCACAGAATTATTAATTTGGAAATCAAAATAAGGTGTTATTAAATATTTTATCCTTATAAACAATTTTTATCTCTTGATATTCTTGTTAAATATTTACTTCCACTAATCGCTTTCTTGGTCAATCAAACTAGGCTTGCATACAATTTACTTATGATGTTAAAAAAGCTTATTACATTTGCTACCTTAATTTTGACAAATAAATAGCTAATCTTTTATATTTTAATACTGTTTGATGGTTAATATTTATCTCCTTATTTTCTTGTTAAATATTTACTTCCATTAATCGCTTTCTTATTCAATCAAACTAGGCTTGCATACAAATTACTTATGATGTTAAAAAAATCACATATATCCCCTTGACTATATCGCGCGCTAACGCTATAATATCAATAACTGTGTTTATGTATATAATATACACAATAATATAATAATAAAATTACACAATAGATTTAATCAATCTAATCTCGGAGGTTCAAAAATGAGCACAAAAATGACTATTGATGGTAATACCGCAGTTGCGCACGTAGCGTATGCATTTAGCGAAGTTGCGGCAATTTATCCTATCACACCGTCGTCCCCTATGGCTGAAAGCGCAGATGAATGGGCTGGAGCTGGGCGCAAAAATTTGTTTGGAAACGTCTTGCGCATTGCAGAAATGCAATCAGAAGCAGGGGCGGCAGGCGCAGTGCATGGTTCTTTAGCGGCAGGCGCGCTTACAACTACATTTACCGCAAGCCAAGGTTTGCTGTTAATGATACCTAATATGTACAAGATTTCGGGCGAATTGCTACCCTGCGTATTTCACGTTTCAGCGCGCGCATTAGCGGCGCACGCTCTTTCTATATTTGGCGACCATTCTGACGTTATGGCCTGCCGACAAACCGGTTTCGCAATGCTTGCTGCCAACAGTGTTCAAGAATGTATGGATATGGCGCTAGTTTCGCACTTAGCAACTTTAAAAAGCAAAGTACCGTTTATACATTTCTTTGATGGTTTCCGCACAAGTCACGAGGTTTCAAAAATTGACGTTATCGACTATGATGATATGCGTAAATTAATTGATATTAACGATGTTGACGATTTCCGTAGCCGTTCGCTAAACCCTGAACATCCTACCCAAAAAGGCACGGCGCAAAATCCTGATATTTATTTCCAAAATCGCGAGGCGGCAAACAAGTTCTACGACGCTACCCCTGCAATCGTTGAGGAAATGATGGCAAAAGTTGCAAGTATCACTGGCCGTAAATATAATCTTTTCGATTACTATGGCGACCCTAAGGCTGAAAAAGTTATTATTATGATGGGTTCTGGCGCGGAAGCTGCGTCTGAAACTATTGATTATCTTATGAAAAAAGGCGAAAAAGTTGGGCTTATCAAAGTTCGTCTATATCGCCCGTTCTCTGTTAAGCGTTTTATTGAAGCTATCCCTAAAACAGTTAAGTCAATTACCGTCCTCGACAGGACTAAAGAACCAGGTTCATTAGGCGAGCCTCTTTATCTTGACGTTTGCGCGGCTCTTGCCGAAAGCGATATTAAAGTTAAAGTTTTGTGCGGTCGTTATGGTCTTGGCAGCAAAGAATTTAATCCGTCAATGATAAACGCCATTTATCAAAATATGAACGGCGCAAACAAAACACACTTCACCGTAGGCATAAATGACGACGTTACCAACAATTCAATTTCCGTTAAGGAACTTATTGACGCCGCTCCAGATGGCACTATCAGTTGCAAGTTCTATGGACTTGGCTCGGACGGCACTGTTGGCGCAAACAAAAACAGCATCAAAATTATCGGCGACCATACCGAAAAGTATGCGCAAGGCTATTTTGAATATGACAGCAAAAAGTCGGGCGGCTTAACCATTTCTCACCTGCGCTTTGGCAATACGCCTATTAGAAGTTCGTACCTTGTTGACCAAGCAAACTTTATTGCTTGCCATCAACCATCTTACGTGACGCACTACGATATGCTTTCCGATTTGAAAGACGGTGGCATTTTCCTTTTGAACTGTCAGTGGAGTATAGATGAATTAAATGAGAAACTACCCGCTTCAATGAAAAATGCTCTCGCCGCCAAAAAAGTTAGATTTTATATAATCGATGCCATTAAAGTAGTTCAAGCAATCGGCTTAGGCAATCGCATAAACAGCGTTATGCAAGCAGGTTTCTTTAAATTAGCAAATGTTATTCCCTACACCGAGGCTGAAAGTTATATGAAAGCTATGGTAAAGAAAAGCTATGGTAAAAAAGGCGACGCCATTGTTAATATGAACTATGCCGCTATCGATAACGCTATTGCTGGACTTGTTGAGGTTAAAATCCCCGCCGAGTGGGCGACAACTACCGAAGGCGCTACTCTTGAGCCCGTTACTAACGATACTTACTTTACTAATGTTATCAATCCTATTCTTGCTCAAAAAGGAAATAAACTTCCTGTTTCAGCGTTTACTCCCGACGGCACTGTTCCTACCGGCACAACTAAATACGAAAAACGTGGCATAGCCGTTACTGTTCCTGAATGGATACCTGAAAATTGTATTCAATGTAATCAATGCTCATTTGTTTGCCCGCACGCTACTATTCGCCCCGTTCTCGCCACTCCTCTTGAGTTAAAGGGGAAACCTGAAGCCTTTGTTACAAAGGCCGCTACTGGCGTAAATGGCTATGAATATAGAATGCAAATCAGTCCTCTTGATTGTACTGGTTGCAACAACTGCGTCAACGTTTGTCCCGCTAAGACTAAAGCTTTAAAAATGATTCCACTTGAAGAAGCCCTCGTTAAGGAAACCGCTAATTGGAATTTTGCCGCAAATCTTCCCGAAACTACCGCTCCTTATAAAAAAGACACCGTTAAGGGTAGCCAATTTAGCAAGCCATTGTTTGAGTTTTCGGGCGCGTGCGCAGGCTGCGGAGAAACACCTTACGTTAAAACTATTACACAAATGTTCGGCGATAGAATGATTATTGCAAACGCAACAGGCTGTTCATCAATCTATGGCGGCTCTGCTCCAACTTGTCCGTATACTACAAACGACAAGGGCAACGGACCTGCTTGGGCTAACAGTTTGTTTGAAGATAACGCTGAGTTTGGTTATGGTATCCATTTGGCTTATAAAGCTCGCAGACTGGCCGTCGCGGAAAAGATGGAACAGTTGCTACATCTTGAAATCAGCGAGTTATTAAAGGATTCTATTAATGCATGGCTCATCGGAAAAGATGATGCAAAGGCAAGCGAAATCGCGTCAGCTAAACTTCTTTTGGCCATTCCTGAAGAATTAAAGACGGCGCAAGGTGGCATGGCCTCATTGCTTGTTGGCATTTTAAACGAAAAGGATTGCTTAATTAAAAAGTCGATTTGGATTTTTGGTGGTGACGGTTGGGCGTATGATATCGGCTATAACGGCGTTGACCACGTGTTAGCTTCAGGCGAAGATGTAAATATTTTAGTTCTTGACACTGAAGTTTACAGCAACACTGGCGGACAAGCCTCAAAATCGACCCCCGTAGGCGCAATCGCTAAATTCGCAGCTACTGGTAAACGCACAAAGAAAAAGGATTTGGGACGTCTTGCTATGGGTTATGGCTATGCTTATGTCGCTCAAGTTTCTATGGGCGCGAATATGAACCAATTTGTCAAGGCTTTAGCCGAGGCAGAGGCGTATAAAGGTCCGTCACTTATTATCGCGTACTCGCCCTGTATTAATCACGGCATTAACATGACCAAGTCACAAGCTGAAATGAAAAAGGCAGTCGACACTGGATATTGGCAGCTTTATCGCTATAATCCCGCCCTACTTGGAACGGAAACTAATCCGTTTACTCTCGACAGCAAAGAACCTAGCGAAGATTATCAATCATTCCTTGAAGGCGAAATACGTTATAGTAGCTTGAAAAAACAAAATCCTGAAGCTGCTGAAAAGCTGTTTGCCCAAAATGAAAAAGAAGCTAAAGAACGCGCAACTTATTACAAAATGCTTTCCGATAAATAATAAATTTTAAATTAAAAAATACTTTGGCCGAGGAAAATTCCTCGGCCTTGTTTTTAACCTCATTAATGTGAAAGCATTTCGTTATTTTTAATAATTTGCCCTGCCAATAAGATAATCAATAGAACAATTAAAATATTTTGCCAAAATAATTATATTGTCAATGGTAGGAACGCGCACCCCGTGAAACCAATCGTCTATTATTTGGTCTGATATTTTTGTTTTCTTGTGCAATTTGTATCTCGAACAATTATTTTCCGCTAACACCGTTTGAAAACACTGACTAAAAGACGACGTCGGCTTAAATATATGATAAATATTTTCATTTTCAAGTCCAAATAAAAAATCTAACGAGCAATTAAAATAGTCGGCAATTTTTATTGCATTTGACAACATAGGAATACTTGTTTTGCGTAAATATCTTCGTATATTTGTTATATCAATATTAAGTTTATTTGAAAGCATTTCTTTAGTTGTGTTATTTTCAAGCATAAGGTCCGATAGCCTTTCGGCAAAAATAGACATAATTTCCATAATAGTTCCTCCAACATAAATATTATGGCCTACTCTCGCCCGAAATGCTTGCCTCGGGCGACCATAAGGGGTATAATATAATTAACAATATTTGGAGGTAACATTATGGAAGATTTACTGTATGAAATTGGCGAAACACTCATTATGGAAATTGATAAAATAAAAAATATAACCTATTCAAATAACGAGCAGCAATGGTATTCTCTTTTTTTAGAAATGGATAACAACAAAAAATATAAACTAACACTCACCCTAGAATAAATTATTAAATTGATTACTTTTGCAAATTAATTTGTTGATTTTACAACAACGTAGCTTAATTTGTTGATTTTACAACAACGTGGCTTAATCTGTTTGTTGACTTTACAACAACGTAGCTTAATTTGCTTGTTGACTCTACAACAACGTAGCTTAATTTGCTTGTTGACTCTACAACAACGTGGCTTAATTTATTGACTTTACAACAACGTGGCTTAATCTGTTTGTTGACTTTACAACAACGTAGCTTAATT
>JAVVSR010000004.1:69642-116702 GCA_036654095.1 Clostridia bacterium
CAACAACGTAGCTTAATTTGCTTGTTGACTCTACAACAACGTGGCTTAATTTATTTGTTGACTCTACAACAACGTGGCTTAATTTATTTGTTGACTTTACAACAACGTAGCTTAATATATTTGTTGATTTATTAGCGCTATGTGAAATATCAAACATATTTAATCTATTAAATGCTGTTTTACCCTGCCTTTCCCTTATTATATAAAAAACGAGAGTGACATTTTAAAAAACATCACTCTCGTTTTATTGGCAGGAGCAGTAGGAATCGAACCTACACCATAGGAGTCAGAGGCCTATGTGCTGCCACTACACCATGCTCCATCGACTTTGCTTTCATATTATAGTATAAAAAATCTAAATATGCAAATATTTTAGGACGATAAATAATTTATTTTCTTTTAAAAGTATGTTATACTTAAAATATCACAATGTATCAAAAGTTATGTTATGTGGATTTTAATATATCTTTTATCATACATTATCAAAATATCATATCAACAAACAAAAACAACTTGCAACATTTTATTATTTACACATTAAATATACTTTTATGAGGTAGTATTATGGAAAATATGAAGTACGCTGAAAGTCTATCTAAGCTTATCCAAGTAAAAACTGTCACCAATATTGGAGATGCGAATTTTGCCCAACTCCGCAAAGTTATGGAAAATTTGTTTCCAAATGTTCACCGAGTTTGTGAACGCACTCAAGTATTCAACAACGCTCTGCTTTTCAAGTGGACGGGTAAATCAAATAAAAAGCCAATCGTACTTATGGGTCATCAAGATGTAGTCCCCGCGGACGACGGCGACTGGAAATATCCGCCTTTTGACGGCGTAATTGCCGACGGACGAGTTTGGGGACGTGGCGCAATGGATTGTAAAAACACGTTGTTCGTTTCTCTTCAGGCTATTGAGGAGCTTATTTCCGAAGGGTTTACGCCCGAAAGTGATGTCTATGTAGCGTCCTCCGACTGCGAGGAAACTTTCGGCATTGGCGCGCCTAAAATTAAGGATTATTTAAAAAACCAAGGCGTCAAGCCTTTTATTGTTTTAGATGAAGGCGGCGCAATTCTCCCCGAGGCCTTCCCCGGCATGATTAGGCCTTACGCTATGGTTGGCGTGCTTGAAAAAGGCTATGGCGATGTGAAATTTATTGCGCGAAGCGACGGCGGACACAGCAGTTCTCCGCCAAAAAATACGCCTGTGGCTCGCCTTTCTAAGTTTATAACCGCTGTCGAAGACGGCAATCTATTTAAAAAGAAAATGTCGCCCGAAGCCGAGGAAATGCTTCTTGCTATGGCTGACGGACTTACTGGCCCGCTTAAATTTGTCCTTAAACATATTAAAGTCTTTAAGCCCCTAGTTACTAAACTGTTGCCTAAAATTAGTCCGTTTGGAAACGCGCTTTTTTCTACGACTATGGTCTTTACAATGACTTCCGCCTCGCCAGCGCCAAACGTAATTCCACAAGAAGCCTATGCTATCGCAAATATGCGTTTTGCTCCTCATCAAGGCACAAAGGCTTGCTTTGAAACGCTTGAAAAATTAGCCAAAAAATACAATCTCGAAATGAAAATTATTGAAGGTCAAGACGCTCATCCGCCAATTTCAACTAAAAGCGCCGGGTATAATTACTTGACCGCTAATATTAAACGATGCTTCCCCGATATCGGTATCGCTCCTTACGTTATTATGGGCGGCACCGATTGTCGTCATTTTCAAGAAATTTGTGATTGCGCTATGCGCTTTACTCCAATGCTCTACAAACCCGACCAAATGGCCGCTATGCACGCATCAAATGAAAGTGTCGATATTGACACCCTCGGCGGTGGCGTCCGCTTTATGAAAGAACTTATTTTGAATAATAAGTAATCATTTTTAATTAAATATAAAATAATATGGTTAAGTTCATTTTACATAAAATATATGCTAATTAAACTTAACCATATTATTTATTGCTTTGTTATTTCATTTTTGCACCAAATTACCAAACAACATTTAAAATAAGCATTGGCAACTTTTATATATTTAAGCAGATTATACGCTAATTGCTTGTTTTAAGGCAAAAAAAAAGACCGACTAAAAGTCGGCCTCTAAATTTTGTGTAATTATTTTGCGATTACATTGATAGCGCGTGTTTTCGTGCTATTGCGTGGGTCTGCTTCTGTGTCAAATTCAACTTTTTGACCTTCAGCAAGTGACTTATAGCCATCGCCTTTGATAGCTGAAAAATGTACAAATACATCCTCGCCACCCTCGTCGTTAGCAATGAATCCAAAACCTTTTGATGCGTTAAACCATTTAACTGTTCCTGTGCTCATTATTGCGGGTACCTCCTTTAAAAACTATATCCAGCAATTACAAAAAACATATTTCTGTAACCTACCAACCGTCGCTACTTACAAAAATATGTGAGCTTAAATCAGTCGTACTTTGGAATACTCCTAGAGTGTAACACCCTTTTTCAATAATGTCAATTACTTTTAATAAATTTATTATATTCGTTATTTCGCGCGCCCAAATCACAATAAATTAAAATATTTGTATGTATGGCTGAAAATATTTTGACAAATAAACCAACATATGCTATTATAGTAAAGCGTTGTTTTCAGCAAATGGAGAAGTACCCAAGCGGCTGAAGGGGCTCCCCTGCTAAGGGAGTAGTACGCGAGAAACGTAGCCCGGGTTCAAATCCCGGCTTCTCCGCCAACAAAATAACCACAATATATTGTGGTTATTTTGTTTTATACTACTACATATTATGGTTACTAAAAAGTAGGGACGAATTAGGAACGAAAAATTTTTATTCCCCTTTACAAATTACTAGTTTTTCTTTTATTTTGCCGACAACTGTCGCGTAATTAATTATTATTATTTTCTTTCCCCCAACTTATCAAAAGTTTTATTTAGCGCGCTTTCAACAGGGATTATACTAGCCAATAAAGGTATTACTTGCGCTACTAATATAATGCCACCAATCATTCCGCTTTTAGCTAACGCAAAATCAAATATAATTGTAGGTACAACAAAAGCCAAACTACTCACTATCAAAAGCGTTATACCACATGAAAACCATATTTTGCCACAATAATTATGCGCAAACTTCCAGGTGTCGTCATTTTTCATTGACATGGCTGTGCGATATCCATATAAACAATTTATTTTTTTAGGTGGTTTTTTTTAAATAATATTCCAAAGCCTAACATGGTTAAAGGAACTAGCAAAACCATTATTAACATAAATATCCAAAATCCAATCATATTTTCTCCCTTTTAACCATATTTCATGCCTAACCATAAATTTGCATATAAGGTTAGCACCTATAATTTTCGCTACTTATATTATAAAACTTATAAAACTAGCTGTCAATAATCTTTTAAATATTTGTTTGTGAGGTTAGCATATAACGAAGTTAGCATATACTTTGATATACCTCTTGATTTTTCGTTTAAAAGCATTAAAAAGCGCGAGAAATAAGCCAAGTCATTTACACTAAACAGCGTGCTACATTTTATTTAAGCAGCGCTACTATGATATGTAAATACTTTTAAAATTAAATGGCAAAACCACATATAAAAAAGGATAAGGGTGATATTACAATGGTGAAAATAGGATAAACTCCCGATTTCATACGGACAAAACGGTATAAGTAGATGGATAATATTTAAATTCTCATCCTCAAATACCGAGTCGCCACATAAAAACAAGCTAAACACGGAACTGAAATAATTAAACGATAGTAACCCAACAGCGCATTAATCTATTGCTTACTAAGCCAAATTAATAAGGCTAGAGGGTTATTTTGCCGTCAACAATATGTAGGGTTTTATCCATATAAGAAGCCATCTGCTGGTCGTGCGTGACCATAATGATAGTTTTACCTTGCTTATTTAATAATAAGAAGATTTCCATAATTTCTTTGGCGGTTTTAGAATCCAGCGCGCCCGTTGGTTCATCGGCGAATAAGATGTCGGGGTCACAAACGATTGCCCTAGCAATCGCCACACGTTGCTTTTGCCCGCCCGAGATTTTGTTTACCTTCTTTTTTGCAAGCTCGGAAATATTGAGTTGCGACAGAACTTCATTTACTCGGCCTTTAATCTCCTTGCGGGAATATTTGTTGCCTAGATAAAGAGGCATAACAACGTTGTCGTAAACCGAATCATTTTGCAATAAACCATATTCTTGCAAAACAAAACCTATTTTTTCATTTCGAATTTTACATACTTCGCTGTTGGAATATTCGGTTACGTTTTTATCAAACATAAAATATTCGCCACTTGTTGGAGTGTCAATAGTAGACAAAATGTTGAGCAACGTTGATTTGCCACTGCCGGATACACCCATGATAGCAATGGTTTCGCCTTGTTCAATTTCCAGATTGACATTATCTAAAGCCTTGCAGGCGACATCTGTATTGTTGTTGTAAATTTTAGAAACATTTATTAATTTTAACATTTTTAATCTCCATCAGCATGTAAATTTGGCAATAGTTTGTTGCGCAGAATATTTACGACTCGAGCGGCAAACATTGCAAGGAAAATTATAAACACAAGGGGAATTAGCCCTAAAGCAAAACTGGAAGCATATATTAACCCGATTTTCACCATAAAGGAATATATCAAATAATATAGTATTGCGGTAACAACGCTTTCAATGGCAAGCAAAATAGCGTTTGCAATTATCATACTTTTTTTGGTAACGCCAATCACGCATTCCACAGCGGTTTCTTTTTTTAGAGCTCCACTATATAGAAGATGATTTATGGAAAAAATGAGTATTGAAGCCAGTACAACAGCAAGAATGATATAAAAATAGAAGGCTTGCATAGGGCCGTTATTCGCTCTATCTGCCGATCTTTTTATGCTAATAAATCCATCATCTTTAAGCGTGGCATACTTTGCCGCAGGAATATCACATATGGCATAGAAAACGGCATCTTTACCGCTACCAGAAAGAAGGGAAATATCGTCAACAACAACCACAATTTCAGGATCTGTGGACCATACTCCAGCTAGCGCGCTCCCGTAGTGATCTGGGAAAAGCATAAATTTGCCATAATTATACCCAACTACCGTGCCGACTTTTTTGTCTAAATTATCATCCTTAAAGGAACATTCACTCCCCAATGGATACTTTTCTTTCAAATTAGAGGAAGCATATACTTTTATGGCAACATTTTTAGTATCAGAATATTCATCTCTAATTTGTGGAGAAAAACACTCAATCATTCGGGTTTCCACTATTGTCATCGAGTTTTGGCGAAAATTATTGCCACCCGTAAAATCGGTCCTTCCTTCCATAAAAAAAGCCACAACATTTTCGTCAAGCTTGCTGTCTTTGTAGATGTCGTTTTGATAAGGATAATGGGTTATATAATAGTTATCAAATTTTTCTTGTTGTAATTGCTTTATATATAAAGTTATTTGACTGTTGGAAACCAGACATATTGTTGTAACACACAGCAATAAGCATAGGAAAATTGCAGTAAGTTCCAATTTTAAATGGCGCTTTGTTTTTAAAATGATATATTTATATACGCTAATCATAATTTTGTCACCTTATACAGCCTAAACCCAATCACACCGTAATAAATACAAGCTAAAATAACCTCGTAGATGATTGTTCTGCCAAACTGTTTCCCTGTAATATATATGTGACCATCGCCACCCGTCCCTACAATAAAAAACTTTAAGATTATTACCGCCTTATTTTTAATTTTACTACCGAAAAGATGGATTGCCAAACAAATTGCAACACTTTTTTTAATTTGGAAATTCAACCTCAAAAAAATATGCCTATCACGCGTGCCTATGACATAATTAAACATAAGGTTTTATTGAAAAAAGTATAATAATTTTTAAACATTTTAAGCTGAAAAACAACCAATCCAAGCGTTCACAATGATATAGCCTGTTAAAGCAACAATAAAGATATTTTTCATATCCTCATATAAAAATAGACTTATCGGGTACGGCTTTTAACCTTTGACCGACAAGTCTATTGTAACAAAACAAACAAAAAATGTTGTTTTTAAATGTTTTTTATATTCGATATTGTAATAAAATATTTTATATGATATAATAATAAATAATAAATTTTGAAGGGAGATAAAAATATGATTTATTTACCCGGTGTATTTGTTATGGTATTGTTAGCAATTCTATTTTTGACAATAGGACTTGTGCTTATTATTGGGCATACAATAACGTTAATTCATTCATATCATTGGCAAAATGTAAAGGAAGAAGATAAAAAAATTTATACCACTAAAATGGGAATTAGCTTTTTAATATTTTTTGCTTCTCTACTAATAGGCTCGCTTGTAAATTTGTTTACTAAAACAAATTGGGGCTGGTTATTATTTGGGGTTGGTATGATAATTGGTTCTATATTTTTATATTACGTTCAAAAAAAATATAATGGCGGAATGTTTAGTTAAAAAGTTTTTTAGTATGCATATAAGGGGTTATGTTTAAATTACATAAGCCCGTCAACGACACCTGTTTCAGTGTTAATTGTTATGCGTTCTGTATTTGGCGAGGCCGAAAGCCCCGGCATAAGCAATATTTTGCCTCCTACCACAACAAGGAAACCTGCGCCTGCGCGCGGAATAATATCCTGCACTTCAAATTCAAAGTTTGTTGGCGCGCCCAATAATTTTTCATCACAGGAGAACGAGTATTGCGTTTTTGCAATACACACAGGAAAGTTAGCGTACTTTTCGTTGGCCTTTATTTTTGCCAAATGTTCTTCAGCAAGCGGCGAATACGTTACACATTTTGCGCCATATATATTTACGGCGACGGCAGCTATTTTATCCGCTATTGACGCGCCAAGCGGATATGAAAAATTAATATTCTTATCCGACAACATTGCAAGCTTAACTACTTCCTGCGCCAATTTTTCGGCGCCGCGTCCGCCGTCAACAAAGTTAGTCGCCACAACAGCATTTGCATTGTATTCACTTGCTAACTCGCCTATAAGCGCGATTTCGGCATCGGTATCAGCCGGGAAGCGATTGATTGCCACAACAACTTTTTGTCCAAATTTATTTAAATTTGCCAAGTGCCTCGCTATATTTGCAAAACCTGTTTTTAGCGCTTCAAGATTTTCATTAGAGGTCGCTGTTTTTTCAATCCCTGCATTATATTTTATGCTTCGCGCAGTTACAACAAGCACTACGCAACTCGGCCTTAGTTCGGCAATTCGACACTTTATATCAAAAAATTTCTCCGCGCCGAGTTCTGCCCCAAAGCCTGCCTCTGTAACTACATATTCGCTTCGAGCAAGCGCGGTTTTAGTAGCCAAAATACTGTTGCAACCGTGTGCAATATTTGCAAATGGCCCTCCGTGTATAAGCGCGGGAGTACCTTCTAATGTCTGCACAAGGTTTGGATTTATGGCTTCCTTAAGAAGAACTGTCATAGCTTCTTCGGCGTGCAAATCGCGGGCGCACACCTCATTGCCATCGGCAGAATAACCCACAACTATATTGCCGAGCCGTCTTTTTAAGTCGCCTAAAGAAGTTGAAAGGCAAAGTATCGCCATTATTTCACTTGCCGCGGTGATTGTAAAGCCGTCCTTGCGCGGAACTCCGTTGGACTTGCCACCAAGCGCCACTTCAACTTCGCGCAATGCGCGGTCATTCATATCAAGACAACGACGCCATATAACTTCACTAATTTTCATCCTGTTCCCTTGATGAATATGATTGTCAATTAGCGCCGAAAGCAGGTTGTTTGCAGTGGTGATTGCGTGAAAATCCCCTGTAAAATGAAGATTAATTTCTTCCATCGGAACTACCTGCGAAACCCCCCCGCCACAAGCCCCTCCCTTTATGCCGAAAACAGGCCCTAGCGATGGCTCGCGAAGCGCAAGCGTAGCCTTCTTCCCTATTCGATTGAGGGCGTCCGCTAGGCCTATTGCGATAGTTGTTTTCCCCTCGCCAAGCGGAGTTGGATTCATTGCTGTCACTAAAATAAGTTTCCCTTTTTGCGCAGATAAGTCTGCTTTTACTTTTGCCTTAAAATGCCCAAAACACTCAACATCATCATCACTATACCCAAGTTTATTTGCGATAATTTGAATTTTTTGCAATTTTGCTTCCCTTGCGATTTGCGCGTCACTAAGCATAATAATTCTCCCGTATTAATTAATATTTTTATAATATCATTTTATAAAACAATTTGTATATGACAACATTAAACTTTTATAATTAAAATTATGTACAACTTATCAAAATAGCTAGCCATAGCTTATATTGTTTTAACAACTTGCTTATATTGCTTTAACCACTTGCTTATATTGTTTTAGCCATAGCTTATATTGTTTTAGCCTTTACTTATATTGTTTTAGCCTTTGCTTATTTTATTTAACCACTTGCTTATATTGTTTTAGCCTTTGCTTATATTGTTTTAGCCTTTGCTTATATTGTTTTAGCCTTTGCTTATTTTATTTAGCCTTTGCTTATATTATTTTAACCACTTGCTTAATCACTACGTATCCGCTTTACATCAAATTATATGCAAATATTGTTTTGTGCGCTATGCTATAATTGATTTTACCGCGCATTTTAAATAAAAAGTAAAATACTTTATTGGATTTTTAAATTTTCTGTTTATATGATACGCTGATGACAAAATTGTAACTTCAATTTCGCCAAACTGCTTAATAATCGGCGACACAAATTTAGCGTTTTGTTTGGTTGTCAATGATTGTGTTTCCAACAAAATTTTATCGGCTGAAATTCCACTCTTATGCAAATATTCATTCATCGCCGCAGCTTCAGTTATGCCTGCTTTTTTATTGGCCAAACCTCCCGACAAAACTATTTTGTCAAAATCCGCGGCGACCTCAATCGTTTTATCCAAACGACCTTTCAGATACTCAGACATTGTGGCATCATCACGTAGCCTGTTTCCCAAAACAACCAAGACTTTCATAAGTTTCCTTTTCGCCAATAAGATGCAGTATCTTTGTTTTGTTTAATGTTAATAAAACCTTGATTTGCCACTAGTTTAAGTGAAATAGAAATACACAACAAAGCGCTTTAATGCCTTTGCACCTTAAGCTTTCGATTACATTGTATTATATATTTAACAATATAGCAATTTTTTTATACCTAATTGCAATTTTTATTGATTACATACAACCAAAATCAACAAGTCATTAAGCCTAAACAATTTTACCATCTTTAAGAACAATTAAGCGATTGCATTCGGCGGCGATATCCATATCGTGAGTAACGATGATAACCGTCTTTCCACTGTTGTTTATTTGTTTTAAAATACTAATAATTTTAGCGGCATTCTCGCTGTCAAGCGAGCCAGTAGGTTCGTCGGCGATTATAATGTCGGGATTATTTACTACTGCCCTTGCTATTGAAACCCGCTGTTGTTCGCCACCCGACAAGGTATATACCTTTCGCAAAATCAAGTTTTCTAAGCCAACGTCAAAAAGCGCATCCTTAGCAAGTTTTTCACATTCGGCTGTTTTTCTGCCTGCGATAATAAGTGGCAACTCGACGTTTTCCAAAACCGAAATTTCATTCATTAAAACAGGATTTTGAACTACAATGCCAACAGTTTTGTTTCTAAACTCGGCAAGTTTATCGCTTGATAGTTTTAAGATGTTCTGCTTTCTAAAAAAATAACTCCCCGAAGTTGGCGTATCAAGTCCGCCGATTATATTTATCAACGTTGACTTGCCGCTGCCCGATTTACCCGTAATTGCAACCAGCTCGCCCTCTGAAATTGTTAAGTCAACCCCGTCTAGCGCGCGCGTAAGCGCAGCCTGTTTATTTGGGTTGTAATATTTACAAATACTTTGGAGTTCTATCATATTCAACCTCGTTAAAACTATTTATTTTCGATTTATGTTGTATAACTAATAAATTGATTAATGCAATCAACGCGATTGCGCCCAATCCAATAAAAAACACCGCGCAAAAAGACGCGTTAAGATTTTTTTCAAAAAAGTACAAAAGTTTATTTCCCGAGGTAAACCTAGCTACGAGCATTGCCACAACATACGATATAATTGATAAACCATACATTAAAAATCGTGTTTTCCCTTTAATAATAAATATTAAAGCGATACCTACAATCATCGATAAAATGCCACTCCACGATAAAAATTTAATTTCAAATGGCGGAATGACGCCCCAACCAGATATATTTATTGAGCCTATTTTACAATCTTTTAAAATATCCAACATCGAAAAGCCTAATCCGCTTCCGTCTTTATCCAAATACGCAACTGTTGCATATGGATTTTCAACAAATTGATGGATATCAAACCCCTCAATAACAATTTGCGAACGGTATACAGCCGCGCAAGACGGCATTAAAGTGTACACCTGCTCAAGCGAACAAGAACCTACTTTAACCGCATTGACTACCTTGATTGAATTGTCGACCATTGTCAAATCAAGCGTAAATTTATCGCCAATTTTAATATTTTCAAGTTCCCAACCAGCGCAGTAAACTGCATACTCGTTTTCGCCAAGAACAACATTCGCT
Source organism: Clostridia bacterium (assembly GCA_036654095.1). GTDB lineage: Bacteria > Bacillota > Clostridia > Christensenellales > CAG-917 > JAVVSR01. The sequence goes on from JAVVSR010000004.1 coordinate 80,169, forward strand.
TGTTTTTTTGTATAGACGCTAATATCCACAGTTCCGCTTGGAATACAAGTAGGTACACTATATCCTTTGCCCTTGTAATTGAGTTTTGCCGTAGTCGCGCCATAAGGTGAAAAATATCCCAAATAATTATCTTTTCCAGTTGCTTTTATTTTCGCGTCTAAATCCAAATAATAATGGTCATTAGGGAAAGCTGTAAATGAATTCCCAAAATATTGAGTTTTGCTAACTAAGTCCTCATACATTTTTAAATTTGCTATTTGTATTGCAAGATTGCTTAAACAAATTCCGCCAATAGAAGTAAACAGTGTAATTAAAAAAACGCAAATTATGAACTTTATCTTGTTGTTTTTCATAATAAACCCCCACTATGAGTACTTATGCCTTTTTTATAAATATTAGCACCAAACATCAACGCTGTTAATAGAATAATAAATAAAAGACAAACGGGCATTATTATCGCTATTGCTAAATTGACAGAGAAAGCGCTTGATGATATTAAAAGTATAACAAAGTAAAGCGCAAACGATATAGTAGAACAGCTTAAAAAGTAAGCGCAAATAGCTTTAATTAATGTATTCCTTGCGCAACCGCATAGCATAAACGAATTTAACATTGATTGACTTTTTTGCATATAAACGCACATAACTGCAATAAAACTAAACACACACAGCAACCCTATAACAGCTATCGGCGGAGCTAACATTTTTAAATAATCTGTAAAAACCATTTTTTCTTGTTGATATAATTTTGATAGTTCTATTGCATTGCCACTGCTTTTTAATATTTCGACATTGCTTGCCAACTCCCAATCGCTGATATTGTCATTAAACAAAACAATACTACCTAAATTCGTCATAGGCTTTGCCACATTAGGCTTTAATCCATCAACTGAAAAAATGATTTTAGGAAAATATACATCGTCAACTTGTTGACTCTTTAATGAGTCAAGTTCCCCGTATCCTAACGGCATATAACATTGATAATTTTTGGAAAGAATACCTGTAATATTAAAAACATAGCTTTCGCCATTAACTAATATTGAAATTTTATCACCAACTTTTTGTTTAGACCTTTTTTCAATGACCGCATTAATTTCCCCTTCTATAACGGGCGCGTCGGTAAACCATTTTCCCGATGAAAGTTCGGCCTTGAAATTATGCGCTATGTAATTTGAATAAATGGTATAATTTAATCCCAAGCCACTGCCGTCAACTTTAAAACTATTTACAGAGTAAACCATTTCAACGCTTTTAAGCTCGGCCAAACCAGAGTTATCGTAGTCGAAAGGTTCGCCTGTCCTGTTTGAAAAATAAGCGCCACATTCATTTTTAAACGGCTTAAAAAATTTTAAATTAACCATAAAGTCTTGAAGCATTACAACAAAAAATGCCGACAGTAAAAGTATAACAGCAAAATAAAAAACCGAAATTAACGCATAACCCTTGTTGCGCTTTATTAAAAGTTTACACAATTTTAAGCTACTCATATCGTTTTATCTCAACTTCTTTTGCAGAATATTTATAAATAAACGCGCCGTAAATTGGCAACATTATCAACAAGTAAAATATGTTAAATATAAAATAGTCATTAAACTTCAACTTATACGGAAGCAAAAACATTTTTTCACTATCTTGAACAAGCAACCCCTCTAAGCCAAAGTATATTAAGTCACTTGAAATAAATATTAGGCAACAAATAACACCTAAAATTATGACACTTGATAAAATTACATCTTTTAGTTTTGCGCCGCAAAGCTTATAGGTTTTAAAAAAACTTGCCGACTTTTGCAAAATGTATTTCACGCATATCGCTATTGCAATAATGGAAAGTAAAAAGAGAAACAAGAATATATAAAAAATCGGAGTTGCAAAAAAGTTTTTATATATGTTTTTATCGAATAACTTTAATATTTGATAATCCGAAAAGATTGAGCGTAAATCGCTTTCAACAGACTTTATTTTTATAACTTTTGCGTCTAATATCACTTGCTCTACACTATATTTATCGCTTACATATTTTAAATCAATATAGTATTCATAGCTACCCGAACATTCCCCCACGACGGTAAACTTTTCGCCACCTAGCTCAACAACTTTATTTAAACTATGGCTTGATGTCGACAAAATTTGCTTTTCTCCATCAATTCGCTTCCCGCTAAAGATAATTTTATCCGATAAACTACTAGTAGCGTACAATCCATTACCCAAATTATAAGCTACTTCATAGAAATCGTTTTTATTTAATTTTTTTGTTTTATTTACAACATCGTTTAACTTTAGATTTTCAACTTCAACGATATACTTACAATTACTATTTGTATAAGATATGCGATATGCAAAATTTATGGCATATAGTTGGGCAATATTACACATCACAAGGCACAACAAAACACATATCGAAATTGCCTTTTGGCCATTTACAATTACGAAAAAATGTTTTAAGTAAGTTTTGAAAAATCTAAAATTTTTCATTATGATTTTGTGTTTATAAAATTAATTATCCTTTAAATTATTTTTGATAGTATTTCAATGACATTGTGTATTTTTAACAAATATTCGCACCAAGCAGAACTATTAAACTTGATAATTTCAAATGTTTCGTACCGCTTAAAATCACTTCTCAACTTCCGCAAAGTACACCATATTAAGAACATCTGTCGTGGCTATATTTTTAGGGAATCTAATTTCCATATAGTACTTATAATTTCCGTCGTTAAAAAAACATTCCAAGTTATATGATTTTTTCAAATAGTCATATTCACGATTATAATTTACAGTAAAGCCATTCCACGATATTAAATTTGAATAGTTTTCGTAATATAACAGTGAATTTATAACGCTATTTTCAGGTAGCATATATATCTCAATAGATTCATAATCGCTGCCCGCCGCGTATAATGAAACAAATGCGCCAAACAGCATTTGAGGATTATTTTTTGCCGTCAATATAGAAGCAGAAGAAATATTACACTTTATTGTTGGACAAAGCGTATTAAAGCCATATTTTGTTGACAGCTCCGACAGCCCGCCAATTTCCTCTAAATTAATTTCCGATATATCTGAACAAAAGTTTATTCCGCCTTTTTGACCGTCAAATTTATCAAATCCATTTCTGCTAGATATTGCCAACGGAATTGCCACCGACAACGAAACAGCCAACACCAACATCACAATAAACGAGCTAAATAATAATTTCCGAATTGGCAAATTTTTGCGCACCGCTGCGCCTCTTTCTAGTTTGCTAAAATCAACTTCGCTCCCTTTTGCTGTCGACACAACATATTTTTGCATTATTTCATCAAACTTCTTGTTTTCCATTGCTTAACCTCACTTTTAAACACTTAAAACACTTATTTGTAACACATTAACAATTTTTACATCATATGTTTAACTTTCACATTGCCCTAGTATATTTCGCTTTAAATTGACGCGCTAGGGTAACAATTATTGTACATGTAACCCCTCGGCATTATATAGCATACCCTTTGTTCCAACAACATAATATTCACCAGCCGATTGTACGCCAGGTGATATATTAAGATATATTTTGGTTTTTATGAAATATCCTTGCGCGTCATAATACTCCACAACATTATAACCATAGGCTATTGCAATATGATTAGGTATGTAGCTACTATTATTTAAAGTAACAGTGCTTCCAGTGTCGGTAACGCGAGTAAGCGTATATCCACAAAAGTATAACGAAACGGGATTTCCACTATTGAACTGTATAATTACTTTATTTATATCAATCGAATCATTACTCATAACCGATGTAGACGTCGCCACTTTACCCTTTGAATTAACGTACGAATATAAACCCGCCCTATATTGCGCCTGCGATGTGCCGGCATTAGGATTGTTTGTGCTCATACTCAAATATAACGAGTCAATAACGCTTTGTTTTTTAGCTTGATTTACGCTCATTCCATAATAAATATAACTATTTGTCCCTTGATAACCGGGAGTATAATCAGGTATAAATGTATCATAAAACCTATCATAATAACCCAAGATATTTGCGCCAGCCACGTTTGCGCAGGTATTGTTCAACGAGGAATTTGTATTAAAATAATTAGGAAAAGAACTGTTAATTAAATATCCGACTGATTGTTTTGTTGCATAGTTTATAGTTTCAGTTGAAGTTGTGTAACCTCTAGCGTCACCATAATTTGGGTCACCCGTATAATAAATTTCATTTTCTGAATTATTTAATTCGGCCGAAGCATTTGCTGTATTGTTTAAATTGCCCGCAAATATTGGAGTTAGACCCGAACAAATTACAACCAATAAGGTTATAAAAACAATAGTGGATAAGATTTTTTTGATGTTTGCGCATTTTCCCATTTTCCGTACCTCGTTTTTAGTTTATCTATTTTCATATAATTAAAATTGTATACATTTTTTATAGCGCATAATTAACAAAATTGTTTAAAACAAAAAATCTTTGATGTTAAAACAGCTATTCAATACAAAACCACACACTTGCAACAAATATAAACTTAAAAAATGCCGATTTATAAATTTTAAAAACAATACTCAAGTTTTTTATGACCAATCTAAGCGCGCTATAAAACAAATTTGATGTTTTAATAAAAATACCTAAATCAATTTAATGATATCACATAATATATTAAATCTCAATTACTTGCGTATACTCGCGCGCGTAAAAAAACAAGTATCGAGAACTATTGTAAAGCCTCAAAGGAGAGCTTTCTGCGCTCCTTTGATATATAATACCCCTAGCGTCAACACTATTGCCGATGCTCACCCTCTATCAACTTATTTCCACTATAAACATTATACTATTATAATTTTCGACCAACTTAAAACTATAACAATTTACTTCCTATGCTTGTCCCAAAATTTTTGTATAACTACTCAAAATATCCAAATAGTCACTGTTTTAAATATGTCAATTATATACTAACCTATTTTCCACAAAAAATAGCTTGCATATGTTTGCTTTATTGCCGCTATTAAGTATAACAATTTGAACTCAACGTTTGTCCCAGGATTTTATGCAAATAATAACTATTTTTTATTATTTTTATCTATTTATATCTTTTTTTGTTATTTATCTAAAAAATAATCAAAAAAGACAACCATTTAGGTTGTCTTTTAATTTGTTCAATATTATTTAATTTAAAATATTACTTTTTGCGCGGCTTTCCAAAGAAGTAAATAACTAGCGCGTTATACCCCGAATGACCAGCTACAAGATAGTTAATAAAACTGTACTTAATTTCCTTTCCGGGAGCTAGCAATTTAATTTTTTCGCCAAGTTTTTCAGCCTCGGCCATCTCGCCCGAATGACCAATCATAATAAACTCATTTTTATCGGCCTCGTAGTTTTCCTCAAAACACTTGAGCATTGCTTGAATCGCTTTCTTGCGCCCAATACCCTTTGCCATAAGCGTAACTTTACCTTCATTGTTGATTTCAAGCACGGGCTTTAAATGAACTAAAATACCAATAAGCGCTGCAATGGCTGATATACGCCCGCTGTTTTTAATGTTACGAATATCGTCAACAATAAAAATATGGTGCATAAATTGTTTATTAGCTTCAATCCAAGCAACAATTTCATCAATAGATTTATCGGCTGCTTGCATTTTTTTAGCTTGACAAACCATAATGCCTTCACCACCACCGCCACTTAACGTATCAACAATTTCAATTCGTCTTTCGGGGTACTTTTTTTTGAGAGAAGTTACAACGGTAGAAATATTATCAAAACTTCCGCTCATACCCGACGAAAAACAAATATATAAAATATCTAACCCTTTTGATAAAATATCCTCGAAAACAGCAGTAGCCTTAAATTGGTTAATTTGCGAAGTTTTAATTAAATTCCCTTGGCCTAATAGCTCGTAAAAATCCATAATCGGCAACTCTTCAATCGTGCCGTCATAGTCCTTCCCTGCAATCGAAAAAGGGAATGGTAGTCTAATAGTAGGATTTGCCTCATAGTATCCGAAATACATATCGGCAGTAGAATCAGTTGCAATAATATATGAGTTATTCATAGAACTCCTAATAGATAAGCAAAAGTACATTCATCACTTATGTTAACATTGTAACACTTATTTACATAAATGTCTATAATGCAACACTAAACATTTGTTACTATTTACCGTTTTAACTTAAAAAAGCATATTAAACTGATAAAATTAATTACGTATAACTAAATTAAACGCTAACATTTTAATTTACTTTAGTTATGCATACTTTTTAAACAAATATTCAAGTGTTCAATCGCAGCAGAAAACTTTAATCCGCATTTTCAAAATGACACATTTATAATTTTAAGTTTTGTTGCGAAAAAGCTTAACAATCATCGCGATACCTCCCGGAACGCTAACAACCGAAATTAAAATACAAGCAATTCCAATAGGAATTGGATAACTTGTTAAATTGTTTTTAAATACATAAATACTCAACATCATAAAAATAACACCGATTGCCATAGCTAAAATAGCTTTAGCTAATAATCCTATTTTTTCGACAGTTTTAATCTTTCTACCTAAATCTTTCATTTTATTTCTAGCCTCATCAATCATTATAATGTTTTGTTTTGCTGTTGTTTTGCAGCTGTTTTGCTGTTGCTTTGCCGTTGCTTTACTGTTGTTTTGTTGTTGCTTTGCCACTGCTTTACTGTTGCTTTACTGTTGTCTTGCAGTTGTTTTACTGTTGTTTTGTTGTTGCTTTGCAGTTGCTTTACTGTTGTTTTGTTGTTGTTTTGCTGTTGTTTTGCTGTTGTTTTGCAGCTGTTTTGCTGTTGCTTTACTGTTGCTTTGCCGTTGTTTTGCCGTTGCTTTACTGTTGTTATGCCGTTGCTTTACTGTTGTTTTGCTGTTGTTTTGCCGTTGCTTTACTTTTGCTTTACTGTTGCTTTACTGTTGTTTCAAATTAATACACTGGTTAAATTATCTTTAATGTTCGTATTGATTATTTTTAATATTTTCATTATTTTTTGTCGTACTTAACAACATTTTCTGTTGCCATTTAAAAGCTGCGATATACTTTAAACGCTTAGTTTTCGTATGCAAAAAAGTATTAATATAATTTAAAATAAGCGCGTTAATTAAAAATTTGCTCGCCTTAATATTTATCTAAGTTGCAAATTAAATTTTTAAAAAGTTTTTAATATTAAAATAACAAATGTTTGCCATAAGTGTTTTTGCCGCATTAAAATCGTATTCGCCACGGTCAACAAGATTTGCCACTTCGGAAGCCAAAATTCGCCTAAAAAAATCGTGCCTTACAAAACTTGCAAAACTTCTGCTGTCGGTCAACATTCCTAAATGCTCTCCCAAAACAGCATATTCCATAACGGACTGCAAATGCGCTTTTGTGCCTTGCAGCGTGTCATTAAACCACCACGCGGCGCCCACTCGAACATTCGGGAATGAACCACTTAATGCGCAAATAAGCTCATTAACTTTCGGATTAAGCGTATAAAGTATAGTTTTTGGCAACATATTTTGCGTATTTAAACAATTAAAAAAATTAATTAGTTTATCTGCCGACACTTCATTTGCCATCACATCGTAGCCTGCGTCGACACCAACTTCGTTTAATTTGCTTAGGTTGCTGTTGCGTATTACCGAAAAATGCAACTGCAAAACGATATCGCGTTTTTTAGCCATTTTTGCTATTTCAATAAGTAAAAAGCCAGCCATCTGCTCGCGCTCTATATTTGTCAAACCATCGTTTCTTTTATCAAAAATTTTAATCGCTTTGCTGTAATTACAAAAATCAGGTATCTGCCCTATACCGCAATCGCTAATTTTACATCCCTTTTTAATAAAAAAATCAAATCGATTTTCAAGCGCGCTTAAAAGATTATCGACAGAGTTTATTTTAATTCCACTAGCTACGCTTAGCTTTTTAAAATACTCGTCGTCTAACAAAAAAACTTTGTCTGGGCGAAATGTAGGCGCAAGCGTCGTATTTCCATATTGACCATGATATTCAAGCGTATCTACGGGGTCATCAGTTGAAGCAATATACTCAACTTTAAACTTATTTAATAAATTTTGCACCGAAATGTTTTTTAGTTTTTCGTTGCAGCGTTTGTATATATTTTCACCGTTAGCCGCGCTTAATGGCTCTACAATACCAAATATTTGTTTCAATTCAAGTTGCGTCCAATAGTATAACGCATTACCTGCAAGTTTGGGCATTATGCCTGCGTACGCCATAAACTTTTCAAAATAACTGGCCTCTCCTGTAATTAGTCGCTCGTCAACATTGCAAATTCGCATTGCGCGCCACTTGTAATGGTCACACGACAACCACATTTCGCCAATGTCAGTAAAAACCTTATTTTCGCCAATTTGTTTGGGGCTTAAATGACAATGATAATCAACAATCGGCAAATCTTTAACTTCATTATATAGCTTTTCTGAAGTTGAGCCCGATAAAATTACATTGTCACTAAAAAAGTTTTCCATATTCCACCTCAAGGCTTGTTTTTTTGCCTAGTTATATTCTGAAATTTATTTGCATTTAAGCCCTATATTTTTAGATTATTTACATTTGACTGTATATTAAAAATAATGATTACGTAATATTTTAATCATAATATCAATAATTAAATAAAATATATTCTTTTATTATACATCAATTTATTTGTTTACACAATTACTATATCACTAAAATAAAAATTCTATATTTGACATATGCGGTATGCTTAGTATATAATAAAGCTACTTAGGAAACATCTTTTTTATTGACTGCAATAAAAAATATTTGTATTATATGATATATGATAATTTAAATTGCAATTTACATTTAAGACAATTACCATATTTCGGCTTTTGTTTGACTAACGCGCTATTTTGGAGGTGTTTATGTTTAAAATAATGTCTGCTGGCGATGCGATAGAACATATAAACGACGGCGATTGTATCGGCATAAATTCATTTATCGGCTTAGGCAATCCCGAGGCATTGCATCAAGCGGTATACAACAGATTTATAGCTGAAGGTCATCCTAAAAATTTAAGCATTTTTTGTAGCGCGGGATTTGGTATTTGGGATAAAAACCGTTTTGCCGAGCCATACATTGCGGCTGGCGCTGTGAAGGAAGTTGTGGCTGGTCACTATGCGGGTATGCTTGAAACGGTACGTTTGGCCGCGGAAAATAAAATTGAAGCATACAATTTGCCCTTAGGCGTTTTGTCACACACTGTGCGCGCGGCGGCAAGTGGCAAAGATGGATATATATCTAAAGTTGGTTTAAACACCTTTGTTGACCCTCGCGTTGGCACGCCATCGTTAAACAGAATTTCAAACAGAAAGCTTGTTGAGCTTATCACAATAGACAATACCGAATATCTTTATTATAAAACGCCAAAGCTTAATGTCGCGTTTATAAGGGGAACTACCGTTGACCCCGTTGGGAATATTTCATTTGAGCGCGAATATGTAACAGTTGACGCGTTATCCGTTGCACAGGCAACAAAAAATAATGGTGGGTATGTAATTGTTGAAGTTGAAAATGTTAGCCACGTTTTTGCGCGCCCGGGTAGCGTGGTGATACCAGGCATACTTGTCGATGCGGTGGTTGTCAACAATGACCGAAATAAAAATGAAAATTATAATCCCGCGCTTTCCGGCGACATTCACGTACCGCCAACACATATGGATTATTATATGTCAATGCTAACAACCTCGCGTTCAAAGCGTGAGCGTGGCGGCGACATATCAACCGAGATAATTGGCAAGCGCGCCGCTATGGAGTTGCGCTCGGGATACGTTGTTAATATTGGAATTGGTATTCCTGAAAAAGTTGGTAAATATGCATCTGAACTAGGGGTACTGCGAGATATTACAACTACAGTTGAGTCTGGCGGTATTGGCGGAGTACCTGCCCCGGGTGTTGCATTTGGCGCGACTATCGGAGCGGATATGATTTGCAGTATGGCCACTCAATTTGATTTTTATGACGGAGGCGGTCTTGACGCTTGCTTTATGGGCGGCCTTGAAGTCGATAAAGATGGAAATGTAAACGCGCATCAGCTGCCACATAGTTTTGTTGGAATTGGCGGTTTTGCTAATATTACATCAGCAACTAAGCGTATCATTTTTTGTATGAATTTTACAACAAAAGGTTTAATAGTGAGCGAACATAATGATAAAGTTGTTATTGAGCAAGAAGGGAGCATAAATAAATTTAAAAATAAAATTTCTGCAATAAGTTTTTCAGCAAAATCTGCGCTTCAAAAAGGTCAACGGGTATTATACGTTACCGAAAGATGTGTGTTTGAACTTGCTAAAGACGGCTTGCGACTTGTTGAAGTTTTTAATGGCGTTGATGTAAATAAAGATATTATTGACAAACTTGATTTTAAGTTAGCCAACTAAGGTGAATAATGAATATATATGAAACAGTAAAAACTGAACGTTTAAGCCTTGTACCAATAGACGAAAGTTTTGCACAAGAAATTTTTAATAACTTTACTTCCGAAATAACAACCTATATGGCGGTTCGCGCAAACGACAGCATTGATGAAACAAAAATATTTATTGAAATGTGCGTTGACCAACGAGAAAACGACATTAGTTATACATATGCAATCACGTCAACGATTGGAAATGAGTTTTTAGGATGTTGTGGCATAAATAAACTTCAAGATGAAATTCCCGAATTAGGAATATGGCTAAAGTCAAGCGCGCAAGGCCACCATTATGGACAAGAAGCCATTGGCGGACTTATTTTAGTAGCTACCGAAATCGGCTTAGATAGCCTACAATATTTTGTGGATAAGCGAAATACTTCAAGCAAGAAAATTGCAATATTCTATGGTGGAAAATTAAAGGGAACATTTAATTGTATAAGCAAAACGGGAAATCGACTAATTATGGAAACCTATCTAATCCCACTTCCCCAACAAGTATAATTTGTTTTTTCAGTTATTTTAGTTTTTTTTGTCTACATTATTTTGCATTAAAAAAAGTAGGCTATTGTTTGTCTACTTTTTTGTTACACTATTATCGTTATACAATTTGTTTTTCGTGCGATTATTTAACCTGCTATACTATTAGTTTTCCGCGCGCTTTCTTGCTCCGATATAACGATTTGTTTTCCGCTCTCTTACTTTATTTTTGTCGCGCTTATCTTACTCCGATATAACGGCTTTATTTTCCGCTCTCTCACTTTGTTTTTGTCGCGCTTTCTTGCTCATATAACGATTTATTTTCCGCTCTCTCGCTTTGTTTTCCGCGCGATTATTTAACCTGCTATACTATTAGTTTTCCGCGCGCTTATCTTACTTTTATAAGCGTTCGTGGCGCATTGCCTGCGAGAATATCATTTATACTATATTTGCTGTTTGCTATTATAATTTCAGTACCATTTTTAACAGGTTCTTTAATATATTCGAGTTTTGCGCGCGCGCCATTTGCCCCCTTCCTACTTGCGCCATTACAAAAATTTTGATATGCTTCAATATTTTGCAACAACTCATACGTATCCTTTCCACTAATCTCCGACACTAAAGTTGACTTATTGTCCAAATCCTCATAAATACCATCAACGCTAGTTAAAAGCAACAGCCTTTCACTTTTTACTAAACACGCAATTTGGCTGGCGGTTTCGTCATTATCGACACACTCAACAGCCGCAACGTGACTTTTTTTCAATGCTTGAATTTCCATTTTACGGTTTTCCTCATAACAAACCGCGTCGTTATAATTTATTATTGGAATTGCATTTTGCAATGGACACCTTAGCAAAACTTTTTTTAAATATTCACGTTTTTCAACGTCGTTAAAGTGTTGATGCTCAACCAAAATTTGTCGAACGCTAAATTTACTGTCAACAAATTGACGATACCAACTCATAAGTATAGATTGTCCTTGCGCGGCATAGTCTGTTTTATTATCTTCGTCGCTACCTTGAAGCTCGCTTCCCGTGCGTTTGATGTAGTCAAGACGGCCTATTTCGGTAGCCCCGCTTGTAACCCAAATGTACCCTGCTTTAAGCTCGTGCGAAATTCTAGCAATAATGCTATAATTAATATCCTTATACGCCTTGTCTATTAGCGCAATAGAACCAACTTTACCAACTAATTCAATATCGAATTTAGCCATTTATTCCTCCGAAGTGAACCTCTTTATTAAAGCAAATGTTTCATTTACAACCATATCTGCCGATTTTTTATCGGCATTAATATAAATATCGTAAAACTTTTTGTAGCGCTGCCTAACATATCCTTGTTTATCTGCTCCTAGCTTTAAAAGTTCTGCCTTGCTATTGCCTAAAAGTATCATCACTGCGCTTTGCTTAAGTTTTTCTAGCCACATAATATCCATATCCAAAACGTTTATCGACAGCGTTGTATTTTCATACTCTATTGCGTCCGAAATCGCCTTAGCAAAAAATTTATTAAACAGGTCAATTCCCAACAAATTTACAACATCTTGCTTTGAAGGTTTACACGCATAATAACAACAAAGCCCCTCAATCGACAAAAAGTACCTATCGGTACAGTCCGAAAATTTCTGTGCCGCTTCATCGCAAAGTTTTAAGTCACAACCAATAAACGCAATGTTTTTTTTCATAGTTTCCGCCGTTTTTTAAAGTATATCACAAATTAATAAAATATCAACTAATATTAAGCCACTAAAGCGTTCAAATTTCTAGCTGAGTAAAAACTCATATTTCCGTCATCACTGACTTTTAAAACAATAGTTCCGCAGTCGATAGTGCAAAAATACTCAATTTGACTAGCCTTAAATTTTTCCAATGTTGACAATCTTGGGTGCTTAAACGTTTCGTGAGTACCTGCCGAAATTATTGCGTATTCGGGAGAAATATCATTTAAAAAATTTACGCTTGTAGATGACGCGCTGCCGTGATGGCCAACCTTTAGAACATCACAGTTCACAGTTGGGCTTTCATCAAGATAATCATTTTCTGACAAAATTTCAGCGTCACCTGTCAACACAATTTTTCGTTTGGCATAACTTAGTATACAAATAGGCGAAAGCTCGTTGGCATCGTCTTTGCCCAGTTTGTATTTCGCATAATCATCTTTCTCTAAAGCGTACATATTAAAATCAATTTCGTCACTAATCGATACTTTATGATTGCCTTGTGTGCACTTTACTGCACAATTCGGCTCGCTTATCGCCATTTTAACTATTTCAACATATCCCTTTGTATCAATCATCAAGCCACCATCAAACATAGCCTTTTCTTCAGCGGTCGCGCTTGTACCAAACAAATCAATATCGACATATGGCAAATATACCACATTAATGTCAAAATCTACAAACACAGCAGGCAACAAACTATAATGGTCTTTATCTGTATGCGTTATTAATAGATAATCAATTACATTATCGTTATTATACTTTTTTATATAGTTAGACAACAACCTTCCGTTTTTATCTTGTATGACATTGCCGTCAATAGTTTGTAATGGATTATTTGAACTTTTTACAGAACCGCCATCAATCAACATATCTCGTCCGTCGGGAAACTCAATGTATATTGCGTCGCCTTGGCCAACGTCAATAAAATGAACAATTAAGCCATTTGTCAAATCGGCCGCTGGATTAAATTTTATGTTTCCGCTTAACGAGCTAAAAGTATGCCCGATATAATAATCATCAACATCATTTGGAACATTTGGCGCCGACGTATCCGTTTCGTTCGTCTTGCCCGAAAAAAGCCTGTCAAGTCCACTGGGGTTTAGCGCTGCCCAAATGCTAAACACAATAATAACTATGGCCGCTATCGCTACCAAGCTATAATATAAAGTCTTGTTGTGTTTTTTTATTTTATTAGCCAAATTATTTACTGTTTTTTTTGCCATTTAATTTTAGTTTTCCATTTACTATTTACTATTTATATTTACTATTTATATTTACTATTTACCATTTGCTATTTGCTATTTGCTATTTGCTATTTGCTATTTGCCATTTACTATTGTTTTCCGTTTTTCTAAATTTTTTATTATACACTTGTTTTAACCTGTTGCAATCATCAATTTAATGACAACCAATGGCTGTCTCATTATTATATTCTATTTCATTTGTTGTGATTAATAAAAGAGGCACTACGGTGGTAGCGCCTCCTATTTTGTACTATTTTTCCGTTTCGGTAATCTTATCGCCTTTCCCTTTTTTACTTGGCAATGGTCGACTGTCGCCGTGCTTTACAAAGGCCATCAAAACGATTGCAATTATCACGCATACTGCCGCATATGCAAACAGCGACTTCATTGTAATATTATCCATAAACAGACCCGCGATAAATGGAGTAATTGCTTGCGCTGACATTGTTGCCATATAATAGAACCCCGTATATTTACCCACATCGCCAGCCTTTGACAATTCAACAACCATCGGGAATGTATTTACGTTTGCGATAATCAAACCAAACCCTGCGATTAAGTAAAATATTGTAAACAATATAGCTGCGCTGCCAGTTGGTTTAAGGAATAACCAAATTAACAAAAATGAAACTACTGCCAACAAAAACCCAATCATTATCGATTTTCTGCGGCCAATTTTGACTGCGAGCATACCTACTGGAATAAATGCAATCGCCGAAATGCCCATACTAATGCCACTGATAAGGCCTGCCGTACCTGCCGACATTCCCAACGCTTTTGTGCTATAAACGGACAAATTACTTGTAACGGCATTGTAGCCCATAAACCACATAAATATTGATGCAAGAATTAGTAAAAAACTACGCAACTTAGCCTTTTCTAGTTTTTTGTTTTCCTCTGCCGACATTTTCACCGTGGGAACAACGGCTTCAATCGACGCGTCCGCTACCATATTTGACTTTTCAAGTTCCAAATCGTCAAACCCTTCCTCTTCGGCAATACCATATTGCAAACAAATTTCTTCCTTTTCCAAAACCATTTTAGGCTCATTAACAAGCTTACAAAAACAAGCTAGTAAAACAAGCATCAGCCCTGCGACAAGAACATATACAACGGTGTATGCCGTCGGATTAATTGCAAGAACAATGGTATAAACTAAAAATGCTAGCGCGCCTCCGATACCACCTGCCAGATTAATAATAGCGTTTGCCTGCGAGCGCAATGGTTTCGGTGTGACGTCAGGCATAAGCGCGACGGCTGGGCTTCTGAACACGCCCATTGCGATAAGCACAAAGAATAGCACAAACAAGTAGGCAACTAATCGCCCGGGGTGCGCATCGGTAATTTCCTTAACTTGCTGACTTATAAATGTATTTGTTCCAGTTTTGACGTACTTATTATACAAAGAATTTTCTTTTTCAACCTCATTATATTCCGTTTTAGTCACGACTTCGCCGTTTATTTTAAATACCTTGTTGCCAAAGAAACCTAAAAAGCCGTCTTTTTTTGCAGAAATTGGTGTGAAATTAAGTTTTGAATATTGTTCCCTCGAAAGTAAATCCTTGTTTCCAACGAGAGTATCCTTGCCTGTGATAATTTTATAATCGGCGTGCGACAAATACGTATAGTCGCCATTTTGAGCCAAATCATACCAATTACCAAGTGTTGTTTCGCGAAATACAGTATCAGTTGCAAATTTTTGTTTCCAAATATCACGTTCGGCATTGGCTTCATTAAGCTGTTTGTTGGCCGTAATCGGAATAAAAATCATAAGCACAACCGCAGCGATTGTTCCCAACACAATAAAGGGAGTGCGACGGCCATATTTTGAAGTGGATTTGTCTGAAAGTTTGCCAAAAAGAGGCAGCATAAATAGCGAAAGCAAATTGTCAAGCCCCATAACAGCTCCGCGTGAAGCGTTGGACAAACCAAACGCATTTTCAATAAGTAGCGGAATTACAAAATCATAAGTGTTCCAAAAAAGAATTATTATTGCAAATGCAAGCCCTACTTTTGAAGTCTTTTTATAATCTAGCTTCAGGTTCATAACTTTCTCCCATAACATTTATTAAGTTTAGTATACCATATTACTAACAATATTGTAAATTCATTTAATAAACAATGTGCAAACGAATTTAGCAAGTTAATCATAAACGGCAATACTTTCGGTTGCGCATAAAACAACCGACCTGACGTAATCACGTCAGGTCGGTTGTATAAAAATATGTTAGGGGGGAATTATGAGCTTATTTTCTACTTAAAGTACCTGTTAAGTAAACCTAAAAACGCATTACCGTGCCTTGCTTCGTCCTTGCACATTTCGTGTACGGTATCGTGAATTGCATCGTAACCCAATTCTTTAGCGCGCTTTGCAATTTTTAATTTACCCTCTGTTGCGCCAGCTTCGGCGGCTACTCTAAGTTCCAAATTCTTTTTAGTTGAAACATCAACAACTTCGCCTAAAAGTTCCGCAAATTTTGATGCGTGTTCCGCTTCCTCAAAAGCTATTCTCTTATACGCTTCGCCAATTTCAGGAAACCCTTCGCGGTCAGCCTGACGACTCATTGCCAAATACATTCCAACTTCAGTACACTCGCCCTCAAAATTCATACGAAGACCTTTAACAACTTCTTCATCTAAGCCCTTCGCAACACCAATACGATGCTCGTCAGCCCAAACATAGCTAGTTTCTTTTAATTCGTTAAACTTTGATGCAGGAGCTTTGCAAACCGGACAACTTTCAGGAGCGCTATCGCCCTCGTGTACATAACCGCATATTGTGCAGATAAATTTTTTCATTTTAAGAACCTCCAAGTTCAATAATTATTTAATATATAAACCCCTTAATTCGGGTTATTTGATTTTTCACGACACTTTTGACAAACTCCACTAAAGATAATACTAAATGTGTCAGCCTTTTCGGGTATAGACGTCAATATTTTAACTTTCGTATCGCTGTCAACGTCGGTATCGATAACATTTCCGCAAACTAAGCAAACAAAGTGCGCGTGGTTTTTCGTATTGCCGTCGTACCTATCCTTTTCAAAAACACCCTGAACTTTAATAATCTCGTGAAGCTGTTCAAGATAAGCTAAGTTGCGATATACCGTCGCCAAACTAATAGACGGAAGAATATTTTTAGACTGCTCGTAAATCCACTCTGCGGTAGGGTGCGACGTTGTACTGCGTAAAACATTTAATATAACTTCGCGTTGTCTTGAATAGTTCATAATTGCCTCAAATCGATATTCATTATCATTATAATACCAATAAAACTTCACATTGTCAACTAAAATAGTAATGATTATTAATTTTATTTTAAATAAAAAATTACGTCTGTAATTTTCACAAAATAATTAGCAAATAGTTTTTACATAAATAAGCAAATTGAACTACATCTAAATCACTTTAACTTAAAGTCTATTTAATTTGTATTTGAGTTTTGATACCTTTATATAATCACCTTAATTGGTTAATTTCATTTGCGCATAAACGCGCCGTAAAATCCGTTCGGAATTTCAATATCGCCCTTCACCGTTATACCGTTAAAAATATTTACATATAAATTGTCCAAATGTAATAGTTGATTTGAACCCGTTAGATTAGATAAGACGATTAATTCGTCGCAACCATTTGTCCAATGATAAGCTAACATTGTGTTTAAGTCAATAATTTCAAAATTAGATAAAAATAAATTTCGATTGTTACGACGAAGCGCGCCTAATACTTCAAAATGTTTTAGCAAATCATTATCAATTTTATCCCAAGGGAAAGTACGCCTATTAATTGGGTCTTCAAAACCTTCCATTCCAATTTCGTCGCCATAGTAAATAGACGGCACTCCCGGTAAAGTAAACTGTAACAGCGATGCAAGTTTAAGCCTATCTTTCGCTGAAGCGCGTTGAGAGTCATCAAGGTAGTATTTTGACTTAAACAGTTTTGACTTATCGTTAAGGTTTACATCCGCGAGAGCGGTAATTATACGAACGGTATCGTGAGTGCCAATAATATTCATTAAGCAATCAATACTTTGACGAGGATAATTTTCCATAATAGACATAATTCTATTTTGAAATGTTGAAACATTACAATTCAAAACGTAGTCAATAATTGCATTTTTAAATGGATAATTCATTACGCCGTCAAGCTGACCGCCAATTAAATAAGGGCGCAATTCGCCATAACTAACTTTTGTCGAAGCATCTTCCCACACCTCGCCGATAATAAGCGCATTTTTATCCGCTTTTTTAATGGTTTCGCACAGCAAATCGGTAAAATCTATTGGAAGCTCGTCAACAACGTCAAGCCTCCACCCTTTAACGCCCAAGCCAGTCCATTTGTTTATAACGCCGTTTTTCCCAAACAGTAATTCGCGGTACTTTGGATTTGCCTCATTTAAATTTGGAACATTAGTGCAACCCCACCAACAATCGTAATCATTAGGGAAAGCCCTAAAATAATACCAGTCATAATAGGGCGATTTTTTTGATTGATACGCGCCAACGCTGTTATAATTTCCGTTTTTATTAAAGTACAAACTATCCGCGCCACTGTGGTTAAAAACGCCGTCAAGCATAATCGAAATGCCAAATTCCGCGGCCTTATCAATTAAATTTTTAAAATCGTTTTCTGAACCTATCAGTTCATCAATTTGCATATAATCGCCTGTATCATAGCGATGATTGGAAAATGATTTGAAAATCGGAGACAAGTAAATTGTAGTAACACCTAGGTCATAAAGATACGAAAGTTTATCAATAATACCCAAAAAATTGCCGCCAAAAAAATCGTCTGCTTGATATTTTCCGTCGCGGTCAACCACAATAGGCTCGTCGAACCAATTATCATGCAATCGATATTTGCGTTCTGTTTTAATGTTTCCCGCTTTATTAAAACGGTCAACAAAAATATGATAGATTACCCCGCCTTTTACAAAATCAGGTGTTTTATAGTCATCATTATATACTGTTATCTGCCATTCGGGTAAATTCTCACCACAAACAGCGTTGCAAAACTCATCACGTCCATAGTACCATACGCCGTCATTGTTTCGCATTTCAAACCGATAAAAGTATATACCAGCTTCAATACATTCAACAAAAACTTCATAAATATTACTGCCTGAAGTGTTTTCACTCCATTTCATAGGATAGTATGTGCTTATGTCATTTTTACGTAAAACAAAATACACCTCGGAAACACTAATCCACGCGTCAAGCGGAAAGCGGATTTTCACCTGCTCTCTTGTGCTTACCGCGCCAAATGGCGTTTTATAAAAGGTGTATCTCGAATTATAAATCATCAATTAATCAGTTAATAGGCTTAACGTCCCATATCCTTTTTGCATATTCCGCAACCGAGCGGTCCGAACTGAAAAACCCTGCATTGGCTATATTCATTAAAGCCATACGGTTAAAGTTTTCCGCATTTTTATAAGTGTCATTTACCTTTTGTTGCGCGCGTACATATGCGTCAAAGTCAGCTAAAACCATATACGGGTCGGCCATTCCGTTGTTTCCTAAAAGCAAGCTATCTGCAATTTCGGTAAACTTAACACCTCCCAAGCCTGCCCTTAACGTATCAATAATACGTTTAATTCGACCATCGTTTGAAAAATATTTAGTAGCATTGTAGCCATTTTTATACAGCTCGTTTACCTGCTCGGTCAAAAGTCCAAATATAAATATATTCTCGTCGCCGACAGCTTCGTGAATTTCAACATTTGCGCCGTCCATAGTCCCTAACGTTATAGCGCCGTTTATCATAAACTTCATATTGCCCGTACCGGAAGCCTCTTTCCCTGCAATAGAAATCTGCTCCGAAATTTCCGCGGCAGGTATCATAAGCTCGGCCAACGTTACTCGATAATTTTCAAGAAAAACCACTTTGATTTTATCTTTTATACTCTTATCATTGTTGATAACCTCGCCCATTTGCCAAATAAGACGGATAATTTGCTTGGCCATAAAATAACTTGACGCGGCTTTCGCCCCGAAAATAAACGTCCTAGGAACAATGTCCAAATTAGGATTTTCCTTCAGTCGATAGTATGTGTCCAAAATATTAAACGCATTTAAAAGCTGACGCTTGTATTCGTGCAAACGCTTTGCCTGACAGTCAAAGATAGAGTTAGGATTAACTGTCACATTATTATTTTTCTTTATATATTCGGCAAGTTTAATTTTATTTTTAAGTTTTACCTCTCCGATTTGATGTAAAACGGCTTTATCTGTGGCAAACTTTTCAAATTGTTTTAATTTTGAAGCGTCCTTAATCCACTCATCTCCAATGGTATCGTACAAAAGTTTAGTCAAGTCGGGATTATCTTGCTGAAGCCATCTGCGGTGTGTAATACCATTTGTAACATTGGTAAACTTTTGCGGGTGCATTTGATAATAATCCTTAAAAATATCTTTTTTCAAAATTTCGCTATGCAACTCCGAAACGCCGTTGATTGTGTGCGCCGCAACCAAGCACATAGTGGCCATCTTAATTTGATTATGTTCCAAAATCGCGTTTTCCGCAACTTTGCTGTGGTTATTTGGATAGAACTGCCAAAGTTCATCGCAAAAACGTCGATTGATTTCGCAAACAATTTGGAATACTCTAGGCAATAATGTTGAGAAAAGTTGTTGTGGCCATTTTTCCAAAGCCTCTGCCATAACGGTGTGATTAGTATAACTGATAGTATCACACGTAATTTCCCACGCTTTTTCCCAACTGTAACCATAGTCGTCCAAAAGAATACGCATAAGTTCAGGAATACATAAGGTAGGGTGAGTATCATTGATGTGGATAGACGCGTGACTTGCCAAATTATCCAAGTTAGGATTTGTTGTCAAGTGCCGTTTTATTATCGACTGTATTGAAGCGGAAACAAAAAAGTATTGTTGTTTAAGCCTCAGCGATTTCCCTTCAAAATGGTCATCGGCGGGATATAAAACTTTAGATATGCTTTCCGCAATCATCTTTGATTCCATAGCTTTCACATATTCGCCACGGCTAAACAGGTCCATATCGAAATCGCTTGAAGCCTTTGACGACCACAAGCGCAGTCTATTTACGGTATTAGGTTTAATTCCACTAATGTTCATATCATATGGAACAGCAAGAACAGTTGTATAATCACAATGTTCAATAACTAACCTATTTTCACGCCAAGACTCCTTAACAACACCGCCAAAGCGGATTTCAAAAGTATCCTCAACGCGCGGAGCAAGCCAAACTGAACCATTAGTAAGCCAATCATCGGGTTGTTCAAGCTGAAAACCGTCAACAATTTTTTGCTTAAAAATGCCATAGTCATACATAATTGAAAATCCACTCGCCACATAGCCTAGCGATGTTAAACTTTCAAGATATGCAGCAGCCAAACGTCCAAGCCCGCCATTACCCAAACCTGCATCGGGTTCAAGCGCAAACAACTCTTCAACATTAAATCCCAAGTCGGCGACCGCTGTTGTCATTTTATTTTCAAGGCCCATATTGTACAAATGGTTTTTTAAAGAACGGCCAAGCAAAAATTCCATGGACATATAATATACGTGCTTGGAGTTTTTTTCACGAACCTTCTTTTTAAACTCCACGCGGGTTTGCGTAAGCATATCCCTGACCACCAAACAAACAGCTTGATACATTTGATTTGTATTAGCATCTTCAAATTTAACCCCGAAAAATCTAGCGACCTTTTCGGTAATAAGCTCCTTTAAGTCCGCCGAGGAAATTTTGGTATAATCCATTTTATCTCTCCTATTGAGGTAGTACTCTTATAAGTTATCCTATGTAAAACGGCAAAGCGGTGCAACCTCAAAGCGATTTGCCTTTGTTAATATAACATATTTTGCGAAAATATACAAGTGAAACATACGTAAAATGCAAGGTAATTTAAGGCAGATACCCGCTATTTTCGCATAATACAAGGACACGCCTGTGTCCTTGTATTATCGCAAATGTAAAGTTCATAATTTATCAAAAAAACCAACGCTTAGCAAATAAATAACACTTTTTAGTTTTAATAATTCCACTAATTACTAAAATATTCTAGCTAAAACACCTACTTTTTAATTAAAATAAAATTCTCCTAATATAAGCGACATACTATTATTTAAGTAATTCAGTATAAATTTCGTTATATTCTTTTGCCGAAGTTTTCCAACTAAAATCACGTTTCATAGCGTTAGTTTGAACAGCGTTCCAAAGATTTTTGTCATAGTACGCGCCCAACGAACGCCAAACGGCATCAAGCATATCATACGCTTGATAAGCCTTAAACGTAAAGCCAGTACCTTTTTTTGTAACAGGATTAAACGGTTCAACAGTATCCTTAAGCCCACCTGTTTCGCGAACGATTGGAACAGCGCCATAACGCATTGCAATCATTTGCCCTAAACCGCACGGCTCAAATTTTGAAGGCATCAACAATATATCCGTTGAGCCATAAATTTTAGACGCCAAATCACCATTAAAGTTTATGATAGCGCGCATTTTACTGCTGTATCTTTTTTCACAGTTTTTAAGTAATGTTTCGTATTTCCAATCGCCTTTGCCAAGAACGATAAATTGAATATCCGCCGCCAACATTTCGTCTAATACCGTAGCGACTAAATCCAATCCTTTCTGTTCGGTCAATCTAGTAATCATAGCAATCATTGGCCTTTCGGGCGAATATGGTAAATCCATTAATTCGCAGAGATGTTTTTTGTTTTCCTGACGGCGCTTGACACTTTTTAAAGTATAGTTTTGGTCAAGAGCGCCATCTGTCTGCGGATTGTAAAAATCCGTATCAATTCCATTTGTAACGCCCTTAATTTTAAAATGACGCGCATTTAAGATACCGCTAAGACCATATGAAAAGAACGGGTCCTTAAGTTCCTCGGCGTAAGTTTTGCTAACAGTTGTGACCACATTTGCGCTTTCGATACCGCCCTTCATGTAGTTGACAACCTCGTCACATTCAACAATACTTTCCTTTCCTGCGGGTATTCCTAGGATATCGCCCATAAGGAAGCGGTCGTATTTACCTTGAAATTCAATGTTATGAATGGTGAAAACAGTTTTTGTGCGTTTATATTCGTCAATTCCACGATAGAAAATATCCAAAAAAACCGGTACTAACGCAGTATGCCAGTCATTAGAATGCGCAATTTCAGGATAAAAACCTGTGATTGATGCCATTTCCAACACTGCTTTACTAAAAAATGCAAACCTTTCGCCATCATCGAAGTGGCCATAAAGCCCCTTTCTGCCAAAATAATATTCATTGTCGATAAAATAATAGATAACATTATCAATAGTATATTCAAACACGCCACAGTACTGACGACGCCAGCTTAAATCAACAAAGGTAGAACCCAAAAATCGCATAGTTTGACGATACTCTGTTGGTATCTCCTCATATAGTGGCATAACAACTCGACAATCATTTCCTAAATCGGCCAACGCTTTGGGTAACGCGCCAGCGACATCCCCTAAACCTCCCGTTCTTATAAACGGGGAGGCCTCTGAAACTGTAAATAAAATTTTCATAAGTTCCTCCTTTTTTTAAAATCGAATTTCTTTATATTGAAACAAAATTATATTAATCTAAACTGTTTTATCTTTCACAATAACTATTGGATAGGTTTCATATCCCGACAGCTGTCGTTCGGGCTGAATTGTCACGTTTTTATCGGTAATAGTATATTTAATAACGGCTTTTTCGCCTATGAAACAATTTTCCATCACTATGGAGTTGCGAACAATAGCGCCCTTTTCAACCCTAACACCACGAAACAAAATACTGTTTTCAACCGTGCCATCAATTTCACAACCGTCAGCTATAAGGCTATTTGAAACTTTAGCGTTATTTAAATATCTAGTAGGCACGCTATCTTTTACCTTAGTATAAATTGCGCCTTCGCCATAGAATAATCCAGTACGGATATCGGTATCTAAAAGTTCCATATTATGTTTATAGTAACTTGGAATATCGTCAATAGTCACTGCATATCCCGTCAATTCGTGGCAATATATTTTAAGTTCAGAAAGTTGACGCAATAAAATATCCTTTTCAAAATCTACAAACCCACGCGAATACGCCGTTTCAACAAGGCTAATAAGCAAGTCTTTTTTAACGATATAAACATTCATATTGACAAGCTGTTCCTCTTTAGACGATACCACCGCAAAACGCATATCGGTAACGCGATTATCCGCGTTCATTGTAATTAAATTTTTGCGCGGATTAATTTCATTCGACTTTTTAACCAACATCGTGATATGGCTACCTTTAGCGATATGTTCTTCAATTATTTCCTCTAAGTCAATATTTAAAACAATGTTAGTATTTGAAATAACAACATATTCGGCTTTTTTTTGACCATTCATAAAGTTTCTAAGGCTATACAAGGCTTCAATTTTCCCTTTGTACATTTCGCGCAAAGTATTTAAAACAAACGGCGGAAAAACCATAATTCCACTATTTTTACGGTTTAAATTCCAGTCGCGTCCCATACGAATGTGGTCCATAAGCGAATTATAGTTATTGCGCGTCACGATACCTATTGAAGTGATACCGCTATTCACAAGATTTGATAAGGCAAAGTCAATTAATCTATACCTTCCGCCGAAAGGAAGCGACGCGCTTGTACGATGAATTGTAAGTTCATTCATATGGATTTCGCTATCGCTAGCAAACAGTACACTCATAGCGTTATTAATCATTGTTATTTACCCCCTATCATTGCGCCAGCGGGTATAACCTCGCCTTCTGCAATTACAATATTTGGGCCGACCACGGCGATTTTCCATTCGCCATTTTCGGGTTTATCTTGTTTTTCGCCGATAACAGCGCCTTTGCCAATTTTTGCGCCCCAACCTATAATCGCGTGCTTAATAACCGCCCCCGATTCGATAACCGCATCAGGCATAAGAATACTATCATAAACTTTGCTGCCTTTGCCAACTTTACAGCTAACGGACACAACAGAGTTTCTAATATCGCCGTCCACCACCGTGCCTTCTGAAACTATGCTATTGACTGTTGTAGCGTTTGACCCCACAAACTGAGGAGGTTCAGCGCTATTTCTAGCATAAATTTTCCAGTTTTTATCGTACAGTTTCAAATTTGACGCGCTGTTTAAGATATCCATATTTGCTTCCCACAGGCTTGATATTGTGCCAACATCTTTCCAATAATCATTAAACTCGTAAGCAAACATCTTTTGATGGTCTTTAAGCATATTCGGGATAATATCTTTACCAAAATCGTTGCTGCTTTTTTTATTTTCCTCGTCAGCAACAAGATAACGCCTCAAAACTTCCCACGTGAAAACGTATATGCCCATTGACGCCTTGTTTGACTTCGGCTTAGATGGCTTTTCCTCAAAGTCAATAATCGTTGATTTATCATCTGTAAGCATAATGCCAAACCGACTAGCCTCCTCGATAGGCACAGTTCTCACAGCGATAGTACAATCGGCATTTTTTCTTTTATGCGAGTCGAGCATTTTGTCATAATCCATTTTATAAATATGGTCACCCGACAATAACAGCACATAATCGGGATTACATCTATCAATAAAGTCAATATTTTGATAAATTGCATTGGCCGTACCTTTATACCATTCGCCCGACTTGGCGCGCATAAACGGAGGAAGCACAAATATTCCGCCATTGAGCCTATCCAAGTCCCACGGTTGGCCGTTGCCTATGTACTCGTGCAGTTCAAACGGACGATACTGCGTTAAAACTCCTATTGTATCTATCCCCGAGTTTACACAGTTTGATAATGTAAAGTCAATAATACGGTACTTGCCTCCAAAGGGTACTGCTGGCTTGGCTACATCTTCAGTAAGAGCGCCCAGTCTAGTCCCCTGACCACCAGCAAGTAACATCGCAATACATTCCTTCTTAGTCTGTCGCATTTATATTTCCTCCAATATATTTTCCGATTTTAAAATAAGAACCGAGTTAGCGGGAACTGTCATACTAATAGAAAACGGCAATCCGTGCATACTTTTTGAACTAGCATTGTAGTGAGGTTTTGCATTGGAATTTCCACCATACTTTTTCAAAATCGAACTAAATTCAACCTTGTATTTTTTATTTTCAGGCACACCCATACTATATTTTTTTCGTTCAATCGGCGAAAAATTAATAACCGTTAAAAGATACTCGCCCGATTCATCATAGCGCAAATATGAAATTATATTTTGCGTATTGTCATCAACAGAAACCCAACGGAAACCTTCCCACTTGCAATCTTGATTGAACAGCGGCGGATTTTTTAAATAAAACGCATTCAAGTCTTTAACAAATGTCTGAAGCATTTTGTGCTTTGGATAGTCAAGCAAAAGCCAATCAAGCCCTGCGTCGAATTTCCATTCAATAAATTGCCCGAATTCGCTGCCCATAAATAAAAGTTTTTTGCCGGGGTGTGTCATCATATAGCCGTAAAACGCCTTAACTCCTTCAAACTTTTCGTTGTATTCGGTAGGTATACGGTCAATAATCGACTTTTTTCCGTGGACAACTTCATCGTGCGAAAGCGGTAAAATGTAGTTTTCGCTATATGCGTATGAAATAGAAAACGTCAGTTTATCGTGCATATCCTTGCGATAAAAAGGATTTGCCGATATATATTCCAAACTGTCATTCATCCAACCCATATTCCATTTAAAATTAAACCCAAGCCCACCGTCAAAAGGCGGTTTAGTAATCATTGGATAACACGTCGACTCCTCAGCGATGGTCATAACTCCCTTGTTCTGAGTCAGTATAGCAGTGTTTAGACGCTGCAAAAATTCCTTTGCTTCTATATTATAATTGCCCCCTTCTTTATTGGGCAACCACTCGCCATCTTTGCGGTTATAATCCAAATAAAGCATTGCGGCAACCGCGTCAACCCGCAAGCCGTCTATATGATAATTTCTAAACCAAAAACTTGCTGCCGATATCAAAAAACTTTGCACTTCAGATTTACCGTAATCAAATACCTTAGTGCCCCACTCCTTATGTTCGCCCTTACGCGGGTCAGCGTATTCGTACAAAGGCGTACCGTCAAACATAGCAAGCCCGTGCACGTCCTTCGGGAAGTGCGCGATAACCCAATCTAAAATAACACCTATTCCCGACTCGTGACATTTGTCAATAAAATACATCAAGTCAGCGGGAGTACCATACCTTGAAGTGGGCGCAAATAACCCCGTTACTTGATAACCCCAACTAGCGTCATATGGATATTCCGTAAGTGGCATAAGCTCAATATGTGTATAATTCATTTTTTTAACGTACGAAACCAACTCATCTGCCAACTGGCGATAGCTGTAAACGTTGCCGTCAGAGTGTCGCCTCCAACTTCCCAAATGAACCTCGTAAATATTTATAGGTTCAGCGTAGGGAACAAACTTTTCGCGATTAGCAAGCCACTCGCTGTCATTCCAATTATAATTTGAAATGTCATAAAGTTTACTTGCGTTAGAAGGCGATGTTTCAAAGTGTAACCCAAACGGGTCAGCCTTTAAAACAACCTTGCCTCGCTTATCTGTAATTGCAAATTTATAATTGTCATAAACCTTTAGGCCAAACACTGTAACTTCCCAAATACCACCTTCGTCTACAACCATAGGCGTTGTTCCAACTTTCCACAAGTTAAAATCGCCAACAAGCGAAACAGCTTTCGCGTTGGGCGCCCACACGTGAAAATTAAACCCGCTTTTCTCCCCTTTTTTCACTAATTTAGGGCAAAACAATTTATCAGCCTCAAAATTTGTGCCTTCGTGAAATAGATATTTTGGAAATCCCTCTTTTGTTTTTTGCATCAATGATTAACCTTTAATTAGTTGTTATATTCATTATAGCAAAAATTTGAAGCAATTACAATAGCTATTTAAATTTTGTAAGATGATTTTGGATAAAATTGGTTAAAAAATGTTTTAATTTGTCAAAACAATAGAAATAAAAAGAAACCACTTAAATAACAAGTGGCTTAAATTGTTTTAAGTTTATTTAAAGCAAATTAAATGAAATTTGTTTTAATTAATTTGTCCGAAACATTGCTTTTGAACAGTCCGTACACCGCGCTTCCGCTTCCTGACATATTAACTCCATCTGCGCCGAGTTCCGCGAGTCGCGCTAGCGATGGCGCGATATCTGAATTCAATCGCAAGGCAGGCAGCAATAAGTCATTGCTTAGATATTTTTTCAAATCAAAATCAGGTTTACCTATATTGTTTATTAGTTCGGCGGTACTAGTTCCCCCTTGCAACTTCATTTGGTCAAACATTTGATAGCACGCAACCGTTGACACCCCGCTTCCTGAAATAATACCTATATTATATGGCGCTATTTCGCTTATTTTTGTAACTATTTCGCCAATTCCCCGAACACGCTTTATCCCCTCGTCATACATACAAGGCGCGTCGCTTCCTATTTGAAGCAAAAACTCGGTACTAATTTTTTTTCGAGGTATGCCCAACATTTCCGAAAGCCCCTTTACCACAGCAACGCCATCTGCCGTTGAACCGCCAAGACCACCCGACAACGGAATACCCTTTTTAATATGAATTTCATAATTGCCTATTTTAAAGTTACTTTGCATCAACTTAAGTGCGCGCATTGCGCAATTTTTGTCATCTGCGAGCTTTTCGTCCATAAAGCAAAATGACTTGTCCTTTGATGAAACCAATCGCACATCATCGCACAGCGCGATAGACGCCACCAACATATCAAGCAAATGAAAGCCTTTTGATACGCCACAAATGTCCAAAGTTAAATTGATTTTAGCAAACGCTTTTAATGTAATTTCGTCCATACTACCTCGTGGATATAAATATAATAGTCTTGCAAAGTTGCAAGACTATTATATCATATAACACGACTCATTTTCAAGTTAAAATTCAAAGTTGATTTGCCGATAGAAAATTATTTTGTCGCCACTGTTAAACGGTTCGGAAAGCTCAGGGTTTTGCTCTCTTAAAACGTCTGGACGAGCGGACAGCGCTTTTGCGGCCGTCCACATAGTTTCTCCTTCTTCAGCGATATACAAACTAACGGCAGATTTGCTGCCTTCTTTAGTCTCGCCTTCGGTAATTTCAGCAATGTAACGACTTTCGCGTCTACCAAACTTTTCAACCTTAAACGAAACATCGGCTGACACTTCAATTTCTCTATCTCGTTTGGTTTTGGCCGTCATACTTAGCACCGCGCCATATGCCGATAGCGCTTGAGTAGGCGTAGCGGACTCGTCGGCAAACGGGAAAGAATATGGAATTTCAACTTCCGCGCTATTCAATCCATTCTCATCACGGTACAAAATACTTGCCGTCATCACTCCTTCAATGTCAATGCTTCCGCTTCCCGAAACCGCTTGCGCTACGGTATTTCGACCCGCCAAAACCGATACTACCTCGCGAACAGCCGACATATCTGGCGACAATGAAACTGCGCCCGTCAATTTATCGCTAAAATACTTCATTCCATTATATTCGTCACAAATAAAATTATCAAATTTTTCCACAAGCTCGCTGTCGACGCTAAATATATCCGTTACCATTTCACATTGATTTTCAGCATAAACACGCAACTGAATTTCAACTTCGGCTTCAACGCGAATTACATTGCTTCCCTCAACGCCCGTCAATACCACTCTGCTTGATTTTATAATGCTTTCGCCTGAAATAAGCTGTCCCATACAAAGTTCAGCCTTTTCAAGTTCCTCGCTAAATTTTATATTAAATGGCGTCGAAAACACATTTTCATTTGACAAATAAGTTACGTTAGCAACAACCATTCCATTTACAAGAACATTTCCCATACCGGCGTTGACATCAGAAACGCAACTTGTAATATCAAATAACAATATTTTAGAAATATCACGTTTTGTATCATAGTCGTCATCGATTGAAAAAGTGCCGCCTACGTTGCAAACATAGTTTTGTGTTGTCAACTTTCCTCGTTCGGCATAGAACTCATCACTTGCCGTTACTAAGCATTTAACTTCCTTGCTACATACCGAAAATAAGGTTATTTCAACAACCGCTGAAAGTTTAATGCCGCCATTTAAAGCAGTATCAGTGTCAATAACAACAATTTTTCCAAACAATTTGCCACTTAAAGTATCGATTGGAACATTTTCAGTAAAATCCGCAAAATAATCAAGCCCTTTTAACGCGCCTTCGCTATCAAGATAAACTATCTTGAAATTAACGCGGCCGCTAACTCGAGCTTCATCGGACATCTGCTCAAGCGACATCAGTTTCCCGTCGGCCAAGACGCTTAACACCTTGCTTGCTCCACCACTTTCGGCATCGCTTATAAACGTTTCTACCGCAACTTCCTGCGACAATAATTTTTTGATACAATCCGATTTAATGTCATTAAATCCAAAGCTCATAATTTGCCCCCTTGAAAATCTATCATTATATAATATAATCGGGACAAGTCGTTTATGACACTTTGCTAAATATTTTTTGATTTATAAAACCTAATATTTTTTGTCATCACGTCAGAATACGAAAATGTTTGCAAAGGCAATTCTTCACTTGTCACGCGCACTGTAAATATATATGGATATAAATCTTCAATTATGCCTTCATAGCCAATAAATCTGTTTCGACCGCGATTGACAATAAGTCGAACGTTACGCCCCTGTAATCGCTGTATTCTTTCTTTTGTACTGTCCATTTTATGTTGAATTTCTCGCATAGCATAAGTATTGCCACAATTATAAAAGTTAAACGAATACTAAATAACCGATATTTATCAAACATTTGCAACACATACGCTTCGCTGGTTTTTTTAATTGTAGTTTTTGCATTTAAGCGTACACATTTACTGTTAATTTTTTATTATAACACCTAAGCTATTATAGTAAATAAACAACATTTGCAAAATCATTTTTTTAATTTTGCATTATCTCATTCTTAATTATTATAAATCGACAATAAAAAACGCGCTACTTATTGTAGCGCGTTGTATTAATCAAATTATTGACTTTTACAAGTCTTCTTCATCTTCGTCGACTTCTTCATCCTCATCTTCATACTCATCTTCGTCGTCGTCATATTCAAATGCAGGGCCAACCTCGTCATCAAAAACTTCCTCGCTTTCAAGGTCTTCGTCCTTTTCAACTTCAGCTTCCTCAAGGTCACCCAATAGAACCTCGTTTTCCTCTACTGGCTCAATAGTTTCCTCTTCTACATATTCACGCCAACTCTCGTCGTCTTCCGCCTCTTCCTCTTCTTCTTTCTCTTCCTCTTTAGCCTTCGACAACTTTTCTTCTCTGCAATTAGCGCATATTTCTTCGCCATCATCTAGCAAGTTGATTTTACAAACGGGACATATTCTTTCCTCCGTTTCTTCCTCGACTTCGTCATCTTCGATTAGCTTAATACCGCCTATCTTAAGCTCGGCCTTGCATACATCACATAGGTCTTCTTCAATTTTAATCCAGTTCAGGTCACAACGCGGACATTTTTTGTACCCAGCCATAGAAACCACCTCTTTTTACGTAAATTTGACTGTCCTAATTCGTGTATATTATATTGATAAAACAATTATTTGTAAACTGTTTTGCGCCACTAAATTATTATATTTTCAAGTATATTGTCTTTTTAATACATATTTATACAATATGACAAAAGATTGTTACTAAAATTTGCCAATAACTTGTTTTTATGATTAGTTTTTTAATTGCCGATACAAATTATTAATTTTTTTACGATTTTAGGATAAATAAGGATTTTCATTGATTAACGTCGCTATTTCATCAAACATTTAATTATCGAAAACGATTAAAATAAAAAACCCGCCACTTATTGACGGGTTTACTGCTTTTATATTTTTTAAAACATTATGCGCCCTCAAGCAACATTTTATCGGCGACTAGCGCAATAAATTCACCATTTGTTGGTTTTTCGTTTGCGGCATAAACTTTAATACCAAACAGATTATTAATATTTTCAATTTTTCCTCTGTTCCAAGCGACCTCAATCGCGTGACGAATAGCGCGTTCCACCTTGCTGCTGCTAGTTTCAAACTTATCTGCGATAGACGGATAAAGCTTTTTTGTAATACTGTTGATAATTTCGGGAGTATCGACAGCCATTTTTATAGCCTCGCGCAAAAACTGATAGCCTTTAATGTGCGCTGGAATACCAACCGAAATAAAAATGTTCGCTATCTTTTCATCAAGCGACTTAGCCACACGAACCTCGTGGCGTTTCAAGGGTTGCGCAGACATTCGTACAGGCATCGGCTCAATGCACTCGTCCATATATTCGCGCAGTTTGTCGCAGTTTAGAGGCTTTGCCATAAAGTAACTTGCGCCTAACCTCAATGACTTTGTAACAAAACCATCGGCCGCCAACTGTGATACCATAATCGTAATTGGCCTTGCGCCAGACATCGCCGATATTGCATTTAAAACGCCAAAACCATCTAATTCGGGCATAACAATATCCAACAACAAAAAAGTAGGTTTGTACTTCTCGACCAAACTTACCGCCTCTAATCCATCAGCTCCAACGCCCACTATCTTATAACCAGAGGCCGTTTCAAAATATTTTTTAAGTTCATCTGTAAATAATACATTATCATCTGCAATAACAACCGTTCGTTCCATAATCCCTCCAAAAAAGATAATATATATTATCATACAATAATATTTAACATAAAATCCGCCCGACGAAAGGAAATGTACACCCCAATATTCAACAAAGAATCCCCTCAAATGTCAATAGTGTCAATCACCCTCTAAACAATGAAATTATAGCACATAATGTGCCATAAAAACTATTCATTTCTATTTTAATAAGTCGAATTTTGTCGAACTTTGTCGAATACAATTTTATAAATAAGGCCACTGTAAAAGTGGCCATTACTAATTGCTTTATATTAAAATATTATTATTCCTTTTTGTCTGCCTCCGCAAACTTTTTGGCATCTTCGGCGGTCATTTTCCCAACCAATTCGGGCTTTTTGCCTAACTCGCCTGCAATATTATAGCGATGAGTATAATTGGTCACGCTATCAATATAGTACAAATAATTGCCTACAAGTTCCATGTCAATCCAAGTGGTAAGCGGATTAACGTCAAACACCTTTTCCTCAACACCCGTGCCATCTAATTTAATACGATAGATTGCTTTCGGCGCGCTTGTTGCAGTATAATATACAAAGCCATTACTGATAAACTTAACAGTGGCCGCTTCATCAATAACAACCTTTTGTTCGTTGCTAAGCTCAGCAGGCTTTCCTGTCGCATCGGCTTTAGCCAAAATTACCCTTGCAGACTCGCTAATTAATACGCCGCCTTCACTGCTTATAGGGGTAACGGTTGTTGCGGTATTGTAGGTAAGTTGTTTTTCTTTTAAAGGGTCAAGCTCGGCTAAGGTTGTAAATTTGTAACTATATAAACCAACAACTTGCGCCGTTCCGCCGATTGTTTTCGTTTTGGTATAGTAAATTGTTAGGCCATCGCTTTCAACTACATAATTAAGCAAACCAATTTTAAACAGATTATTCGTATTGGGAGTAGCGCTCTTATCATATGTTGCGCCGCCTATAAGTTTAGTTTGAATACTACCATCGGCGCTAACCGCCCACAACTCGTTATAAGTTTTATAGGCCTCTTCATCGGGCAAATTACGAACAGCCAAATTAAAGTTGCCAAAATTAGTATCCGAACAAATCATTTTAACGCCCGAAATCCTATTCATAACCGAAACATAGTTTTTTTCGTTATTAACTTTTTTTGCAGACAAATCAATTTTATATAAGTCACCACCATTAAATAAACTGATAAAGCCATTGCAAAACTTAAAGTTTACGCTTCTGTTGTCAATCGTGAAAAGCAACTGAGTTTGCGTAGCATCAATTTTTGTGCGCATAAAGTCTAAATATTTTGTGTTTACTTCGCCCTTTTTGTCAAGCTCGGTATTAGGAGTTGCATAATAAATCCAGCCATCATAAATATAGATGCCCGACGTAGTGCTTGCGCTGTAAATGTTTTTAGGGACAATAACAACTTGACTGTTTTCAACTATCTTGCCATCAACATCAAGTTCGGCGCGCATAAGCGCGGTTTTATAGGGTGTGCCAAAAGTATTGTCAGCATCAATGCCAAGATAACCATTAATAAAATAAATGTGCTTACCTTGCTTAACAACTAACCCACCATTATTTTCAACGGGCTTACTTAGTTCAGCTCCGCCAACAGCATCTTGCTTAAAACCCTTATTGCACGCGGTCAGCGCGAACGCCAACACTAACACACAAACTAGAACTAGCAATAATTTTTTGTTCATACTATCTCCTTGCATCAATTTGGAAATTTATTAGATTATTAAATAATATTAAATAAGTCTTCATAATTATATAGTATATAACCAAATATTGCAATTAAAATAGGGTAATAAATTGTTATGGAGGAGTTTATGTTTAAAAAGTTCGGTACTTTTTTTAAAATTGACAACAATAATATCAACAATAATGGTAAAAAAAACTACGCTACCGAGGATAACGAGCAAAATTTTGAGCAATTTGTTGAAACGTCGTCCGCGCAAACTCCGCCTGAAAAGCCTCCTAAGGAGCAAACCCTTTCAGACGAACAAACAGTAGGAACTAGTTATCAGGATTATATCGCGCGCCACCGCCGCCTGTCTGAAGAAATCGACCGCGCTAATCGACAAAAAAACAAGTAAACATTGATGTTTACTTGTTTGAATAACATTAATTTGGATTTTTTAATAAGTTACAAATTTTATATTGAACCTTCACTAATGTTTAATTAAAAATCAAAGATTTTTGTGAAATCAACGCTGTCGATTAAAACATTCATAACTTTAATAATAAGTTGACTTTCGCCAACAAAAACGTCAACCGTGCAAAAAATCAACAATCCTGTTGCAACTATCATAAACAATATGGCTAATATGCCTATTCCGTGATGATTTTCATCTTTATCAAACCTTAAAGCTACGCCCGTGCAAAACAACAAAAACGAGGCAACTAAAGCCATAAAAAATATCATCGACATAAGCGCGCTTTCCCTAATATGCGCAATATGGTCTAACGGAGCAAGTAACATATAAAGTCCTATTGACAAAACCGCGCCCAGCACTATCATTGCAAGATGCCTTTGATTTCTTGTCATAAACGCCTCCTCAATGCCCTATTATTCCCTATATTTTATTATACTAAAAAACAAGTTAAATGTCAATATTAATATTTTAAAAGAATAACCTCTAAACCTTAATACTTTTTCCTGTTTTATAGTTTCTTTGTTAGTATTGGCGATACTATTTATTTATATGTTTTTAAAAACTTAAATAAAACAAATAAAAATACAACCTACTACTTTAAAAAACTCCTATGGCAATTTGCCTAAGAGTTTTTTAAATTTAATATGGAATGTGATTTTAATAGCCATAACCTAAGTGAATGTTTTAAATATTACATAAACTATTCGGTATATTTAGCTCGAATTAGCGCGAGTTTGTCAGAAGTTAGCCCGTATTCGCCTTCCAAGTAATTTTCAATGCTACCGTATTTCTTAATAGCCTCACCAAACGCTGCGTCTAAGTAGGATTTTTTAACTTCAAATAAAGGCTCATATTTCTTCTTAAGTTTTGATTTAAGCCAAACAGGAACTTCTTTAGTCATAATATCCGAAAGAAAATCCTTAATTTCCAAACTAGTTAAATAATCATTTATAATATCATTATAATCGACCCCAAGAATAGTCAAAAGCAACGCGCAACCCGTACCCGCCCTGTCTTTGCCTGCTGTGCAATGTTGCAAAAAGGGAGTTTCACCATTGACCAAAGCCTTGACCATTTCGGCATAGCCGCGATTATTTAACAACAGTTTTTTATAAAACATTTCAACGTCTGAATCATAAACTGTGACAAATGCGCGAGTCCACCCGCCATTTTGAAGTTTAAAAAGTTTGCCATCGTTGATATTTGTGGGGAAATGTAAATGTTTTGCGCCAATAAGTCCATAAACTTTTTGCTTGCTAGCGTCGCCTTCGCCTTCATCTCGATAATCAAAGACTTCGCAAAGCCCTAAGCTTTTTAAAAAGCAAATATCATCACATGTAGCGTCATCAAGAGCTGCGCTACGATAAAACAAACCATATTTAACCCTTTTACCATCTTTGGTTTTTATGCCACCTAAATCTCTAAAATTCTTTACTCCGTCCAATTTAGCCTCCGTAATATTTAAATATTATATCAAATCTTAAGTGAAAAGTCAATTATTTAAAACCAATATATAGTTAGGTATATTATCGGTATATTTTATAATATCGACATTTTATCTGCTACTTTAAATACTTAAAACCACTAATTGGTTACTAATTTAACAATTTAACTTATTCGCTAAAACTTTTAGCGTAATGATGTTATACATATTTTGTTGTAAAAACACATTGTTTTAATTTTGCGTTTTTTGTACAAGATTACTTCATAATGAGCTATATTTTTATTCCTTTTATAAAATATCAAACTTTAAAAAAAAAATCCAAAATTATCACGCGTTTTTAGTTGACATATGATACAACATATTATAAAATAACTATGCTATTAACCTACGTATTAAACAGTTGCTTTTTGTTAATTGCTACTTTCTTTGTTTAATATTAGATAATATTCCTCCTTAGCTCAGCGGTAGAGCATTCGGCTGTTAACCGAAGGGTCGTTG
>JAVVSR010000005.1:0-11664 GCA_036654095.1 Clostridia bacterium
ATCACGTTTGTTTTGCAATACAACATCACGTTTGTTTTGCAATACAACATCACGTTTATTTTGTAATACAACATCACGTTTGTTTTTCAATACATTATCACGTTTGTTTTAAAATATAACATCACGCTTGTTTTGCAATATAACATCACGTTTGTTTTGCAATAAAACATTGCTTATTTAACTTCGTTTATAATAAAAAATACGGACATACACTATTGAATTATAGCGTTCATATACTGTTTTTATCGATATTTTTTGGGAGGTCGCCGTGCTAGAAAGTTTTTTTTCTATGTTAAAAAATCTAATAATTTTTTCATCGTACGTGGAAAATAAAAATTCTTTTCCTAAACCGCTTACGCGTGAGAAAGAGGCTGAATACGTTTTGCTGGCTACTAATGGCGACAAGGATGCGATTGAGATTTTAATTAAACACAATTTGAGATTGGTGGCGCACATAGCAAAAAAATACAACAACTATCCCGATACTGACGAACTAATTTCAATAGGTTCAATAGGTTTAATAAAAGCGATTAATACATATAAGCTTGGAAAAGGGACGCAACTTGCAACATATGCGGCGCGATGTATTGAAAATGAAATTCTAATGACACTTCGGATAAATAAAAAATATCGAAACAATGTTTCGCTTAGCGAACCTGTTGGCACTGACCGTGAAGGCAATGAAATTTCGCTTATTGACTTAATAAATATTGAGGAAGACAGCGTTATAACAGATGTTGAAAATCGTCTTTTAATTGAAAAGCTAATGGACTTAATTAAAACGACTTTGACGCGTCGTGAATACGAAATAATAACAATGCGATATGGCTTAAATAATACACCCGCGCTTACACAACGCGAGGTAGCTGAAAAGTTTAATATTTCACGCAGTTATATATCGCGAATTGAAAAAAAGGCCGTTGAAAAAATACGTGACAGCATTGATAAAAATGAAATAGTTTTTTAATCTATTTCAATATTTTTATCGTTTAAATAACGCAAATAGCTGCTGTCGGGAAATGAAAACGTGAGTTTATTTGCCGTCAGCTGTTGTTTTTTAAAGCCCAACTTGCGATTTATATCGTCACGACCGTACTTGCTGTCGCCCAAAATAAAATGTTTATGATATGCAAGTTGCGCACGAATTTGGTGCATTTTCCCGCTAAATATAACAAGATCAACTAAAGTAGTTTCGCCGTCGTAGCCTGTAACTTTGCAATCGGTAACAACTTCAACGCCACCCTTAACTTTTTCAGCGAATATCATAACTCGATTGCCCTTAACTTCTTTTACTAAATAATCGGTTAAACGACAATCATTTAAAATTTTGCCATATACCCTAGCTCGATAGTGCTTTGCTATCGACTTATTTTTAAATCCATTTTGAATTTCATTAAATGCCTTATCGTTTTTAGCAAACATTAACAGCCCGTCGGTATTTGTATCCAACCGATGACACAATATTAATGACTTATCGGTTTCAGCAAGCATACTTTCAGCCGAAACCTCGCCCTCGCTTGCAATGCCCTTAGGTTTATAAACAACAAGCAATTCACTGTCGCTATAAATAGTTTTCAAACTTTGCGCCTTGTCATAAACAACTATCGGCGACGCATCGCAAATAACCACATCGGAACTAATCCGCTGACCGCAAACTTTGATATCTTTATTTTTCAAAAGCCGTTGAACTTGATTGTACGAAATAAGAGGATAGGCGTCGGCTAATACCTTTGTAATTTTTTTCGGCACACCATAATAGGTAAATTCTTTCATTATTTTTTTGACTTCTTTTTGTCGGCGTCGACTAAGCTATCTTTCAGTTTCACCAAACTTTCTATTTCGTTTAAGAGAGTGTTTATATCCTTAAACTGACGGTGAACACTTGCAAACCTAACATAAGCGACTTCATCAAGCTCCTTAAGCTCGTGCATTACCAAGTCGCCAATATAAGTACTAGTAATTTCCTGTTCAAGACTGTTAAAAATTTGTTTTTGAATATTGTTAATAACGCGTTCAATATCGTACATTGAAACGGGACGTTTTTCGCAGGCTTTTAAAATACCATTACGAATTTTATTTATATCGAAAGCCTGACGATTACCACTTTTTTTAACGACCATAATAGGCGTATATTCCACAGTTTCATAAGTAGTAAATCGCTTTCCGCAATTAACACATTCGCGACGACGGCGAATAGAGGTGCCATCTTCGTTTAATCGGCTGTCAACGACCTTGCTATCAAGCGAACCACAATACATACATTTCATAAAAAACCTCAATTAAACACTAAATTTTGCCACATTCGACAAATTATATCGTAATTATACAATATATTGTGGTACGTGTAAAGTATTTTTTACTATTTTGCGCATAAGTGTACAAATATATTTGCTTTCATACATATAATGTCCTATGGTGAATAAAGATTATACCTTTTGCGAGCTTCGCGAAAAAGAAGTTGTAAATACCGTTGACGGCAGAAGGCTCGGCAGAATTGTCGACATATCTTTCACTTGTCGAGGTCAAATCTTTGGAATAATTGTGCCGGGATGCAAAAAACTGCTGCGTAATTTGTCATCAAACGATGCGATTTTTATTCCGTGGCGCAACATTTGCAAAATAGGTGAAGACGTAATTTTGGTTGAACTTTGCGGCGCGCAGTCAACACGAATTTTAAGCGAAGACGAGCCTACGCCCGAAAATGAAGAAACCTAAATTGAAATTTAGGTTTCTGTACATTATATTTAGTTTTTTTTGATTTGCGTCAGTTAGCCTTCTATTGCAAATGATTGCGTATAGTTTTTATTGCGTTTTTTTCTAATCTAGATACTTGCGCTTGCGAAATATTGACCGCATTTGAAATTTCAATTTGAGTTTTACCAATAAAATACCGCAAATATAAAATCTCGCGTTCACGCGGAGTAACAAGGCTCAGCGCATCATATAGTGAAATATTTTCAGTCCAAAATTCATCATTGTTTTTAGTATCGGATATTTGCTCCATAAGCATCATATTGTCATCACTGTCATTAAAAACCGGCTCGAAATAGCTAATTGGTTCAGATACTGCGTCTAAAGCGCAAGCTATTTCACTAACGGGAATATCGATTTCCGCGGCTATTTCGGTCAAACTAGGCACAAACTCGCGCCCTGCTTTAATAAGTTCTTCACGAGCCCTCAGCGCCTTATACGCCGTATCACGCAAACTCCTTGAAACTTTTATGCCCGAACTTTCTCTTAAATATCGACGTATTTCCCCTATAACCATTGGTACGGCATAAGTGCTAAATCGCACATTTTGCGATGTGTCAAAGTTGTTTAAGGCTTTCATAAGGCCAACGCAGCCAACTTGAAACAAATCGTCGCTTTCGGCTTTACTTGCTGAAAACCTTTGTACGATTGACAAAACCAACCTTAGATTAGCAACAATAAATTCCTCGCGAAGTGAGTCGTCGCCTTCTTTTATTCTTTTTAAATACGAATTGCTTTCTGCTCCCGTAAGCTTTGGTAATT
The DNA here is from genome assembly GCA_036654095.1 of Clostridia bacterium. Taxonomy (GTDB): domain Bacteria; phylum Bacillota; class Clostridia; order Christensenellales; family CAG-917; genus JAVVSR01. Next base: position 3,514 of record JAVVSR010000005.1, read on the forward strand.
CTGAAGTATTTACGCCTATGATTTCAATTCTTTTCATACATTTCTCCTTTGGATTTTATGTATGAATGTAAAGCGTAAAAGTCTTAGCTATTTAGTATGTATAGTTTGTAATTTTTTTATTAACTTGCGCTTTACCTCTACGCGCATAGTTTTGATAAAAGTTTTTTAATATCGTAAAATATTTTTATAAACAAAAATTACAAAATTTATTTAAATGTTATTAATTTATTGCAAAATATTGTTATTTTTCAACATTTTTTTAATTAAACTGTAATTATTTATTTAAATTTATAAAGCATTTTGTTTATTTCACCATATTAAACCAACTTCGATATTTCTTTTTTCATTCGATTTACTATTTTCTTTTCAAGCCTTGATATGTATGATTGGGATATTCCCATAAGTTCGGCAATTTCTTTTTGGGTTTTTTCTTCGTGTCCGTACAGACCAAACCGCATCTCGACTATCCTTTTTTCTCGGTCAGATAACCTGCCAAAACTTTCCTTTAATATCTCGCGCTCGGTTGTCGCTTCTACATCACGATAAATTATATCACTGTCAGTACCCAGTATGTCGCTTAACAATAAAACATTTCCTTCCCAGTCAACATTCAACGGCTCATCTAACGATATTTCTGCTTTCGTCTTAACTGTCTTTCTAAGGTGCATTAAAATTTCATTTTCAATACATCTACTTGCATACGTGGCTAGCTTTATTAGTTTAGTAAAATCAAAACTGTTTACCGCTTTAATTAATCCGATTGTCCCTACTGAAATTAAATCCTCTATATCTATTCCAGTGTTTTCAAAGCGCTTTGCTATATATACTACCAAACGGATATTGCGCTCGATTAACTCCATTCTGGCATTTTCATCACCATCATTTAATCGCTTAACTACCTCGATTTCTTCCTCGGGCGTCAATGGACTCGGCAATGCCTCGCCTCCACATAAATAGTCTACCCTCTGCTCCGCACTATCTCGGGTTATATCAAATAAACGCATCAGCCAAGCCATTAGTTTTTTAAATTTCATATACTCTCCTTTTAAAAACTCATTTAACTGCTCACTTAAGTATTCGCTAAATAATATGTACCTTATAAAAATATCTTCTTAGCTGTATCTCGTTTTATTTTTTAAACTCCATTCCCCCTTAATATCTATTGCAATGCTTCACTTAAATCTTTTAAACATTTTATTATGTTTCAAAACTTCCTATATTTATTATCAATTTGTACTTGTCAAACACTTCGTCACTTACAACAGCTAACTGCTTGCCTAAATTTTTGTCACCCGACTCGGTATGCAAAATTAGATTGTCTATTGTAATTAAAGGCAGTTCTTTTGTCGCGGCTACCGTGCGAACTAAAATCGTTCTTTCTTTTCCCGTGACGCTTCTCAATCCTATTTCGTTTGATATCACGGAAACAGGTTTAAGAGTTAAATCGTCAAAAAGCTGATTTCCCGTATCATTGATACAATTTACAGTGTATTTAACATTACATATATCAAGCTCGGCCGTATTATCGATTGACGTCAAATTTCGCCTTCTGCGCGCGTAATGCGTGTACTGCCGAAAGATGTACAACATAAACACAACCGCGGCGAATACAAGGTAAATTACGCCATTACTGGGATAAACCATCATTCCATTGCGACCAGTATTTATAAAATTGAAAAATCCATACACTATCCCCCCTAAAGCAAACGACAAACACGCAAAAACTAGGGTGGCAAATATGTAACGCTTTATATTTGGATATTTTATTATAAATAGTGTTGTCGAAAATAAAGCAAATAATTTGTACAAAAAAAGTACTGAGGTAACAAATGGTAAAAATACTGCAAAAATCATTCCAATTATAGCGGATAAGGCAATCCGCCATTTGGTTATTTTTGCTTTTAGCAATTTAACAGTTAATAAAATCAGTATAGTATTGATAATCAGGTTATCAATAATTACCTGCTCTAAATATGCCACGATTGAATTATTGCACCGAAAAAGTAAAAAATATTTCCGTTTATGTCGCAGGATATTGTAAATTCCGTAAAATTATATTTACGTGACAACAAATCAAAAAAAATTAGCTACAAATACTTTACGCCACGAAAACAGCCTTAGCGCCAACCACACTAAGTTTTTGTGGATAAGCCTAAGCGCAGTGTTACAGCCACAAATACTTTCCACCACGAAAGTAAGCCTTAGCCAACCACACTAAGTATTTGTGGATAAGCCCAAGCACAGCGTTACAGCTACAAATACTTTACGCCACGAAAACAGCCTTAGCGCCAACCACACTAAGTTTTTGTGGATAAGCCTAAGCGCAGTGTTACAGCCACAAATACTTTCAGCCCGAAAGCAAGCCTTAGCTAACCCACACTAAGTATTTGCAGATAAGCCCAAGCAAGTGTTACTGCCACAAATACTTTTTGCCCGAAAGCAAGCCTTAGCCAACCACACTAAATATTTGTGGATAAGCCCAAGCACAGCGTTACAGCTACAAATACTTTACGCCACGAAAGCAAGCCTTAGCCAACCACACTAAATATTTGCGGATAAGCCTAAGCAAGTGTTACTGCCACAAATACTTTCCGCCACGAAAGCAAGCCTTAGCCCACCCACACTAAGTATTTGTGGATAAGCCCAAGCAAGTGTTACTGCCACAATACTTTCCGCCACGAAAGCAAGCCTTAGCCAACCACACTAAATATTTGTGGATAAGCCTAAAAAGCGTTTACCTTAATTAATAAATAATAAGTTTAGATACTAATATCTTATAAAATAAATTCGATACAGCATTAACGTGTTTATTTAAACAAATAAGCCACATAATGAAATAAATATAAATAAAAATAAAAAATAATTTTTAATCGATTTTGACATAAAATGTTATATTTTGAATAAAAAAGTAATGTTTCACAAACAAAAAAATGTATGTATAAAATAGTTGCATAATTATGCAGCAATATACAATTTGAGCCTGTAAGCCCGAATTTTACTCGATTTATTAATTATACATTTTGTGAATAAAGGTAATACTTGCGTATATTTTGACTTGTTTAACACATATAATGAAATTAAAAGTGCATAAAGTTTAAATTATTGTTTAAAGAATACATCTTGTATCTTTTACTAAAGATTAAACATTAAAAAAATTATAGTGTTACTAGTGTATTTCAAACATTTACGCTAAACTGCTTTAATATAAAAGTATCCATACAACATAAATTTTACCGAAAATTATAGTTAATGTGATATTGCGAATAATTAGCGCAAACATTTTCAGCATTATGTTTTACGATAATTTTTTTGCAAATGTTCAAACTTTGTTGTGCACATTGTCGCAATCTTATTTCCCCCATTACTAAACTTTGCGCCATATTGTAGCTACCTTGCTATTCCCTCTTCTCCTAACCTCGTCACTACACTTGTTTTAATACTTTGCTCCCTACCGTTTATATCTCAGTTACCAAACTTTGTTGTGCACATTGTCGCAATCTTATTTCCCTTGTTGTCAAACTTTGCGCCATATGGAAAGACAAAAAAAGTTATCCACAGTGGATAACTTCTATATTGTAAAAATTAAATTAAACTTATACTATCTTTATCCACCTGCTTAATGGCATAAAGAATATAAACGCAAGATTAACAACAGCAAACTAATATATATTTGCGATTGTAATTTTAATACGATAAACCTACTTGCAAAAGATATTTTTTATCCAAAATAAAAAAACGAAACAAAAAATGATGCTTATCTAAAAAAACACCTCTTAAGCCAATAAATATTTTGTAAAAAAATTTAAAAAACTAATGCGAACATCACGGCAACATTTTAACATAAAATTGCGTAAAATAAAATATTTTATAAACTAATTACCGCAATAGATTTAGACACTACTATTTACGTATCTCATAGCGACACTTCGCATAAAAGGCTATCAACACCCAAAGAATTATATTGCTAACTTCGCTTGAGCGACAAACACACAGCACAATTTGCCACATTACGCAAAATGTAACAGTACAAACTTCGCTTGAGCGACAAACACACATTATATTTACCGCTTCACGCAAAATGTAACAGTACAAACTGCGCTTACGCGACAAACACAAAGCATAATTTACCACATCACGCAAAATGTAACAGTACAAACTTCGCTTGAGCGACAAACACACATTATATTTACCGCTTCACGCAAAATGTAACAGTACAAAGTGCGCTTGAGCGACAAACACACAGCATAATTTGCCACATTGCGCAAAATGTAACAGTACAAGTTGTTTATAAAATAACCGCCCACAAAATTTTGCGGGCGGTATACAATCAATTAGTTATTGCTGCGACTACGAATAAGTTTTAAAAATTCAGGAATATCTTTATCGCCCGTATCCATACGACTAGACACAACTTCTTCCCTACGCGCGCCACTCATAACCGGTTGGGGTTGAGGTTTAATATCTTGTTCAACTTTTTGCGAACGAACTTCCTTCACTTCAGCAGTTTCGCTAACTACTTCGTTTTGACGAACTGAATTAAACGCGCTTGCATCAAACAATTTTGTATCCGCAGTAAAAGTAGGCACGTGATTGCGTTCAACCATACCGTTAAAACCAGTAGCAATGATAGTAACAATAACCTCATCCTTTAGTTCCTCATCGATACCTGCGCCAAAAATGATATTAGCATCTTCGTCAACGACATCTTGAATAAGTTTACTTGCCTCGGCAACTTCAGAAAGAGATAAGTCCAGACCACCGGTAACATTTAAGATAACGCCAGTCGCGCCCTCGATGCTTGTTTCAAGAAGCGGGCTTTGAACGGCTTGACGAACAGCTTCCAAAGTACGATTTTCGCCACTTCCGCAACCAATACCCATATGAGCTAAGCCCTTATTTGACATAACTGTACGAACGTCATTAAAATCCAAATTAATAAGAGCGGGGTTGACGATAAGGTCAGAAATGCCTTGAATACCTTGACGAAGAACGTCATCGGCAACCTGGAAAGCTTTAACAATAGGAGTACCCTTAGGAACAACGCTTAAAAGTTTTTCATTAGGGATAACAACAAGAGTATCAACAAACTTGCGCAAGTTTTCGATGCCTTTTTCGGCATTTTCCATACGACGTTTGCCCTCGAAGTTAAAAGGTTTGGTAACAACTGCAACCGTTAAGATACCCATTTCACGAGCAAGGCCCGCAACGATAGGAGCAGCGCCAGTACCAGTGCCACCACCCATACCGCTAGTAATGAAAATAAGGTCATTATCTTTTAAAACTTCTTTAATTTCCTCAACACTTTCCTCTGCGGCCTTTTCGCCAATAGAAGGGTCGGCGCCTGCGCCTAAGCCCTTAGTAAGAGCCGCTCCGATTTGAATTTTCAATTCAGCTTTCGACCTGATTAAAGTTTGATAATCTGTGTTCATCGCAACGAACTCTGCGCTTTTAATGCCAGCATCAATCATTCTATCAACGGCATTATTGCCACCACCGCCGATACCGATAACACGAATACGCGCAACATTTACTGGGGAACCATACATAATTTTATCCTCCTAATTTAGAGATAAGTTTTTTTAATATATTTGTAAATGCCGACTGACCATTGGCATTTAATTTTGATGCGATATCCAACAAACCGATAGAACTTGAGAATTGAGGCTTGTTAAACATAGGAACTGACGGAAATACAATTTCAATTTGCTTACCAAGTTTTGCGGCCATATATTCTTTTGCGCCACGAACTTGAGTTACGCCACCGCCAGTAAGATAAACCGTTGTATATGGCGGACAATCAACACCTGACTGCAAAATACCTTCCTGAATAAAACCAACAATAGTATCAAGCCTGGCTTTGGTAACCTCATTGATATCATTGGCGCAGAGATGATATTTGCCACCCTCGCCTGCCTCATAGAAAGCATCCTCGGCATAGTTTAAAGATATATCGATTTTAGATTTAACTTCTTGCGCAATTTTAAATGGAACTTCAAACATCATTGCAATGTCACTTTCAATATGACCACCGCCCAAAGAAAATGAAGCCAAGTGAAGCAGTCCATCGCCCCGAACCACAGCTATACTGCTAGTAATATAACCTATATCAGCAAGCAAGGTTGGTTTGTTTCGAGTTGTTTCATCAAATAAACTCATTGTCTCTGCCCAAATTGCAGAAATATATTCGATTTCTTTAAATTTAAGTTCGTGAGCAATTTCTTCAAACAAAGCCGTAAACGACCTTTCGCATAGAATATATGAAAGCAAACCCGTAAGTTTGTACGCCGAAAGCCCGCGAGGTTCAACATATCTTCTAGTAGAATCATCAAGAGTGTAGTAGATTGCCGAATAATTTATTGTTGAATACTTAGCGTGGTTGGCATATGTATCGCCCTGTTCATACAAAGCCGAAATATCATCATCGCCTATGCGCGAAGCGCGCGCGCGCGATAAAATAACTTCTTTGCAAACTAATGCGCTAAATTCACTTGGAACGCCAATGTACAATTTTTTGATTTTAGTGCCAGCATCAGCCTCGGCCATATTAACCGATTTTGCAACGGCAGTTTTTAAATCAGAAACGTTAAACCACTCGCCGCCAACGAAACCGCTGTAACCGCAAGAGCCAACTCCCTTTATATTAAAAATACCTTTTGCTGTCTTTTCGCCAATTAGAACGATGACTTTTTTAGAGCCAATATCTAATATTGCGACATCATTTGCTTTTGACATCAAACGAACCTCTTTGTTTATTACTTATATTATATACAATAATTTATCTACTGTCAATACTATTTATATTATATTATATATATTATATAGAAAAAACACAAAAATTTGGTGTTTTCATAAAAAAACAGATGGTTCTTGATTGAAAATTAAAATTTTATTTGGATTTTTTGCAAATTTATAAGCAAAGAAAAAAGTAATGTATAATTATAATATTTTTTTGTTCATTTTATTATGTCGCGCGCCGATTATTTACAAGTTAAAAAAATAAATTAGCTTTGTTTTAAAGCTAATTTATCGTTGTTTTACATCAATAGTAATTATTTTATGGTACAAAAAAATTAATTTAAATCGCTAATCTTCTACATATTCGACCCTAACTAGTTGTCATTCCAAACAAACTTGCAAAGCGATGTATTGTAATAAGCGTATCCGCTTTTAATTTCAGGCGCAGTTTCGCTAAAACCTTTATACCACTCATACGACTTCATAACTCGCGCTGAAATTTCTTCAGATGTAAGTTCACCATTGCTTCCCAAAATAATATCAACTCCGCTATTGGTCAAAATGTGTATCATCTGCCCTACAAACGATATTTTGGAAACAAAACTCGAAAATTCTTCAGAGTTAAGGCCTGCCTTCATAAAACTAACGGCAATATTTTGTAAATAGTAAACTTCCTTTCCAAACTTAACGCTTAGTTCCTTCCCGACGGCTATGTTGTAATTACCAATTAACTGAAAACCCAAAACGGACGAAAGCCCCCGTGGAAGCTCGTCCTTTATTTCAAGAACAACCATTTCGCTGTCAACGATAGCATAATTAAAGTTTGATGATTGGTTTTGCTTAAACGGAATTGCTAAAACCGCAATGCGCCTTGAAGCGTGTATAACCACCTTGTTAGGGAAAATACGTTCAACTCCAAGAATTTTAACATTAGGGACTTTCGCTTGAATATTTTTAACCATAGTGCTTTCGCTTACGGTAAAAACATTTTTGCCAATTTTCAAGCCCGAAGCACTTACAACAGACGCCGAAAGTTCTTGTTCCACCTTCTCGCTTTGAGGAAGGTCAAAATCAACATCAATGGTGTCAATGGTAAAAACTGTGCCGTTAAGTATTAATACCAGTGCGATTAAAGCGAAGCCGATAAACAAAACGACTACTCTTTTATTCATATTTTTATCCTTTTTAATGCTTATACTAACTTTGTGCTTTGCTTAGGTCAATTTCAAAACAACCTATAACTTAACCCTTTTTAATGCTTATACTAACTTTGCGCTTTGCTTAGGCCAATTTCAAAAACAACTTATAACTTAACCCTTTTAATGCTTATACTAACTTTGCGCTTTGCTTAGGTCAATTTCAAAAACAACTTATAACTTAACCCTTTTAATGCTCATACTAACTTTGCGCTTTGCT
>JAVVSR010000005.1:11764-58474 GCA_036654095.1 Clostridia bacterium
AACCCTTTTAATGCTCATACTAACTTTGCGCTTTGCTTAGGTCAATTTAAAAACAACTTATAACTTAACCCTTTTAATGCTCATACTAACTTTGCGCTTTGCTTAGGTCAATTTAAAAACACCTTATAACTTAACCCTTTTAATATTTGCGCCAAGAGATGATAACATATTTTCAATGCGCTCATAGCCTCTATCAATATGATAAACGTCACCAACCGTCGTTTCGCCCCTCGCCTTTAACCCTGCCAAAACCATTGCCGCTCCACCACGAAGGTCGGTAGATAAAACTTCAGCGCCAAAAAGTTCCGTAACGCCACGTATAATTGCGATATCACCCCGAACGGTAATATCAGCGCCCATTCGTTTCAGTTCAGGCACGTGTTTAAACCGAGTTTCAAAAATATTTTCAATAATCAAACTAGTGCCTGTGGCAACCGTAGACAGCACCATCACTTGCGGTTGCATATCGGTAGGGAATGCAGGATAAGGCGACGTTTCAAAATCTTGTGCAAAATGTCGGCCATTACTAGTTATATTTATTCTATCACAAAACAGACTAATGTTGCAAGCGGATTTAGTTAATTTTGATGTTAATGAGGCGACGTGTTCAGGAATTACATTTTCCAAGTCAACATCACCGCCCGTAAGCGCAACCGCTGTAATCAAAGTACCCGCAACAATACGGTCAGGAATTGGCGTATGCTCGGTACCGTGCAAGTTATCAACTCCAGTTATTTCAATAACTGCGCTACCAGCGCCACGAATACGCGCGCCCATTTTCGTAAGCATATTTGAAAGGTCAATGATTTCGGGTTCTTTTGCAGCATTGCGAATGGTTGTTCTCCCTTCGGCAAGAACAGCAGCCATCATAAGGTTTTCAGTCGCGCCAACACTGCTTTTATCAAGTTGAATATCTGCGCCGCGAATTTTATTAGCCACGCAATTTAAGTATCCGCTTTGCTCGTCGATTTGTATGTTCAATTCGCGTAGGCCTCTAATATGTATATCGATTGGACGTATACCGATATCACAACCGCCTGGATATGCAACTCTTGCTCGTTTAGCGGTCGCAAGTATTGAGCCCAACAAAAAAATTGATGACCTAATACCCTTGGCTAATTCAGCGGGGATTTCAGTATTTTTAATACCGCCCCACGTTTCTATTCTGTTTCCGTCGCGAATGACGTTTACGCCTAATACCTTTAAAATTTCCAACATATTGGTGATGTCGGAAATATCGGGACAGTTTTTTAAAACAACTTTGTCCGTCGTTAAAATCGCGCCTGCAAGCAGAGGTAATATTGAGTTTTTAGCGCCTCCGACGCACGCAGTCCCGTAAAGCCTGTTTCCGCCTTGTATTACAAACTTTTCCATAGCGCCCCCGAATGATAATAATACATACTATGTCAAAGTACGCTTGCTACGTGATAATTTGAAATTTTAACATAAACTATTATTTCAAAATAAGTAAAGTTAATTTTATACAATTTTAATATTAAATTAATTAAAAATAGGCATAAATATCAATAAAACATTAAATATGTTAGTATTTTTGTAATAAAATAAAATTACATTATTTATTATATTTAGTTTTTTGTAATTTAATGTCATTATTACCACAATTATACCATATTTTTACCATATACTAAAAAATACAATTATAATGTAAATAAATTAAATATTAGCTTTATTTTGGCAATAAAACAATAAATACTAATTATTTTTGTTGTTTTTAGGGTTTCTATTTATAACACCGTCTTTGTTTGAGCATTTCGCAAGCAATCCCGTCGCCAATAAAAAAGCGACAAGCGAACTTCCACCTGCGCTTACAAATGGTAGCGGCAGGCCTGTCGGCGGTATTGTTCCGCTAACTACCGCGATATTTACAACAGTTTGAATTGCAACTATCAACGTAATGCCTGATGACAAGTAACATTTCAAACGCGTATCGGCAGAGGCTGAAATTTTAATTCCAAAGTAGATAAACGCAAAAAATATTGCCATTAAAAGCAAACATCCGAAATAACCCGTTTCCTCACCTATTATTGATAAAATAAAATCTGATTCGGAAAATGGTAAAAACAAATATTGTTGTCTACTATTTTGAAGCCCTACTCCAAAAAATCCACCGCTTCCTAAAGCGTAGTAACTTTGTATCAACTGATAACCTTCTGCCTGAGGTGTTTCCCACGGGTTAATAAAAGCAGTTAAACGTTTAAGCCGATATGGCTCAATAATAATCATTACAGGTAGCGCAATTAATAATGGCGTCGCCATAATAATAAATCGTTTAAGTTTTACACCGCCGATAAACAACATCGCAAGCATTACTGCGCCAACACAAACTGTAATTGACATATTTGGTTCTAAAATAATAAGCAAACACATCATAAGCCCTGCGCCCAACACGACAATCATATATTTAAGTTTAGTCATATCCCTTTCGGACATATATGCCGCGATAAACATAACAAGTCCAAATTTAGCGTATTCCGACGGTTGAATGGTAAAAAAACCTAGATTAATCCACCGTTTTGCGCCATAGCTTTCGACGCCTAGTTTTGGAATAAATACCAAAACCAATATAATCAAGCTAACTAATAACGCAACATACTTATACTTTTTAATCCATTCGATTTTGAAATAGCGCATTGAAAGCATACCAAAAACTCCAACAACGAGCGCAACTGCCTGCTTTTTTACATAAAAAAAACTGTCGCCAACTTGCAATTTTGCGCTGTAATTACTTGCGCTATAAATAAAAAGCAGCCCGATAAGCGACAATAACACAGCCAACGACATCACCACAACGCCAAAATAGTTTTCAGTTGCGCGCTTGCCCTCTTTCATTTAAGCTCCGAAAATATCCGCGCAAACACTTCGCCGCGTTCACGATAGTCGCGATAGTTATCAAAAGATGCCGATGCCGGCGAAAACAATACGTTACTTGCGTGTACGCAAGCGCTTTCCCTGACGCACTCCACAAGCGTACTTCTATATGAAATATTATAAAATCCTTGTGTAATTGCGCTTTCAATAATTTTGGGCGAATTGCCACCAGTAACAAATATATGCACAATTTTTTTAGATATATTTTTAAAGAACTCGGCAAAGTTTTCGCCTTTTTCGCTTCCTCCCAAAATCAACACAGTATTTCCGTTCATACTTTCAATGCTTGCCTTTGTAGCGGCGATGTTTGTACCTTTACTGTCATTAAAAAAGCGTTTTCCCTGCTTTTCACCCAAATATTCATTTCGATATTTAGGCGCAATAAATGATTTTAAAACTACTCGGATAATTTCGGGCGCAACGCCATTTACGATAGACGCAACTACCGAAGCTAAAACATTTTCCATATTATGTCGACCTTTAAGCAAAACTTCGTCAACTTTTATGATAAATATTTTGCCTGTATCTTCAAAAAATATTTCGCCGTCCTCAATGTATGCGCCCCTAACCTTGCCTTCTGTGCTAAAATAAAATTTTTCTGACGTACACGCTAATGCTATTTGCTTAACTATTTCATCATCGGCGTTCAATATCGTAATGTCACGGTTAATTTGATTTTTAAATATTTTTGATTTTGCCGCTATGTATTCTTCAAAATTTTTATGACGGTCAAGATGGTCGGGCGCAATATTTAATATTACCGATATATCGGGGCTAAAATATTTTGTGCTTTCTAACTGAAAACTGCTTACCTCTAGCACGGCGGTATCCGATTGCGACAACTCTAAAACCTTTTCCGAAAATGGTATGCCAATATTTCCAAGCGCATATGACGTGCGCCCCGAACGGTTTAAAATTTCATTTATTAAAAGCGTTGTTGTTGTTTTTCCATTAGTCCCCGTTATCGCAATCAAACCGCAATCACAAAAATTATATGCAAGCTCAAGTTCGCCCACAACCTGCTTTCCCGCAAGCCTTGCCTGCTCCAAAAGCGAATGATTGTACGGAACAGCAGGACTTATTACAATTAAATCCGCTTCGGTTATCGCGCACTTTAAATCGGAAACTATGCGCGCTCCAATAGGAATATCACCATTTACTTCCTTATCGTCATAGATTAAAACTTTTGCGCCTTTTTTTAAAAGTAATTCGGTAGCGGCTCGGCCACTTTTGCTAAATCCATAAACCAAAACACATTTTTTTTCAAACATCATATTACTCCTGCAGAAATCAACGCTATGACCGCCGCTAACACCGTTACTATTGAATAAAACGCAACAATCTTGCTTTCGTGACAGCCTTTCTTTTCAAGATGGTGATGGTACGGCGACATCAAGAATATTCTTTTTTTAGTCAGCTTAAAATAAATAACCTGCATTACTACTGATATGCAAGATACTACAAACATTATACCGACTGTCAAAATAATTAATGGATTTTTTGTAAAAACAGCAACCGTGACAACACTTCCACCGATAGCCAAACTGCCTGTATCGCCCATCATTATTTTTGCAGGATATGAATTTTGCCATAAAAAACCTAGCAACCCGCCTATAAGACAAGCTGTAAACACCGCTAGTCCTTTCATTTCAGCATATTCTTGAGCTTGTCCAAAGTACTTAAATCCTTTTAATTGAAACAATATTATAATTAAAAATGTTAAAAAGTATACAATACTTACCGTCGTTGCAAGTCCGTCAAGTCCGTCGGTTAGGTTGACCGAATTTGTAACGGCAATATAAATAAATATTACAAACGGAATGTACCACCACTGCATTTCAAATATTTTATCGGTAAACGGCACGTTAATCGCGCTGCCAATAAACTGGTTTTTAAAGCAGAATATCGCAACTATTAAAGCAATACCAAATTGACCGATAACTTTTTGATATGCTCTTAGCCCCAAATTTTGCTTATGTTTTATTTTGATAAAGTCATCTAAAAAGCCAAGTACTGCATAACTGAACAGTATCGCAGCAGCGACAAGTGACAATTTTGAATATCCAAGTATCATAGTAACTACAATCGTTGGAAGCACAAACATAACTCCACCTATTGTCGGAGTACCCGTCTTGTAGCTATGCTGTTCGACGTAACCTAAAATAACTTGTCCAGCCTTTAGACGTTTCATAAGCTTTATCACAAGCGGAGCTACAATCATCGTAATAAAAAAAGTTAAAAATCCTGCTAACGCGATAAAAATGCTATCGTTCACTGTTCACCTCGCAATACAGACTTGACCTCACAAGTGTCGCTGTATTTTAATTTTTTACCTTTTATGTCAATATATTCCTCCGCGCCCTTTCCGGCAATAATTACAGTATCCGATGGCTCGGCCATTTCAATGGCAAATCGAATTGCCTCCTTCCTCGACTCGTAAATATAAACTTCACTGTTGTTCTCTCGTACAGAGGGAGCAATTTCGTTTATAATATTTATCGGTTCTTCAAAACGAGGATTGTCGCTAGTTACAACAACAATATCGGCAAGCCTACCTGCAATTTCGCCCATAATTGGACGCTTAGTAACATCGCGGTTTCCGCCACAACCAAAAACAAGTATAATTTTACCTTCTGTAAGTGAACGAGCAGTCAGCAATAAATTTCTAAGTCCGTCGGGAGTATGCGCAAAATCAATGATAACTTTTCCGTTTTTATGAGGAAATATGTTAAATCTACCCTCAATTTGAGCTAGTTTTTGTATGCTTTCGTCAATCGCTGACGTTGGCATTTTAAGCATTTTAGCCAATGTTATAGCTGCTAGCATATTGTAAAGGTTGTGCTTGCCATATAGAGGCGAATTTATTTCGTATATTTCATCAAAAAGATTAATAATAAAACTAGTTCCGCAAGACTTATTTGTAATGTCAATAGCGAATACATCACTCGGCTCGTCAATGCCATAGGTTATAAAAGGAAAATTTGCTTGTTTAATTATTTCTCGACCTAACTTATCGTCAGAATTTATAATCGCTGCGCGTATTTTATCCTTGCTGAAATATGACAATTTTGTGTTAGCGTAATCCTCATACGTATTAAAAAAATCCAAATGGTCTTGCGAAAGATTGGTAAAAATGCAAATATCGCTTTTTATTCCGTAAAGTTTATCCAAAGCGATTGCGTGCGCGGATACCTCGGCAATAACTATTTCAACTCCCGCTTGTTTCATTTTATGGAATAAGCGATTTAACTGCATAGGGTCAGGCGTAGTTAAGTCAGCTTCAAGCATTTTATCAAGTATTTTATAGCCCAATGTTCCTATTAGCCCAGTTTTATAACCTGCCGAAGAAAGCAAATGTTCAATTATAACACTTGTGCTTGTTTTTCCGTTTGTTCCAACTACTGTTACAAATTTCATTGATAAAATTGGATTATTATAATAATTTTGTGCAATTTTGCTATATGCTCTACGCGAATTTGTAACTTTGATTGTTGGTAAATTTGTGATTACATCTCTTTCGGCAATCACAGCCGAAGCTCCAAGCATTTCCGCTTCAAGTACATGCTCGTGTCCGTCGGCTTGCTTTCCCCGAATACAAATAAATAAGTCGCCTTCCTTAACTTCGCGACTATCGATGGCTACGCCTTTAATTTCGATATTTAGGTTTTTTGGAGTATCAATAATATCTATACCCTGCATCAGCTCAAATAATTTTACCATAATTCACCTCTAATATTTATATATAAATATTACTACTAAGTAAAACTAATTACAATAGCGCGGTAAAACTAGACAAAATACGCTATTCTTTTTTTTAGACTTTCAAAATGAAATTATTGTAGTTTATATAGCCTATGCCGTTAAAATTGAAATTAGGTCAAAAAATATTTAAACTTTTAAACGGCAATTTATTTTAAATTATTGCCATTTGTGTTTTTTTAGTTATATTTTAATACAATCAACAAAACGTAAAAAATATGCAAAGTTTCACTTTAATTATTGCGCTAATAAAACTATTAAAACAAGCAAACAAAAAAAACTATAAAGTAATTTTTTATTTACTTTATAGTTTTAGTTTTTCAATTTGTTTTTAATTTTTTAAGTATACAGCAAAACTGTATTAGTTTTATCTATCATAGTACCCGCAATCGGAAGTTGCGATTTAACGGTATTTCCTTCGCCATCTACCTCAACATTTACGCCAAGTTTATGCAAAGCTATCGTTGCTTGCGAAATGCTCATTCCGTAAAAATCCGCAAGCTCAATAGGAATTCCAACAATTAAAAGTTCATCGCCGTTATATGATGGCTTGATTTGACGATAGTCAAAAATACCTTTAAAAATTTCGGCGACATAAGGCGCGGCAACAATACTGCCATAGTATATCCCAACAGGTTCGTCGACAATAAATAAAATCATAGCTTCGGTATTTTTAATCATAGTGTATCCAATAAATGACGAAAAATATTTACCTTGCGCAATATTTCCCTTATCGTATTTTTGCGCTGTTCCTGTTTTTCCACCTATGCTGTATCCTTTAAGATATGCCCCCTTTCCACTACCTTGAGTAACAACTTTTGTTAATATATCGCGCAATTCAGCCGATATTTCAGGACGAATTACATTTTTAACAACTTTTTTTGTATTTTTATGTATAACGTTTCCCTTTTCATCGACCACACTATCGAGTATATAAGGCGTTACAACTTCGCCTCCATTTATGCAAGCCGAGGCCGCGACAGCAAGTTCAATAGGGGTCAGCGCAATGGCTTGGCCAAAACCTATACGCGCTAAGTCAACGTTTTTAACTGTTGACGGTTTTAACATTAAACCCGAGGTTTCGCCCGAAACATCAATGCCTGTTTTTCGGTTTATGCCAAGGTCATACAAATATTGATAAAACGTATCTTTTCCAACGGCTAGCGCGCAATCCATAAAAACACAGTTGCAACTGTTGCAGACGCCCTCGACAAATGTTTGACTTCCGTGACCTTTCGCGCGCCAACACTTAATTTTTTTGCCGTCGACAATTCTACTTCCCGAGCAATAAAACCGATGACTATCTGAAAACGCGTTTTCTTGCAGCGCGATTGCGCTAGTCAAAATTTTAAATGTACTACCCGGTTCATATACCGATGATACCATTGAGTTTTTACTGTACGCGAAAAGTTGCGACAAGTCATCGCGCGGAATATTGTTTAAATCGAATGATGGAGTTTCGGCCATCGCCAATATTTCGCCGGTAGTTGGGTTCATAACCAAACAAGAAACGCGCTTTGCTTGGTGCTTAATCTGCGCAGTTTTTATGGCATTTTCAACTAGATTTTGAATTGTATAATCAAGGGTTGTTATTAAATCCAATCCGCTCACTGACGGCAAATATGTTGTAGCGTTTCCCGACAATTCTCGACCAACCAAGTCTGCCTCGGTTAAAAGCTGTCCGTTTACGCCCGTAAGATATTTATTGTAATACGCTTCTAACCCACTTTGTCCAACTCCATCTATGTTGGTGAACCCCAAAATTTGAGTCATAAAGTTTCCATAAGGATAATATCTAAAACTATCGGTCGAAAAATAAATGCCATCAAGCTGCTCGGAAACAATGCTTAGCATAACACTTTTTTCAATCTTTTTAGCAACTGTAATTTCAGATACACCTTTTTTTATTAGTTTATTTAATAGCTTTTGAAAATCTGCGCCCGCCTTGACTGACAACACTTTTGCAACTTTTTCGGGCTCGGTCACGGCGTTCGGCCTAACATAAACAGTGTATTTTGTAGCGGTGTCAGCTAGCGCTGTTTTGTTTCGGTCATATATGCCACCGCGTCGCGCCGTTATCGGAACATCTCTGTACCACTGCTCCGCTGCTCGAGATTGCAAGTTTTTGCTGTCAACAATCTGCACATAAAACAACTTCCCCGATACCGCTACAAACAAAAAGGCTACTAACATTATCATTGTTAATAGCCTTTGTTTTGGATTATATATTATGTTTTGAGCTTTCAAATCATTGTTTCTCCTAGTTAGATAACTTGTCACAAACCTTGTCAAACCAGTTTGTTCCAGCTGTACTAGTATATGGAGCTTCAATAAAAGCTAGACCATTTGCATCAGCTTGATACAAACTTTCAACCGAAGCGTTAGGCGCAACGTCAGCTTTTCCTTTATTAATTAATTCCGAATTTACAATGACCAATGTCGCGATTAATAAAACAACAGCGAGATAAACTGCAAGTATAACTTTGCCTTGAGTGCTTAATTGTTTCTTTTCTTTTCTACGGAAATTAGTTTGTGTTCTCGAAATAGCGGGAGCGGTATCACGAAGTTTCATAGGCTCAAATGGAATTTGAGTTCTTGCGTTATCTTGGAATGCAAGATGTTCGCGATACTGTTGATTAGGAGCATAAGTATTTGTATTAGTATTAACAGTATTTGCGGTATTTTGATTTAATCTTTGCCACAAATCATCTTGACGCGAAATATCGTTATTCATTGGACGTGGCGCGCTAGGTTGAACAACCGTGCTAGACGCATACGTTGTATACGTTCCCTGCTCGCGACGAAGCCTTGCGTCATATGATGGCAAATTGTCCATCGAATACTGTTGTCGTGGCTGCTGCTGATTGCTTGTATATGTTTCTTCTCTTTTAATAGCTCCTAACATTTTCCTTCCCTCTCAATAATTATATTTTTTCTATAATCCTTAATTTTGCGCTTTTTGAACGGGGATTAGCCGTTTGTTCGTCCTCGGTTGGGAGGACTGCTTTGTTGACTACAAATTTAATCTTTTCTTTCCTGCCACATACGCACACAGGCAATGACTTATCGCAAGTACATCCAGTGGCCAGTTCTTTTAAGGCGCGTTTAACAATTCTATCTTCTTCCGAATGAAATGTAATCACACACATTCTACCCTTAGATTTTAAATGTTCTACAAAACTGTTTACAGCCTTATCTAAATTGCCAAGTTCGTCATTAACTTCAATCCGAATAGCTTGAAATGTTCGTTTACACGGATTTCCATATTTCCATCGAAATGCAGTAGGTATGCTATGTTCAACAATATTAGACAGCTGTCCCGTCGTACGAATTGATTGCTTTTCCCTTTCTCGCACTATGTTCGCTGCAATATTTTTTGCAAATCGTTCGTCACCGTAATTCGTAATAATTTTAATTAGTTCGCCTTCGCTGTATTCGTTCACAACATTAAATGCTGTTAAATATTGCGATTGGTTCATTCGCATATCCAGCGGCGCGTCTTGCATATACGAAAAGCCTCGCTCGCCATTGTCTATTTGATAACTGCTAACACCTAAATCAATTAAAGCGCCATCGATTTGGTTAATCTTTAAACTTTCAAGTATCTCTTCGATGTTTTTAAAATCATCTTGAATGTATGTTATTTTATCCTTATAATCTTTTAAGCGTTCGGACGAATGAATAATTGCCTCTTCATCCTTGTCTATTGCAACTAATCTACCCGTCGTAAGACGTTTTAAAATCTCATTGCTATGACCGCCCCCGCCTAAAGTACCATCAACATAAATACCATCAGGTTTAATCATAAGTCCGTCAATACACTCTTCTAGCAAAACCGAAATGTGCTTAAATTCAGTAGCCATACTATATCCCAAATTTCTTCAGCGATTTCATCTTGCTGTCGAAAGCCTCTTGCGAGCTGTCCTGGTGACGGCTTAGATATTTTTCTTCAGACCAAAGTTCAATTCTGTTTAGCATACCGACAAATACAACATTTTTATTGATACCAACAAGTTTTTTTAATTCGGCATCTAAAACGAAACGGCCTTGATTATCCTCTTCGGGGAAAGTAACATAACCTAAAATTTCACTTAACGCATCGTTTTCCTCGTCGTCGGAAATAGAAATATTATCAATTTTGCTGGTATATCTAAGTTCAAACTCTTCAACCGAGTAGATAAAAAGACATCCGCGAGTACCTCTCGTAATTACAAAGTCGTTACCTAAAACGGCTTTCAAACGATACGGAATCCGTAATCTGTTTTTTTGGTCTAATTGGTGATTGTATTTCCCTACATATGCCATAAGTTACCTCACGACTATATATTATCATAGATATTGACCACTTGCAACCACTTTTGCTTAAGTTTTTATAAAAAAAACAATAAAAAATTGATTATTTTTAATAAAACTTAAAATTATAGAAATATATTGCAAAAACTTGGAATAATTTATTATATTGATACACTTGTATAGTGGTTATAAATCCCTACTATTTTCGCTAATTGCCTACAATATATGCGCGATGAGTATAAATTGCTACAAAATACGATATAGTATAGTAAAAAAATATTCGATTATTATGAAATTTTTTCTGATTATAAAACTTAAATTTATACAAAAAAATACTTTAATTATATAGGAATATTAATTAGTTTTCCCTACAAATATTTTGTATTAAAATACATTTTTTTAATGCTTTTTGACAAAAATTTATATTAAATTTCATACTTAATTATTAGTTGCTTTTAAACATTTAAATTTGTGTGAAAAACTTATGTTTAGGCTATTTTTGCTAACTCGACAATAAAATTTAATAAATTTTCCGTTTAAATATTAAAATAAAACCTGCGGAAATTTTCCACAGGTTTTATATTACTTTAAGCATTTGTTATTTTTAGTTTCTGCGCAAAATTGAAAAACCTTAAAATACCTTAGGTCATTACCCCTAAAAACCTTATCTAGGATTTTATCCGCTTTACGTTTTTTCAAGCAAATATTTCAAGTTATTCTTAAATACCTTAGGTCATTACCCTAAAAACCTTATCTAGAATTTTATGCGCTTTACGTTTTTACAAGCAAATATTTCAAGTTATTCTTAAATACCTTAGGTCATTACCCTAAAAACCTTATCTAGAATTTTATGCGCTTTCCGTTTTTACAAGCAAATATTTCAAGTTATTATCGCTTAACTAAGCTCATACTATATTATATATAAGAATAATTCTAATATAACTGAATAAGTTTGTTTGCAAGCTTGTCGCAAGATGTTAAATAATATTCAATTCCATTTTTTGAAATATTTAGCGCTGACCTGCAATTTGCTCCGTGAAGATGACCGTAAACAACTTTATTAACACCATATTTTTCCATCAAATCTGTAAATGGAGTATTTGCAAAATTTACATCAAATGGCGGATAATGCACCATCGCAATCAACTTGTCCCCTGTCTGAAGTTTTGAAACAGCTTCCTTTAATGATATTTCCAACCTAATAATTTCCCTATTAAATATTTTTTTGTCATCATCATTTGCGCCTTCGTTAGCAATGCTCCAACCACGCGTTCCGCAAATTACATAACCGTCAAATCGAATAGCATTATTTTGTATTGGATAAATTTCAAGCCCCTTGGTCGCAGCTTTGACTTTAGCATAACTGCTCCACCAATAATCGTGGTTGCCTCTTATAATAACCTTTTTGCCCTTTAATTTTGATACTTCTAGCATATCAACGATTGCATTTTCAAGGCTCATTGCCCAACTAATATCGCCCGCAATCAAAACAATATCGTCATCGGCAACTTTTTTTTGCCAATCAAGCGTAATTTCCTCAAAATAGTTTGCCCAAGCGTCGCCAAAAATGTCCATTGGCTTGTCAGATGAAAAAGATAAATGTAAATCTGAAATTGAAAATATTTTCATATTATAATTGTAGCATATTTATAATTAACTTACAACAAATATATAGTATTTTTCGTACTCGTAACATAATATTAAGCATAATCATAAAATGTGGTATAAAACCAATGGAGGTGAAAATATGTCGTTTTGTAATAATCTAAAGCCCGATAAAACGCCAGGTCCAATCTGTGGCAATCCTGTAACAGGGTTATGCGAGCGAGCCTGTTTACAGGTAAAAAAAGTTTTTGACGCCTGCTTAAAGCAGACAAGGCTAGAAAACTATAACATAACTGCTACAAATCTTGTTCCGTCAAATCCTAAACAGCCGTTGACATTTGTCAGCGCGACGTCAACAACATCAAAAGGAGTAATTTCAAATGTAATAATAACTCCTATCCGCGACGAAAGCAAATGTTCCAGAGTGCAAGCTGACATTACTATACCAGTAGAGGTATTGTATGTTGATGACAACAACGTGGAAGGAAAAGGACAAGCGGAAATTGTAGTGCATCAAGACGTGGTAATGTATGTACCCGAAAACTCGGTAATACCCGTATCGCTTGAAGCAACGGTAAACGCTGTCGCGCCACAAGGAACTTATGATGAAGGTTTGACTTTTACAATTACAGCTTGCGTAACAGTAGTGCTTAAAGTGGAAGCTGAAGTTGAATTATTGGTACCGACCTACGGCTACTGTTACATACCACCCTGTCAAGAGTTTACTCAGGAAGTATGCACAGGCGTATTCGATATGCCGTTATTTCCAAGTACGCTTTCGCGAAGGTAAATCAATAACTTTAGCCGTTTTGCAAAACCGCTATAAAAAAATAAGGGCACAAATTTGTGTCCTTATTTTTGCATAGTATTATATAAAACAAGCTAATTTGTAGTACTTTTAGTCGTGAACATCTAATATTTGGCTAATTCTATCGAGTATAGCTTCCTTGCCACTTTTGTTTGTTGACGACACAATAAAAATATTATCAACACCAAAACCCACTATTGAAGCAATATTTTGACGCGCTTTCGTTTGTTGCAACCTGCTTAACTTATCTGCTTTTGTTGCAATTATTGAAAATGGAATATCATAATGAAACAAATAATTTATAAGTTGCAAGTCGTCATTTGTAGGGTCGTGACGTATATCGACCAACACAAAAATATGCTTTAAATGTGCGCTTGTATGTAAATAACTTTCTATCATTGGCCCCCATTTTTGCTGCTCAGACTTACTTACTTTGGCGTAACCGTAACCGGGTAAGTCAACAAAAATAAACTGCCCTTTATTAATTTCAAAATAATTTAACAACCGAGTACGCCCGGGGTCAGCCGATGTCCTTGCTAATCTTCCGATATTCGTCATATAATTTATAAACGATGACTTGCCAACATTTGATTTACCCGCAATCGCAATTTCTGGTAAATTATATTCGGGCAAGTTTTTTCCGTCAGCAACGGATATTAAAAATTTTGCGTTTGTAATTTGCATATTACATTCCTTGTATTGAATTGTGGAAAACACTCATCACGTCAGACACTAAAACAAACTGTACGTCATCTCTAACCGATTTTGGTATTTCTTCCATATCTTTTTTGTTTTTTTCAGGGATAAGAACCGTGCTAATACCTGCCCTATGAGCCGCTAAAGTTTTTTCCTTAAGCCCGCCAATCGGCAAAACATTGCCTCGCAATGTAATTTCGCCAGTCATTGCAACATCGCTACGAACACCTTTTTTTGAAAACGCTGACATAACGGCTGTTGCTATTGTAATGCCGGCAGAAGGCCCGTCTTTTGGTATTGCGCCTTCGGGAACGTGTATATGAATATCCTTTTCCTTAAACAGCTTTTCGTCAATACCCAAGTCGTCAGCGTGCGCGTGTATATAGCTTATTGCCGTCCGCGCGGACTCCTTCATTACGTCACCCAAATGGCCTGTAAGCAATATGTCGCCTTTTCCGCCGCTTAGAAGCGAAACTTCAATAGTTAAAATTTCTCCGCCTGCCGATGTCCAAGCTAGCCCTGTTGCTGCGCCAATTTCATCAACTTCATTGCGCTTAAATGACGAATACTTTTCAATACCCAAAAAGTCACCAATATTTTTTTCAGTTACAACAGTTTTGATATAATCACCACCCTCGACAAGCTTCATCGCAACTTTTCGCATAATATTGGCAATTTCTTTTTCCAAACCGCGAACTCCAGACTCCCTTGTATAGTTGTAAATAATTTTCAATATGGCTTCATCTTCAAACTCAAGTTGCTGCGACAAAATCCCGTGAGCTAAAAGTTGTTTATTTATAAGATGTCTTTTTGCAATTTGCAACTTTTCTTCGGGAGTATATCCATTCATTTCTATAATTTCCATTCGGTCATATAGCGCCGCGGGAATTGAATCGGGATTATTTGCTGTCGTAATAAAAATCACATTTGACAAATCAAACGGCAACTCTAAATAGTTATCGCGAAATGTATTGTTTTGTTCAGGGTCAAGAACTTCAAGTAACGCGCTTGAGGGGTCGCCTCTAAAATCACTGCTCAGTTTATCGATTTCATCTAATAAAAAAACAGGATTAATTGTACCAGCTTGCTTAATGTTTGCAATAATACGACCTGGCATTGCGCCTACATAAGTTTTTCTGTGGCCGCGAATTTCCGCTTCGTCGCGAACCCCGCCAAGGCTCATA
Organism: Clostridia bacterium; assembly: GCA_036654095.1. GTDB lineage: Bacteria > Bacillota > Clostridia > Christensenellales > CAG-917 > JAVVSR01. The sequence continues at coordinate 26,999 of JAVVSR010000005.1, forward strand.
CGAATGTATTTTCTGCCTAATGCGCGCGCAATCGACTTAACTATTGAAGTTTTGCCAACTCCGGGAGGGCCAACCAAGCAAATAATAGGTTCTTTTTTGCTTTCGGTCAGTTGTCTAACTGCTAAAAATTCCAAAATCCGTTCCTTAATTTTTTCAAGTCCAAAATGGTCCTCATCTAAGATGACCTTTGCATTTTTAATATCATTGTTGTCAACGCTTTCAACATCCCACGGAAGTTCCAATACAAAATCCAAATAATTTCGTTGAATAGCATAATCGGGCGAGCTAACTGGAGTTTTTGCGTTACGGCGTATATCTTTTTTAAGTTTATCTCGGCTTTCCTCTGAAATTGGCAAAGCCTCAACCAAAGCTAAAGTATTATCTTCGGCGTCATCACCTAATTCATCTTGAATTGCCTTGATTTGTTCGCGCAAAAAATATTCCTTTTGACCTTTATCAATACTATTTTTAACTTTTTTTGCTATTTTTTTTTCGATTTTTGCAATATCAAGTTCTTCCTGCAAAAACTTGTACAAATGTTCAAGTTTTACAACAATATCGTTTTCATCTAAATAAAACTGCTTGTCCCTAACGTTAAACAAATGCGCCGTCCTATTTAAAAATGAAACCGTATCTTGGGTATCGTTTAAAATTTGCATCATTTCTTTGTTGATGCGTTCACCTATAAAATAATGCTCCTGACAAACTTCCAAGCATTTGCGTTGATACGCCTTTGCTTCGGCGGTACGCGCCTTAGTATCCTTTGCCACGATATATTCTGCCATAAAAATTGGCTCAAATTCAGCAATACGAACAAGTTTTATGCGTTTTAAAGCTTCTACTACAACGCGTACACTTTCATCTGTATTAGTAATTAATTGCACAACGCGCGCAATTACGCCAAAATTCTCAATATCATCTCTACGCGGACTAGCAATATCTGCAAATTTTTGCGATACCAGTACCATCATTCCATTGTAGTTTTTGGCTGACTCCTCAACGGCTTGAAGTGACTTTTTGCGTCCGACATCAAAATTTAATGTTGTGGTTGGAAATACCGTTAATCCCCGTAAAGGAATTAGCGGCAAAATTAATTTTTTATCTTCCATTTTAACTCCGTTTTAAGTTTATGTTGATTAAAACAGTTATTACAAAACAAATAACTTGTTTTTTTACATATAAATACCTTAAAAATTTATGTTTCTATTGCAAATAAAAAGAACGTAATTCCCTTCACTTTTAGTATGTTGTATTATAAAGTAATTTTATGTTTATAATTTAAAATAAACAATTTAGTAAATTCAGTCGCTAAAAATATTGACTTTGCCTAAATTAAATCTAGCCAACATCTCTCAAAATCTGCGGAGGTTGAATTTTATTAATAGAGTCGGCATTAATTATAACTTTTTTAATGCTTTTATCACTTGGAATATTATACATAATTTCAAGCATAATGTCCTCTAAAATTGACCTAAGCCCACGCGCGCCAGTCTTAAGTTTAATTGCTTTTTTAGCAATAGCCGACAAGGCTTCCGAATCAAATTCCAATTCAACATCATCTAAATTAAACAGCTTTTTATATTGCTTTGTCAAAGCATTTTTAGGCTCGCTTAAAATTTTAATTAAAGCGGATTCATCTAGCTCATCTATTGAAACTACAATCGGCAAGCGGCCTACAAATTCGGGAATAAGGCCAAATTTAATAAGGTCATCTGGCTGAATATCCGCAATAATGTCACTGTATTTTTTAGTATGTTCATCTCTTAGTTTTGCCGTAAAGCCCAATGACGAACTGTCTGTACGTTTACCTATAATTTGGTCAAGCCCAACAAACGCGCCACCGCAAATAAATAAAATATTTGTTGTATCAATTTGATAAAGTTCTTGCATAGGGTGTTTGCGCCCTCCTTGCGGCGGAACGCTTGCAACCGTACTTTCAATAATTTTTAGCAAAGCCTGCTGAACACCTTCGCCCGAAACATCGCGAGTAATAGAAACATTTTCACTTTTTCGCGAAATTTTATCAATTTCATCAATATAAACAATGCCAATTTCAGCACGCTTAATATCGTCGTCAGCTGCTTGAATTAATTTTAACAAAATATTTTCAACGTCCTCGCCCACATAACCTGCTTCAGTAAGCGTTGTAGCGTCCGCAACAGCAAATGGTACATCAAGCACTTGCGCCAACGTTTTCGCAAGCAATGTTTTGCCACAACCAGTAGGACCTAGCAATAAGATATTGCTTTTTTCCAAAGAAACATCGTCATTGTCAGATTTAAGACTTTTAGAATTAATCCTTTTATAGTGATTATAAACTGCAACAGACAACACTTTTTTTGCATTGTCTTGACCAATTATATACTCATCAAGTTTAGTTTTAATTTCTTGAGGAGTCAAAAGATTTACCGCACGCGAATTTTGTATTGAATCATCATCTTCAAACGACTCGTCTGCGAGAATGTCGTTACATTCTTCAATACATTCGTTGCAAATAGTAATACCATTTGGTCCTGCAATTAGCCTCATAACTTCGTCCTCTCCTTTACCGCAAAAGGAACAAAATTGTGTAATTTTTTCGTCCATAACACCTCTTTAATTTTTAAAAGCCCTGAATGTCAACGCTTTTTGCAACAAGCATTGAACACACTATAAAATTGCGCCTATATGCAAGTAAGTTGAAGCAGCTTTAATTTGCAAAAATCTACTTTCAAAACTTAATTAAAACGATTTCCTATTTTAATTCATTTAGCTTTTAGCTTTTAGCTTTTAGCTTTTAGCTTTTAGCTTTTAGCTTTTAGCTTTTAGCTTTTAGCTTTTAGCTTTTAGCTTTTAGCTTTTAGGATAAAGTATCTTATCAACAATTCCATAAGCGACAGCCTCTTCTGCTGACATAAAATTATCTCTATCAGTATCACGCTCAACAACTTTCAAATCCTGACCAGTCATCTTAGCCAAATACTCATTAAGCTTCTGCTTTGTTTTGGCAATATGCGCAGCTGCAATCATTACGTCGCTTGCTTGGCCTTGCGCGCCACCCAAAGGTTGATGTATCATAACTTCGCTGTTAGGCAAAGCGTACCTCTTCCCCTTAGTACCGGCTGCCAAAAGGAATGCGCCCATAGAGGCCGACAATCCTAATGATATAGTGCAAATATCGCATTTAATATAATTCATCGTGTCAAAAATCGCCATACCATCGGTAACGCTTCCGCCGGGACTGTTTATATAAACAAATATATCCTTGCTAGGGTCTTTAGCTTCAAGATAAATAAGTTGAGCGATAATATAATTTGCAAGTTCAGTATTAACCTCTCCGCTTAGAAAAATAATTCTATCCTCCAAAAGCCTCGACGCCAAATCATAAGTACGCTCGCCACGGTTAGTTTGTTCCACAACGCTAATCATTTTTTCAATCATTGTAACCTCCTTTTACTATAATTATCATATAGTGAAGATTTATTCAAATTTACTAATATTTAGAAGTAAAAATTAATAATTAAATAAGACTTTGCTTTAAACAATAGGTCGCATTAGAAGCTAACAAAAAAACTTTTTAACGCTATATTGCTGCTTAAATAATTTATTTTCACTAGTTTTGTAGCAATCAATCGGTAAATTTAATTAAACAGCAGGGCTGTATTCTTTAAGTTTAGCCATAAGAATTTCACTAACATTTTGATTGTACAAATAGCCGATATTTCTTGGGTCCATTTCTTTTTTATAGACTTCAACCTCTTTATTTTGGGTTTTAGCCATTTCTGCAATTTGTTTTTCAATTTCAGCTTCATCGGGTTTAATGTCTTCAGCCTTAATGATAGCTTCCAAAATCAAACGTATTTTAACATTTCTAGCAGCAGGTTCTTTATATTCGGCGCTCATTTGCTCGCGAGTTGTGCCAGTGTACTTGCAATAATCATCGATTTTCATACCTTGATACATTAAACGGTATTCAAATTCTTTAATCATTTCCTCGGCCTGCTCGGTAATCATACACTCGGGGACTTCAACTTCACAATTAGCAACAATGGCATCAATACGCGCGTTTTCTTCTTTAATTTCCGCTTGCTCTTCCGCCTGTTTAACTAAACCCGCTTTAATATCGGCCCTATAAGCCTCTAATGTATCAAATTCGCTTACATCTTTTGCAAAATCATCATCCATAGCAGGTAATTCTTTTTTCTTGATAGCGTTTGCTTTAACTGCAAATACCGCGTCCTTGCCAGCAAGGTTTTCAGCGCCATAATCTGCGGGGAACTTAACAGTAATTTCCTTTTCATCGCCCTTCTTTACACCAACAACCTGCTCCTCAAAACCGGGAATAAACGTATTTGAACCAAGTTCAAGGTCATAACCTTCGCCCGAACCACCGTCAAATTTAACACCGTCTACGCTGCCTGAAAAATCAATATTGACAATATCGCCAATTTTACTTTCAACATCGCCCTCAACCTCAACCACGCGAGCGTTTTTATCCTGCGCCAAAATCAATTCGGCTTGAACAGCCTCATCGGTAACCTCGACGCTCTCTTTAGCAACAGTCAAGCCCTTGTATTCGCCCAGTTTTACCTCGGGTTTAACAGTAATAGTAACCGCATATTTAAATGTTGTGTCAGTAAGTTCAATTATATCGGCTTCAGGACGACCAACAGGTTCAATTTCAGGTTCTTTATCCATTGCTTCCGAAAAGTATTTTGGAAGGATAATATCAATAGCTTCGTCAATAAATGCGCCCTTTCCATACATACTTTCAATAACTTTGCGCGGAGCTTTGCCTTGACGGAAACCCTCCACTTTAAACTTACCTTTTGTTTTGTGATAAGCCTCCTCGATGGCGAGTTCAAGCTCCTCAGCGTTGATGTCGATAGTAAACTTAACTTGACTCTTCTCAAGTTTATCTAGTGTGTAATTCATATAACCTCCAGACTTTTGTCTTTTTTTTACGATAGTATATAATAATATAACATACTTCAAAGTAATTTGCAAATGCTTACACTCGTTTTTCGATTTTTTTAAAGTATGATTTTGTCGAAATTTGTAAAAAAGAAATTGGGAACAACAAACTGCTTGCGAAACAATCGCTGATAATATATACTGAGAAATTGTAGCAAATAAAAATGTTTTCAGCCTATAATTAAGTATTCGCGCTGAATTAAATGATATACTAGCCTATTTTTCGTACATATTATACCATTTTTAATGATTTTTAAAAGGAAACAATATATGCCATCTGATTTATTTACAATTAAATGCTTATGCGCTGAATTAAATGATATGCTAAGCTATGGGCGCGTACAAAAAGTTACTCAGCCCGAAACAGACGAAATTAGAATTGAAATTAAAAACAGAGGCGAACGATTAACGCTTGTTATTTCAGCCAACCCAGTCGCGCCAAGATGCCATTTGTCAAGTGACAAAAAAGACAATCCTATTAGCGCGCCAACTTTTTGTATGTTGCTGCGAAAGTATCTACTTTCGTGCGAGGTAAAAAGTGTATCCGTCGCAAATGACGACCGCATTTTTTGCTTTGAATTTGAAGGACGCGACGAGCTTTGCGATAACAAAGTTTACAAGCTATACTTTGAATTAATGAGCCGATATAGCAATATAATTTTAACCAATTCTGACGGACAAATTTTTGATTGCTTGCATCGCATAAATTTTGATGCAAATATTGACCGCGTACTTGTGCCTACAATCAAATACTCGTTTCCTAAAAAAGCAGACAAAGCTGAACTAAATGAATATGATAAAATTTCCGAAAACCTGCTATCTTGCGCTGAAACTTCTGCGTTAAATGCCATTTTGCAATCAATTAACGGACTTTCAAAACAGACTGCTAATGAATTTATTTACCGCTCGTGTTTTTCTATGCCTGCGAACAATGAAAATATTGCTAAATTATTAAATGAAATAAAGCTGTTTAACGAAATATACAATTCAACTCTTTATAAACCAGCTGTTCTTTCAAATTATTCCGATTTTTTTGCAACGCCCTATTTGAGTTTAAAAGCTGACAATGAATACATTTTATGCAAAACTTTAAACGAAGCCTGCGAGTTGACAACCTTTCAAGCCGACAAAAAAGTTCGTATTGACAGCAACTCAAAAGATATTGTATTAGCTACTAAACGATATCGCGACAAGCTTGTAAAAAAAATTGGGTTTGCAACTGAAAAACTTGCCGAATGTGAAAATATGGAAAATATTAAAATTTCGGGCGAACTGCTGATGTCGAACCTTTATAAACTCAAAAAAGGTGATACTTTTGCGCTAATTGACAACTATTATGATGAGTACAAGCCAACTAAAATTACTTTAGACGAAAAGAAAACACCTCAACAAAATGCCACATCTTATTACACAAAATATGCCAAGCTAAAACGCGCAAAGTCAATTTGTGAACAGCAAGTTTCCGACTACACCACTGAATTAGAGTATATTAATTCAATTCTCGAGTCGCTTGAGCGCGCGTCATTATCTGATGTTGTTGACATAAAGCAAGAGTTAAGCGCAATAGGTGTAATTAAAAAACAACCGCTTCAAAAAGGCTCAAAAAAACCAATGCCCAGCAAGCCAAAGTCGTTTTTAATTAACGGATACTGCGTATACGTTGGGACAAATAATGCGCTAAATAATACTGTAACTTTTGAATTAGGACGAAGCTATGACATTTGGTTTCACATAAAAAACTTACACGGAAGCCACGCAATTATACGAAAAAACTCAGAAGATGAGTCCATTTCTAGCGATGTTATTTTAAAAGTAGCTGAAATATGCGCCTACTATTCTACCGCTAGAAATAGTCAAAACGTTGCAATAGATTTTACCGAAAGGCGCAATGTAAAAAGGATTAAAGGCGGTGGATTAGGTATGGTAAATTATCAAAACTATAAAACTGTTTTTATCAATCCCAATCCTCACGACGAACTTTTAATATGATTTAATTACAATGATTTTCACTTATTCACACATTTGCACATATTGAAAAACTGCTAAAGTACTATTAAATATTGCTTATTGTATAATACTTTTTGTCAAAAAAACCATAAATTTTCAAATTTTATGGTTTTTTAACAATTTTCATTTAATATGATTTTTATTTTAATTTTCAATATCAAATATTTTATTGCACAGCGCTTTTGCAAAATCAACTTCGTGAGAAACTAAAATAACTGCTCCATTATACTCTTTTAATGCCTTTAATAATTCTTCTTTTGCGCGTACGTCTAGATGGTTTGTCGGCTCATCTAAAATTAAAATACTAGTTTCTTTTTTTTCCAAAGCGGCTATTTTCGCGCGCGCCTGCTCGCCACCTGATAAACTTGAAATTGATTTTGTAGCAAGCTCGCCCTTTAAACCTACGCTTGCTAACAATGTCCTAATTTCCTTTTGCGACATCTTTGGATAAACTTCAACAAGATAGTCAACTGCTGAACCATACAAATTATTAAATGAAAAATCTTGTTCCAAATATCCTACTTTAGCATTTTCATTTATCCTAAATTTACCGCCAAGTTTAGGGATAATTTTCATTATTGTTTTAACTAATGTAGTTTTTCCAATACCATTTGTTCCCCTAATCCAAATCTTATCACTGCCCTCAAGATGCATTGAAAGCGGAGGAAGCAACTTATCTGTATAGCCTATTTCCAACTTATCAACTATAAGCATATCTTTTGTAATAATCGAATCGCATAAAAACGAAAAAACTGATGGCAATATCGTTACGGGTTTAGCCATAACATCAATTCGTTCAAGCATCTTTTTTCGGCTATTTGCCATACCCGCCGTTGCCGCTCTTGCTTTATTTTTTGCAATATAATCTTCCATTTTTTTAATTTCACGTTGCTGACGTTCGTATGAATCAACATATTGACGTTGGTTGTTTTCGTGAGCTAACAAAAAGGCGTCATAATTGCCCGAATACTTTTTAATTTCGTGATTTTCAATACTTAATATAAAATTTGTTACCCTATTTAAAAAGGCGGTATCGTGCGAAACCAATAAAAATGTCCCTTTATATGTTTCAAGATATTTTGCAAGCCATTCAATATGCTCCAAATCCAAAAAGTTTGTCGGTTCGTCAAGCAAAATTATATCATAGTCGTCAAGCAAAAGTTTTGCAAGCATTACCTTTGCGCGCTGCCCACCGCTAAGTGTGCCAATTACCGTTTCATACCCGATGACGCCAATGCCCAATCCGTTTGCAACCTTTTTAATTGTTGCGTCCATTTCATAGAAACCCGAATCGTTAAGACGTTCTTGTATTTTTGAAGCTTTATTGATAACTTTTTCAATTTCATACATATCCGTCATTGTAGACATATCGTCATAAAGTTGTTCCATACGTTTTTCGGCTTCAATAAGATTTTCAAATGAAGTTTTCAAATAGTCCATAACGGAAGTTTTACGATTAATGTCCGCGTGTTGGTCGAGATAACCAAAACGTATGCCGTTTAACCAAGACACATCGCCCTCATCTTGAACTATTTTTCCAATAATGATATTTATAAAAGTAGTTTTGCCTGCGCCATTAAAACCGACAATCCCTACGTGTTCTTTTGAATTGACATTAAAACCCGCTTTTTCAAAAAGGATTTTCCCACCATATGAGTGTGTCAAGTTGTTAATTGTAAGTATACTCATTTGTAACTCCGAAATATTTTATTATCATATACTAGCACAGAATTTTAAAATTTAAAAGCAAAAAGTAACCGCTTTACTCTTTTATCTCTATTTTAAGATACATATTGTTTTAAAAATTTAAATTATTAGTTAATATTGGATTTCTATAATATAATAACAATTTAAAACAGTTACTTTTTTATACACTTCATTTTAAAACAAAAATGTGATTACTAATTTTAAAAGTATATCTTATGCTATTAATGCGCATATAAAAAGCATAGCAATGCTATATATTAAAACAAAATTTGTTTAAAAGTAAAATAGTATAATGTAATGCCATACCGCAAAACAATATTTTATATAAATCATTTATATATTATTGACTTTTGTTTATTAAATTGATATACTAATTGACGTTGTGCACGCAAAATATTTTTGGAAATTTAATTTATTTTAGCGGCGCAAGTCTCAGTGGAGGATTGGCTGAGCGGTTTAAAGCGGCGGTCTTGAAAACCGTTGAAGTGAGAGCTTCCGCAGGTTCGAATCCTGTGTCCTCCGCCAAATAAGAAAACCACTATATATAGTGGTTTTCTTATTATATTTAATACTATTTGTTGTATTTTTTTGAAAGCAGATACAAATTAGGTACAAAAGCTTAGATATTTCAATTTAGGTGTTCAAAAAAAATGTAAATTCTTCTAATTTATCGAAAATATTAAGTGGCAAATATTAGTGTTTATAAAACTTGCGCACCGACAACTGCAAAGCTACGTTATTTAGTTTGCAATTACATTAATCTAATTATTAAACAACGGACTTTCTACATCATTAAACATATTATACTTAATCATTTTATAATATTTACTATCATTCAATATTTGGCCTCGATTATCCTCATCTGTTAAATATGCTATAAATCCCAATTCATAATATAAGTTTATGGCTTTAAAATTATCCTCATATACTGTAATTAGCACGTCTTTTCTGTATGTCAATGCCTTTTTAACCACATAAGTCATTAAAAACTTCCCTATACCATTTTGACGATATTTGCTATCTACACATAAATCGGTTATTTCGCAGCAATTATCCCCTGTATAATGCGCATATGTATCTTTAAAATAATTATTGGCATTTTCGAAATCACTTGGCAACTCAATATTGCAAAACGTAAACGCATTTTTAATAATAATTGGATTCCATTCTACAAATTTTGTTGAAAACAAATTGCTTACACAAAGTACCGCAATAACTTGTTGGTCCTTTTTACAAATAAAAATATTGTCTTTATAAAAATTGCTAAAATTATTTTCAAACAATAACGGCAATATTTTTAGCGCGTTTTCTTTGCTTCCAAATAATGAACTATAAATTTGTTCATCAGTTTCATAAATTAATGCGGCAGTTGCGGCATAGTCGGAAACATTGTCAAGCCTAGTTATATTTGCAACAAAATTTGAATAAAAAATTGAACACGGAATTATTATAGGACTAATCCAAATTTCCTTGTACACATCGTTTTCATCTTCGATTTTAGCAATTCTATTAATATTTGGTACGCAATAATATGTTTCATCAAAACTATACTCGTCGCCTGTAATAACTTTAATTTTATTAAAAGTTTTTGATTGTGTATTTTCAACATTGAAATATGCAAACGTGTAGCCGTCAACAGAGTTTACTCCACTTGCGTAGTTTGCAACCAAAGGATAGATATTATTGGTTAGCGAGTCATTAATACCTGTACCTTGTAAAAACAAAAAATATTCAACTAAAAATTCATAAAGTTTTTTTAACTGTTCGCAGTCATTGGTTTTCAAGTCACAGTTAAAAGTTTTAATTAAGTTCACTATTTTTTCCATAAACGCGACGATACTTTCATTATCGAACATCGTTCTAACGCCGAAAACCTCAAAAAGGATTTCATTTTTCAAAGTATTACGTTGGCTATAATTGCAATTTAGTTCTAATATTTTTTCAAATGAATTGTTTATAAACCTAACAAGCTGCTCGATATTATTAACATTATTAACATCTATTTTCAATAAATCTATATAATTAATTTTATTTTGCTTAATTTTAATAACATTTCGTCTTAATTTGGCTAAATATTTAGCATTTTCTTTTTTCTGATTTTCCAAAGTCAGGTTTTCAAAATCGGATAATTCGCTACATTTTTTTTCTTGAATGTAATCAAATACGCTACTATAAAATATATATAAAAAATTATTGATTTTAAATAATTTGCTTAGCAAGCTAAATAATTTATCAATGATAGTTTTATTTGATACTATAATTGCGTGCATTTCAACAATATAATCGGAAATAGATGCCGGATAAAAATTTTTCGTCATTCTTGTTTCGCTAAAATACAATAGTTTTGTAGCTAAATATATTATTGCTTTAGCTTGGCAAGTCGTTCTCTTATCTTCGCTAGTGTAAAGCAAATTTGCCGTCGGGTCATTAATTGATTTTTCATCATTCATAAGGTCATTGACAACCACGCCAAACCTTAACTTAAAAGCCGACAGAAAAGCATCATATTTTTCGCAACTTAATAGATATTTAATAAAATCGAAAACGCCTTCCTCTAGCAACAAAAAAATAATGATTTCATCCCAAGAATAGCTGGTTATATTATTATTTTTATATAGTGATTTAACATAAAAAGTTTTAAATATATTTTTGTATTTATTATAGTATTTTGCAATTATTTTATCTTTTGTCGCGCTTGAAATCATATCCGAAATAGTTAAAGCTAAATACTTTAAATAATTATTATTTACTGCGATACAACCTTTAAAAAAGAAAGAACCACTATGTATATTTGACAAATTAATAATGTCATAATCAATTAAAAAGTTTTCAATTATGTCATCTTCTACAATTAAGTAGTTGTTAAAATCAATTAAATTACAATCCGATAAAGATACGTCAAATTGCAATTTTTGTTCTGTCGCGATATAGTTTAAAATAATTTTTTGGTTTTTTTCATTATTTTCATCAAATACTTTAGGGTCAATAAAGTTAAAATCTTCTAAGTAAAAAACCATTTCGTTTTTTACCAACATTAGCTCGTTATATTTAATTTCCATACTGTCTGAATTAAAAGCTAAAACAATATTTTGCAAGTCATTGCATTTTTTGTTATCGATTATTTCTACTTTACATTCCGACAAAAATGGAAACATTTTTATACATTCACAAAGTTCCTGAAAACCAAAATTTGCCGAAAATCTTGTCGACAATCGGCTTTGTTTTAAGGCGTGAATATATGTTGTCAACTTATTGTTGTTAAAGTTAAAAAATTCCTGTAAACCTAATGTTGTTAAAAAGCTATTAGATACATTGTTTTTCAACATAAAATCAATTTGTAAATTTATAATTAAATTTTCAATAAAATCGCTATTCACTTTCATAGGATTATATGTACTATTTAAAAGGTTATAAATTCGAATCATTGAATTAGAAAACTGGTCAACTTCCCTTTCATTTTGTTTTTTTTCATTAAATTTTTTAATCCACGTTAAGAATTTGCTATATATGGTAAAATAGGAAAAGGTAAGTATATTTGAAAAATATTGAAGACATACTTTTTCATCAGAAAAAAAGTTTTCGTATTTATTAGCGTAATTAAATATAATAGATTTTACGTTTTCATCAGGAAGTAATCTATCAATATATTGCAGTTTTTCTTTATAAGTTAGCATTATTTACAATCTCCGTTGCTAAAAACTCATACTTTGCTATCGCATTTTCTTCATCTTGGGACAGTTTTCTTAAATTTTTCTCTTCAAACAAAACTTTTTCTTCAAACTTAAATTGTTGCACCTCATTAATGCCATTGCTGTCAATCATTTTTAAATTCAGATAATTGTTGGTATTAACACAATCTAAACAGCTACGTTTAATACTTTCCATAATTTTTTCAATACTATAAATAGTATTTTGCGCGTTTGGAACGGCATTAGGAACAATAATAAAACTTTTATTGTTAAATCTTTGCGATTTGGTTTTCAAAAATTCGTATGTACCTTCACGGAACTGCTTAGTAATACGCATAACCGTAACAATAGTTTGCGAAATACTTAACGACACGTCGCACGCTAATTGATTTCCCGCAGGGGTATCCATAACTATCGCCTTACATTTATAAAATTCACATAGTCTGTTCAACAATGACAGCGAAATATTTGAATCATCGAAATTAGAATTTCCATTTATAAATCTATCGTCATCATTATTGTGGTGCGCCGAGACAAACAAAACCGACTTATTGTCTTTGGGTTCAAGTCCAAACAGACATCCGACTGGCGAAAGATTTTTAAAAAACGGATGTTCTTGAATAGACATATTTCGATTAATGGTATTTACATAATCGCAACCCTTTAAAATTTGAATAGTATTAATTTTCGATTTTTCAGCCAATAAATAAGATAGTCCTTTACTATCAATATCAAGGTCCATTAAAATAATAGGTTCCGTTTCGGTCGCGCCTAATTCTTTAACCAAAAAAGGTATTGTATTGTATAATATTGAAGTTCTGCCCGAACCACCCTTATATGAGAAAAAAGAAATATTTTTCATTTTGCACTCCTATTTTATCTTAGATAAATTATTAATTATTTCCATATTTAACTTTTTGTTTAAAAAATTTAAAATATAATTATTATCGCTGGAAGATTGAATATCTCCACATTCGTTAATTATTTTAGGAATTTGGTTAAGGGCTATTAGTTTAAACAAAAGTTCCGTTTTTTCATATCCTTGAAACATATTTGGTTTAGATAAAAACATAGGGTCAGATTTATAATCTAATGCAAATTTCAAACTTTCTGCTAACATTGATTTCATATAAGCGGATATCGACTCGTCGATTTTTTTATAATACATTTTTTCAGCTATTTTATAAACTTCGTCGTCAAGCATTGACTTCTTTTCCTCATATTTTTGCATAGACTTAGAAAGTTCATCTTTGAGCTTAACTATTTCGTTTATCTTATCATTTTTTTCGTCTTCGGCTTTCTTTGCCTTTAAATTGTATTTAACGCCATTTGCCGAAAGCGGAACTTCAAATTTATTATAATACTCATAAAAATTTTCTAACGCAAAAACATAATACAAGTTATTATTAATGTTGAACGAATCCTTATCCCAAATCCACTCATCGTTAAATGCCCTATTTTCCATAATCATTTCCATATTATCTAACATTTCTTTTTGCGGATATTGAATTAAGTAATTAGAAACTATTGAATAAATGTTGCAATATAAAGGAACAAAATCATAAACAGAAAAATTTTGTATGGATTTTCTAAATTCTTGAATTACTGTTTTCTTTTCCAAAGGACATTCTTCATTAAAAAGCAACTTGTATGACGAAACAAAATCTTCATTATTGGTTTTTTCCAATAAACTATAAACTTTTCTAATGTTATTTATGGAATATTGCAACTGATTATAAAAATATCCCGATTCACCGGCAAACCTGTAATCGTCATCTAACCCCGCATTAACAAAAATTCCAAGTACAAACAGAGTATTTACAAGGTGATTGTTTCGTTGCATATTCATAACGTCAAACAAATTAACGGGTTTAAAATCATAATTTACAAAGTCAAATGCAATATTGACTTTATTGTTCAACATTTTTGTTTCGATATATCTTCCTGACGAAACCGCAACTTGCCTAAAATCCGATAAAATTTGGAAATTCTTATTAAAGAACTTTTCATTCATTTTAAAAATTTTATCGCCTTTGCTGTCTGCAATTAAATTAGTAATTAAATCGGTTTTATTTTCAAATTTTTCATCGAAAAAGTCCCTAAACGATTCATAAATATTTATAAAAGCGCTCGTGGCTTGATATGTAAAATATATTGAAGTTTGATATTCGTCTTGTTTGTTGGGTTCAACATCAAACGCCCAACCCCTGTATTTAACTTTTGAATTTAAAAAATCCCTATCTATAATTTTATCGTTTATTTTATAATCAAAAACATCGTTCTCTTTTACAACCAAGCAGCCTTTTATCAACAACGAAATTGAATTACTTAAAACTTCATCAACTTCTTCAATCAAGTCTTTGTGCAAGCTAATTTTTCGGTTCAAAATATTGACATCGATTTTTAATTGGGGTTCATCGGAAAATGAATCTTCAATTAAAAAATTTCTTAAGTCAGAAAACATAATAACACTTTTTGCAATAGTTTCAGTGTAATTAGTTAGTTTAACGGTATCATTATTAAAAATATAGGGAGCAGCGTCAAAAGTTAATGCTCCGTTTTTATGCAAGCTACTAAATATATTATCAATTAGGTTACAAATTATTTTACTATACTTTGATATATTTGCGCCCATATCAAAAAGCTCCAAAAAAGTTGAAAGCCCCATAATATTGGAAATTATACCGATTTTATCCGAATTATTGCCGTCTAAAGAAAACCCCTTCCCCTCACTGTAAAATTTTATAAAGCTATTTAGGATTTTGGTTGCAACTTTTTTAGGTTCTTCATAGTTATTAAAAAAACCATTTTTCTCTTTTGATAATAAAATATCTTTAATCCTTGTCATTTGTTACTCCCGCTAAATTTTATCGTTATTTATTTTAAGAATTAACCTAACACCCGCATTTATATTATTTAAGTTTAAATCTCTATTAACTAATTTATTGTTTGAATTTATCAACGACAGTCTACCGTCGGCGCAATTTAACCAAAACAGCCGCAGTTCTTGTTGCCGATGAACATCTGCAACGTTTGTCGGAAAAGTTTTACCGATATTTTGAATTAAAAATTCATCAGAAATTAATAAAACATCTTCAACATAATTGTTAGTAATTGTATTTTTGATTTTATAAATAAACTCACTTATTTCATCCATTCTAATAAAATCTAAGCAGTAATTGGAAATAAAATAAAAAAATTCATTTTCTTTTTTAACTAATTTCCATAATATATCACTATAATTGGCGTCATTAAAAAAATATTTACCACAATTTATATAAGTTTCCCCTTCCTGCTGAATAATTGGCAGCGACAACAACTTCGACTCTCTTATCCTAACAGTTTCACTAGTTTTTACATTATCAACATCAGACAACGACACGATATCGGCCACCGTGGCGCTAACATTTTTACAAGGGAAAGCAATGATATTTCCATCTTCCAATAACTGAGTATAGGCTGACAACTTTTTTAAAAAATCGGAATTACTAAGACTGCCCGAAAAAAAATCATTAATTCGGTCATAATCTATCAAGCAAGGAATAACTCTAAATGAATTTTTTTTGCCCTTTTCTTGATTTATTATATTTATTTCTTTAAAAACCGCATCGCTTTGAGAAGAATTTTTGCTTAAAAAAATAATCACCCCTTGACAATGTTGCGAACATAATTGGTCTTCAGCTTTGCTATTCCAATTATCGCCAGTATTAAATTCACTGTCATACCAGAAGTTGACATTATTAGCATACAAATCATTTAAAATTGAATATACAATGTCTTTATCTTTATGAGAATAACTAACAAAATAGTACCTACTATTTTGCCTATTTTCATAATCTAAATAAGTATTAGGTTTGTTCAAAATTTCTCCCCTTATATTATTAGTAGTATAAATTTTAACACAGTTAGTCAATTTTGTCAACATTACTCAATTTTAAAACTATAAAAAATTGTTATTTATAATAATTTAACAAATCAACTATTGCAAGCCAAAAGATAATATGGTATAGTTATAAAGTTAGGCGTACAACTTTAACATAACATCTTTATAATATATTCTTAAAAAATATCTTAATAGGATTTCGTTTACAACGCTCACGTGAAATTATTTTGTATGCGATAAGGTAAATTATGAATTACTTTTCATTTTTAATGTCAATATTTGTTGGAGTATGTTTATGCATTTGCATATTAATGCTAACTTTACATTTGTTTAAAACAGCCAAACACCGAAAACTGTTTTGCATAATGGTTTGCATTGCTTTAATATGTTTTATTTTAACTTTCTTTGGCACGTTAACCGCCGTACGTAACGTAGAAACCTTAAGTCCATTTAAACAATTCATTACGTTCTTTTGCGTATTTTTAAAGGCTTTAATTGATACCGTTATGCTTTTACAAGCAAGGAGTAACTATAATTATTTTGGTAGTATCGCGCAAAACAATATATGGTTTACCACGGCATACTTTATGATAAATTTTATCATGGTAATTTTTATTTCTATTGCATTTTTAACAATCATTTCTACACGTATAAATAGTTTAATTAAAATTTATTTTTCCAATCCGAAAAAAATACATATTTTTACTAACATTAACGACAAAAGTTTAGCGCTTGCAAAAGACATCGCCAAAGATGACAAAAACTCATTAATTATATTTATTTCCGAAGTTCTTAAAGCAAAAGACGCGTCAACAAGCACCAATAAGTCATTGATAAAAGAAGGGTTTGCTATTGTATATCTTGACAACGGCAAAACCTTTTTTGAAAAAATTGGACTTCCTGCAAGATACAATAAAATCCCCGCAAATATTTATATTTTTTCAAACAATGACGCTGAAAACTTACAATACGCAACGTGCGATTTAATTGAATTTCAAAACAATAAATTGGTCAATATCTATGTGGAACTTGCCGACGCCAACCTGCTCCAAAATAATATTTCAAGCAATATGACTATATTATCTACTGGCGAGCTTTCGGCTATGGCGCTTGATTTTAAAATGCCACTTTATAAAACAATATCACCAAATGAAATAGTTGACGGCTGTGTAAATAAAACTTTACGCCTAGCAATAGTTGGATTTGGCCACACTGGCGAAGCTGTTTTTAAAGAACTATATTGTGGCGGCCAAACAAAAAATTTGAATATCGAAACCGTTATATTTGACCAAAATATGGACAGTAAAATTGGATTATTTTATGATAAATATCCTTACTTAAAAGCTTCGTCAAAAATTGAAGTGGTGAATTGCAACTCATTTGACGAAACATTCTTTAGCTACATTAATTCTACTGTATTTGATTATTTTGCAATATCAATGGGCGACGATGCCGTTTCAACTAAACTCGCAAATCAAATCAATCAAAACTATACTCGAAAAAATGTAAATACAA
Organism: Clostridia bacterium; assembly: GCA_036654095.1. GTDB lineage: Bacteria > Bacillota > Clostridia > Christensenellales > CAG-917 > JAVVSR01. The sequence goes on from JAVVSR010000005.1 coordinate 44,753, forward strand.
TTATCGCAGTTAAAATCAGAAATAAAACCAATGAACTGCTACTTTCGTCATCATCGACAATGGTTACTGTGCATTCATTTGGAAATTATAACGACATTTATAATGTTGATAACATAATTCACGAACGGTTTTATGATATTGCAAAAGTCTATAATTACGCGTATAGCAAAATTTATGACGCTTTATTTAATGAGTGCAAACAAAAATTTGACACAACTAATTCGCTTATTGAATACAAATCAAGTTATGAGTACAAAAGCGCAAGTTACAATAGTTTAATTAATGAAATTAAAAATATGGATACACATATTCTTACCGACTGCGCCGAAAAAGAATGGCACAAAACACCATTAACTAATCGCAAATCATCACTAGCTAATGCTGAACATTTTTTGCATAAATTGTATTTAGTACAAGCTGAAAACAACACTGATGCCTTAGTTAAATTGCAAAACAACAGTGCATTACGCAACAATCTTGCCATTACCGAACATCAACGTTGGAACGAGTATTTTATTGCAAACGGATGGAGTCCAATGGATTATAAAAAACTGCTTTCCAATGAGCAATTTGCAAGTGAACCTAACTGTGACAAACACAAATGGCGTAAAAATGAAAAAAGTATGCAGCACGCCTGCATAGCTTCTTGGAGCAATTTACAAGAAATAAACGAAATATTTAAACAAAATTATTATATTTACGACTATTTAACAATAGATATTTTAGAAATTTTATTGTCAAAAAACATTATCAACTGCTCTATGCTCTAATATTTTAAAAATTAAGTATAGAAACTTATTTTTGTTTAAAACTAGCATAAAAAAAGTAAACTGTGTTTTATCAATAATTAACAATTTTGTAAAGTATTTTAAGTTACAATAATTCGGGAGAAACATATGAAAATAGCTATTATACTAAATTCGCCAACATTTACCGAGGAAATTGAGGAGGAACTTATTATTTGCGCAGATGGCGGTTACCGCCATATTGGCGATAAAATTCCTATCGCGATTGTTGGCGACTTCGACAGTTTGAATAGGGATAAAATAGCGATGCCCAAGATGGTGCGCATAATTGAACATCCTGTTGAAAAAAACTATACCGATGGCGAGCTAGCCGTGCGTTATGCCATTGATTTAGGCGCAACTGAATTAGTGTTATATGGCGCGCTCGGCGGGAAAATTGAACATATTTTAGGCAATTTGGCTTTACTTAAATTAGCAAAAACATTGGGCATTTACGCTGAAATACACGAAAAAGGCTTAAATATTTATTATACTGACGATAAAATTGAACTTTCAACAAATCCTAAGGATAGCATTTCAATTCTGCCCTATGGCGGTACTGCAACAGTTGAAAACAGTTTTGGACTTTACTATCCTCTTATAAATTTAACGCTGAAATCAGACGATACGCGTGGCATATCAAATGTCGCGACGTCAAGTTTAGCGGGCATTAACGTAATTGCAGGAGCGGTGCTTGTATTCCATTATTTCAGCAAATAGTTAGTTGGTTGTGGGTTGTTGGTTGTTGGTTGTTGGTTGTGGGTTGTTGGTTGTGGGTTGTTGTGTATTTTAGTAAAATTTATTTTGCTGTTATTCTTGTTTTAACTAGCGGTGCATTATTTTGTAGTTTTAATTATTTAAATAGTACTTTTCAAATTATGTTTTTTAACGTAAAATTTGTGACTTGCAACTTGAACATTATTAACTTTTATAACAGTGTTTTATTTTATAGTTTACGATATTATATTGTTGTTTTTCCATTTATATCTTTAATTTTGCAATAAAAAAACGCGCCAAGCATTTGCTTGGCGCGTACTTTTAGTTGTTTATCAATTACCTGTCAATTTTAGGATTGCTGGCAATACAATTATAATCGTTACAGCTACACACGCGATAATGTAGGTAACTAAAATCCATTTCTTTTTGCCTTGAACAAAGTTCCAACCAACCCAAGCGACAACAAAATAAGACATTAAATTGACTATTGAGCCAATTATACCCGTATTGAAATCACCGCCGACTAGATACAAAATTTCATCTACCAAAAGTATTAAGCCGCCTACAACTAAAACAATAAACGCTACTAAACCTAGAGTTTGTTGTCCACCTGTTCTGTTCCCTTTTGACATAAGTTTGTCTCCTTAATAAATTTAATGTTTACATATATATGCTAATACGTTTTCGGCATTTTGTCAAGCGTCAATTTGAAGTATTCGGGTAAATCTGCCACAAACTCCATAGGTTGCCCGCTAATTGGATGAATAAAAATCAACTTAAAGGCGTGAAGCAGTTGTCCTTTCAATTTAAACTCATTTGAGCCGCCATAAATACTATCGCCAACAACAGGATGATGAATAAATTTTGCATGCACACGAATTTGATGAGTGCGGCCAGTTTTAAGTTCAAACTCTACAAGCGTATACCTGCCATATCGTTTAAGCACCTTAAAATGAGTTTCCGCAATACGTCCGTCAGCTACGACGGCCATTTTTTTTCTATCACGCGGACATCTTCCTATCGGTTGATTGATAACGCCGCTATCCTCTTTTAAGTTGCCATCAACAAGCGCAATATAAAACCGTTTAGCTTCCTTCATTGCTATCGCAGACGAAAGTTTTTTATGCGCTTCATTAGTCTTTGCGATGACCAAAAGCCCACTTGTATCCTTATCTAGTCTATGCACAATCCCTGGTCTTATTACGCCATTAATGTTACTTAAAGATTTTAAATTATACAACAACGCGTTTACAAGTGTACCGCTTTCACTGCCAACAGCTGGGTGAACAACCATACCTTGCGCTTTATTAATGACAGCCAAATAATCGTCTTCATACACAATATCAATCGGTATATTTTGAGGTGTGGCATTTAAAGCCTTTGGTTCGGGTAAAGAAAATGTAACAATATCATTAATCTTTATAAAATATCCTGCCCGAGTAGGCTTTCCATTAACAAGACAACCGCCTTCGTCGCACACGGTTTTAATTTGACTTCGAGAAACATCTTTAAGCGCGTACGTCAAAAAAACATCAAGTCTTTTGCCAACATCGGAAATATCTGTTGTAAAATTAAAAATTTTCATATTATTTATCCGAGTCGTTTTTACCCAACAGGTTTCCGTTTGCATCGGAAGGATACGCCGGTGGACTTGCCTCGTCCTTCCCGCTGTCGGGTGATTTATCTCCTGACATAAAAAACATAGCGTATACGCAAAGCATAACAGTGCTGACTGTCAAAAAGCAATCCGCTAAATTATATGTTGGAAAATTAATAAACTCAGTGTAGATAAAATCACGAACATAACCAAAAACAATGCGGTCATAAAGGTTGCCTAACCCACCCGCTAAAATCATAACCAAACATATGCGAAAGAATTTACTCTCTTTTTTGCTAAAAAATAAAAAAACAACTAACGCGACCATTGCAATAGCCGTTGCAACAGCAAGCATACCCGCTCTATCCTTAAAAAGCCCCCAACTTGCGCCGGTATTTTCACTGTAACTGAACGAAATAATATGTTTTATAACAGAGATATCATCAAGCGTCTGTACCCTGTTGACAACTCCTAAAGCGCTGCAAACCCAGTATTTTGAGCCAATATCCATTGCAAGAATAGCTAAAACAACAATTATTTCATAAATAAACATTACTTTTTATTCCTCTTATCATCGTTGGGTTTAAGGCTATCAACAGGCGACGTAATGGCAACGCCTGCGGGGGTTAGCAAAAAAATCGAATCTCTAATACGTTGCATACTTCCGCCTAAGGCATAGATTGCGCCACTTAAGAAGTCTAAAATGCGCTGACCACTTTCACCTTCGACATTTTTAAAATCAACAATAGCAGGCTCACGACGCCTTAAGTGGTCAATAAGTGTTTGCACATCACCATAACTTGTCGGCGAAAATATAACGACATTACTCATTGAAACCGTTTGAGGAAAGTTTTGTTGCATTTGCTGAGGAGGTAACTGTTGTTGCAAATTTTGACGATATCCGTTTGCATTTGCTGAAGACTGCGGTTCAATAGGAGGGAGTTGACGTTCGAGCCTCTCATCTGTATTTCTTGTATTAGGTTTGTCAAAAAACCCGCGTGAACGGTCGCCACGATTTTGCGTATAGCGTTGGTCAAAGTTATTGTCTTTCATAAAGCCAAAATCACCGCCATTGTTATTGCCGTTATCGCGGCTGTTATCGCTTCTGTCGTTTCTATCGCTTCTGTCGTTACGTCTATCCTTAAAGTAATCTGCCATAAGCCCTCATCTTTCGCCAAAAATTGCCCTGCCAAGCCTTATAATATTAGCGCCATATTTTACCGCAAAGCGATAATCATTGCTCATACCAGCTGACAGATAACAAATATTCGCATTTTTAACTTTAGTTTCTTTTAGTTTATCATAAACATCACGTAATTGCAAATAAAAGTTGTCAAGTGCCAAAAAATCAACATTGGGCATAACGGCCATAAGCCCCTTAATTTTAATATTGTCAAGATTTTCAAGACTTTTTGCAAAATTTTCAACTTCATCTAAAAAAACTCCGCCTTTTGCAACTTCGCGCCCGATGTTCACCTCAATTAAAACATCTTGAGTTTTACCAATTTTTTTTGCTTGTTTATCTATTTCGATTGCAAGACTAAGCCTATCCACTGAATGAATTAAACTAACTTTATCAATGATATATTTAACCTTATTGGTTTGAAGTTGTCCAATAAAGTGCCAATCTATACTTTTATCATACTTTTCGCATAACTCCTGAACGCGATTTTCGCCAACGCATTTAATATTCGTATTGGCAATTAAAAATTGTATTCGCTCAATAGGCATAGTTTTAGACGCGCCTAAAATAGTTAGGTCGTCAAAATTTCGGTTAGCCTCGCGACAAGCCGTTTTTATTTCATTTATACAATATTGATAATTTTCTAAAAGTTTTATCTCGCTAATCATAGCTTAAAGCGTATCACACTTTAAGCTAAATTGCAAGATATTTAAAAAAGATGATAATATTTCACTTAATATAAGCACTTAGTGCTTAATATGTAGTACTTGCGCACTCCTCTGCATTTTCATTTGCTGAAGCAATTTTATTTACCGAAACTTCATAAGCTATTTTTGTAATGGTTTCGCCGTCAATAAGTTTTTGATATTCGCGGCTTTGAATACGTCCTGAAACCGTAATTTGCTCGCCAATCTGAAAGTTTTGCGAGTAGCGAGCGTTTCTGCCCCAAGCAATGCAGGGGATATAATCCGACTTATTATAAGCGCGGTTGACAGCCAATAAAATATCGCATATTTCACGTTTAAATGGAGTTGTTCTATAAATAGTTGGTTTACAAACGTAGCCTGTTAATTCAATAATATTAGGATTTCTTTCTTCGTCGTACTCTAAAATTTCACGAACGAAAACAGTTAGCATTAATCGACTTTTACTTTCCTCAAGTTTATTGTAACTTCTAAATTGCCCTTCGACACACAATGTTTCGTTGAGGATAATTTCGTTATCTTTAAAAAGTCGTTCCGAAATAGTTACAGGGATAATATCTTCTTGTTCCGAAATGCGTTTAACCGCTAATCTCACCTCGTAAAAGCCCTCGCCCATCACATCGTGACTAAAAGTTGGTTTGCTGATAACTCGACCTGTTAAGTACACCTTGTTGTTGTTCATCTGTTCATAATTCATAAAAAGCCTCCACAATAGTTTTTCATATAATTTATCGAATAATCTCTTTATTAATGTGCTGAACTCCGCTGTTGTCAATAGTAAAATTTTTAGTGGCAACCATTTCGTCAAGCGAAACCATTTTATAACCTTTTGTATGTAACATCGCCAAGATGATTGGTAACGCCTCCAAAATATAATCGCTATTATTATGGAAAAGTATTATCGAACCATTTTGTACGCGCGACAACACGCGTTGCGCAATTTCTTTGCTTTGGATACCTTTCCAATCAAGCGAGTCAACGCTCCATTGAATAGCAACCATATCAAGCGCCTCGATACACTCGATAAGTTTATTATCGTAGTCACCAAAAGGCGGTCTAAAAAATTTGGGAGTTTTGCCCGTCAGCTCACGCAACTGCGTGTTTACCGTCGAAATTTCGCGGTTAATATCCTCTTTATTGAGTTTACTCATATTAAGATGGTTGTTGCTGTGATTTCCGATTTCAAATCCACAATCAGAAATATATTTAGTTTCAGCAGGATATCTTGTTATCCAAAAACCCACTAAAAAAAACGTAGCATCTGCATCAAATTTCTTTAACAACTCAATTATGCCTCGTGTCTTATCCGCGCCCCAAGCAGCGTCAAAAGTCAACGCTACTTTTTTTTCCTCAGTACTCACCGAGTACACTGGAAGTTTTTTATTGCTTTTTACTGAAAATACCGCTTGCGCTCCCGTCGTGCCAATCATCGTAACCAACGCTACAAGCAGTATAATCACTAAGGTTATTTGTATAATATTTTTACTTTTAACTACGACAAACATTCTACTCTCCTATCATAAAATATTAACGACTAATTTGTATGACAACTTTTAAATTATATTGTCAATTATTGTCGAATTTTGTAAATCCATTTTCATTCATGACTTATTAATAAATATATGAAAGCGCATTAAAAAAAATCCCAAATTATTGGGATTTATATTGAAAATTAAATATTTTTTATTTGTCGTAATTTAACTTATCTTTTTGTTTTTGGCGAAAATGTTTGAGTTGGCTTTTTCCTTTGTGTTGCGCCGCTGTTTCGATTAAAATCATTAGATTTTATTCTTTCCGAAAAGTCCTCTCTTTTAGGTTTAATTAAACAATCTGATGTAAAACCAATTAACTCTGTACGCCCCGCTTGAACAAGCGCCTGCTTAACTAAATCATAATTTGACGGTTTTCTATATTGAAGTAACGCTCGTTGCATCATCTTCTCCTCTCTGCTGCGCGGAACATACACTTCTTCGCCTGTATCGGGGTTTATGCCAGTATAATACATACAGGTTGACTTAGTAGACGGCGTAGGATAGAAGTCCTGAACTTGCTCGGGCATATGGCCTATTGAATGTAAATAGCGAGCTAATTCAATGGCGTCATTTAAAGTGCAGCCCGGGTGACTTGAAATAAAATATGGAACCAAGTATTGTTCCTTCCCCTCTTTTTTTGTAAGTTTATAAAACTCATCATAAAATTTTTGATACACCTCAAACGGAGCTTTGTTCATAAGTTTTAAAACGCTATTTTGCGAATGTTCAGGCGCTATTTTAAGCTGTCCACTTATGTGATATTTAACAAGTTCCGCAAAAAATTCCTTATTTTTATCAAGCATTAAATAGTCATATCGAATACCGCTTCTAATAAAAACTTTTTTTACGCCTTCAATAGCGCGCAGTTCGCGTAAAATATCCAAATATTCGCGGTGGTCGACGACCAAATTTTGACACGGTGTAAAACCAATACAATTTTTGTCCGAACAAACTCCGTTTTTAACTTGCTTCGCGCACGCAGGGTTGCGGAAGTTAGCAGTAGGCCCTCCGACATCGTGAATATAGCCTTTAAAATCCGATTCATAAACAAAGTTTTTGGCTTCCTCGACAATCGACTGTTTGCTGCGTTTTTGCACAACGCGCCCCATATGATAGGTCAACGCGCAGTAATTACAGTTGCCAAAACACCCTCTTGTTGAAGTAATACTAAACTTAACTTCCTCAATGGACGGAACGCCTTTGGTATACATTGGGTGGAAAGTTCGTTCATATGGCAACGCGTACGACTTATCCATTTCCGAAGGCGTAAGCGGATACTGCGCGGGGTTTTGCACAACATATTTTTTGCCGTGTTTTTGAATAATAACCCTATCGTCGGTAAAATCATTTCCGTTAGCTTGAATATTGAACGCTTTAACATATTTTAATTTATCGGCTTTAACTTCCTCAAATGTTGGGCAAATCAAATTTTTATAAAATTCGTCTTTAATTTTTAATGGAAGGCTGTCATAGTCACTAATGTAGGCAGTGCCTCTAACATTTTTAATTTTATCAATAGGAACGCCATTTTTAACCATCGCCAAAAGTTCCGTAAATGGTTTTTCGCCCATACCATACATCAACAAGTCGGCAGGCGCGTCAACCAAAATTGACGGCATGACAGTGTCGCTCCAATAATCATAGTGGGCAAAACGTCTAAGGCTCGGTTCAATACCTCCGATAATCACCGCCGTATTGGGAAAAATCCTTTTTAGATTTTTTGTATACACTATTGTCGCGCGGTCAGGACGCAATCCAAACACTCCGCCTTCGCTGTAAACATCTTTCGTACGACGGATTTTTGCAACAGTATAATTGTTTACCATACTGTCAACAACCCCTTGTGATACCAAAAAAGCGTGTTTAGGCTCGCCAAATTCAGTATAATCACTGTCTTTTTGAGGTTGAGGAATAATCGCAATAGAAAATCCAAGGCTTTCAACGAGTCGTGAAATTATCGCGTGACCAAATGACGGGTGGTCAACATACGCCTCGCCCGTCACTAAAACAAAATCTGGTTGCCCAATAAATTCACAACGTTTAACCGCTAAAAATGCCATTATTTAAAGTATTTTACCCCACTTTCAAATATTTTCATATCAAAGTTAAATGGATAGTTTTTATATAAATTTTTACCAATACGTTCACTGTGTCCCATTTTGCCAAAAATCCTGCCATCTGGCGACGTGATACCTTCAACGGCAAAAGTCGAGCCATTAGGATTATAAGGCGAGTCCATAGTTGCGTTGCCGTTTAAATCAACATATTGCGTTGCAATCTGACCATTTGTAATTAAAGCTTCCAAAATCTTTTTTGGAGCAATAAACCTGCCCTCTCCGTGGCTCACTGGTACGGCAAAAATATCGCCTGTTGTCACATTATTCAGCCACGGCGAACGATTGCTTGCGACGCGCACTCTAGCTATTGTGCTTACGTGACGAGAAATATTGTTATAAGTTAGCGTAGGCGAACTAGCAGTCTGCTCCAAAATTTTGCCAAACGGTACAAGACCCAATTTGATAAGCGCTTGAAAACCATTGCAGATACCCAAAATTAACCCGTCACGATTATACAGCAATTCCATTAAAGCCTCTGCTATAATTGGATTACGAAATGTTGTTGCGATAAATTTCCCACTTCCGTCAGGCTCGTCGCCTCCCGAAAAGCCTCCGGGGAAAGCAATTATTTGACTTTCTCTAATAGATTTCGCAACTTTTTCAACAGCTTCAGTTATATCCGCTTCATTTTGATTTTTAATTACCAATGTTTCAATTTTTGCGCCTGCTTTCTTAAAGGCGCGCGCCGTATCGTACTCGCAATTCGTCCCCGGAAAAACAGGAATAAATACACGAGGCTTTGAAACACTAACCTCGCAAACTTTTTTTTGCGTATAGCTTACACCTACGTTTTTAGCGTAACCATCTGCGTGAACGGTCGTTGGGAAAATCTTTTCCAACGACGAAGTGAACATTTTTTCCGCAGCGGGATAAAGCATAACCGAGTCGTTAATTAAAAACTTTGGCGTGTCGCTTACCCTGGCTACAACGGTTGCGTCAAAGCCTTCAAATATTTTTTCATCAGCAACCACCGCAAGAATATCGCCGAAATAAGCTTTCAAGTAATCATCGTTAAAATTATAAAATTCCAAGCCCATGCCGTCGCCTAAAGATGATTTGATTGCAGCCGTTGCAAGTCCGCCTTCCTCGACAACGGTCATATGCAAAATATTACATTTTTCTGTTTCAATATTGATTTTTTTATACAATTTTTTAAGATAATCAAAGTCAGGTACATTAAAGTTGTCACGTTTAATAGGCAACCAAACAAGCTTTCCTTTGTTTAAAAACGTATTTGTCAATACTGTAGAGGCTTTGCCAATACCCATACCAAACGCAATCAACGTGTTTGGTACATCTAAATTATTGAAACTTCCGCTCATACTATCCTTGCCGCCTATCGCGCCAATATCCATTTTAGTCTGGGCATAAAACGCGCCTAGTAACGCGCGCAATGGTTCGCCCCACCTCTCGGGAGAATTGCCAAGTTTCTTAAAAAACTCTTGCAAAGACAATGTTATTGTTTCAAGTTTTGCGCCCGTCGCGATAAGTTTAGACAAACTTATCACAACCGAATATATCGCGCCGATAAATCCATCGCTTTCCATTAAATATGGATTGCAACCATATGCCGAAATAGTTGCCGTGTCTGTTTCAATTTGAACTGGTGGTTTTGACGCCATAGCGATTGACGGTGTCAGTTGATATCTGCCACCCCACGGCAATAAAATTGTACTTGCGCCAATAGTGCTGTCAAAACGCTCGGACAATCCTTTATTGCTGCAAACGTTTAACCGCGAAAGTTCATTTAATAAAGCCTCGCGCACGCGTCCGATAGATAAAAGCATTTTTGTTGTTTTATCAATGCTTCCAAAGTAATCGCCCGATTTGTCTAAAATTATTGCCGACGTAGTTTGCTTAACTCCATTTGTGTTCAAAAATTCACGACTAATATCAACAATCAATTTACCCTTATACTTCATTTGCATACGCGCTTTGTCAGTAACTTCAGCAACAACAGCCGAATTCAAGTTTTCTTCGCGCGCAAATTTAACAAACTTTTTAACGTTTTCGGGCTTAATAACGACGGCCATTCTCTCTTGCGATTCGCTTATTGAAAGTTCAGTACCATTTAGCCCTTCATATTTTTTAGGTACTTTATCTAAGTCGATAACTAATCCATCGGCGAGTTCGCCTATTGCGACGGATACTCCACCCGCGCCGAAGTCGTTACACCTTATAATCATTTTAGAAACATCTGGATTTCTAAATAATCTTTGAATTTTGCGTTCGGTCAGCGGATTTCCTTTTTGAACCTCAGCGCCACATTTTTCTATTGACGAGCTATCGTGCGCCTTGCTACTTCCTGTCGCTCCGCCGCAACCATCACGTCCTGTATCTCCGCCCAATAAAATGACTATATCGCCACATTCTGGACATTCTCTAACAATGTTTTCTTTAGGCGCGCCACCAATGACGTAGCCCGTTTCAAGACGTTTTGCCTTAAAGTTCTCGTGGTACATTTCCGAAACGATACCTGTGGCAAGGCCGATTTGATTGCCATATGACGAAAAACCTGCGGCCGCGGTAGTTGTGATAACTCGTTGTGGCAACTTTCCTTCAAGTGTATTTTCAAGCGATTCACGAGGGTCAGCCGAACCCGTTACCCTCATAGCTTGATAAACGTAGCTTCTTCCACTAAGCGGGTCACGGATAGCGCCGCCTAGACACGTAGCCGCGCCACCAAACGGTTCGATTTCCGTGGGGTGATTGTGTGTTTCGTTTTTATACATAATAAGCCATTCTTCAGGAGTGCCGTTGTTGTCAACAGTAACATTCACCGAACAAGCATTTATTTCGTCTGAAACATCTAAAAAGTCAAGTTTGCCCTCTTTTTTTAGTTTTTTAACGGCTATTGTCGCAATGTCCATTAAGCATTTATACTTATCTGGACGACTTGCATAAAGCTCGTCAAACAATTTACCGTACATCTTATAAGCGTTTTCAATATGAGGATTTTTGCTTTCAATTTTAACATCAGTAAGTTCTGTCAAAAAAGTGGTATGACGGCAGTGGTCAGACCAATACGTATCGATAACCTTTAACTCGGTAATAGTAGGGTCACGTTTTTCGTTTTTAAAGTACTCTCTAACAAACTTCAAATCGGGAATGCTCATTGCAAAAGCCATTGACGCGTGATATTTTGCAATAGCCGTATCGTCAAAATCAATAAAACCTTTAACAGTTTCAACTTTTCCGCCTGTTTCGACCTCGGAAGCCAACGTTAATGGAATATCAAAGCTACCTTCTCTGCTTTCAACGGGATTGATTAAAAACTTTTTAATTTTATCAAGCTCGGTTTTATTAACACCTTGAAGCGCAAACACTTTTGCGCACTTAACAAGAACACGTGGTTTTAGCGTTAAAAGTTGAACGCATTGAATTGCGCTATCGGCACGTTGGTCATATTGTCCAGGCAAATACTCAACAACAAAAACATCTGCATCACCGCAATCGAAAACATTTTCATAAACATTATCAATAGTAGGCTCGCTAAAAATTGTTTTCTTTGCAACCTCAAAATCCTCATTTGACAATCCCTCAATATCATAGCGCAACAGCTCGCGCACAGTCGAGGGGGTTAAGTTAAGAACATTTTTAATATCCTGAGCTAGTTTTCTGGCCGATACATTATAGCCGTCTTTTTTTTCAACAAATAGCCTTTTTATCATAGTTTCCTCAAAAAATCAAAGTTTTTTTGTAGTTTATTAAAGCTTAATACCTATGTCCGTTCTAAATTGTTTGCCATTAAAATCAATATTATCTACGGCCTTGTATGCAATTTTACGCGCGTTATCAATGCTATCAGCAACAGCCGTGACGCCAATTACACGTCCCCCCGACGACAATAACTTGCCGTCTACAATTTTTGTGCCTGCATGATATAACGTAACATTTTCAATGTTGCCTATTTTGATTTCAAGCCCTTTTTCATATTTAATCGGATATCCTCCGCTTGCAATTATTACGCAAACTGCGCAATTATCGTACCATTCAATATTGATTTTATCCAATGTTTTATCAATCACTGCATTAAAAATATCGTAAATATCAGTTTTAAGCCTCGGCAACACAACTTGAGTTTCAGGGTCACCAAAGCGAGCGTTATATTCGACAACCTTTACCCCGCTTGGCGTTAGCATAATTCCAAAATAAATAACGCCTTTAAACTCAATCCCTTCGTTTTGCAATGCTTTCAGTGTAGGATACATAATATTTTTTTCAAACTCTGCGCAAATTTCGGGCGTAAATGCTTTACTTGGCGAAAATGTACCCATACCGCCCGTATTTAAGCCCTTGTCGTTGTCGTAAGCGCGTTTATGGTCTTGACTTGACACCATTGGCTTAATTGTTTTTCCATCGGTGAAAGCCAAAACAGAAACTTCTTTTCCTGTCATAAACTCCTCAATTACAACACTTGCGCCTGCTGCGCCAAACATATGGTTTTGCATCATATCGCTTAAAGTTTCAATCGACTGTTCAACGCTTTCAGATATAATAACTCCCTTGCCCAAAGCCAATCCGTCGGCTTTCAAAACAATAGGATGTTTTTTATTTTTAACATATGCCACCGCGCTATCAAAGTTATCAAACGTTTCATAACTCGCTGTTGGTATGCCATACTTTTTCATTAAATTTTTAGCAAAAGACTTGCTTGCCTCAAGATTTGCAGCCCGAGCATTTGGCCCGAATGCTCGCACGCCTTTTTTAGTTAAATAATCAACCAAACCGCCTGCCAACGGGTCATCAGGCGCAACAACCACCATATCCATACCGCCGTTTTGCAATATAAACGCATAAATACCGTCAAAATCCATCACGGAAATAGGAGCGCACTCTGCTATTTCAGAAATACCTGCGTTCCCCGGCAAACAATAAAGTTTGGTAACTTTATTACTTTTTTTAAGTTGTACGGCGATAGCGTGTTCGCGTCCACCGCCACCTATTATAAGTACTTTCATATGCCCTCTCTATTTGCAACAACTGAACTATATTTAATACAAACACTGTTAAACTATATTTAATACAAACACTGCTGAACTATTTAATATAATCACTACTGAACTATTTAATACAAACACTGCTGA
>JAVVSR010000005.1:58574-97876 GCA_036654095.1 Clostridia bacterium
ACTATTTAATACAAACACTACTGAACTATTTAATACAAACACTACTGAACTATTTAATACAAACACTACTGAACTATTTTAATATAAACACTGCTAAACTATATTTAATACAAACACTTCTAAACTATTTAATATAATCACTACTGAACTATTTTAATATAAACACTACTAAACTATTTAATATAAACACTGCTAAAATTAAATTTCGATTAATATTAAAATAAAATTCAATTAAAACTAGCTAATCCATATTACGTAGATTATTTAAGCAAACACTTTATGCGCGCATTCAATAAAAGAAACCTTCTATAAAGCCATATTTCAGCCACACAAAATTATCTTAAATACTCATAATGATTTTTTAACTAAGCAAACCTTTAGTGTTTAAAATGGCGTTTACCCGTAATAATCATTGCAATACCATACTCGTCCGCTTTTTTAAACGATAATTCGTCTTGCTTGCTTCCGCCGGGGTGAACAATCGCCGTAACGCCAGCTTTAGCGGCAGCCTCAACGCAATCATCAAACGGGAAAAACGCATCTGATGCCATAACAGAACCGACAACACGCGCGCCACCGTGTTCGATAGCTTGATTTGTAGCCCAAATACGATTTGTCTGTCCTGAGCCAATGCCAACAGTTGAGTTGTCCTTAGCAATTACAATAGCATTACTTTTTGTATGTTTAACAACTTTCATTGCAAAGCGCATATCATTAAGTTCTTTTTCGGTCGGGGCGCGCTTTGAAACAACAGTAACATTATCATATAAGTCGCGGTTGAAATCTTGCATCAAAAGTCCGCCAACGACTTTTTTCATTTCAAATCCATTTTCAGGCAACGGCGAGTTAATTGTCGGTAGTTTTAAAAGCCTTATATTTTGTTTTTTACTTAAAACAGCAAGCGCATCGGCGTCAAAGTCAGGGGCGACGACAACTTCAATAAAAATTTTCGATATTTCATTTGCCGTGGCTAAATCGACCGTCCTATTAATTGCTAATATTCCTCCAAAAATCGAAACAGGGTCAGCATCATAAGCAAGTTTATATGCATCAGATATATTTTCAGAAGTGCCGACACCACAAGGATTTGCGTGTTTTACAGCCACGACAGTAGGCTCATCAAACTCACGAAGTAAATCAAGCGCGCCATTAGTATCATTAATATTGTTGTACGAAAGTTCTTTTCCGTGAAGTTGTTCGGCAAAGGCAAGGCTACCTTTTACAGGCAAACATTCCTTATAAAAAACTCCATCTTGATGTGGATTCTCACCGTATCTTAAGTCTTGCGCCTTTTCATAGGCAAAAGTAATTTGTTCAGGAAATTTTATGCCAAGTTTATTGCGCATATAAGTTGAAATCAGCGTATCATACACTGCTGTGTGTTGAAAAACTTTATACATTAAATAGAACTTTGTTTCCAAACTGACGCCGCCATTCTCAAGCTCGTCCAAAACTTTTCCATAGTCGTTAGCGTCTACAAGCACGCACACGTCTTGATAATTTTTTGCCGCGCTTCTAAGCATTGTAGGCCCGCCTATGTCAATATTTTCAATCGCCGTTTGAAGTTCAATGCCCTCTTTCATAATTGTCGCCTTGAACGGATATAAGTTTACAACAACGATATCTATGGTATTTATATTAAGTTTTTCAAGTTGAGCCATATGATTAGGATTACTGCGCATTGCAAGTATGCCTGCGTGGACAGACGGATGCAAGGTTTTTACTCGGCCATCCAAACATTCGGGAAAGCCTGTAATAGTATCAACCGCGATAACCTTTATACCTGCTTTTTCAAGCGCCTTATATGTACCGCCTGTTGAAATAATCTCATAGCCTAACGCCTCAAGCCTTTGCGCCAATTCCACAACACCAGTTTTATCTGAAACACTAATTAATGCTCGTTTAACCATTTATCTATACCTCGTAATTTTAATTTATATTATTTAAAATCCACATCACATTACTTAATTTTGCCATCTACAAGCAATTTAACCGCTTTGGGCAACAGTTTATGTTCAAGTTCTAAAACACGCAACTGCAAGGTTTCAGCAGTATCATTTGGTAAAACCGCAACTTTCTCTTGCAAGATTATTTTACCAGTATCCGTACCGCCGTCAACGAAATGAACAGTAGCTCCGCTTTCAGTTTCTTTAGCTTCAATAACAGCCGAGTGAACGCGCATACCATAAAAACCATCACCACAAAATTTAGGGATAAGCGAGGGATGAATATTGATGATACGATTTTCAAAAGCCTTTACAAAACTTTCAGGAATAATCGATAAATATCCCGCAAGCACAATGTAATCAATCTTAAGTTCATTTAAAGCGCATTCAAGCGATGAAAACAACTCTTCGCTTGATTTAAAATCTGACTTTGAAAACACTTTTGACAAAATATTATGTCTAGACGCTCGCTCCAACGCAAACACATTGTATTTGCTTGAAACAACCAACTCTATTTTCGCGTTTTCGATAAAACCAGTTTCAATCGCATCAATAACAGACTGCAAATCGCTTCCGCTTCCCGAAACAAAAACAGCCAACCTTTTCATTATAAAATGACCTCGTCGCCTAAAACGACTTCGCCCAATAGGCAAGCGTTTTCGCCAAGCGCGTTAGCTTCTGAAATAACAGCGCTCGCAATAGATTTATCCACAGCCAACACCATACCGATACCCATATTAAAGGTATTATAAATTTTTCTATCTGAAATGCCCGACATTTTTTGCATAAGTTTAAACACAGGTGGCACTTCATAACTATTGCGGTCAATCTTTGCCGTTAAACCTTTTGTAAACATCCTTGGAATGTTTTCAATAAAGCCACCGCCAGTAATGTGCGCCATACCCTTAATTTCAAATGTTTCAACAAGTTTCATTAGCGACTTAACATATATACGAGTCGGCGTAAGCAGTACTTCTCCTAAAACACCGCCCAACTCCTCGTTATAAGATGTCAAAACCTTTTTATCTTCGCCAAAAATTTTCCGTACCAATGAAAATCCGTTGCTGTGAATGCCACTTGAAGCAAGCCCAATAAGCGCGTCGCCTGCTTTTATTTTTGAACCGTCAATAATTTTATCTTTTTTAACTATGCCTACGGCAAAGCCTGCTATATCATATTCGTCTTTAGCGTAAAAACCGGGCATCTCTGCCGTTTCCCCACCAATTAGCGCCGATACACCTTGCCTACATCCATCCGCAACACCCTTAACTATTTCAGCAACCTTCTCGGGTACTAGTTTTGAAATCGCAATATAATCCAAAAAAATCAATGGCTTTGCGCCCAAAGCAACAATATCGTTTACGCACATTGCAACGGCATCAATACCTATCGTATCGTGCTTATCCATTATAAACGCATATTTAAGCTTAGTTCCAACGCCATCGGTGCCTGCAACCAAAACGTCGCCATCAGGCTTATCGTCAAGCGCGTAACAACCGCCAAAGCTACCAATATCGCCCAATACGCTATTGTTGTAAGTAGACTTCACGTATTGCTTCATCAAACTTACCGCTTTATAACCAGCTTCAATGTCAACACCAGCATCTTTATAGTCCATATTAACCTCTCTATTTGCCCTCATTTTAAGTTTTGCAAAACAACGAAATTAGCATAAGTAAAAGCAGGCATAAATTTATTTTTCTAATTATGGTAAAAATAATTAATGGCAGAAAAATTCTGCCATTAAAACTACTTTAGTTCGTTTTGTAATTTTTCGTCGTCGGCAACAACTTTATCCGCAATCTCAGCCTTGAAGCAAACAAGTTTCTTCATAAACTTAGGATACTTAAGCGATAAAATTTGAACAGCCAATAAACCTGCATTTTCTGCGCCGTTTATCGCAACACAAGCCACCGGAACACCGCTAGGCATTTGTACTGTTGACAACAAGCTGTCAAGACCGTCCAAAGTTGAACTTTTAATTGGAATACCGATAACGGGCAACGGAGTGCTAGCCGCGAGTACGCCTGCAAGATGAGCGGCCTTACCTGCCGCAGCGATAATCACTTCAATGCCTAAATCCATTGCTTCCGAGGCAAATGTGGCGGCAATAGACGGAGTGCGGTGAGCGGAAATAACCCTAACTATTGGTTCAATTTCAAACTTTTTTAAAATATCCAAAGCTGGCTTAACAACATCAAAATCGTTTTTACTTCCCATAATGATAGCTACTTTAGGCATAGTGACCTCCATACCAAATTGATACGCTTATTATATTTTTTTTTGTCGAAAGTGTCAAACAAAAAGCAAGGCATTTGTCACAAATTATTTAAACGCACAGCGATTAATATATAAACTTAGTATAAATAGATAATATACTAATTAAATATCAAATATTTTATATTCAAAACGCTTAGTAATTTCATCGGCAAATGCAGATGAAAATGCTATGATACAAGGTTTTTTTTGATACGTCACGGGATTGACTGAAAATTCATAAAATCTATAATCGGGATAATCGGATTTTATATTTTTAATTTTCTTTTTAAAATCTTTATTAAAGCAATGTTCAACCGCAGGCGGAAGCAATTTGTTTAAATTGCTAGCAAGGTAATCAAACTTTAAAATATTGCATATAGTTTCATTATCAAAGCCTTTACTTAGCATAAATTTTTTCACCTCGTCATAAAGCACAAATAGCTGACAAAAATCGGTAACATAACCACTCAATTCGCTATAAAAATCAAACGGACTACTATATTTTAAGCCATAATATATAATACTATTAAACCTTTGACTGTTAAAAACGCTGTCAACTGCCACTTCTAGGCGCTTTAATGATATTATATCATTTTTTGTCAACCAAGGAGTTTCCGTGACTTCATAAGGTGGTGTTTCGTTTACAACATATCCATCTGCAAGCTCATTTTCAAGTTTGCTGCCCTTTAAAACCTTTAAAAATCCAACCTGTATTTGGTGGCCACCTAATGAATATAATTCATTGAAACTCTGCTTAAACGATAACATATCTTCATATGGAAGGCCAACAATTAAGTCGGTATGAATATGACTATTATTAAAACTAACTAACTTTTTAATATTACTTGCAGATATTTCTAAATTTTCAAAACGATTTACGGCTTCAAGCGCTTTTTTTGAATAGCTTTGATAACCTATTTCAAATTGAAACAATCCTTTCTTGGCATTTTTTATCGCATTTAATAATCCCTCGTCAAAAAGTTCAGGAGCAACTTCAAAATGAAATCTTATTTTATCATTTGAAAAGTTTTCATTTATCCAATTTAAAAGCCTTTCCGCATACCTTTTATTTGCATTAAAGGTGCGGTCTACAAATTTAATTAAACGAATATCTTTGTTTTTAAACTTCAGTAACTCGCGAGTAACTTCTTCAAACGGAAATTGACGAAGTTTTGTCCCCGCGCTCATACAGTAACTGCACGAAAACGGACAGCCTCGCGACGCTTCAAAATAAACCATACGATTTTTGGCATTTTCAAAAAATTCATCTGTATATGGATACGCAATATTTTGAGTTTCTTCCCCTGCAATTATATGGCTGTTGTTTCCATTTATAATGCTTTCCCACGCGCGCTCACCCTCGCCTAAAATAATTTGGTCGGCTAGGTCGTGTATTTTTGTATTAAATGTCGCCTCTGGACCTCCAAAAACCGTGCGTATGCCACGCGCTTTAATTTCAGTTGCGACTTCGACAGTTTTTTCAACGTTAAAAATATAGGTCGAAAATCCAACAATATCTGGATTTGTTTTTAAAATATCCGCAACTATTTCTTCCGTGCTTCGATTTACAAAGGTATCAAGCATTGAAAAATCAACCTTTGATGATTGGCAATATTGTTTTATATACCAAATACCTAGCGACGTGTGCGTAAATTTGCTATTAAGACAAACAAGTGTTATTTTCATAAAATTATTATAACCTTTTTTAATAGGCTTGTAAAATGTATTGACTATCCATAAGAAATACTCTAAAATTTGATTGACTGTTATTAAAAGCTTATAAAAGGAGCAATATGGTTGATGTATGTTTTGGTATTTTAATTGAATTATTGTCAAAGCGTAAAGTTTCGGCGCGCTATCTTTCCGAAAAATTTGAAATATCAATCCGTACAGTCTATCGCTATATAGATATTTTGTCGGCAAACCACATCGCGGTGTTTGCTACTCGAGGCAGAAATGGCGGAATTCAAATTGCCGATAACTATCGTTTGCCAGCCGGATACCTCACCATTGACGAACAATCGGATATCTTTTCAGCATTGACGCTATTATCTAGCGCAACCACAAACTCAAATGCCGAAAACATTAAAACAAAACTTCTTGCTTTAAATACCTTTACCAAGGCAGATAACATTGTTATGAGTAGCGACAAACTTTATGTTGACGGTGATTTAATTGGCGACGAAACCCTATATCGAAACAAGGTAGAGCCATTAAAAAAAGCCATTGACCTAACTCAAATGGTGTCGATAGTATATCACGACCGCGGTGGCGAAATATCCCTGCGTGAAATTGAACCGCACGCATTTGTACTTAAAAATTTAGTATGGTACGTGTACGCATATTGCCATCTGCGCAATGGTTTTAGAATGTTTAAAATTTCACGAATTGAAAAACTTTTAGTTATGCCCGAAAAACCATTTATTCGTCGCGAGCGCGCCTCTTTTACACCGTGGAATTTAGAAAACAACAACGAATATAAAAGCATAAATTTACTTTTATTGCTTAAGAACTCCGTGCGATATGACATTGAAGAATGGTTGGGGATAGAGTGCATTTCAAAAAATGAAAATCTTGATTGGCCATATTCAGCTTCTGCCACAGTCAAATCAAATGATACGCTTATTTCACGACTTCTATCATTTGGCAGCGAAATTATGGTGGTCGAACCCCTCTCTCTTAAAGAAAAAACAATTTCTTCTGCTAAAAACTTGATAAAATTGTATAATTCATAGTCTTTTGCTAACAAAAATCAAATAATCTTAAATTTAAGTATAATAAAATTGACAAACTAAGTAGTATAATGTTAGAATATAGTATATCTTTAAATAGGAAGGTTTTTTATGGAACTTGAGCGCATAAATTTTGACAACAATTCAAACCCTATCAACAATTCTTCTCCCAATTATCTTAACCAAGTTCCTAACAACGGCTTTAATGATGTTATGAATTCGGTTGAAAAAGATATCCAGTATAATCCGCAACCCGTTTACGCTAACAGTGATGCCGATGATATGTGGGCTTTGGCTGAAAAAGGCAATCCTGATGCACAAAACAAGGTTGGTACTTGTTATGTTTCGGGCTATGGTGTTCCCCAAAGTTATTTGAAAGGTATTGATTGGTTTATTAAAGCGGCCGTTCAAGGTCATACGGGCGCATTTGCAAATTTAGGTGTTTGCTTTTTGTCGGGTTTAGGTATTCCCCAAAACTATAAAAACGCTTTTAAATTGTTAAAAAAATCCGCCGAACGCGGTTATACACTCGCGCAATACAATTTGGGCGTTATGTATGAAAACGGATACGGCGTTGACAAAAATTATTCGATAGCGCTTTATTGGTATGCCCTCGCCGCTAAACAAGGCGACGCTATGGCACAAAACAATATTGGCAACTGCTTTATGTATGGCAATGGTGAAAAACAAGATTATGCTTCGGCTTTCTATTGGTATTCTGAAGCCGCCAAACAAAACTTGCCACTTGCCCAATATAATCTAGCTATTTGCTATATGAATGGATATGGTGTTCAATCAAATCGCAACACCGCTTTGAAACTTTTAACAACCGCTTCACACGCAGGCAGCGCGGAGGCAACAAATGCTCTAAACTCTTTCTTTAAATAAAAACTTTGATATAAGCAAAACCCGTCATTTAAACTAATGGCGGGTTTTTTGTTGCATTTAAAATTAAATTTTGTACACTACTGCTTATCAATGGCTATCAATACACTATAACGTTTAAATTGCCTATCAATGGCATCTATACACTATACGTTTAAATTGTTATGTTCTATTAATAATTGTCATCATTATGGCGGTGATGTACATAATCCAACATAACCGATAATCCCAAAATAATTGGCAACTTCGACTCATCTTCAATATCCAACATATAACTGTCGCGATAAATTGTCATTTTTTTGAAAATACTAGCTATAACCGTTTCGCCTTGTTTTATTTCAAAATCGTGGTCAAAAATATTGCCGTTGATTGAATAATTGCCCGCAGAACCGTTTATATCATATTTTGCCTTAATACTAAATTTGCGTTTTGCAATTAAAATCAACTTATTATTTTCATAAAACTTAATGTGCGCAATTAATTTAGGAACAAAAAGCGTATTTTTTATCATAACAATTTCCCGACCTGCCATATCATAAATACGATATTTTTTTGGAATGGAAAATGCTCCTTTAACTAAAAAGACATCGTTCCCTTCCCTATCTTTAATATAATATTTACCCGAAATACTTAAAAATTTTTCTTTAACAACCAAGCGCATAATAGTGCCTCCTATTGTTTTATAGCTTTAATTTTACTATATTTTTTACAAAAATGCAATAGTATTTAATTATTATGTATATATTTTAACAAATTACTGACAACCAATTTTTTAATTATCTTACAGTTGATTATAAATTTTCGGAAATCTTAGTTAAAAAGTCACGACTATTAAGAGTAACCGCGCTGACGCCATCTTTATTAAACAACACCGCAAGGTCTTTAGTCATAAAGCCACTTTCTATTGTACTTAAAGTTGCAGCCTCTAGTTTATTTGCAAAAGCTTCCAAATCAGACAAACCATCTAATTGCGCGCGTTTTTTTAATGCGCCTGTCCAAGCAAAGATAGTAGCGACGCTGTTTGTGCTAGTTTTCTCACCATTTAAATGCTTGTAATAGTGCTTAGTGACGGTACCATGCGCCGCCTCGTATTCAAAAACTCCATCGGGTGAAACCAAAACGCTTGTCATCATTGCAAGGCTTCCAAAAGCTGTTGCAACCATATCACTCATAACATCACCGTCATAGTTTTTGCACGCCCAAATCATACCGCCATTACTTCGCATAATACGAGCGACGGCATCGTCAATTAAAGTATAAAAATATTCTATTTTCGATTGCATAAATTTATTTGCGTAATCCGCGTCAAAAATTTCTTGAAAGATATCCTTAAAACGGTGGTCATATGTTTTGCTAATTGTATCTTTTGTCGCAAACCATAAATCCATTTTTTTATCCAAGGCATAATTAAAGCAACTGCGCGCAAAACTTTTTATGCTTTCATCGGTGTTGTGCATACCAAGACATACGCCCGCGCTTTTTTTATAGTCAAAAATTTCAATTTTCTTTTCAGTCCCGTCGGCGGAAGTAACAACAAGCTCAGCCTTAGCTCCCTTAGTCGCATATGCTTCAACATCGCGGTAAATATCGCCGTAAGCGTGACGCGCAATAATTATAGGCTGTTCCCACCCCGAAACAAGCGGTTTAATGCCTGAAACTAATATTGGCGCGCGAAAAACCGTTCCATCAAGTATGGCGCGTATTGTGCCATTTGGGCTTTTCCACATTTGTTTTAACTTATATTCCTCAACCCTTGCGGCATTTGGAGTGATTGTGGCGCACTTTACGCCAACACCGTATTCCTTACAAGCGTTAGCCGCCGCCACGGTAACTTCGTCATTAGTCCTGTCGCGCTCCGACAAGCCAAGGTCAAAATATTTAGTATTTAACTCAACATATGGAAAAAGTAGTATATCTTTAATATCTTTCCATAAAATTCTTGTCATCTCGTCGCCGTCCATTTCGACGATTGGGTTTTCCATTTTAATTTTATCCATAATAAACCTCACTTAAATTGGATTTATTATAGCCTATAACATCTACTTTTGCAAGCGATTGCTCTTTTCGCCTGAAAAATTTTTAAGTACTCCACTATCAAACGCGAGCTTGTTATGTTTTCGTACACACTCCTTGTATAGCGCGCCATCGATAATCATATCTAACAACGCGGTATAGCTAATCCCCTTAGGCTCAAACAGATAGAACGCAAGCGAACCGGGAATAGTATTGACTTCATTAATATATAATTTATCATTTTCTGACAATAGATAGTCAATGCGAACAACCCCCGACAAACACATTTCCGAGTAGACCCGCGCCGACATCGCTTGAACATTCTCATATAACTCTTGGGGGATTTCCGCAGGCAACTGACGTTTACATTCGCTCATTCCCTTGCCGCAGCCATTCATATACTTGTCTTCAAAAGATAAATAGTCGCTCCAACTGATTGGACGCTCCACTTCGCTAACTATTATTTGTTTTCCATCAGATACTACCGCGCAGTTTAATTCAATATAATTCGTCAATGCTCTTTCGGCAATTACTCGGCTGTCAAACGCGCAAGCAACTTCAATAGCATTTACAAGTTCCTCTCTCGAGTTAGCGCGCTGAATACCTATGCTACTCCCTAGCGACGCAGGCTTAACTATAATAGGATAATCTAAAAATGTTTCTATATGCAACATAAGCTTATCTCTGTTATACTTAAAGTCCGCGCGATTAACACTAATTTCTTCAACGGTATTCAGCAACAGTCCTTGAAACAATTCTTTAGATACTATTTTATCCATACCGACAGCTGACGACATTATTCCAGCAGAAGTATATGGAACGCAATTACTTTCAAGCACGCCCTGTAACGCTCCGTTCTCGCCTTCTCCGCCGTGACAGCAAACTAGCGCAACTTCGGGTTTAAATTTTCGCATCAAAAAGTTTTTAACTTTGCTATAAAACACACCATCAAGCAAGTACAACCTAACACACTTATGCGCCTCAAAATTTTGAAAAAAATCAATATCCAACATATCTTGAGAAGTGTAGTACGCTCCGTCTTTCATATAAATTGGATATATATCATATTTTTCAACCGACAACTGCGACATTGATTGCACTGCCGTTATGATTGATATATCGTGTTCGCACGAACGTCCCCCAAAAAATACAGCAATCTTTTTTTTCATAACCCCTCACTCATTGTAGCTGTCGGGCAAGTCATTTAAAAATAAAACAACATCGCCGTCTTTTAACAGCTTAGAAAATTGTGTTTCCGCCTCAAACAAATTGCGAAATACGCGCACGTTTGCGCTGTCATATAAATTATCCGCCAACCCTTTTTGTATCGGCATTATACGCTCGCGCCCAAGCAAAATAACCAAATTTGCAACTTCAGCAAGTTTTATACCTAATTTATAATTTTCGTCATATTCCAGCGCGCCAAGCTCAACCATTCCGGGCGTTATGACGACTTTTCTTCCTTCAAACCTATTCAATACTTTCAATGCTTCAACCACGCCAACTGGATTAGCGTTGTAAGTGTCGTCAATAATTGTAAGCCCGCAGTTTCTAACTATCTGAAGCCTATGAGGTATTGGTTGCAAATCCTCAATTACGGAAATTATATTTTGCGCAGGTACTTTAAGTTTATAAGCAAGATAGGAGGCCGACACAATATTTTGTATATTATGTTCCCCTAAAAGCTTAGTGTATGTATGATATTCGTTTCCGCACAAAACCAAGGTAAAGCTGACACCATTTGATGAAGTAATAATATTTTTAGCGTAAGCTTCGCTGTTTTCGCCGCCAATAACGCTCACGTTGTCCGAAAGTTTTGGCGCAAGCAAAACATCATATCCCGTTGAGTTAGCGACGCCAAGTCCGCAATCGGGCAAATGGTTAAGCAGTGAAAACTTTTCGTGATAAATTTTGTCAAGTGATTTAAAAGTTTCAAGATGTTGCGTGGTTACACCCGTTAAGATGCCATAACACGGCTTTACAATGTCCACGAGTTTTTTAATATCACCAATATGACGCGCGCCCATTTCCGCAATAAAAACTTCAGTATATTCGTCCATTTTTGAGATAGTTCGCGCAATGCCCAATGGTGTATTGTAGTTTCCTTCCGTCGCAATAACCCTGTACTTTATCGACAACATCTTATACAAAATATTTTTAACAGATGTTTTTCCAAAACTTCCTGTAATTCCTATTTTTATTAAGTCGGGACGTCGTAAAAACACTGACTTAGCTTGATTTATATACTTAATATTGTTTAATTTTTCAAACGGATACAAAAAAATATTTACAATAGACGTTAAAATTGGTAAAATTAACGGAAAACAAAAAATTATACTTATACCGTATACTCCATTTGAAATTAAATTAATTTTTGTCACCATATGGATTATAAAAATTAAAGACGTCGCTATGCAAAGAAAATATAACCGAATAATTCGATTAGTAAATACTAATTGTTTTTTTATTTTAATTTTTGACTGTTTTACAAGCGCAAGTATTTGTAATATAAAAAACAGTAAAGAAATTAAAAAAATAATTCCTTTGAATTTATGTAAAATGCTAATGAAAGACAGCGCAAAAAAAACCGCGCTTATAATTGCAGAAACGTAATATTGACTTAAAAACAGTTTACAATCAACAAATAAAGCGTGAGGCTTATAATTTGCCGACTGAAATTTTAATAGTATAGACTTTAACAAAAAAACAATAAGGGCTATTGTCATAAAAATTAAAACCAAATCGCCATTCGACAGCATATTACCCCCTTAAAAAAGCCTTTAAGATTGCTAAAAATTCAACCCTACTATCTAAATATGAAAAATGGCCAGCATTTGTGAGTAAAAATAGATGACTTGATTTGATTTTTTTGTTTAAAATTCGCGCCATATAAAGCGGTGTATCCTCATCGAGAGTACCCCAAAAAATAGCAGTATCGGCAGAAATAAATTTTAACAATGGTTTTTGATTATAATTTACAACATTTATAAATGTTTTTTTCATAACATTTGAAAGTTGACAATAATCGGCGCTTCCCTTTTGTCCTTTTCCAAAGCGCTTTAAAATTTTGTGTAAAAGTATTTTAAAATAATATTTCAATTTGCGACGAGGCTTGATACCCGCGCTGTCAATTAAAACTAATTTTTCAACTAAATTTGGAAACTTTGAAGCAATTTCAATGGCGACGCGACCACCAAACGAATGTCCAACGAGTACAGCCTTTTTGATGTTACATTTATTTAAAACTTCAATTACGCCATTTGCATAATCGGCAACTGTCAGCGGGAAATCAGGGTGAGGTGTTTTACCAAAACCATAAAAATCAACCAGTACTGACCTGCAATTTAATTCCCTAGCGACAAATAAAAAGGCTCGGAGGTCAGCCCCCCAGCCGTGTAAAAAAACAACATCTTTTCCGTTTCCAAATTCAATATAATTCAGTATATGCTCCCCCTTAAAACCTAAGCCAATAAATTAACGCAGCGTCTACCCCCTCGTAGTACTTTGGCCTTTTACCCGCTAACTCAAAGCCAAAACTTTCATATAGTTTAATAGCTTTTTCATTGCGCTCATTAACCTCTAGAGTCATATCTTTTATGCCTTGCGCTTTCGCCACATCAATAGTGTACTTTAAAAGTTTTTTTGCTAATCCTTTGCCTTGTTCGCTTGGTAAAACGGCTAAATTAGTTATATGCGCTTCGTCAAGTATTCTATAAAACCCTATATATGCAACTAATTCGCGCTCGTTTTCTATGCAAAAGTAGTGCGCAAGTGGGTTTTTCAGTTCATTTTCAAGCATAGCCTTAGACCAAGGTGTTTTAAAACAAAGACGCTCAATTTCAAACATTTTATCTATATGACTAGCATTTAATAAGTTGATTTCATACACCTTCAGCCTCTCTTTCCGCCTGCGAACGCCTAAGATAAATTGGTAAAAGTTTTTGTTTAGTTTCCCCTCTTTTGATTTTTTTAATTAAAACCGCGCTTAATTCATCTGCATAATCATCTGTCAAATTTTGACACACGACGTTCCCTTTTGGCACAGCTCCATTTTCATAAAAATCCATTGATAAAACTTCATTATCTTTGACAATCGCGCCATAATAATTGTCGTGTAATGCGTCAATTAAACACACACATTCTCCTTTATTATATGCAATAAGCTCAAATGCCGTAACCTCAATTAAAGGTTTTTTCAATGCGTAAGCAAAACCGTTTACCGTTGCAACACCTATCCTTATTCCCGTAAAAGAACCAGCGCCAATTACCGCGCCAAAGTAGTCCATATCGCTAAGCGAAAGTCCATTTTCCGTCAACAAAGTTTCAATCGCTAGAAGCAACAACGAAGTATGCTTTTTGCTGCCCTCGTTTATAACTTTTTTAAAATGTTTATCGCCATCAACCAAAACCACCGTCAGCATTTGACGCGTTGTATCTATTGCTAAAGCCCGCATATTTCCACCTCTCGAACATCATCGCCTAAGCCTTTAGTTAAATTTACAGTAATTACCTTGTTTGGCAATTTTACAAACTTATTCCATTCAATTACAGACACGCCACCTTCATAAAGATATTCATCAAGCCCCAATTCGTATAATTCGTCTTCAGATGAAATGCGATACATATCAAAATGATACACTGGCAATCGACCATCTTCATAAGCGTGCATTAACGTAAAAGTTGGGCTAACTACTGTCATTTTACTGCCAAGGCCATCAACTAAGCCTTTTGTAAAAGTTGTTTTGCCTGCACCTAAATCGCCGTTTAATAAAACGACTTCGCCACCCTTAAGCTTATTGGCAAGACTTTTAGCAATATTTTTTGTTTGTAAAGCCGACTCGGAAATAATTTTCATATCAAAAGTATATATTGTTTTTCATTTTTTTGCAAGTAATCAAAATATGTAAATTATAATTTGGTTTCGTTAGATTTTTCAGTCGCGTCATCTTTCTCAAGTTTTTCAATGTTTTCATCACAATTACAATTAATATTTACACTTGACGTATCATTTTGCGAGGGTTGCGCGCCGTCATCTAATTTTAAAATGTGATTAAATAACTTGTGCGTGCGTTTATACAAAAGTACTGTTATTAGCGAGTTTGTAATAGCTTTTATCAAATTAAATGGAACTATAATTGGCAACACCATTTTTAATATTGCCTCGCGCGGCGCGCCAGTATAAAATGGAGTTATTGTTAAATTGGCAATAACCATCATTATAACCCAACTTACTATGCCAATTCCTAACCCAATTACTGCGTTTTTAAATGTTTTTTTGTGGCTATAAATAAGGCCAGCTATCACAACCATTGTACCTGTCGCGATAAAGTGCATTAAAAATCCATATGGAAAATCTCCTAAAATTAACGATTGCACCATTGAAACAATAAACGTAACAGTCAGGCCTGCCCAAGGCCCAAAAATAAATGTGCATATCAAAATAGGAATATCAGCGGGGTCATACTTTAAAAATGGAGCTGCTGGGAAAATTGGAAAGCTAATTAGCGCAACTAAAACTAAACTTAAACCAGTAAGCATTGCCATAACCGAAATTTTGAGCGTAATTCTCGTTTTAGATTTGTCCATAATAAATACCTTCTGTAAGTTATTAAACCTTTAAGGGTATTGATTTTTGCATAAAAAAAACCGTTATTGCTAACGGGGATTGCAAAAAATACTTCTTTCATCCGGACTGTGACCGTCGGTTTAGGAATTTAACCTAATCAGCTTGCGCTCGTGGACTATACCACCGGTAAGGATTCGCACCTTGCCCCGAAGTTTAAATATATTATACCATATCAAAAATAGAAATGCAATATATAAAAAAGATTTTTAAACAATTTGTTTAAATTTTCGATAATTTTTTACTTGAACACCCAATTTAACGCGCTTTATCTTTACGCGCAATTACTTTTGACAACAATAACTTTGCATTTTCATTATTTTGTAGTTTTTTTGCTTTTTGTAATTCAAAAAATATATCGCTGTCCAAGCTAATATAGATTTTTAAATTAGGAAAATGAGGTTGCGCTTTGAGCAATATTGTTTTTTCTAAAGCAATTCTCTCACTCCTCAAAAATATTGGTTCTGTCAATACAGCAATGAGTACTGCGTTTTCCATCTCATAAGAAACAGCTTCCACAACCAAATTGTCGCGCGGCGCACTAGATTTTTCGCTAATGTTCGCGCCAAAACCAGTAAATAGAATTAAAATTGAAATTAACAAAGTTTTCATATACTTATGTTTTGCAAAAACTTGATTATAATTCATTTAGTAATTATTTATTAAAGCCGTATTTTATTTTGTTTTTTTTGTAAATGCTGTTATAATTAAGTTGATTGACAAAAGTTCCACAATATTTTACTACTTAAGTATAAGTTGTATAGGCAAAAAAAATTTTACAGCTATTAGTTTTGCTTGTTTTGAAAATAATTACAATCTAATTAGTGAGGAAACTATGGAAGAAAACAACAATACAGTTGCCCCTGTACGTGCAAAAATTAAGTTTGGCGAAAAGGTTGCGTTTACAGTTGGCGAAGTTTATGGTGGTGGAGCGGTTATGTTGCTTGACGCATTTTGCTTCATTTTTTTTACGCAGATAATTGGTATTGAAGCCGGCGTAGCTGGTACAATTATGATGCTTGCCCGATTTTGGGATGCAATAACTGACCCTCTTATGGGCACAATATCTGACAATACTCGCACAAAAATTGGCCGTCGTCGACCATATATAATTGCATCATCGGGACTTATTATTATTGCGCTTGTACTGTTGTTTTTGCCTATTCAAAACTGGGGACAAGGTAAAACTGCTTATGCTATTATTGTCTACTTTTTGTATGGAACAGTGTCGACTATATTTAACGTGCCGTATCTATCGCTTTCGTCCGAAATATCTGAAAATGTTAAAGAACGCAGCAATATGAATATGGCTAGGCTAATAATTGCGGCAGTCGCGAGCGCAGTATGCTATATAGTACCCGATATTTTAATCGGCATGCACCGCGAGGGGACAATTTCCGACGCGGGCATTTGCTTTACAATATCAATAGGATTTGGTATTTTCTTTGCCATTCCCGTACTTTGTAGCGGATTATTCACTAAGGAACGCTCGCCATTGCCTGAACAAAAAGCAAAATTCAGCTTAAAAAACTTTTCAAATACATTTAAACTAAAATCATTTAGGCGACTTTTAGGAATGTACGTTTTTAGTTTTGTTTGCAATGCAATAATAATGAATTTGCTTATGATATTTGTTTACAATATTTCAGGTGGTTCTGACATTCGTATTTTAGGTTTCAAACTTTCAACGCTTGTATTTATCGTAATGTTTGCAGCAGCTGGCGTTATGATGCCACTTGTTTTGATAATGTTAAATAAAAAAGTTCCAAAACCTGTTATTTTTATGATAGGTATTCCAGTATTTTTAATTGGCGGTGTTGCGTTGGCATTTTTCCCAAGCGGAGTTAATCCAAAACTTATGCTATTATGCTCGGCAATAGGGGGCATTGGTTATGGCTTTGTGCAGTCTATTCCGTGGCTGACCTTCCCTGACATCGTTGACGTTGCTGAATTGAAGTCAAATGACCGAAATCCTGGAGCGTACAATGGCACAATGACTTTCTTTAAAAAATTTGCAAGTGGTTTGGCAGTGTTTTTAATTGGTATTGTTTTGCAAAACACAGGTTACAATTCCGACCTTGGCACAAAGGCTTTGCAACCGGCAAGCGCTGTCACGGGAATGAGGCTTGTTTTGGGAATATCAATATTTGTATTTTTAATATTAGCATTTATATCGGCTTATAAAATTAAAATCACAACCAAAAAAAGCGAGCGCATTCGATACTTTATTGACCGTCAACGCGCAGGCACGATTGACAGCCTTACCGAAGATGAAAAATCCGAGCTTAACGTAATATCGGAGGAACTATTTTAATGGAAAACACTTTTAATAAAAATCCAATTACACAAATCTCGGGTACTTTATGCAAGTGTATGGCAATTAATCCTCCTAAATTTGCAAACAGTTATATGCCCGAGCTTACAAGCGCGCTTTTATCTCAAATCGATAACACGGCTTTTGACCGAGTTTTAATATTTAATCCCGACGCTATTGGACAATGGATTTATGAAAAATACTATAATAAATTTGAACTTGTACGCAAACACGCTCCGCTTGAGGTAAAAATGCTTAGTGTCGTTCCGCCAAAAACACCGGTATGTTTTGCAAGTATTTATACAGGCGCAACTCCAGAGGAGCACGGCATTTGTCATTATGAAAAGCCAGTGCTTAAAATCGATACACTTTTTGACGCTTTAATACGCGCAGGAAAAAAACCTTGCATAGTATCGGTTGCCGAGCAAAGTATGGATTTGATTTTCAGAGGAAAAGATATGGATTATTTTTCGCTGCCCTATGACAGCGAAACTGTTGACAAGGCAATAGAACTTATTAAACAAGACCAGTACGATTTTATTGCAGTATATGTGCAAGAATATGATGACCGTATGCACCGTTCGTCACCGCAGTCAAAATCGTCACTTCGAGCCATCGATAATTATTCCAAACTATTTGATAAATTAATTACTTGCGCAAAGGAAAATTGGCAACAACACAATACTTTAGTTGCTTATATGCCCGACCACGGTGTTCATCGCGAATGGTATTTATTGGGACAGCACGGCAAAAACATTCCGAAAGATATGAATATTGTTCATTTCTATGGCGTTATTAAAGCAAAAAAATAGTTTAATTTAAATTTTAATGCTTAGCTTTAACATTTTGTTGCGAATAAATATATAATTTATCTAAATTAGATACACTTTAATAAGGTTTACTTTTTATAAATTATTTACAATTTAAAATGCCGAATATCAAAATTCAAACTGTTTTTATATTATTTACAATTTAATATGCCGAATATCAAAATTTAAACTGTTTATATATTTATGTAAAATATAAAAGCGTCCGCGATATTTGCGGACGCTTTTATTGCTTATTAAATAAAACCTGCTATTTTGTTCCCTCAAATTTTTCGATATTAGTGCCGTCTGACCAAAGTTTTTCAAGGCAGTAAATCATACGAGTTTCGTCGTTAAATATATGAACAATAGACGTTCCGTAATCAAGCACGACCCAACGCCCTTCATTTAGCCCGTCTACCCTAGTTGGTTCAAATCCATTCTCTTGCTTAGACAACTTATCCATAACGGCCTCAGCCAAAGCTTTAACCTGTGACGAGCTTCTTGCTGTGGCGATAGTAAAATAATCTGCTAAGACAGTCAAATGAGTTACATTCAAAACGGTAATTTCGGTTGCTTTTTTGTTATCTAAAATTTCGCAGATACGAGTATTAAGTTCATACGGTGTCATAAATTCTCCTTATAAAAGTCCACTGCTTGTTTTGTAAGTGGATAAATGTTTGTTTTTTTTGTTAAAAGATATTCATAGCTATACATAAGGCACTGTTTAAAGCCCTGTTCAAAATTTTTATAAACCGCCAATCTAAGGTTATTTACCTCGGGAAATGTGCGTTCGGACGAAATAATATCGGCAATATATATAAGTTTTTCAAGTATTGTCATATTAGGTTTACCTGTCGTATGGCAGCGTATTGCCGACAAAACGTCAACATCTTGCACATTAAACTCTGTTAAAGCAAGTTCCGCTCCAACATATTGATGCTGAACTGGCGTCGAAATTGCATTAAGCGGAACATTAAATCCTAAACATTTTAAATCGTCATAGTCATACTTTTTCCCAACATCGTGCAAAATTGCTGACAAAAAAACTTTTTCATACGGCAATTTTAATTGGCATCTTTTGTTTACGTCAATGGCGCATCGCGTTGTATTTAAACTGTGCGTTAGCCTAGCTTTTGATAGGTATGATGGCAATTTGTAATAGATATCATCAAATGTATTATATAGACTGTTTTTAATAATATACTCATACACGCCTTTTGATAACCCACTTACTGGCAATTTCAAATCAAGCAGTGTGCGAATTTCATCACTAGCAATGCCGTCGCCACAGTATTTCATATGCCTAATTTCACAGTTCCATTTTAAATTAAGTTCATTAATCTTAAACGATACCCCGTCGTACCCTTCACGGTCAAAAACAACTACCTGCGCCATTTTTACAATTTGCTCAGGTTTGTACCACGTATCAAAATCAAGTAAACTGTCGCCACCAATTATATAATAAAAATATCCAAATTCATTTTTAAGTTTTGGCAAAAGGTCAACGGTATAACTTACATCGTCGGTTGCGTTTTCAATTTCACTAATAACTACATCAACGGGAAAATCCGAAAATGCTATTTTAAGCATCTTAACGCGGTCAAAAAAAGGCGCACGCGAATTTAACTTGTGCGGCGGATTTGATGTAGGCACTAATACAAGCCTATTGATACCCAACTCCTCCACACAGGCGCGCGCTATCTTGATATGCTCAATGTGTACGGGGTCGAATGCGCCCCCGAGTACTGCAGTAGTAATCATAATTATATTATACACTTTTTTATTAAAAACTTCAAGAAGTTTTGAATTTTTATATCAATTTTAGGCAACAATTTTTATGGAGGCAATTATGAACAAAGTTATTGACTATATTGCAATGCGATTTGCAATATTTATGCTATTACTCATTTGGTTCGGCTACTTATTAAATTCATTTATATGGTCGATTATATTATCGTCTGCGTTATTGGCGTTGTTTTGCGTAATAATGAAAATAAGAAAAAACAAAATCTGTGAACAAAAATATCCGCGCGAAAAGTTTTCACGTCAGGTAAGTATGTTTGGAGCAAGCTATGCTTTGTCACTGTATGCCTCGGCAAACAACTTAACATATGTTGAAAAAAGCAACAAAATTGTTGATGGCGACACTATTATTGTAAGTTATTTTAAATTTTCCGATTGTGGACTTGATGATATAGCGTCGGCTTTTAGACTTGCGCTTGAAAACAGCGTTTCGAAAGTGGTTTTTATTTGTAAAGGCGTTACTCGCGATGGTTTATTACTTTCTGAAAGTATGCCACTTCAATTTGAATATATTAAAACCAATAATCTTTATAAAATACTTAAAACAAAAAATATGCTTCCTCCGCTTTTAGACACAAATAAACCCGCGTTTAAAATATTATCCATCAAAAATATTTTGGATATTATCTTTTCGGCGGGCAACACAAAGTATTTCATTTTTACAGGAACTATCTTAGCTGTTATGTCGTTTTTAACTCCACTAAAACTTTACTACATTATTTTAGCGTCGATATCTCTACTGATGTCGGTAGCGACTGTTGTTTATCCTAAACTAAAAGACAAAAAACTATAATTACATTATGTGCGCTACACCCGATTTCATTGATTTTCTATACAAAATTATTTTATTGCCAATAGCTTGTACAGGCTCGGCTTTTAGCAACCCTGCCAATTCAGCAATAACATCTTTTGCTGTAAATTCGGCGTTTTTTAAAACACTAAGTTTTATAAGTTCGCGCGCGTCAAGAGCCACCGACAAATCATTTATTAGATTATCAGTTAAGCCGTTTTTCCCAATTTGGAAAATTGTTTCAATGTTTTGTGCAAAGGACTTTAACAATGTTCTTTCTTTAGTTGTAAGCATAATAACCTCTCTATTCTACAAATTCAAACTCGATATCCGCAACAACAATACTGTCGCCATCCTTCGCGCCCTTTAAGCGTAACGCATCAATAATGCCACGGTCAATTAACATTTTTTGAAAATATCTAAAACTTTCAGGGTCGGATATGATTACGTTTTTAGCAAGCATATCAATAAATCCACCCGAAACAACAAACGTGCCATCATCTTCACGTTCAATTTCATAGCTTTGATTATCAAATATTTCAAATGCAAAGTTATTGTCAACATAAATAGGTTCAGCCACTGGCGAAGATTGAAGTTGCTTATACATTTCCTCTAAAAGTTCCTTAAGACCTTTTTGTGTTATCGCTGAAATTTCAAAAACTTTAACTTTAGCTTTCGTTTCAAACTCTTTAACTACGTTTTCGTCAGTTATCATATCGCATTTATTGGCAACAACAATTTGTTTTAACCCAGATAAACGAGTGCTATAATTTTCAAGTTCCTTATTTATTTTGATATAGTCGTCATAAGGGTCGCGGCCTTCGCTACCTGAAATATCCACAAGATGTACAATAATTCTAACCCTTTCAATATGCCTTAAAAAGTCGTGGCCTAACCCTGCGCCATCGCTTGCGCCCTCAATTAAGCCCGGGATATCGGCAATAACAATAGTACTGTCATATATCTTTGCAACACCTAAGTTTGGCGATAATGTGGTAAAGTGATAGTTTGCAATTTTAGGCTTGGCTGAAGTTAATACCGACAATAACGTACTTTTCCCAACGTTAGGAAAGCCTACTAAACCTATATCGGCTATTGTCTTAAGTTCTAAAATAAGTTCGTGTTCTTCAGTTTTTACTCCACGTTGAGAAAATGAAGGGGTCCTCCTGGTTGGAGTTGCAAAACGCGCATTTCCACGTCCGCCGTTTCCGCCCCTAAGCAAAACTTTTTGCGCGCCACCAATGGACATATCCGCAACAACCGTGCCACTTTTTGCATCCTTAATGACCGTGCCAACGGGTACGCGTACAGTCAAACTGTTTCCACTTTTTCCATAACAATTTTTAGCCTCGCCTTTTAAACCGTCCTCAGCGCGGAAATGCCTTTTATATTTAAATTCAGCTAAAGTATTTAACCCTTCATCGGCAATAAAAATTATGTCGCCACCGCGTCCGCCGTCGCCACCGTCCGGGCCACCTGCCATAATATACTTTTCGCGATGAAAAGAAACCACTCCATCGCCGCCATCGCCTGCCTTCACGAAAATTTGCGCATAGTCAAAAAACATATAATCTCCACTTGCTAATAGCTTTTATAAAATCCGTTTGCCATTAAGCATATTCAATAGTATACTTTGAAATTAAATTTTAAACAATGTACATCAATTTTAAATAAAACTATATTAATACAATCTAAAACTTAAAACAAAGTCAATTTTTGTTATTATACCACATTTTTTAACTTTTTGCATTTTTTTTAGATGTAAAACAAAAATATTATGTTACTTTTCCCAATTAAAATGCCCCTTGCAACTATTTTGCAAGGGGCATTTTGGAAAACAACTTTTACAATCAAAAAACTATTTTATTTTATTAATAATTGATTTAGCCGCAAGTTTACCTGCGCCCATAGCAAGGATAACCGTTGCTGCGCCTGTAACTGCATCGCCGCCTGCATAGACATCTTCAATAGATGTTTCGCCAGTTTCTTCATTAATAACAATAGTACCCCATTTTGATGTTTCAAGACTGCTGCAACTGTTTTTCAACAGCGGATTTGGACTTGTACCAACAGCTACGATAACTTGGTCACACGCAAATTCAAACTCACTGCCCTCAATAGGCACAGGACGACGACGGCCCGAAGCATCGGGTTCGCCCAACTCCATTTTAATACACTTAACGGCTGTAACTTTTGAATTTTCGCCCAAGATTTCAATAGGATTTGTAAGCAAGTTAAATTGAATGCCCTCTTCCTCTGCGTGATGAATTTCCTCAGCACGAGCAGGCATTTCATCGCGACCTCTGCGATATACTAAGTAAACGTTTTCTGCGCCTAAACGTAATGCAGTACGAGCGGAATCCATAGCGACGTTACCTGCGCCAACAACAACAACGTTTTTACCAATTTGAATAGGAGTAATGCTGTCGGGTTCGTAAGCTTTCATAAGATTTACACGTGTTAAATACTCATTTGCGCTGTAAACGCCATTAAGATTTTCACCGTTAATTCTTAAAAAGCTAGGCAAGCCTGCGCCAGTGCCGATAAATACAGCATCGCAATCATCAATAAGTTCATCAAGCATAATTGTTTTGCCGATAATTGTATTTAGCTGAACGTCAACGCCTAATTCGGACAATTTATCAATTTCAGCCTGAACAAGCGCTTTCGGAAGCCTAAATTCAGGAATACCATAAACTAAAACACCGCCTGCTTTATGGAAAGCCTCATAAACTGTAACTTTAAAACCTGCCAAAGCGAGGTCGGCCGCACAAGTCAAACCAGCAGGGCCACTTCCTACGATGGCAGCTTTCTTTCCGTTAGGAGTAATCGACTTCGGAGCCTGCTTGGGCGCGCGGAAAATTGAATAATCTGCCACATATCTTTCAAGCGAACCAATAGCAACGCTACCACCAAGTTTTTCCTTACGAACGCAAAACTTTTCGCACTGTTCTTCCTGAGGACAAACTCGACCACATACTGCTGGCAAATTATTGTCACCCTTTAAAACTTCAACCGCGCCATCTAAATCTTTATTTTTAATTCGGTTTATAAAAGCAGGAATATTAACCCCAACTGGACAACCCTTTCTGCAAGGCGCAGCCTTACATTCCAAACATCTGTCAGCCTCACAAAGAGCCATATCGTCATCAAAACCTAAAGCAACTTCTTTAAAGTTTTTAGCGCGGACTTCAGGAGCTTGCTCATTCATTTTATTACGTTTAGTATTATTAATAGCCATAATTATTCACCTCTCAATCTGCAAACGTGCTTTTTCTCTTGTTCATTATAGAACTTAGAGCGACTAATTGCTTCATTAAAATCGACCAAATGACCGTCAAATTCTGGGCCATCTACGCAAGCGTATTTTGTTTTGCCATCAACAGTTAAACGACAACCACCGCACATTCCTGTGCCGTCAACCATAATCGAGTTCATTGAAACGATTGTATGTACGCCATATTCTTTAGTTAAATTGCAAACAGCGCGCATCATAACCATAGGACCAACTGCAAAAATACAATCATATTTTTCGCCATTGTCCAAAAGTTCCTTAATCATATCTGTTACAAAACCTTTTTTGCCATAGCTACCGTCATCGGTAACTAAATAAAAATGTTCGCTATCGGCCTTAAACTCGTCTTCATACATTATAAGTGACTTGTTGCGCGCGCCAACAATACTATCAGCAGGCCTGCCAATATCCATAAGATACTTGGCTTGTGGATAAATAACCGCCGCGCCGATACCTCCGCCAACCAACAAAACCTTTTTGTAGCTTCCTAGGTCGGTAGCATTACCAAGAGGGCCTGCAAAGTCGTGGATATAATCACCAACATTCAACTCGGCCAATTTCATAGTGCTGTATCCAACAGATTGAATAAGCAATGTAATTGTCCCCTTCTCCTTATCCATACCACAGATAGTGAATGGAATACGCTCGCCATCGGCATCAACACGCAAAATTACAAATTGCCCCGGTTTAGCGTGTTTAGCAACATTAGGAGCTTCGATAACATACTCGTTGACCTTATCCGCCAACAAACGTTTAGATAAAATTTTGTTCATTAACTTTCTCCTTTATTAATCTTACAATAATTTTTTAGTAAACAGGCCTCACACTTCGGCCTTTGAGATGAGCAAGTATATCTCCCGTGGAAAATCATCAAATGATGCGCGCTAAACCAAAGCTGTGACGGAATACATTCCCTAAGCTGAAGCTCGGTTTTATCAGGAGTAGCTGCATCGCTAAGTCCAAGACGATGACTTACTCGAAAAACGTGCGTATCAACAGCGATAGCCTCGCCTCCAAACGCCACGGAATAAACAACGTTTGCAGTCTTTCGCCCAACGCCCGAAAGCGTTAAAAGCTGCTCCACTGTGTCGGGGACCTCGCCATTAAAGTTAAGCAAAATCTCACGACTGGCATTTATTATATTTTTAGCTTTATTTCGATAGAAACCACAAGTATAAATTTCATTTTCCAAAGTTTCTTGAGGAATGTCGGCAAACGATTGCGGCGTGCTATATTTGGTAAATAGCGTCGACGTAACTTTATTTACGCGCTTATCCGTACACTGCGCCGATAAAATAACCGCCACCAACAGCTCAAATGGAGTTGAATAGTTTAACTCACACCCAGCATTAGGATACATTGTCGAAAGTACATTTAATATTTCAACAGCTCTGCTTTTGTTATTCACGCCACACCAAAAAAGTTTAATATAAATATTATTACATATAATCTAAATTAAATCAATTAAATAAACACAAAATTTAAAACAATTTGTTTAAAAAAAATCCGTATGCTGTTTTATGCACACGGATTTAATTATATTGATATTTAATAAAATGTTTTATTTCAAATCTTGTGATTTTATAACAGCATCTTTTTTTAAACTTTTTGAATTTCTTTTCATAAAATGGCCACGACCGCAAAAAAGCGAGCGTAAATCTTCAAAAACGTGTTTCGCTTCCCAAGGCAAACTAATTAAAAATGCAACGCTAATTCCATAAATAAACACTCCCGGCAACATATAAAAAAATGGCCAAAGTTTAGCTTGTCCAGCGAATTCACCAAATGGCACCGTTGTCATAAATTTAGGTGTAAACACAGTTAAAAATTTAGCCCACTCGTGCGTAGCTCCCCAAACAAATGTGGGATTTTTGTAATTTGGAACTAAAAAACTGCTATCTCCCCTAAATACGGCCATACCCATTTCCGATTGTAATGCCTGATTTGCCACAATAAATAGCAAATATGCTGATATGAAAAACGGTACTTTCCATACATTTCGATAGTTAAGTTTATGAAGTTTGAGTAAAACCATTAAAAGTGGCACAATAAAAATTATAAGATGGCTTAAATAAAACCTTATCGATTGCATAGCAAACGGATTTTGCCCTAATGCCTCTGTTGGACAAATAAATGCGCCCAATCCGCCAAGCACGCCAATATAAAACATAAAATCCTTAACTGACGGGTTTTTGCTTAAAAATTGAAAAGGAAAAGTACCTAAACTAACCGCGCAAATTGTTGTAAACCAAATTTCACTGTATCCTTTTAACGTACCCTTATATGGAGCAAACAAAATTTTTAAAAAATGCAACGCAAAGCCTGCTAAAAGTATGCAAAATAAAACAACTTTTTGAGTTTTAGGCTTTCGATGTTCAAGCAAAAAATACAAAATAACCGTTAAAGTTGCTGCTATAAAAATATAAAAAAAGTACCAAATATTTCCCTCTTTAACCATCATAATTGCACCTTAATAAAAATATTTTTAAATTTAATATTTAAACAAATTTTAGTCGATTTTAACATTATTTTTTTCGTTTCCATATTTTATCGCGCGACGTACCGAGTTAGCTACGCTTTCATACAACGGAATAGTCAAAAATATAAGCCACGTTGGATGCCATAAATTTATGGATAACCCAATTACAATATATATTATAGCACATAACGCAGGATACGAAACAATATTGGTAAATTTATTTTTAATTGCCGATGTTATCAAGTGATAAAGTGGTACTGTTAAAAACACAACCCAACCGGGGTGCCACAAGTCCCACGTAAAACCCATAATTAGATAAGCGATAAGTACTATTGAAAAAAACGGAAAAGAAACTTTGCCATTTGACGCGATAGTTTCAATAATCATATAGTATGGCAATATAGTTAAAAATATAATCCAAGACGGGTGCCAATTATTGCCCAAAAAACCAATTAGCAAATAGCAAATAACGCAAAGAATTGGATAAGGGAAAGCGCGAAAAGCATTAAAAAGCGGGCTAGTCTTTACTCCCTCGTATTCTTGTGGTTCATTTTTAGAATTAGGCGCATAACTGCAATCAGTGTGATATTGATGTGTTTTATCTCTATCGTGCCTAAACGAAAAAACATAAGATTTATATTTATTATTTCGCGAAAAATCATCTTGCTTATTTTCATTTGAATCGTCAGCGCAACTCTTTTCATTATCACTAACATCGTTTGAATCCGAAATTACGTCAGCTTCTTTTGCCGTTTCAGTAGCATAAGTTTTTGAAGTTGGTTCGTACAATAACAGTTCATCAACTGAAATGCCATATAATTTAGCAAGCGCGATTAAGTTGTCGGTATCGGGGCTGGCCTCGCCTCTTTCCCACTTGGACACAGCTTGACGCGAAACCATAAGTTTTTCAGATAATTCCTCTTGAGATAAGCCCATTTTACGTCTAAGTTCAAAAAGCCTATTTGAAATTTTCATATCCATAAAACCTCCTTCCGAGCATATTACTTGTCAATATATAATTAAATATTACTTATTAATAATATCATTATTATAAAAAATTCGCAACTATTGGTAGCATTTTTCTAAAAAGCCTAATATTACTCTATAATAGCGCTAATTTCATAATACTTGTAAGCATTTATAACGCCAAAAATACAAATTGCTCAACTAGCTTTTTTTAACATAACTGTAAAATAATTTTAATATTGTATCCATTTAAAATTATTTGGCTTTTATAATATACAATATAATTGCTTAAAAACTTTTATTAAAGTTACTGTAAAGTAAATATAATTTTACTTATTGTAAAAATCTTCAACTCGCCTACTTTTATAAAAAAATGCCCAACCTCTCGGTTGGGCATAATCATTTTGTTTTAGTTTATTTATCTAGGAAATCTTATATTAGCTTGAGCTGCGGCCAAACGCGCTATTGGCACACGGAAAGGTGAACAAGATACATAAGTTAAACCAATCTTATGACAGAACTCGATTGTTGGAGGATTGCCACCGTGTTCGCCACAAATACCTAGTTTAATGTCAGGACGCGTTTTACGACCTAACTCACAAGCCATTTGAACCAATCGGCCAACGCCCTCTTGGTCAAGTTTTGCAAACGGGTCTGACTCAAAAATTTTGTTGTCGTAGTATGACGGCAAAAACTTGCCTGCGTCATCACGGCTAAAACCAAACGTCATTTGTGTCAAGTCATTTGTGCCAAAGCTAAAGAATTCGGCATCAACGGCAATTTTATCAGCAGTAATTGCTGCGCGAGGAATTTCAATCATTGTGCCAACTTTATAATGCATATCAGAATTTGCAGCAGCAATACACTCGTCAGCCACTTTAACTACCGTAGCTTTAACAAATGCAAGTTCCTTAATTTCGCAAACAAGTGGAATCATAATTTCAGGAACTACCTTCCACGATTTATGACGTTTTTGAACTTCAATAGCAGCTTGAATAACCGCTCTGGTTTGCATTGCGGCAATTTCAGGATATGTCACAGCTAAACGGCAACCACGATGACCCATCATAGGGTTAAACTCGTGCAAGCCTGCAATTACGTTATAAATATTATCAACAGGTATCCTCATTGTATCAGCAAGCAGTTGGATATCCCCTTTCGATGTAGGAACAAACTCGTGAAGTGGCGGGTCAAGGAAACGAATAGTAACAGGACAGCCTTCCAATGCCTCATACAACCCTTCAAAGTCAGCTTGTTGCATTGGCAACAACTTGGCTAAAGCCTTCTCGCGGAGCGCAACTGTTGGTGAAACAATCATTTCACGAATTGCCTCGATGCGGTCGGATTCAAAGAACATATGCTCAGTACGGCAAAGACCAATACCTTCTGCGCCGAAAACGCGCGCTTGCTTAGCATCTTTAGGGGTATCAGCGTTAGCGCGAACCTGCAATGAACGATACTTGTCCGCCCACTCCATAATGCGACCAAAGTTGCCCGATACAGTTGCAGATACAGTTGGAATACATTCGCCATATATTTTGCCGGTAGAACCATCAAGTGAAATATCGCTACCCTCAACAAATGTTTTACCGCCGAGAGTAAATTCTCTCTTAGCTTCATCAATTTTAATTTCGCCACAACCGGAAATACAGCAAGTGCCCATTCCACGAGCGACAACCGCAGCGTGCGAAGTCATACCTCCACGAACGGTTAATATGCCCTGTGAAAAGTGCATACCCTCAATATCTTCAGGCGATGTTTCTAAACGTACTAAAACAACTTTCTCGCCTCTGTTCTTCGCCCAATCAACAGCGTCTTCAGCAGTAAACACAACCTTGCCTGCGGCTGCGCCCGGTGATGCGGGTAACGCAACGGCTAAAGGTTTTGCATTTTTTAATGCCTTAGGGTCAAACTGAGGATGAAGTACAGCATCTAATTGATTAGGGTCAATCATACAAACAGCTTCCTTCTCGGTCAGCATCCCTTCATCAACAAGGTCACAAGCGATTTTCAAAGCAGCGGCAGCGGTACGCTTACCGTTACGCGTTTGCAACATAAACAACTTGCCTTCTTCAATCGTAAATTCCATATCCTGCATATCGCGATAATGATTTTCAAGTTTTGTGACAATGGCTTGGAATTCATCATAGACTTTTGGATTTTCACGTTTTAATTGGTCAATAGTTTCAGGAGTACGAACACCTGCAACAACGTCTTCGCCTTGCGCATTCA
The DNA here is from genome assembly GCA_036654095.1 of Clostridia bacterium. Classification (GTDB taxonomy): domain Bacteria; phylum Bacillota; class Clostridia; order Christensenellales; family CAG-917; genus JAVVSR01. The sequence continues at coordinate 88,721 of JAVVSR010000005.1, forward strand.
TCAAAAATTCGCCATATAAGCCCTTTTCGCCGGTAGCTGGGTTACGAGAAAACGCAACACCTGTGCCTGAAGTAACACCCATATTGCCAAACACCATTTCTTGAACGCTGACAGCCGTACCCCAACTTCCGGGGATATCATTCATTCGACGATAGTAAATGGCGCGTGGATTTTCCCAACTGCGGAACACCGCCATAATTGCGCCCATAAGTTGTTGTTTTGGGTCACTTGGGAAATCTGAACCGATTTTAGCTTTGTAGGCCTCTTTGAAAAGCCTAGCAAGTTCTTTCAAATCATCGGCGTCTAAGTCGGTATCAAGCGTAACGCCTTTCTTTTCTTTCATTTCGTCAATTAAGACTTCAAAATATTTTTTGCCAACTTCCATAACAACGTCACTATACATTTGAATAAAACGACGATAACTGTCATATGCAAAACGACGATTATTGGTTTTGATTGCAAATTTTTCAACAACCTCATCATTTAGGCCAAGGTTAAGAATAGTATCCATCATACCGGGCATTGAAGCGCGTGCGCCTGAACGAACCGAAACCAACAAAGGATTGTCAAGGCTACCAAATTTTTTGCCTGTGATACCCTCCATCTTAACAATATACTCCATAATTTGAGATTGAATTTCATCATTAATTTTTTGACCATCGGCATAATACTGAGTACACGCCTCTGTGGATATTGTGAACCCGCGCGGAACAGGCATTCCTAAATTGGTCATTTCAGCCAAGTTAGCGCCCTTTCCACCGAGAATGTCACGCATTTTACCGCTACCTTCACTGAAAAGATAAACATACTTCATAGAATTAGAATCCTCCGTTTCTTTATTTTAATTATTAGACTTTATGATTATATTATATTTTGGACAATATGACAAGCGAAAACAATAGTATTTGAATAAAATGTTTAAAGATTGTTAAAAAAATATCTAACATAAGTTAAATAAATAATATTGTACAAAGAATTAGTTGTTATGGAATTTATGTGATAATTAAATTAAAAAATAATTAAAAACAGTATTTGACAAACTCGCGTTATTTAAATTAAAGCGAAAGCATTTGTAATATAGAATATCCTTTTGAAATTGCTGAAGTCTTTGAAAGCACATCATCTAAAAGCGACAAAACCTGCTTAATTAAATTTTCATCTGAAGTTTCTGAACCTGTTAAAAGTTCAAGCGTGTCAGGCCTCAACTCAACATAATCGGTTGAGCGATATTCAAAAAGAACAATACCCGAATAAGTATAGTCAAAGCAAACTCTTTGATTTTTTAAACTTTTTCCACTTACCGCGCAAGCCGAAAAATTAAGTTCGTATCCAATAATTTTTAATATTTTAATAAAAAAATCCACCATCGTTTTATATGGCGAATTATCAGTATAAGCAAGCTCTTTTAATGTGTATGTACCTTGAATTGTCAAATCCCTGCACGTTTCAAAATCATTCTCTTTCGCTAGTTTATCTAAACATTCTAACACGCTAAACCCTGCATAGTAACGAATAAGGTCATTTGATAGCGCCGAAAAATTATCATAACACTCACATCCTTTTAGGATATATCTTCCATTGCTTTCAAGCAAATCATATTCGCCAAAGCACAAAGGAGAAGCTGCATATTTGAGCTTCGCTTTTGGAGTTTTACATCCTGTGGCTTTCGCTAAAATTTTGCCCTTCTCGACTGTGCATAATGTGATTAACCTGTCGTTGTCCTTGTAATCAACTGTTCTGACACAAAGCGCATTAAGTTTTTCTTCCATCCTCGCTTCCGTTATGTTCATCCTTAACTAATGCTTTATATAGCAAGTAATCACTGGGCGAACCTGTTTTTTCAAATAACTTCCACAAAATGCTTTTACACTCCATAGGCGTCCTCACTAATACTAGCTTGTGTAGCAAATTGTAAAATATACATTAAAATTAAATATCTTTTTTATTGTATCCTAATTCGTTTAAAAGATAGTCATTATCACGCCAATCTTCTTTTACACGCACCCACAATTCCAAAAAAACTTTACAGCCTACCATTTCCTCAATATCTAAGCGCGCTTCGGTAGCGATTTTTTTTAGCATTGCGCCCTGTTTGCCAATTATAATTGGTTTGTGGGTATCTTTTTCGCAAACGATATCGGCAGATATGCTGTACAATAAACCATCTTCGCGCATTTCAAATTTGTTGACAGTAACTCCAATACCATATGGAATTTCCTTTTCAAGTAACTTCAACGCCTTTTCCCTTATAATTTCCGCCGCCATAAAACGCATTGACTTATCGGTATAAATATCCTCAGGGAAAGCTGGTTCGCCTTCAGGCATAAAGTCTACAAGTTGTTTTAAAACCTCGTCAACGCCGTCGCCTTTCTTTGCAGAAATAGGAATAATCGACATAATTTCGCTAAACTGCGAAAGCCTTTGTAACTGTTCAAATAAACTTTCTCTTGTAGCCTTATCGATTTTGTTGACAGCGACAATAACTGGAACATTTCTACCTAAGTGCGCCGCTAAAAATTGTTCGTCAAACCTATCTATGCCCTTTTCTGCGTTCACAACATAAAGAAGCGCGTCTATATCTTTTAAAGCCGCGTCAACACTTTTCATCATAAACTCACCCAACTTGTTTTGACTATTATGAAGCCCCGGAGTATCTATAAATACAACTTGAAAACCATCGCCATTGACAACACCCGTAATTTTATCACGGGTAGTTTGAGGCCTCCACGAAACGATTGAAACCTTTTCGCCTACTAATTGATTTATTAAAGTACTTTTGCCCGCATTGGGCTTACCTGCTATGGTTACAAATCCGCAACGCATATTTATCTCCTTGTACCTACTGACAGCTTACTTAAATGGCTTATAATCCACTTAAATACTTGCCTATTTCAAAATGTTATTTTAAAAAGTTTAATATATAATTTAATTCAAGTATAGCGTTATCTAGTATAATTAAAGTTCATATAACCGTGTATTTCATTAATTAGCAAACACATTAAACTTATAACTATCTAGTTATTTTCAATTTTTCCAAAACCGCTTCCTCTTTTTCGCGCATTTTAACGCGGTCGTCTTCCTCGATATGGTCATATCCTAGCAAATGTAATAGCCCGTGCAAAAACAAATATCCTGCTTCTCTGGTCAACGAATGCCCAAATTCTTCAGCTTGTTCGGTAATTTTATCCATACATAAAATAATTTCGCCTAACATTAATCGATTTGATTCCAAATTTATATCCTCGGGAAACTGACCCTTCGTAACGGGTAAACAGCTTATTTCCAACGATGGAAAACTTAAAACATCGGTAACGCTATCAACATTACGCGCCTCACGATTGATTTTTTGCATTTCATCAGAGGAAACCACTTCAACTTCCAACTCGAAAATATCGGCTTGTTTAAATAATTTTAAAGTCGTTTTATAAATCTTTTTTGCTAAATGCTTTGTAGCTCTTTCAACGTTGTAAAATGTAATCATTATTTTTTATACTCGATTCTCGCGTGGAAAATCCCAGGTAAAACATCAACAATAGTTCGCTTTATTGCAGCTAGGTCACTCATTGTGATTTTACATTCATCAAATTGACCTAAATCCAATTTTTCTTTAACAAGTTTATCAATAAGTTTTGTCAAGGCGTCGTTGTCTTCGGGGCGAATGGCTCGAGAAGCCGCCTCAACCGTGTCACATATCATAATAATAGCGGAAATTTTGCTAGTAGGTTTTGGGCCATCATATCTATATTCTTCATCGGCGAGTTTCCCCTCGGTGATTTTTTGCGCCTTATAATAAAAGAAATTGACAGGACTTGTACCGTGATGCTCGTTTGCAATTAAAGCAATTTCTTCAGGCAAACGGCTATCTCTTATAAGTTGCGCGCCATTTTTGGTATGTTTTGTAATCATACTTACGCTAACTTCAGGAATGAGGTCATCGTGCGGATTGTAGCCATTTTTTTGATTTTCTATAAAAAATTCAGGCGAACGAAGTTTGCCCACATCGTGATAATATGAACCCGCTCTTGCAAGATGTGTATTTTCGCCAATAGCCAAAGCGCAGTTTTCGGCAAGATTGCCCACCACTATACTGTGGTTAAAACTGCCAGGCGCTTCGGTTGACAACCGCTTTAACAGAGGTTGTGAAAAGCTACATAGCTCGTCCAGTTTAAAGTCGGTAATCACGTTAAATACGCTTTCGAAAATCGGAACTAACGGCATATACATTACAACGCTAATTATATTTGCAGCAATTACCCAAAGCGTGTTGCCCAAAATATCGCTAGCCGAACTTTTTAATGCCAGCGACACTATCGTCGCAAACGGAGCCATGACTAAACCAGCCGCGATACCAACCAATATAAAGCGCATACGCGTATAGTTTTTTGTCAATAAATACAGCAACACGCAACCGCTCATCGTATTACAAAAAATTGCGCCTGTTACATTTGCCATTGTCGTTGCCGAAAACGGCATTTTAACCATAAATATCGCCAAAAGCATTTGCGATAGTATTAGATTGCCCGCCAAAGCCACCTTGCCATTGATAAGCACACACAACAAAACGGCGCACAGCGAAATAGGCATTGCGTACACATTTAGCTTGTCGGCGCAAATAATGCAAAGGATTAGTGTAATTAATAGCACTAAGCTAACAATTATCAAGTTTTTTATGCGCGATGTTTCGGGTGTAAAAAAGTGAATAAAGCCGTACAGTGCCATAAGTAAAAATACAATTACAAAAACTAGCGCAAGTGACGACAAAATTTCGTAACTTTTAAAAAACTCTGAAAATTCTCTTCCTGAAAACCAAAGCGTAACAAAAATCCAAATTAAAACCGCTACGAGTATAAGTATCATTAGCGATATTAAAAAGTTTTTTATAAAACTTTTATCAGTTGTTTCCTTTTGTTTACTTGCCATATTCCTCCATAAACACGCCATTGACGTATCATTTTATAAAATAGTAATAATTAACCAACAATTAAGTTGTTGTCTATCCTCTGTTCGACTTGAACAACTGCCTCAATTAAATAATAGTCGCCCTGTTGCCTTACTTTTCCGTATCTATTAACAACCCTTGAGTTGGGCGGCGACTTTTCTTCGGCGACAGATAAGGCTTTTTTAATCAAATCTTCTTGCACGTCACCTATCGGAACAAAAACTTCACTATCAATAAGCTCATAATAAGTGGTCTTCTGCATTGTTATTGGCACCATAAATCCACCAACATAGTTCGTTGCAACACTTTCGTACAACCTGTACGGCGCAACAGGCTTGCCTGCGTCGAGGCCTAGAAAACGCATTGATGTAATTGTTTTAACTTTACCACTTTTAACCCTTTCTATGCGTCTTTCCTTGTACATTATGTTAGACGAATAACTTACAAGCCCGTAAACTTCGCCCCTAGCCGAAACATTAACTTTCTCATCTCCGACTTCTACATAACCCGCAATAAGAACTTCGCCACACTTCACAACCTCGCCATTTTTGAAAGCAGAAGTACCCGAGTACACAATTTGCCGTGAAATAATTGCGTCAGATATTGCCGAAATTGGAGCGCTTCCCGATACGTCAAAAATATTTATTTGCGGCAGTTCCTCAAATAGGGTAACAGTTATAGTTGTCCCTTTCCTGACAACAGTTGCAAATGCAACGCCTTTTATACCTTGCAACGCTTGGCTAACTTCATTACAGTTTATATTAGGCTTATACGTACCCTTAAAAATACCTTGCTCGCTTAACACCTTTTGAACTTCGTCTGTCGAAACAAATTGACTTTTTACACGAATATCCAAAATAAAATGTGGAAGTATAGCAAAAAATACTATCGCCACAATTAAACTTATAGCTAAGCCTATGCGACCCGTCAACCACAACGACGCGCTTTTAATGCCTTCGCTTTTTGACAATTTGTAATTATAACACAGTTCATCAAATAAAGCAATTATCTTTTGTCTATCTAATGTGTGTGTAGTTATAATAAGTTGGTTAGATGAGGATTTTGCCGAAATAACCTTTACATTTGCTTGCAAAAGCCTATTAATTAGTTGCGCGTGTCCCACGCCTGTATAGCAAAACGTGTCAATGTTTTTAAACATATTCCACCTTTGCAATATGCCCTGACACCACTGCCTCGCTAGCAGATATTTCGTGCAGACGCAAGTCCTCGCCAACTACGGACAACGTACCCTTTTTTATGCGAAATTTAATTTCAAGGGGACTAAAATGCAGCAAACCTTTATGTCCTTCGATTAAAACTATTTCGCGCGCCAACAAGGTAACCTTAGGTATCAGCAAATCAATATTTTGAAGTTGAAGTCTTGACAATATTTCGTTTATAAACATACCTAATTGTATGCTTGATTTGCTGTAAAAATGAAAGTAATTTTAATCGTTTCTAAACAAAATAAAATATTTTATATGGTTATGAAAAAACTATTTATATAGCTTAGCCAAACCGCCTTCACTAGTTTCGCGATAAATTTTTGACATATCTTTCCCCGTTTGATACATTGTTTCAACCACCATATCAAACGATATTTTTCGGGTATACGTTAAAAAATTTGCCAAACTCAACGCGCTTAACGCCCTCATAGCGGCGACCGCATTGCGCTCAATGCAAGGTATCTGCACAAGCCCGCGCACAGGGTCACAAGTCAAGCCTAGATTATGCTCCATTGCAACTTCCGCAGCGTATTCTATTTGCTCCAACTGCATATCAAATAGCTCAGCCAATGCCGCTGACGCCATACTACTTGCCGTGCCAATTTCCGCTTGACAACCGCACTCTGCCCCCGAAATTGAGGCATTTTCTTTAACAATATTCCCAACAATGCCTGCAGTTGCTAAAGCGCGCACTATTAACCTATCATCAAAACCGCTTCTGTCTTGCATATATTTCAAAACAGCAGGCAAAACTCCACACGAACCACAAGTAGGCGCAGTCACAACCGTGCCACCGCAAGCATTTTCCTCGCTACAAGCAAACGCATACGAGCAAACTATACGATTTTCACGCGTTTCAGGCGACTCATCAATGTGACGCTGCCTAAATAAAAAGTTTGCCTTTCTTTGGATTTCCAATCCGCCCGGAATTACACCTTTAGCTTTAAGTCCACTTGCAATAGTCGCTTTCATTTGCGTCCACATATCCATCAAATAATCCCAAATTGCAACGCCTTCTATTTTTTCAACATAATCAGGAATTCTAATATTATTGTCATTACAGTAGTTGACAATTTCAGAAAAAGAACTTTGTGGATATACATCATCGGGTTCATAGCTTTTCTTACCAACAATTTCAATCGCTCCACCGCCAACACTTAAAACACGCCAATATCCCACTTCACAACCTAAATCATCATAAGCGTAAAAATCCAATGTGTTTTCGTGCGGAAGTTCAATAGTTTGAGTGTCAAAAATCACTTCAGTAGGCTTAATAAGCGTTTTTTTCAAAACAGTATCCGTACCGTGACCACCACCGGTTTTTGCAAGTGAGCCAAACAAAATAACCTTAAATGAAACGGCATTTGGATATTCATCAAAAAACAATTTAGACGCCTTTTCAGGCGCCATTGTATGCGAGCTTGACGGACCAACGCCAATTTTAAATAATTCTCTAAGTGATTTCATAAATACCTCTTTTGATGTTAAGTATATTATACCATATTTCAGCAAAAAGTCTACATAAACAAATCGCATTAAAAAAAGCCAAATTGCTTTGGCTTAAAATAAACGTGTCGAAATGACTGTATTGTATGTCAAAATGATATTCATTTAACAAATTTCTTATATCCGCCGCTTCCCCTATGGACACACTTTGATACTCTACTCAATGTTGCTGACGAAATTTCGGTTTGTTCAATTACTTGCGCGTAAGTTTTGCCGTTTAACAATAATTTCGCAGCTACAACTCGTTGCGCCATTTGCTCGACTTCCATATACGTACACAAGTCATCAAACAGCAATCTACAATCCTCTGCGCTTTCAAGCGACGCTATCGTTTCATATAAATAATTCAACATTTCATTAGTAACTTTATCTTCAAGCATAATACACCTTCCTTAGCTATATTTTACTTTAATTCGCTAAAGATGTAAAGCATTTTATACAAGTTTATAAGATGTCATTCTTTCTTTTTAAATTACAAATTGCTAAACTTTCTACAAATCAATGGTACTATCTAAATATCAATATTACCTTAATCATCTCATAATTAACCAACATAATCTCCCTCAATATAAACCACACTGTTTACCACACTGTTTACCACACTGTTTACCACACTGCATTTAAGTTTTAAAGATTATTTAAGCGGATACGATATAGCCAAACTTTGACATAAAAAAAGAGAACACACTATGTATTCTCTTTTGGAGCGGGAGACGATATGACCTCAACATTGTTACGCTTGCACACAAACATCTTAACTCAACACAGTTTAGATATCAATCAAACTCACTGCACAACGGTGGTACGGCCTCGCAAAATCCAAACTAACACTCTACCACTCGGTCACCCACGCATATTAACTAAAAACAACATATTAAGTTTTCAAGCTCGTACTAAGTAAACTAAAGCGGATACGATATAGCCAAACTTTGACATAAAAAAAGAGAACACACTATGTATTCTCTTTTGGAGCGGGAGACGATATGACCTCAACATTGTTACGCTTGCACACAAACATCTTAACTCAACACAGTTTAGATATCAATCAAACTCACTGCACAACGGTGGTACGGCCTCGCAAAATCCAAACTAACACTCTACCACTCGGTCACCCCCCCCGCATATTAACCACAAACAACATATTTAGTTTTCAAACTCGTACTAAGTAAACTAAAGCGGATACGATATAGCCTAAACTTTGACATAAAAAAAGAGAACACATTATGCATTCTCTTTTGGAGCGGGAGACGAGATTCGGACTCGCGACTTTCACCTTGGCAAGGTGACACTCTACCACTGAGTCACTCCCGCATATTAAACTTAAATAGCATTATTTTATTAATAACATTATCAACGTTTGCCTTCAGCACGTTGCTATGTTATTAATAAATATAACTTGCAAGCAAGTTATATTTAAGATACAGCTCGTTTGGTGCGCCTTCACGGATTCGAACCGGGGACCCACTGATTAAGAGTCAGTTGCTC
>JAVVSR010000006.1:0-21743 GCA_036654095.1 Clostridia bacterium
CTGCTACTGCTACTGCTACTGCTACTGCTACTGCTACTGCTACTGCTACTGCTATTGGTTTTACTTTTGGTTTTGAAATATATCTTTTTACAAGTACTTACTTAATGTCGCAACACTTATACATTTAAATTTATTTAAACGTTTTTAATAACATTTTCACAAAACTCATCCAAAATGCTTTTTACGTAATCTTTTACGGTGACTCCGCTTCCATCAATTAATTTTGTCATATCTATTCCAAAACTTATTGCAGAATAATCATCAACTTTGTGGCTTTCCGAATAGGTCGCATTGGAGCGCCAACGACCAATCGTTGCTAAATCATATCGCTTGCCTCCATCTATTTGACTTTTGTACACTGATAATAGCTTTTTTAACATTTGTTCGTGACCGCTTAAATTAAAACAAATCTTTTTTTCATCATTAATCCAATCCAATCCGCGCCACACCTCGCAACCGTATAGCCTTTGTGGTCTAATTTCCATTTCCATTTCATTTATTGCTTCTATGACTCGCCGCGCCACCGCAATATGCGTTTCGTGCTTATCAAATATATTGTGTGTATATATAACATCAGGTCGCACGCTTTTAATTAGCCTTTTCAATTCATTCGTCACTTCAACATTATCGCTGTTTTTAATTTCAGAACTTTTAAAGTTCAAAAACGCAACACCATTATAATGTCCAATTTCAGCGGCTTCTTTTTGTTCCAAATTTCTAACCTTCTTCATTTGCTCGTCCGAATAAGCCGAAAAATCTCCCGAACGAGAGCTTCCTGCGCCATCCGAAACTACCACGGCATAAAAACTTCCATCTGTACTTTGACCGCGAATAATACCGTCACCAGCCATAATTTCAATATCGTCGTGATGAGCCGACACCGCCATATACTTGACTGCGGACAAATTAGCAAGCTTTGGAATATATATTTCCGTTTTATGACTTGTTTCCATATTTCTCCTAAATTGCCACGATTAGGCCATTAATTAGCTTTTTTAATCAATTTTGGCCGTATTTTGACGCTTGACCAAATCAGTCAAACACGTTTTTAATTATAAAATACGTCCATTTAACGCCTTATCAATGCCATCATCTGAAAAACTTTCAAATGAAATATCGTTATAAATTTCAAACCTTTCGGCAAGCAAAACCTCGGCGCCAGCCTCTAACTTTGTCATTTCGCCCATTACTTCGGCTTCAAGATAATCGCCATTTACGTATGTTTCATAATTACTGTGATAATCGGTATAATTTCCATTTGTAACTTTAAATTTTCTTAAGTAAAAATATTTACCGACAGCATATCCCGACCAACCATAATGATTAAATAAACTAATTTTAAATGCTTCGGAGTAGCGCTTTGTTTGACGCAAAACAGCGTACTTTGTCGAAAGGGTAAAACGTTTATCTTGACGATTGTTATACGGCCAAAATACCAAATTTTGATTTGGCAAAAACCCAGTATCTGTCGTGTTAAGCGGAATAATTTCAGTGCCGCCTTGACGCATTGCGGTAATACCCCACGGAGCAACATTTTGCGCATTGGTTGACATATTTTTAAAGCTTTCTAAAATATCCAAGCTGCCATCGTCATTCATTTCGACAGTCATAGTTAGCTGCAACCCAGTCAGCACCTGAACGTGCGGAGCGAATATTGCGCCGCGCTCGGTTTTAACAACTTTAATTGGATAGTTGTCAGGAACGTACGACTTCAAATCTTCCGTAGCTTTCCAAAGACGATGTCCGCCATAAACATACCACTTTTCTCCTACTTTAAAGTTTTTATCAAAAAACTCGCCACCCTTATTCATTGTTCGCAAGATATCTTCATATAAAACATTATATCCCTTATAGCCATAAAAAATAATGCGAGGGCCAACGTCCACAGTGATTAATGCTTTGATTTCGCCGTTTGTAAGCTCCAAACACTTGCCAAAATTTTTATAAACCTTATAGCGCTTTGTAATCATAATTTCTCCTATATATCACGCGCAGCTTCCTTGCGTGTTTTCCTAATTTCTTTAACAACTAACTTTGAACGTTTTATATTGTCGCGGTCATACATATCTATTCCAAACTTAATAAGTTCAATTTTGCCTTTAATAAAGCAAGGATTTGACTCCGCTAAGGTTGCGCCATTGAAACCTTCGCGCTTTAGTAACTTGTCAAATTGCGAATATCGTCTACAAAACTCACTATAATTTTTATTTTCTTTTACCGTCCACGCGCTTTCGGCAACCGCTGTCAGCCTTGGGAAAATTTGATAGTCGGCCTTTTCGATTGTTTTAACATATTCCGTCCAAAGGGGCGCTTCGACACCTATAATATTAATTTCGGCAGCTGCATCTAACCCCTCGATAATTGGCTCAAATTTATAAGTATTGGACAGCGAGGTCATACCATATGGATAATCAAGATAATATGGAACAAATTTAGATATAATAGTTTTTCGACCGCTATTTACTGCGTTTAAAACACGCAAAGGTTTTTTGCCATCTTGCCAATACTGCATAACTGCGCTTTCGTCTAAAATGCCACTGTTAATACACTCATTCCAACAAATTGCCACTTTACCAAGCGTTTCTAAATGTTCAACAACGCATTTTGTCATATATCCTTGTAGTTGTTCAACATTTTTTAGCCCAACTTCTTTAACTTTCGCGTTACACTTTGGACACTTTGCCCACTCGGTTTTAATTGCTTCGTCGCCACCTAAATGAACATACTTCGACGGAAACAGTTTTGCCATTTCATCTAAAACATCATAAATAAATTCATAAGTTTTAGGCTCGCCTGCGCACAAAATTTCTTGATGAACTCCAAAGTGTGTCGCAACTTCAAACGACTTCCCCGTACAACCCAGTTCAGGGTACGACGCTAACACCGCTCTAGTGTGACCCGGCATATCAAACTCGGGGATAACCTCAATATATCTGTCGCTTGCGTATTTTACAATTTCAGTTATTTGCTGTTTTGTAAAAAAGCCTTCAATAGGTTTTTTGTCACCTCTCGTTTCCTTTCGCTTGCTTCCAATTTCTGTCAGTTTAGGATACTTGTCAATTTGTATGCGCCAACCTTGGTCCTCTGTCAAATGCCAATGAAACACATTAAGCTTATGCATAGCGCAAACATCTATATAACGCTTGACTACATCTACCCCAAAAAAATGTCGGCAACAGTCAAACATAAACCCGCGATACGAAAATCGAGGTTCATCTTCAATGTTCATTCGCGGAATAACAGCGCGGCCATTTTGAAGATAAGCATAAATTATTTGCTTCAACGTTTGCATACCGTAAAACAAACCATTTTCATCTAAAGCCTTTACAGTTATGCCTGAAGAAATTTCAAGCACATAACCTTCTGGTTTTATTTTTAAATTACCATCGATTAGGAATACTATTTCGCGCCCCTCTACAAGTGAAAATTTTGCTGTTTTTAATAAAAACTCATTGAACTGCGCGCGAATATTTTTAAACGGACAACTTATACCTGCGCCCTTTTCGAAAATAAAAACACCTTCGACTTCAAGTATTTTTTTGGGTAAAGGAATTATCTTCATTTAATGTACCCCCTGATTTGTTGTATTTAGTATAACATACAGCCTTACAAAAATCAAGATAGAATTGACACTTATACTATTTTTGTGATATGATTAAAATGTTATATAAGTACACATAGTTATTTAAACTATGCAAAAATTTGTAAGTTGAATTTATAAGCTTTTGCAACGCTTGTTTAGCTTGTTGCAATACAAAACGAATAATTAGTTAAAAATAAATTACATATAGAATATGTAGTTTTCTGTTTAGCACACAACACGAGGTATGTATGGCAGCGACTTTAAAAACCAATACAAAGCAATTAATAATAGACAGCACTCTTGATTTAATATCAACGCGCGATGTCAATGAAATATCGTTAGCTGACATTGCCAAAGCGGCAAAAATCACTAAAGGAACATTATTTTACTATTACAACTCAAAAGATTTAATTTTTATCGACATCACTAAGGAATATCTTAATGGTTTGGCTTTTCGCTTTGAAGAATGGGTAAACAATGCCGAGAAAGACACTTCGCTTCCTCGAATGACAAAGTACATTTTGGATTTTGGCGCTCGTCACAATCAGCGCAGTAAATTGCACATATACCTAGTTAATAAGGCTCTTTCTGACAGTGAACATCTTAAAGTGATATTTAGGCAAACTTATATCGAGTGGCGCGAGGTTATAAAAAAACATATTGACGAGAGGATTTCGGACAAACAAAAATCTGAAGATTTAGCTAATTTGTTGCTTGTTTTAGTTGACGGATTAATTGTCCAAGACTTAATTGGAATTGAGGGTATTGACACCGCGAGGATAGTTTCGCTGCTGTTAAATAAATAGTACATTGAGGTTATTATGAGTAAGACGGGTTGCCTTGTCGGGTTTGCTAGCGCGACAGTTTTAAAAACCGCTCTCCACGTTGTAGGGTTTGTAATACGCGTGGTGTCTTACTTGTTGCTTTTCTTTGGGCTTTATTTGCCTTTTTTTTACTTGCTTTACGGGTTGATTATTCATCTTTTATTAGAAGTAAAGCTTTTTGATTTTTCCGCGAACAGCCAACTTTTCTTGTTAGGACTACTTTTAACAATCGTTTCCGCTGTGATAATTAGCGTACGAAATTTGGTTATGATACCTCTGCGAAATGTAATTGCCTATTGCGACCGAAAAAATTTGCCCGAACAGCCTGAAATATATCAAAGCCAGTTGCAACCCGATTTAACCATATATGAATACAAAAATAGATTTGATGTCTATCGTCGGTCAAATGGACGTTTACTTTTTCTGCGTACCGAGTATAAAAGGAGATAGGGCATGACTGATGATATTTCTATTCAACAATCCTCATTAGATAGCTCTATCAAAACGGTTTCAACCACGCCAAAACGAGTTTGGGAACTTGACGCGTTGCGCGGATTTTGCGTAATACTTATGGTCATGGACCACACATTGTCGTACGCCGGCGGTTTTTATGGTCAAGCTTGGTATGGTTACTTAATGCTAGGCGAAGGCGCAATGGTCGATTTTTGCCGTGGCGCTCATTGGTATTGGTTTAGTGTCCCGCGCACAATCATTCACCCAATTATTTTTATGTTTTTTATTTTGATTTGCGGCATTTCGTGCGGATTTTCAAAAAGCAATTTAAAGCGAGGCTTTTTACTTGTATTTGTGTCGGCAATGATAACTTTTGTCACGTCTAAATTTGACGGCGGCGAAGAAATAATTAGATTTGGTGTTTTACATATGCTCTCAGTGAGCATTATTATTTGGTCACTAATTCAGATTTTTGTAAAACATAATAACAAAAGCCTATTAATATCGGGGCTTACATTGGGCTTGTTGGTTGCGTTACTGTACATTATATTCACTGCAAATCCTAGGCTCAATCAAGCCGTTTCTAACTCGGCTTTTTGGTTTACAGAAAGCAATTATTCGTACGAGATGTCGCCTGGCGACATTTTTGTCATTATTCCCTGGGCGGGTATATTTTTCATTGGCGCAGGATTAACTCATTATTTATATCCTAATCGAAAGACTTTGCTCCCCACCCTTGACGGCAAGTGGCATAAGCCTTTGTGTTTTGTTGGGCGCCACGCGCTTCTTATATACTGTTTGCATAATTTTATAATAATTTTTGTTTACGAGTTAATTGGATACATTTGGATAACACCCGGGAAATGGCTTTTTTTATAATGTTTTTAGACTACTAATAGGAAAATTAAAATAATTTTTAAATAATGATTTTATCTCTATTCGCATAAATCCCGTTTGCCGTTTGCCGTTTGCCGTTTGCCGTTTGCCGTTTGCCGTTTGCCGTTTGAATAAAAAAGCTCCGCTAGAATTTAGCGGAGTTTTATATTTTATAAATTTGTTTAATGTTTTTTTACTTTATTATTTTGCTGTTACATACTTCTTTGCGCTGACAAACTATCATTTATATTGCCTTAGTTTTTATAGTTAAATTCAAATATGTAAAAATGTTACAGATGATTTTCTATTATTTTATGCTATCCGCATATAATACATCAATTTTATAATCTTGCTTACATTATTGCATTGCGCTATTGTTTTTCGCCGTTATTAGACTATCCTCATTAGTTCTTTTTTGTAACTGCTTTCACATTTACAGGAGGCCGCGCTACGCGTTTAGCCCCGCCATTGGGGCCAATACCAAACGTTACATTGACACGACGCGTGCGACTGTCGGAAACCTTTGCCGACTGCTTGTTTAGCCTTGCCGAAAACAAATCTGGATGCGACATATTTTTAAAAGTTTGCTTTGTATTTCTAGTTGAAATAGTAATATGTCCATAATTAAACATTCTGTGAAAAATGGTTTTATAATCCACTTCAATAGCGTCGATATTTTGGAGTTGCGTATCAAAAACCTTAATGGCTACAATATCTTCCTTGTACATAAATTTGTGAGTTGTCACCAATAGCGCAGTTGAAATAAAACTTGCAATGTTAAGCGAAAGAAAAACTAAAAACACTAAGCCGCAACCGCCGTAAACCATATACATTTCTTTGCTTGCTAGTGGCCATTTCATTCCGAAAAAGAACCCTGCAATAACGCCACCCAAGATAATTAAAACCAAAACTTCTCTTAAGAAAATGCAAGCGCTTTTTCGTGTTTTAGCAATCGGCCTTTCGTTTGCGGTCAAATGCGACAATAAATAATTCATAACGTCCTCCAAATATAGTGATATATTAGCACAACTGTAAGTTACTTGTCAATTACATCTAGAAATTGTTTTTAAAGCTATAAATAGCTAATCTTTAATTTTAAGTTGGCTATTTAAAGAAACTAGCAACTTTTTATCAAATTTGACAACTCGTCTATCATAGGTTACCAAGCCATTTATTTCACTTTCAACATCGGATAGCTGCGTGTATACCGAGGCAGACAGACCCTTTGCGACTGCTGGAATTATTTGTTTTTCAAAAAGTTTTTTATAGCCTTCGTTTAATTTTGTTTTTTCATTATACACGCGATAGCCAAACACCTTATTAGTAAACGTATGCCCCTTTTCTTGATAGCTATAACCGCCAAACTCGCTTAATAATATTGCGCGTTTTTCCGCCTTGGGAAGTTTAAATGGAACAAAATAGCAATGAATACTTTTAACATCTCCGCCACCTTGGTCGTACCAACCGCTTGTCGAGTCTATGACGCGCGTATTGTCAAGTTTTTTGGTCAACGCAGTAATCTTAACACTATCAAACTGCCCCCACGCCTCATTGAAAATAACCCAAACACCTATTGAAACAACATTATATAAATTGGATAGCATTTCGGTATAATCAGAAATAAACTCCGCGCGACCATCTTCGCTTTCTCTAAATAATTTTTTATAGTTCGTGTCATCGCACTTTGCGCCCAAAAAAGGAAGCGCGCTAATGCGCAATAATTTGTAGCGACTTCCTCCGTTTATCATATCCTGCCAAACTATTATGCCCAGCCTATCGCAATGATAATACCATCTAAACGGTTCAATTTTAATGTGCTTTCGCAACATATTAAAGCCCAAATCCTTGGCTAGTTTGATGTCATAAATCATAGCCTCGTCACTTGGCGCGGTGTACATTCCATCACACCAATAGCCTTGGTCTAAAAGCCCGTTATGGAAATATGCCTTATTGTTTAAAAACATTCTCATTCGGCCGTTTTTGTCCTTATCAATCGAAAACTTGCGTTGACCAAAATAGCTTCTAACTAAATCATCATCACAAGCCACAACAACATCATAGAGGTGCGGATTCTCGGGCGACCACAGCTTTTGCTGCGGAAGTGAAATAGTTTTATCTTCGCCAATAATATAATCCGCCTTAGATACAACCTCGTCGCCATCAAAAATAATAATCTCAGCTCGCTTTGGTTGCGCGTTAGCAAAAACTCTAATCGATACGGCAGAATTGTCAATATCGGGTGTAATTTTAATTTTTTCCAAATGCACCAATGGCACGCTTTCAAGCCAAACTGTTTGCCAAATTCCACTAGACGGAGTATACCAAATACCTTTTCCGCCAATCGTTTGTTTACCTCGCGCTTGACACCCGCTATCGCTAGGGTCAGTCACCGCTATCATAATTAAGTTTTTGCCAATAACAATATAATCGGTAATATCAAAGCTAAACGGATTGTATCCTCCGCGATGTTCGCCGACAAAAACGTTATTTATGTAAACTTTTGACAAATAATCAACCGCGCCAAAATTTAACAAAACTCTCCCCAAAATAAACGACTCGGGCAAGTCAAAAGTACGCTCATAAAACAAGTGGTCATCAGGAAGAACAACCCTTCCAACACCCGAAAGCTGACTTTCAGGCGCAAAGGGAACAACAATGTCGCCATCAAATTTCAAAGGCTTGTCCACGTTTTCTTTTGTTATCAAATAGCTCCAAACTCCGTTAAGCGAAATAAAGCTGTCGCGCTCGAATTGAGGCCTCGGATACTCCGGGAGAGGATTATTTTTATCCAGTTTTTCGCCCCACGGCGTTGTGATTTTCATAAACTATTTGCTCCTTGTGAAATGCGGATGTTGCGCTATACGTATACGCGTACAGCCATAAGGTACTAAAGTTCGCAAAAAACTTTCTTCAGCAAGTATCGGCTTTTTGGGTACTTCGTCAGCGCTATTTTTGTAAACGTCCCAATTTAACACATAACGCGCCTTGTACTCAATTTCAATAGGCGGGCAATCCTCGTCAAAAGGAATCGGCGGAACTTCATTTTCCGTTTGTTTTGTAACTACAAGTTCCTTTTTTACAATTTCAGGAGTTGTGCGCCACTGTGTCATTGAAATATATTCGCTATCGCAAAACGGTTCTCTCCCGTGAATAATTTTTTGTTTTGATTTTAACCGTGTCGCCATAAGCAACGAACCGCGACGAATACTTATCGACTTATCCGAATTATTCAAAATCGTTAGCGGCGTTTCAAATTTAATATGGATAACGTCACCTTTAATAATTTGCTTTTTTACAGTAAGCACGCCTTTAGTGCCCTTTGAATATTCCGCTCCGTTTATGCTTAAAATCGCACTCGCATATTGCGGTATACGGAAGGTAAATGTAATGTCAGGATTGCCCGATACCGCGTCAACCGTTATTTTAACGTCATTTTTAAACGGATAATCTGTTGTTTCGGTAAGTTTTATTTTAACTCCGTCTACTTCGGTATCTATTGAACATGGCGCATAAATTAAAAAAGCTAACTCACTGCCATGACGCATACACAAGTGTTCGGTAAACTTCGGAAAGCCTTGGTGCATATTTGCAGTACAACAGCCATAGTTTGGCGAAAGTCCAAAAATAGTGCCGTCACTGCCTACATCAAAAAAGTCGCGTTTATCACGAGTAGCCGAAATTTGATTTACCTGCTGAACGTATTGGTGCGCTGTAAAGTTTTTATTTATTGAAGCAGGTAAAGCATTAAATGCTACAAGTTCCAAAAGGTCGGCGTAATACATATCTCCCGTTATTTGCATCAACGATTCCAACGAACGCATAAACTCAACTACCGTGCAAAGTTCAATACCTTGTACGGGCGACGCGCCATTTAACTGTTCGTCTGACGTAAATACGCCCACGGCCGTACCGTGATATTTTAACAAAGTTTGCACTGCCTTTTTTGATAAAATTTCCAATTCGTCCGACGGGAAAAATTCACTATACAATACGGGATACTTGACAGCCATAGCGTTGTTTACGCCATGCGTCAACATAAGCTTTTTAACCGTTCGTCTTTTGTTGCGCTTTAATATCTTTTGCTTTGTCATCGGTTTTAATGGAGCTGTCCCCGATTTCTTCTTTTCGTCATTCTTCGCGCCAAAACGCTTGGCTATGTTTATAATATTTTTACTTAAATAATATTTCGCATACCGCTTAAATTTAAAGTTCTCATATACGCCAAACCAATCGTATGAACCCTCTTTTAATTTTTTAATAAGCTCAAGCACCATTTCATCGCCCGTATTATCATACAAATATTTTAATGGCAACAACTCCTCCAATGCCCTAGCCGATGCCCACGCATACATTGGTTGATTGTCAATTTCATTAAATTGATATTTAAAATAATTTCTAACAAAAGGCAAAATTTGACGGTCACCCGTCGCCTCGGCATATGATGTCAATGCCTTTATTGCAATAGTTCTAGGCCACCAATCGTTTGTGCGCTTTGGCCCAAAAAAACCATTTACATCAACGCTTAAAAGTATTTTTTCAATCCACACATTTGCCTTGTTTATTAAAACCTCATCGTCCAAAAGGTACGCAAGCGATATAAGCCCGTCAAGATAGTATGGACCTCTTTCCCAAGCCTCTCCATTTCCACCAAGCCACGCAGACTTTGATGAAACATCAGCCCAAATTTCATCAAGATGCCCCGTCAATCCGTCAGCTTGTAACTGCAACTGCCGTTTTAACCACCCCTCGGGCTTAATGCGCCCCAAAGGTAATTTTTCATATTTGTTGGTCGCCATATATATAACGCCTCCTAAAATCTATACTATGTATTATATATTATTTCGCACGCAATAATCAACCCTTTTTAGTAAATATACTTAATATTTAAGTACAAGCCTGTTTTTTTGCGCTATTATTTTACAATTACACTTAAAAAATTATTTATATCGCAAATACATAAAAAATTTACAATCTATTATCCAAATTGATTTTAACTATTTTGAAGCTGAAAACTTTATCGTCCCTACACAAGCGTAAATTACATTGACTTTTTGATGTAAAAATCATATAATTTAATAAATAGGTGATTTATGAAATATGTTGTTGTTTTAGGCGATGGTATGGCCGATTACCACATTGACAGTATCAATGGTACGCCTCTTGAAGTTGCAAAAATTCCTAACATGACCGCTTTGGCAAAAGATTCGATAGTAGGTTTGGTAAAAACAGTACCCGACGGTTTTAGCGTAGGCAGTGACACTGCAAATTTATCGGTTTTAGGATATGACCCACGCAAGTATTACAGCGGACGTTCTCCTCTTGAGGCGATAAGTCTTGGCATTTCAATGAATGCTGACGATATTGCAATCCGTTGCAATTTAGTTACGCTTTCTGACGACCAAAACTTTGAAAATAAAGTTATGATTGATTATAGCGCTGGTGAAATTTCAACAGCTGAAGCGCGCGTATTAATTGAATATGTTAATGCCGAGTTGGGTGATTTACGCTTTCAATTTTACTCGGGGATAAGCTATCGTCACTGTTTAATTATACGTAGCGGAGTTCTTGATAATATGCTAACCCCCCCGCATGACATCTCGGGAAAATGTATTAAAACCTATTTGCCTATGGGCTATTATGCCGATAAATTTATTGCATTATACAAAAAAGCTAACGCATTGCTTTCGGTACATCCGATAAATATTGACCGCGTCGCCCACGGAAAGAAGCCCGCTAACTGTATATGGTTTTGGGGAGCAGGCACAAGGCCAAATTTAATCTCATTTTCTGAAAAATATGGCAAAACTGGCGCAATGATTTCAGCTGTTGATTTAATGAAAGGCATAGGGAAGGCCGCCCAAATGGAAGTGTTGGAAGTTGAAGGCGCAACAGGAAATTATGATACAAATTTTAAAAATAAAGGTTTAGCTTGTTTAAAGGCATTGCAAACTAACGACTTTTGTTATGTCCACATTGAAGCTCCTGACGAGTGTGGTCATCGTGGTGAAATTGATAAAAAAATCTTTTCGATTGAGCAAATTGACAGCGAAATAGTAAAAACTGTTGTCGACGGATTAAACGCTATTAATGAACCTTTTGCCCTGCTTATACTGCCCGACCACCCAACTCCTATTGCGGTTAAAACTCACGTTTCCGCTCCCGTTCCTTATTTAATGTATTTATCTTCACGCCCTCTTGGCCACGCGGAAGGCTACAATGAAACAGTTGCGCAAAATTCGTCAACACCTTTAGCTTTTGCGCCCGATTTAATGCAAACTTTTTTAAATTTAAAATAATTTACTAGTGCGTTTTCTTAAAAATTAAGCACTAATTATGATTTTACGTATCACTGCATATTTGTACAATAATTAATAAAAAAGCCATTCTTTATAAGGGTGGCTTTTAATTTTAAACTTTTAATTAATTGTTCAAATTGCTTTTGACACATACTGTTTTTAGCGCCAATTTGTACACACTAATTTGTATGCTGTGATATATAAATATTTTATTTTTAGCGCATATTACATAATTGTTTTTACATTGTATTAACACAAAAAACCATTCTTTTGTAGAGAATGGTTTTTTGTTTATATTTTCAATATTAGAGGTTTAAGCGCTAATATATGCGCTTAAACGTACTGTTTTATAATATTTCCTTGTATTTTACTATTGGTTTTCTTGCGGCCAAAACTTCATCGGGTCGAGATATCGGCGTGCTTTTAGGGCTTGATATTATGTCGCTTGGATTTGCCTTTGCCCTGTTGTAAATATCTATTAAAGCCTCGGCGCACTTGTTTAAAGTTTCAAGGCTTTCCGTTTCGGTTGGCTCAAACATTAAGGCCTCGTGAACGATAAGAGGAAAGTACATTGTCGGTGGGTGCATTCCATAATCAATTAGCGCTTTGGCAACATCCATTGCCGAAACACCCGTATCTTGCTTAAACTTTTCAAGCCCTAATACAAACTCGTGCATACAGCTGCGATTGTACGCGGCAGGAAATGCTTTTTCAACTTTCTTACGCAGATAGTTGGCATTCAAAACAGCCATTTGAGCAGCATCTTTTATGCCGTCTTTACCCAAAACTTGTATGTATGCGTACGCTCGTACAAAAACTAACACATTTCCATAAAATGCTTTTACTTTGCCTATCGATTGCGGTCTGTCAAAATCAAGCACATACTTTCCGCGTCTTTTTTCAACTGTCGGAAATGGCAAAAATTGCATTAGTTTCTTTTTACAACCGATTGCGCCACAACCCGGTCCGCCGCCGCCGTGAGGTGTAGAAAATGTTTTGTGTAGGTTTAAATGCACTACGTCGAAACCGATATCTCCGGGGCGAATTACACCCATAACAGCGTTAAGGTTTGCGCCATCATAATATACCAAGCCGCCTGCTTTATGCACTATACTTGCTATCTTTACAATGTGTTCGTCAAGTAACCCTAATGTGTTAGGATTTGTGAGCATAAGCGCCGCGGTGTCATCTCCAACCGCTTCTTTAAGCGCCTTTAAATCAACGTTACCTTTTTTGTCGCTAGCAATGTTTATAATTTCAAAGCCAACCATAGACGCCGACGCAGGATTAGTGCCGTGCGCGCTGTCAGGAACAATAATTTTATTTCGTTTTGCGTCGCCTCGTGACAAGTGATACTTGCGGATTAACTGCAACGATGTGTATTCGCCGTGCGCGCCCGCTGCAGGTTGTAAACTTATTTTATCCATTCCCGTAATTTCGGCCAAGTCCTCGCCCAATTTACCCATAAGTTCAACAATTCCACTTACCGTGTCAGACGGTTGCAACGGATGAACCGCAGTAAATCCCTTTAATTTTGCAATATCCTCATTGAGTTTAGGGTTGTATTTCATTGTGCAACTGCCAAGCGGATAAAAACAATTATCAACACCTTTTGCCTGAAGCGATAAATTTGTATAATGCCTAACTAGGTCAAGCTCGGATATTTCGGGCAATGCTGCATCGGTTGACCGCAAATACTTTGTATTAAGATTATACGCAGGGGTGTCAAGCCTTGGCAATGTGACGCCTCTACGACCATCAACTGATTTTTCAAAAATTAAACTCATTTTGCCACCCCCTCTAAAGTTTTAACAACTAAATCAATATCTGAAAGAGTGTTCATCTCGGTTGCGCACCAAAGCATATCGTGGTCATTTAAAGCAAGGCCTGACAAAATGCCCAATTTTTTTAGCGCGTCTGTTATTTTGGCCGTTGAAACTTGCGATGTCACAACAAACTCATTAAAAAATTCGCCTTTATATTTCAAGCTGAAACCTTTAATCGTTGAAATTTTATTTGCCATATAGTGCGCTTTTGACAAACATTGCAACGCAACATCCTTTAAGCCTTCCTTGCCTAGCGCCGACATATAAATAGATGCAGTAAGCGCGCACAAGGCTTGATTGCTGCAAATACTACTTGATGCTTTTTCGCGTCTTATATGTTGTTCGCGCGCCTGCAAAGTCAACACATACGCCGCCCGTCCCTCGTGGTCAACAGTCTGCCCAACGACACGACCTGTAAGTTTCCTCATCATACTCTCCTTGCAAGTCAAAAAGCCTAGGTACGGCCCTCCAAAAGCAAGCGGCATACCTAAGGGTTGCCCGTCGCCCGAGGCCACTTCCGCCCCGTACTCCGAGGGAGTTTTTAAAATCCCGAGCGATATTGGATAACACTTGACAACTAGTTTTATTCCAGATTTTTTAGTAACCGCCGAAATGCTGTCCATATCTTCAAGCTGGCCTAAAAAGTTAGGTTGCTGTACGCACACCGCGCCGACACTTTCATCAATAAGTTTGCCCAATGCTTCGACATCTGTTTTGCCGTCACATTCGGGAATAAGCTCAATTTCAATGCCGTACGGTTCGCAATACGTCCTGATAACAGTAATTGTATCGGGTTGCAAACAGGCTGATACTAATGCCTTTTTTTTGTTGCCTAAACACATTAAAATCCCGTCAGCAGTGGCCGTCGAACCGTCATAGTGCGACGCGTTTGAAACGTCCATTCCCGTTAAGTTTGAAATCATTGTTTGATATTCAAAAATCGACTGCAAAATCCCTTGACTCATTTCCGCCTGATAGGGGGTATAAGCGGTAACAAATTCTTCCCGAGAAGCCAAGTGCGAAACCACTGATGGTATGTAATGATTATACGCGCCCGCGCCCAAAAAGATTTTATTAAATATTGTGTTTTTATTTGAAAGCGCCGTTAGGTAACGCTCAACCTCCAATTCGGATTTGCCCTCGTCTAGGTTTAATGACGCCTCATATCCTTTCGGTACGGGAAACAAATCTTCCACGGTGTTTACCCCTATAACTTTAAGCATTTCAGCCTTATCGGCGGAGGTATGCGGTGTGTATTTAGCCATTAATTACCTCATTATTTAGCGATGTCAGCATAAGCTGTGGCATCTAAAAGTTTGTCGCTGACAGCTGTTAATTGAACCTCGATAAACCACGCATCATAAGGTTTTTCGTTTATAAGTTCGGGCGAAGTCAACAGTTCATCATTAACTGCGATAACCTTGCCACTAACGGGACAAAACACCTCGGATACAGCCTTAACTGACTCAACATTTGCAAACGGCTCGCCAAAAACGACCTCGTCGCCAACCTCTGGAAGTTCCACAAACACCAAATCTCCCAACTCGCTTTGCGCAAAGTCGCTGATACCGACCTTTGCTTTTTGCTCCGAAATATCAGCCCACTCGTGACTGCTTGCATACTTTAAATTAGCTTTAATTTCCATTTTAACTCCTTATGAAAAATATTATTTTTGACGCTTATAAAAAGGCAATGGCACAACTTCTGCCGTAAGTAACTTCCCTCGAACTTCAACTTGAAGCGTTGAACCGCAAAATTCCTTGCTAACTCGAACCATCGCAATGGCTACTCCAAGGGTGGGCGAATGAGTGCCCGATGTAACTTCGCCTATTTGTTTTCCATTAAAATAAACAGGGCTATGCTCGCGAGCGATACCTCTGTCAATCAACTTAACACCTAATCGTTGCATTTTTGGAGGATTATCCAATAATGCTTGTTTGCCTATAAACGATGTTTTATTAAGTTTTATAAACACATCAAGCCCCAATTCGGTTGCTAGGGTGCTTTCGTTCATTTCGTGACCGTACAAAGGCATTGCCCCCTCAAGCCTAAGCGTATCCCTTGCGCCTAACCCGCAAAGCTTAAGTTCAAATTCAGCGCCTGCATTAAGTACTTTGTTTAAAAGCTCGATAGCGCGCTTGGCGTCACAGTAAATTTCAAAACCATCTTCGGCGGTATATCCCGTGCGCGATAAAATAACTTTGTTTTCCAAAATACCATCAACTATTTCAAATGTGTAGTTTTTTTGCGGAATAACTTTTCCGCTAAACATTTTTTCTATTATTTTAATTGCCTTCGGCCCTTGTATCGCCAACTGCGCCGTATCATCTGACAAATCTTTAAATTCCGTTTCAGCCAATAGGTGCGCTTCTGCCCAAACTTTATCCTTATCCTTGTTTGATGCGTTTACACACATAAAATAACATTCATCATTTATACAATAAACCAAAACATCGTCAACTACGCCCCCTTCATCATTTAGCATTGGCGAATATTTTACTTTACCTACTACTATTTTTTCATAATCATTGCACAATAGGTTTTGTAAAGTTGCCAACGCGCCTTTTCCTGTAAACAAAAACTCACCCATATGCGACACGTCAAATAACCCAGCGCCTTCGCGTACGGCTTTATGTTCGGCCAAAATCCCCTCAAATTGAACAGGCATATCAAAGCCTGCAAAATCGACAAACTTGCCACCCATTTCTTTAAGCACTTCACAATATGGTGTTCGTTTCATATTTAATCTCCTCTTAGAACTATGCTGATTTGCCTTACTTTCCTAATTTATTTAATAATTTCTTTCGACTTAGTATATGCACAGCTTTGCCTACGCTGTCAAGCGTGGCCTCGTAAAACGCTTCGACTATTGTCGCTTTACTTTAATACATTATTTCTTTCGACTTAGTATATGCACCGCTTTGCCTACGCTGTCAAGCGTGGCCTCGTAAAACGCTTCGACTATTGTAGCTTTACTTTAACACATTATTTCTTTCGACTTAGTATATGCACCGCTTTGCCTACGCTGTCAAGCGTGGCCTCGTAAAACGCTTCGACTATTGTAGGATGAGGATATATCGAATTTAAAATTTCGTCACGCGAAACACCCAATTCTACTAGCGTTGTAATTGCCCCTATTATATCAGTAGCGCGCTCCGAAAGCAAGGAAACTCCAAGCAGTTTTTGAGTGGTTTTATTAAATAGTACTTTAATAAAGCCCTTATCTTCGCCGTCTAGTACCGCTTTCCCGTTTGCCGCCATAGGGAACTTTCCAAATTCAACTTCTATGCCCTGCGCGACGGCCTCCGCCTCGTTCAATCCAACTATCGCCGCCTCGGGAGAAGTATAAATACACGACGGAACAAATTTAGGTTTAACTTTGGTATCGCCGTTCAAAATGTTATGCACAACAACTTCCGCGTCTGCTGACGCATTGTGCGCTAACTGAATATTTCCCGAAACTAAATCGCCAACCGCGTAAATAAACTCATCATCGGTATGACGAAATTCATTTGTAAAGACACCTGTTTTGTCGAACTTGACTTTTGTGTTTTCAAGCCCTAATCCAAGCGTATTTGCACGCCTACCCGTACACACGATAATGCTGTCATACGGAATTTCCTGTTCTCGTTCGCGTACGGAAAATTTAACGCTTTTGTCGCAAATTTCACTTACACCTGCGCCGACAAAAATTTCAATTCCAAGTTTTTTTAAACACATTGTTAAATTCAACGAGATATCGCGGTCTAATAATGGAAGTATCCTATCCGCCAACTCAATTATTGTCACTTGCTTGCCTATTTTTTTAAAGAAAGTTGCAAATTCAACGCCTATGACGCCACCGCCAACAATAACAACTTTTTCGCCATTTACAATTCCATTTAAAACGTCGTCAGAATTTAGCGCGTACTGAATACCCTTTATTGGGGGCAATACCGCGCTTCCGCCTGTTGCAAGCATAATATGATTTGCTTGAAAAACATCGCTCCCTACCGCAACTGTTTGGCTGCCTGTTAAACGCGCATCTCCAAAAATGACAGTAACACCTGCTGCTGCAACCAGCTTAGAAACGCCATCAACGAGCTTATTTACAATATCGTTTTTTCGGACAAAAAAAGCATTGATGTCATATGAAACTTCTGAAAAATTTACGCCGAACTTTTCGCTATTGACACTTGAATAATATATATCAGCGCATTTAAGTAACGTTTTCGTTGGTATGCACCCCTTATTTAGGCATACTCCGCCCAACCTTTCGCGCTCAATCAACAGCACACTTAAGCCTTCTTTCGCGGCTTTGATTGCACCCGTGTAGCCTGCTGGTCCTCCGCCTAAAATAATTAAATCATATTTCATATATTCCTCATTATCAGCGAAATTATATCGCTTTTATAAATATTATTTTCGTTTGACATATTTTTTATTTGACCAATACTTTTATTTTTCAAATCCTCGATAATCTTAACAAAAGCTTCCGTTTCAAGGCTATCGGTATAGATATCTAATTGCTCTAATTTATCGCCCTTAATTTCAAACCCGACGTCAGCTTTTCCCCACGAAAAACGTTCGCTTGCTTTGCTAATAAAGCTTGCATTCGCGCCAAAAAGATGTTCGTCCGAAGAAAGCCTTTGCACCTTTTCAATTAGGTTTGGTATTAAAATATATTCAACAATTTCGGGTCTAAAAACTTTTTGTATCGCGCGCACTAAAGCCTCGGATAGGCCTTCTATTGTCATATTTTTGCTTAAATCTTTTAGATTGGCAACACGACTTTTAACGCTTTTTACTCCGTTTTTTAAAAGTTTTTCTACATCAACTTTAAGATATTTAGCCATTTTTTCCGTATCAACATTTACAAGCAAAGTGCCGTGATGACAAACTTTGTTTTTTATATTTAAAAATGCGTTGCCACTAATTTTTTTGCCATCAACAGTTATATCGTTTCGCCCGCTAATTTCCGCTTTAATATCAAACTCTTTCAACGCCTCGGATATTACTTTAAAATCTTTTTGTAAATCATAGTTTTCTTTGTTAAATATAAAAGTAAAATTCAAATTGTCTTTATCGTGATATACCGCGCCGCCTCCACTGTTTCTTCGCGCTAATTTTCCGCCGTCTGACAAAAGCGCGTCAATTTGACATTCAAGATAAGCGTTTTGATTTCGCCCAATTACAACCGTTCGCGCGTTCTGCCACAAGTAGAAAACGAAAGTATCGGTAGGCAAGGTTTCAAATAAAAACTCCTCAACTGCAAGATTTTCGTATGGATTATAGCTGTCGCTTTTATAATATAAACATTTCATTTAAAAAAACATAATTGACGATGCAATTACGTATTGAGCCATGTAGTATGTCGAATGGTTTATTACAACATTTATCGGTGTGTTTTTGCTTCTGTTTTTATCAAAGTACATCCCCGACAAAACCAAGTCGGAAACAATGAAGAAAACACCGCCGATTGTCATAACCAACCAAATACTTGATGTAAAATTACTGCTGACATACGCTGAAAAACTTAAGCAAGTCATTGTTGCTAATATTGCGCCATATACGGCCGAAATAGCTTTAAATTTACCATATTCCAACTTCATCAATTTTTCGAGCCCGACTGTCGCCACTCCAAAGAAAATACCCGCTAAAACAGGCGCGATAAAGTACCAAATATTGCAACTAATCAAACCGCTTAAACTGCAAATACCATACATAAAAAACAAGTGGCCAACACCAAAGCAAGCCATTCCCGCAAAAGTATAACTGTTGTTATCTTGAGGATAAATCCACTTTAAGTCAAGCCAAATATCACCAAGCATACCAAATACAAGCCCAACAATAATAAAAATTCCATAGCTGTAAGTAGCAAAAACGCCTCGGTTAATACAAGCAAAAACTGCCGTTAGAATAAAAAATATACTTGCTAGAGTTTTTGTAAATAAACCCAAAATACCGCCTTTTCGAACGCGCGCTACCAAAAATAAAATTGTCGCGACTGCGCCTAGTCCCAATGCAGCAAAAAACATATTATACCTACCTTACCATTTATTGTGTACTTTTTCAGCAAATCCTACAAGATTTTTCACTTCGATAATTGTGCCGTCATCTAAAACGGCCTGTCCGTTGAACTTGCCAAAAACCTGATGTGGTAACATACATAAAAAACCAACATTCAATGGCGCCTGACGGTCAATAATTGGCGAAAATGTCATTTCAAACCGCTTGTCTGACGAAGTAAAAGTCCACGGCGACATAAAATCATCCTTTCCGTCTTTAGTTGGAATATTAAACTTAATATCCTCTAATTTGTGCGAGCGACCATTGTAAAACAACATATTCTCACTTGCCGCGCTTGTGTTCCCAAAGCCATAGCCGATGTTCCACCCAAATAAACTGCCGTCATCTAAAACTGCTTGCAAACTTCCCCAATACCAAGTATTGTCATATGTCCAAACTCCGCGCCCCCAATCAAGCGTGGCCAAGCTGTCATCGGGTTTGAAAACATATTCCGATTTGCCAAAGCGAACAATACCCGACGCGCGCATACAATTAATTTTTTGATTAAAATAAAAGTGAGCATTTTTGTCAAACGGAGTGGCAATAACCATACTTTCCTTTGGAAAATCTGACAAAACTATATCGCACATCAGTGGCTCGCCATTTTTAAAATTAGCGTGAGTACATGTTAAATGCCTTGTTTGTCCATCATTTTTAAACTGATACGAACTTCCGCCTTGAGTCCATTTTACATCACCTTTTAACGTAGTCCCCGGCAAGTTTATTTTGCCTAATGGAAATAAAATCATAGCCGTTTTAGTAATATCATATTGCTTATCAAAATCAATTATTGAAACACTCAATGCGCCCGCAAAACCATTGTCGCCTATGGTCAACGCAACCGCATAATGTTGATTGGAAATTAAATAATAATCCCATTCCTTAATGCGCCAATTACTTGCCTTGATGTCGCCTCGACGATAATCCCACAGCATTTCCTTTGCAAAACCCGCCTCAGCTATATTTCCTTTTTCATTTAACAGCCTTTGCGGATTTGTAATTTCGTGTTGCATATTTCCCTCCTTGAATTAAACGTTTTCAATTTTAATTGCATATTGGCCAAACTAAAGCCTTTGTATTTTATAAAATTTTGTTTCCTTGCGCCTCTATTAACCAATAATTCGACAATGCCTGTTTCGTAAATATTAACTTCTTATTTTTTTTATTATGCCTGTTTCGCAAATATTAACTTCTTATTTTTTTTAATATGTCTGTTTCGTAATTTAGTATTTTTTATGTACGATATGATTTTAAGATTATTACTTTTTATATGATTTTATAAAGCTTGTAAGCGAATCAATAGTTTGTTCACTTACTATATGCTCAATTCTACAAGCATCATTTGTCGCGGTATCCTTATTAATATCCAACACGTTTGCCAAAAAATCAAACAATAATTCGTGACGCGACTTTACTTTACTTGCCCGCTTTCGACCATCATCTGTTAGCGCAATCGTGCCATACCGCTCCTGCTCGACCATACCTGCTTCGCGCAAAATATTTATCGCCTTATTTACGCTCGGACGCGATACATTTAAACGCTTTGCAATTTCGGCTGAACGAATTGGTTTCTTTTCAATTTCAAGCTCTAAAATAGTTTCCAAATAATTTTCGCCTGACTCGTGGATAGTTGTCATAATTTCACCTAAATAAATCATAAGGCAAGCGACCGACACTGTCAAGGATATTTTGTTAAATATATCTCGATTATTTAATATATAAGATATATTATAGTAAATAATACAAACAAATAACTTTAACCTAGCTTTCGATATTTAAGGCTTAGGATATTTAAGATAAAATAAAACCAATAAAGCCCTAAAGCTTTTTAACTTAG
>JAVVSR010000006.1:21843-61738 GCA_036654095.1 Clostridia bacterium
TTTGTTTGTTTGTTTGTTTGTTTGTTTGTTTGTTTGTTTGTTTGTTTGTTTGTTTGTTTAGCTTAGCTTAGTTTAACTTAGCTTATTTTGTTTAGTTTGTTTGCAATATAGTTTTGTTTGCAAATAAACACCTATAATAAAAACTTGTAAACAACTGCGCTAAAATTTAATTTGTTTACTTTACAATGCTAACAAAAAACTTTAAAAAAAAATTATTACTGTAAAGCCTTAATTTGACAAGCCCTCAAAAATTTGATATAATTATAAAACCTCATAAATTATTTTCTGACTACTTTTATAAGGAGAGTTTACTTGAAATACAATTACTATGTTTCCTCGGATGCAACTTGCGACCTTCCAACGGCTTTATACAAGGAAGAGTTTTCGATAATACCTATGAGCTATGTTGTAGACGATATTTTATATGAAGGCACTTCGGGAAGTTCACTTTCGCCTGATGTGTTTTTTGACAAAATGCGGGCAGGCTCAATGCCAACAACTTCGCTAATTAACAAGCATACAGCCATTGATTTTTTTACACCGATTTTGGAACAAGGCTATGACATATTTCACATTTGTTTCTCGTCTGCGTTAAGTGGCACATATAAAAGCATGTTGCTTGCCGAAGCCGAGTTAAAACAACTTTTCCCCGAACGCAAAATTTATATTCTTGACAGTAAATGCGCATCGCTAGGCGAGGGTTTTTTGGTTTACTATATACTTAAAAAACGTGAAAACGGCGCAAGTTTTGATGAGGTTATTTCCTTTGCCGAGGACTTTAAAAACACCTGTCATCACGATTTTACCGTTGACAATTTAATGCACTTGTATCGCGGTGGGCGAGTATCTAAGGCGGCGGCAATTATTGGCACGGCAATACAATTAAAACCATTGCTTATAGTAAACCCTGAAGGTCATTTAATACCGATTGCTAAGGTTGTGGGGCGAAAACAAGCCCTTAAAGCCCTTGTTGATAAAATGGTCGAGAAAACTGTTAATATCGACAACAGTGAAATTGTGCTTATTGGACACTGCGGTTGTTACGACGACGCCCTGTGGGTTAAAAATAAAATTGTTGAAAAGTTTGGCTATAAAAATGTAATTATTGACTACATCGGCGCAGTTATTGGCACACATTCGGGCCCTGGCACAGTGGCGCTGTTTTACATTGGCTGCAACAAAGAAAAATAGTAAAATGTAGTATTGCTTTTTAAAATTAAAATACTTCAAACAACATATTGTTTGAAGTATTTTTATGCTTTCTATGCTCTTATTTTACACTGAATTTAGTAATTTAAAATTATAACTGCTTTATTTTATTGTCCTTTTTACACACATAGGTTATACCAACTTTAGCTTTTGTTTTAACTAAATATGCGATAAGCCATAACCCTGCGATTGCTACCAAAACGTAAATAATAGATGACACCACAACATTGCCCATTGTAATCCACGTGACTAGATTAAAATTAAAAATACCAATAAGCCCCCAATTAAGCGCGCCAATAATCGTCAAAATAATTGCAATAACTGTAATCATACGCTACCTCCTTTTTAATAGTTTGCGCCTATGACACCCAATTATTCACTTTTACCTTAGCTATATAATTTATTTTTAATTTACTCTATTTTCGCTATCTTCGGGCTTCGTATCCAAGTTTTCAATGCTTTCAACAACTTCATTATTTATTTTGTTGCCATAAATGTCAAAACCTTTTTCAAAGCGACGCTCGTCAACTTCCTTTTTTATGCTAATGTACTTTTCGCCGTACAACCAAAACTTCTTTTTATAAATAACATATCCAGCGATACACAATGGAATTGGAATTAAAAACATAAATACCCTAAGTATGGTCAGCGAACCGCCGTTAATCATCGTCGACGCGTCTACAACTTGCCCGGCATTATCAACAAACTGTTGCACTATTCCACCAATAGCAGGGTCATATACTTCGCGTACGTTCGGAAGGCCTGCAACCGAAATTCCTATACCCAATATTAGCATTGCCACCGCGCCCGAAAACTTTGTCAAAAGGGTTTGAACACTAAAAATCAAACTATCTGCGCGCTTACCTGTCTTCCACTCGCCATAGTCAACAACGTCGGCTATCATAACTGTTGAACCAATTTGATTCATACCATTTGCGACCATCAAAAAAGCGCCAGATGAAGCAACGAGAATTGTATTTAGCCAATAGTTTCCAGCCTTCAGCGGGAAGAAAATAAAGAACATTAATATAAAACTCGCAATAGCGGCGATAAAAGTCGCTCCATATATTTTTTCTCTAGGGAATTTTTTTGTAAGCTGATTGTAAAAGAACATAGCAATTCCCTGTCCGGTACAAGCTATTACCCAAAACATTGTGTAGCTAAACTTGCTACTTAGCAAGTTTGCGCCACCTTCATAGCAATAGACAAACAAGTACAGCAACTGAAACAACGCTATTGTTGTACCCGTTGTAAATAAAATGAAGTTCCCCGCATAAGCGCGCAACTGATCATTTTCCTTAAACATCTTAAATATTTCTTTTAAGCCTACTTTCTCGTTGGGAACATCGTACTTTTCGCGGTTACCAAAAACCGTAAACATTACGAAAAACAACATCAGCGCGCCTGTAACTACACCCAATACAAGATAGGCCTTTTCCATACCTTTATTAGCTAGGTTAGGCAAAATAAGCGACGTTCCAACCGACCCTATTGTAAAACCGCCAAACCCTCCAATAAGTTTCGCCATTGAACTTGCTTTATTTCGTTCATCGGTGGAATTTGCAATCGTAGGTAACATTGTCCAGTATGGTACGTCCATAATCGTAAACGTCATACCCCACAGCACATACATAAATATGTAATAAAAATACTTAAGCGCAATATTAGGCGTGCCTATCGGCGTAAACATTAAAATAATAGTCAGTCCGTTTAACAGCGCTCCAAACAAAATCCACGGCCGATAACGCCCCATTTTGCCTTTTCTGCTGTTGTTGACGAGTGTAGCGAGCATTGGGTCGTTTGCCGCGTCCCACAGCTTTGCAAGCACAAAGGCCACCGTCATTATTAATGGATTTAGGTGCATATAAATGCACAAATAAACTAAGAAAAATGCGTTTATACAGTTGTTGCTAACTTCCCTACCTAACGAACCCAACGAATACGTCGCTATTTCTCGCGCACGCAACGGAGTTTGTAGCATTTTTGTTTTTTCCTTTGCCATAATTCCCTCTTATAATTAATAATTATCAATTAGATTAATATAACACTAGTATTTAAAAAATTCAAACATTTTGCGAAAATAAATTAATTTTTATCAATATTTTGAAGAATTTAGCATTTTTTTATTGTTTTTGTGTATTTATGCCTATTTTTATTTGCGTTTATTCTATAATAAATATATAATACACTAATTAAAAACATTAGGAAAAAATATGAAACGAAACGATTTACGTAACATTGCAATCATCGCGCACGTCGACCACGGTAAAACAACCCTCGTCGATGAAATGCTGAAACAAAGCGGTACATTCAGAAGCAATCAGCAAGTGGCCGACCGAGTTATGGACAGCAACGCTCTTGAACGCGAGCGCGGTATTACGATACTTGCAAAAAATACAGCTATTCACTATTTGGATAAAAAAATTAACATAATTGACACCCCTGGCCACGCAGACTTTGGCGGCGAGGTGGAGCGCGTTTTAAAAATGGTAAGCGGAGTATTGTTGTTAGTTGACGCCGTTGAGGGGCCAATGCCTCAAACCAGATTTGTTTTGACAAAAGCGTTAGCGCTCGGCTTAAAAATTATAATCTGTGTCAACAAAATTGACCGCCCCGACGCGCGAGTTTCTGAAGTTGTAAATGAAGTTTTGGAACTTTTACTTGATTTAAACGCCACCGCCGAACAACTCGACAGCCCTATCGTTTATTGTAGCGGACGGCAAGGCATATCAAGTATGTCGATGGAAAAATTAGGCACTAATCTTCTTCCGCTATTTGATACGATTGTTAGCTATATCGACTGTCCCGAAGGCGACGAAACTAAGCCTGCTCAACTTCTTATATCGGCAATCGATTATAACTCTTATGTTGGGCGTATCGGCATTGGACGCATTGAACGCGGTGTTCTCACCCCGAACTTTGACGTTATGATTAGCGATTTTCACGGCCGAATTGAGCCTTTTAAAGGCAGAATTGTCAACCTTTATCAAATTGAAGGGCTTAAACGTGTCGCAGTTGAAAAAGCAATCGTTGGCGACATAGTTTGTGTGTCGGGGATTGAAGATATCAACATCGGAAATACCGTTGCTAGTCCCGATGACTTTGAGCCTTTGCCTTTTGTTAAAATTTCAGAACCGACAGTTGAAATGACATTTTCAGTCAATGACAGCCCGTTTGCTGGCAAAGAAGGCAAATATGTCACTTCTCAACGCTTGAAAGAACGCTTGTATCAAGAACTTTTAAAAGACGTTTCTTTACGTGTCGAAGACACCTCGTCTACCGATAGCTTTAAAGTCTGTGGTCGAGGCGAAATGCACCTTTCTATTTTGATTGAAACCATGCGTCGCGAAGGCTTTGAATTTGCCGTATCAACTCCTAAGGTTTTGTTTAAAAAAGAAGGCGACAAAATACTTGAACCTATTGACCATTTGGTTGTTGATATCCCTCAAGAAGCGGTTGGCGCTATTATGGGCGGTATCGGTAGCAGACGTGGTGAACTTACTCATATGCAGGCTATGGGCGACCGTATGAGACTTGAATTTGATATTCCATCTCGTGGCCTTTTTGGTTATAAAAACGAAATGCTTAACCAAAGCCGCGGCGAAGGCGTTATGAGCAGTATCTTCCTTAATTACCAACCTTATAAGGGCGACTTCCCTAGGCGCACTACGGGCAGTCTTGTTTCATTTGAAGCAGGCGAAGCCGTTACCTATGGCCTATTCAACGCGCAAGAACGAGGTGTTTTATTTATTACTCCCGGCGAACCTGTTTATGAAGGTATGGTTGTTGGTTATCAACCCGTACTCGGCGACATTGTTGTAAATGTTTGCAAAAAAAAGCACCTTACCAATACTCGTTCTAGCGCAAGCGATGACGCATTGCGACTTATACCAGTTAAAAGGTTTAGCCTTGAGGAATGTTTGGAATTTATTGCCGACGATGAACTTTTAGAGGTCACTCCAAAATCTCTGCGCATAAGAAAACGTATTTTAAAAAAGGAATTGCGTATGAAAGCGCGTTTCCACGAATAAAACGTGTAGTTTATTTGTATTTATCAAAAAATTATTAAGGTCAAGTATATTACTTGGCCTTTTCGTTTAAAAAATTTTAAAATATTAGTTAAATTGTTAATTTTATTTAAAATGTTTATTGTTATTTACGATTTGTATGGTATACTAAACCCACTTTATTCTTGAGGTGGATATGAACCTATTGTTTGTTTTATGTTGCTCCATTGCAACGGTCGGATGTATTATTTCACGCTTGAAAAGGCAAGCCTTTATTGGAATGATATTTAAATTTGTTGCCGCTTTTAGTTTTATGGCTATCGTCGCTTGCTCGTTTTTCTCAAGCCGCGCAAATTATAATTATTTTCTATTTGTCTTTCTTGGTCTTCTATTTGGCTTAGGCGGCGACATTTTTTTAGGCATTAAAGAAATCGCGCCCGACTACAAAAAGAAACTTATCCCTATTGGCATTTTATTTTTCTTAATCGGACATATTTTTTACATAATTGCTTTTTTACAAATGGTAGGATTTAATTATGTGCCACTACTCATTTCGGCTGGATTTGCTGTTTTTGGCGGCATTATGATTTATCTTTTAAAAATGCAAGCCTCTCTCCCTCTTAAAATTATTTTGATTTTATACTATTTGCTAATTACCTATATGGCCTCAACTGCTGGATATTTTTATGTTGTAACCTCGTCAACTGGCGCGCTTTTGGCATTGATTGGCTCTATATTATTTGTCATTAGCGACAGCTCGCTTTCACAAATTTACTTCACCAACACAAAATTTAAAGCCCACTTTGGCGTCATTGAAACTGCTACATATTTCAGCGCGCAAATACTTATCGCTTTATCGGTAATGTATATCTAAAATTGTTAATGACTAATTTTTCTGTTTCCTAAATTTAATATTTTTTAATTACGCCCCCGCGACGCGACATGTATCCCTATACATTAGCGATGTGGGAGCGTTGTTTTTTGAACTGTATGGCGCATTTTTCGCCGTTTTTAATTATGCGATGTTGTTAATGTTGTTGCTTTGATGTATTACAGGCTAACGGTGTAAAATATGCTAGACGGAAAAAAAATTACGCCCCCGCGACGCGACATGTATCCCTATACATTAGCGATGTGGGAGCGTTGTTTTTTGAACTGTATGGCGCATTTTTCGCCGTTAGTCCCCCAACATAATATTTAAAATCTCATTATCCGTCTCGCGCATACCGTCTTTACCAAGTCGGTTAATCCCTTCAATAGTCTTTTCCAAACTATCTTTAACGATACCATCGCCTGCCTCAAGCGAATTATTGCTCATAGTCATAAAATGGCCAAGAATAGCAGCGTCAACGCTTGACGCAATTTTTGCCGCGCAAGATGCTTTTGCTCCATCACAAACAATGCCCGATACATTTGCGACAGTATTAGTAATTGTTTGCGAAATTTTATCAA
Source organism: Clostridia bacterium (assembly GCA_036654095.1). Classification (GTDB taxonomy): domain Bacteria; phylum Bacillota; class Clostridia; order Christensenellales; family CAG-917; genus JAVVSR01. The sequence continues at coordinate 28,512 of JAVVSR010000006.1, forward strand.
AGTCGCCACCAAACAAATATGTAATGCCTGCGCCTGCGCCGCAACTTGCAGATACTACTCCACAATATGCCGACAGTTTTCCTATTCCGCATTTAAGATAAATAGCAACTAAATTGCTTAATACCAAAGCTCTAATAAGTTTTTCTTCACTGACATTAAGCTCCTTTGCGAACTCAATAACAGGGATAGAAACAGTAATGCCTTGATTGCCGCTTCCTGAATTTATAATGACAGGCAAACTGCAACCGCTCATACGAGCATCACTTCCTGCAGCCGCTAAAGCGCGCGCTCTAACTTTAACATCATTGCCATAAACATCTAATAAAGTTTTGCCAACATTTGAACCATATTCGTGATTTAAGCCCTCTTGACAAATTGCCGAATTATATTCAATTTGACGTTTTATAATGTCGTAAATTTTTGAAAGCTCCACAGTGTTAGCATACTCAAACAAGTCTTTAACGGTTAAATCGATATCGTTATCTACCACATTTTGCTCATTTTTCTCAAATATTACCTTTTCGTTTTTAATAATTTTAACTATGTTTGCGTGGCCATTTTTAAGCTCTACAACAGCGCTCTCTTCGCCACTGAAAACACTAACTATAATATGCAGTTGCGCCACGCTCTGCAAATGCGAAACTTTGCAAAAATTTTCGCTAAGTAGTTTTTTTGTAAGTTCTATATCCTTATCGGTTATATTTTGCAAAACTTCCAATTCAAGGTCAGAACAGCCACCCAATATGCCCGTTATACACGCCGCTTCAACGCCCTTTAATCCGCGCGTATTCGGCACAACAACACTCTTTACATTTTTAATTATATTTCCACTTACTTGTATTAAAACCCTTGACGGCATTACTCCCAAAACTTCCCTAGCTTTCGCCGATGCCAACGCTATCGCAATAGGCTCCGTACAGCCAAGCGCGGGTACTAATTCTTTTTTTAATAAATCATAACATCTGCTTTCAACACTCATTTTGCACCTCTCTTATATACTTACATTGTAACAGCCCCGCACGCTATGTCAACAATTTAAAATCGCTTGCGTCATACCCTACACTTTTACTGGGTTTTTTAACGTACATTTTAGCTAGTACGTTTAATTTTTTTGCGGTTTTTTTCCAAATGTCCTTTATTAATTTGACAATATTTTTAAGCTAATGTATTATTACACTGTACTTATTACTATTACATAGGAGCGCATATGAAACAAGATATGATTGTGATTTTAGACTTAGGCAGTGAGTCAAACTCGGCACTCGCCAGGGAAATCCGCGCCTTCGGCGTTTATAGCGAAATTTACCCTCACGATATCACGCTGAATGAACTCGAGGCGCTTAAAAACACTAAAGGTATTATTTTAAATGGCGGCAAAAACGATGTTATTGATGGCAAAAAAATAGCTGTTTCGGACGATATTTTTGCTTTAAACATTCCTGTTGTAGCTATCGACTGCCAAAATAAAAACTGTAAATCAATTTTGCCATCGCAATTAAAAGACTTTGTTTTTAATGTAGCAAAATGTGAGCCTAATTGGAATATGCAAAACTTTATTGATGACCAAGTTGAATCAATCCGCAAGCAACTAGGCGGAAGCAAGGTGCTGCTTGCCCTATCTGGCGGGGTTGATAGTTCTGTTGTTGCCGCTCTTTTAATTAAAGCTATCGGAGATAAGCTTACCTGCGTACACGTCAATCACGGATTGCTTCGCAAGGGCGAACCCGAAGAAGTTATTGAAGTTTTCCAAAATCAGATGAAAGCAAATCTTGTTTACGTAAACGCAGTTGAACGATTTTTAGGCAAACTTGCAGGTGTTTCTGACCCCGAGCAAAAACGCAAGATTATCGGCGCCGAGTTTATTAGGGTTTTTGAGGAAGAAGCGCGCAAATTAAATGGAATTGACTATCTTGCACAAGGTACAATATATCCTGACATTGTTGAAAGTGGCACGAAAACGGGAAAAGCCGTTAAAGCGCATCACAATGTTGGCGGTCTTCCTGCTGATTTAAAATTTAAACTCGTTGAGCCTTTAAAATATTTGTTTAAAGATGAAGTCCGCGCTTGCGGTAAAGCATTGGGTCTTCCCGACTCTATGGTGTATCGTCAGCCTTTCCCCGGCCCCGGCCTAGGTGTTAGGTGCTTGGGCGAAATTACTCGCGACAGGCTTGAGGCCGTGCGCGCTTCCGACGCTATTCTTCGGGAAGAATTTCAACTAGCTGGGCTTAGCGGAAAGGTGTGGCAGTATTTTACACTTATTCCAGATTTCAAGTCTGTTGGCGTTCGTGACAATGCGCGTTCATTTGAATTTCCCGTTATTATTCGCGCAGTAAATACTATCGACGCGATGACGGCAACCATTGAACATCTCGACTGGAAGCTTCTTGATAAAATTACCGCGCGCATTATTTATGAAGTTAAGGGTGTAAACCGCGTTTGCTATGACCTGACGCCAAAGCCCACAGGTACTATCGAGTGGGAATAATAAAATAATATTTTTTAATAAAATAAAAATTTAAAACGCTATCCAAAAAATTGCAGAAAAAAAGACTATTTACTAAAATAGTCTTTTTTGGTCGGAGTGGCGAGACTCGAACTCGCGGCCTTATGGTCCCGAACCATACGCGCTACCAACTGCGCTACACCCCGCTAGCTAAAATTTAATTGCCGTTACCTGCGCTAATGGCCTTATTGGCTACATTTGCTATCGGTACTAGTACATTATATATTTTTTTAAAATATTTGCAAGCTATTTTATTTAGTTATTGAAAAATGATTTTTTATTATTAAAATATTGAAATAAACATTGAAACTTTTTTCGTATATATTTTCAGCATTTTAGTTGAAACCAATAAGACTCAAATTTCTTTTCAAAGCCTATTGCGTTTGCAAGATTTTTGCTTGCCTCATTATTGCAAACTATTTGGACACTCGGAACAACACCTTTGGCTAAAACTTTTTGCACAAGATTTTCCGTTACAAGGGTAGCAAACCCTAAACGTCTAAATTCGGGCAACACAAACATCGCGCCAAGTGAATAATCTTCGTGCAGAAGGCTCCACGCAACCATTTGACCATTAAAATAAACAGCCGAGCTGTCGCGGGCGCAAATTTTTTCGTACAAGATTTTTCTTGACCCGAACGCTTTATATGTATAATTATCATTTACGCGCTTTATTTGATTTTTATAAATAGGCGCGACGACTACATTTTGTGGCATAGGTTTTAATGCAATATCCGATTTATCATAAGTATAAACAAAACAACAATTTTGCCAAATAGTAGCTTTTCCATTTATTATGTGATTTGCTATGTTTTTTTCCACGCACGAAAAAACAACAGTCTGACCCGTAAGTGAAGCCACTAAATCATCAATTACGTCAAACCTTTTTGAATATAGCAAAGTATGCCTTTCTCCGCGCAGCATAATCCCTTCGCCAAGCGTGCTTGAAAATATATCGATGTCGTCGTTTGCCGCTAAAAAACCCGCGAGATTGACAGCAACACTACCAACGCTATCTACATATTTTTGCGCCATTTCCCTAGTTGCGATAATAATCATAATCCGAAAATCCGAATAGCGTCTGTTTTTAAGGCGCCGTTTACAAGCGTGGCCTCGTTTAAATTTTTTGCGCGTGTTGCAATATATATTTTAAGTTTCGGTTCTGTTCCGCTAGGCCGAACGCACAACCACGCGTCGTCGGCAAGTCCAAAGTACATAGCGTTAGTTTTCGGAAGTAAAATATCCTTTTTCAAACCATCGGCAAAAGTTGTTATTTGAGAACTGTAATCTGAAATGAATAAAACCTTTAAGTCGGCAATGGAATTAGGTTTTGCATTTCTAATAGTATCCATAATTGTTTTCATTTTGGTCATTCCGTCAAGCCCCTTGAACGCAAACGAGCAAGCCGTTTCAACAAAATAACCGTGTTTACGATACAGCTGTTGCAACCGATTATAAACAGAACTTTCAATGCTTTCATAATAGCAAGCCATTTCAGCAACGAGCATACTCGAAACGACAGCGTCTTTATCACGCGCGTGAGTTCCCGCAAGCGAACCAAAACTTTCCTCAAAACCAAACATAAAAGTGTACTCTTTTGAGGCCTCCCACTCTTTAATTTTTTCGCCAATAAATTTAAAACCAGTTAAAACATCAAACACGGCAGTGTTATAATCCTTAGCAACGTAATCAGCCATTTTAGTCGTAACAATAGTTTTAACAACAGCAGAATTAGATGGTAAAGTGCCATTTTGGTAATTTCGCGACAAAATATAGTCCATCAGCAATACGCCCGTTTCATTTCCGTTTAACAATATGAACCGTCCGTTATCATCTCGGACAGCAATGCCCATACGGTCACAGTCGGGGTCGGTGCCGATTACAATATTACTGCCAATTTTTTCAGATAACTCAACCGCCAACTTTAATGCAGATGGCTCCTCTGGATTTGGCACTTGAACAGTCGTGAATTCAGCGTCGGGCATTTCCTGCTCGGGGACAACACTAACGGGAATACCCATTCGGGTAAGCATTGTCCTTACGGGTATATTTCCTGTTCCGTGAATTGGAGTATAAACTATTTTAATATCACGAGCGGCTAAAATTGCTTCGGGCGAAAGCATTTGTTTTGAAATAGCGGCATAATACTTTTCATCAAGCGTTTTCCCGACAATGGTAATATTTTCAAAGCTATAATTGTCTTTCCCTTTAATACTTTCAGCAGATAAACCACTTTTTTTAGGTAGCGTAAAATAGCTATCGATTTTATTTATATAATTAACCACTTTTGATGTTGTTTCGGGTGACATCTGCGCTCCGTCGTCGCCGTATACTTTGTACCCGTTATATTGTTTGGGGTTGTGACTGGCCGTCACCATTATACCCGAAACGGCATTAAGCTCGCGAATAGCAAATGAACACATCGGCACCGGCCTAACGTTTTCGTAAAGATAAACTTTAATGTTTTTTTCATTCAACACTTCCGCGCAATCGAGCGCAAACTCCGTTGAAAAACGCCTTGTATCATAGGCAATAACAACTCCGCGAGCTTTTGCGTCGTCGCCTAAATTTAAAATATATTCAGCGAGGCCTTTTGTCGCGCGGATAACCGTAAACCGATTCATACGATTTGTACCCATTCCAAGCACGCCGCGCATACCCGCAGTACCGAACTCAAGCGATACCGCAAATCGTTCTTTTATATCATTATCGTCGCTTTTTATATCGATTAACTGATGTTTTTCGTCATAAGTCAACGCAGACGAATTTAGCCATTCATTGTAGACAACTTTATAGTCAAACATAATTTACCGTTTTTTCAACAAGTTATCAACCAAAAAAACGCTCGATGTGGATAACCTTGTGGATAACTTGCCGAAAACCTCTTTATTTAAGTTATTTCAATTATATTCAAATTTTCAAGAAATGTCAATACTATTGGTTTTCTGCTTGCGAAATTTCAAAATCATTTTGCTTTGCATTTTCATTGATATCTGCCGTAATTTTTGTGCCTATGCTAACCAGTCGAGCTTGCGGAGCGTATATATCGTGCCTAATTAGCTTTGTTGAAACAACTTTTGAGCCTATCGATTTAACAATATATCCTTTACTTTCAATACCGCTTATTCCCGATGATAATACTTTTTCAACACCCAATTCAGCATTAATATTATCAATATAATCCGTTTTAAATGGTATATCCCTAACCTTAATACTTTCAAGCCTAATTTCGCAATCCAGCGGTTTTCCATAAATTGAAATATTAATATAGTTGCCGTCGCAAGTAGCGCAAATATAAATTTTTTCGCCTGTATTATTTATAAACTTAAAATCCGTAACGCTAGACACCATAGCGTCAAAACTTGGCGGAGCATATTTTACCGGCAACGAATGTTTAGCAACATTTTTAACCTCTAAATCGGCCAGTAGCGCAGCGTTGTATATAGTGGTGGACACTTGACACACTCCACCGCCAACCCCGCTTACAAAGCTTCCGTTGATTATTATAGGCGCTTCCACATAACCCCGACTTCTTGAGCGAGCGCCAACAATATTATTAAACGAAAACTCTTGTTTGTTTTCTAAAACCGTACCGTTTATTTGAGAAAGCGCTCGACCGATATTAGACTTTCTAGCAGGCGCGCTGTAACCATAATATGTTTTAAATGACGACCTTAATACAGTGTTTAAATGTAGTTGTTGTTCAGTTATTTTAGGAAATTTGTATTCCAATTTGGCAACAACTTCAATTCGACGACTATCAATTTGACGGATAATTTCAGCGTATATTTCATCAAGCGCCAATTTTTGGCCTAGTTTTTCACTTAAATAAGAAAACTTTTCCACATTGTTTGGCGTAAATTTAACAGAAGCATTTACATCTTCTTTATAATACTCAGCGGAAAGTTTTTCTAACTTCTCTGCCATTTCTGGAAACATTATAGCAATAATTTCACTATTACCCAATCCGTCATCTTTAAATTTATCGACAATTTTATGCCGTTTAAAATAAAAAAGTTTTTCAGCAACAGTTCTTTCATTTTCATTTTCTTGAAATGTTTGCTCGATTATTACTTTTCCGTCAAGTTTTACAATTAAATTTACATCACTATTGCTTTTTGCTCCGCTAAATGTAGCGAAGGATAAAATACAAAATAAAAAAACCACAAATATGCTTATCTTTTTCATAAGTATAGTGTGGCAAATTTCTAGTATTTTATAATTGTAATTATTTGGATTATTTAATAATCCCCAAACGTCTTAACGAACGCGCGTCTACGGCTGAATTTGTGTAACTCGGCGAAATATATCCGTTTTCATCGTGATAATCCGTTCCGCACGTATTTATTAGGTTATATTTTTTTGCTAAACCTAAAAATGTTTTTGTATCGGTTTCGTTGTTTGTCGCATAATAGCTTTCAATGCCTATAAGTCCGTAATCACATAATCTAGCAACAAGCAATTCAAGATTATTTTTGGGTATAGTTATAGGGTGCGCAAGTACAGCCACGCCTCCAAACTGACATATTAGTTGAACTACCTCAAAAGGTCTTGCTCGCATACCCGAAATATGTGCGGGCTTGTCTGTGCCTAGATAGTGGTTAAAAGCTTCATTTACGCTAACCGAGTAACCCTGTTTTACCATTTGTTTAGCAATGTGCAAGCGCCCTAGATTGCAATCGTCAAAATTTAAATTCGAGGTATCTAGAACCACTCCATTATCTGCCAAACATTGAATTGTTTTTAAAACGCGCGCCCTGCGCATATTGCGAATGACATCAAGCTTTTCAACGAAAGCGGGGTTTTTGTAGTCAATATTGTAACCTAAAATGTGAATTTCAAAAGTTCCGTAACAACTTAGCTCAATGCCCGAAAGCACTTTTATACCCCTTTCCCTACCCCTTTCCATCGCCTCATCTATGCCGTTTACACTGTCGTGGTCAGTCAACGACATTACCTCAATTCCCTCCGCGACCTGCTTGTCAACCAACTCCGTGGGCGTACAAATGCCGTCACTAAAAGTCGAATGAGTATGTAAATTAAGTTTCATCGCTTGCCTCCCCCACAGCCAAAACCTCATCTGCAGGCAATATTTCATCTATTTGCACCTTGTCAAGTTTCTTTTGAATTATGTGCGTTCGCTCGCTAGCTTTGTTAATCTGCGCGGTAACTTCACCTAGCTTTAACTGGGTTTTTTCAATAATCGAACAAAAAGTTTGAAAATCATTTTTGAACGCGTTAAGTAATTTATAAATCTCACTGCTGCGCTTTTCAATAGCTACCGACCTAAACCCCATTTGAAGGCTATTAAGCAATGCCGCTAATGTTGTTGGCCCGCATAAAATTACCCTATGCTTGTTTTGCAACTCTTCCGTCAGCCCGCGTATTTGAAGCGCCTCGGCAAAAAGGCCTTCAATAGGCAAATATAAAATAGCAAAATCGGTAGTTTTGGGTACCTTTATATATTTAGTTTTTATGGCAACCGCTTCCGTACGCAAACGCACTGCCAAAGCTTTTTGCGCGTCGGCCACCGACAATTCGTCAACGGCGTCAATCAGCCTTTGATAATCCTCAATCGGAAATTTTGCATCAATCGGCAACCAAACCTTGTCGGTACTTTTCCCGGGGAGATTAATTACAAAATCCACTCTGTCTGCATTTTCCGAACGGCTTATCTGAACATTTTTATCATACTGCTCGGGAGTCAAAATTTGACTTAGCAAATTATCAAGTGACGATTCGCCCCACGTCCCTCTAGTTTTAACATTGCTAAGCACTCGCTTAAGGTCACTCATTCCAGATGTCAAGTTTTGCATTTCGCCAAAGCCTTTAGTGATGGCATCTAACCTTTCTGACACCATTGTAAACGACTTATGAAAACGCTGTTCCAAATTTTCAGTTAATTTTTCATCAACAGTCAGCCGCATTTTTTCAAGCTGAATATCATTGTTTTGGCGCATATCCTGAACCGCGACTTTCATTTCTCCGCGTATTTCCTGCAAGCCTTCGACGACCGCGCGCTTTAAAATATCCGTATGCTCGTTTGCCGCGCGCAAGTTTACATCAACATTTTCACGAAACATGTTAAGACTGTTTTGTATACCCGTATTTTGTAAATTTAAACCCGACACAGCGCTTTCGCGAGTGGCCAATGCTTCCCTTCTAATTTCCTCTCGAAGGATTGCCACAACTTCTTGCTGAATGTCTATGCCCTTGTCGCTTTTTGATTTTCCATTTCGCAATAAAACAATAGTTATTACTATCAACAATATTAAACAGGTCGCAAGCAATACTAAATTAATCATCTCCATTTTTCCTTAGCCCCTTTAAATAATCAAGCTGTTCGTCGCGCGAACGGCACTTCTCATCGCAAACCGCGCGCTCAAACACTTTTTGTAATGCCCAATTTCTATCCTTTGGATTAATGTCCAATTCAATTAAATCGCTACCGTCAATGCCTAATTCACGCGGAGTGAAAGGTGTTTTGTCATTCTGCATCGTTTTGTAAAGCCTCTCAAGCTTATCTGCCGAAACCGAATTCACCTGCATACCCTTGCTCGCCACAGCATCGGCGCGCTTTAAAACAATAAGGTCATCAATTATATCAAGATTTTTTATTATAAACATTCTCACTTTCTTTTCACTCGCGTCGCCACTTAAGTCATACATATGGCCTAAAATTAAACGCTTTAAACGGTCGATTTCCTTATTTGGAAGTTTAAGTCCGTTTTTACCCAACCTTGACGAAACTATGCTTGCGCCAAGTTCGGCGTGAAAATACATATTATCATATTTTTTTATTGATGCAGGTTTCCCTATATCGTGAACAAGCCCAGCTAGGCGCAGTTTCGGAGGACAAACCTCATAAGTATGTAAATTATGTTCAAAAATATCGTAAATATGATGTTTTGTATCCTGTTTAAACCCCTTTCCATCTAAAAGCTCGGGTAAAATATACTTCAGCGCTCCGATTTCATCTAGAAGCCTAAGCCCTCGCACGTGCGCGCTTTTATTATCAAGTTTTTTGTATCGCGTATCCGCGACAATAATTTTAAAAAACTCCTCTCTTATTCGCTCGGCAGAGATGTCCGACAACAGCCCAACTAGACTTTTTGCCGTCGAAAACGTTTCGTCTTCTATTTTAAAATCCAACTCCGCGGCTTGCCTTACTAGCCTTAATAACCTTAATCCGTCTTCCGAAAAAACATCAATCGGCGCGCGACACGTTGAAAGTTGTTTTTTTTCTAAATCGGCCAATCCACCCGTAAAATCCATAATTTCGGCCGTGGCTACATCTAGATACAATGAGTTTACTTTAAAGTCGCGACGAAACGCGTCTTCTTTAATTGAACGAGTAAACTTCACTTCCTCGGGAGAGTGCGCGCCACTTCCTTGAAGATAGCTGTCGCGACGAAAAGTTGTGTACTCTATTTCAAAACTCGTGTCATTGGTGTCGTAAATTTTAAGTGTGCCTAATCGCTTGTTTACCTCGACTGCTTTAAAAAAAGTCCCTTTCAACCTTAAAAAAACTTCATCGGGAGTATATTCGCCACACATGTCAATATCCGTTTCGCCTATCCCCAAAAGCGCGTTGCGAACATAACCACCCACAATATATATGCGCGGCAAAAACACGTTTAACGCCTTTAACTTGTCGGGAATTGACACCTGCATATATTCTCCTTTAGAACTTTATATTTATGCTATTCCTCTCGATAAACCGATGGAGATAACACGCAAACGTCCTTTAGCGTACGATAGTTTTCATTGTAATCTAAACCATAACCAATAACAAATTCATTAGGAACAGTAAATAATGAATATTCAGGCACCAATTCAACCTTTCTGCGCTCGGGCTTGTCAAGCAGCGTGCAAATTTTAATTGAGGCGGGTTGCCTGCTCATCAAATTGTTTTTTAAATACTTTAATGTCACGCCCGTATCTACAATATCCTCAACAATTAAAACGTTTTTCCCGTCGATTGGAGTGGTCAAATCCTTAACCAACTTAACTTCACCGCTAGTAGTTGTGCCTGCGCCATAACTTGAAACAGCAATAAAATCCACTTGCGCATTGACCGAAACCTCGCGAACTAAATCGGCAAAAAACATAAATGCGCCCCGCAAAACACAAACAAACAATACATCTTTATTTTTGTAATCGTCACTAATTTGTTTAGCAACAATTTTAAGCCGTTTAGATATTTCTTCCTTTGAAATAAGTACTTTTTCAATATCCTTCTCGTACATTTAACTAGTCCTCCAAAGTAATTTTATATATATTTTTTCGCCCTTCTTCTGACCCGAAATCCACCCTAACTTTATGGCTAATTTCCACACCTGCTACAAACAGAACATCGTTATCGACAGCGCAAACAATTAAACTATCACGAATACGCAATGGCACTTTTTTATCGGTAAGATAATCGCCCAGTTTTTTTGTACCACCGCCAAATTTAGTAAATATATCGCCATCTCGACGAAACCGAAAAACCGCCATCTCGGGAATTTTGGTAATGTCAAACAATAAAATCCCGTCATCAATTTGCTCGCCTTCGTATTTTCCAATTATCAATGTTTTCGTGCCAAAACCTATTTTACCTATACAAAATGGTATATTAAAGTCAATATTTTGACGTTTTTCTTTGCTAAATACAATATGCTCGTACTCGCGATATACCGTTATGCCATTGGGCATATCAAGCCTTTGTCCATTTTCGCCAAAACGCAACTTGTCAATCAAATCATAATGCACTTCTTCAACGTCTTTTTTTACGCCCAGCGCCTCAAAACATCGCCTAACTCGACGTTTATATAACAGCGTCGGCTCCTCGTCAATTAAATCGAAAGATGCAACTTCACCAGTAACTTCAATCGGATTTTCGTGCCTAAAAATATAACTTTCCGCTTCGTCGGCTAGCCTTGAAAGCCTCACAAGACTGCCTTCGACATCTGTTGAAAGTTTGCTTAATTCGGGTATTATTTTGTTGCGTAAAAGGTTTCTAGTATAATTGTTGTCAAGGTTAGTTTCATCAACAATAAAAGGTATATTATTCGCTTCCTGATAGGCAATAATTTCTTCTTTCCTGACTTCCAAAAAAGGCCGAATATACACTCCGCTTACCGCGCGCATACCGCATAAGCCCAACAGCCCTGTTCCTCTTATTATGCGCATAAGCACGGTTTCGGCTTGGTCAGACATGTGGTGAGCTAACGCTACTTTATTGCACTTGCCTAAACTTACATATTTATTAAATATTGAATATCTAACTGCTCGCGCTCCTTCCTCAACGGTGCAACACTTTTCCTTTACATAGGACAACACGTCAACACTTTCTGAAAAACATTCAACGCCCAACTGCTTGCAATATTCAAAAACAAATGCGCTATCTTTACGAGAGGCTTCTCCTCGAATACCGTGTTCAATATTTAATACAAAAAAGTTAATTGGACTAATTTTTTTTAGCTCAGTAAAGGCGTGCAAAAGCACCATCGAGTCAATACCGCCGCTAACAGCAACGGCAACAGTGTCATCAATAGTTAAAAAATTTGATAGCAGTTTAACAAAACGATTATTTTTCACAATTTTAATTATACTCTAAACGTCAACAAATTGCAATAACCTACGGTATTTTTAACCTAACATTAATTTGCTTTAATTAATGTTCTTTAATTTAATAAGATTTTTATTAAAATTTTAATAGATTTTTATAACTTTGAATACAATCTCGCAACTAAAACCGTCGCGTCATCTGACGCCTCGCGCTCGACCGCTGCCGAAAGTATCTTATCCGCAAGCGCTTGAGGGCTTGTCCCTTGAAAACTTGAAATAATTTCTGCCGCTTCGGCTTCTGTCAGTACGTCGGTAATTCCGTCACTCATAAGCACAATCATATCGCCACAAAACAGCACTCTGCGCTCAATAGACGGCCTCGCTTCCGCTATTATTCCAATCGGCAAGGAATGCCCCGCCACCAACTCGGTATTATCACGATGTTTAATAAAATTAAATGGCGCGCCAAGCTTTATAATGTCGCAACCGCCACAGTTTAAATCAAGTACGCACATAGCAAGCGCGCTAAAGTTTTCGTCATTTTTAAGCGCAAGCAATTTGTTTACAAGCGACAAAACAACTTCGTTATCAAAGCCTGCGCGATAAAGATTTTCAAGCATTTGAACTGCGCGCGCGCTGTATTTTTCGGCATTTTCTCCGCTGCCCATACCGTCACAAACGGCCAAAATAACCTTTTTTTCGTCTATTTTCTGCACCGAAAGAGTATCGCCACACACGCTTTCACCTTCGCGTTTTTTTGAGGCATCTCCAAATACAAAATCATATTTGGGCGAAGGAATAAGGTTGATGCTTGCATTACCGCTTAAAATGTCGGGTACGCCAACTCGTACAAGTTTTGCCCGCATAACTTTTGACACTATTTTAGCTAAAATAGCCTTAGAGGCATCTTCCTCGCGAACAACTAATGTAACGCTTATATCGCCATTTTCGCCATACACAATCGCTTCCTTACAAACAATGTTATGATAAATAAGTTCGTCAATAATTTGTTTTTCGCGCGAGGTGTCAAAGGATACGCATTTTTTAATGTCGTGACCCAAATTATCTAAAATTCCAGCCATACCGCCCATTTGAGTTGAAAGCATCATTTTTCCGTTGTCCAAACTTTTTGAAAGTTTTTCGTAACTTTTATAGTTGTCAATGCGGTCATTTATTGCTTGAATCAATCCATTTAAACGTCGGCATCGACTTGTCAAAAATGGAGGCATATCAATAATTGTAGCGCGACCCTTTGCCTCGGCCGTTTCTATGACCTCATCAAGAATTACCGAAGTATCGGTGCCCAATGAGGAAAAGCAAGCATCACAGTCGGGGCATTTAGTACAATATCCCAACGCGATGTCTTTCGCTAGACGATTTTTGTTATTAAGAGTGTCGGGCACAACACCAACCTCGTCCTGTAAAAGCTCCTGCATATCCTCAAAAACATTAGCTATTGAAAAAAGTCTATTGCTGACATCAAGCCTATTTCGATTAATAATTGTTTTACCTGCCTGCATATCGCTATTTCCGCCGATGGTTGACGTTGCAAATTGTTTAAAGCGTTTTGGTAACAGTAAAAACGCAAGCGCGCCCACGGCGACGACAATGATGTTTACATAATTGTAGCTATCGTACGCATTGAAGTAAAAGCCAAGTATGATATCCATAATAATTAATGCGGCAGCCGAAAAATATATTCCGGTATTTTTAAACATAATTACCGCAAGCGCCATACAAACAGCATTACCAATAAGCGTGATATTTCCGCCAAAAAAAGATGCTCCAAGTCCAATAATTGCAGATAAAATTAACGGAGTATAGCTTGAAAACATATAGCTTGAAAGTAGCAAAACAAAGGTTAAAAATGCGTAATATAAATTTACATTTCCCCAATTACAGTTGTACAATCCAAGCGCAACGGCAGACAATAGTATTGCGCCTGAAATTAGCTCGTCGATAGTTAAACGATACTTTAAACCACGTATAAGTATTGCATAAACTATTATTATTGTTGAATAGGCAAATATTTGAGTAATAACAATCGTCAGTACGATGGTGAAAATAGATTGCTCGCTCAATGCAAATATTATATATGGTATCTGAGATAAAAGCGTATACAAATTAGCAAATAACATATTCATACTTTTGCCCGCTTTATAATGAATAAAATAAGCCGTGACAAAAATAATCGACGGCACGGACGCCACTATTACACTTGCAAAACTAGGCGCGCTAATTACCGTTGCGACGATAAACATTGGCGCAAGCGCAAGTATATTTTGACGCGCGTATATCAATGCTACAAACATTCCCAAGCCAAACGGTTTTAATCCGTGCGCCGTTGTCGCCCGACACAACAGTACCAGTAAAATAAAATATGTTGCATATTTAATAATAATATTTAACTTTGCTTTTTTCATAGCTCCTCATCGTCATACACTTGTCATTGTAGTCAACGAGGCATAAAAAAAACTTTCGTTTTACGTAAAATTCTTACAAACGAAAGCTTATTTTATTAGATTATGTCGAAAAAGTTAGATTGTAACTATTTCTAAATTGCTTAATTTTTTTGGAAACGTTATTTTGTGACTTTGCTTGCCTAGCACAAGTATTACTTTGCCAATTACATCTTTTGTTTTTATACAGCCTACGTTGCTTCGACGGCTGTCGGTACTATTGCAGCGGTTATCGCCCATTACAAACAGCTTGCCTTCGGGTACTTTAACCGAAAGTTCGCCATTTAAAACAAACGTTGAGTAGGGTTCCAGAAGATATGGCTCGCTTAATAACTCGCCGTTTACATATACGCTACCTTCCTTAATTAAAATCTCATCGCCCGCTATGCCGATAACGCGCTTTATCCACTGCTCCTGCTGACCTGTCGGGTCAACATACGACTGTCCGTCGGCGTGAAATGCGCGAAATACAATTATATCTCCTCGCTTGACTTTTTTTGTATTCAACAACAAAACTTTATCGCCGTACTGCGGGCTATCGTTTATACCTAAAAATAATCGATTAAACCAATTTGCGCTTTTATCAACAGCAATATCGCCGCCGCCATACAAGGTGTCAGACATAGACGTACCCTTTACGCGCACCGTCCCCAAAAAGAATGCGTTTATTGTTGCGGAAACTATAATTGCTAAAATAATTACAACTATTGTATCTGCTATCTGTTTCACTGCGGAAGGTTTCATATCCGACATAATTTATCCCTTAATAAAATCCATATTGCTTTATTTAAAAATCCACTTTGTTCTTGAACATTTAAAGTCAGTTGGTTTATAATTAAAGCCAAAGCATTTTGTTAAACAGAACATTGTTTGCATTAATTATCTTCATTTTTTTAACATGCGACCAATCTTTCAGCTGACGCATATCATCGGTTTTAAAGTCTGCGCAAGTCAGATTAACCCTCTGCCACTTTTGCGAACCTAAAAGCGATATTGTATGATGATATTGAACAATACCCTTTTCATCGGTATAGGCGTTTATAACAATATCTTTTGCTACTTCGCTGTATATATCCATTTGAATAATCCACGTGCCGTCAGTCCTATCCTCTGGCGGTTCAATATTATATATGCAAAGTTTCCCTTTGGTGATACCAAGCCCGACGATATCACTTGCGCCTTTGCCCATATACATTAAACTTTGGTCAACAATAGGGTATTGCGTTTCGACACTCATAGTAGACGTAAGCATATCGCTGTTATAAATAAACCTACTTTTTGTTTTAAGGTTACTTTTAAATTCAGTAATATTGAGGTTTTTTAAATTAAGCGCAATTTCTTGTGTTGACAACGAAATGCCGTTAGCGTATGTTACCGTTGCAAAAACAAACAAATTTGCCGTTTCCTTATAGGGGCTAATAGGAACAATACATTCATCATCGCCAACTTTCATAAGTCCATCGGCCAAATGCCAACTTCTAAAGGCAGGATAAATTTCATCGGTTGCGTAATAGACTTCCGCTTTATCATAATTATTTATAGATTTGACGCTTGCATATAGCTTTCCTTCGCTAACATATGTATCAAGCTTGGGCGAAACAACCTCTTTTCCTCGACCATTCAAAAAGTATTCAAGCCACACCATCGCGCTTTGAAAACCTGCAAGAGAGATATTTTGATTGGTATTAGGGCTGAAGTGTAGATATTTATATTTAGACGGAACAAGCGCAAACAAATCATTTACGCGGTCAATATCTGAAAAAACGCTGTTAGTCCCCGTCAAATAAAGCACCGGACACATTACCATGCGCGCATATGCCTGCGTTGAAATGCCCGCCAGCCAACATTCTAACGTGTCAGTCAATTCAATTACACTGTCAGGCGCGTACTTCGGCTTGTTAAAATACTCAACATATCCGCTTGCGCCAACGGGTATAACTGCCTTTATTCGTCCATCAATACCCGCCACGCTCCAGGCTAATTGAGCGCCTTCGGTAATGCCTAAAAGTATTATTTTTTCACGGTCAACATTTTGTTCTTCGCAAACAAGCGTCACCGCGCGACGAATAACTTTCATCCACGTGTACCACGGCGAGTTTTCCGCTATGGTAGGCTTAAAAATATTATCTTTATTTTTTGCGCAATTACAATATGCTAAGCTGTCGGGATAGGTAGTAAAATAAGTTTTACCCTCCGCCTCGCCACCAAAGTCAATAACGACCATATTGTAACCTTTTTTAAATATTTCCTCTGAAAAAACTCCCTTCTCTACGGGCTCAAGCGCAGATGGAATATATAAAAAAGTGGGCGCTTTCTCCTCTCCGCGCTGCAATATAAGTTTTGCATATGCGCGAATCTTGCCGTCAGCAACGGTTTCGGCAGTAAACACAACTTCTTTAATCAGCAAATTACCCCTGACTTCCATATTGAGTATCGTAACTTCAAGAGGTTGTCGCGTTGGATTGTAATCTTGCCAAAGCATTATCGGAGAAATAATTTTGTAATCCATTTGTAAATCCTTTACGTTAATATTATTTATCATTATACCTTATTATACGCTTTGTTTGCAAGTAAAACAAATAGCTAAATTAAAATAACATTTTTAGTGCCAAATTGAAACTTTAACACCGTGTCGGCATATAATAGACGGACAGGAGGGCTTATGAATGATAATCTTATTTTACCCGACGACAAAACTATTGAACGGCTTGCTTTGGAATATTCAAAAGTAAAAGTTAAAGCCTTTGGACAAAACGAAAATGTAAGCGCGCTAAGCCTAACACCGCGTAGAACATATAAACTTGTTGCGCAACCGCCCTATAATAAGGAAGCGGTATCAACATTGGCGTTGCAACTTGTATCGGTATATCAAAAAGGATTTTCGCTAATTAGGCAAATAGCGTCAAACTCTAGCGACGAAAAAAAAGTTAGTTTCAAGGTTTTACTTCGCGAAAAACAGAGTTGTTTAGAAAAACTAAATTCGCTTAAATTATATGGCGAAAAATCCGCATACGTTTGTCAAGTAGACGACAAACAATCAGGGCTGTCGACAAAAAGCAGGATAGCGCGGAACTTTATGGAATGTTCAGATATTTACAAAGGACTTCTTTCTGCAATAAATGTTTATCCGATTAAACGCAAACTTTCAGCTTTATTTTATGAGGAACAAAATTTAACAATTAGCTTTCTTTTGTTGCTTGTTTAACGCCTTACTACTTTTACGTCAACTTCAATATTTAAATCAATCTGCTGCAAATAATCTTCTTTAGCCATATTTTTCCATTTTAGTCCTTCGTTGGAATAAAGAATATCATATAAGCAAAAGACATCATATTTATTGTCTTTACATTTATTATACGTTTTCATTATTTGCTGTTTAATTTGTTCTGCCGCCAACTTTTCGAGTTGGTCAACATTTTTTTCTGAAATATCGGTTGTAGAAAAAAACTTTTTTAAATTGTCAACTTCATTAATGGTAAACTTAACTTTTATTTTGCCATTTATTTTTGCGCGTCCGTTTTCAAGGTTAGTTTTTTTAGTATACTTTTTTGATGCGTAACACAAGTTAAAGATTTCATTTTCGTACTCAATAGAAATACTCCCTTTTTTAATTGTCTTAAGCATAAAATTTATAGATTGAGTATCTTCGGGTTCTAAAATAAGCGCTGCTTTTTTTGGCGAAAATAAAATAGTTTTTGTAAAATCAAATTCTTCATATTTTTGTTTAGCGTCACCGCCCGATGGCGCGCTTATATTATGTTCGTCGACTGGTTTTTTTGTAATATATGATATAACAGATGTTTCGCTATATGAAATATAACTTAAAATAAACTCCTTAATAGTTGTCGTTAGCGACGTTACCATATCGCTATGCGCAAGCAATGCCTGTTGAATTTGAAAAGAGTTTATGCTTTCGGTAATTAGCTTGGTGCGCAAAATATCTACCGCTTTTTCATCGGTAGCAACAAGTACAGCCTGTTCGGGAATTTGCCAGTTTTTAACCAAATCGCTTAGCGACGGAAATGCCTGTTCCGAAATTACGCCTTTGCCCAAAATAAGCACATTACACTGTGATAATGATACAATTAAACCTGTTTTTTGCGCAATTTTATCAATGGCTTCGCTAAGAGTTAAGGCTTCGGCGCATACAATTCCATACGAGTCGCCACTTGAACCGCTTTGCGACCCGTGAATAGGATTTATGATTTGCGTACTAACCGAATACTTTCCGTTTTCAAAATCAATTCCCATACCGACTACAACCGCGCGCTCGATTAAACTAACTTGCGGAACAGTACGAGCAAATATTATAAGCAATGATATTGAAATTAGCAAAACTAACATTCGTTTTTTAAGGGTCTTGCTCATTTTTTAGTTCTCCTTTTGCAACTATCCCAAGTTTATCAAGAGTATTTTCATAACCGCTTATAGCCTTTGCTTTGCGCTTCTGCATCGACCAAAACAACAAGATTACCGGTACTAGATAGTTGCAAAATACGGCCAAATATTTAAATTCTGTTGTTGCAAAATCTATTAGTTTATTTAAGTCTCCCACAATAATAATAACCAACGTTAATACTATTACTCCTAGCGATAATGCTGCTTTTCTATTTTTAAAAATACGCGACCCTGCCTCTATTACCGCCCAAAGATAAACGCTTAAATATAATATCGCCAACACTAGCCAGGCAATCATTCCCGTCCAATCAAGCCTCCCAAGTTTGTTTGCAAATTGATTAAAGCTTGCTACCTTAACAATAAAATTGCTTATATATCTTGCAGAATTACCATATACGGCAAACATTAGCAAAAAGACAAACAATATTAACAACACCGAAGCGGTCAATGAAACCTTTATAAAGTTTCGCTTTGAATCCTTTAACGTCAAAAATATGAATGGCGTGAAATCTCCAAACCAAAAGAAAAACACGCTTCCTTTCTTTAAAAATACTGGTATTTCATCATTTAAAATCGGCAAATTTAACGAAAAGTCTGGACTTGCTTTTAAAAATAAAAAGTTTACTACTAGTACCAAAATTATATACCACATACTTATTTCAGCCGTTCTCGATATTGTTTGTATGCCCTTTGCCGATAAGTACGCTATTGGAATTACCAATATTAAAGCTATTTCTTCAGTGGATATGTTTTCAAATAAAAGCTCTAAAACAAATAGTACTGTGCCTGCGTACATTAAACATAACTTAAATAAAAAATTTAAAAGGAGTATCAACATCAGTAACTTGTACATTATGTTTTTTCCGTTTCCGTCTTCAATATCTTTTAGTCCATTTGCATTTGCTATACGGTAAATTATGAAAAACATAATTATTTCAAATACCAAATATAACGCAATTAGTAGCGCTCCCGAGCTTTTAACGTGTTCGGCAACAAGCGGTGGCAATCTTGACACCTTAAATGTAAACGCCATTATAAATATCAAGACGGCAAGTTGTCGCTTGTAAATCAAGTTATTTGTCGTCATCACGAAGCCTCCGTCTGTTGTCGGTTGAAATTGAAAATGGACGCTTTTTCATATTAATTAAATTATCCTTTATAATTGAATCTTTCATATCCGATGGTATTGATGGAGCAAACGGCGCAAGATATGGCGTTCCGTAACTATCTAAACTACAAAGATACGCTATTACCATTACCGTAAATATGATTATACCAAAAAGTCCCAATACGCTTCCAATTAGCAATACGGCGACTCTCAAAATACTGAACGCGTCAACCAAGTCGGGTACGCAGTTTATGCCTATTGCAGATATTGCAATAATTAAAACCGCAGGAGAACTTAGCAGCCCCGCATTGACCGCCGTCTCGCCCAACACAATTGCGCCGACAACAGACAAAGCCGTGCCCACATAACGAGGCATACGCACGCTTGCTTGATGTAAAATTTCAAATAAAATTAGCACAAACAACATTTCCATAGGGGGCGTAAAAGGTATTCCCTTTATGGCGTTCAACACGGAAATTAAAAATTTTAACGGCAAAAGATGATAGTGATATTCTTGAATAGCGACGTATAGTCCAGGCAACATAACTGAAAATATTGCGCCAACAATTCGCAACAAACGCAACATACTGCCCCTTGAATCCCTGCAATAATAATCATAACTATCTTGAAATCCTTCAAATAAAAGATACGGAACAGTCAACACGATTGGTGACCCGTCAACCAAAATAGCAATGCGTCCTTCAAGCAATTTCCCCATAACAATATCTGGCTTTTCGGTAACGCCCGCTTGATTAAACAATGAAAATTTATGTTCCTCGACAAACCGTTCAATATACGCTGCGCCAATAATTCCGTCAATATCTATTGCTTTAATTTTATCTGCAATTTTATTTACTGTTTCATTATCCGCTATTCCGTCGATGTAAGCCAAACAGACAGTTGTATCGCTATATTTGCCAACATAAAAGTTCTTTATGCGCAACTTAGGTGTTTTTAACTTTCGCCTTAACAATGATAAGTTTACCTTAATATCTTCAATAAACCCCTCGCGTGGCCCTTTTAAAACTGTTTCGGTTGGCGGTTCTTGCACGGCTCGATGATTGTACTTTTTAATAGATAAAATGAAAAATTCGGTTGCATTATCTATTGCCAAAACGATATCTCCCGAGGCTATTGCCGCGGCCGCTTTTTCAAAAGACACTTCTGTTTTTATCTTTTCGCCATACTTCAATTTCGCTGTCAAAAACTCAAATGTCGGCTCTAAAATTGTTAAGTCCAATAATGGCCTTACAATATCTTGTTCTAGCAACAATTTGTCACTTAACGCGTCAAGATAAATAAGCCCCGCTTCGGTTTCATTTATTTTAAATTCGCGATATAATATGTCGTCGCTATCTAATATTGCGCCTATCTCGGCTTTTGTTTTTTTATAATCTACGTTCATAATTTCCTCATATTGATTTTTCCCTGTTTGCAAAAAATATATACCTCGTTTTATATTCATTACATAACCAAATTATAAAATGCAAATAAAAAAACCACATTAATAAATGTGGTTTTTACTTATATCTAAATTGTACCTATCTTTCTTTTCCGCTATATCTTCAACACTTAAAAAACATTAAAAAATGATTTGCTTGATTGCCTATTTTCCTAAGCAATTATAAGGCGCTTAACCATTTCTATCACTTTGCCGCTGTCACTGAAATTAGATTTAAACGAATATATTGCCAATCAAATAACTTTAATTAAACTCACCGCATAATTTATTAATCGGTTAAATAAATATCGCCTTCCACTTTATAAAACTGACGATATACATCAATATAACGTTGTTGTACCCTGTTTTTAAGGTCAACAATGGCGTCAAATCTATCAAGTTTTTCATCAAAGTACATTGGCTCTAAAATTAAAACAGTTGCGGCCTTGCGCAATTTTAGTAGCTTACGCAAACCCTTGTTTTCGCGCCAACATACAAAAATTGGAAGTACTGGCACTTTTTCAGCGTATGCAAAATAATATGCGCCTGTTTTATGAGGACGCGGTTTTTCATATCTGTACCAAAGCGCCTTTTCGGCGTAAACGTGAACAAGTTTCTTTTTAAGCATTAGCTCGTGCATGGCGGCCGCCATATTTGTTTTTGCAACGGCGTTCCCCGAAAACGGCAAAATACCACCTGCGCGCATAGTCATACCGCCAAAACCTTTTTTGCAGTTATGTGGAGCTACTGTAAAATAAATATCCTTTCGCGGATTAACGGCTTGCCTTATCATAAGGTTATCCATAAAATGCACGTGATTAGAAACAGAAAATGCGCCTGTATTTTTTAAAGCCTTCAAGTTTTCGCGACCTTTGATTTTAACTCCAAACCCAATTTTATTGACAATCGGGGCAAAAAGCCAACAAACAAATTTCAAAAACGCGCCATATGCCCGAAATAAAATATTTTCAGGTAAATACACATAATTTTCATCGACGGGCAACACGGAATGCTGCAATATCGGTGTTGTGTATGTATCAAACTTTCCTTTTTTTTCAAGTTCGTCGTGAACACTATCCCACTTATTCGGCTTTGCCATTAGCGCACCCCTTTTGCTTTTGGTATTCCGTGTAGACGATGTCAGCTATTTCATCCGAACCCGACGACTGCCCTGCATATTTTGTTAAATTTTCCTTGTATTCATTTAATAAAGATGGATTTTCAATGTAACTTTCAACTAGCGGACGAATTTTATGCTCATTAAAACAAGCCGTTCCACAATGCAAACGTCCGACCCACCACTTATATGACTTTTTTTCCATAGGTTGACTACAATAATTGACAACAACAGGAGTACCCATATATAAACTGTCGAATATGCTGTTGGGCCCCGCTTTCGTAATAAATAAATCCGCCGCCTTGTAAAGCTCGTGAATATCGGGCATAAACGGATAAACTTCCAATGTGATATTAGTTCGATTACTCTTTTTCAAAAGCTCCCGTTCGGCGGTCATATTGGCAAACATTTCATCGTTTTTCCCCGCGATAAACAATATCGTAAGCGGTTTGTCTGTTTTAACTAATTCCATGGCGAAGTCTTTGGATTTTGCCCGCGCATATGCTCCGTCTGCGATAATAACAGTGAACTTGTCAAGAGGTAAATTATACTTTAAGCGATATTCTTCTTTAGAAAGCGAGCTATCAACCAATTTTTGCCTAACGGTATATGACGATTTACGCATATTTTCTTTTTTAAAACCGCGGCTCAAAGCCTCGTCATACGCAAATTCGTTGTTTACAATAAAAATACCACTCCAACCATCCCACCATACGTGGGTGTTGTTGTCGGGATTGTACGTCACAACAAGAACATTGGGATTGTGCTTACGCTTATATTCGAGCGCGCAAAAAGTTGTGTAGTGATTTGTGGAAACAATAACATCGGGCGCTTCCTTGACAAAACAATCCACCGCCGAATCGGTTGAAGCTTTAATTAAAGTGCGGTGAAGTAATTTAAAAAACCATTGTCTACCAAGAATTTCCAACAGAAAAAAAATAAATGGACCGAACCCCTTGTGAGTATTGGTATTTAGTACTTGTTTTATCATAAATAATTCATATTTTTTAGCAGGTCCATTATCGTCCATCGGATGAACGTCAGCAATATCAAAAACATCGCTGTACTTTCTAATTAAGCCTTCTTTCACTGCTTGCATAGAGGTTATATGCCCCATCCCTGATTCAATAAATGCCAAAACTAATTTAGGCTTACGTTTTTCCATAAGTATAATATTCCCTTATATTGCAATTTTAGACTCTTCAAACTCTTATAAAAAGAATTATACACTATAAAATAAAAAAAAGCTAGTCTATTATTTATAGTTTTTTGAAACGTGATTATTTGTAACAAATAGTTTCTTTAATTTGTAGCAAATAATTTAAATACACAATAAACGCAAAATTGTTTATTTTTTGCAAAAAGAATTGACTTCAAATTGGAGCGCTGTAACGTTTTCGACAGCAATTATTATTTTGTCCCCAAAACAATATATATTCACGCGCGCGTAACGAGCTTTATAAAAATCAAAAAAACTAATAAAATTTTTTATATTTTTTTGCGTTTTATTTCAAAAAAATCAAACATAGTTTTTAATGCTATTTGCGAAATTTTGGGTTATAATAAATCTATGGTAATTCACGGACTAAACAAATTGACTTTGCTTGACTACCCTTTGCACACCGCTTGCACGATATTTACAGGCGGTTGTAATTTTCGCTGTCCGTTTTGCCACAATCGAAGTTTGGTGTTGGCTCCCGAAAGCCAGCCCGTAATTTCAGAAGATGAGGTGTTATCTTTTTTAAAAAAGCGAGTTGGGGTACTTGAAGGCGCTTGTATTACAGGGGGAGAACCGACTTTGCAACCTGACCTATTTGAGTTTTGCGCAAAGGTTAAAAGTTTGGGTTACAAGGTAAAGCTTGACACCAATGGCACAAACCCTAGGCTTTTAAAAAAACTAATTGACGCTAATTTTCTTGACTATGTAGCTATGGATATAAAAAACTCATTAACAAATTATGGCCTTAGCGTGGGTATCGAAAAGTTCAACACGGCAAATATTGAAGAAAGCGTTAAACTGTTATTGACAAATTGCGTCGACTACGAATTTAGAACAACCGTCGTAAAGGAATTTAATTCTGCTGAAGATTTCCGTGAAATTGCAACATGGTTATCGGGCGCAAAAAAATATTTTTTACAAACATTTAAAGATAGCGGCGACCTAATAAATAATACACTTCACGCAGCAGAAAGCAATGAAATGCATAATTTTTTGGATATTTTAAGCGAAAAGATTGTTAAAGTTGAAATTCGCGAAAGTTAAGTATACCACAATATATAGTGGTGTACTATTTTTTTTTGTCAATACCTAGTATTTACCCCTTGACAGCCTAATATATATATGCTATACTTACCACACTGACCAAATATCGGCAAGTAAATAATACATCATACATAAAGGATAATGAGGAAATGTTCCAAGTAATTAAAAGAGATGGCAAAATAGCGGATTTTGATTTGAAAAAAATTAGTGTTGCTATTACTAAAGCCTTTGAAGCGCAAAACAAAAAGTATGCTCCAAGCATTATTGACCTTCTTGCTCTCCGCGTTGCCGCTGATTTTGAGCCTAAGATTGAAGGCGATTTTGTTCACGTTGAAGATGTTCAAGACAGCGTTGAGCACGTACTTGAGCAATCGGGCTATACCGACGTAGCTAAAGCATATATTTTATATCGAAAGCAACGTGAAAAAATTCGTAATATGAAGTCCACTATTTTGGACTACAAAGACCTTGTAAACAGTTATGTCAAACTTGAAGACTGGCGTGTTAAGGAAAATTCAACCGTTACCTACTCGGTCGGCGGTTTAATATTGTCTAATAGTGGCGCAATCACCGCCAACTACTGGCTTTCTGAAATTTATGACGAGGAAATTGCAAATGCTCACCGTAATGCCGACATTCATATCCACGATTTGTCAATGCTCACAGGCTATTGCGCAGGTTGGTCGCTTAAACAACTTATTCAAGAAGGCCTAGGCGGTATCCGCGGTAAAATTACATCGGCTCCGTCGGCGCACCTTTCTACGCTATGCAATCAAATGGTTAATTTTTTGGGCATTATGCAAAATGAATGGGCTGGCGCGCAAGCTTTTTCATCTTTTGACACCTATCTCGCCCCCTTCGTTAAAGTGGATAACCTTTCTTATAAGGAAGTTAAACAGTGTATTCAATCATTTATTTACGGTGTCAACACACCTAGCCGTTGGGGTACTCAAGCTCCGTTTACCAACATCACTCTTGACTGGACCGTTCCTAATGACTTGGCCGAGTTAAATGCTTTAGTTGGCGGCCGCGAAATGGACTTTAAATATAAAGACTGTCAAGCCGAAATGGCTATGGTAAACAAAGCCTTTATTGATGTTATGGTAGAGGGCGACGCTAACGGACGCGGTTTCCAATATCCTATTCCGACATACTCAATCACGTCTAATTTTGACTGGTCGGAAACTGAAAACAACAAGCTTCTGTTTGAAATGACCTCTAAATACGGCACTCCGTACTTTTCTAACTATATCAACAGCGATATGGAGCCTAGCGACGTGCGCAGTATGTGTTGCAGGCTTAGGCTTGACCTTAGGGAACTTCGCAAGAAATCAGGCGGCTTCTTTGGAAGTGGCGAAAGCACAGGTTCGGTTGGTGTTGTAACTATTAATATGCCACGCATAGCTTATCTTGCCAACAACAAAGCGGATTTCTATAAACGTCTTGATAAGGTTATGGATATTTCGGCGCGCTCGCTTAAAATCAAACGCGACGTCATTACTAAACTGCTTGAGGAAGGCTTGTATCCGTATACAAAACGCTATCTCGGCACTTTTAAAAATCACTTTTCGACCATTGGGCTTATCGGTATGAATGAAGTTGGCTTAAACGCTAATTGGCTTAAAGCTGACCTTACCCACGCCGAAACACAAGAGTTTGCTAAAGAAGTCCTTAATCATATGCGTGATAGGCTTTCCGACTATCAAGAAAAATACGGCGACTTATATAACCTTGAAGCTACCCCTGCCGAGTCAACAACCTACCGCTTGGCTAAACACGACAAGGCTAAATACAGCGATATCATCACTGCTAGCGAAAAAGATAAAACTCCTTACTATACAAACAGCTCAAATCTGCCCGTTGGCTATACTTCTGACATTTTTGAAGCATTAGATATTCAAGACGACTTGCAAACTTTGTATACATCTGGCACTGTTTTCCACGCTTTCTTAGGCGAAAAACTGCCCGATTGGAAGGCTACCGCAAAACTTGTACGCAAAATTGCCGAAAATTATAAACTGCCTTATTATACTATTTCGCCAACCTACTCGGTTTGCGCTGACCACGGATATATCGCAGGCGAACACTTCACTTGCCCTATTTGCGGAGCGAACAGCGAAGTATACAGCCGAATTACAGGGTACTATCGCCCTGTGCAAAACTGGAATGACGGCAAACTACAAGAGTTTTCTGACCGTAAAGTTTACGATATCGAAAATAGCAAACTTAAACACGAACGCGTTTTATCGTGTGAAGGTGAAAAAAATGAATGTGGTTGCGCAACTTCATCTGTTCCTGCTGACGGCATTCTTTTATTCACTTCAAAAACCTGCCCTAACTGCAAAATGGCAAAAATGTTGTTGGATAAAGCGGGCATTACCTACAAAACTGTCGATGCCGAAGACGAAAAAGATACTACCGTTAGTTATGGCGTAAAAAAAGCGCCTACTATGCTAGTTCCAAACGGACACGGCTTTGATAGATATGAAAACGCAAGTTTTATTAAAAAGTTTGTTGAGGAGTACAAGGCTTAATTATGATTGATATAATTGTTATAGGCGGTGGCACGGCAGGAATGACAGCCGCCCTATATGCGCTTAGAAATGGAAAAACCGTGCTTGTGCTTGAACAGGAAACTGTCGGTGGCCAGATTTCGTTTTCCCCACGTGTTGAAAATCTTCCGTCAATTAAACAAATTAGCGGCAGTGACTTTTCTCAAAATCTGTTTGAGCAAATTACCTCGCTTGGCGCAGAGTTTGAGCTTGAAAAGGTTGAACGCATTGATAAGGAAAACAATATTTTTAAAGTTAAAACCGACTACAACACACATATTGCAAAAAGTGTTATTATTGCAGCAGGCGTAAAGCATCGGCAGTTGGGCGTTCCTATGGAACAGGAACTTGTTGGAAAAGGCGTTTCCTATTGCGCGGTGTGCGATGGCGCTTTCTACGCTGGCGACAACGTATGCTTAATAGGCGATGCAAATACAGGTGTTCAATATGCTATTCTTTTAGCGAACTATTGCAAAAAAGTGTATGTATGTACTTTATTTGACAAGTTTTTTGCCGACAAACGTTTAGTGACCACCTTGCTCACTAAAGAAAATGTTGAAATTCATCACAATCTATTGCTTAAAGAATTTTTGCACGATACCGATTTAAATGGTTTAGTTTTTGAAAACACAATAGACAAAAGCCTATTTCAAATTGATGTCAAAGCCGCATTTATCGCGGTTGGACAAATGCCTGATAATGAGATATTTTCTAATCTTGTAACATTGGATAAAAATGGATATATTGTTGCAACAGAAGACTGCACAACCCCAACTGAAGGTGTTTTTGTAGCTGGCGATTGTCGAACTAAGGCCGTGCGTCAACTTGCAACCGCAATTTGTGACGGAGCCATTGCCGCGACAGCTGCTTGCGCTTATATTGATAAATAACCAATTAAATACTTAATACAGTTAAACCGCGCTATAAAGTGCGGTTTTTTTCATATTTTTACTTATACTTATTTTTTAATTTGCAAAGCTTTTATTTAATTAATTAAAATTGAAAATTTGCTTTAAAATTTTAAAATTTAATGTCAGTGCTTTTTTGCTATTAAGTTGACTTTTATCTTTAGCAAATATATACTATTGTTATGAGTAAACAAAGTCAAGGTCTTTTAATGGAAAACTTCAGTTGGCATAGGCTAGATAATTCTGCAAAAATATATCCTCTTGCGTTAAATAAAAACACTCAAAATCTATTTAGAATTTCCGCCGATATGACAGATACGGTCAACCCCGAAGTTTTATCTGCCGCCCTAACTTCCACAATTAAACGATATCCATCCTTTAATGTCAGCTTAAAAAAGGGTTTGTTTTGGCACTATCTTGAACAACTTAACGGCAAGCCCGACATCTATGAGGATAGCGATATTATCATTAAAGAAATTTCGTCAATAGGCACGTGCGGTTATAGTTTTAGGGTTTCCTATTACGAAAAACGCATTTCGATTGACTGTTTTCACGCGCTGTGCGACGGCAACGGTTGCTTTGAATTTGTAAAAACCTTGCTTTTTGAATATCTTTCTTTACTTGGATTTGATATCGACCCGCAAGAACGCATAAAACTTGCAAATTCGCCAGTTTTAAAGGAAGAAATTGACGATAGCTTTTTAAGATATGCGCAAAACACTAAACTTCTTCAGCTTAAAGGCGTTGGCGAATTGCGAGGAACATCGGCATTTACTTTAAACGACTTCAGGTTTGAGTACGCAGGCAGTGGCGTTATACAAGGTACGTTTTCATCAAGTGAACTACTTAAGCTTTCCCACGAAAACAATGCCACCGTAACGGCATATCTTGGCGCTGTTCTCGCCTACTCTATCTACAAAACCAAACGCTTGCAGCCACTTGGAAATTTTCCGATTGTTTTATTTATTCCTATTAATTTACGAAAACTTTTCCCTTCTAAAACATTGCTTAATTTTTCACTTTTTTCAAGGTGCAAGATAGATATCAATGGCGAATTAGCTTTTTCAGACATATTGGAACGCACAAAAGAAGCTCTCGCGCGCGATACTAACAAAGATATTTTGCAAAACAAAATTAACGTTACCGCTAAAACTCAAAAAATCTTTATTTTTCGTGTTCTTCCGCTGTTTATAAAACAAGGTATATTTAAAGTTTCACAACTGTTTTTTGGAAAAAATAAAAAAACTCTTACCTTTACTAATATGGGCGTTCTTTCTTTACCCGATGGCATGAAATGCCATATAAACCACTTTTCCGTCGTCGCTAGCACCAGCAAAACTGCGCCTTCTACCGTTTCAGTTTGTACCGCTCTCGACAAAACAACAATCACTTTTACCCGCAAAATTATCGACACCGAAATAGAAAAATTCTTTTTTAGATATCTTTCTAACGAAGGCCTTGACATTACGCTTACAAGCAATTACTGGGAGGTTTAAATGTATTGTAAATATTGTAACATTAACGTTGAAACGTCCTATCCTATCTGTCCGATTTGCAAAAATAAACTTGAGGGAACGCCTCTTGACGTTTCTGTTTTTCCCGAACGAAAACCTCGCAAATTACGCGCTCCTGTTACATTTACAGGCATATACTTTTTTGTCGCCGTTGCAATAATCGCAATTTGCGTATCAATCAACATTTATCGACCCGCCCGTTACATTTGGTCATTGATGGTAGCGGTCTTATTGCTTTACATTTTTCTTTTAATTAAACATAGCATTATGTACAAAGGCACTGGCGGCAGCAAAATTTTTGTTCAAACACTTACGCTTTCGGGGCTTGTAATTGTTATTCAATATTTATTTCATATGAAAGAATGGGCATTTTCATATGGTTTACCCTCTATCGTACTTTGTTCGCTTGGCATAAATATTTTATTTGTTTCAATATTTAATAAAAAAAGCCGCGACTATGTTCGTTATATGACCTACACAACTTTAATTGGGTTTATCCCGGCAATTCTCGAGCTATGCGGAGTATTTGAATACAGCATACTTTCAGCCTCTGCGGCGATAGCGTCGGCGCTCGTTTTGCTTGGATTGTTGATTTTTTCAAGAAAAGTTATTTGGGCTGAAATTCGTAAAAAAGGCCATTTTTAACATACAATCGCCTCACTTCTCTTTTTATTCGGATTATAAAAGTTTATTCATAAAAAAAGCTTTATATTGTTATTTCAATTTAAAAGTACTAATTTTTTTTCCACTTCTATTTTCACATACATTTAAAATGGTATTAAGCATATCGCCAACAATTTTCAAATTTTTTTAATGTAAATAAATTTAACTGAAAACTGTTTATTCATATAAAACTTGACAAGTATTTAAAACCATTTCATATAATATAGCAAACGTTTACCATACATTTTTTGGGTTTTTCATTTGCTTCTACACATAAAATGTATCACGCTTTTATAAATTTAAATAAGTAGTATTGCAATTTTTTAAAATTTAATGGACTTTTTTAAAATTGTTTGTTATAATTATTTTAATTAAGTAGGTTGCGGGAGTGAGACTATGGCGTATTCTATTGATAAAACTGTTTGTGTTGCGTGTGGCGCTTGTGAATTTACCTGTCTGTTTAACGCTGTTACGCAAGTTCAAAATGCAGGCGAAAAACCTTATTACGAAATTAACCGTGAAAAATGTATTGGTTGCGGGCAATGTTCGGATATTTGTATCGCGTCAGCTATTGCCCCCGAGGCAGGCCAAAAACGCTTGCAAAGTGTGCATATAAATGCCGAAAAATGTATTGGCTGTTCGCTGTGCCAACGCGCTTGTCCGTCGCACGCTATCCAAGGTGTTATCAAACAACCATTTACCATCAGACACGAAATTTGCATAAAGTGTGGAGCTTGCTTGCGCGCTTGCAAAAAAGACGCTATCGAGGTTACATACTTACCGTAAATTTTGCTTTAATACAATCAAATTTGTTTAAACTAAACGCGATATAATCGCGTAGAAAAAAAGCGCATATTCGTAAGCGTTTTTTTTATTTTCGCTTTTTAATTTCAATTTACATCTGCTCAAATTACAACGTATTTAACGCGCTTGTTTTCGTTTGACAAGCCATTCTAATTGTCATATACTACATTAACAACTAAAAAACTAACTTCCGCTTTTCCCCGTTTCACCGTAAAAGGATATCCTCTGTATGCGCGCACAAAAAACAGTTAAATTAGATATGGATATGTGTTCAAGACCACTTTTTGGCAAGATAATTTTGTTTTCTTTGCCACTAGTTTTGTCGGGCATTTTACAGCTTTTGTACAATGCTTGTGACATTATTGTCGTTGGTCGGTTTGTTGGTACTGTCGCTATGACGGCGGTGGGTTCTACGGGCGCGCTTGTTAATTTAATTATTAATCTTTTTATTGGATTATCTGTGGGCGCATTGTCGGCAACCGCTCGCTACATTGGCGCGCAGAACCGAGAAGAAGCCGACAAAATTGTGCATACTTCTATTTTAATTAGCATTATTGGCGGTTTTGTTTTGGGGATATTTGGATTTTTTATGGCCGAACAATTTTTAATTTGGATGAATACGCCAACAAATGTACTTCCCCTGTCAACACTGTATTTGAAAATATTTTTTTTAGGAATGCCTTTTAACTCACTATTTAACTTTGGAAGCTCCATTCTCCGCGCGTGTGGCGATACAAAACGTCCGCTTATTTTCTTGTCAATCGCTGGCGTAGTGAACGTCATTTTAAACTTAGTGTTTGTAGTTACCTTTAATATGAGCGTTGCTGGCGTTGCAATCGCTACTGTCATTTCGCAAATTATTTCAGCCGTTCTTGTTGTCATATGCTTGATGAAGCGTAAAGGCTATGGCAGACTTGAACTTAGGAAACTTAAAATTCATTGGAATTCTTTAAAAGAAATTTTACAAATAGGTTTGCCCGCGGGTATCCAAAGTACTATTTTCTCAATCTCAAATGTAATAATACAAGCGTCAGTCAATTCACTGGGTGACATCGTAATGGCGGGGAATACTGCCGCTGCAAATATCGAGGGATTTGTATATGTATCAATGAACTCTATTGCGCAGGCGAGCCTAACGTTTACAGGTCAAAATTACGGCGCAAATAAGGAGAAAAACGTAAATTTAGTGCTACTTCAGTCATTAATAATAGTTACCATAGTGGGGCTAGTTTTTGGATTAGGCGTTTTCATGTTCGGGTCAACATTGCTGCGCATATACGACACCAATGCAGAAGTTATTTCTTATGGCTTGCAGCGACTTTCGATAATTGCTACAACTTATTTTCTTTGTGGAATTATGGATGTAATTGTTGGCTCGCTTCGTGGAATTGGAAAATCATTTTTACCTATGCTAGTTTCAATTATAGGCATATGCGTGGTTCGTATAATTTGGGTATACACGGTATTTGCCGAAACTCAAAGCACTGTTATGCTTTATTTGGCATATCCAATTTCGTGGCTATTAACATCTATCGTGCAACTTATTTGTTTTAGTGTGGTAAAAAGAAAAGTATTTAACAAAGCATATATTGTGCCACCTGCAACTGCCGACAAATTAATCATACAGCCTGACGTCATCAACCACTAAAATAAATTTGACAACAAAAACCCAATCTGGTTGATTGGGTTTTTTATTATAAAACAAATTACGTACGTTTATAAGTTTTTGTTATCCTCACAAAAAAAGCTTTTACTTAAATTAAAAACAAATTACGTCCGTTTATAAGTTTTGCGTTTTCTTTACAAAAAACTTTCGGTCAATTTGATAAAATACAATATGCTATTATTTCAATTTGTTTTGCGTTTTGCGTTTTGCGTTTTGTGTTTTGTGTTTTGTGTTTTGTGTTTTGTGTTTTGTGTTTTGTGTTTTGTGTTTTGTGTTTTG
>JAVVSR010000006.1:61838-91205 GCA_036654095.1 Clostridia bacterium
GTTTTGTGTTTTGTGTTTTGTGTTTTGTGTTTTGTGTTTTGTGTTTTGTGTTTTGCGTTTTGCGTTTTGTGTTTTTTAATACTTTAATATGCTAAAACAACAACTTAAGCCCTAATTTTTAAATTTGTTTCCGTCAAAACACTGCTTAAGTAACGCAAATAATTGTTTTGAGTCAATCGGTTTTGCCACGTGATTGTTCATTCCGGCGGCTAAGGCGTTAGCGATATCCTCGGCAAAAACGTTGGCAGTCATTGCCACTATTGGAACTCTTTTAGCATACGGTAGCTCACTTTTTCGTATAATGCGCGTTGCCTCATATCCATCCATAATAGGCATTTGCACATCTAAAATCAACGCATCAAAGAAGCCATTTGGCTTGTTATTAAACATATCCACAGCCTCTTTACCGTTTGAAACGGCAAATATATTTAACTTCGTGTCAGATAAAATTTCAGACGCTATTTCCATATTCATATCATTGTCTTCGGCCAATATTATATTTTTTCCAGTAAAATCATAGTTTTCGACAGAAGTTTCATCAGCCTTACTCCCCGCGCTTAAACCTCTAGTTTCCATTAAAATATTGTACACAGTAGATTGGAACAATGGCTTTGGCGCAAAATATGTAACGCCTGCTTCGCGCGCTTCCGACTCAATCGAACTATAATCAAATGCCGTAATAATGACAATAGGCAAGTCATTCCCAAGCCGTTTACGCATTTGTCGAGTTGTTTCAATGCCATCCATTTCGGGCATCTTCCAGTCAATAAAACAAATGTCAAAATCGATTTTATTTGCGTGCGCGGAAACCGCTTTTTCAACCGCGTCTATTCCGCTTAATGAGTACTCTCCTTTTACACCACAATTATTTAAAAGCATTAGCGTGTACTCGCAAGTTCCAAACTCATCGTCTACAACCAAAGCGTTGGTAGTTTTAAAAGTCTTTTTTAGTTCATCTTCGCGCTTGTCAGGGTTAAGCATAATAGGCAATTTTACACAAAACCTAGTGCCTTCTCCCTCTTTGCTTTCAACAATCATAACGCCATCCATAAGCTGAATTAGATTTTTTGTTATTGAAAGCCCAAGACCGCTTCCGCCAAACTTTTGCGCTATATTTGCATTTTCCTGAACAAACGGAGTGCCTATTTTATCAATAAATTTTTGGCTCATTCCAATGCCATTATCGATAACTTCAAACATGAAAAACACAACATTTGCTTTAATAATTTCTTGAGTTACTCTAAGTATAATAATTCCATTTTGCGCGGTGAACTTGATTGCGTTTGATAACAAATTAATTAAAATTTGATTTAATCGCAGTTGGTCGCCAAGTAGTTTTTCCTCGGTCACCCCTTCTGTTTCTATTTTGAAGTCAATATTTTTAAGTTTTGCCTGCGCATAGAAAATCGAAGTAACCGAAGCGATAAATCCGCTTAACAAAAATGGAGCTTGCGCAATTTGAATTTTTCCACTTTCAATAGCCGACATATCCAATACGTCATTAATTATTTGCAACAAATGCTTGGTTGCTAATTCGCCCTTATTTATGCAATCTAAAACCCTGTTTTTATCATCGATTTTTGTTTTCGCAATCGCCATAAATCCAACCATTGCATTAATTGGCGTTCTGATTTCGTGCGACATTTTTGACAAAAAATCTGTTTTGGCTCGATTTGCTTGCTGGGCATTAATTAAGGCTTCCTTAATTTGTGATTTAATTTCCTCTTCCCTGCGCCGAATGTTATCGATATTTTTTATACCAATAAAGATGGTATTAATCACTTTTTCTTCATTTCCGACGTCTTTATCAATTTTTTTAGAAAACAGTTTTATAGTTCTACCAACACAATTATGCTTCTTTTCTTTTTCTTTTGGCAAACCCTTTAACATATAGCTGTACCAACTATATGTATCTGAACCTTCGAGCTTAATTCGACATTCGTCTGTAATAGAAAGCAGGCTGTTTCCTAGCGTTCCATCATTTATCTTAAAATTGCTAACCGTGCGTTTATCTTCAGGGTGAAGTTTCGTATCGTAAATATCTTTAATGCGTTCCGAAGCCGTTCCTTCCAAGCGGAATTTGGTAAGATGCCCTTCATTTATTGAAAGCTTGCTCCAAAAATCGCCCACAATATCCCACTCGATAACGTCATCATACGCCTCGCATACAACCGCGCCAAACTCTGCCGTTTTTTCAATAGCTTGCATTTCCTTTTTCTTTGAATGGACGACAAGTATCGAAATCAATATTGTAAATACAAAAATTAAAATTATAATTAACGCAATCGCTGCCTTCACCGGGTTGTTGTAAAAATAACCTATAAATGAAAATGGTTTTTCACCTAAGCCGACATATTCGGCAATTAAGGCATCCTTTGTGTCTTCGTCAAGGCTCACGATAGCCTTGTTTAAAATTGAAATTAACTGAATATCGACATTTGTATTAACCGCAATACAATTATTTTCGGTAAAATCGCATTTTGGTATTAGTACTAGTTTGTTTGTCAAATCGTTGTATATTGAATACTGCGCCGTGTACTTGTCCAAATAAAAACTTGTTACCTCGCCATTTCTGACCGCTTTGACACAATCGCTAATGGAAGGATAAATTTTAATTTGGTCACTACTAAAATTATTTAAAATATAGCGTTCATAAATATCGCCTTTATTAATACTAGCAACAGTTTTTTGACCATTTTTAGGATTTTTTAGCGTTAGTTCAACATACTTGACTTTTAAAGTGCAATCAGTAAGTTTATACTTATATAATTCAGCTTTACCGTAATCGTGGTCGACATCACAAACTAAATCGGCTTTCCTGTTTTTAATTTTATCATAGTAAGCTTGCTCATTAGCGGTAAAAATATAGTTAATGTTAATATCAATTCGACGGGCTAACTCATTCATAATGGCAACCATTGCGCCCTTGGCTTCGCCGTTTTCAAAGTAGCTCATAGGCGCGCTGTTTGGCCTAACTAATACTTGAAAAACTTTTTTTTGCGCATTCAGTTTTTGTATGAAAAGCCTTTCTTCCGACGTTAATTGAATTAAACTTGCGTCGCCTATTTTATAGTGTTGCTTATATAAACTTTCGCTAAATGTCGGCGAATTTATTTGTATTTTTTCAATAGCGTCATTAATTTCATTAAGTATCCCATTGGGGTCGCCATCCTTAACTATTGCATAAAATGGCGACATATTTATCGAATCTATTAGCCATTCATTAGTGGTTTTCCTTAAACTTGACGAAACCAAAACATCAACATTGCCCGACTCTAACTCCTTATCCATTCTATCTTCGCTAGTTTCATCGTTTGAATTTGCTATAATCACAAATTCATAACTTTTAATGCCTTTTTCGGTCGCAAACTTTACAAAATTATCATTATGCGTTTTAGAGTTGCTATTTAACACTCCAACTTTTATGTTTGGCCATTCGGTATAGTTGTCAGAACGCAAATTTTGATTGCCCGCTTTTACCGTTATCATCGTGGACTTCATTCCCATAGGTGTTGGAATTTTGTCAAATTGCGCGTCCATTTCATCACGCCAAGTTGCCGATGTCAAAATATCAACATCACCCCTTGCCAGCATTTCTTTTGCAATTCCCCAACTTGTACAATAGGTATATTTGTAAACAATGTTTGCGTATTTGGCTATCTCCTGAAGATAGTCATATCCCCAACCCGAAAGTTTTCCGTTTTCATCAACTTCGTGATAACCGCTAAAATCAAAATATCCGACATTTACTACTTTGGGCTGACTTTGCGCGCTCGCAATGCCCACAGGCAACAAAGCAAGTGAAAATAATAATATCAATATTATAGATATTGCCTTAACTGTTTTATCCTTTGTCATTTTACACCTAACCTTATTTGTAAAACCTGCCCCTTTTGAATATAAGCCCTTATGCCTGGCCATTTGGCGCTGTATAACTCTTTTTGCTTTAAAAAAAATTAGCCTATATTATATAAACAATAAAATTCATATTTTTATTTAAAAAACATATAACTAGTTATTTTAATTTTATCATTTATTAACTTTAAAATCAACAACTTTTTATATCTGTTGTTGTTTATTGTTTTTAATATGAATTTTTTGTTACATTGAATATTGTTTGCTTTAATTTAAGCCATTTTATTCTATTGTTTAATAAATAAAAAAACGCTATCTAAAAATAATTAGCGTTTTCAAGCTTTGTTTATTTCGCGATATCACCGCCGCATAAACTTCAATTTTGCTTTTCGACTGTATATATAAAACTTTTATATAATATAAATTACACTATTTTGTCTGTTTATCACATTTAAGCCTTATTGCCACCGTCATAATTGTATATAATCGAGATAGTCGGCCATAATTATTTTCGAGGTTTAATACAATATGAACAACTATCTTTATCTTTTAATTATGTCGCTAACCAGCGTATGCGTTCTTTTTGTAATATCTAAATTGCTCGGAAAAAAACAAATAGCTCAGCTTGAATTTATCGATTACGCTATCGGCATTTCTATTGGCTCAATCGCCGCGGAAATGGCTACCGATATAGGCGATAAGCCTATACAATATTATATCTTTTCAATGGCGATTTTTTTTATTTTTGATATTTTTGTCAGCTATATTGGCCGAAAAAGTCCAGCCTTGAAGCACTTTTTTAAAGGACGTCCGATAACCGTCATTTATGAGGGCAACCCCGATTATAAAGCTCTTAAAAAAAGCAAACTCGACGTTAATGATGTAATAGAATTATGCCGCGAACAAGGCTATTTCGACCTGTCAGACATTGCTTTTGCAGTGTTTGAAAACAGCGGAAAACTTAGCATTATGCCTGTTGCCACGAAAGCGCCTGTTCAACTTGAAAACCTTGCGCTCATTTCGGACTGTAAAATAACAACCGATTCGACAAGCCAAAATCCAACAAATAAAACAGATATTGCACCTGAAAATACTATTATCGTCAAAAAAGCAAGCCTTCCGTTTTATATGATTGTTGATGGCAAAATTTCATACTCGTCTTTAACCAAATTAAACAAAAATGTTGACTGGCTACTTTCCGAATTAAATGTAACATCTGATAAGGAATTAAAAAATATTTTACTTTCCGTATACGACGACCAGTCCTGTACCCTCAAAACCACGCTAAAACAATAATATCGCAATTAAATTATCAACAACATATAGCGCGATAATTTTATTTATCCTTATTCAATTTTTTATTTCTTCCAAGTATTTATATTGACTACTTTAGTAAAACTTTGTATTATATTGACTACTTTTTTTGATATATCAGCTTCTTGATAATCGGTTACGTTTGAATTTGTCGTACAATTATTTTTAATGTTTACTGCAAATTCAATAGCTTGTTCAATATCGTTTTCAGTTATTCCACCTAAAGTCATAACTCCCTTATCAAAGACTTCCTGCCGTTCGGTTGAAGTTCTCAAAGAAACTGCAGGAAAATGTAATAATGCAGACTCTTCCGCCAATGTACCACTGTCCGACAGCACGCAAAAACTATTAAGCTGTAAGTTTACATAATCAAAAAAACCAAATGGCTGCATTTTTGAAATCAAGGGATTAAATATAAAATTGCGTTTGCTAATTATATTTTTACTTCTAGGATGCAACGAATATATAATAGGCATCTTGTATTTTTCAGCAACCGAATTTATCGCGTTCATTAAGGACATAAATACCATTTCGTTATCTATGTTTTCTTCTCTATGCGCAGATAACACCATGTATTGTTTAGGTTTTAGCCCTAACTTCTTCAAAACCTCACTAGAATCTATTTCATTTCTATATAAACTTATAATTTCTCGCATAGGTGACCCTATAACAAAAGTTGTTTCTCGACTTAACCCTTCTGCGAGCAAATTTCTTCGCGCATTCTCAGTATACGGTAAATTAATGTCAGAAATATGGTCAACTATTTTTCTGTTTATTTCTTCAGGAAGATTTTCGTCAAAGCATCGATTTCCCGCTTCCATGTGGAAAATAGGGGTTTTTAAACGCTTAGCAGATATAGCCGCAAGCGCCGAGTTGGTATCTCCAAGTATCAAGATTGCGTCAGGCTTTATTTCATTAATTAGGTTATATGATTTGCTAATAATATTGCCAATCGTTTCGCCAAGATTGGCGCCAATACTATCAAGATAAAAATCCGGTTCTCTTAACCCAAAATTTTCAAAAAATATTTGATTTAAAGTATAATCATAATTCTGTCCAGTATGGACAAGAGTATGCTCAAACATTTTATCTGCTAGTTTAATAGTCTCGCAAAGTTTTATTATTTCAGGTCTTGTTCCAATAATGGTCATTAATTTAAGTTTACTCATTTTTCCTCCTGTCGCGCTGCATTATACTGCGGATACAAATTTTTGTGTTCTAAAATCCATTCTTTCATCTCAATAATCATTTGACGATAAGTTGGCACAATGAAATCAAAATCTTTTCTAGTATTTATTAAAGTTTTATTTGGCATATCGCGAAAATCTTTTACTATTTCAATTTTCCCTTCTTTAAAATAATCATTAAACATAACACAAAGCTCATATTTACTTATACTAGTATTATTTACCAAATTGTATAGTCCCGTCAAGTTATTTTCTATAGCTTTCTTTATTGCTTTTGCAAGAGTTATCGTTGTAACCCCTGTCCAAATAGCATTATGAAATCCATGTATCTCGTTATCTTGTTTCATAAACCAATTAAACAAACCGCATCCATCATCACTAATGTCGGGGCCAATGATTGAATTTCTAAATGTCAAATTTTTTGTATCGTTTATTTCACCTAAAGCTTTTGACCTATCATAAAATGTTTCGCCGTCGTGGAATGAATTTTCTTTATATGGCGCGTTATAGCCCGAAAAAACGCAATCCGTACTCATATGAATAATTTTTGTCGCTGTATTTTGTGTGATAAATACAAGAAAATGTGGCAAAAAACTATTTAAAAACACAGCATTTGCCTTGTTTTCTTCAGCGTCTTTGTTCAAAATCCCAATACAATTTACAATCGCGTCAAATTTGCCTTCTTTTATAACATTTTCAAGGAAATGCAGGTTTGTTGCATCTCCAACAATATTGTTGCAAAGTTCAAATGGACGACGTGTCAATGCTGTTACATCAGCGCCACTTTCATTTAAATATAAAGCAACAGTATGTCCCGCCATACCCGATGCGCCTAAAACTAATACTTTCATTTACTTGCCTCATCTTTTGCCAATTCATCTTTAATATACGGCAACGACAATAGTCTTTGTTTTATTTGCTCCAAATTTAAAAGTTCAGTATTGTTGCTATTAAACTCTGTCAACACATTTCGCAAGGTATCACCGTGAATAAAAAATTTATCATAGTTTAGGTCACGCTTATCACAAGGGACACGATAAAAACCACCTAAATCTATTGCGTTGGCGCATTCTTCATTTGTTAATAAAGTTTCATACATTTTTTCGCCATGACGAATCCCAATAACTTTTACTTCGCTTTTTTTATGTTTGTCAAACAATTCTTGAACGGCTTTTACCTGTTCTTCTATCGTACAGGCTGGGGCTTTTTGAACAAGAATATCGCCGCTATTACCCTTTTCAAAAGCAAAAATTACCAAATCCACTGCTTCCTCGAGGCTCATTATAAAGCGTGTCATTCTGGGTTCGGTCACTGTAATTGGAAGTCCCTCTCGTATTTGGTCAATCCAAAGAGGAATTACCGACCCACGGCTACACATTACGTTGCCATAGCGAGTACAACAAATAATCGTTTTTTCGGGATTAACCGTCCTTGATTTTGCAACAATGACCTTTTCCATCATTGCTTTCGAAGTCCCCATTGCGTTTACGGGATATGCAGCCTTATCGGTGGATAAACAAATAATTTTTTTCACACCTGCTTCAATCGCTGCTGTTAAAACATTTTCAGTGCCTAAAACATTGGTTTTAACCGCTTCTATCGGAAAAAATTCACAGCTTGGTACTTGTTTCAGCGCAGCGGCATGGAAAACAAAGTCTACTCCATGCATTGCGTTTTTTACGCTATTTATATCGCGCACATCGCCAAGATAAAATTTAATTTTATTGCTTTCTTTGGGGAATTTCACCTGATACAAATGACGCATATCGTCTTGCTTTTTCTCATCTCGACTAAATATACGAATCTCTCCAATATCGCTTTCTAAAAATCTATTAAGCACCGCGTTGCCAAAACTGCCCGTGCCACCAGTTATCATAAGTGTTCTATCTTTAAATATACTCATTCTTATTCTCCTTTTTTATAACGTACTTCCATTTCCTTTATTGTAAATTAATCGATTGCGCTAGCTTTCGTCAATTCAAATTGTATGTTCTTATTTAGATAGCGCGATAAATAAATATCTTGTATTACTATATATGGCAAGAAGATAAATACATTTGCCACAACAACGACTATCCACGAATTAAATATCTTTACTCCCACAATAATAATTAAAATTCTTATAATAAATCCTATTGTGTAGCTAACTGCTTGCAATTTCATTTTTCCAAGCCCACACACTATTGTCGACAATGCGGTTTGATATATAAAAACAGCCCCGAAAACTGCAAATATGCTCGCATAAATATAATTAACTTCTATTGCATTTCCCTTAAGCCATATTTTCATAACAAATGGTAACATTGGTACTATAATAAACTCTGCAAAAATTGCTATTACCGATAATAATCTTATAACTTTCAAAGATTTTTTAATCCATATAAAATCGTTTTGCGTTAATGCCTTCGTAACTGCCGACCAAACGGGCGTTAGCGCTAAACTAAACAATGTTCCGGCAAGGCTAAATAATTTATTATATATTTGATAGT
This sequence comes from Clostridia bacterium, assembly GCA_036654095.1. Lineage (GTDB taxonomy): Bacteria > Bacillota > Clostridia > Christensenellales > CAG-917 > JAVVSR01. The sequence continues at coordinate 70,684 of JAVVSR010000006.1, forward strand.
CTACAACTAAATTAGGTGATAGTAATTTAGAAATGAAAATTTCATTTGTATTCATTATTAACATATATAAAATTTGGCAGTACAAAAACACTCCGCCAATTTTCAATATTCCCTTTGCTACATTTTTATCAAAAAATTTGACATTTGGAACAGCAAATCGCAATGGTTTGATAAAAATCCACAGCGTCGCGCCAATAGTAAATATATTACTTATTATAGCATTTGCAATCGCAAGCGCTATCAAATTGTACTCATTATTGTTTGTATTTGGAAAGACTACAACAAATATAAGCATAAATCCACTAGACAACAGCCCCAAAACGTTGTTTACTGAAGATTTTTGTAATGCATATAATATTGAATTAGTTGTTTTTAAAAAGAATTGAGCCATTAAGCCTACAAGTGAAATGGCCATTGTTAGCACCATTGTCTTTGTTGTTACCATTTCAATTTGAATGTTAAAAAACGAATTCCAATTTATAAATGGAATTATAATTAAACAAACAGCTGAGATTATTAATGTTAAAATTCCTATTGAACCATAAGCTGATGATATTGACTTTTTTACACCTTCGTGGTCTTCTCTTTCCAAAAATCCCACAAGGCTATTACGCAATCCGTTGCCAATCCCTAAATCGAAATTCATTACCCACGTCAATACCGCAAGCATAGTGTACCATAATCCAAGAACCACTTGATTGTTAAAATATTTTATGTACGCAGGAGTCGCCACTAATGAAATCAACAAAGCTAGCCCTTTTACTAAAAAAGCCATTCCCGTATTTTTAATAACTATTTTATCTTTTTCATTAAGATTTTTAATTTTGTCTTTTAAATTTAGTTTCATTTATCGGTTTTTCCACTTTTTAAGATATTTGCAATATCCTTTTTTGCTTTTTTATCTAAAAATTAATTAAGGTTTTTATTTTTTAAAACAAGATTATTTCCGTATTCACAAGTGACATAAGTTGATACAATTTTTTCAGCATCTGCAATATTTTTTATGTTAGTAAAACTTAATCTATCATTTTTACGTGTTATAAAGATTTTTTTAATTTTACCTAGAAACCTTGACCACGCTTCATCTATTTGCGCCATCTTAACTTTAAGCAAAGAAATATTTTGTTTTTCACAATAATTTAATATTTCTTTTCTTAAACTGGGATTATTTTTCAATGTATACATAATAAGTTTTATCATACTAAATTTATTATACAAATCGTCTTCCCCGCAGGATTTCAAGGCTTTAACAACCGTTTCGGCCCAAATTGTTTCCACGCTATAAGCGTATATAATTTTGGAATCCCATATATAGTTGTCGTGACCTTTAAAGTGTGGCGCATTTGCCAATTTTCCCGTATGTTTTCCTGTAGCTGATGCCGCTGACCCAGATTTCGGACAAATCCCAGATATAGTAATTGGGAAATTTCCGCGCACAACTTCCTTACAAACAAGCGAAAGCGTCACTGCGTTGTAAATATCTGGCGACAAGCCATCAAAATAAAATCCCGTAATTTTTTTAACCTCAGTAAAGCACTTTCGACTAACAATACCGTGATAACTTCTTGCTATCGACATTGATTGATAGCCTTGTCCTCCGTTTTTTATAAGTTCTTTTAAACCTACGCGTGTGTCTACTTTTTTACAACCTTTTCTTACATAGTAAAGGGTCATTCTTCCATCTTTTTCTCCTAGTATTTCTTCTTTACTTGGCCAAAAATATACAGCTCCTAAAGATGGAACAAAACACTCAATATTATTTCTTTTAACAAAATCGGCCACATCAAATATAACCGGTAAAACGGTATCATCATCGCCAATATAACAAACGTAATCTCCGCAACTTTGTTCAAATGCCTCACTAAAGTTATCAACAAATGACAATGTGCCATTGTGATAATGATATACTATTCGTTCATCGCACAATGGCTCGATTAAGTGTCTTAATGATTCGTCATCGCTATTATCCTGAATCACAATTTCAAAATCAGCACGCGAGCTAAGCGAGCATATATGCTTAACTACCAAAATACAATATTCTTGTCTGTTTTTTGTTGGTATTATTATTGATAACAATTTTTTCATTAATTAAACTCCAAAATACTGTATCTGCGACATTTAATTTTTTTTAAAATTTAAAACCTGCCTATCACATACAGCTGATACTGTTTATATTTTTTCAAGTCACGTACTACCTTTATTTTATCGACAAATTATTATTTTACTTTTATCGCTAATTTCTTTTAAAGGACTTTAATAAAATTTAATTGGTATTGTTTGTTGCCAATTCTAGTTTATTTACTTCAAGCATATTGCTTTCGTGCCGACAAAAAGCTTTTTTAGATTGTAAAATTCCTGCTATCATCCAAAATATTAAGTCGCTATTATAGTTAAAATAACATACCTCAATCATAGAATACAAAAATAGCGATATAAGAAAAATATATAATGGTTGAATTTCATATTTATAAATTTTAAACATTTTTTTTGATGTTTTTCTAAAAACAAAATACAAAGCCAAAGTATATACTATAAAACCTACAATACCACATTTTGCTAACAAATCAATAAACAAATTGTGCGCTCCCGACGGAGCATCTGCGCTATAAAATAATCCTGTGCCGAAAATTGGACTTTGCTTTACTGTTTTAAGTTGTGCGATATAAATGCTTAACCTTCCCGATGTTAATCCGTCAAGAGTAAATTCCTTATCTGCAATATAACCCAATAAAAAGCGCTTAACTGATGGCTCAAAAAGAAAAACTCCTATTCCGATGATAATTATTGTACACAACACAAGGCAATATAGTACTTTGTTTTTTTGCCTCATTATACGGGTTATTAATTCAATTAAAGTCATAACTGCTAAAATAAGAATACCGCCACGCGAATGGCAAAGCACGATACCAACTATTAGCAAAAAAACAATTAACAATTTCCATAATGACTTTATATTTGCGCGCATTACCATAAACACTATCGGAACTAAAATTGTGCAAATCATATTTGATGAAGAATATGGTATTCGCATATAATTTTTGAATACAACATCTGAAAATGGAATATCTATTAATAATGCCGTCCAAATTACTTGAATTGATATAACTATTCCAAAAATAACAAAATATTTTACAACACTTTTTGTTTCTATATTACTATTATAAAAAATAAAATAGATTATCAAACTCATTAATGTATTTAAGTAATGGCCCCAGAAATCTGTTGCATCAAAATTAGGCCTAATAATAGGTAATAAGTTTAAAACACATTGAAACAATAACAGTATACAAACAATATCAAATTCAATTTTATCATTTCTTTTGATTTTTATTAATAAGAAAAACAGGCATAGCAACACGGTTAATGCAAGATGTAAAAATGTTGGATTTGCATTAATATAAGGAATTAGAATTTTTGCGCTTTCATTACTTCCTTCCAATGCGAATACCGAGAATATAAATAATGTCAACGCTAAAAATACTTCATATATATTTATTTTTTTTTGTAATATTGTTTTATTCACTTATCACTCTCGTACAACTTTAAATATTTATTCGCCATTTGCTTGCTGTCAAATTTATTTTGGCCTTGATTACATATTTCAATTCTATCTAAATCCATTGCCAACCATTTATAAATAGTATCTTGTAACATTTCAACATTCGGGAAATCTACAAATTCGCTAAATTCTTTTATTGCGATAGTTTCGGGCGCACCCGCCTTAAACCCTACAATAGGCGTCCCGCAACACAAGCTTTCGGCAACAATCATACTAAATGTTTCTTTTTCACTTGTTAAAACCGTCAAATCCGAACTACTATAACATTGCGCAAGTATTTTCTGATTATTTATTTTGCCGAGAAACTCAATATTGTCGGGATAACTTATTGACGAATCATAATTGCCCGCTACAACAAAATTAGTTGTCGGCATTTTCTTCGCTATCTCGACAAGATATCGACCACCCTTTATTTCACTTTCAAAACTGGGCGTTACGTGAAATACAACTGGGCGACGCGAAAATGTTTTTTTAATTTTATCGTCAACCTCGCTTTCATTATACATTCTAAAAACCTGCGTATTAATTCCGTTATGAACAACAACATGTCTTTTATCCGCAAGAATTGGCGAGCGCTCGGCTCTAGATGACAACCAACCAGAAACCGAAGCTATTGTCAAATTATTAAAGCCGTCAAAAGATTTTTTCATTCGCTTCCAAGCGCGTGCGCTGTCATCTCTGCCAAAGGAAAATGTACCATTATTTCGGCTTTTGTTAGGACAATGTCCACAACCTGTTTCCCATTTTTTGCACTCAAATGAGTGCCCGCATCCGCCTGTGTGCATAATTTCTGCGTGCAGTGTTAAAATCGTTTTAATTCCATTTATTTTCAAATAATGTAACAGTTTGTATACATTAATAAAGTATCCATTTAAACAATGTAAATGCACAACATCGGGATTTATTTTTTTAATAATTGCAACAGCGCGCATCGTCGGAATCCACGCTCTGCCAAAATGCGACCCAAAAACTTTGCTCGTTATATTACGTATTTTAGAAAAACTCTCACTTGAAACTTTAAATACGTTTTCCTCAGCTGCTTTTTCCCCACGGCCATAAATCACATATGATTCAACTCCATTTTCTTTAAGATATGAGCTAATATCATCTACAATTTTGCCCGTGCTACCGTTTTTATAAACCACATTTATTTGTAAAATTTTCATTTGCTTACCTTTTCAACAATACTAACTATTTTTCCCCAATTAATTTCACTATTATGATTACTGCTTGCAACCTGCAAACCCCTGCTTGCAAATTCACTCATTATTTTTCGGTTACTTACAATATTTTTCAGATTTTCTTCTAATTCCTCACTGTTAGTTGCGACAATGGCGCATTTATTGTCTATCAGATATTTTATTGACGCAACCGAAGCTGGACCATACGCAAATAAGCACCTATTACTACATAAACTATCTGCAATTTTTGTCGAAAAGGAATACTTTACTTCATTAATCGAAGATTCGGAAAAATCTTCAACATGCACCAAAATATCGCTATTTCCCATTATTTCAAGCACTTGACAATAATCAACTGCTCCCTTATAGTTTAATCCATTTACGCCAATGATGTTTTCAAGTATCCAAGCTCGTTTTTCACCAGTATATACATTTAAATCTATTTGCAATTTTTCTTTTTGTATAATAGAAGCTATTTCTTTTAAAGATTTATATCGCTGTATGCTTATATTTCCAAGAAAAGACATAGTAATTCGCTCATTTGACAATTTATCAGCAAATGGTTTCATACTTGAAGAGGTATATATGCAATGCCCCGCCTTCTTAAACGCAATGCTATAATCTTTTTCCATCATTTCATCAAGACAAATATATTCAGACAACCTTATTGTTTTTCGCATAATGTATTTAAAATAACTGTTATTAATTCCGCCTAAAATTCCGTTTTTTAATGCATTATTCAAATAATAATCGTCACCCCAAAAGGTAATCATTGGTTTTTTTAGGTATCTACTTATCTTCAATGCAAGTTTGTGGCTGAATACATAGCATCCACCCATAAAAAATATTATATCAGGATTGAATTCATTAAGCCACTTCTTTAAATCTTTGGTAAACCAGGTATTAAATCCCCATGCTAAATTGCGCATAAAAACCATATGCGATTTACGTTTAGACCCTTCGCCATAGCGCACTTCTTCTTCCTTAGTTGCACCCGCTTCATTTAACTGAACTCGTTTTCCGGGCTTTTTAAACTTAATAAGCGAATCTCTAATATCGAAATCAGTTACACTGTAATAATTTGTACAAATATTAGAATTAGGTGTATCCTTATGCAAAAATAATTGCGCCAGATTTTCCGACTCGCAACTGCAAAACATCTCCATAATTGTCCTACCGCAATTTGATGAAGCATTCATAGCGTTGTGACTTATTATTAATATTTTCTTGTTAATTTCTAACTTTTGGGTCATTTTAACCTCATATACTATTGGAAGTAGTTGGCATATCGATATAAATAAATATTACTACATTTATCTTTTATAAAATGTGCTTTATCTTATAGCATTTCTAAGTTCACTCATACCGTCATCTATTGAGTTTTGAGGATTAAATACCGCTGATGTACCAGCTACAAATATATCCCCTCCTGCCTCTCTCATTAATTTTGCATTAGCTACGCTTACATTTCCATCTACTTCTATTTTAATTCTATAATATCCGTTATCATCTAAAAACTTTCGCACTTTTGCAATTTTTTCTATCATCCCATTTTCCATTTTCCTTCCTGCGAAACCTGGTTTTATCATCATTAACACTATCACATCTGTACAATTTAAATAATTTATAGCCTCAGAAATTTCTGTTTTCGGATTAAGAGCAATTCCAAACAAACCTTTTTTGCAATGAACTAAGCGAGCTATATTATCAATATCCTCGCATGCTTCAAGATGCACAGAAAATATTTCATTTGGTTTTAGATCTATTCTACCAATAAAATTTTCAGCATGTTCAACTAACATATGAATATCCCGTTTAGTTATGTATCTATTACCTATTTCTGCGCATAGATCAATGCCTAATGTAATATTACTTACAAAATGTCCATCCATAATATCAATATGGAAATAATCGGTATGACATGTTTCTAGTTCATTTAACACAATCCCTAAATTGAACAAATCTGAACACATAATAGATGCGGTAATTTCTCCGTATTTTTTATTCTTCATCTATTCTTACCATTACCTTAAGATATTTTTCTTTTTTATCTCGCATCATTATCATTCCTTCTTTAAGTTTATTTAATTGATAAAAGTGTGTTATAATTTTTTCATTATGCAATTTTCCGACTTCAATTAGTCGAAGAATCTGTTGCCACTCACAATTAGCGTCATATTCATAGGATGAATTCCAAGTACCTTTTAATTTTAGCTGATTTCGTAGTATTTTCCAATATGTATTTTGGTTCAAAACCATATCTTTATCGGGATTACCCATTAGAACAACCGTACCTTGTGGTTTTACGGTATTTAAACATTCATCAAGCACTGAACTATTGCCAACGGCCTCTATTACTTTATTGAAATTTAATAGTGAACAGTTTTCTTTTGAGCTGTTTATATAATGCTTAATGCCACATTTCTCTGCAAGTTCTCTTTTTTCGTCGTTTCTCGCAATTAACCAAACATTTTCAATATCCAACGCTTGGGCTAACATTACTAGCAAAAAAGCAATTGCTCCGCTACCAAAAACACCTATTCTATCATCTTGTTGAAAAGCACAAGCTTGCAACGCATGCATTGCTACCGCAGAAGGTTCAAGTAACGCCGCTTGCTCAAATGTTACTTGTGGAGGCAAACAAATGGTATTCCATTTGGGTACAGCGATATATTGGGCAAAAGCTCCATTACAACGCGAACCCAAGTAATTGTACTTTTCACACATTTCGTATTTCCCAATTTTACACATTTCGCATTGCTTGCATGGAATTAAAGGGAAAACACCCACGCGATTATTTATTAAATTTTTATCGTCCTCATCTGCTACATCTACAATTTGACCTGAAAATTCATGCCCCATTATCGTTGGAAAATGGTATGTTCCTTTAACAAAAGCTCGCGGAATGTCCGAACTACATATTCCCACAGCAACTACTTTTACAAGAACTTCGCCTTCCTTTAACCGAGGCAAGTCAACATCGCCCCATCTCAAATCGCCAACCCCAAATAAAGTTTGTGCTTTCATCTTTTGCATTATTTCTTCTCCAATATTTGTTTACATCTTTCTAGATCTTGATTTGTAGTTATTTTAAAATTGTTTTCATCGCCCATTACAATTTTAATTCTCATTCCATTTTTAACTGCTATTTCACTACTACCTCTTGTTAATGATATTTCTTCCTTACTTGCCGTTATATTAACATCAAAATATTTGCCAAACAAAAACGCCTCTGGCGACTGTCCTGCATAAAGATAATCTCTATTTAGTGTTTTATCTATGGTTTTGTCATCCTTAACGCAATATACTGTGTCTTTTACTGGAATAGCTGGCATTGCGCCATCCATTTCTTTTGCTCCATTTACACAATCCTCTATCATCTTATGAGTTGTGAATGGGCGAGCAGCATCTTGTATAATTACAATATCGTCATAGTGTGCGAAATTTTTTAAAAAAAGTAATCCGTTTAAAACAGATTCTTGGCGACTGCTACCTGCGTCCGCATATCCTAAAAACTTCTTAGATTTTAAACCGATACTATTATTTAGCATTTCACGCCATTCTAACGCACAAACGATAACAATTCCATCAATTAAGCAACTCGTATCAAATTGTTCTACGCCGTATTTAATCATTGGCTTACCGCAAATTTCAATGTATTGTTTTGGAATTGCACTATCCTTAATTCGCGTGCCACTTCCACCTGATAATATCACTACATAATTCATAGTTTCCCTCTTTCGACAGTGACGTCGTCACCATATTGTCCAAAGTCCAAAGCAACGGCAATATGTCTTTCTCTTTTATCAACAGGGGGTATTTCCATATAGTCGTGATAAAGATTTTTTAAGTAACCATCATAATTTTTTGGAATAAAAAATTTTCTTCCTTCAAAATCAACTTCTATTGTTTCCCTAAAAAATCCGCTTTCAAATATTTCTCTCGAATAACTAATTCCAGAAGGAAAACCCTCGCGTCCTGTATTTCTTGTAACTCCATTTTCAAGTTTTCTTGTTATATTGCGCCACAAATAAACCCCTGTTATTCGTGCAAAAAAACCAAGCCTTCTTCTCATATTATAATATTTTTTTAATTCTAAATTTTCTTTACTCGCTTGCATAATCGTTGATGAAGGATACTTGCTATCAAAACTAACAGAATAAAGACGGCTAGTTAAATAGTGCAATTTATTAAGAAATTTAAGCCGAATACCTGGTTTTGGTAAATTTACTATTGGAAAAACATCAATAAAAATCATGTTCTCGGATGGAAAATTCTCTTTACTTATTTCAACATCTTTTGTATTTATGAGATATATTTTCATCATTCTTTCAGGGCCTTGACCCTCATATGGTAATTTAGACAAATATTTATTACCATAATCTTCTTGAATAAATTTATGAAGTGCTAGCATTTCCTCATAATACATCATTATATCCATATCATCATCCCAGGGAATAAATCCTTTATGACGCACTGCTCCTAAGCAACTCCCGCCTCCAAGCATATACTGAATTTTATGCCTTCGACAAGTTGTATCAATATCTTCCATAATTTCAAGTAAAACATGGTGCAATTTTTCCAAATTCTCATCCGTTACAATATATTGTGCAAAATATTTATTGTATATTTTTGATGAAGCTTCAAATTTCATTATTTCTCCTTTATCTTATACTAAGTTTTATCAATTATGCAACAGTTAAATAGTCTTAAATAATTTAGTCTTCTTTTTCAACCATTTTTACTATGTCCATATAAGTTTTTGCCCTGTCAAAACTTGTTTCTGCCCATTTGCGGTTATTTGCGCCCATCTCGATTCGCAATGCTTTATTTTCATAAAGTTTTTCTATTGCTTCCGCGATACCTAACACGTCCCCGTTTTTTACATTAAATCCAATATTAAGTTCTTCAATTTTATCCCTGTATTCTACGCTTTCTTGCGTATTAATAACGGCAAGTCCGCCTGCAGCATAATCACCGACTTTATTTATTATACTTGCCGCAGAACCACTATGAATAGGGTTCACGGCCAAATCTGCGCCAACTAAGCGTTTAACCATTTCAACATAAGGCAGTAGTCCAGTAAATTCCGCATTAATATTTAATGCTTTTGCACTCATCTCAAATTCATTTCGCTGCGGGCCATCTCCTATAACAAGAAACTTAATATTTAGCCCCTTGTCAATTAACAATTTTATTGCCTTTTCAACATCAATGAGATTGTATGACGCGCCGAGCGTCCCGATATATACAACAGTAAAAGGCCTCGTTACATCATTTGTTGCTACACTAGCTATTTCATCAAATTTTGCTATATTTGTCCCCAAATAAACCGTAAGTCCCTTAGCATTTTTTATGTTTACCGCAAGACCTCTATCTTTATAAGTGTCACTAACTGCCACAATTTCATCTGCATTTTTATAAATTTTATTAGCTATCATATAAAATGGAGCGTAAGCTAATCGTCCTAAAATAGGGGGATTAAATACCATTTTAAACGCTTCTGGCCATAAATCTTGAATATCGACAATTAATCTAGTTTTATGCTTTCTACAATATTTTACAACTAGGGACCCGCAAGTAAGGGAAGGAATTGCGAGATAAATTACATCTATCTTTTCTTCCACTGAATTAAGATATTTTCCAATCCGTTTCCCAAAACCATAGTGGCTTACAAATCTTTTTAAACAAATATTTTTTGGGTAACCGCTTTCGTGGATATTTACTATCTTTAAATTGGCAAAATCAAATTTTTTTTCTTCTTTTTGCGCTTTATTTTCGTGACTAAACGATGATGTCAACAATGTTACGTTATTATTTTCCGCAAGCATTTTTGCCAAATAAACAAACCTATTGTTTGTTTTGTCATACGGCTGTGGAACGAAATTAGCAACAATATAAATATTCATATTAACCTCTGTATTTTGGAAAAAAACTTGAGTTCTCATCAAAATTTTTGCCGTCGTTTTTTCTTCTTTCTATTAATTCATCATATTTCGTTTGAATAAATATTTTTTTACCAATGCTAAAATGGTTTACTCCATTTTTATTAAAGTTTTCTTTAAATTTATACAATCCGCTGTTGCTATCCGAACCAACTCCACCGCCCAAATGAAATTTTTTATATCCTAATTCGCTAAAATCACAAGCCACTTTATAGAGAAGTAAATTCATCGGCGCAAAACTCATATATTCTTTAATAGCGCCCGATAAATGATAGTGAACATATTCGCCATAAAACAAAATTATTGCTGCCCCTATTATTTTGTTATCCATTTTTGCATAATAAATGGTAAAGTTGTTTTTTAAACCCTCTTTTATGCTTTCATAAAAAGCATTTCCAAAATAATAATAGTCATCAGCGTTATCCCTATCCATAGTCGCATTATAAATAGTTTTAAAGCTATCAATAATCAAGTCATCTTGTGATTTCCCTATAATAACACCTGATTTAATGGCTTTTCTAATAACGTTTCTATTCTTGCTAGAAACATTATCCCATATATCTTCCTTGTTTGTCAAATCGATTGCTATCGTGTTCCCTAAATCCACTATTTCATAAATATTATTTACAGCGCTAGCGTTGTTTAGCAGTGGATGAAAACGCACAAATTCGCTAATTATATTATTTTGCTCGCAATAAGCAACATATTGTTGTTTTAGCTTTTCTAATGAATTATCATTTATTTTCCCCTCAAAAAGCCAACCGCCATATCCATAGGGCGTTGCCAAATCGTAAAATTTATTTTCACAAATTTCATTTTTAAAGTTTTTATCGAGCGAAATATCGCGCAACATAACGGCATTTATTGCCTGTACGTCATCATCACTATAAAAAAACAATATTGGCTCGCCATCGCCGTGTAATTTAAATGCTTGCAAGTATGAAAAGGTATAATAAATATCCGCTTTACAAAACTTGCCAACAATAGCTTCCCATTTCAATTTATCTGTAATACATTGCAACATTCTATCCTCTTTAACCTCATCAAGAACTTCGTTTTCTAAACTTTTATTAAGCTTCTCCACGCTGAAAAAAATAATATAACCGGGACACTTCTAGCCTTTTGAATATTCCTCCAGAACTTTGAATATTTTTTTCATATCATCGATATTATATCTTTGGTCAATAGGAAAGCATAAGATATGTTTATAAATATAATCCGCTTCGCTATTGCAATTCTCAACTGCAAAATTAGATTTTGGCCAAATAATAGGACAATAAATTTTGTTTTCGCAAAAATACTTTTGTAGTTTTTCTCTGTCATCCGCGTAAACAGGAAAATACAGTGGCACTGATTTTCCGACATCTATTTCAAATATCGGCTTTACAACATTAAATTCAGTTAGCATAAGTCCTAAATTATAATAATTTTCTTTCCTTATTTTTGCAATATTTTCAAAATCCACGCATTCCATTAGTTGTTTTGTTTGTTGGGCAATACTTTGTGTTTCTTTAAAATCAAAGATGTGTTCTATATCGCTTAATTTTTCTCTAAATATCTTTTTTATCTCTAATTTTCCATTTAAATAGTATTCCTTTTGCAAAGCTGCAACGTTAGTCAACTTATCCACTAAACAATTATCGCTAGCCGTTTCAATTACAATATCGGAATTAGAAAATACTATTCCACCCTCCCATACACCAGCCCACTTTCTGATACTTCCAACATAATAATCTGCATTTACAAATTTCCTATTATCCAACATTGAATGTGTTATATCTTCTACAACAACAACGTTTTTATATTTTTTTAATTTCTTTTTTACACCATCTAAATTATATGAACAAAAATAATTTTGTAAATACACTATTGATTTGTTTTTTTGTAAACTTATTTTTTTATATAAACCTTTTTTAATGTTTAATTGCTTGTCCACATCGTAATATTCTATTTCTATTCCTTCATCAACAAATGCCTTAATCACCGACTCGCACGTAAAAATAGGGATAAAAGCCTTTTTAACTTTTTCTTGTTGCAATACAACTTTAATTGCGTTGCGACCACTGTTGACAAGCGTGAGATTTTTTTTGTCTGTGACAACGCGCAATCCATTTCCTTTATTTTCTGCTCCAAAAACAAAACTACTTCCTATTTCTTTTTCCATTAAATTTTCAGGAAGAACCCACTCATCATAAAATTCTTTTATTTGGCTGCTTCCCTGAACAACTACATCATCTTTCTTTAAAACTTTTGCGATTGTCATAAAAATAATTTTTAAGTCGTACAGAAAATTTAATTTATTAATATACTCCAAATCGTATTCTATTTTCTGTTCCCAAGTAATATTATTTCGACCACTTATTTGCGCAAGGCCGGTTAAGCCAGGACGCACCATATGCCGCTGCAGTTGTTCAGCGCTGTAAAAAGGAAAATATACCCTCAATAATGGACGCGGACCAACAACCGACATTTGACCTGTAAAAATATTAAGTAATTCAGGCAATTCATCTATTGAGGTTGCGCGCAAAAATTTTCCAAGTTTTGTTAATCTATCTTTATCGGGTAAAAGATTGCCTTCTTTATCTTTTCCATTTGTCATTGTGCGATACTTTAAAATATTAAATATTTTCCCATTTTTTCCTACGCGTTTTTGAACAAAAAAAGGATTTCCTTTCATTATTATAGCGACTATTGGCGTGAAAAACAGGAAAAATGGTAATAATATTAAAATAGCAACTGCGCTTGAACAAATATCAAATACACGCTTTAAAAAAAGTTTACTAATTGAGGGCTTTTTGATTTTCTTATAGTCATCGTGAGAAATCACGCTTTTAATGGTTTCCACTTTACTTTCTTCGCTAACCTCGCTAGCAGATATGTTGGTAGTACTCATATTGCGGTTCTCCATATTACTTGTTTAAATTATCTATGGTTTTAAGAACTATTTTTGCAACCAGTTGTACTTGTTCATCTGTCATTTTGCTGTCTGATGGCAAACATATGGAGCGACTAAACAAATCTTCCCCAACACTTCTTTCGGGTATAATTTCGCCAATCTTGCCATTAAAGCTTTCCACATTATCAAATGCTGAAAAAAAGTCGCAATCCTTAAATACGGGTTGAGTATGCATTGGCTTCCACGCTGGACGACTTTCAATATCACGCTCGGCTAGCGCGTTAATAATATCCATAAAATGAGTTTTACAATCTTTTGTCAAAGTAATGCTTGTCAACCAATGATTGGGTTCGCTATCCTTAGGCACAGGCAACATTTCAATATATTTACAATTTTTAAACGACGCTTTATATAAGTCATATATATGCGTTTTTTGTTTAACGCGCAAGTCAAGTGCCGTCATTTGTCCTCTTCCGATACCTGCGCAAATATTAGACAAGCGATAGTTGTACCCTATTTCCTCGTGCTGATACCACGGAAACTTTTCGCGACTTTGCGTAGCCCAAAACAATATTTTATCATATGCCGTCTTGTCGTTAATCATCGCCATTCCGCCGCCAGATGTAGTAATGATTTTATTTCCGTTAAAACTAAATATAGAAACATCTCCAAAGTTGCCCGTTTGAATACCTTTGTATTTTGACCCCAAACTTTCCGCCGAATCTTCCAAAACGGGTGTGTTGTGAGCTTTTGTAATTTTAAGCAACTCCTCATAATTTGCTGGATTGCCATACAAATTTACAATGATTATAGCCGCAGGGTTTGGATATTTTTCATATGCCTTTTCTAACGCAACAGGACTCATATTGTATGTTTCGTATTCACTGTCTATAAACACTGGTTTCGCCATACAATAGTCAATAGCATTGCAACTTCCGCTAAATGTAAATGATGAACAAAACACAATATCGTCTTTGCCAACGCCTAGGTATTTTAACCCCAAATGAATAGCGGCGCTCCCTGATGATAATGCAACGGCTAAAGGTCTTCCTATATACGCTGCCATTTCTTTTTCAAATTCATTTACATTTTTTCCCAAGGGCGCTACCCAATTCGTCTCAAACGCTTCATCTATATATTGCATTTCATTGCCTGTCATATGTGGAGAGCTTAAAAATATTTTATTCATTTTACTTATTCCTCTTTTAATCAATTTAGTATGTGCAAAGCTTTTTTTATTTAGGCTTATGACGCTAAAATATTGTAATTAATTATGTTTTTTAATGTTTTTTGCTGTTTTTTTAATGTTTTTTTCTGTTTTTTCTGATACAAATGTTTTGCTATATTTAAATTTTTCATTAAAATATATTAGTTTGCGTATTGCAGCGCCTGTGTATTGCGGGGGTTGCTTAATGCGATGTTTTCAAATTAATCACTGTGGATTTAATAAAAAAACCACAAAATTTCAAGTATTTACCTTGCCTTTGCGAATATGTTGTAACAAGTTGCACATAAAATAATTTCCACGCGCGCAATATATATTATAAGTATAGCATAAGGTTTATTAATGTCCATTATAATTTCAATAAGAATACCATATTTTGGATTGTTAGGCAAGACAAATGTATTATTTCAAAAAAAATACTTAAAAATCATTTATACTATTGCAAATTTTGTTAAAAAATGTTAATATCTATAAAGTGCTATTGTTGAATGAAAAAATTTAAAGCAAAAAATCATTAGTTTTTGCTAATTAAGTAATTAAATGCCAAATAAAATATTTTCTATTTTAAAAACCTAGTATATAATGATTTATGCTGTTTACAATATTATTAGCTAAGTTATAAAGTTTAAATTATTAGATTAGCTAATCATATAAGATAGCGTTTGTTTTGGCATATTCAACAAAAAATTAATATTAAAAAATTTAAATACAAAAGAGGGGAAATTATGTCCCCGTAGGAGGGATTGTGAGCAATCAAGCTGTCAATCAAGAACAAACAAATGATGGTCTAACATTTAGAGATATATGGCATTTTTTAAAAAAAGCTATGCCCGCAATAATAGTTTGCGTGCTTATAAGCTGTATGCTTGTCACTATGATTGGACTTATCATACGCAATACATCAAAAACATCTAACTCGGCAAACGGAGTTTTAAACATATCGTACGCAGGCATTGAAAAAGGACTTGACCCGTTAGGCTTGCCCTTTAATAAGGATGAAATTCGCAGTACGCAAATTTTAAGCGAAGTACTTTCGAACTTAAATTTGTCATACAATGTTGGCGATGTGCGCAACGCGATAACAATTTCAGGTATCGTCCCTGCTTCTTACACAAAAATGATTGATGAATTGAAAAAGAACGGTAAATTTACGCTTGCCGACCTTGAAAAGTTAGCGTATCATCCCACATCTTTTAGTATTACTTTAAATTCAAAATATGTTAAAAATATTTCTGAAACCGAGGCAAGAAACATTGTTGACGAACTTATGAAAGTATATATTTATCGTACACAAAAAAAGTATATGGATATTTCGACTTTCTCAACGACCATTATGACAGACGAGCAAATTAGGGCTAATGATTTTGCTGAAGTTATATCGGTCATCAGTTCTCAACTAAACTCGGTCAATTCGTATATTGTTAAGATGTCTAAAGAACATGGCGATTTTGTTGGCTCAAACAATTTAACTTTTGCAAGCCTAAGTAGTCAATTAAATTTGCTTTATGAACAATATGTAGTTTTATTTGCTGAAATTAAAAGCAACGGTATCGCTCGAGATAGAGCCAAAACATTAGATTATTTGGATTCTAAAATTACCGAATTGTCATCAACCATAGCTGCGAAAGAAGAAACATTGAAAAAGATTGGCGAATATATTAAAAGTTTTAAGGAGCAATTTCCAACATTTGATTTCGGCACAGGTGGCGGGTCGGGCGGTTCAATAACCATTTCAACTCCGCAATCCGAGGCTTTCCAAACAATGTTTTTACGTCAGCTGACCGAAGCCGAAGAAATTGAACGTTTAACCGTTGACAAAACCAACTTCACAAATTGGAAGGCTAAACTTGAAGCAAATTCGACTGTTTTAGATGAGCAAAAGGCTACTGAAATTACCAACAGGATTATCACCATTAAAAACAATTTTGCGGCAATTCTCGCTTCGTCGAACACAATGTTGAAAGAGTTTAAGCAGGCCGACTTATTTATCAATATTCACGTTTCAAGTAACGCCATTATACAAAGTGACGCAAAGGATATTCCGTGGCTTCTTTTATTGGCCGCAACCATAGTTGGTGGTTCAATTATTGGCATGGTGTCGACACCTGTTATTGCAAAAATCAAATCTTCTCGTCGCGCTAAATTATCTAAATCCGTTTCAGATAGTGACCAAAAATAACGCTACCATTTAAATATATTGATAAAAGCAGCGCATATTAATAAGCGCTGCTTTCTTTTTTATCAACTTCTATTAAAACAAATAATTCAAAGTTTTTTTATTTTATTTTTACTAATTACCTATGTTTTTGCTAGCCCAACTTATTGTTTATGTTGTTTTATCTATCAATACAATATGTTTAACTACCCTTTTACAACAAATTCCACCTTAACAACAACTACTCTGCTTTTCAATTATGTATATGCTGTTAAACTTCCTTATCTTCGTTTCCCCAACCGTTTTTTTCTAGCACAGCTTTCATTTTATTTGTCGCTTCTATTTTCATTCTACCAACTTTTGATTTTGACAAATTCAAATCTTTGGCAATGTTTCGTATTGTTTTATCCTCAAAGTAAGTTTCTTGAATAATAATTTTTTCCATTTTTGTTAAGTCATGCATTGCCAGTTCAACTGCCGACTTAATGTCGCTACATTCAAAATCATTAGTCTTATTAGACGGAATTATAACTTCATAGTCAACAAACTCAACTTCCCTGCTGTTATCACGATAAAGCTTTTTATATCTGTTAATTGCAATCCTATTCATCGTTTTGCACAAAAAGCCAAACCCGTTTTTACCATATACAAAGCCGTCCACGATTTTGTAAATATTTTCCCAAAAATCTTGCACCAAATCATCGGCTTCAAAAGTACTTTTTAAATACTTTAAAGCGATGTATCTAAGCGTAGGCGCAATTAAACTATGCAGCTCGTTAAGGCTTGCTTCATTTCGTTGACGCACCCCTTCAATACAAGTATTAATAGCCTCTTTGGTACTTTTATCCATCTATCCTCGCTTTAATTTGCTTAAAATCCGTTGCTTTTTATCTTTAAATCCACTCAGCGTAACATTTAAATTATAGCACGCTTGATTATAATTGCAAAGCATTGACCGCCAAAAATTTGCGAAATTACAGTTGTTGCTAAAAGGCATAAAAAACAGCCATTTTTCAATGACTGTTTTTTGGTTTTTTGGCTTGTTAATTTTTAATTAATTACTTTTACAATAATTGATTTTTTGCCTTGTCGCTTATGCAGCAACATAGCCAAACTCAACTATTCCATTGCTAACATATTTTTGTTAGATTGCCGACCACTTTGCATACACTGTTGTGCCAGATGCAATACTAACAATGTCAGTGATTGGAGTTGTTGCGAATGCTTGGTCTTGATACCAACCGCCAAAGGTATAGCCTGCGCGATATGGAGCATTGACATATTTGTCTTGGCCTACGGTTATGTTGTTTTCTGTTCTTGTGAATGATACTACATAACTCTTGTCAGCTGACAATACGCAATTTGTGACTACTGTAACTTGGCTAGTTTTCCAATCTTTTGACCAATCAGCATTACTTGTTGTCCCCACTGGGATAGTTGCGCCTTCATAATATATGGTTGTAAATACATTGAAAAATGCATTATATCCAACTTTTGTTACTAAGGTTGGGATTGTGACTGATTTTAACTTGTAACAACAATAGAATGCACTAGCCCCTATGGTTGTAACTGTATTTGGAATAACAACTTTATTTATTTTGTCATTGTCATAGAATGCACCAATCGCTATGCTTGTCAAACCTTCATCAGTTGGAATAATAACATCACTGCTATAAGCAGCAGACATCAACATTTTTGTTGTTTTGTTTATCAAACAATTACCTTTGACAATAAATGTACTGTTGCCATTTTCGACATTGAATTTTTCTATTTTACTGCCAATGAATGCGTTATATCCAATGCCATCGCAGATATCCCGTAAGCTTGCAGGCAAAGTAAATTCTTTCAAAGAAACACCATAAAACACGCTAAAGCCAATCATTTGCAAGTTGCTATTTGGTTCTATCGTTACGCCTGTTAAATTACTGCAACCATAAAACACACGATGAGAAATAATCGAGACTGAGCTTGGTAATACTATTGTTTCTATGGTTTTATTACCCTCAAAAGCGCTCGTATCAATTCTTATGATACTCCTGCCGTTGTAGATAGCAGGGATAACAACATTCTTTTCTGTGCCATTGTACTTTGTTAGCCATGTGTTGCTTGCATCTCTATCATTAAATTCCATTGTCACTATCCACTTTGCTGTGAGGTTGTAAACTGCGTTGTTTTCGCCTTTCAATGTCACTTTGCTTGCGCCGTTGTTATCGGTGATTTGAGTTGTGCCGTCATACCAGCCTTGGAAAGTATATTCTGCTTTTGTAGGCACTGGGCAAGTGAACGCTGTGTCATAAGTCGCTTGCATAGTTGTGACACTGGTGTCACTATCTGCGCCGTCATAATTGAAGTTGACGGTGTATGTGAAAGCTGTCCAAACTGCGTAAAGCGTAATTCCACCTGCTGTCATTGTGTAGCTTGCGCCGTCAGAGTAAACAACTGCGCCGTCAGCCGTTGTTGCCCAACCTGCAAAGGTGTAACCTGCTTTTGTAATGGTTGTGTTGGCTGTCAATGCTGCCGCCACGTCAGTCTTTATTATTTGGTTTGCAATTTCGCCCACACCACCATTTGCGTTGAAAATGACTGCGTTGTCGTTAGCTGTCCAAACTGCGTAAAGCGTAATTCCACCTGCTGTCATTGTGTAGCTTGCGCCGTCAGAGTAAACAACTGCGCCGTCAGCCGTTGTTGCCCAACCTGCAAAGGTGTAACCTGTTTTTGTAAACACGTTAGCTGTCAATGCTGCCGCTACGTCAGTCTTTATTATTTGGTTTGCAATTTCACCCACACCACCATTTGAGTTAAAAATGACCGAGTTGTCGTTAGCCGTCCAAACTGCGTAAAGCGTAATTCCACCTGCTGTCATTTTATAGCTTGCGCCGTCAGAGTAAACAACTGCGCCGTCAGCCGTTGTTGCCCAACCTGCAAAGGTGTAACCTGCTTTTGTAATGGTTGTGTTGGCTGTCAATGCTGCCGCCACGTCAGTCTTTATTATTTGGTTTGCAATTTCGCCCACACCACCATTTGCGTTGAAAATGACTGCGTTGTCGTTAGCTGTCCAAACTGCGTAAAGCGTAATTCCACCTGCTGTCATTGTGTAGCTTGCGCCGTCAGAGTAAACAACTGCGCCGTTGGCCGTTGTTGCCCAACCTGCAAAGGTGTAACCTGCGTTTATAAAAGTATTAAGCCTCAATGCTGCCGCTACGTCAGTCTTGATTATTTGGCTTTCTTTATCTGTTGTGCCATAATTTGCATAGAAAGTGACTTTATTGTCGTTAGCCGTCCAAACTGCGTAAAGCGTAATTCCACCTGCTGTCATTTTATAGCTTGCGCCGTCAGAGTAAACAACTGCGCCGTCAGCCGTTGTTGCCCAACCTGCAAAGGTGTAACCTGCTTTTGTAATGGTTGTGTTGGCTGTCAATGCTGCCGCCACGTCAGTCTTTATTATTTGGTTTGCAATTTCGCCCACACCACCATTTGCGTTGAAAATGACTGCGTTGTCGTTAGCTGTCCAAACTGCGTAAAGCGTAATTCCACCTGCTGTCATTGTGTAGCTTGCGCCGT
>JAVVSR010000007.1:0-49316 GCA_036654095.1 Clostridia bacterium
GTGATGTCGTACAGCTCGCCCGAATACTGCATTTTCATTGCAATGTGCTTTGGATAAACCGATACGCCAAATTCGAGGTCTTCACTTCCTGAATACTTGACTACGTTTGAGAATAGCTCATCAAGAACCATATTCATTTTGCCAATTTCGCCCGATGGCACACTTGCCTTTGAAAGTGTTTCCGTCAAAAATGCCGACAGAGTATCAAATTGCTCCAAAGTGGCTTTCACTTTCATAGTTTTGTATTCTCCTGTCACCATAAGCGCAACCATTGTCATATCGTCAGATTGCTCTGCATCTTTGACAAATAGCTTGGTATCTTTCTCTACAATTTTGATTATCCCCGCAACGGATTCATTTTTATTCTTGCCCGAAAAACACTCAATAAGTCTATTTTCACCATATTGCTCGTTTTCTGCGTTCATAGCTTCTGTTATGCCGTCCGTATAAAGGAAAAGGCGGTCGCCGTCAGAAAGATAAGTTTCAAACTTTTTATATTTTATGTTTTTGCGCCCAGCAAGGATAAACCCAGACAAATTGCGCAAATACTCAAATTTATTATCGCCACGTTTTATCAAAGGCGGATTGTGGCCTGCGTTTACGTACGTAAGTTTGCCTGTCGATATTTCATATACACCAATCCAAACTGTGACAAACATACCCGAATTGTTGCCGTCGTAAAGTTGTTGGTTTACTTTCTGCATTGCCTCGTCAAGCGGCAAACCTGACATAACATTATTTTTTATTATAATTTTGGATATAACCATAAACAACGCAGCCGGCACACCTTTGCCAGATACATCTGCAACCGAAAATGCAAAATGGTCGTCGTCAATAAAGAAAAAGTCATAAAAATCTCCGCCTATTTCCTTGGCAGGCGTCATTGCGGCATCAATAGAAAACTCTTTTTTCCCCGGAAAAGATGGCAAAATTGAAGGCAACATATCGCTTTGAATTGAAGTTGCGACATTAAGTTCCGACTCTATCTGCTTCTCGTGCCGCTCGACGTTAATGTACTTTTGTATCATATCAATGAGATATACAAGCAAGCCAAATGCCAATCCGTTTGCAATCAGGAAAGGTGCGATAATTTGCCCAATCAAATGCGCGCTTGTTGCAACGTCGTCACGTATCCACACAAAGATAAAAACAATGAACAAGTGCAATATTTCCATTAACATTGCAATAAGTATTGCCCTAAGCCCACGTTGTTTTTTATTTTCAAACGATTTAAAAATAAAACCGCAAACTACACCAATCAACAATGTAGATATAGCACAAGGAATTGTACTGCCCACCATCAGGTCAGGCAATCCGTAAAGCAATCTATACACACCTGCAATGACACCTGCAATCAACCCGCCAATAGGCCCACCCAGGCAACCTGCCATCATTGGACCCACATCACGCACAGTGATGACTGCGCCATTATCCATAGGTATGCCGCTTATAGTTGCATATAGGCCAAACAAACCGCCCATAACGCCCAAGACTATTTCTTTGAGCCATTTTTTATTTGAACCGCGAAATTTTGTAAAACGATGTTCCCCTTGAAAAATCAAGGCTATAAGGTCAATCAAGGCAATAGTGCCTATCAAAGAAGTTATCATTTGCCTAACGTTTTCCATATTTACTCCAAGGTTAAAATGCTTGAAAACCCAGTCATATCAAACACATCAAGCACGTTCTTTTGTGTGTTTTGGATAGTTAAAGTGCCGTTTTGGTCATCCATTTGATTTTGAAGCAATAATATAAGCCTAAGCCCAGCGGACGAAATATAATCAAGCCCCGCAAAATCGAGTGTTACATTTTTGATTGTTTCTGTAATGTTTGTTTTTATACATTTTTCAAACTCGGGCGCAGATTGCGTATTTAAACAACCGCCCAAAGAGATTTTGCACTCATTTCCCGATATACTACTTTCTATTGTCATACTTGTACTCCTAACTACGGATTTAATATATTATATCACATTATTAACCGAAATGCAAGGCTCAACTTATCTAATTTATTATGAATAATAAGCTGTCAACATTTCGGTACACTTTGGGGACAGAATAAAGGATAGCATAGCAAATATGTAAACGACACAATGTTTTTTATCGAGTAGCCGTTTAAATACAGTGTCTATAATTTAAATTTATATTGACAATGAGCAAAAAACAAGTTAAAATAATTGTAAGGGATATTTTAGGAGGATAATGTGAAAAAATGTTGTGCTTTTATTAGTTTTTTCTAAACCGATTTCTTTAAATCTTTACACAAATAGTTATGATACACCTCGGCAACTTAAGCCGATAGCTTACAACCAATCCCCTAATAACAATTTTGGGTTTGGTGATACATTCACATTAATCTTTTAAGTTAAGATAATGAAACTAGAAAGCATCTATTTAAAAAATCAACTGCGTAAAAATACGCCGCTATATCTTGTAATGACGGCAGTTTTTGCGCTTTTGTTTATCTTCAATGCATTTATTATAAAGGTTATCAGCATTTCCTTGCCGGAAGATATGCTGATACACTTTGCTAGCTCATTCTTTTTCTTTTGCTTTGTGTCTTTTGCGTTTTACTTTGTCATCAAAATATACTATGGCAAGCTGTGGCGTCAATACAAGGTTTGGAGCGTTTTTGGAGCGACGCGTAAAACTTTTTGCGTGTTTGTTATACTCGATTTTCTAATTACTATTGCGCTAGGGCTTGTTATTGGTATAACTATTGACTATATATTAAGTTGGTGTTTGTTGCTTGATGATGTCAATCATATTTACATCACGGCGCTACAAGTTTTATACTCGGTTGGTTTTGAGGTTATTTTGGCGCTAATCTATTATGCGTACATTTATAGAAAATTTAGAAAGGCGGTAGAGAATAATGAATAGTATCGCAAAATATATGCGATATAATTTAAGAAAGCATTATAAGCTTGAAATAACAACTGTTTTTTTGTGCTTGGCATTTTTTGTAGGTGTCTTGGCGCTTTTATTTTCTCAGTTTGAAGTGATTTTTATAACAAAATATAATAGCGCCCGTTATAAAAACATATCAATTACAACCACACTTGACAGCAATCAAATTTATAAAGATTTTGGCATTGAGGATAAAAAAATCGGGAGCTTTTATGATGCGTATAGTTTGACCGCGGGACGAAAGGACATTTCTGTAATGGATAAATCCTTTTTTGAGGTTTTTGATATAAGCTATGATAGAAAAACGCTTAAAAAATATGACTTTGAAATAATTGCAGCCTATAAATTTAAAGATAATTATCAAATAGGAAGCGAGCAAGAGTTTTACGTTCTCGGTAAACCTATGAAAGGGGTCGTGGTTGGGTATACCTATGAGAAATTTATACTTGACCCTCCGTATGGCGACCTTGCAACATTTTGGTCGTCAACGGCTGAATATATGGTTGTAGTTTCAGATATCTCTTTAGTGGAAGAAAAACTTGGCGAACACAGCAATTCGTATTATTCAATGTACGACTTAGATGTCAATGAAATCGAAACAATAAAGTCTACGGTGCGCGCCTCGGACTATGACGAATATTTATTTAATTATCCATTTACCAACATACAAGAAAAAGTCAGTGGCTTTACAAACGGCTCGGTTCAGTCGGTTTTTGTGTATATAATGGTTTTCATAATTTTTAGCGCAATTATAATCTATTCTATAAACTTTTTGCTGTTCAATGAAGTCCTAAAAAAGGAAACAGCAATACTTTGTATAATAGGAGTTACCAAAAAAACTATGATAATTGCAAATGCAATTTTAGGTATCGCTGAAAGCCTTATTACAATTATGATATATCTTCTTGTATACAACTTAGCGATAAAAAACCAATATTTGTACGGGTTTTCGGCTGCGAATAAGCTAATTATTTTTATTGTTTTAGGATATGTAGCTATATTTTTATATAGGGCTTACAACATAAGCAAAAATAAAATCTTAGTAAACTTATCCGCCGAAAGCGATTATAGGTGAAATATGCTTAAATTAAATGGTGTATCAAAAATTTATAACCAAAACACTTCCTATGCGTGTACTGCCCTATCGCGAGTAGATTTGGAAATTAATCGAGGCGATTCTATCGCTATTATGGGTGTTTCTGGCAGCGGAAAATCGACCCTACTTAATATTCTTTCTACCATATATGGAAAAGACTATTAATATTGTCGATGGAGAAATTTCCGAGTGACAACCGCGCCTAAAGTAGCGTCCATGGAGCGAAAAAGTCCCGACTTTTGTCGGGACTTTCATTAATGTCTAAGGTAAACCTAAAAAAGTAATTTTAGTGAAATTTTTAAGTTTTAAAAGCAAATTTGCGCCCAAAATTACTCTAAGCACAAGCAAAGATTAATTTTAAAACACTCTCAACTACAATTATTGATTTTTAATCAGCAAAGAATGTAATTTTATTTTTAGTAACTTCGGTATACAAATCGACAACCCAAACTATTACATTGCCCACACCTGTAAATAGACATAAAATACCCGCGACAAGAGTAATTGGTTTTTTGGTTTCAAAATATTTAAGTAAACGATAAATACCACCAATAAACGCGCCTAGAAAAATTTGTAACACGATTTTAACCATTTTGGGTAAACTTTCATACTTTTTTGTCATTTTGATAATATCCTCCTTGTTTTTTTAACCTTTTGCTAACGGCTCTTCTTACAACAACTATTTCGATAAATACATTATACCACGTATGTTTGCGACTTACAATACATAAACCATAATATATGAATTAATAAGATAAGATGACTCAATATATAAAAAAGTTGTTATTTTATTTTTTTAAAGTTAAAACAAAATACTGCCCTACAAATATAATAAAACAAAATTATGTTATTTGTGACTTTATAAATAATCCAACAGTTGAAGCTAAATTAACTACAAAATAATTGTCCACTTAAAATAATATTCTATGTTTTAAATGAAACAGTCGGTATATAAATTAAAAAATCTTTATAAAAAATCAAAATTCGTGTTATTATTTAAAATATTTTAAAATTATTTATAAAAGCTAACGTTAAAAGCTGAAACAAAAAAAAATATGTAGTATACTGTTTGTATATTAGAATTTAATAAATAGTAGTAATGTTTTTATCATTACGGAGAAATATTATGAAAACGGTTTTAATTTTTTTAGCTATTATAGTGGTAAGCTACTTAATTGGCAGCATTAATCCAAGTATAATAATTTCAAAACTTTTTTTTAAAAAAGATATTCGGACACTTGGAAGTGGCAATGCTGGCGCAACAAACTTATTGCGTAATTTTGGAGCAGTGCCTGCCCTATTCGCTTTAATAATGGATTTTGGGAAAGCTGTACTTGCAGTTTTTTTGGGCGAGCTACTTATTTCAATCTGTGGACTTGCGCCAATATACGGCTCGTGCGTGGCGGCATTTAGCGTGGTTTTTGGCCACGTTTATCCAATATACTTTAAATTCAAGGGTGGTAAAGGTGTTTTAACAATAGCGGGCTCGGTTTTGCTTATCCATCCGTGGATGCTTGTGATTGCGCTTTGCATATTTGGTTTAACGCTAGTATTTACAAAATATGTATCGTTAGGTTCAATTTTCGCTTGCTCGTCATATTGTGTTCAAATTTTGATTTTTGCCTTGATGAGAGATTGTATTGATAGCGCATTTTGGTTTGAATTTATAATGACGGTGACTTTAGTTACTTGGATAGTTTTGAAGCACCGCAAAAATATTGTTAGAATTTTTAAAGGTACTGAACGTAAAATCACTGACAAGAAAAAACCTGTCGTCGCTGTCGAAGGCCTTGCTAACGATATATCTACAACGCTTAACGTTTGTGACAATGCTGTCGCCCAATCGAGCGAAAAGGCAAGCGAAAGTGCAACAATTAATATTGAGGCTAATCCCAACCCGACCGACAAGACGCGCGACTAGCAAAATTGTTTTTATTTAAATTTACAATACTTAAATTAGGTGGCTTACAATACTTAAATTAATAAAAAATAAAGGTGAACTCTAATGGCAAAAATTACTATACTCGGTTGCGGATTTGGCACAGCTCTTGCAGTAATGGCGCATCGATATGGCCACATTGTAACACTTTGGTCATTAAACAAAAATGAGCTTGACGACATTGCTCGCGACGGCGAAAACAAGCGGCTTCTACCTGGAGTGACTATTTCAAAAGAAATAACGCTAACAACCGATTTGAGCGTTGTAAAATATAGCGATTTTATAATTATTGCAGTACCATCAATCGCAATGCGTTCGGTGGCTAAGTTATTGCAAAGCGAACTTCCTGATGGCAAAATCATTGTAAGCGTAGCTAAAGGGTTTGAACTTGGAACTTTAAAAACAATGTCACAAATAATAAATGAAGAATTGCCTAATAACCCGGTAGTAGTTTTAAGTGGCCCTTCTCACGCAGAAGAACTGGCGCGAGATATGGCGACAACATTAGTATCGGCATCAACAGACGAGGTGAGTTCAAAATACATTCGCGATGTTTTATCAAACAAGTCATTGCGGATATATTCAAACAGTGATGTTATCGGGGTACAACTTGGAGGAGCTTTAAAAAATGTTATCGCCATTGCTGCGGGTATTTTAGATGGCCTAAAGATTGGTGACAATGCCAAAGCCGCGCTGATGACGCGAGGTTTAAAAGAAATAGCTTGCTTAGGAGTTCACTATGGCGCAAAGAAAGAAACTTTTACAGGCCTCACTGGCATTGGTGATTTAATAGTAACCTGCAACAGTTTACACAGCCGAAACAATAGATGTGGCCGCTTAATTGGAGAAGGATTGAAACCTGAAGATGCGGTTAAAGCCGTTGGAATGACTGTTGAAGGGTATACTACTGCAAAAAGCGCGTATGAACTTATGAAAGAAAGCAATGTTGAAATGCCTATAATTGAACAAATTTACAAAATTTTATACACGGGCGTCGCCGTAAAAGATGCCGTTGGCGAGCTTATGTGCAGGCCTTCTAAAGACGAAGGCGATGTATTGTGGTTATAATTAATTTGCATAAAAAATGCTGTATTCGCTTAAATGAATACAGCATTTTAAATATTTTAAAACGACATTTATAAATTAATTCGTTTATTTTTACATATCCTATTGTTTCATTTTATATTTTTATCGACTATCTCAACTCTTGGCGAATTGTCATAGTGCGTCACTTTATGCAACGGAAGCGCGCTTGCTAAAAGCTCAATTTGTGTTGCGATTTTATTGTTAAATTCAATAACGTCATTTTTAAAGTTATCACTTTGACATAGTTTGAATGGCGTTCCGTAAATAACCGTTTTCAAGCTTTTACAAACATATGCAGGCACTACATATGGATTAATTTTGGTATCACGCATAATGTTCCGTACAATAAAAGGAGTTCCCTTTTGTAAAATATTTACATACTTTTTGTCCATATCTTGAATGTTGCTTTCGGGAAAAATAATAACATCTTTCCCTTCTGAAATAGTTTGGCTTGCCTTTTTTAATGTTAATATTAGATGCGCGTCGTGCGTCACAGGTATCGGCTCTAAGCACTTAATTACACCCGACATAAGCGGACTAATTAAAAGCGAAATCGTGTAAAAAAATGCATACGATAAACCTTTTTTATTTGGAAAAATATCTTTCATTGCGTGTTTCGGAATTGTACGCGCCAAAATCATATTTGCGTGCGTAAACATTCTACTTTTTCGCATATGATTGTGGCAGGATTGCATAGCGATTGGCCCAAATTCCATCGCGTGATTAGGACAAATAATACAAGGTTCGTCAGGCAATGGCTCGCTGTATATAACTTTAATGTCACGCCTAAAGTACCAACTTAAAAATTTGACTATCGGCGCCGTAATTATGCGCGGAAATTGGTAGGTATCTTCTAAACTAAACGGCGAATACTTTTTTTTCATAATTCCTCTTTTGATAATGAAACTACCTCATCTAAGTTTTGCGCATTTTCACGCATAACGGCCAACTCAGACTGAATTTGTTTACGATTTTCACCATCATAATTGTAAAATAACATTGGCAGTATACACAACGCGCATCCGATAGCGGGCAGAATGGTCACTATTGTAAATAAATTATCTTTAAGTTGAGTGGTATATGTCGCGCTTTCAGTATATCCTGCCAAAAATGCAGCAAGCGCGCCTAGTCCAAGCACCATTCCCGAAGCCACCTTCCCTTGAAATGTTTGTAGCGAAAAACACACACCCTCGTATCGCTTGCCAGTTTTCCATTCGAGGTAGTCAATGCAATCAACGGGAATAGTAAAAGCTAAAGTATTGTAAATACCAAATGGTAAACCTGTTAAAAACAACATGAATAGAACAACATAAAAATTACTATATCCAACAAAATAGAATACTATTTGTAAAATAAACCCTATAATCGATGAGTAAATATACAATTTTTTAAAACTTAGTTTTTTCAGCAACACCGGTACTAAAAGTGTTCCGATGGCTAGTGAAGCGCCGAAAGCAATAGCCATATATGTAAAGTAATCAGCCGAACCGAAATTAACCTTTGCAATTATAATACCCATTGCCTGAACGATAGTTCGAACAGAACCCAACAATGTCGCTATCAAAATTAAAAGCAGGGGCTTATTTTGTTTAATAATTTTGATTGAACCTTTAAAGCTAACTTTTTTACACTCGGGAACGATGACTTCCTTAGCGGAAGGAAAGCCAAGCGCAAATAAGGCTGAACCAGCTATTCCAAATACTAATGCCGATATTATGTACGCTGTGGTATTTGATAAATTAAAAATTGTACCCGACAATATTAAAGGAACAATCAGCGTTGGCAATGCCCCTCCAAGTGTGCAAAACAACCTTGATACGGAAATCAATTTGTTACGTTCGCCAACATTTTCACTCATTGCTGACGACGACCCCAAATACGCCAAATCAGACAACGTATAACAACAGCCCCAAAGAAAAAATATAATCAAACAATATATCGCCTTGCCTACTAACCCAATATCTGGAATTAAAAAAAGCAACACTGTCAGTAGCGCAAGTGGAATTGGCAATATTATATAAAAGTGTCTTAACTTGCCATATCTACTTTTATGAGCGTCGATATAATTGCCTACAATCGGGTCTTTAAGCGCATCTAAAACTCTAGCTACAAACATAATAATCCCAGCTATTGCTCCAAGTTTTAACGAATAAAAATCAATTAAATAAGTAATCATCATAGCATAAAGCATATTTTGTCCAAAGCCCGCAAAGCTGTACATAACGACCGAACTTCTACTAATATTTTTCACGTTATATCCTCCGAAAATTTATCATTTAGCAATTCAATATTTTCACTTTTTTTAGTAAATATTAAAATTAAAAATCCTAAAATTACATACAAATAAAAACTTATCATTCTCCATACTAATAACGCTAAAAGCACTGTATCTCCACTTAAAACTGACGAAAACACAGTATAAAACGCTAAATCGGTCACACCGCTTGCCCCTGGTGTTGGCATAAACGATGCGGCATTATGTATAATTATTGTCAAGCCCACAATTTCAAAAACATTAGGCGACTGACCGACAAATCTACTTACCAAATATGGCAATATTAAATAACAAATATTTTCAAAAATAGCAAATACAACTAAGCTTATAACTTGCTTAAAATTTGACGACAACTCGCGCATCGCCATTGCCAATGACTCAACAGGTTCAAGCCACTTATCTTTTAAATTTTGTGACTTTTTAATGATTTTAATTTTATACAAAAACTTAACTACGCTTTCAATTACTTTTTCCGCAAGGTTGCGCCTATACGCGAACATTAACATAAGTAAAGGTATAACGGTGTTTAGCGCTAAACCTATTATTGCAAGTATTAGCATAAACTTTTCAGTATTCACCCAACATATTAATAGCAACGTTACCATAACCACATCGCCCGTAATTACGCGCACAATATATTTAACTAAAGGCATAGCGCAAGCATAATTTAACTTTACGCCTTTCATTTTTAAATAGTACATTTGAAAGGGCTGCCCACCCGTACCCAACGGAGTAATTGCATCGCCGTATCGACCTACTATGGCTGTCTTTATGCCAAATCTCGCAACCTTCCCTGTTTTAGATTTCAACAACATTGTATATCCTAGTCCATCAAACAAAACTACCCCAAACGCGCACAACAATGCCAACAATAACCATATCTTATTGCTTTTCATAAGCTCAAAAATAATATTGATATTACCAACATTCCCTTTTGAAATGCCAACATAAATAATCACGCCAACTGTCACAATATTTATTAGCAAAAAAACAAACCTATAAAACTTCATTTTTTTATTTTTTCTATCGGTTATTGACAACTCAATGTTGCGTGGTTTTTGTTGAAAATCTTCTCTCATAGTACATAATTTTATCATTTTCATTAATTAATAGCAAGTTAATATAAGTTTAATTATTTGCTATTTGTAAAATACATTTAAAGCAATTTTATGATAATAATTTTAATATGTTATAAACGTTTTTCAAATAAACAAAATTATTGCTTAAAAGTTGTAAATTATGCGTGACAGATTTTTTTATATATTGTATAATATTTAAATGGATATTTATAAAAACAAATTTATTAATGCTTATCAATACGTTATAGCTCATAAACTTTTTCCATTTGCAATCGCGATGTTAGTTTATGTAATTTGGCTTGCTGGTATTGAAAAAATCGGCATTGGGATTCTGCTGTTTTTAGCGGGATTATTGCTTGCAACCTCAAAAGATACACGAAATCCTCTTGTTATACTTCTACTTTTTACATATTGTTTGCGCACAACAACTAGCATTGAAGGCAATGTTTGGATGAGCGCATACGTATTGTTATTAGTAGCGGGTATCATAATTCACTTTGTTAGGTTTAAGCCAAAGTTAAGGCCGTCGAAGCTTACCCCCGCGCTGCTCTTTGTTTTGCTTTCGTTTATATTAGGCGGTTCCACAATTCGCGGGTTTTCATCGATAAACTTTTGGGCAATCCTACTCGTATCCTTATTTATTGGGTTAATCTATTTCTTCTTTAACAGTACAATCGATTTAAAAGGCACGGCATTTGCCGAATATTTGTGCAGTTTTCTACTTGTACTTGGGTTCTTAATGACTATACAAACATTTTCTTATTACATTATGACTGACGATGCGTTGTTGGCAATGCGCGCCAAATCTATACACTTAGGTTGGGGTTGCAGCAACAACATCGGTTCAATACTTTGTTTTACCATTCCAGCGTGCGCCTATTATGCAACAAAAGGTGGCTTCAAGTGTCTTTTGGCA
The DNA here is from genome assembly GCA_036654095.1 of Clostridia bacterium. Classification (GTDB taxonomy): domain Bacteria; phylum Bacillota; class Clostridia; order Christensenellales; family CAG-917; genus JAVVSR01. Next base: position 11,301 of record JAVVSR010000007.1, read on the forward strand.
ATTATTTTTACCGCGCTACAAACCATTGCGCTAATACTTACATTTTCACGAGGAGCGATATTGTCGGTTGTTTGTATCTATCCAGTTTTGATAATATATGGCATTATAAAATCAGAAAACAAACGTCAGTTAGCCTTAAGTGTTTCAAGTGTTTTAGCAGTATTGTTAATATTGGCCTTAATTTTCAGTCGCGATATTTACTATGCGCTTGAAAATATGATAAGTAAAGGTCTTGACGATAGCGGTCGTTTCAGCATTTATGCCGAAGCGTGGGAAGTATTTAAGCAATATCCCGTATTTGGCGCAGGATTTGACTATAAGCTCAATTTCTCACGCGACTTAATCTACTGGTTCCACGATACCTATCTTGAGGCATTGGGCAAGCTTGGGGCAGTTGGTTTTATAGCAATTTGTCTATTTAACGTGCGTCGATACATTACCGCGGTCAAAGTTTGGAAGTATCCTGTTGTTGCGTTCTTATGCTTTAGTATAATCGCATTTGAGTGTTATAGTTTGGCGGATACAAGTTTCTTTCACCCGATACAATTTATCTTTCTACTTATGCTAAACATTGCTTTTGAGCGCATTATTGAAGATGATGAAGTTAATAATATACCCGTTCCCGAATTGCTCCCAATGCAATTATAGTTGCTACAAATAAGTATTAATTTATTAAAGTATATACAAAAAAACCAAACGCATTTTTACGTTTGGTTTTTTACATATTCGCATAAATTTGATTTTCAAAACGGATTAAGCCTTTAACTCACCCTCCGAAAGTTTTGAAACAATATCGGTTTCGTTATTAACAACAGGACTGTTTTCCTTAATTTCATCGTTGACATTTTTCTCTTGAAGCGCTTTAACAATTTCGGCGTGTTCCTTTTTCCCTAATTTGTAGAATGCAAGCACAAGCACCATAAGCACGGCCGAAATTGCCGAAACAGCCACCGCGATATCATAATATTTTAATGCAACATTCATAATTTCAGTTGGCACAGTCATCTTGTCAAAATAATTTTTAGGTTCATATCCAACGCCTTTTTTTACAAATGCCATACTAAGTAGCCCGACGTTAGTAGCAAGTGTTACAAGCGCCATTGCAAATGTTTGTATAAACCCTTCAAGGCGCTTACCCGACACAAACTGTTGATAATCATAGAGTTCGCTTAACATTAACGGAAGCAAACTGCCCATCGCATTGAATAACGCTATAAATCTAAGCGCCGTGATAACCGTTGCGCTTACTGCGCCCTGAGGCAAGTTTTCAAACCCGATACAAGCCATAATTCCATAGCCAATCGCATTGCACGTCCCCCAAAACATCATAATAGTTTTGCTGCTAAACTTTCGGGTAAGCAATGGTAGAAGTATCATATTCGGAGTGGCGGCAAAGCCTACTATCAACGATAAACTAGAAAACACTTCATAGCCTGTGGCCATATTCGTTGCATAACGCAACCTCGCCAAAACTTCTATGTCGGCGTCGATGGCCGTACGCATGCAGCCTAAAACCAAAGCGAGCGACAACACCATTAGCGGTTTATTTTTCATAACCAATTTTAAGCCTTCAAACAAACCAACTTTCTCGTTTTTACTTTCCTCTTCCGTGACATAAACTCTTTCCCTAACTTTCAAAATAAGCAATACCAGCGCCAAGCCAAACACGATGCTTATCAAGCCCATATAACGATAGGCCAAATATGCATTGCCTTGACGAGTAAAGTATCCAATAACCCAACCCTTAATAACATTTATAACAGTAGGAGCGAAGCCAACAATTAAACCAATCGGCGACCAAACGTCAGTGCGTTCTTGCTGATTTGGCGTAATAACCGCTGGAAGCATTTGGAATGTATTATTAAATAAATTCCACATAACTAGCGTAGGTATGCTTGTGCAGTAAACGTATATAAGTTTATTTGTTTCGGTAAGGTTTTGAGGAAGCCAAGTGAATGCAATGGCGCAAACTGAAATAAGTGGCGCAAGAATTAAAATAAAAGGTTTATATTTACCTATTCTAGTTTTCGTACGTTGCAAAACTTTGCCAAATACAGGTTGCGCGATAAGGCCAATAACGCTAGCGATAACAAAAATAATAGGTCCGTGAAGAACGCTTATTTGGTAAATTTCGGAAATTTGCGATACTGTTATAACAGCCCAAATAATATTAATAATAAAGCTATAACCAAGCGAACTTCCACCAAATGCAAGTATTTCTTTAAAGGTAAGGTAACGACCGTCAAGTGGAGTGCTCCACATTGATTTAATTTTTTTCAACAGATTTTTCATAGTTCGCTAAACCTACTTTACATTTATTTTACTTGATAAAACCAAAAAAATATAAATTGATTATAAATTTAAACAAATCGTTTATTTCCAAACTCATTATTTTAAGTATAAAATAAAGCTTTTCCGAAAAAGTTTACGCCACATCAAACTCATATTTTTTAATTATATATTATGTTTAGCCTAAAAGTCAACATATTGCCAAATTTAAGATTTTTTTGATTTTTAAAACATTCAATAATTATTTCATAGTTTCTTGTTTAACTTTTTTGTCGACAACGTGACGTTTCGATAATTCCGTTAAAATATCTTGCGTTGTAATTTTTGTTTCAACCATTAAAACCATTGCGTGATACAGCAAATCAGACAACTCATATATAGTTTCCTCTTTACTTCCGCCTTTAGCGGCAATGATAACCTCGGTACATTCTTCGCCTACTTTTTTTAAAATTTTATCAATGCCCTTTTCAAATAAATATGAAGTGTAACTTCCCTCTTGCGCTTCTGTTTTCCGCCCCAAAATAAGCTCATATAATTTTTGCAACGAAAATTCTTTAATTTCTTTGCTTATAAATAGATAATCGGCAAAACAGCTTTCGTTGCCCAAGTGGCAAGCGGGACCATCTTTTTTAACTTCTACAACTAGCGCGTCGCGGTCACAATCTGCCTTAATAAAAACGATGTGCTGATAGTTACCGCTAGTTTCGCCTTTTCGCCAAAGTTCCTTTCTCGAACGGCTAAAAAAGCACGTCTTGCCTTCGCGCATACTTATTTCAAGGCTTTCGGAATTCATATAAGCAACCGTCAAAACCTCTTTAGTAAAGTAATCTGTTACAACCGCTGGAACTAATCCATTTTCATCAAACTTAATATCGCTAATTTTTAACATAACATCTCCTTATAGTCTAACCTCTATGCCGTTGGCTTGAAGTACTTTTTTTAAATCGCATATTTTAACTTCCTTAAAGTGGAAAATCGAAGCCGCAAGGCCCGCATCTACCCGAGGAAGTTTTTTAAATAAATTTACAAAATCCGAAATATTCCCTGCGCCACCTGACGCAATTATCGGAATTGACACTTTTTTCCCGATAGCCTCAAGTAATTCAATATCAAAACCATTTTTTACGCCATCTGTATCAATGCTATTGACAACCAATTCGCCCGCGCCATTATCCTCGCCGCGTTTAGCCCAATCCAACGCGTCAATGCCAGTGTTTTCGCGTCCGCCCTTTGAAAAAATAACAAACTTATCATCAACTCTTTTAATATCCATAGAAAGAACGACACATTGATTTCCATAAATTTTTGCCGCGTCTGATATAAGAATTGGATTTTTAATAGCGCCCGAATTGACACTAACCTTATCTGCGCCACAATTTAAAACGCGTTCAAAATCAGACACGGCATTAATGCCACCACCAACTGTTAGTGGAATAAATATTTCGCTTGCTACATTTTTTAAAATATCGGTAAAAATCGCGCGTTGTTCAAAGCTTGCGGTGATATCGTAAAACACCAATTCATCCGCGCCCTGTTCGTTGTAAAATTTAGCTAACTCAACTGGATTTTCGACATCTTGTATTCCCTCAAAATTGATACCTTTTACAACTCGTCCATTGCGCACGTCTAAGCAAGGAATAATCCTTTTAGTTATCATATATCACCTCGCCCAATAGCAATGGCTCGGCGCAAGTTTAACAACCCTTTATATAGTGCTTTGCCAAGTATTGCTCCGCTCGTATTTAAACGTTTTAGTTCATATAATTCGCTTTCGTATGAAATGCCACCAGACGCGATAATATTTAAGTTTTTTATTTTGCTAAGGCAATTAAACGCTTCTAAATTAGTGCCTGACATTGCTCCGTCAGTGGCAATATCCGTATAGATAATAGTTTCCACACCCACATCAGCGCACCTCTGACAAAAATCAAAACTGCATAGTTCAGTAACTGTTTTCCAACCGTCAACTGCCACTTTTGCATTTTTCGCGTCAACGCCAACTGCGATTTTTTTGCCGTATTTTGACACCATTTTTTCAACAAACTTAAAATTTTCAACCGCTATTGTGCCTAATATAACTCGCGATACTCCTAAATCCAAATAACTTAAAATCCTATCCTCGTTGCGAATTCCTCCGCCAACCTCAATAAAAAAATCGCCTCTTAACGCAAGCTCTTTTATGACATTAAAATTATGTATCGTACCGTCTTTTGCTCCGTCTAAATCAACCAAATGTAAATTTGTCGCGCCACTTAACTTAAATTCATTCAACACTTCGCTTGGATTGTTTGAAAACACTTCTTTACTTTCATAATCGCCTTTAGTCAAGCGAACTACACTTCCGCCCAAAAGGTCAATCGCTGGGAAAATCTCCATTTATTTCTCCTTATAACTCACTAAAAGCTTTTAAAATTCTTAAGCCCGTATCACCGCTTTTTTCAGGGTGAAACTGCGTTCCAAATACATTTCCACATTGCACCGCGCCAGTAACTTCAATTCCATATTCCGAAGTAGCCGTCGTTGATTGGGCGCAATTAGTTGCGTAATACGAATGTACATAATATACATATTCGCCATTATTAATATATTTTAAAATAGGGCTATCTTTTACAATATTTAAGCTATTCCAACCTATCTGCGGAATTTTTAAATCGCCTACTATTTCCGCCGTCAACGGACAAACTTCACCCTTTATTAAACCAAGCCCAACGTGTACTCCATATTCATAGCTTTTGTCAAACAACATCTGCATTCCAAGACAAATACCAAGCAGTGGCTTTCCTGTTGCGACTTCCTCAACAATTACTTTATCAAGCCCACATTCTTTTAGCTTTTTAATTGCATCTGCAAATGCGCCAACTCCCGGCAAAATTATTTTATCAGCGCGCTTAATTTCTGTCACATCGCCCGTAACTATACTTTCAACACCTAAATATCGCAACGAACTTTTTAATGAAAATAAATTACCTACTCCATAGTCTATAATAGCTATCATTACAGTGTCCCTTTTGTTGATGGTATTACTCCCAAAAAATCAACATCAATATAAACCGCTTTCCGAAGAACTCGGCCAAATGCCTTAAAAATCCCCTCAATAATATGATGAGTGTTTGAACCTTCAAGTTGAATAATGTGTAGACTAACTTGCGCCGTTCGCACAAATGCCAGCAAAAACTCCTCAACCAACTCGGTATCGAAGCCTCCTACCATAGCCGACCTAGTTGCAGTATCGTTGTCGCCAATCTTTGTAGCTTTTAAATTTACCTTATAGTTCAAATACGCGCGTCCGCTGATATCGATTGCGCATAAAATTAAGGCCTCGTCCATAGGTAAAATAATATCGGAATATCGCGTTATGCCAGCCTTGTCGCCTAACGCTGTTTTCACAGCTTGCCCTAAGACAATGCCGATATCCTCGGCCGAATGATGAAAATCAACCCGTATATCGCCGTCACATTTCACTTTCAAATCAAATTTCCCGTGAGCAGCAAACAATTCAAGCATATGGTCAAAAAAACCACTCCCCGTGTTTATTTCCGCATGCCCTTTCCCGTCTAAATTTAAATCAAGCTCAATGTTTGTTTCGCGAGTCTGACGCGATATATTTGACATTCTCATAAAAGACACTCCTCTTTTAAAATTTCTATGGTTTTTTTAATTACAAACTCCATTTCTTTTCGAGAGCCAATGCTTATCCTTACAAAATCACTTAGCAAAGGCTTGTCGAAATATCTTACCAATATACCCTTTTCTTTTAATTTTAAATAAAAATTTTCACCGCTGAGTTTTGCTTTTCGCGCAAAAATAAAGTTAGCTGACGATGGTAAAACTTCAAATCCTAAACTAATTAAACTAGCGGTTGTGTATTCCCTATTTTCCACTATAACGTCACAGCAATTTTTAAAATAATCATTATCCTCAATGGCAAGTTTGCCCATAAGGTCGGTTAAGCGGTTCACGTTATATGGATTGAATGAAAACCTAATTTTGTTTAAATCACAAATAATGTCACTATTTGAAAGCGCCATACCAAGCCTAGCGCCAGCCAAAGAACGAGATTTTGAAAATGTTTGAACTACAATTAAATTGTCAAATTCTTTAATTAATTCAACCGCAGACTGCGCGCCAAAATCAACATAAGCTTCATCTATTGCGACTATATTATTAGGGTTTGATTGTAAAATTTTACGTACGTCATTTATTGCTATTGCTATACCTGTCGGCGCATTTGGATTTGCAATTATAATATTTTTATTTAACCCAACAAATGCGTCAACATCTAGTTTATAGTCACTTTTCAATGGTATTAAAGTACTATTAAGCGACAATAGCTCACAAAAAACACTATAAAATCCATAGGTAATATTAGGGAAAGCAATGCCATTTTCATTGTCGCAAAATGCCATTAAAATAAACATCAATGCTTCGTCGCTTCCATTTGTAACCATAACTTCATTTGCTGATAAGTTATAATATTTCGCAATCGCCTGTGTGGATTGTTTAGCCTCGGGGTCGCTATAAAGCCTCAACTTTTTAAGTTCGTCAGAGTTTATTGACTTTAAAATTTTTTCAGTTGGCTGAAACGGAGATTCGTTTGTATTTAGCTTAACGTATTTTGTATTCTGTGGCTGTTCGCCCGGAGAATACGGCAAAAGACCTTTATACCGTCCACTTAAAAACCTACTCATTGCTATCACCAAACCTAATTTTCACTGACCTAGCGTGAGCCGACAATCCTTCACTGTCAGCAAAACTTGCAATGCTGCTTTTCGCCTGTAAAAGATGTTTGCGGTCATAGTATATATATTGTGATTTTTTAATAAAATCATCAACCGATAAAGGCGACGAAAACCTTGCTGTTCCATTTGTCGGCAATGTGTGATTTGCTCCGGCAAAATAGTCACCCAATGCCTCGGGCGAATTTGCGCCCAAAAAAATTGAACCCGCATTTTTAACTTTATCTAAAAGTTCAAACGGCTTTGCTGTCATCAACTCCAAATGCTCGGGCGCAATAAGATTTGCAATTTCGATACATTTATCAATATTATTGCAAACAATTATCTTTCCATTACTATTTATCGACGCGCGCGCAATATCTTGACGAGGCAACGTCACTAACTGCTTTTCAATTTCAACTTGGACTTCACCCGCCAAAACCATATTGTCAGTCAGCAAAATAGCTGTCGATAATTTATCGTGTTCAGCCTGCGACAGCATATCCGCAGCAACTATTTGCGCCCGCGCAGAACTGTCTGCTATTACCAAAATTTCACTAGGCCCAGCAATCATATCAATACCAACATCGCCTGAAACCAACTTTTTAGCTGTCGCAACAAAAATATTTCCAGGGCCAACTATCTTGTCCACCCTTGAAATGCTTTTTGTTCCATATGCCAACGCCGCAATCGCTTGCGCGCCACCAACTTTATAAATGCTTTGTATGCCAGCAATTTTAGCGGCAATCAAAATTTCTTTTTTTATTGACCCGTCTTTTTGCGGAGGTGTTGTCATTATTATCTCGCTGACACCCGCTACTTTTGCGGGGATAGCATTCATCAAAACCGACGACGGATAACAAGCTGTACCGCCGGGTACATACAAACCTGCTTTTGCAATAGGTGTAATTTTTTGCCCCAAAACAATTCCATCTTCGGGTTGATAATTAAAACCTGTTCTTAGCTGAAGCCTATGAAAAGCTTCAATATTTTCTTTAACCTTTGTTAAAAGATTAATATAATCCACATCGGCTTTTTCAAACGCGTCGTCTATTTCATCATCAGACACTTTTAACGATTTCAGCAACACACCGTCAAAACGAAGCCCGTATGAAAACAACGCTTCATCGCCACGCAACTTTACATCGCTGATAATATTAGCTACAATTTCTTCAACATTTCCAAGGTCATTTTCGCTTCGAGCCAAAATTTCAGACATTTTAAGTAAACTTTCATCAAAAATTTTAATCATATTATTACCTCTTGAAGGCTATCAATCAAATTTAAAATTTGTTCATTTTTAAACTTGTAACTGGTTTTATTGGCAATGAGGCGCGCGCTAATTGGAATTATATCGCAAATAACTCGCATATTATTTTCTTTAATTGTAGTACCAGTTTCAACCAAATCTACTATAACATCGCTTAAATTCAAAATCGGAGCTAATTCAATTGAGCCATTGAGCTTGATAATTTCAATTTCGCGATTCATTTGCGAATAGTATTCGTTTGCGATATTGACAAATTTTGTAGCCACCCTTAGAGGGCGGTCAGTATCCTCTCGAAAGTCATTCTTCGCGGCAACAGCTATGCGACATTTTCCAATATTTAAGTCCATTAATTCATAGACATCTGGATTAGTTTCAAGCAAAATATCTTTGCCCACAACGCCAACGTCGGCAATACCTCTTTCAACATAAATAGCCACGTCAGATGGTTTAACCAAAAAATAAGAAACTTGTTTTTTATTGTCGGTAAAAACCAGTTTTCGATTGTCAACTTTAACCTCATTTGTATCATAACCAATCTTAGCCAACAGGTCACACGTTTTATCGGCAAGTCTTCCCTTAGGCAGTGCAATATTAAACATTATTTTACCTCCCTAATTTTATCTGACGACATCGCCATAATAGCATTAAATTTAATATCTGACGGTATTTTTGTAGCCGTAAAAACAGACTTTCCAGACTTTACAAGTTGTTCAACTTCCAAGTACAATTTTGCAATATTGGTAGTTTTATCATACAAAATCAACACATCAATATCGTTTTGCGATAAATTATGATAATAACTATTGATTTCATTTAAGTACAATGCGAAACCAATCGCACTACAATTTTTATTAAATTTTGCAAGCAACTTATCGTAGCGTCCACCACTTAAAACTGCGCGAGGAATACGACTTACATATCCTTGAAAAATAATACCATTATAGTAATTAGTATCGTTAATAATTGAAAAATCTAACCTAAGTTTATCTTCAAATTCAGTGTTTTCAATCACCTTATATACTGCCTCCAACTCCTCAACGGCTAGGCGCATTTCTTCATTTGAAATAATTTCCTTAGCAGACTTTATAGCTTTTGAAAAACCGCCATTTATTGTGATTAACTTTGACAACTTTTTGCTTTCTTCCGTGCTTAAATCCAATTTGTCTACAAGCCTTTTTAAATCGTGCAAATTTTTTGACACTATACACGCAAATAACTCATCTTTTATTGCATAATCTGTCAAATGCAGGCTTTCAATTAAGCCAGTTACAAAGGCGACACTAGATATATCAAGCACAAATTTGCTATCTATTTCCTTAAGGCTTTTTAATGCCAGCATTATAACTTCAATCGTAGTATAACCCTTAATTGCGCCTATTGCCTCTAAGCCCATTTGATTAATTTCACGATACTTTTTTGTATTTTTATCAAGTCGATACACGTTTTCAATGTAATAAAGTTTTTCAAGTTCACTTGACAACGCTTTAGCATTTTTTGCTATTGACAATGTCACGTCGGGTTTCAATGCCATTAACTTTCCATCTAAATCATTAAACGTAATAATATTGTCGCTAGATAAAAAACTTTTATTTTCCGAATATAGGCTGTACTCTTCAAATTTACTCATTTTAAAGCGTTTATAGCCAAACTGCTCATATACACCCCTCAATGCCAACGAAACCTTTTCCTCTATTGATAACGTATCTATATTTAATTTCATAAATCCACCTTTATTGTTTTATTATCGAATTATATCGCGCTTTAGCACTTTAGTCAAGTAAATCGATAAAGTATTTTAAAAATTTAATAAATTCCTTATCGACTTAAAAATTAAAATGTTCAAAATTCGATTAGCGACCTACTCAAAGCGACCTAGGACTAATGGCTTTAACATTGGCTTAGCACGGCCAAATGTAGTGGCATTTAGCACAATATTTGTAGCTTCATCTAAGTTACCAAAGGTTGTAAACAAAGTCGCTATCACGTCGCCTTGATTTACATAATCGCCCAATTTTTTGTTTAAAATAATGCCTGCCGAATAATCGATATTATCTTCTTTCTTATTTCGTCCTGCGCCTAAGCAAAGGCTAGCAAGTCCATACTGTTCGGCATCAATCGCCGTAATATATCCTTCACAAACCGAGTTGACTGTTTTAGTCAATGGCGCTTTAGGAAACAAATCGGGTGTTTTAATCCAACTTTCATTGCCACCGTGCGCTTTCACCATTTTAATTAGCGTTTCGTAGGCTCGTCCTGAGCTAATACTTTCTTTTGCTTTCCGCATACATTCGCACATATTACCGAGGCCGCCAAGATACAGCATATTTGAAGCAAGTTCAATGCAAATTTCCGTCAAGTCATCAGCTCCTCTCCCCTGCAAAACATCAATACATTCCTTAACTTCCAGCGAATTCCCGATAGCTGTTCCAAGTGGAATATCCATATTTGTAAGTAGGGCGACAGTATCTTTTTTAGCGGATTTTCCAAGCTGAACCATAAGTTTAGCCAACTCCTCGGCTTGGGCAATCGTCTTATTAAAAGAACCGCTCCCGACTTTAACATCGAGCAGAATTTTATCAGCGCCAGACGCAAGTTTTTTGCCCATAATGCTTGCGGCAATAAGCGATGTGTTTTCAATCGTTGCGGTAACATCGCGCAGCGCATACAATTTTTTATCCGCGGGCGCAAGGTTACCGCTTTGTCCAATAATGCTTACGCCTACTGTATTCACGATATCAAAAAATTTTTCTCTTGAAATTGAAGTTTGATAGCCTTGAATTGACATTAGTTTGTCAACCGTGCCACCCGTATGGCCTAGCCCCCTGCCACTCATTTTTGCAACCTTAACACCACAAGAGGCAACCATAGGCGCAACGATAATGCTTGTTTTGTCGCCTACCCCGCCCGTTGAATGTTTGTCAACTTTTATTCCGCTTATTTGCGAAAGGTCAATGACCTCGCCTGAATTAACAATGGCATAAGTTAAATCGTACGTTTCACGCACTGTCATTTTTTGAAAGTAAATTGCCATAAGCAAAGCGGCAATTTGCTCATCAGGAATTTCATCTTTAGTGTATCCCTCAACAAAAAAGTTTATTTCGTCAGTTGACAATTCACCGCCGTCACGCTTTTTTTTGATAATATCATATATTCTCATAAATACTCCATCGAGGTTATTTATTTTAAACAATTTAAACTAATTGGATAAATGAAAATTTAAAACACAATAATAATTATTTCAATTTTATTCTATAAATTAAAAGTTAAAGCCAACGCTAAAAACTAATTAGTTTTGTTTAATATTGACCTTTATTTAAATGCTTCAGGAAGAAGCTCGACCAATGTAAAAATCTTATAATTATCGACGCTTGTAGCTAAAATAATTTTAAAATCCGCATTGCAAAATTCTTTCATAACTTGTCGACAAACTCCACAGGGTGGGCAGTTTTCCAATGCTTTGTCCATTGCGCCGCCAACAACTGCAATCGCGCTAAAACTATGCGCGCCATTTTCAATAGCCTTATAAAATGCCACGCGTTCGGCGCAACACGACGGACTATATGCCGAGTTTTCGATGTTGCACCCACTATAAATTTCGCCATTAGCAGCTAACAACGCGGCGCCAACCATAAAATGAGAATATGGAGCGTATGCGCGTTCGCGAGCAGAAATTGCCTGTTTAATTAGCTCATTATACATTTATTATCTCCTTCAAAAAACTAGCGCCACAAAGTTCATTTTTAATTTTAAAATAGTCTAATATCGTAGCAGATATATCTGAAAACGAATTTAGCGCGCCTAAGTTTGCGCCCTGCCTTAAGTTGTGTCCATAAGCCAACATAAAAACATATTCACGGCTGTGGTCGGTGCTAGCGGTCAAAGGGTCACATCCGTGGTCGGCAGTCAAAATTAAAATATCCTCTGGTTGCATTTTTAAAATAAATTCGCCAATTCGCACATCAAATTCGCTAACGGCATTCGCGTAGCCGTCAACGTCATTGCGATGTCCAAAAGTCATATCAAAATCAACTAAATTTACAAAACAAAGACCATTAAATGCTTTATTTAAAAATTCAAAAGTTTTATCCATACCATCGGCGTTGTTTTTTATTCTGCAAAAATCAGTGATACCTCGTCCGGCAAAAATATCATTAATTTTCCCAACACCTATTGAATCAAAACCATTTGACGCTAAAACATCAAGCATTGTACTAGATGGCGGTTCAAGTGAAAAATCGTGGCGATTAGCCGTACGCGTAAAGTTAGGGAATACACCCGTAAACGGCCTTGCGATAACCCTACCGACACAATGTTTCCCCTGTAAAATATTTCGGGCAATTTGGCAATATTCATAAAGCAATTTAATTGGAACTTTGTCCTCGTGAGCAGCTACTTGAAACACGCTATCTGCTGAAGTATACACAATTAAGTCGCCCGTTTTTAAATGTTCATCTCCATAATCCAAAATAACCTTAGTGCCTGAATAGGGTTTATTACAAAGCACACCTCTGCCAGTAAGCGCAGAAAAGCGTTCCAAAATTTCGTCAGGAAAACCATTTGGGTATGTCGGTAGCGGTGTTTTTGAAACAATGCCCGCAATTTCCCAGTGGCCTATTGTAGTATCTTTTCCGCAACTCATCTCCGCAATGCGCGCATAACTGCCTATAGGATTTTTAGCTTTATCGCCCACCACGCCATCAATATTAAACATACCTAACCGTTGCAAATTAGGGGCGCTAAAAAATTTAGACGACATAATAGACGCAAGCGTATTGCTGCCTACGTCGCCATATTTTTCAGCATCATTCATTGCGCCAATTCCAAGGCTATCTAATACAATTAAAAAAACACGTTTTGGCAAAATACACACTCCATTTAACAAAATAAACACTTAAAGTCATTGTTATGTTTAAAAACAAATTTAATAACCTTCGTGCGCTTCGCTTTTTATTATCTTAACTATTGCGCTAGTACCAAGTCTATCGCACCCTAAATTCAAAAAATCTTCAGCGTCTTGAAGTGAGCGTATGCCCCCTGCCGCCTTAATTTTAACACCGTTTTCAACATGTTTTGCAAACAACTTAACATCTTCACGCGTTGCTCCGCCCGTTGAAAAACCTGTTGATGTTTTAATATAGTCAGCCAATGCGCTTGAAACAATTTCACACATTTTAATTTTTTCATCATCGGTAAGCAAGCAAGTTTCAATAATAACTTTTAGCACACGATTAGCGCAGATACTTTTTAATGTAATAATCTCATCTTTTATTATATCATATTTTTTTTCTTTTAAATCTCCGATGTTGATAACCATATCAATTTCGTCAGCGCCATTTTTAATTGCATCTTGAGTTTCAAATGCTTTAGTTTCCGTAGTATTGTAACCGTTAGGAAACCCTATTACTGTGCAAATTTTAAGCTTATCGCCAACATATTGTTTAGCTCGTTTCACAAAACTAGGCGGAATACAAACTGAAGCTGTTTTATATTTGACACCATCGTCACATATTTCTCTAATATCATTCCAAGTGGATTGCTGTTTTAATAAAGTGTGGTCAACGTGACCTAAAATTTCTTTAATATCCATAGCTTAACTCCTTAATTAATTTTTTATTTAACCCTTTTATAACTGCCCGTGAGTGTTCCAAGTTGCATTTCAAAAGGCATATCGCCCTTTTTAATGCCAAACGCGATTGTCGTTTCAACCAGTTCAAGCACTACGCTATCTTCGCTTTCAGCCATATACGCGTATCGAACCTTTGCGCCTCCGCTTTTAAAATTTGCGCTTTGAATAACCTTTAAGCCATTTCCCTCGCACAACCTAATCGCCTCGCTTAAGTTTTTTACATTGTACATTATATGGTGCATACCCTCGCCACGCTTAGCATAAAACTTTGTATATATATTATCATCGCCTGTCGTTTCGATAAGTTCAATTTTAGTCGACCCTTTCCCTCCATAATACAGCTTTACCTTACAGTTACGCTTCTCGCCTAAATATGTCATATCTAATTTACCGTCGCAAACAATCTCCCACCATTTACTAATTCCATAAATTCGGCCGTAACGTTCAGCCGCTTCAGAAATATTTTTAACTACTATTCCTATATGATTAGGTTTTTTAAGTTTCATAAATTTACCTCATTTATATTAGTATTATATTACTTTTATTGTACTATATCCTAATTGCCTTGTAAAGTCCTAACAATAAATTAAAACTTTAACTGTACATATCGCTAAAAATAAATATAAAAACGAGCGGATATAATCAGCTCGTTTTTAAGTACACATAAATAAAATTGATTTAAATTTTAAAGTAGATATACAAATTTATTGTCATTATAAATTTATCAATTTACTTGTTTTCTTCAATCAATCGTTGGAAACTTTTTGAAGCAAACATCGAACAACCAGCCACCAAAGCTATCGCCATATCAGCGTAGGCAAACGAGTTATATAAAAAACTCCAAGCTATTGCCGAATAGTTTTCGGGGTCGCCGCTGCCAAACACAAAAACGCCGCTTACAACGTGCGATAAATATCTTAATGTAACCGCAACAATCGCTCCTAGTGCAAACTGCAATACTTTTTTATTTTCAAGTATTTTTAGTTCTTTAAACACCGCTGTAAGGCCAATAGCCGCAAAAGCTATTGGATAATCAAGCAAAAATTGTACGGGGTGATAAAACCAAGGCGCTTGGATAAATTGCAATACGCCATAAATAATGCCCGCCTGTACGCCCTTTCTAATGCCGAATTTATAGCTGTAAATCATCAATGGCAGAAGGCTAGCGAATGTAATAGAACCGCCACTTGGTAATTCAAACAAACGCAAATAAGAAAGAGCGAAGCTCATTGCGATACAAATCGACGCATAAACAATAGAGCGAGTGTTGTCGGCGTCGGATTTTTTGCCGCAGGCTAGCGCGATAACGGCAATAGCGGCCGCTATTAGCGCAGTGTAAACATACAGCTGAACTTCCGAACCTACCGCAACCTCCGCGCCCTTGTACATAGTAATAGCGTTGGTAATTAAAATAATTGCTAGCCCAACGCTTAAAATTCCCAGCGCGATTTTAGTAAATAACTTAAATCGTTCTTTTTTAAATATCGATATTACTAGCCCGACAATCGCCAACGCTATTGCCAAAATCAAAAGCGAAAGCACTGGCCAAAATGTAAGTTTATCGATATAGCCAACAGCAATGTACTCATCTAGTTTTAAAAACAATAGAACGCTGATGAGGCCGATAGCGTAGCCAAAGGCAAGCCCCGTGGCCGTCCACGCAAACTGTGGCATAAGCTGTTGATTTTTCTTTTTTACAAGAAAACCAATGACAGTTACGGCCAAAATCAGCGCGATAGTGATGTAAATCGCAATAGTTGCTACCTTATCGAAAATAGCAAATTCAGCAAAAGGCACATCTTGATGAAATAACATAAAAAACTCCTTTTTGCTACAAACCCGATTAAAAAGAAAAAAACCTAAGGATTATCTTAAGTTTTGTCACAAGTGTGGCTTCCTTTCGTGAGTACAAACTCAATCAAGTTCAAAGGGTGTAATCTCAGACAGCGATGCTGTCACCCCTAGCAATATTTTATTGTAGCCTAATGATATACTGAAGCGGAATATTTGTCAAGCATATTAAAATAAAATTCATATCGACTTTACAATAGCTGAAAGTTACAATATAATAGAATTAGCTTTAAAAAGTTTTGCATTAATATATGTAAAAAAATGTATAATAATTGCTGTATTTACTAAAAAGCGACAGCACGCGTTAATTAATGAAGCGAGGTAAAATTTATGGATAAAGTAGCAATAATTACAGGCGCGTCAGCAGGTATTGGCCTTGCGACAGCAAAGTTATTTATCAAAAATGGATATAAGGTATATAATCTTTCCCGACATTCGTCCACTGTTGGGGAAAGCGTTTGCGTTGACGTGTCAAATCGCGAAAAAGTATTTCAGGCAATAAATGAAATATTTAATAAAGAAGGTCATATCGACGTACTGATGAACTCTGCTGGAATGGGGATTTCGGGTTCGGT
Source organism: Clostridia bacterium (assembly GCA_036654095.1). Classification (GTDB taxonomy): domain Bacteria; phylum Bacillota; class Clostridia; order Christensenellales; family CAG-917; genus JAVVSR01. The sequence continues at coordinate 27,627 of JAVVSR010000007.1, forward strand.
TGAAGATACCAGTGAAGACGCTGCAAAAAAGATTTTTGATATAAACTATTTTGGCACACTTTACTGCATACAGGCCACCCTACCCTATATGCGAAAAAATGGTAGCGGAACAATAATTAATTTAAGTTCGGTAGGCGCGCCACTATCATTGCCATTTCAAAGTTTTTATTCGGCTACAAAATCCGCGGTTACATCGCTCACGGAGGCTCTGCGTATTGAAGTAAAACCATTTAATATTAAAGTTACGGAAATTTTGCCAGGTGACGTTAAAACCGAATTCACATCTCGTCGCGAAAAAAACAAGTCAAACAGCCTTGTCTATGGCGACCGAATAAACCGTTCGGTTTTAAAAATGGAAAAAGACGAGCAAAATGGTATGTCGCCTGACATAATCGCTAAAATAGCATTGAAATTAGCAAACAAAAAAAATCCGCCGATAGCCGTCGTTGGAGGGTTTTCTTATAAAGCAATAATTGTATTAATTAAGTTTTTACCCAAACGCGCTATTTCATATATTATACAAAAACTCTATGGCTAAACATCACCATATCGATTAACTTTAGCGCAAATAGTCACGAGTTAAATTATTGTTCATATAAAAAATGACTTTACTTAACAAAATTTAAATAATATCGAAATTTTAAAAAATTTTACCTTATAATTGTTGTATGCGCCGATTATAAAGCCAACAATAAATATTGAATTAAAACATTAACATTTCAGTTTCAGTCAAAAAAATCAAATAAAAAAGCAGTGTTGACAATACATAACACTGCTTTTTTAAAACTAACAAATAATATAAACAATTATGTTTAAATTACTTTTACTCAATTTTTAATAAAACTTAAAAATATAATATTCGATTAAAGGCCTTTAATAATTTCTATTGCCATATCGTAATGTTTTTTAGCATCGCCATAGCACTCGATAATTTTTTCAAGCGCGCCTTCTTTAAATGCTCGGCACATCGCGTCGCAAGAATTATACAGGTCAGTAAGCCCCAAATTTCCCGTAACACCTTTTAATGAGTGTGCGCCCTTATATGCCTCCTCAAAGTTTTTAACACGCATAAATTCGACCATTTTTAAGAATGTATCATCATTGACGAATTTTTTTAAAAACTTCTCATAAAGCGCGGAATTTCCGCTAAATCTTTCCATTGAGCCATCAACGTCAACCCCACTGTAACGGAGTTTTGAAAGGTCTAATTCATTCATAAGTATCTCCTAATTTAAAATCATTTGTGTTTTAATTGTATCAAAATTTGTTCAACTTCTATTTGTTACAAGCTAATAAATACTAATTTTAATGTTGCTACAAAACGCGCTTATTTATTGTCCAAAACTCCTGCGTTTTTCAACTTGCGATACTCATAGGCATCAACAACATTATGCACGCGACGTTTCACAAGCGCCGCAATGAAAGGTTTTGAAATAATATCCTCAGCGCCCATATCAACAATACTTACGTCGTGGGTTGTGCCATCGCCCGCAGTCATCGCAATAACGGGTATTTTCCCTAAATAACCCCAACTTTGCATTTCCGATAAGGTGCTAAACCCGTCCATAATAGGCATAACTACATCAAGCAAAATTACCGAGATATCATCAAAACTATTTTCCAAAATTAGCATAGCTTCCGCGCCGTTTGATGCATCTAAAATATCATATTCATCTGAAAACAGTTCCTGTAAAATCGCGCGATTTATTTCAACATCATCGACGATTAACATCCTTTTTTGTACGCCCATAAAATATACCATTCCTTTAGCTTATTAAATTTTAAAAAAACTTTGAAGCCCCCTGAACATAAAGTAAATTATTTAAATATAGTATAACATTTATTTATAAATAAATCAATAGCTTTATTAAAATATTTCGCATACCAACTTAGACACATGTATGAAATTGCACTTTATTCCACAAGTTTAATAAATTGCAACAAAAAATTACAATAGCCAATTTTAACCACACATATTCCTTTAAGTATCATACTATTATTCTATTAAATATATATTCCTTTAAGTATCATACTGGTTGTTTTTATTTATATATTCCTTAAGTATCACATTTGGTTGTTTTATTTTATATTTTCCTTAAGTATCACACTGGTTGTTTTATTTTATATATTCCTTAAGTATCACGCTTGTTGATTTATTTTATATATTCCTTAAGTATCACGCTTGTTGATTTATTTTATATATTCAAAATGGTGGCTTATAAAAAATAATCCACCATTTATTTTGCATAAAGCTATTATTAAAATTAAACCAAACTTAACTAAACAAAAAATTCAGCAATCATTTGAAAATATTTAACAAACATAACTTCATTTTTCTATACGCTATTACTCTTTAAACCTACTATTGTTTATACGCTAATTACGCCTTGGGTTGTGCTGGAGCTTTAACAGGTTTAGCATAACTCTTTACGGCATATGCGATATTTGTCATATGGTCCGCAACCCTTTCAGCGTTGCTAGAAAGGCTTAAATAAATTGCGCCGACCTCAGGTGTACATACGCCTGCGTCAAGCCTCTCAACGTGGCGCTTTGACATTTCCTCTTTCAGCTTATCCACTTGGTCCTCAAAATTATTTACAAGCGGAATATATTCAAGTGTGGTTTCGTTGTATGTTTTCATAACTTGCTCATAAAGTTTATTAATTGTATCTTGTAAACAAACAATTTCCTTTACGGCGTCTTCGCTAAATGAAATGCCATCATTCGCCATTTTGGTAGCGTATTCTGTAATGTTTTCAGCATAGTCGCCAATGCGTTCAATATCGCTTACGGTATGATATGCAGTACCTAGCATAATTTTGTCGTCATAAGCCAAATCAGTATGCGAAAGTTTCACTAAATATTTTGTTAATTCGCGGTTAAGAAAATTGATTATTTCCTCATTTTTCATAATTTCTGAAACGTTTTCGACATTAGCCGTTTTGATTGCTTCCATACTCATGTCAAAATTCTTTTTTGATATAGCTGCCATATTTGCGACTTCTCTTTTAAGTTGAACAACGGCCAGAGGAGGTGTGCGTAGCAAGTGTTCTTCCAAAAAGAAAAACCGCGGGCCAGCGTCAACAGCTTCTCCCTTCTTTTCAGGAACAAGAAATATAACCAATTTCACAAGCAATTTTGTACTTGGCAGTAAAATCAAAACAGTCATTACGTTAAAGAAAGTATGTAACATAGCAATTCTAAGTTGAGGTGTGGCAAATAATGTTGTAAACAATTTTGAATAAGGAACAAATGTGCACGAAATACCAAATATTGTAACGCCGATGACGTTAAACAGCAAATGCACCAACGCAGTACGCCGCGCGTTAGTACCAGTGCCAATAGCGGCCAATAGCGACGTTATGCACGTACCTATATTGCTTCCCAAAATAATAAACATACCTTGGTCAAACGTCAACATTCCAACCGCGGACATCGTAATTACGATACCGCTGACGGCCGATGAACTTTGTATTAAAGCAGTAAACAGAACGCCGAATATTAAAAGCACAAACGGATTGCTCATTTTAGCTATAATTGCAACTATCTGTGGCGCTTCGCTAAAAACTTTCATTGCGATATCCATAACAGCAAGGCCTACGAAAATCATGCCTAGCCCCGTTACAATACCACCAATTTTCTTTGTGCGGTCAGACTTGGAGAACATAACCATAAACGCGCCAACACCTGCTGCGGCCGCAAATATTGTCATTAAATCAATATTTTTAACTCCGCTGTAACCAAAAGCTACAATCTGCGCGGTCATTGTCGTGCCGATATTCGCGCCATAAATGATTGCAGTAGCTTGAGTCAGGTTCATTATGCCCGAATTAACAAAGCCGATTGTCATAACCGTTACCGCAGCGGAGCTTTGAATAACAGCTGTCGTTACAGTACCGATTCCAACGCCAATCAGCTTTTTGTCAGAAATCTTATTAAACATCTTTTTAATGTTATTACCAGCGACGTTTTCTAGGCTTTCGCCCATAAACTTCATGCCGTATAGAAAAACACCCATACCGCCAAAAAGTTTTAGCAGCGCATAAAAGACTTGCAAAAAATCCATAGGTAGCTCCATAAATATATTTTAAAAATGTTTCTTGGTGTCATACCAATCCAAGGGTTGTGACAGAGTTCGCCACTGGTTAAATTAACCTCACTAGCCTAGGCGCAAATAAAACCGTCGCCCTAAAGGCATAGCAGTATAACGATAGTTACATTATATATAAGAAGCGGAAAAAAATAACTTCCACTATTGTATTTAAATAAACACTTAAAAACAAAAATATGTAGATTATTATGTTCAGACACTCAGTAAAAGTAGCAAAAATTTACCCAAAACTGCTGTTTGAAACCTTTTACATTATATAAGATTTTAAAAAATATGTAAAACGTATTAACGGCATTTCGACAATTTTTTTTAGTTTTTTTTATAAATTTTTATAAATGTAAGCTGTGTTTTGTTTTTTATTTTTTAGTCCATACCTTATAAATAGTAGCCGTTCGCCTGCATATCAATCAAATAAGTTGAGCGCTTTGTCGTATTCGCCACTGCATTGATAAAATACGAAAATCTATTTGTTGCTTGTTTTATGTAAATTTCGCCTGCATATCAATCAAATATGTGGAGCGCTTTGTTGTCAATTTATTTAACTTATGTTACAATATTAAATATATGAACAATCAACAGCTTGATGAAAAAATAACAAAACTCCCCAAATTGTGGACTAAAGATTTTAGCATAATCATTGTTGGCAGCTTCGTTTCGATGTTAGGAGCGTCAGTGGTTAGTTTTGCGTTTGGGCTTTTAGTGCTTGACAAAACAGGCTCGACATTTAAGTATGCGCTTATGATGGTTGCTTTTATGCTTCCGCAGTTAATAGTACCGATATTAGCTGGCGCATTTTTTGACAGGCACAGCCGTCGAAAAGCAATTTATACCATAGATTTTACATTTACGGCGCTTTTCTTATTTGTAACGATAATAAGCAATTTTAACTATTTTAATTATTGGGTTTATTTGTTTGTGATATTATTGTTTGGAAGTTTAAATTCTATGTATATGGTAGCATATGACAGTTTTTATCCAAATTTAATTTCAAAGGGTAATTTTTCAAAAGCCTATGCAATCAGCAGTTTATTGTATCCAATAGCAAGTACGATAATGGTGCCTGTTGCAGGTTGGGCTTATGGCGCAATAGGCGTTGTTCCTTTATTTGGTTTTTCGGTAATAACATTCTTTTTTACAGCAGTAGTGGAAACCTTTGTTACCGCCCGCGAGCCACACCTCGAAAATCTACCACCAAAAGACGTTACAAACAAAATATCACCTTTAAAACAATTTAATCGTGACTTAAAGTGCGGATTGCAATATATTAAAGATGAAAAAGGTCTACTTGTAATTACTGCATATTTCTTTTGTACGATGGCATCGGGCGCAGTTTTAACTTCTTTATTTTTGCCATATTTAATGCAAAATTTTAATGAAGTTTCTTTTGCATTTCGTGGCGTAGCAATAGCTTCTGGCGCGGCTTTCTTGTACTCAATCATAATGGGCGGAAACACCATTGGTAGAATGTTGGGCGGAGCTATACATTACAAATTTAAACTTCCGCCTGAAAAAAAGTTTACTATCGCAATTTCGGTATATGTAATTTTGGGAGTTTTAGACGCAATCGTTTTATTTATGCCAAAGTGGGAGTTTATGTTATTGCTTCAATTTATTGGCGGAATATTTGCAGTGACCTCGTTTAACATCAGAACATCAGGCACTCAAAACCACGTGCCCGACGGAGTACGCGCGCGTTTTAATGGCACATTTTCACTTATCGTAATGGCAGGCTCAATTTTAGGCCAACTATTAGGTGGCGCGCTTGGCGAATTTCTTGACGCGCGTTATATAGTATTAGGAGCAATGATATTTAATATGATTGCAATTTGGACAATTATGTTCAGTGGACGTAAACACGTTAAGCCTATTTACAACAACGAAATTTAAATTGATTTTCAATAATTTATTTAAACATAGCCGTTAGCATTTGAACAGCTACTTTTTTACTTAACTATATGTCACAATTAAATATTTGCAATAATTTATTAAACATAGCCGTTGGCATTTGGACAGCTACTTTTTTACTTAACTATATGTCATAATTAAATATCTGCAATAATTTATTAAACATAGCCGTTAGCATTTGGGCAGCTACTTTTTTACTTAACTATATGTCACAATTAAATATTTGCAATAAAAAAGGGACAATACAAATTGTCCCTTTAAATATCTTAATATAAAATCATCTTCTACGCTTGTATATCGTTTGAAACCTCATCGGCTAACTCTAAAACTGTTTCATTTGACAACCCTTCTTCAGTTTCAATACTATCAAGTTCGGCCTTTTTATCGCGTATATAGTCTGAAACTTCCTTGTCCTTATAAAACGTAAAGAATATCGCCGATAACAGGCTAAAACCGCCTGCAAATATGCCTGTCAATTTAACACCCATTAGGCCAACATCTTCGCCCTCAACAGCGCCTATTGCCAATACGCTTGACACGATAACCATAGCAACAGCGTAAGCTATCTTTTCAATAAATGTTTTTGTCGCAGAGTAAATGCCTTCGCGGTTAACTGATGTTTTTAAGCTATCCGCTTGGATAATATCCGAAACGACAGCCTGAGGTATGATATTAATTGCTGCAAACGGATAAGCAACCAATAAGCCCATTCCTATGCCCTTAACGTACGGATTTAGAGGTAGAACGTCGCCAAAATAAATAATTGCAAAGAGCGCGGTAAACATAAAAGTGGCAACTAAAAGTGGTGTTTTTTTATTGTATTTTCTACAAACTTTCATAATAATTGGGAAAAAGCATATCGCCGCAACAATAGCCGAACCCATAACAAAAATTGATTGAGCCTCGGGAATACCAATAAGTACCGTAATATAATACATCATAGCGGTTTGGAAAAATGCCATTGCAACATAGTTAAACAAATCGCCGAGCGTAAATATAACAAAGTTTTTATTTTTAAAAACAAGTTTAAATGAAGCAATCAATGACTCGTGCGGACGATGTGTTTTTTTCAAATAGTCTGTTTCGTTAAACGCGTACGCCGTCAGCAGCAAACACGCGAGGCCTACAACACCAAAAATCGTAAATACTGTTCTATAAGCCCAAAGTGGTGACATACCCGCTTTTTTAAACAACCCAACAACCATTGGAGCTGCATACATAATTGCGCTTGAACCCATAAAGAATACTGTACTTATAGTATAAACACCAACCCTTTCCTTTGGGTCGGGAATAATTTCAGGAATTAAAGCGCGATGTGGAATACTAAATAAGGTATAGAACACATAGTACGCGATAACAAAAAAGCCAACCCAAATTGTGTTTCCCACTGAACCCGGTGAAAAAGGCGCATAGAAAATCAAAACAGTACATAGCGCATAAGGGATTGCGGCAAACCGTAAAAACGGCATTCTTCTGCCATTTGGGCTTTTACATCTGTCTGACATATTTGCAACCCACGGGTCAGTAACAGCGTCAACCACTTTGCTTATGCCGGTAATTATCGCCATAACCGTAAAAAAGCCAAACAATTTATTATCGGTTAAAAGTGACGGCAAACCTGACTTTATTGTTGGCTGAAAAAAATACAACAAATAATTGCCCAACATACCATTAAATAAGCCTTTTGCGATATCCGACGAAAAATATTGCACAATCTTTTTTTTAGGCAGTTTTTTAAACTCTTCCATCAATCTACTCCTTTTTCTGTTGCCAAAAGTAACTTTGGCAATGAGAGTTTTAACTTAAATCATTTTAAAAAATAAAAATGACACCTAACTTGGTGTCATTTAAATTGGAGCTGATGGCGGGACTCGAACCCGCGACCTCTTCCTTACCAAGGAAGTGCTCTACCGCCTGAGCTACATAAGCAAAAGACTTAAATTTCTGTTTGCCAAGTTATTATATTTTAATTACGTAATAATGTCAATCAAAAAGACATCAATTTTGCCATAAAAGTTGCTTCACTTAAATTTAATATATCGTATTATTAAAAAGTGAATTAAACAATAAAAGTGTATTATATTAAAACAATTTCGATATTGTCTATTTTCAAAACTTAAATATCAATATATTTTTATACACTTTACAAATTGACTACTAATAATCGCAACAACATCTAAGTTAGTGTTTGCACCGCGTCGTCTTTCTCAAATATTGTTTTCATTATCAAAATAAGCCCGTTATGTTTATAAAAATGCGCTTATAAAAAACAATTTACTTAATATCTTCAATCGCCTTAATGTAATCCTTATAAAAACAAACACATTCACCAATATTCGAAACGGTAATATTTTCATTATTATTATGTATTGACGCATATTGTTGTTCATTTAAATCGATAGGCGCAAACCTCAAAATATTGTCGGCAATATCGGTAAATCTCCTTGCGTCTGAACCCGCTGTAAGTAAAAAAGGCGCAACTATAACATCGGGGAAATTTGTATTTAAAACATTTTCTAATTTATTATAATATTCACTGGTGAATGAGGTAGGCTTGCAATAATCGACAACGCTTTCCTCAACAATGATATTATATTTTTTAGCAATTTCTTTAAACATAATAATTTCCTCTGCCAAAATACTGTTTCTAACACATCTGAAAAAAGCGTACGCAACAACTTCTCGAGCTTGCACCTGCTCGCGAGAACCACCGTGTATCGTTGTAAAATATAGGCTTGTTTGCATCATAGCGGAAACTTGTTTATTGACCTTCGGCAAAATTCTAGTAAGTGGATTTTTTAGTAGTTTAAGGTTTGAAAACAGCAATCTATACGGATACGACATATATGGCGCGTGTTTTATAAAAGTAGCTTCAACTTCAGGATACAGTTGTTTATCAAATATTTTTGACTTATTAACCTCGTTTATGAACGCGCTCATACGACTAATGGTATTAGAATTAGTCGGGTTAAGGCCTTGATGCCCCGCGCCCGACTTAGCAGTGCATTTAAATGTATGTCTGCCTTTTTCGTGCACGGCAATCATCGCGCTTTTTTCAGTTACACCAGGCATAAGTTTTTTAGTAATTGCGCCGCCTTCGTCAAGCACAAGCGAAAACTTTATATTATTTTTTTTGAAATCTTCAACTGCAAACGGAATGCCGTCGCCACACACTTCCTCATTGTTAGATGAACCAATGTACACATTATAGCCAAAGTTATACCCTTCCGCCAACAGTTCTTCCACGGCTTGAAGCTCTGCAAAAAACGGTGTTTTGGTATCAACAGTGCCACGTCCCCACAGCGCGCCGTCGGCAATTTCGCCACTAAATGGCAAATGTGTCCATTCGCCTTCGGCCTCAACTACGTCATGGTGCGACATCAACATAACATTTTTATTGGTATTTTTACCGCTAATCTTATAAATCAAACAACCCGTACCATAAATTTTCAGCTCTGCCTGTTTATGCAAATTAGGAAATTCATTTTCTAAAAGTTTTCTAAACTTTGCAAATTCGGTATCGTCATAATCATCGCAGTAAACGGTTTTACACTGTATCATTTTTTGTAATTTTAAAGCGTATTGGTCAAGCGTATCTGGCGCGACGGTTTTTCGAGGCGAAGACGAAGTTTTTCGACTTTTTTTCGCCTTAAACGCATTGTAATTCATTAATGAAAACATAAACATTATCAGCACTAGAACCGTTATTAACAAATAATAAATAGGATACATTATAAATTCTCCAATAATACAATAATTTATTTAAACCGCTTAATAGCTTCGCGATAAAATTTAACCGCTCCGACTAACGACTCAATATTCAAATTTTCATTCAAATTATGAAACGAGCCAAACTGTTGTTTGTTAAGATAAATAGGAGCAAAACGAATTACGCTTTCGCTTACGCCAACAAAATGACGCGCGTCCGTGCCTCCCAAAACAGAAAACGGCGACGGTGTCACCCCGTCAAAAACGGAAACAGCCAAATCGCCTACAAACTTAAATCCATTGCTGTTAAGAGGTTCGGGACGCGGTGTTTCGCGTTTACTAATAACCTTCACAACCAAGCCTTGATTTTCGGCAATTAACTTAAATTCATTTATCGCGTTGTCAATCGGATAATAGTAGTTTCCCGAAATATTTACCGCCATTCGACCGCGCCTATTAAGCATATCGCGCAACTCATCATCTTTGGCAGATGAAAACGAAAGAGTAGTCCCCAACATTGAACCTGCTGCGCTGTTTAATTTTGGCAATAACTTTAACATAATTGGCTTAAATATCTTCATATTTTTTAACACAAATTTCATTATGCCTTTTGCATTCGGAACCATTGCTTTAAACATAGCGAGCGTTTCGGGGCTAAAGTCACGCTTTCCTAAACCTTGTCCTTTCATATTTAAAACAAAACTTGCCAATTTTTCCTGAGCGGTAGACGACTTGTCCGATTTTGCCTCAATAATTAATCGAGCGCTCGACCGTTCAATCATTCCAATCATGGCAAATTTACCAAATATTCCACCTATTGGCGCGTCAACAATGCCACCACCCTCGTCAATTACAAGTTTGGGTTTAATGTTGTTTTCAGTAAACCATTTGGCCATATGCACGGCATCGTCACCGGCAATTTCCTCCTTGCTAGATGACAAAATATACACATCGCGTTCGGGCAGGTATCCCTCCGAAAGCAGACTTTCTGCCGCTTCAAAAATTGCGCACAAAGAACCTTTGGTATCTACTGCGCCTCTACCCCACACTGCGCCATCAGAAATTTCACCCGAAAATGCGGGTTTATCCCAATCTCCGTTGACCAGCGCTACGTCCATATGTGACATCAAAATTAATGGATTATCGTGTTGTTTCCCTTCCCAACAAAGCATAACCCCGCCATCGAAATCTGTCCATTTGCAAGCGGCAACTAGCAGCGGATAACGTACGCGAATATAGCTATGCAATTTGTCAATTTCCGCGCGATTAAAAAAGTACGGCTCAGATATCGTTTTGCACTTAATAATTTCAGACAGGCTTTTTGAATATCTATCGGCATTGGGCTTAAAACAGCCGTCAACACACTCGGTTTTATTAAAAACCAAGTTTACATTTTCATTCATCAACTTCTTCTCCATACAAAACAGCGACATTACATCGCTGTTTTAGTAAAAATCTTATTATTTCTTTTCCTTAACAAATCTTATTTTACACACGGGCGCGCCTTTAGCGATAACTTGTTCAAGGTTAAGTTTGCCACCAAAACAACTAGCAATTCCTCTATCGCCACACATTGCGGTGTCGCAAAGTTCAGCAATTCGCTCATCGCTGTAACCCATTTTTTGCCAAGCTTTAACTAATGGACAATAATGAAAATCTATTGAGAGATTGTCATCTGTGCACTCCAATATTTTCATTTCAAAAACCCATTGCGCTGGCTTTGAAAATAAATTCTTTTTCAGCATTTTAAAACTGGTCGTACCAGCGGCGAACTTTTTGCCCTGCATTTGTCCGCATTGATAAATTTTTTCAGGGCCAAAATCTTTAAGTTTTAAGCCTTTTTCTTCTGCGCCATCGGCCAATAAAGCCAACCACGACGCGCGATGTTCAAGTTGTTCACGAACAGCTTTAATAATTGGATTTTTAATTTTTGGTTCATTAACGATTTTACTCATAACATACCTCCTGACAGCAGCCTTGGCTACGTCTATATACTGTATTGGTATTATTGTACCAATAAATGTCGAATTTTGAAACTATATAAGGCAAAAAAAGTTAAACTATACTTATTTACTAGGCTTTACTCAAAAAACCTCTCAAATTGCCTAAGTTTATATAATCTAAAAAAACGATACATCAAAATAACACATCAAATTCTACCAACACGAACATCGCAAGTAACATTAAAACGTCATTATTTAATGCTATATAAAATTATTATTTAAAACAATTTTTCATTTCGCATTTAATAAAATTTCCATTTTATCTTCGCGTTAATGTTTAATAACCTATATTTTTTACCAACAGCTTTAACCACTTTCACTTAAATATGGTATTTCACATTAAATAAAATTTCCATTTTTCTTCGCGTTAATGTTTAATAACCTATATTTTTTGCCGACTGCTTTAACCACTTTCACTTAAATATGATATTTCACCAAATGAAAATAAATGCAATTTTAGTTTAACTTTTATAATATTTAAATTAAAATTAGCAACTTTTATCAATAAAATTTTTCAATATATTTAAGCTTTCATTTACCGCACGCACCGATGGCGCTCCAGTTGAAGTCCTTTTTTCAACACAACTTAGCAAATCAATCGATTGATAAATATCTGTATCAAACAGTTCGGATTTAGCTTTAAATTCAGCAATAGTTAGCTTCTCAAGCGTGGTATTATTTTCAATGCATTTAGCCACCAATTCACCAGTCAGTTTATATGCAGTCCTAAATGCCATTCCCTTTTTTACAAGGTAATCCGCTACATCGGTTGCATTAATAAAGCCTTTAGCGGCATTTTTCAACATATTATCCTTGTTTATCGTCAACGTTGCAAGCATTGCGCTAAAATTAGCTATACATAATTTTGCGGTTTCGACACTATCAAATATTGCCTCTTTATCCTCTTGCATATCTTTATTGTATGCCAAAGGCAATGCCTTCATCGTGGTTAGTAAATTAATTAAATTGCCATATACTCTACCTGTTTTTCCGCGTACCAACTCGGCTATATCGGGGTTCTTTTTTTGCGGCATAATACTGCTACCTGTTGAAAATGCGTCATCTAATTCAATGTATTTAAACTCGTGACTGCAAAACAAAATAATTTCTTCAGAGAACCTTGATAAATGCAACATTATAATGGCAATACAATTTGCAAGTTCAATTACAAAATCGCGGTCGGACACGCCATCAATGCTGTTTAAGCATATTTCTTTAAAACCTAATAGATTTGCGGTCATTGCGCGGTCTATTGGCATAGTTGTGCCTGCAAGCGCGCAACATCCAAGTGGCGAAACTTTTATACGCCTATCGCAATCGTCAAGCCTGTCGATATCGCGCATAAACATTGACGCGTACGCCATTAAATAGTGCGCGTATGTAATTGGCTGAGCCTGCTGAAGGTGCGTATAACCCGCCATCACTGTTGCGGTATGTAAACATGCTTTGTCGTATATAACTTGCAAAAAATCAATTAGTAGCTTTTTAATTTCAGCAACCTGTGACGATAAAACCAACCTCGTATCTAAAGCAACTTGGTCATTGCGACTGCGCGCCGTATGAAGTTTTTTACCTACTTCGCCAATTCTTTCAGTTAGTGTCGCCTCAATAAACATATGGATATCTTCTGCTGACATATCGATTTTCAAAGCCCCTAACTTGATGTCGTTTAATATATCGTTAAGTCCATTTATGATTTGTTCGCTTTCGTCGGCGGATATTATATTTGTAGCTCCAAGCATAGTTGCGTGTGCAATAGAACCTAATATATCAAATTCATACATTTGGCTATCAATCTTTATTGACGAATTAAATTCATCGGCCATTTTGTCTAAGGGTTTTGAAAATCTTCCCTGCCACATTTTCACGCTCATACATACTCCAAATTATAAATATATAGATTTTTTGATTTGGTCGCAAAATTTAAATTGCTATTTCCAATCTTTCAACCAACTGCTTATATTTATTTGCATAGATTGCTTGATAATAATCGTACATTTTAACTTTTTAATTTAATAAATTTGCATATTTAATTAATCAAGTTTATTTTGTTTTTTCATATTTGCAACAACTTTCATAGGTAACCCAAATAAATTGATAAACCCTGCGCTGTCGGCTTGATTGTACACTTCATCTTCGTCAAAAGTCGAAAGTTTTTCATCATAAAGGCTAAATGGCGATGAAATACTTGATGGACAGATATTGCCTTTATAAAGCTTTAATTTAACCTCTCCAGTAACTGTTTGCTGCGTATTGTCAACAAAGGCCGATAGCGCTTCACGCAGAGGCGAGTACCACTGACCAAAGTAAACCACCTCGCCAAACTTTTCTGAAACAAGTTTTTTGTAATGTTGAGTGTCGCGATCAAGACAAATACTTTCAAGCAAATCGTGCGCTTTATAAAGAATAGCGCCACCCGGGGTTTCATAAACTCCACGCGACTTCATACCAACTAGACGGTTTTCAACCAAATCAAGCAATCCAATACCATTAGCTCCTCCTATTTTGTTCAACTCACTTATTAAAGAAATGCCGTCCAATTTTTTTCCATTGAGCGCGGTTGGAATACCTTTTTCAAATGAAAGCGTAATGTAAGTTGCTTTATCGGGCGCATTTTCGGGGCTAACCGACATTTCCAAAAAGCCAGCCTTATCGTATTTGGGTTCATTAAGGGGGCTTTCCAAATCCATACCCTCGTGCGATAAGTGCCAAAGATTTTTATCCTTGCTATAATTTGTTTCGCGATTGATTTTTAGTGGAATATTATGCGCTTCGGCGTAGTCGATTTCCTCCTCGCGCGACTTAATGTTCCATTCTCTCCAAGGAGCGATTATTTTAAGTTCAGGCGCAAAAGCCTTAATAGTGAGTTCAAAACGTACTTGGTCATTACCTTTGCCCGTACAGCCGTGGCAAATAGCGTCTGCCCCTTCGGCCTTAGCAATTTCAACAAGTTTTTTAGCTATTATAGGCCTTGCAAACGACGTTCCCAATAAATAGCCCTCATAAGTTGCGCCCGCCTTAAGTGTCGGAAAAATAAAATCTTCTACAAACTCTTTTTTTAAATCGGCAATATATAACTTAGACGCGCCTGTTTTTAACGCTTTTTCTTCAAGACCATCAAGCTCATTACCTTGCCCGACGTCGCCCGAAACGGCAATTATTTCAGGATTATTATAGTTTTCTTTTAGCCACGGAATAATGATAGAAGTATCCAATCCACCCGAATATGCAAGTACTACTTTTTTAATATTTTTTTCCATATTAAACTCCTAACTGTATTATTAATGTAATTATACCATTTTTATAAGTAAAGTCAATTAAATTGTATTACAAATTGAATAAATTTTAATAAAATATTGATTTTATGCAAATTAATGTATAATTAGCGTATCGGATGTATATTTAATGTATTTAAAAACTACCGATATTATAAATTAAAATCGGTAGTTTTTTACAATTAAACTATAATTACTTACATTTACGTAACCATAATAACATTACTTATAGTACTTATCCATAGTGACAGCTTCCTTTTCGTACTTGGATTTATACTTTTCTTGATAATAGTTTTCGGTTTTACTAGTAAAACTACCATCGGTTTTTGTAACAATAACATTGCAACCGCGCTGAACCCCGTAGTTTTTAATTTTTGAATAAGCTAAATAGTCAATGCTGTTGCCATAGCTTAGCTGAATGCCTTTGTACATAATTGAAAAGTTATTTAAATGGTCGTGGCCAACAAATATGCCTTTAGTGCTTTCCAGTTCATGCATTGTTTCAAAAAGCAAATTTTCCTTGCTGCTGCAATATACCACATCCTTTTCAGGATTTTCGCCCGCCTCGCCCGAAATATATTTAACATCTGCCGTATCTTTGTAGCCGTTATCTCGATAAGCATACCAAGCAACCTTGTACTCCTCAAGTGGAATATGGAAAAAAGCAAGCGATTTTACTTTGCGCATATTTACATCATCGGTTTTTGTTGCATTGTACGCATCCATACTTAACACATTAGTTTTATACCAATCAATTTGCGATTGTTTAATTTTATCATATTTCCAAAATATGCCAAAGTAGTCGCCGTCGGTATAACTATGCGAGTCGAATACGTATAAGGCTTGAGTTATAACCCCTTTAGTATTTTTAACTTTAAAAATTTGATTACCAAATCCATCAATATCCGAAGGCCCTCTTGTAAACAAACAATATTTAAACTCATCTTTGCTATAAAACTCTGAAAGTTCTTTTCTATTATAGTAACTGTATGCTTCCGTATCGTGATTGCCGAAACTTATAGTCCAATAAACGCCCAATGTTTCCATGAGGTTTGCAAAACTTTTGCTTGAAGATAAGTTGTTGAATGTGCCTGCTGAATAAGGTACTGGATACGCTAAGTCACCAGTAACAATTACCAAGTCGGGTTTTTCATAAGTTATCATAGCGGCCACTGCATTCAACGCCATTTTGTCTTTTTTTGTTGACATCGCGCCACCGCCAATATGTATGTCAGTCAGTTGCAACACTTTAAAATCATTATCCGTAGTAAATGTATAATATCCATCGTCTTCAAGTGTAGGCGCTAGTTGATTTTCATAAACTACTTTGTCAAACGTTGCAACATACTTATTGCGCAGATTGTTGCTTATAAGGTTTGAAACTAAAGTTACTGAAGCAATAGTTAAAATAGTGATAAGCAATACTATGCCAATAACCTTAAAAACTCTCTTTACCTTTGAGGGCTTATCCGCCCTATGTCTTTTTACCATATATACCTCTCATTATGCCGACGAAGCGCATTAAAACTTTCACCGACAATATTTTTTTGGCACAATTATTTAAACCTTAGTATTCAACTTCAATTTTGAACTTTACAAAAACACACTTTTACACAAAACTAAAGATTAGGCTCATTTGTTTCTTTCTTATTTAAAACTCTTTCAAACGAATCGGCGCTATTACAACTTCCAATTAAGTGCATAACAAGTTCGCGACGCTGTTGAACATTTGACGCAATGGAATACAATATACTGCTTACCGTCAATAGCGCAGCAATAACATATGCCTCCCACACGTTTGACATATTAATTAAAAAAATTGTAGCGAACGCCAAAACCACGCCCGCAATAACACCGTTGCAATTATTAAATACACGCGTATTTTTCGCGCCAATAGAGCGCAACAAATAGCTCCCTAGAAAAATAATTTTGTAGACAATAAGCCCCAGACCCGATGCGATGCATATCACAACACCCACCGATGATTTTAAAACTTTGTTAAGCATTTCTACAATAGTAGTTTTATCGTCGCTAGCTTCATCATAGGCAGCCCTGTTAGGACTTGCGTGATATAGCACGGAAGCGTTGGCAAATGAAAAAGATATGCCAACTGTAAAAGCTAGTAGTACAACCACACCTAAAAATTTTTCTGCCAATCTCATATTAATATCCTATGCAGCGAAAAAACAGCCTAAAACTAACACGGCTATACTCCACACTGCTAATAATGGCATTCCTATTTTAAAATACCAATGTTTAGTTTTATGCCTTTTTACAAACATAGCTATTGTCGACCCTACTCCACCCAATAAAAAAGCTATCAAAAACAGTTGACTTTCGGGTGTCCGCCACTTGCCTTGTATCGCCTTCTTTTTATCTACTGCCATCGTGAAGTAACCAACGATACTCATAACAATAAATAGCGTAATAAGGATAATTTGATATATATTCATTTACTTGCTTTCTTCCTCATTCTCTCCATCAACATAATTCATATCATAGTTGTTTTCAAACTCGCTGTCCTGATTATCTTCGCTTTTTTCATCATAAAAAATAATTTCAGGAGCCTCGCCGTCACTATTTTCATCATCGCCTAAATCCATTGCTAGCGCCCGTTTCTGCGCGATAATTGAAATAATTGAATAAGCTATACTTGTAAGCGCTAATATAGCAAAACAAAGAAAACCTTTTAGCATACCGCTTGTGTTGCTTGCAAAGTTGCTTGCAAAGTTTATTACTAAAATTATAAAAATTAAGCTCAAAATTATTATATTACCTATATTAAATTGAACTGTATTTTTGTTTTGCAAATTCCTTATATAATACACTATAAAAATGATTGCATAGATAATCAGAGCAATGCCTAGGCCTATAAAAATCATATACCCAACCATATCCAACATAACTAAAAATGCCATAGTACCAACCAATATTATGTCTGCTCCGGCGACCTCTCCGCCAGTATTGTTAGCTGTCGACAACTCGTGACTTAAATTAAACACATTGTTTGAAACAACAAATGTTAGCGAAATCACAACAATTAAAACAACTAAAACAACTGCTCCCAAAATTTTTTCAGCTAGCTTCATAAAAGCCTCCTGCAATCATCTTGTACAAAAAATACACAGGTTATCAAAACGATTACCCTATTAATATAATATCACAATATACTCAGTTTGAAAACCTTTTTTGTGTAAAAAACTATTTGGCCTAATTGTGATAAATTTAAAATTGTTAAATTTTTATCATAAATGTCGTTAATTTATATAAAACCGACTATTTTTGTTATCTATATCCTTAATTTGGCAATTATAATTACAAAAATTAATTTAGCAAGACAAATATATTTCACTTATTTTATAATTGTTTTGTAGCTTTAACAAAAATGAAAACCTGCAATTTGTATTTTTAGTTAAAATCTTTTAAATAAGCGCATTTTGACTTTAATTATTATAATCTTTTTTATTTAAAAAACAAATTGTAATTAGTATATTTTATTTAAACCATTGCGGCTTTAATAACAAAAAACCCAATATTATTTGGGTTTACGTTTTTAAAATCTTTTGAATAAGCACATTTTGACTTTAATTATTATAATCTTTTTTATTTAAAAAACAAATTGTAATTAGTATATTTTATTTAAACCATTGCGGCTTTAATAACAAAAAAACCCAATATTATTTGGGTTTACGTTTTTAAAATTTGTAAAATAAAAGGGGGACGCTCGGAGGGGGACTCCGAGCGTCTTGGGGGGGATAATAAAAAGGTAACCAGCCGTTGCTCATCGCAACTGACAGGCCTGTTTTGTGTTATTTAACGAGAACTTTCTTAAGTTTAGCAAACCTTGGCAAGCCATCTTCAAGGGGAGCTTTGCTGTCACCCTGTATAAGTGGCAACGCATACTTAATAAATTCATCTGAAATACCTGAACCATCATTGGTAATCCAACTTAATGGAACGGTCTTTTCAGTATTTGCAGCGAGTTCAAGTGGCATTAGTTTGCAGTTACAAACATATTTATCGCCTGTAACGCGTTCAAAAACAACCATCTTATCCGTTTCACCGCTAACGGCTGCGCGTACGGCCTCAACACCTGCTAAATATGCCTCATCTACGTCAACTTTCGACGCTAGATGCGCGCCACAACGTTGCATTAAACTAAACTCAATAGCCCTAACTTTAATGCCTAACCTTTCCTTAACAATATTGGCTAAAATTGAGCCGATACCACCAAGTTGAGCGTGGCCAAACAAGTCAGTAGAGGATGCCGTAAATTCGCCAACATACTTGCCTTCGGCATTTTTAATGCCTTCAGACACGGCTACAATACACTTATTGTTGTTATTATAGCACACATTTTTTACTTTGGCAACAAAATTTTCAACATCAAAAACACTTTCGGGCAAATAAATCAAGTCGGCGCCAAGCCCTTTATAGTTTGCAAGGGCAGCGGCGGCAGTCAACCATCCTGCGTTGCGCCCCATAATTTCAACCACGCAAACCATACCTGTATTATACACTTTAGCGTCAAGATTAATTTCCATTAACGTAGTCGATATGTATTTAGCCGCGCTTCCGTAACCAGGACAGTGGTCAGTGCCAAACAAATCATTATCAATAGTCTTAGGTACGCCAATAACATTGCAATCATATCCGCTACTTTTCATAAATTTGCTAATTTTATTGCAAGTATCCATACTGTCATTTCCACCATTGTAGAAGAAATAGCGAATGTTATACTTTTTAAAAACTTCAAGTAAACGTTTATAATCGGTATCGTCAACGTCAAGCGGTTTAAGTTTGTACCTAACCGAGCCTAAAGCTGATGAAGGAGTATTTTTTAGTAGTTCAAGTTCCTTCATATCTTCTTGGGCAATATCAAAAAATCTTTCGTCTAAAATACCTCTAATACCGTGTTCGGCGCCATAAACGGCAGTGATGTTTTTTTGCTTTAAAGCCTCAATAAAAACGCCCGCTGCGCTGGCATTAATAACAGAAGTAGGCCCGCCTGACTGCGCAAACATACAAGCTCCAACTAAATTTTTCATTCAAAACCTCCTATAAACTTAAAATATGTGCGATATCGTAAAGCTGTTTGTCAAAAACGCGAGTTTGCGCAAGGGCTTCGTGAATATCTACATCAATAATATCATTATGTTTAATACCAACAACGCGATTGGTTTTATTTTCATCAATTAAATCAACCGCGCGCACGGCAAATTTTGCGGCAAGAACGCGGTCACCGACAGTAGGCGCGCCACCACGCTGAATATGTCCAAGCGTAGTTGTCCTAATAGTAATACCCGTCCTCTCGGTAATTTTTTCACAAATCTCGTTAGCGTTGCCCGCACCCTCGGCAAGAACAATCATATTCGATGTTTTTCCGCGCTTATAACTCATTGAAATTTCGGTAGCAATTTCATCTAAATTATATGGTATTTCAGGAACAATAACGTATTCCGCGCCACCTGCAATGCCCGAATACAATGCAATATCGCCACATTTTCTACCCATAACTTCAAGCAGGCTAACCCTGTCGTGCGAAGTCATTGTATCACGAAGGCTATTCATCGCCCAAATAACATTATTGACTGCCGTATCAAACCCTAATGTAAAGTCAGTATAAGCCAAATCGTTGTCGATAGTGCCGGGAATACCAATAACATTAATCCCTGTATCGGTTGCAAGGTCGGCCGCGCCTCTGAAAGTACCGTCGCCACCAATAGCAATTAAATATTCAATTTTATAGGCTCGCATAGTATCCGCCGCCTGTTTTCTTCCTTCTTTTGTGGTAAACTCGGGGCTTCTGGCTGTTTTTAAAAACGTGCCACCGCGTTGTATCATATCCGATACCGAGCGCGAATTCATTCGCGTAACTTTTCCATCAATCAAGCCCGAATAACCGTGTTCAACGCCGTATACGTCAAACCCCTTGTATAAAGCATACCTTGTGCAAGCGCGAATACAGGCATTCATACCTGGCGCGTCGCCACCACTTGTTAAAATTGCAATTTTTTTCATATGAACTTAAGCGGTTTTACTTTTCAGCGCGCGCACTTTCAACAATGCCGTGCTTAGTGTAAATTTCCGCATCTCCTTTAATTTTAATAGCCGAAGTCTTTGATGTAAACTGTGCAATCAACACCTCGCCTTTGTCAAGCATTTCAGTATGGTGCGACCGAGTTTCGCCACCACGAGTTAAACCAATAACTTGTACTCCGCTGTTTTTAGCTTTAACGACAATATAATCATCGCTTTGTGACACATCGATATTATCTAAATTATCCATATAGTCGCTCCTCTAATCCGTATATATATTAACCATTAGTTAAAAAAAAGTCAATCATATTTTTAATTTCGCAAACTCATATATAAAGTTTACGTGTAATGTCTAAAAATAACGTTTCATTAATTATTTTTTCCAAATATTTATTGTATATAAACTAATTTCAAAAATTAACACGCGCCTTATATCGTTTTAATGATAGCGCATATCTAACAAAAAGTTTCATTAATTGCCTTGTCCGATTATTTTATAACACAAACAACTTTCAAATTATGTTTAAGCATGCGTGACATATAGTGTCATTAATGATTTTACATTTTAATCGTGTCATTTAAATTATATTTTGCTTTTGCTTTTGCTTTTGCTTTTGCTTTTGCTTTTGCTTTTGCTTTTGCTTTTGCT
>JAVVSR010000007.1:49416-88688 GCA_036654095.1 Clostridia bacterium
TTAATCAATTACTCTTCAATACTTATATTGTTTCTCCCAATAATAACGCCAATATCATATTCAAGTTCTGACGAAAATTTAACCCTTTCAGGGATTACATAGTCAGCCCAATCTACTTTTATAATAACTACACAGTCGCCTGCAACACAGTTTGTTAAAATTTTCCGAACCTCTTTCACAATCGGTGTAACTTTAGCCCTTTCTCCCGAAATTGTTAATATTAATTTGCTTTTATTTTTCGCAATTTCCACAGATTGCTCGGCCGACGTTTTATCGGTAATTGCAAGCGGACTTACAGACCACACGTTTATTTTAGGATTTTCGTCTTCTTTTATTACAAGCGTTCCTTCAAGCACAACAAACGCATTTACGTAAAGCATATCGCGACAAACATCAAATCTACGCGAATACAAAATAAATTCAATTTGGCCGTACAAGTCTTCAATAATTCCTACGCCCATACTTTCCGACTTTTTGGTAAGTTTTCGTTCAAAAGCGTTTATTACTCCCCCAATTTTAATTTTCTTTCCATTGAGAGTTTTGTCATAATTAACTGTTTTATAGCCAATTTCGTTATCTTCAAGCACAACTACATCGTCGTCCTCTGGTTCAATAACGGTCAACATTGATGTGTTAAAACTGAGTTTATCCAAGGCCTCGCGGAAACTATTTAAAGGATGTCCTGTGACATACATGCCTAAAACATCTTTTTCATTCATCAGTTTTTCGTGTTCGGAATATTCGGCGATATCAACATATTTAAACTTATTAAAGTCATCGTCAAGCAATTCATCAAACAAGGAAATTTGACCGCTGTCCCTATTTTTTCTATATTGGTTCATATTTTCCATAATTTGCTCATACGAATTTATAAGGGTGGCGCGCGTACGATTAAAACAGTCAAATGCGCCGCCTTTAATCATACTTTCAACCATACGTTTATTAAGATTGTTTCCGCCAATTCTGCTTACAAAGTCTTCCAAGTCAGAAAATTCGCCGTTTTTATTGCGCTCGGTAATGACGGCCTCAACAGCTATTTCGCCAACGTTTTTAATCGCCATTAAACCAAATCGCAAGTTGTTTTCATCTATTGAAAATTTAACTTGGCTTTTATTTATATTTGGAGGCAAAACTTTAACATTTATAGAGTTCAAATAGTTGATATAGTTGCTTACCTCTTCGGCTTTGGTTATTCGATTATTAAGCACCGCCGCCATAAAATGAAGGGGATAATAGCATTTAAGCCAAGCCGTTTGATAAGTAATAACGCTATACGCGGCCGCGTGGGACTTATTGAATGCGTATTCGGCAAACTTTTTAATTTGTTCATACAGTGTTTTCGCTATTTCGACAGACATACCTCGGCGAACAGCGCCATCAACGACGACCTTGCCATTTTCGTCAGTTTTACCGTTGATAAAGCAATCCTCGTGCTTAAGCATTTTTTCTTTTTCTTTTTTGCCCATAGCGCGTCGCAATTCATCGGCTTGTCCAAATGAATAACCTGCGACCTCGCGGGCAATTTGCATAACTTGTTCCTGATAGACAATACAACCGTGCGTTAGCTCCAAAATATTTTTCAACATCGGGTGAAGATACGTCACTGAATCGGGTTCATTTTTTCCCTTAATATAATCGGGGATAAACTGCATAGGGCCAGGACGGTACAATGCAACGCCTGCAATAATTTCTTCCAAGCAGTTGGGTTGAAGTTGAACTATGAATTTGCGCATACCCTCGTTTTCAAGTTGAAAAATAGCCTTCGTATCTCCCCTACAAATATATTTATAAACTTCGGGGTCATCGCACTCGCTCGAATTAAGGTCAGGACGATTTCCTGTTGTCTCTTCAATATAATCTAATGCAAGTTTAATATCTGTTAGGGTATTTAATCCTAAAAAGTCCATCTTGAGCAATCCCATCGCCTCAACTTGAACCTTGTCAAACTGAGTAGTTGTACACTCGCCGCTTTTTTGAAGTGGAACATATTCATAAACAGGCTTCGGGCAAATTAAAACTCCCGCAGCGTGCATACCCGTTTGACGAGGCATATTTTCAACACGGAGAGCCATATCGATAATTCCCTTAGCGACAATATCCTCATCATAATATTTTTTGAAATCGGGTGAAAACCTCTTTGCCCGCTCCTCTTCAAAATGTTTTTGATTTTCGCGTTTTTCCTCGTCGGTAGCGCCAGCATTTTTGCACCCAGTATAAGGAATAAGCCCCAACACTTCGTTAATTGTAATTTTCGGAACGTTCGGAATAGCCTTAGCCCACTTGTCCGCGTCGCCATAGGGAATACTGTAAACCCGCGCAATATCCTTGATAACCGCGCGCGCCGAAAGTGTGCCATATGTAATTATCTGCGCTACTCTATCCTTCCCGTATTTTTGTTCAACGTAACTTATCACCTCAGCGCGGCGCACCGTACAAAAGTCAATGTCAAAGTCGGGCATACTAACGCGTTCGGTACTTAAAAACCTTTCAAACAATAAATTGTATTTTATAGGGTCAAGATTAGTTATCCCGATTGCATAGGCGATTATACTTCCAACTCCGCTTCCTCGCCCTGGGCCAACAGGTATGCCTTGTTTCTTGGCAAACGAAACAAAGTCCCAAACAATAAGATAATAACCGGCAAATCCCATCTTAATAATGACTTCAAGTTCCATTTTAGCGCGGTCATCTACTTCTTTTGTCACGTTGCCATATCGAGCCAATAAGCCCGCGTTAGCCAAATCGCGAAGATAAGCAGCTTCTCTTTGCCCGTCTTCTGTTGGAATATCCTTATACTTTTCATCATTAATTTCATACACAGGGATTTCGTATTTATCATTTCCCACTTCCAACTTAATGGTGACATCGCATTTATTTGCTATCTCGACAGTGTTATCCAAAGCCTCGGGACACCAACTAAACTTATCAAACATCTCGTCATAAGTTTTAAGATAAAATTCCTGTGGGTCAAGCTTTAGACGATTGGGGTCACTTAATTGTGTTTTCATATTGATACACATTAAAACATCTTGCATATCCGCATCGCTTTTTTCAATATAGTGAACGTCATTAGTCGCGACAACCTTAACTCCAATTTCTTTAGCAAGTTTAACAAGTTGCGGATTTGCCTTTAGTTCCTTTTCTATACCGTGATTTTGCAATTCAATATAAAAATCGCCTTCGTCAAACAACTCTTTCAGTTCAAGCGCGTGCCGTTTAGCCCCTTCATAATTATCATTTAAAATCATATCGGGAACTGCGCCTTGTATGCAAGCGGTTAAGCAAATCAGGCCTTTTGAAAACTTTTTCAAAGCATCCATATCTATACGAGGGCGAAAATAAAACCCCTCAGTGTAAGACAGCGACGACAGCCTCATTAAATTTTTATAGCCTTCATTATTTTTTGCAATCAAAATCAAATGATTGCCCGTCCTTTCCTGAACATCTTTTACAAATCTATCTTTTACAAAATAAAATTCGCTTCCAATTATCCCTTTTATTTTGCCTGCCTTAGCTGCTTTTACAAATGAGTACACTCCAAACATATTACCGTGGTCGGTGATTGCAATGGCGCTCATTCCCTTTGCCTTAACAGCGTCAATTAAAGGCGAGCTTTTCCCTTTGCAAATCCTTGCCGCGCCATCAAGCAAACTGTATTCTGAATGTACATGTAAATGTACAAACTCTTTTTTCGTTTGTTTTTCCATGTTAGGTTCATTGCTTTCAATACATTTATCTTGTAAAAATTTTTCGTCCACTTATTTCCCCTCCAAATCTTTCAAGCTATCGCTTATGCTTATAATTTTTCTAAAACGATGATTAATCCCACTTTTTGTAATTTCTTCGCCAATATTCTCAACAAAAAAATCAAGCGGAGCCGTTGGATTTCTAAGCCTTAGTTCAGACAATATTCTCAATTTATCGGGCAATTTATGTAAGCCGATTGTTTCAGCTATATGGTTGATAGCTATCGTTTGCTTTGACGACGCTATGGCTGTTTTATCATAGTTACCAACTTCGCAGTTGCTTTTTCTATTAAGATTGTTGTTTAAAAGACGTTCCACAATTATATCTTGCATATAAAGCACCGTTTCATTGGCCGAAAGCAGCGCAAAAAAGTTGCTTATAGCCTCATTTTCTTTAACATAAACAACATATTTATTGTTACGTTCAGTCAGCTTAGCCGAAATATCAAAATGCTCCAATAACTTAACTAAATCTTCAGAAAGCAACTCATCGCTTAGCTGATACTCCAAATAATAACCATTGCCACTACTCTCAACGTCATCATCTTCACCGATAATTTTTGTAGGCACATTCGCGCTGCCTAACGCTATAAACATCGACTTTAAAAAGTTTTTTGCGCAACACTCTTCAAAAACCATCTTTGGATTAATGCCACCATTAATTTCAAAGCCGCCACTTTCTTCATCTTTAATAATTCCAGTATCCGTAAGAATTGTTAAAGTATGCCCCGACGGTACTTTGACCATAAAATGTTTGCCTTTTTGCAAGCCGCTTTTAATATCTTTAATTTCGATATCTAGCGAAGCAAAATACAAATTTTTAATAAATTGCACAATACTTTTTACATAATCATAATTT
The DNA here is from genome assembly GCA_036654095.1 of Clostridia bacterium. Lineage (GTDB taxonomy): Bacteria > Bacillota > Clostridia > Christensenellales > CAG-917 > JAVVSR01. The sequence goes on from JAVVSR010000007.1 coordinate 54,022, forward strand.
GCGCTTTCAAAAAAAAGCGACACACCCTTTTTACTAAGTTGCAGGCTTCCAATAGCTTTGATGGCAGCCGAAAGCCACGCCAATCTACAACACGAATTTTCGGGTAGATTTGATAAAAGTTCATTTTTTGCATACTGAGTAAAATTAAGTTTATTTTCCATTTTTATTCCTTCTTTTATAAGCCGCAGTCCGTTTGAATTCGGGAAGTTTATTTAGGTTAGCAATTCTTTCTTCGGGAATTTGGTATTTTTCTATAAGCGGAAATATTGCATCAAATTTCCCAATATTTTCGGGTTTATGACTGTCAGTATTGACAATAAACTGACAATTTGTACTAAGTAAATCGTCCATACACGCATCAAGCAGGTCAATATGTCTGACGTTTAATTCAATAAAAGTGCCAAATTCAGCTGCTGCCTGCGCAACAACTTTCGCATCGACTTTAGCGTGTTCGTTTATGTGCGCCAATATGTCGACGGGGCAAAATTCCAATGCTTTAATGAAGGCGTCGGTGTTTCTCGTGATAGCATTTGTTGTCGGTTTAAAAACCTTGCTGACAAACCCGTTATATATGATAAATCTAAAATAGTCTTTATAACTTGTGCTATCAGCGAAGCGATGAAAACCCATAACCAAAACGTCGAGCTTGTCCACCTGTTCGGGAAAAAGGTCAACCGTTCCCAAAATATCCATTAAGTTAGCCTCAATGCCTTGCAAAATGTCAATTTGCGGAAACCTTTTTTGCACTTCAACAACTTCAACAATTTCCTTTTCAAATTTTCTTGGCGTGAGTGACATCCATTTGTTTAAAAACCCGTGGTCGGTTATGGCAACTTGTTTTAGCCCTTGCCGTATAGCGCACTGCGCGACATCTTCAACAGTGTTGACCGCGTCGCTGTAAACGGTATGAGTATGGTAATCTCCTAAAAATTTCATCTAATCTCCTAAACACTCGACCTCTAGCTCAAGCTGTATGCCAAAATTATTCATTACTTCTTCTGCTACGCGGTCAGCAAGCGAAAGATAATCACTTGTCGACGCTCCGCCCAAATTAATTATAAAATTTGCGTGTCGCTTTGACACTTCTGCGCGACCTATACGCGCCCCTTTTAAGCCGACTTGCTCAATATAATATGCCGCGCTTCTATCGTTTACACGTTTAAATGTACTGCCAGCCGACGCCTCTATCGGTTGCGCAACCTGCCTACGTTTCGTGTATTCACTAATTGCGCCTATAATTTCATCTTTATCGCCATAGTCTAAATTTAACAGCGCGCCTAACACAATCAACTTATTTTTTTTAATCGCGCTGCTTCTATATCCGAAATCCAAAACGTTTTGTTTCCATTTTTCAACCGAAGTGCCATTTAACACTTCAATATATATAACTTTATCACCCGTTTCCGTTCCATAAGCGCCTGCGTTCATAGTAACCGCGCCGCCCAATGAGGCTGGTATTCCAATGGCGTATTCAAGCCCTGTTAATCCATTGTCGCGCGCAATCAACGATATTGTGGATATATTTATCCCGCTTGACGAATAAATATAGTTATCTTCTACGCGCAAAGTCTTAATTCTTTTCAAACTTATAATCGTACCATTATAGCCATTGTCCGATATAAGCACATTTGTACCATTTCCAAGTATCTTATATGGCTCGCCTATGCTAACTAACGTATAAATAATTTCAATTAAGCCCTCAACATCTGACGGCATCAAAACCCTTGACACTCGGCCGCCACTTTTAAAACTTGTTAAACTACCACCGACAACGTTTTCCAAAATATCTACGCCACAACCTTGCAGTCGCCTAAAATGATAATCCATATAACGCCCCCTTTTTAGGACATTATATTCACATCACATCCGATAGTTTACTTTCCTAACCTATTTATTATTTCCTGATTAGCATCGTATCCCAGTTGCTGCAACCTGAAATTTTTTGCCGCAACTTCCACGATAATCGCAAGATTGCGCCCCATCATAACGGGTATTACAAGCTTGGGAACGACTACACCCATAAGTTTGCAGGTATGTTTTGTATCGTCTGAGCGCCCATAATCTTTGGATTTATTATACTCGACAAGTTCAATCACAATATCAACTTTCGTTTCACTCAACACGCCAGCTATGCCATACATATTGCGCACGTTTATGATACCTACTCCACGCAACTCCATAAGGTCACGGATTTTTTCAGGCGCGCTTCCGATTATAATGTCTTTTACCCGCTTCAGTTCTACCGAGTCGTCCGACACAAGCATATGTCCGCGATGAACCAATTCCAAAGCTGTTTCGCTTTTCCCAATTCCACTTCGGCCTGTAAGCAATACCCCCACGCCGTCTATGTCAAGCAAAACTCCGTGCATATTTGTTTTAGGAGCAAGCAAGTCATTTAAAAAGTTAATTAGGTCGTTTACAAGCTCAGAGGTTATCCCCGCCGATTGAAATACCGGACATTTATATTCTTTGGCAAGTTCAATCATATTTTTGCAAGGGGCAAGACCTCGGCTAATAATTAAACACGGCACTTCCATTCGAAAAAGTTTTTTCAGCGCCTCATCACGTTCGGTATCGTCAAGATTATATAAGTAGTACATTTCCGCGTTGCCCATAACTTGAATACGACTTTTAGCAAAATAATCGTCGAACCCACACAAAATTAAACCCGGACGATTAACGCTTACCGTTGATAATTTTATTAAACAATCGTCGTCTACGTAAAGACCTTTAAATTTAAATTTATTCGACAAAACCTTTGCCGATATAAACTCAGCATTTTGCTCCTCTATACCTATATTGATTTCGCTATCCATTAAAATTAAAACCTCCATTTGGCCTAAGTAAAACTAATTTACAACTAAAAAATCCAATATTTAAAACTGTAACTTAAACTTCAAAAATGACAATATTTAAATTTCACTAGCCATAGCTTTTTATAATTTAAAACGTGATTTTTAGGTTCAATTTTAAATACATATTTTCTTTATTTATTCATCTAAACAAAACTTTTCAATCGCTTGCGCCACACCGTCTTCATCACACGACGCGGTTACATAGTCGGCATTTTTTTTAAGCTCCTCAACCGCATTACCAACTGCAACTCCAAAACCAGCATAGTTTATCATCTCTAAATCGTTTAAATTGTCACCACATGCCAAAACTTCGCGACGGTCAATACCATACTTTTCACAAAGTTTTCTTAGCGCGTCGCCCTTTGATGTTTTAATGCTCACCGCTTCCACATTCCAAGGTTTACTTGAATTAATCAATAACCTATCGCCAAATTTACTTTTAACCTGTTTGCGTATTTCAGCGCACTGTTCAGGCTTCGTATAGCACAAAATTTTAAATACAGGTTCGACATTTGCCAACAAAAATTTAACCAAATCGCCCACGGGTTCAGCCGTAACTTTACACAGCAGCACGTAGCTCGCCGTAAAACGATTTTCCTTTTCAATACAAAGTCTATCTCCAACATAAAGCTGAATAACGACATGCAATGATTGCATATATTTAACGTACTCAACGGCCAAATCTTGTGGAATTTCGGTAATATTAAGAATTTTTCCACTTTCAATATCTTTAGTGAGCGCGCCTTGATAGCTTATAATTTCACCTTTTAACCCCATAATTTGCGCCTCTTTCATAATTGACGAGTGCATTCTGCCAGTACACAAAACAAACTTACCGCCTTTTGCGGTAAATCGTTTAATAGTTTCGATTGTGCGACTGCTTATAAGCATTGAAGGCGGTAAAAGCGTATCGTCAAAGTCAGATGCAACTAATTTGTATTTCATATATTCCTTGTTAAATTAATTGTACAGCAGTATTTCTCGCATCGCGCGCGTTAATCTGTACTAAAATATATTATATAGTACTTTGCCATATTTCACAAACGTTTTGAAAGCACAAAACAATAAATTTAATTTGAATAACTGTTAAAACAAACAATAAATGTGACAAAAAATAAACAAGTATCAGCTTTTAATATTTTATTTTCGCTTAATATTTCTAAAAATAGAACGCAGTTAAATTAATAATTTCAACTTAAGGGTTTTTATCGTGAAAGTGATTAAATATCGACACGGCGTCGGTGTTGGATATCCCTTTAACGTTTGACAAACTTTCAATCGTCGATTCCTTAATTTTTGCTAGAGATTTAAAGTTATTGTATAGAATGTTTAGTTTTTTATCGCCAATACCTTTTATGTTTTTCAATTCACTAAACGAAATATGTTGCATACGAAGTTTTCGATGATAATCGATTGCAAAGCGATGCGCCTCATCTCTAACTCGTTGCAATAGTGAAAGCGACAAACTTCTTTCTGGTAGCTTAATGGAGTTTTCAACTTGAGGCAAAAAAACCTCTTCTTCTCTTTCTGCTAATGAAATAATTTGTGTTACCGTATTAGTTTCGGACATCGCTTCAAGCGCATATTTTAATTGCCCTTTTCCGCCATCAATTACAATTAAGTCAGGCATACTTGAAAAGCTTTCATCCTCGCTATTTTTTAACCGAAGAAGTCGTCTAAGCAAACATTCTTTCATACACGCAAAGTCGTTGTTCCCTTCAACGGTTTTAATTTTAAATCGACGATAAGATTTTCTAGCAGGCTCGCCATTAATAAACACAACCATTGATGCGACTTTATCCGTTCCGCTTATATGCGAAATATCAAAACACTCAATTCGCCTAGGCAATTTATCAAGTTTCAATTCTGTTTTAAGATTTTCAACAGCGCCTACTGTCATTGAATGTTTTTTTAGTGATTTTACAACAAAAGTATCAAGGTAATCACGCGCATTATTTTCGGCCATTTCAACTAGCTGACGGCGCACTCCCTGACGCGGACATATAATATTTAATTTTTTATTAAACTGCAACAAAATCAACTTCTCTAATGCATTTTGTTCATCTAAAGTATCGTTAATAACAATTTCGTCGGGAAAACACAACGTCTGTTGATAGTACTGATATATAAATTGCGACAACATATTTCTGTTAATTTGAGTGCTAAAATCGTCGTTTAAAACTTGCTTATTTTTATCTTGAACAATGCTTGATTTAGTTAAAATTTCGCTACTGACCAAAGTAGTCAACGGGTAATTATCGCCACCAAGTAATTTTCCTCCACGTACTATTAGTACCGATACGGCCGAATATAGTCCGTTATCTACAACTGAAAATATATCCAAGTTGTAGTTTTTCGGTAGCGCCGCAATCTGTCGCCGAACCAGTTTTTCAAGTGTTTTTATGCGGTCACGATAATGAAGGGCAAGTTCATAGTCCTCGCTTTTTGAGGCGTTTAACATTTTTTCTTCTAAAATCAGCTTAATATCATTGTCATTTCCCTTTAAAAATTCTAACACGTCACAAACAATTTTATCATACTCATTTTCGCTAATTTTACCATCACACGGAGCTTTACAAAGGCCTATATGACTGTTTAAACACGGCCTATGATTTGCTGAAAGTTTACTTAAATCCGCATTGCACGACCTCAACGGAAATGCGCTGAAAATGAGGTCTAAAATATCCTTTGTATTTATCCCCTGCATATATGGCCCAAAATATTTTGAGCCATCATCGACTAGCTTTCTAACAACTTCCACGGTAGGAAACTTCTGTTTCAAATTTATTTTTATAAACGGATAATTTTTATCGTCTTTCAACAATATATTATATTTAGGGACATATTTCTTTATTAAGTTATTTTCAAGTACCAATGCGTCAACTTCATTTGCCGTCAAAATATATCTAAAATCTACAATGTTTTTTACAAGTTGAATACATTTTTCTGTTTTATTGCCCGACGAATGAAAATATTGAGTCACTCTATTTTTGAGATTAATCGCCTTTCCGACATAAATAATTTCACCAGCGCTGTTCTGCATAAGATATACGCCGCTAGTTGTAGGTAGTTCCTTTAATTTATGTTTAATAATCTCGTTCATGATTTGCCATTTCCTTATGCTTTAACATTATCTAAACTTCAATTTGTATTCCATATCAAGTATCTGTACAATTATTTACACTAATGTTTGCGGATACTTCATCAAATAATTTTCTTTATCCGCCTAAAAGTGCGCCACATACAATCAACAATTTTGATTTCGTAATTAAAGCAAGCCTCCGTCGACGACTAAACTTTGTCCTGTTATAAAGCTACTGTCTTTTGACAACAAAAATGAAACCGCATTTGCAATGTCACGCGGCGACCCAAGGCGTTGCAAGGGAGTATCCTGAGCAAGCGAAAGTTTATCTTGTTTAGATAAATTGCTTAGCATATCCGTTTCAACAACTCCCGGACATATACAGTTTACCCTTATCCCCGAAGGAGCTACCTCCTTTGATAATGCTTTTGTAAATCCAATAATAGCTGACTTTGTTGCCGAATAAACAACTTCGCACGATGCGCCTTCAACGCCCCAAATAGATGAAATATTTACAATCGCGCCAAACTTTTCATCAATCATATTAGGCAGCAACGCCTTAGTCACATTTATAACCCCTTTAATATTTGTGTCAATTAAACTGTCACATTGACTGCTTGACATATCTGTAAACAAGCCTGTCCAAGCAATACCCGCATTATTTACAACATAATTAATATTGCCAAACCGCTGTGTCGCAGTGACAATCATATTCAACACCTCGTCAGGCTTTGAAACATCTGCTTTACAAGCTAGCGCGCCAGTTATGCTTTTAAGCTTTGCTACAAGCATTTTTGCTTCATTTTCGCTTTTATTGTAGTTTACAATTATGTTAAAACCTTCTTCTGCAAGTTTTGTAGCTATTTCTGCGCCAATTCCCCTTGATGCGCCAGTTATCAATACAGTTTTCATTAATGTCCTTTTATTTAAAATTATTTTAATTTCATTATATTTAGTTTAATATCTACTCGTTCGCCTACACCTGCGGTGGCGACTCCTTGCCCAATGGACGTCGGTTTACATCAAATGTAGCTTCGCTACGCTTTTGTAAACCTCCTTTATTATAGTCATTTAGGAGTCGCGATATTTTTTTTAAAAATATCTACTCGTTCGCCTACACCTACGGTGGCGACTCCTTGCCCAATGGACGTCGGTTTACATCAAATGTAGCTTCGCTACGCTTTTGTAAACCTCCTTTATTATAGTCCATATAAACGGTTTTATCAATAGAAATGCTAAAACACTTTACTTTATTTGAAAAATAAAGTACACTGCTGTTAGCTAAAGTATCGAGGTCATAATGAAAATTTTGTTTGTCTGTTCTTCAAATATCTGTCGCAGTCCATATGCCGAATTTATATTTAAACGCATTGTCGACAATAATGAAATCCTTAAAAAAAATATAACAAGCGTCACTTCTGCTGCCGTTTTTAACAACAGCAAGGTGATTTTTGATAAAACAGTAACCGCTCTTGTCAATGAAGGGTTTAATCGTGACGATGTTATTTTACACAAGCCGTGTTATAAATCACAAGTCTTGCCTAGGTTTGAAGATGCTGATGTTATTATCGGCATGAGCGCAATCCATAAAATTTTGACTCCACGAAAATATCGCAAAAAATTTATTACTCTTTCGGAAGCGGCTATTGGCAAATCGCTAAAAATTCCCGACCCTTTTTTAATTAAATCACAAGAACGTTACGACGATATTATGGATATCATTAAAACATTTTTAGATTTATACTCTAAAAACCTTATTGATAGTTTTTCAAAAAACCAGTAAATTTTGTATTTTTATTTAAAAGGCGCGCTTAGTTTAAGCGCGCCTTTGTTTTGAGTGTTTTATATTAGTATTAAATACAACTTGCATTTAATTTTTATGTTTGTTAATTAAAAAAAGTAAACCTCAGCTAACTATTAAACGCTTGTTTAAATTCATTAATTCACTTGGCTAAATCCTCTATTTATACACCGATTTTCTGCTATTTTTTTTGTTTATCTTCAAATTGTCGTTTAATAGAGAGTATAATTAAAAGCACAGCTGCCACATTTGCAAAACCGACTACTATATATACAATAATTTTAGCAATTTCATCTATGCTAGGTTGCACATACACATTAAAATTAGCTATTGTTTCATCATTTGCAATTTTACATACAATATTATACTTCCCCAGTTTTTCTGGAACAAATACAAAAGTATCAAACATTGCCGTCGGCACTTGCTCGCCATTGACATACCAATATATTGCAGGCGCGCTATTAGGATTAAGATTTTTATATTCATTTAAAGTAAATATATTTTGCTTTCCCGTTTGCGGTTTGTCGACATTTAACGAAACGCTAAACCCTGTTTCTCTAAGAGTTGCATAGTTGACCTCTAATTTAATAATTTCGCTTGCCTTATTTGTGCTTTTAGCTTTAAAATAAACTTCATAGTCGCCTACTTCGCTTGGTTTAAATTCAAAAAGATGGCCAATTCCGCTTGCTACTTCAATTTTTTTAGTGCCTACTTTTTTAACCGCTGACCAAACAATATCATTATAAGCCTCATCATTTTCAGGAATAGCCGCATTATTAAAGTCGTAAATTGTGCCAACAAATTTTGTAAGTTGTGTTTTTCCTAGAGTTTGCGCATTTTCGCCGAAAGTTTTTTCAATGTTTACGCGATAAATTGGAACTCTATATTCAAGCATTTGTTTAAGCGAAGCTAACCTATAACTTTCGGTTACAGTAGTATCGCCGCTACTAGTAATAACCTTTTCAATGGTATCGGCCGAATAGCGTTCAAGCACTTCGCGAACGATATCAACTTCGCTATTAAATTTAAGCATAAGCACTGCCGACATCAACGATACCATCGGACACGCCATACTCGTACCATTTTTATAATCATACAAGTCGTTACGCATTGCGCTGTAAATATCTTCTCCCGGGGCAACAAAGTCATATTTTTTGCCATAGTTTGAGCTAGTTCGAAGTTGGCCGACAGTATCATAGGCCATAACTCCATAAACCTCGTTGAACGCAGCGGGATAGAAGCCGCCCGTAGTTAAGCTATAATCGCCCGAGTTACCCGCGGCGGCAAAGAGCAAAACGCCTTTGTCAGAAACAGACTTAATTGCGCTATGAAGCTGAGTACCCTCTTTCCAGTCCGCGCTTTTAATTTTGCCGAAAGACATATTAATAATGTTAGCGCCCAAATTAGTTGCATATCCGATTGCCGAAATGGTATCGGCCGGCATAAACGATGCCGAACGACTGCCTGCGCGAATAGGCAAAATTTTAATATAATCTTGAAGTCCATATGCAATAATAGCCTGCGCGATTGTCCCGGCTACGTGTGTTCCGTGGCTAGCTAACGAGCCTGCGACGTCACATTCGTCACTTGGATTGCTGTCCCCTGCGACAAAGTCCCAACCACAAACATCATCAATATATTTATTTCCGTCGTCGTCTTTGCCTTTAACTCCATTCTTTTCGGCTTTATTTTCATATAAAAGCCCCTCAAAAACGGGGTGACTAAGCCAAATACCGGTGTCGATAACCGCTATCACAATAGGATTTTCTCGATAGTACTCTGGCCGAGAAACTATATTTTGTTGTTTTAGCGTTGCTAAAGTACCCTCATAATCTAAATAATTTGATTTTGCAAACCATTGTTTGTCATAATTAAATTGTTCTTTAATAGCAGCGTAAGCATTTTCGCCTGAGTTACCAAAAATTGGCGCGCAAGTAACAAATAGCGACAATACAATGGCTATCGTAATTAATTTAATAAGTAGTTTTTTTGTCGCATTTAATTTCATAATGATAATATTTTACCACACTTCCAATGCTTAGTCAATTTATATGCAAAACAAAAGGTTGAGCGCTATGCTCAACCTTAAAACTAAAATTATGTTGATTTATAAAACTTTACGTAAAAACTCTTGCGTGCGCGGATTTTGCGGATTGTCAAAAAAATCTTTAGGGGTATTTTGTTCAATAATTTTGCCCTCGTCCATAAACAATACTCGCGTCGCGACTTCTTTAGCAAAGCCCATTTCGTGAGTTACAATGACCATCGTCATGCCTTCGTTAGCAAGTTCCTTAATTACAGCCAACACTTCGCCGACCATTTCGGGGTCAAGCGCGGAAGTAGGCTCATCAAAAAGCATAACTTTCGGGTTCATCGCAAGCGCGCGCACAATAGCGATACGTTGTTTTTGTCCACCTGAAAGCGTCGCTGGGAAGCAGTTGGCTTTATCGGAAAGCCCAATACGCTCAAGATACTTCATAGCGCAAAGTTTGGCAGCATCTTTGCTCATAAGCCCCGTCTTAACGGGCGCAAGCATAATATTTTGCAAAACCGTCAAATTAGGAAACAAGTTAAATTGCTGAAACACCATGCCCATATCTCTACGATGTTTATTAATATTGACTTTCATATCTGTCAAGTCAACGCCTTCAAACATAACATTGCCTGAAGTAGGGTCCTCTAAAACGTTTAAACATCTTAAAAAAGTGCTTTTACCGCTTCCTGACGGCCCAATAATAACAACCTTTTCGCCTTCATTTATTGTTTCGGTTATGTTGTCAAGAACAAGCAAATCGCCGAATTTTTTTGTTAAATTAATTACGCTTATCACTTTTACATAGCCTCCTTTCCATAGCCTTTACCAACATTGAAAACAATATTACGATTACCAAATACACTAACGCAAGCGCGAGGTATGGAATAATATATTGATAAGTACTATCAGCGATTGACTTAAACGCTTTAGTAATATCGACAACTGCGATAAAACTTACAACAGACGTTTCCTTAATTAAAGAAATAAACTCATTGCCCAGTGTAGGCAAGATATTTTTTATCGCCTGCGGAATAACGATGTTCCACATAGTGCGGACGTAACTCATCCCAAGAGAGCGACCCGCCTCGAGCTGTCCCTTGTCAACCGACTGAATACCTGCGCGCATAATTTCCGAAACATATGCTCCGCTGTTCAAGCCGAATGCAACGATTGCAATTAAAAGTTTATCTACGCCCTGTATATTTAGAGCGGGAAACAAAACAAAATTAATTACCAAAAGTTGAACAAGTATTGGAGTGCCTCTAAAAAGGCTTACGTATGCGCTATTGATTTTTGACCATATCCTGACGATAGGCTTATATTGCGGAACCACCTTTGATATTGCAATAATTGTACCAATAACGATACCGATAGCTAAGCCAAAGACGGCTATAAGCATTGTATTTTTCAAGCCTAGTAGCACGTCTTTGTAACCGCCGTATGTAATTAATGAGTCATAAAATATTTGCCAAACACGAGAATTCACTTTTATCTTCCTTTATGCGTTAAATGATTTTGCGATATTTTTTGCAGGTTGCTCGTCGATAATAATTAAGTCGATATTTCCGTTAATCATATCCTGTACTGCAAGAGCGCCACTGTCATAGCCCATAGGTTTTATATTGCTAAAGCCTGCAAAACCCCAACCAGCATCGCCCTTAATATAGAACTCGGCAGTAGTGCCACTTTGAAAACCTGCTTTCTTATCTTTTAAAGTTTTAAGTTTGGCTTCGATTTCAGCAACAGTGGTAAGCCCGTCAAAAGTTGTGTCGCCTGCTTTAACGATAATCATCTGTGAAGCGTTGTAATATGATGAGCTGAAGTTTACACTTGCTTTACGCTCGTCATTTATAGTTAAAGCCGCCATAGCCATGTCCACGCCGTTCACCCCAACTGATGGAACAACCGAGTTAAAGTCCATGTCGCTGACAACAAATTCCATACCGAGTTCATCTGCGAGAGCTTTGCCAACTTCCATATCAACGCCAACGAATTTGTTTCCTAATTTATATTCAAACGGAGGGAACTGCGCGTTAGTTGCAATAACTAATTGGCTTTTCTTTGAATCATATACTTTGCTTTCAATACCACCAATGGTATTGCCTTTATCGCCAAAATATTTAGCCATTATACCATCCATAACGCCATTAGTTTTGAACTTAGCCAAAGCAGTGTTTACATCAGCGAGAAGTTGAGGGTCATTTTTATTTACGCCATATGCGTATTCCTCTACTGTCAAAGGAACAGCAATAACCTTAACACTATCTTTATCGCCCTGCTTGCAAGCGACGAACGAAACTAAGCAAGTAACAGAAAGCGCTAAAACCAACATAATTGAAATAAATTTTTTCATTATAATACCTCTTTAAAAATATTTTTTTGTTTTATGAGGTTATATTAGCATAATAAATTTATGTTGGCAAGCGTTTTATGTATATTTATTCAATATTTTTTAATTTTTTTCAACAATTATTGCATATTAGCTAATTTTATACAAATTATTCAATATTTTATACAATTATGCGTATTAAATTTTAGTTTGTATTGTTGAAAAAAATTTTCTTTATACTAAAAATATGTTAATTGGTTTGTTTTGCTACTAAATAAAAACATTATTGGATTTAAAAATATGTTAATTGGTTTGTTTCGCTACTAAATAAAAACATTATTGGATTTAAAAATATTATTAGTATTATATATATAGTACTTATTTAAAATATATAATCAATAAAGACTTCCTTTTCAAGATTTTTAATTTCAATTCCTTTGTCGGTCAAAATTGCATAAGCCGATTGCTCGCCTTGCTTCGGCATTGATATAGAAGCAATACAAACAGCAATTACTCCATTAACAACTACAAGTTCATTTTTATGAAAGTGTCCATAAAATAAGATGTCATCTTTTTTTAATTCAGGCAAAGTATCCTTATTGAACTTATGTCCGTGTGTCAAAAAAACTTTTCGTCCTCCAACAGATAAAATTGCCGAATTTAAAAAATTAAACTCCGAAACCATTTCGTCAACTTCACTGTCGCAGTTGCCTTTAATTACAATAAGTTTATCCTTTATTGAATTCAAAAGATTAGCTACTTCAATCGGCGCGTATTCCCTAGGTAACGGATTGCGCGGGCCGTGGTAATACAAATCACCCAATATTACCAATTTATCGGGTTTTTCTTCTATAAATAACTGCAATAGTTTTTCGGCAAAATATTTTGACCCGTGAATATCTGTCGCTAACATTATTTTCATAAGCACCTCACAAAAAAATTGGCAATATAATAAAGTCATTATACGGCCAAAGGCTAGTCTTTCAGCCTAATTTAGATAACGATTGCTAAAATTTCATATTAAAATAAAATACCTTATTTTAGTCCATAAGGATTTTTACTTTGCCAACGCCAACTATCCTCGGCCATACGTCTAAGGTCAAGTTTGCTTTTCCAACCTAATTCGTTTTTAGCTAAAGAACAATCAGCATAACATTCGGCAACATCGCCCTCTCTTCTTTCGACAATCCTGTATTTAATCGACCTGCCAACAGCTCGCGCCATTTCGCTAATAACTTCCAAAACGCTATAACCGTGGCCTGTCCCTAAGTTATATACAACCAAACCACATTCCGATTGCAATTTGCGCAATGCCGCAATGTGTCCCTTGGCCAAGTCCACAACGTGAATATAATCACGCACACCAGTGCCATCACGAGTGGGATAGTCGTTCCCAAAAACCCTAACTTCGTCAAGCCTACCTATTGCCACTTGAGTAATGTACGGCACAAGATTATTTGGGATACCATTCGGGTCTTCGCCAATAAGTCCGCTTTCGTGTGCGCCAACAGGGTTAAAATATCTTAATAAAGCAACATTAAATGATTTATCGCTGTGACAAAAATCTTTAAATATTTGCTCAATCATCAACTTTGTTTGTCCATATGGATTTGTTGCCGATAGCGGAAAATCTTCGGTAATAGGCACAGACTTTGGCAACCCGTAAACTGTCGCGCTTGATGAAAAAACAATATTTTTTACTGCAAATTCTTTAGCGCAACGAATTAAATTTAATGTCGACATTAAGTTGTTTTGATAGTACTTAAGCGGATAATGTACGCTTTCTCCAACCGCTTTAAATCCGGCGAAATGAATAATATCAGTAAAATTTTCTTTCGCAAAAATATCGCGTAGCGCATCTACATCGCACAGGTCAATACAATAAAACATCGGCTTAGCGCCTACAATAGTGTTAATCCTATCCAATACCGCTTCTTTACTGTTAGATAAATTATCGGCCACTACAACGGTATAACCACATTCCATAAGTTCAACAACAGTGTGGCTTCCAATATATCCGCAGCCGCCAGTCACTAAAACCTTTCGCATACTACACCTCATTTAAAACACTTTTAAGTATCTCCATTGCGCCATCGCCCGTTTCCTCGTCAGAAAGCGCAAAGTCAACCATTGCTTCAAAACAGCCTAGTTTGTTGCCCATATCATAACGCTTGCCTTCAAACAAGTAAGCGTATAAACCATTTTCAATCGCCATAATATTTAACGCGTCCGTCAAGTTAAGTTCGCCATTTTTGGCAAGTGGAGTTCGCTTTAATACACTAAAATAATCGGGCGAAACTACATATCTACCCAACGTAACATAATGGCTTGGAGCATCTTCAAGTTTTGGTTTTTCTACAACCTTATCAATTTTAATATCGCGACCATTTTGTTCGACAATACTTATCGCGCCGCACTTCACTACAATTTCAGGCGGCACTTCCTGTACTGCCAAAACCGAAGTATTGTGCCTCGAATAACAATCAACAATTTGCTTTAAAACAACTGGCAAATCCTTTGCTGTACGCATAACGTCATCAGCGTTCAAAACAGCCAAGGCCTCGCCATTGGCAAACTTTTCAGCCATAAGCAAAGCATCGCCCGAACCTTTTGCAATCGTCTGTACGGCAAATGTAATATTAGCCATATTTTCAACAGCAAGAACTTTTTCTAGTTCGACATCTTTTTTGTTGCTGATTAAAAAATTATTTAATCTTTCATCGTGCGAAAAATATTTTTTTATAAGTTCCTTTTCGGGGCTTATTATAATTAAGATATCTTTAATTCCAGCCCTAACCACCTCGTCTACAATGTAGTGCAACACAGGCTTGTCAGATAAAGCGAACATCTCTTTCGGACATGCCTTTGTGTACGGCAAAAACCTAGTCCCTCGTCCACCTGCCAAAATAACTGCTTTATTTACCATTTTAACACACCGCCATATTTATTTTATTTAACACAAACACGATAACTATTTTTTTATATCAACCGCATTAACATACGATAGTTTGACGCTTTTCACATACCCCGAATTTTAAAAACTTTGTTCACATAAACATTATGATTAATTGAATATTTCTTATATTATATTTCATATTTCAAACTTTTATTTCGCATTGGCCTAACAATCGCTGTAATTGTAATTTTATACTAATTATATAACCATTCAAACAATTTAATTTTACATCATATTTTTGTATTTGCTAAAATATCTTTTATAACCTCTCCCGCAATTATCATGCCCATAACAGGGGGAACAAACGAAACACTAGATGGAGTTTGTTGTTTTAATATTGTATCCGTTTCAGTATGCGGAAATAAATTTGCGTGTGGTTTTTCCTCTGAATAAACAACCTTTAAAGCTGTTATATTTCGCGATTTAAGCTCCCTACGCATAACACGCGCAAGCGGACATTCCTTAGTTTTATAAATATCAGCAACCTTAAAAGCTGTTGGGTCAAGTTTATTGCCAGCGCCCATCGCGGAAATTATCGAAACGGATTTTTGTTTGCAATTTTCAATTAGACATAGTTTTGAACTTACGGTGTCAATCGCGTCAACAACATAGTCTAACCCCGAAACATCAACTTTATCGCAGTTATCTTGCGCATAAAACAGCTGTTTTGCCACAACACGAGCATTTGGATTAATGTCAAGAATGCGCGCTTCCATTATCGAAACTTTACTTTTGCCCACCGTTGAATGTAGCGCGATTAACTGACGGTTGATGTTGCTTAACGCAATGACATCGCCGTCAACAAGCAAAATTTCGCCTATACCCGCGCGCGCCAAAGCTTCGGCAACATACGAGCCTACTCCACCTAGGCCAAAAACCGCAACCTTAGCTTCACACAGCTTTTTTTGACCTTGTTTGCCAATTAAATTTTCAGCTCGAATAAACTCATCCATACACGCACCTTTGTATTAATTATAACATAAATATTTTTATAAATAAAGCGTATTTAACAATATCGCAACGTAAAACAAAACATTCGTTTGCACGAATGTTTTGTATGTTTTCAACTATATTACATTATTTACTTTTGTTTTTTTAATGCCACAACTTCCTTTGCCTTATTGGCAATATCCTCTGCTGTCATTTTAAACTCTTTCATTAAATACGGCAACTTCCCAACCTCGCCAAACCTATCTAATATGCCTATTGACCTAACAGGCACAGGATAATTTTCTGACAAAACTTCACTTACCGCGCTTTTAAGGCCGCCAATTATATTATGATTTTCAGCAGTAACTACACAACCCGTTTTCTTTGCAGAATTAATAATCGCTTCTGCATCAATAGGCTTAATTGTATGAATGTTTATAAGTTCGGCGTCAATACCCTCTGCTTCCAAAAGCTTAATGGCTGCCAAACTTTCCTGAACCATAATGCCTGACGCAAAAATTGAAACGTCTTTTCCCTGTTTAATGGTATCGGCTTTAAATAAATCAAATTTATAGTCATTTGCGGTAAACACATCAGCGATAGCCTTTCTAAACAATCGAATATAAACAGGGCCATAATGCTTAACAATTTGAGGCAAAGCCGCCGCCAACTGTATGGTGTCAACAGGCTCAAATATCACAATATTAGGAATACCGCGAATAACGCTAATATCCTCATTGCCCATATGCGTGCCACCGTTAAGTTCCGCCGTAATGCCGGGGTCGGTACCTACAATTTTCACATTTTGCTGCGCGTACGCAACCGATAGCATAAGTTGGTCACAAATACGCCTTGTAACAAACGGCGCAAATGATGTAATAAACGGAACAAAACCATAACTTGATAACCCCGCCGCTACCGAAGTCATATTAGCTTCAGCTATACCTACATCAATAGCTCGTTCGGGATAAATTTCGCGTAAGCCGTGAGTACCGCTTGCTTTAGCTAGGTCGGCATCAATAACCATTATACGGTCGTCAGCAGCCATAGCTTGTTGCAACCATTCTTTCAAAACAACTCTCATTTCAGCCATAATTTACCTCCCCTGCTCAGCAGTCGCAACAGCTACTTGTTCAGCCGTGATAGGCATATTGTGATTGCCCACGCCTTTTGCCTCAACAAATGAAACGCCCTTACCTTTTATGGTATTTGCAACAATCATTGTAGGTTTATCTGATTTTTTTGCATCTAAAATTGCTTTATCAATAGCCTTCAGGTCGTGGCCGTCAATGACGATAACATTCCACCCGAAACTTTCCCACTTTTTGTCAAGCGGAGCAATATTGTTTATCTCAGCAACAGTGCCGTCGATTTGCATTTTATTGTAGTCGGTAAATGCAATTAGATTGTTAAGCTTTTTTTGAGCGGCAAACATTGCAGCCTCCCAAATTTGGCCTTCCTGCGACTCGCCGTCACCTATAATTGCATAAATATATGCGCCCTCGCGTTTAATTTTTGAACCCAACGCTACGCCTACTGCGCACGAAAAGCCCTGCCCCAACGAACCCGTAGTCATATCAATGCCAACAGTTTTATTCATATCGCAGTGGCTGGGAAGATTTGTCTTTGATTGATTTAAGGTCAACAACTCCTCTTTTGGAAAATATCCCTTGTCCGCAAGTACGGCATAAACCGCTGGGCCTGCATGCCCCTTGCTGCAAATCAACCTATCGCGACCTTCCATCTTCGGCTCTTTAGGGTTGATGTTCATATGTTTGTAATACAAGGAAACCAAAATTTCTACGATGGACAGACATCCGCCCACGTGTCCGACGCCGATTGAACCTATGCAACGCATAATATCAACACGTATGTCAGAACATTTTTCTTTTAAATCCATAGCAATTACTCCCTTTATTTGATTATATCAATTATACTACTTCACGCGCAGTGGTGTCAATTTAATTATTGCAATCGGGAAACACTTTAAACAAAGCAATACAGCCGTACAATTATACTTTTAAATATCGCGCTAAAACTTTATAAAATATTATACATCATTAAAATAACTTACATCATACAAAAACATTTTATATCGCTACTATTTATTAATTAAATATCATATTAAGTTTTGTAAATTTTATCGTCATATTAAAAAAAATTTATTAGAATACTTTAGAGGTTTGCTGTTTTAGTAGTAATTGCATTTAAAGTATGCTAATATATTGGTAATTAAGTTTAAACTTAGTTACGCAATATTTAAGAAAATTATATTATGAGGTGTTTTATGAGCAAAAAAGAAAAACGTTCTACCGGTATTCGGCCATCAACAATGTTTAGCATAATATCAATGTGTTTTTTCCTGACGTCAACAATCGCTGCATTTACCGACAAGTCTAACGCTGAAGGCGCGTCGCCGTTGATAAAATACGCAGTACTTCCGCTTATCATAATATTTGCCGTCGCATTTTGCATAACGATTTTGTTAAATATCCGCAACGATAAAGCGGCGAAGCAAAGTGTTACCGACACGAAGTATGCGGTAAAGACAACCAAAAACACCATGGGGCTTATTGAAGGCGTAATGGCTCTTTTTAATGTATCAATCGCCATACTTCTTGCTATTGACACTATTTCAAACGGCGGAAACAAATTTAAAGTAATTATAACCATTGTTACTTGCGCGTTTTCTTTATTAAGCGCGGTTATCACAATAGTTAAAAAAGTTAAGAAGTTAAAAAAAGGCGCAGACAAACGTTCCGCAGCGGTTCAGAAAGCAACAATAGCTGAAGAAAACAAGCAAATTGCGCAAGCAAGGATAGCTGAAAAGGCGCGCATTGCCGCTGAAGCTAAGGCAAATGAACCAAAGAAAGACCAGTCAAAAAAACCCGTTAAGAAGGTTGCAAAAAAATAATTTAAACAATTAATTTTAAAAAAAAGAACCCCTTTTCCATTTGTTAGGGGTTCCTTTTTATTTCACTAATTTTTTGTCAATTATCAATAACCACATTCCGCGCTTGCTTTCGGTAGCATTGCTTTAAATTACCCACAATCTACATTCCGCGTTTGCTTTCGGTAGCGTCGCTTTAAATTACCCACAATCTACATTTCGCGCTTGCTTTCGGTAGCATTGCTTTAAATTACTCACAATCTACATTCCGCGCTTGCTTTCGGTAACGTCGCTTTAAATTACTCGCAATCTATATTCCGCGCTTGCTTTCGGTAGCATTGCTTTAAATTACCCACAATCTACATTCCGCGCTTGCTTTCGGTAGCATTGCTTTAAATTACCCACAATCTACATTCCGCGCTTGCTTTCGGTAGCGTCGCTTTAAATTACCCACAATCTACATTCCGCGCTTGCTTTCGTTTATGTCGCTGAAATGTTTTTAGTTTATTTGTTGTTTATACTATCAATCGGCTTTTTGCGAGCAATTTTTGTAACAGGCAACAAACTAGATATAAATGAAACGCCTACGCTTACTGCAAATATTAAAAGTATCTGCCTAAATCCAAAGTTTAAAACAGTTAAAGGTAATCCAAAGTTATTACGAATAACTCCATTTAAAGCGCCAATTCCTATAATCGACAACACTATTGCAACTGCTCCGTTTATGCACGCTATAATAAAACTTTCACTAAAGAAAATCCCAAATACATCGCTACTTCTTGCGCCGACTGCCCTCAAAATACCTATTTCACGTTTCTTATAGCTGACGCTTGTGGTAATAAAATTCATCATAAGAAGTGACGCGAAAATTGCAAAACCTAGCCCTACGTACTTGAAAACATCAGCCAAGGTTACAATGAGTTCATTTACGTTATTAACAATTTCAGTAACACTGTTTTTCAGTGAAAAAAATTCTTTGTTTGTTTTGGGGTCACCATTGGCATATTTTACAATTTTCAAAATCTCTGCGCGGCTTGTTGGCATCTTCGCAAGCGCAAAACCATAAGGATTTACAATTTCAAAGTTTATCCCCAAAAGCTCAACGGCCTTATCGTTGATATATAATTGAGTATTACGTTGCGTATGGCTAAATGTTTTTGGTATTTTAAACCCTACGACATTCATTTCGTGTTTTTTGGAATTATCATCATCTTTGTAGTATTGGTTGGCATACAAATTCACAGGTGCAATTTTCGCGCCGGATAAAATGTTCGAAACATTTTGCAAAGCTTTTGTATGAAAATCCGCTTTCGGATACGTATCCGTACTTGAACTCGGTTCATTCAATTTAAAACTCATAAAGTAGGCATACTCTTCGGCAATTCTTAGATAATTTTGAGAAACATTTTCTACATTAATAAACTTTGCAAAATCGTCAAAAAGTTCGGGAGTAGCCGCTAACGTATCAAGCGCAAACTTATATGCCTCGTCTTTATAAAGCTCCATATAATCTATTTTTGTTATACTATTGGCAACGTTGTACAAATTTATTGCTGTAAATAAATCAACAACAGTATCATTTGCGCCCATATTATCCATATTTTTACCATTCAGATAAACTATATCCGTATTTGCGTTTTTGATATTGCCAAAAGTATCCATTGAAAATCCAATTTCCTGTCCGTTTTCATCGAACCAGTCGGCATTTACGCTATAATCCCCCGAATACTGAAGATACGAATTAACATATGACATGTCGATATTTTTTTCAATAAATTTTTCAGTAACAAACCCGATACTATGCGGGCCACTTACTAATACTGTATTTAGTTCCATCATTAATAACATACTTGACACATCATTTTGCATTGAACCATTTGACGTATCTTTAAATTTTGCATATCGCGCTTCATCAAACTCTGTATCAACAACTCCCGACACTGTAAACGATTTATCGCCACGGAAGCCACGCGTCAGAATTTTTTTGCCAATCAAATCATTTACGTTTTTGATATCTGCCGAAACCGTCATATCGTCGGGGTTTCTCCACCCTGCGAACTCATAGTGCGAATAAGTGTATTTTGTAATTAAAATTTCAGTATCTGTTGAGGGCATTTTGCTGTTTCCAAGCAACTTATAACCCAACAAGTCAATTTCTTCCGCAGACGCCGTAGCGAACCCGTTTATTGCCTTATTAAAATACGAAATTTGATATTGTGTAGGGAAATCACTTTCGTTTTTAAAGTTTGAAATATTATATTGACTGCCACCCTTTCCACTACTCGTCGAAATAACAGGTATAAAGTTTAAGCCTTCTAAATCCTTATTAAGTTTATCGATGTCGCTATCGTTAAGGGTAGTATCTATAAAGTAATAACCGTTGTAAGTGCTTATAGGTTTTTGTTTAACCATGGAAACATATTTAACTTTGTTATCCATAATTGAGCTAACCGTCGAAGCAATTTTATCATAGCTGCCCAAAGTGTCGGCAAGCCCAAACATTGCAAATGCAATAGCTGCCAATAAAATAGTAAAGAACAACCTCACTGGTTTAACTTTCAAACTGCTTGCGCCAATTTTAAAAGCATTTTTAATTGGCAGTTTACTTTTAATTAATTTAAATTCACTTTCAGCATAATCTTTTATCGGCAAGTTTTCATCATCGGTTGGTTTAAATGCGTCGCGATTTCCTTCGTCATCAATGCGCGCTAACTTTTTAAAATCAATATTAGAAGCTTTATCTGTCGAAATGATAGTATCATCTTCGCTTTTTTGCAAAAACTCATTAATAAACTTTAAATCAGATACCGATAGTTCATAGCCTTTTTTAATGTGCATAATACTATTATCGACAATACTTACACCTTCGCTTTTATTTTCGGCTGAAACTTTATGCTTAATAATATCACTTATAATTTTGCCGTCAGACATCTCAATAACTCGGTCGCCATAGTACTCGGCAAACTCTCTATCGTGCGATACAATAATAACAAGACGCGTTTTTGACAACTTTTGTAGCGTTTCAAAAACCTGCTTGCCCGTTTTGCTGTCAAGCGCGCCCGTCGGCTCGTCGGCCATTATAATTTCAGGCTCCTTAATAAGTGCGCGAGCAATCGCAACTCTCTGTTTTTGTCCACCCGAAAGTTCGTTAGGCTTGCGGTTAGCGTGTCCAGTTAAATCAACTTCGTCAAGCAGTTTATTTAGCGACTCATTATCAGCCTTTTTACCCTGTAACTCCATTGCAAGCGCAATGTTTGCGCCCACGGTAAACTCTGGCAAAATATTGTATTCCTGAAAAATAAAGCCAACATATGTGTTTCGATAACTGTCAAACTCCGATTGCGTAAACGCTTTGCTTGACTTGCCCTTTATCAATATTTCGCCTTCGTCATATTTATCAAGGCCACCCAATAAATTAAGCATTGTGGATTTTCCACTGCCCGACTTGCCCAATATAAACACCATGCCGGTTTCTTCAAACTTTATACTTACATCGTCTAATGCTTTAACATTGACACCTTTTTTTGTTGTGTAGGTTTTTGACACATTTTTTAATTCAAGCATATTAATCCTTATTAAACATTTTTATTTCAATTCTATTTTTTTTAGTTCTAATTTCAAACTTCAAATAAGTAAACATATTTTATCATATTGTATCTAAAAAAGCAATTACAAAAAACCTATTGCGGATTTTAACTTTTCGACATCAAATAAGACAAAAAATATAAGTTAAGCTATTATCTATTTAAATAAGTTTTTGATGTGCGATTTTTACTTAAATTTTGTTTTTATCATCATTTACATTTTATAGGAGGTGTGTTATACTTAATGTATTATTTTAATGGTGTATATTTATTTAAAAATTATATTTATTGAGTTGGTTTATTATATTTAATTATATTATTAGGAGGGTAAATTATGTTGTTTAATGCACTTTGCGTTTTTTCAAAATATACTGAAAGCGCTTTGAAGATTTTGCGCAATCCGCAAGAAACTTTGCAATGGTACATCATTCCTATTTTGCTTATTTTTATTTACATCATTTCGTGTGAAATAAAAAAGAAAAATTGGAACGTACTTCTTGGAGCGGCCGCGCTTTGGGGTATGGATTTATTTAACGAATTGTGGAACTCATATGTATGTTTCGGCTCGGGATTTGCGCCCGTTTGGGGTACGCCTGTCGGAGTGGGGAATACGGCCTATCTAATTTTAATTGGATACAATATTGAAATTTCGTTTATGTTTTTCATAATGGGAATTTGCTCGTGTATGCTGTTGCCTGAAGATAAAAAGAAAAAGATATTCGGTATCAATAATCGTGTTATAATAGCCGTTGTTATGACTACCGCCGCCGTTCTTGTTGAATGTTTTTTGAACTACGCAGGCATTTTAACTTGGGAGCACAGTTGGTGGACAAGGCAAAATCCTTGGTTAATTTGGCTTATTGGCTATTTGCCGTTCTTCACGATGGCATTTATTGTACACGATTTAAGTTCACGTAAAAAGCAATTTTTAACACTTGGGATAATTTTTGGAGTTGACCTCATTTTAATAATTATAGGCGCAGCAATAGGATGGCTTTAACTTTAGCGATAAAACAATAAATACAGTTATTCATTAATAAAATATAGTTATACAAACAATAAAATACAGTTATACAAACAATAAATACAGTATACAAACAATAAAATATAGTTATTCAAACAATTAATATAGTTATTCATTAATAAAGGCTACGGAAATCCGTAGCCTTTATTTTAATATTATAATGTCTGCAAAGTGAAGTTTGTCACATCATTTGGCCTTAGTTTCAACCGATTGTCGATAAAGCTCCTCAACGGCAAGCACATACTTTACGCTTGGCATTCGGTTTAAAAAGCTAAATCGATAAACCTTTACGCCGTCATTTGTATCAAGACTTTTACCAATTATATATGGAACTGTTGGCATTGTTTCTATTGGGAAAGTCAGCTCAACGCTTTTTCCGCAACACTCGCCTGTGTAATTCAACCCGACAAACGAAAGCCGCAACTCGCCCTGACCGACAATTTCAAACAAATGCGTTTCGTCGTTTGTAATTGACACATTTACTTGGTCTTTCATTTCAAATTGACTATTTTCTATTTCTTTTTTTATTGCCTGCTTTTGAAAATCAAACCAGAGGTCAACTCTATCAAACACTTTATCGCCGCCTTTTGCGGTTATTAAACTGTTTTTATTATAAACAACCCTATTAAGACAGTTAGAACACCACAATTCATTGCCCGATGTTTTGTTGTAAAATTCAGCGCCGCAATTTGGACATTTATACAGCAATTTTTCAAGCCCTTCAGCAAGCGCGTTCCCTTTTATTTTTTTACCGCTTTCGATTAATGAAACATTGTCATTGTACTGCAAGCAATCAAAAATTACATTGTTAATTTCCTCAATCGAACTTTTAGCAATATCTTCTTTCGATAAAATTTGTTTCATTTTAATTTTTACAGGCGCGCTACGTTTTTTGCCCCATTTTGGCCTTGAGACGTAACCTCCGCTAGTTTTACCTATAATTACTGGATAGCCCAACCATTTGACAAGTTTGCCTATTGACGGGGCGATATATCCAGTAGTTCCATCAGGAGTAATCCTGCCCTCTGGGAAAAGCATAACATTAATTCCACTATCAAGATTTTTTTTAATTTCCTTTATGCAGTGAAAGTCGCTTGCAAATTGGTGCTTGGGAATAGCGTGATACATACGAAACAATTTACTGTAAGCATTATGATAAAACATATTGTAAGCCACAACAAAGTTTAATGGCTTAGGCATCATTCCGCCACTAAAAAACGCAAAATCATACGAGGACGTGTGATTGCCCAATACTAAATGCGCACCCTTCAACTTTTTTATTTCGGATTTGTCAATTTTAAATTTAAACCTGAATTTCGTATAGAAAACAACTAGACGTATTCCGCAAAAATACATCCACTTGTTAATTTTAGACTTATTGTTTTGTTTTATTTTTGTTTCCAATTTCTACCTCTTTAAGGTTAATTATATCCCACATAAGCAATATTTACAAGTAATTAACAAAAAAAAGGCCTCGACGATTGTCGAAGCCTTTTCAATAAATTAAGTTTATGGTTGCGTAGGTTGTTCCCAGAAGTACTTAGGCGTAGTAGCTGTATAATCCTCAACTTCCTGAGTAATTGTGCATTTTCTACTTGTCCATTCTTCAACTAAGGCAAGCGCGTCTTTATTTTTCAAAGTAACAACAGTGAACGCAGATGTTGCCAAGTGTTTATCAAAAGCCTCTTTTCCTAATGTAGGCATAGCCGTCGTACAGCCAATATAAAGTTTGTTTAATTTAGGCGTATCGGCAAAAGCTCCAATTCCTATTGCGGTAATAGCGGGTTTAATCATATCTTTGTCGGCTAAAACCGTACGTTCTACTTGGATATAACCCGTGCCTTCCTTAATATAAACATATGCGTTGACCGCAACTCCAATATTTACAGTCGCAAGTTTTCCGCAGTTTCTAAACGCGTAATCGCCAATAGTGCCAACTGAACCAGGAATAAACAAATCAACTAAACTTGAGCAGTTTTCAAAAGCTGAAGCGGCGATAGCAAGCGGTGTCACATATGCTTTTTTGGTTTCGTTTTTCTGACCTAATCCAATGGACAAAGTTGTTAAGTTGATGTTACCAAAGAAAGCTTTAATACCAATCGCCTTAAGCGCGTTATTTTCAGCAATTACAATATTAGTTAGTTGAGTGCAATTTGCAAACGCTCCCTCGCCGATATCTGTAATTGTCGCGGGAATTGAAACAGTAGTGATTGCTGTATTTGCAAATACATAATTGCCAATAACCTTTAATTTTGCTCCAAAAGTGATACTTGTAATGCCGCTGTTTGCAAAGGCCTTTACTCCAGTGTCGGTAAGCGCCGACAAGTCAGCAGCCACTGAAAGTGCCGAACAGTTTTCAAAAGCCGACGCTCCAATAGTTGTAACATTTTTCAAATTGCCAACGTTTACAAGAGATTTACAATTTAAAAATGCCTTATCCTTAATTACTCTAAATTGGTCCTTTGTTTGCGCAACATAGCTAGCAACCTCGCTAGACAAGCCCTTTAACGAATTTAAGCCTTCCAATGCAGCGACCTCAACATTAACTATTGCAGGGTTAAGATATAACCATTCAACCAAATTACATTCATTAAAGATTGCCGACGGAACTGAATTTGCTCCATTTATGCTTGTAGCATTAATTATAATTGATTTAGCCAAACTACAATTTACAAACGCTTCAGCGCCGATTGTAGTTACGCTTGACGGAATATAAATCCTTGTTAAACCCGAATTTTTAAATGCCGCAAAAGCAATTTCTTTTATTGCGGTGAAACTTTCAATAGCTATATTAAGCTTATCGCAGTTCATAAATGCTTCACCGTTTATTTTGGTTAATTTAGTAAAATCACTAGGGGTAACCGTAGTCAATGCTGTGCAATTTTTAAATACTCTTTCGCCGATTTCAGTAATAGCGCCAACATTTACACTAGCTAATGCCGTAGCCTCGAGGAACAAGTTGTTTTCAAGCGCGGTAATACTTGCAGGTAATGTAATGGTAGTTAAACCCGATTTAGCAAATGCGCCTTCTTTAATTGATGTTACGGTATTAGTAATATTTAACGTTGTGAGTGCTTTACAGTTTTCAAACGCATGCGCGCCAATAGTAGCAACATTATTCAAAGTTACGCTATTAAGCAATTTATTATCAGCAAAAGCTAACGCGCCTAACTCGACAACCTGTGTAGGAACGCTAAACCCAACAATACCTGTATTTCTAAAAGCTTCCGCGCCGATTTTCGTAACAGTGGCAGTGCCAAAGTCAACAGTTTTCAGTTTAAGCGCGTTCATAAATGCGCCATTAGGAATTACATCAAGCAAGCTTCCCGACCCTAAAATAATTTTCTCAAAGCACGAGCCTGCAAACGCGCCCGACTCTATTGAAGTTACCGAAGCAGGAATAGTAATTTCCGTCACATTTCGAGATTTATTAAATGCGTCCTTAGCGATACGAGTAACCTTGCAATTTCCAATATTTGGCACTGATACATATGACGGAATAAACACAGAAGTCTTGTCATTTGAGAAAATAGGATTAATACCCGTAATAACAGCTTCATTAGTTGTGCCTGCAATCAATGCAAATACAAAGTGTTCTTGAGGGGTGCTTTCAACGACGAGATAATCAAGTTTAACGGTTTTGCTCGAATAAGCGAATGTTGTTGAAAAGCTACCTGCAACCGCCGTATTAATAGGCGTAAATGTAATTTTATCGCCAGCATCTTTCAAAGAAATATAGCTTAAATATTCAACAGGCACACCATTTTCCGTCTTTTCATAAACAAGGGTTACAAAACATTTTGCCAAGTCTATCTTTGCTCCAATGACATACGATTTACTTAAACCGTTTGGCGCAAATTTAACTACATCGTCAATACGAATTGATTTAAGCGTTAGCTCTTTAACGCCATAGGTGAAGTTATAAATAAATCCATCGCCGTGCAAAACGGCATGGTCCTGAATTGTCAATGAACCATCTTTCCTCGTAGCGCTTAAAGTAGTTGCGTCAAAAACAGGATTTGTAATATATTGTATCTTAATGTACTTAACCAAGGTTGCATCGGTATGAACAATCGGGTCGTACTTAACGAAAGTAGCAGGAGTACCTACATAAACATACCTATCTTTTATAGCCGCCTGTACTGGTGTAGCGTTGAGTTCGTCAATATATTCAAACGCTTTTACGTTAACGGTTTTTGTGTCAGTTGCGCTAAATTTATAAGCGATATCAAGGGTGATATTGTCAACATTTAACGAGTCGCCCAACTCATATTCATTGCCCTCTTTAAAGCCGTTGGCAACAATGGTTTTTGACGGAACAACCGAATAAGTAAATAAAACATTAGTCGCTGGCTTTTTTGCGCCAATATATGAAAATTCAAAATTAGCGGTTTTTAAATAAGCCATTATAAACAACGGTTTGCCCTTATGCTCGGCCAAAGTACGGTCATATATCGCATAAACAGGCTGCGCTTCTGCTGCGGCCGTATTTACATATAAACCATTGCTGTCGGACGAATAATACGGCATTCCATTAAAGTTGGCTGTTGTTTTAAAGAAAGTTTCAACAGCGCCGTGCAGCGCTGGAACATATGCAATCATCTTCGCGCCATCTTTTACATAGCGTACGCCATCTGTTGCAAGGTAACTCACAACTGATGTTGTTGTATCAATATTGTTTGTAATTTTAATTTTTGCCGAATTGCCCATATAGGTATTGCCGTCATTAGTTGTAACAATGATGTTTTTATTGTTAATAACAATGGTATCGTCAACGGCATAATTGTCTTCGACTGAGTTATCAA
The DNA here is from genome assembly GCA_036654095.1 of Clostridia bacterium. Taxonomy (GTDB): domain Bacteria; phylum Bacillota; class Clostridia; order Christensenellales; family CAG-917; genus JAVVSR01. The sequence goes on from JAVVSR010000007.1 coordinate 82,313, forward strand.
GTTCAACCTTTTCAACACCAAAATCAACAAATCTTGATTTGATTTGCTTCCAAGTTGCATTATTTTCAAACTCGGCGCGGTCAACCAAATAAATACCTGCGCCCTCAAGCAGAGTATAGCCAACAAGCGACGGATTGCAAAACGCGGTATAGTGCATTGTCGGCGCTTTAGTATCATAAAACACAAAGTTGATATTAGCTAGGCCATAAAATGCTTTTGCGCCTAAAACCAACGTATTTGTTTGCGCGCCAGATGTAAAGTCATTAAACAGCATAATTTTGATATACGTGCTTGAACCTAACTTATAAAATGCTTTGGAATTGATTTCCCTAACAGTTTCTGGAACAGAGATAATGCCACCATTTCCTAAGTATTTAACTAAGATACCATTTATAATAAACCAATCGCTATCGCCAGCCATTAGTTTTGCTTGAGCAGTCGTAAATACGTCTTCACCGATACCGATAATATTGTTTTGGTTTTCAAAAGTGAACGTGGTTTTGTCGCCGACAGACTCAAACAGTCGCGATGATAAATATTTTACGTGAGCGGGGATAGTGATGTTAGTAGCAGTGCCATTATATTTATAAAAAACATCGCCTAAAATAATTGCTCCCTTAATATCGTTAATGCTAGTTCCCGCAAAAGCTGTGGCATCAATAAACTCAAGTTGACTTCCGCTAGCGACAGTAACCCTAGCCCTATCGCGGAATACGCAGTTGTTAAATGCGTTTGCCGAAATACGTTTTACAGTAGCGGGTATTTCAATAGCTGAAATAGTTTTGCCTTCAAACGCGCCACTACCAATTTCAATAATCTTTTTCTCGGCAGGGAACACTACGCTTTCGCCACCATTGTAGCCAAGAACAGCATACTCATTTGTAATTGGGTTAATACATCTTAAGTTAAAATCACCAACTTTCTCATATATATACCCTTTTCCTAAAGCGTCTTTTCCAATGCTGTTAATTGTTTGCGCTATTGTTACCGCCGTAAGAGCGCTGTCAGCAAATGCGCCATCGCCCAAAAACTCTAAGCCTTCACTTAAAACAAGAGTCTTTAATGCGGTAAATCCTTTAAATGCATTAGCCGCGATACCTTTAACTATTTTACTGTTTATAATGCTCGGTACAGTAAGCGAGGTAGCGGTGTTGGCTTTTGGATAATTAGAATTTGCCCCAGTTATAATTAAGTGGCCGTCAACATCTTCAACGTAACTTAAAAAAGATGTGGAATCAAGTACTTCCCATTGAGCAACCAACGTTACTTTACTTGCGGGCATTGTGCCAAACACATAGAATTCGGAAGTGCCAAGTTCAAACCAACCTAAAAACTTAAACCCTGCTTTAACAGGAGTAATACAAGATGATGTATTTGCGCCAAACTTAAAAGATGACTCGAAAAGCGGCTTTACTTCTCCTGCAACAAGCGCGTATTCGCCAAGTGGATTGGCTTTGACTGAAATGTCAAACCTAACAAATGAACTACCTGCGTGACTTTGAGGATTATATGGTACGTATCTGTCGGCTACTTGAGTATAGTAACCATTTGCATTTTGAGTGAACGTCGCGTCATAACGATATGGAATCAAAACACCGTCATCACGACGAGCCAATGTCCCAGTAATACTCGCAACCTCATATCTGTTATAACGAGTTGGTTCAACCTTTCCATATTTTAGCCCGTTATAGTTAGGATATTTAACAGCATCATACAAAACATATTTGCCGTCGATAAGCGCGTATTCGCCGTTAATTTTTTCAACAAACGAAAAATGTTTAGTTTTATCAAATATAACATACGAACCATCGACTAATACAAACCTGCCGTTTGCAAAAGGTCTATATTCAATGTTAAATAACTGAGGTACGGAGGTAACCTCTACAAATTTCACATATGTGTTAGGCAAACTTCCGCTTTCAAGCCCGAATATCATATCAAAACTTGCCGGCAACCACTTAGCATAAATGGTTGTGTCGGTTAAAAATGATGTCGTCAACTTGTCAATACGGCCATCATCCGCGCAAGCTGCAGTTTTGTACCAACCCGAAAAGTCATATCCAACTCGAGTCGGGTTTGTGCTTGAGTTCATCCTCTCGCCCTTAACAATTTGCTGCGCTGTCGGAATATTGCCAACAGCTGCGCCTCCGCCGTTGCCATCAAATGTAATCGTAACCATTTGGTCTGCCCAGCGAGCATATAGCGTAACAGATTTTGTAGTTGTATAGCCCGTTTCAAAACTAATCCTTTCAGAGGTAAAGTTTCTGTCAGTATACCAACCTGCAAAATTTTTATTAGCCTTAGTCGGAATAGGCTCGGAAGATATTGTGACCAACTCGTCAGCTATAACCGCGTCAATGACCGAACCGCCATTTGACACAAAATTCACCGTTACCTTTTTAACGTCAGGGTCAACAGGCGCCACTTTATTAGGCAAAAGAGTCACAGACACAACCGCAGTTTTACCCTCATATGTAAATGTTAAATCGTGAGTACCCGCAGTTGCAAGTTTAGCTTTGTCTTCATCGGACAACATCGTCCAATCGCCCACAACCTCAACTACATTACCGTTGCTATCCGTAACGCTAATTTTGACGTTACTGATGTTAAAGTCCTTTATTTCAACGTTATTCGGAATGGACTTAACCGTAATAGACGAAACAACAACGCTATCAGTCGGGTTACAAGCTGCAAAAACCATTGCTAGCGATAAAACCATCGCAATAACAATTAAAATTTTGCTAATTTTTTTAGTCATCTTTTCCTCCGTGGCTTATACCTTGTGCTAAGTAAAAGGGCAAAAAATGCCCAAAGTTATATAATACAAGCCTTTATTCCCTTTTAATATAACATATGTATATGTGTGGTGTCAATATTAATTATATTAATAATTTAATTTATAAAGTATAAAGATTGTTTTTTGTGGCGATATTACTACAAAAAGTTGCGTTTATGCTTTAAAAAATGTTTAAAACATCGTTTCGTTGTGCAAATTGCCAAAACTTTCCAACACAATTAAAAACAATATATTTGCATAAAAAATTATGATTTTGAGAGCAAAATTTGTCAGCTATTTAAAGTTAAATGTTTGTTTTCGCTTAATAAATTTTGCGCGTTTATGCTTTAAATTTAATTATAAAAAAACTCGGTGCGTCTAACACCGAGCAAATTATTGTATAATTATCAAAAGCCATTATGACGTATATTTTGACTTTCTTAACAAAAAAACATCATTTTTGTCAGTTATAATCTACAAAACAGTGGCTGCAACTGACGCCCTTCCATGGCTGCCTCGATTGCTGGCAAAATCTGAACAGTATCGGCAATAAGCGAACGTGTTTTTACTTCAGGATTATCTTGACCAAATGGCACAAAGAAAATGTTTTTTGTGTTAAGCAGTGTGCCAAGATTTTTAGCATTTGCGCCCAATGCGTCATTTGACGACAATGATATCAAAACTGGCCTGTTATTTCTTAAATGCGCCTTCACCGCCATCGTTATTGGCGTATCCGTTATTCCGTGCGCTATCTTTGACAAAGTATTTCCCGTACAAGGCGCAACCACCATTAAATCAAGTTTATCACGCGTACCTAACGGTTCTGCGTCTACTATACTGTCAATCGGCTCCCTTCCTGTAATGTGGCGCACCTCTGAACGAAAATCTTTCGCCTTAAAAAATCTCGTATCCGTTTCAGCAACTATATATGAAAATATAGGTATCAATTCGTATCCCGCTTGTACAAGTTCGCTCATTGCTACAAGTATATTTTGAAACGTGCAAAATGAACCCGATATAGCAAAGCCCAGTTTTTTACTCATAATTTTTCTCCTTGTGTTTTTGAAATAAAATCAAATATTGCACGCGTTGCCGATTCAACCCTAAAACGAGCGGGCAATGCAGGATATATGTCGCTGTTAATACCTAGCTCCCGAGCTTTTATATGATTAAGGCCATATGGACTTGACGCCAAATCAATAACAATTACACCTTTTTTTAATTTTTCTAATTGCAAATCGGAAATCACATTTCTTGGCGCGGTATTAATTATTACATCATATTTTCCAAAATTTTCATTTTCGTATGATGTTGCTGCGCCAAACAACATGGCCTCATAAGGTTTATCGGTCATTATTGTTAAATTTGCGCGCAAGTTGTATAAATATTTGCACATAGCTCGCCCACAACGCCCAAATCCTATTATTAAAACTTTTGCATCAACCAGTTGATAGTCCATTAAGCCTAACATCAAAAACAAAGTAGCTTCAGCCGTATAATCTGCATTTTTTATCGAAAATTCTTCGTCCTTGCTATATTCAAACACGTCAATGTTTCGCGATGAAATTTCCAACGTGTAATCAAAATCCGACCTTCCACAATATATTATACTATTATTAGGGATACTTGATAATTTTTGGCTTTTTAATAAATAATTTGGCGCAAAAATATAAATCGCTTTTTCATCCTCTGAAATAAGCGCGTCGGCGTTAAGTACCTTATGACCTCGCATTTGCATAAGGCTTCCCAATCGTTCAATTCGATTATCGCTTTTATCTAAAATAAATACTCGTTTCATACATCTACCCCTATAATTGCATACTATGTTAATGTAGCATTTGCGGTGTATAAGGTATTTCGCAAAAAAATAATTTTTAGGAGGCAATATGGAAAAGCATATGTTTTTAGGCAGCAACACTCCAAATGGTTTTTACGGGTGTTTCAAGGATATGTGCAAAATATCAAAGGTAATAATTCTAAAAGGCGGCGCAGGAACAGGCAAAAGCACTTTAATGAAGAAGGTCGGCTCAATGGCGATATCTCTCAATAAAGATGTTGAATATTATCATTGTTCAAGTGACGTTGACTCCCTTGACGGCGTGTACATTCCGTCATTGAATTGGACAATTTTAGATGGCACCAGTCCGCACAGTTTAGAACCCGAATTGGCTGGCATTAATCAGTATATTATAAACCTTTTAGATAAGGCAAACTATAACGAATTATCATCTAATCAAATTGAAATAATTAAGCTTGCAAACTGCAAAAAACAACACTTTACTAATGCATATAATTACTTAAAGTCCGCAAATTGCTTGCAAAGCATACTTGACGACAAAATCAATTCATCAGTTTGTTGCTCAAATTTTGACAGTATTTTAAGTGATATTATTTCATTTATTCCACAAACGAATACTACTCAATCACGTAGGCTTTTTGCAAGTGCAATTACACAAAAAGGTTATATTAATTATTATAATTCTTGCTTTCTTAACACTAAAAATATCGTTCTTTTTTGTGAGTATGATTGCATTGCATTTAAATTAATTAAACAACTTGAAGATTATTTAAACCTTCATAAAATTAATCATATCAAATATATTTCTCCATTCAATATTAAAACTACCGAAGCTATTGAATTAGACGGGTTGACCGTTTCAGTCAATAATCCTAATATTGAGCCATATATCTTGTACAATTTCAATCTAACGGCCAAATTATCAGAAAATGAAAGTAATCATAACTTTGTCGCAACTCTTTTTGATAGCGCAGTTTCTGAATTAAATTTTGCAAGGGATACGCATTTAAATATCGAAAAATATTTTAACGCAGCTATGGATTTTAATGATATTAATTTGAAAACTCAAAATATAATAAACCAGATATTTGGTTGACCTAATTTAGACATAGCAAGCATGTTATAAGCTAATCGCATTGTAGATGCTTGTTATGTTAATTTTGCATTTAGCGCCCTTTAAAATGCTTATATTATACAAAATTTCATAACACATTATTACATCACTTGAACAACTATTTAGAACTTTATAATATTTAAATTAATTTATTTTTTCTAACACGATTAAAAAATCTTAAATACAAATTCATTTTTTACTATAACAAACTTAGCCTATAATCAATGCGATAGCTTATTTTAAAAAATTAAATACAAATTGTTTTTATTCAAATACAAATTTATTTAATAATCATATATTTATTAAATTTGTTAAATCTTGTAAATAAATAATTAGAATAAAATCTTTTTATCGGGTAACACTATTATTATTAAACGATAAGGAGAATGTTTATGGCTAAAATGTCTCAAACAGGCAAACCTGCAAGTAATAAAACTTCAGGCGCAAAAAGTGAAAAATCAAAGGCTACAAACTCTACAAAGACTAGTGGCAATTCAGCAACAAAAGATTGTGGCAAGTAAAGTTAATTTACTATTTTAGGTTTATAACAACGAGACATCAAAAAAATATTGATGTCTCGTTGTTTTTTAATGTTTAATTTTATATCTCTAAAAACTATTTTTTAAATGTGTTTAGGTTTAGGTTTAGGTTTAGGTTTAGGTTTAGGTTTAGGTTTAGGTTTAGGTTT
>JAVVSR010000008.1:0-80437 GCA_036654095.1 Clostridia bacterium
ATAAATGTGCTAAACTAGCACCTACGAAAGGGGAAATAAATGAGGTGGAGTAAAAGCATAAAGAAGATGTTTGAAACTTTTTTCTATAAATACCTAAAAAATATGCAGTCTATTAAATTATTCATATAAAGAAAAAAAGTGTCCATAAAAATATGTCATAGTCTTGATACGAGCGGGGCTCGCATTAAAAAAGCTTTGTTCTATGTTATAAGGCTAGTATAAAAAAACATATTCAGGAAAATTTATTATTGCATAAAAAATCTTACAATGATATAATTAAAGTGTTTATTGTGAGTGTTTTAAAATTAAAAAAACTAAGACACAGTAGCAAAAATAATACTTGATAATAGGAGGCAAAAATGAAAAAGAAAATAAGTTTGGTTGCAGTGATTTTAGTGTTGATTTTATCATGCACTATGTTATTTTTATTTAGTGGCTGTACAAAAAAACCTAAACCGATATATGTTGAAATTTGGCTTATCAACCCGTTTACAGGAGAAGAACTAGAAATAGCATCTGGTCATAGTTATACATATTTTGAATTCGAGATGAAAGGAGAAACGTTAATCCAAGCGAAATTTAAAAATAAAGCAACAGGGGAATATTTAACAGAAGAAGAAATTGAGCCGGTAAAAGAGAGCATTCATTTTAGTGTAACATCAAGCAATCCCGGGGAAGATCCGTCGACGGTCGGTAATAAATATTGGCCCACGAAAGTCGGGGGTTATGGTGTTAGTGTATTTTTCGATAGTTTCATAGGCCGAGAGTACTACGATAAATTTATTCCAACTAGCGCAACATGGGATGTGAAAATCAAGAAAGTGGAAAAAATTTGAGTGCAAAAACATATTGACAACAAATAAAATTTTCACGAAGGGAGAATAAAAATGAAAACCACAAATCTAAAAAATACCTTATACATTAGAATGTGTCTTGTAATTATAATTGTTTTAATAGGAATACTTGCAGTTTCTTCCAGTATCAATTTTGTCTATGCACAAAGTGATAAAAATACAACAAATTTAATTGAATTATGTAAAGATTATACATTAAATTTAGAGCATAATGGGCAAAGCGTTTTAGAGTACAAACATTATGTTGAAGAACGGTTTCATCCTAACATCAGTGTGGAAGATACGACACTTTGGGATGAACAAATATTAAGCTTTGTGCCGGAGCAATTGTTTAAAGAGAAAAAGGAAGAATTTACATACATAGGAAAAACTTATGGATTCTATTTTGATTACGACTTGATAAGCGATACATATTTTATTTTTTTAATCCAAAATACTTGGAATTTAAGCATGGCGGGACATTTAGCGAGAAAAATTGCACCGATTTATTACGAAAGATATTGTTATAACAGTAATACAGGAAAAGCGGCATTGATTTATCGGGAAGTGACTCCTGATGGGGTCGGGCTAATATACAAAAGAGAAAAATACTATGAACGATATTCTGATGTTAAAACGCTGTTTTTAAAAGACATTACTTTCACTGGTCATTTATTCAATGAAAACCACCCAAATATCGGTGAAGAAGGATATGACGCTCACAAAGATAACGGCGGTTACTTTATTGGAGGGAGTTATCAATTCAATGGCGTAACGAAACAACATGGGAAAGGTGATTTTATTGCGGAAGTATTTAGAACCTGTATTGGTTATATACCAAATGGTGGAGAATTGATTGGGCTTGCCTTTGATGTTGGAGATCTTATCAATGCAGCTAAAGATTTTTCAGAAGATACAAAAAAAGACTTTCGTGACGAGATCACAAATTTAAATGAACATGATTTTACAATGTTACACATTTTGAGCGAAGCACAAATTAAACATTATGGAAATCTTTTAAAAAATTACTTAGGAGAATTGAAAACGCCCAATAATGCAAACGGTTTATTATTAAAAGATAACACGCATTTTTCGCAAAGTACATTCTATTATAATTTTGCTAATAATAAAGCACCTTGGGACACAAGTTTTAAAGGAAAAATTAAATTTGATATCGTAGAAGAACGCGATGTGAATAGTATTGAAACAGAAATCATTCCTTATAAAACGGTCCAATCGTTGGATTCTACATACAATATAAGTTCCGAAGAAAAAATTTCTTTAACAGAAGGGGAACAAGAATTATACTCATTGAGCGGAAAGAAGCAGAACTTAGAGTTTATTGCGCCTCAAAACGGCGTCTACACTTTCGAAACATTTGGAAATGTAAAAAATATTTTTTATGCCGATAGAGGAAATATTGCCGACAAATTAGATGGAAAGAATCAAACATTAAAAGTAAATTTGAAAAAAGGTGAGATATTCCAGTTTGCAACACAAAATTTGACGAACACGATAAGTCGAAATAACATTTATGTTGCGTTTGCTCCGACTGAAATTAAGATCGGAGAGCAGAAATCTGTGGACATAGCTCCAGGAGAGACAGAATATTTTGTTTTTCATTATGATGAATTAAATCCCTTTACATATTCGTTCGATTCAACCCGAAACGCTGAATTCGCAATTCATGAAGAAGTACCGCTTGCGTCGCCGCTATTTTTATTTTATGAGCAGAAAGCGGTCGGTTCATACTATAAAAATTATGCGACTAAATATTACTTTTCAATTAAAAACGACAACGCGGACACATTGACGGCGAATTTGCAGTTATCTGCGAGCAAGCAGCTTTTACCTGGACAAGCCGAAACAACGGATTTTATAGATAACTGTATATATAAAATCAATCCACAAGTGGGAAGTAGGGTCAATATTTCTGCGCATGCGATCAATTCGATAAACATACATCTGTACGACCAAAACATGGAAGAAGTTTATTTTTCCGATTCTGCTTTCACACACAACTTTGACTTCTTATTGAAGGAAAACGATATTTATTTTGTAAAAGTCGGGAATGCGGTTCTTGGAAAAAACAGCATTAGTTTAACATTAAATTACAACCCTGAGCAAGCTTTGTTTGGGAACCATACGATCACGAAACCAAACGGATCTTACCTTTATCGTTTTCATGCGACAGCGAAAGCAAACTACCGCATTAGTGCAGATACCGCTCTGGTTAGTGTTTTTGGAAATGACGGACTCCAGATTCAGCCTTTCAACGGGACTTACTGTTTCAGTGGTAACAGCGACTATTATTTCAAATTAGAGGGTTCTACGACTGAAATTACTATAGGAATCGATTCCACGGAAAACGCTAACGGCAATTTATCAGCTAACGGTTTTGTGTTTGTACGCTTTATCCCGAATTTTAGTTATCATTACCGGTTTGAAACTTCGCTGTCGTATCAAATTTATGATCACAATTTGATTTTGACGAGCAGCCACGATATGACGGAAGGAGAAACTTATTATGTTCGTTTGAACGGAGAAGTGAATCAAGAGTATTCTATTATCATAGATTTGGATATGGCCATGTTATCTAGTTATACATATCAAAATGTCAGCGCAGGCTATTATACCTTCGATGTTTCTGCTACAGATGAGTTTAAGTTTTATGTCTACAGAACGAATGAATCTGTGATCGAACTGAAATATGGCAGTGATGTAAAGAATTTAAACCTTATTATTTCAGACGGTATGTCGAAATTGCTTGCGCCCGGAAAGTATTATGTAAAAGTTGAAGGTGCCGGTTTTGCAACATTGGTTATGGAAACCAAAAACCAAAGCGCGGCAGACAAAATTGATTTGACCCTCGGACAAAGGATTGTAATCGATATTGTAACGGGCGACGATAGTACATTTGAGTTTACAAATGACAGAGGCGTGCAAACATTTCGGTTGACAAAAGAGATCGTGAAAGCGGTCGATTGCATCATGCATGTGTTTCAAAAAGATTCCTCTTCCCGCGTTGATGTCATACCCGGAGGCATCGCAAATGATTATTGGGAATTCGAATTGGGAAACGGGACATATGTGATTGCGATTTATTGTATTTCGAGTCCCGGCGTAAGTAATGTAGGTGTAGAACTTTTTATTCCGAACCGCTTGAACGGAGTATATTTTAACAATTTTTCGGTAGATGTAGATATGGATAGTCCGTCGATAGAGTTAAGAATGGGAGTTGCATATACTTTGTCTTTAGATGATGCTAGCCACGCGTCGCATCAGATTGGCTATAGAATTACTGGCGATAAGTATGCGCAAAACAACCATATCCTGACCTTTAATGTAGAAGCGAATTCTTATAATGCTGTGATGATTTTGCAAGATGATGACAAGGAATACCAGATCAATCTAGTTCTTGTTTTTCCATATGTAGTCGTTGCAGTCTTTAATAATTATTACTTAGAAATGGAACTTAAACCCGTGATGAACGGAGAAATTTTGGTTGGCTATGAATATGTGGATGCGACTGTTTTTGCAGGAACACAAAATATTCTAAATTCTAAATCGAAAAAAATTGATTTAGCGGGAGCTTTAATATTCAACCAAGGAAGCGTTATATTTAGCACAGTCAGAATACGCATCGACAATAAGTTGTTTTCATTGGATACCAACAGAGTCAACTTTAATAATGAGTTGAGAAGTTTATTGGAGTTAAGTGGTAACGAAAGCCCCCGTCTATATGTTGATGCAAGCTCTGTATCGAATAAAACAATCAATATTGGCGCAAATGTGCGGGCTTTGTTCTTAATGAGCAGCTCTGGTGTCACGCATAACATTAAATTCGTATTCTCTAATGTTAGTTCCTTCACATTATATACGAAAAACTTTAATGTCATATCAGACAAAAGCGGCGTTTTTTATGGATCGAATACTTCGCTTAAATGGTATAACGAGGGGAATAGTTCTTTCCAAAGTAACGGAGAATTCGTCATTCGTTTCTATAATTTGGAACTTACCCAAAACTACGGAAGTTCCAGTAATATTAGAATTCAAGGCACGAATGAAGGCAATTCTAATAAAGGAACCAACGGGATGTATCTTTATTCTTTAGATATACTAAATTATACTGGGGACTTAGCGGTTTTAGGCGGCAACGGCGGCAACGGTAGTAACGGAACGGACGGTGCGGATGCGACAACTGGATCAAAAGGCGGAAGCGGTACGGATGGCTCTATCGGATATTATGGTGGTATTGGCTTGTTGGTGCATAGTAATTTTAATGTGAATTCTGCAAAAATAACTTGTAGGGGCGGAAACGGAGGCAACGGCGGTAACGGCGGTAACGGCGGCAAGGGAATTGACGGCGCAAGAGGGAAAGATTCTGCTAGTGGTGTTAGCGCTACCAACGGCGGCAACGGTAGCAACGGTGGAAACGGCGGCGATGCAGGAGCTGGCGGCAATGGTGGAAATGCTTTAGTTGTAGAGGGAATGAATTATGTAAGCGACTATAACAAAGTAATTTGTATTTCTGGAAGCAGCGGAAATGGCGGGAATGCCGGGAACGGAGGAAACGGCGGTCGGGGCGGAAACGGCGGAGACGATCATTGGTTCTGGAGTGATTTCGGCGATTGCCATTGTGGCGGAAGCGGCGGAGACGGAGGGCATTCTGGTCGCGCTGGAAACGGAGGATATCAAGGTATGTCCGTAACAAATCTAATCGATAATTACGGAAGTTTAAGTAATCAGCATGGAAGTTATGGGACTGCAGGAATGGGAGGAGAGAAAGGCTCCGTAGGAAATGCCGGTGCTGCGGGTTCGCCAAACAAGTGTGAAAAAGGGCAACATCTTTCTGTAACACGAGGATCGAATGGTATTGAGATGCACGATCTTGTTTACCCATAAGCGAATTGATTCAATTTTGATAAAGAACCCGATCGAAAGATCGAGTTCTTTTTAAAATTATATTGATACAAGCGAAAAAGAACTGAAATTAAAATAATCGTAAATTATGAAAGAATAAAAAAGAGTTTATCAAGCTTCTATGATTCAGTTAAAAAGGGAGAGTGGTATGAAAAAAAGTGACTATCATTATTTCGATATCAAAGAAGGAATCTTTGGCAGGAAAGACAAAAACTATGGAACAGTTAAGTACCTTGGAAGCAGGTTGCTTCCTTTATCAAATAATACGATATCTCGTTGCTGCAGATTCTATGGGAACACTCTTGCGCTAATTAATAACAAAGGCAATAGAGTCTTGATTGAACCTGATACAGAATGAAAAGCAAACCGCAGGAAAGAAATACGCGATTGTTCAGTAATGTGAAATAGCTTTTATTCTGAGATTATTTCAATTTTATTTCAGCAATAGCCTCTCCAAACTTTTTCCCTTTCGTTGGTGCTTATCGTAGCACAGAACTTGCGTTAGTCAACGGAAAAAACAATCGCTTAAAACTGAATATATTTAACTCTATGATCAGGCAAATTGCTCGGTCCTTTTTATGCCAATTTTTTAAACAACAATGCAATTCTTTTTTCTTTTCCGTTGACTTACGCATTAAAAAAGCTTTATCCGAAATAGTCCTGTGCTTCGATGCCCCTGCCGAAAGGCAAAATAAATATTCGGAGGTAAAGAAAATGGAAAACGAAGTTTCCAAATCAAATGAATTTAGGAAGAAATATTGCATATGTATAAGACAACAATTTTAAAGCACAACAAAAAAGCCCAACCAGTTAACCAACCGATTGGGCTTTACAAATTCTAAATTCATTAAGTTTTCAGCAACAGTTTTTCCCGTTGACTTATGCTTTTATCTGTGCTACAACGGCCACAACGAAACGGCAAAAATTTTAGGCAAACTGTCTGCTCGTCATGCAGCTTTACTTTTTGATTGAAAAAGATTATACTATATATATGAATGTTGTAGATGAAAAAGTTTTTTTTGATAAAGTTTTTAATGCTGGTTTGATTGGTTCTCAAGGACATCAACTTTTATCTGAATTTACAGGAGAACTGGGTGCTATTAGAGGTGGCACCTATTATAGTGCATTTGTTAAACTTGCTGTCTTTGTTGATTTAAGATACAACATCGCAAGAGTAAAGCAGATTACAGTTAATCACGTTTACGAGCTTCTGGAATTTCTTAAATCAATTGGTTTCAAATCATCTACAATTAAAAGCTATATAACAGCGGTTAGACAGGTTTATTTAGAAAATATTGACCTTTTTAGCAATAACTTTATAATTCCATCAGTCGCAGGCTGGTCAAAATGGGAAAGTGATAATTGAGTTATTTCAACTTGACAGATATTCCAAAATAATCTCTTGTAAAAAACAAAACGAACTCTGAATTTTCAGGGTTCGTTTTATTTGCTTCTGGCGGAGAGATAGGGATTTGAACCCTAGGTCAATTATTAGTCGACGCACGATTTCGAATCGTGTGCATTCAGCCGCTCTGCCATCTCTCCACATCAACAGGGACATGCGTGACTTCCTTTTGTTTACACATTATTTTCGCTTACGATAGTTTATAATACTATATTAATCAAATTTTTGCAAGTATATAGTATAACTTTTTTACGGCTGTTGCAATTTGACTTAGTAAGTGATAAAATTAAGATAATATAGGAGGTTAAAATGATATTTTATTTTAGTGGTACGGGCAATTCATTGTATGTCGCTAAGGCATTAGCTGGCGGACAGGAAATTAAAAATATTGCATTGTGTGAACCTAGCGAATTTATAGACACTGAAATTGGGTTTATTAGCCCGGTGTATTGTGGGTTATTGCCAAAGATTGTTGCGGATTTTATTAATAAATCGAAATTCAAGTCGGAATATATTTGGGCTGTGATGACGTGTGGGGGTGGCGAGGGGAATACTTATAAGCAACTGCAAGGTTTGCTGAAAGAGAAGGGGAATGCGCTTGACTTTGCGACGAGAATTGTAATGCCTGATAATTGTATTGTTTTTAAGACATCGCAAGAAAAACGGGCAGAATTATTGTCGGTTACTGAAAAAGAAGTTTATAAAATAAGGGAACAAATTAATAAGCGAGAAAGGCAATCAATAAGTAGTAAATATAACAAGTTAGGCGGAAATGTTATGTGGAAATTGCTTAGGAGCGTGTACAAAATAGACAGGCGCGAAGTATCTTCAAGTTGCAATGGCTGTGGAATTTGCGCTAAACTTTGTCCTAAAAAATGTATAGAAATAAAAGGTGGTAAGCCAAATTTTGCAGATGGTTGCGCGTATTGTTTTGCGTGCATACAATGGTGTCCTAAGAGCGCGATAAGTTTTGGTAAACTAAAGGTAGGCGGAACTTCAAAATATACTAATCCAAATATACAAATAGATGAAATGTTAGCGCGAAATAAAGATAAGCATTAAGTTAATAGTTTGAATTAGAATTTATTTGAAATTAAAATAATGGTTGATTGTGTTAAAATATTGCGTAATAGAAAAACAAAATTGTGAAAAAAATGTAGATAAAAAATATAATAATAAGATTAAAATATAAAGTATCGCGATATATTAAATAATTTAAAGCATGTATATAAGCAATAGAGATAATGTAATTAACATAAAATAAAAGTATCGTTTGCTTAAGAAAAGTAAGTTTAAGTAATTTATAATGTCGTTAAAGATGTAGTTGAAGGAAAAATATGAAAAATGAAAAATTTGGTTGGGCTATAATTGGAAGTGGTAATATTGCTAAAATATGCGGATTGCAATTACGCATAAGTAAAAATCATCGAGTAGTTTCGATATACAGTCGCAATCAAAAGACGGCCGAGAGTTTGGCGCGAATTACGGGCGGGGACATATACGATACATTGCAAAAGGCAGTTACGGCAGATGGTGTTGATGGAGTTTATATAGCGACACCACATTCGGTACACGCAGTGCAAGCGATTAGGTGTTTGGAATTAAAGAAGCCTGTTTTAATAGAAAAGGCGATATGTGTAAATACCGAGGAGCTGCTTGAATTATTGCGTGTGGCAGATGAGGGTCGGGTTTATGTTTCGGAGGCTATGTGGACGCGTTATAACCACGTAACGCGTAAAGTGGTTGAATGGATTGAGGCAGGTCGAATTGGGAAAATAACGGGCATAACGGCAACGTTTTCATTTGACGCAAACACAAAATTCACGCCGCCGCGTGTACGCGAAAACAGATATGCAGGAGGAGCGTTGTTAGATGTAGGCGTATACCCGATTGCGTATTGTCAAATGCTATTAGGGAAAGCGGCAGTTATTGAATGTGAAAGTTTTATAAATGAAAGCGATGTGGACGCGCACGATGAAATTACATTGACATATCAAAGTGGCGCATTATGTAAATTATATTGTGGAATTGACGGAAAGCGTCCTAAGGAAGCTATAATACAAGGGGAGTCGGGGAAAATTGTTGTTGGTAGTTTTTCAAATGCAATTAAGGCGACGCTGGTTACTAACACGGAAAGGGAGGTATATCGAAAAATTTGTACTTATATGCCAGAGTTTGACAAGGTAGCGTCAGATATTAAAGAAGGGAAACTTCAAAGCGATGAAATGACACACCGTGATAGTATAGAAGTGTTACAAATGATTGACGAATGTCGTAGGCAAATTGGGCTTATTTATGACAACGATAAAAGATAGATGACGCAATATCGATAAAATATTTAAAGCAACTTTCTAAAAAAGTATTCGCCATCGCTATCGGCTATATTTGTTTTTTCAAATCCGTGAGAATGCCAAAATCTAGTATTATTTTCATTTGAAGTAGTTAAATCAATGAATTTGCCGTGTAAACGTTTGATTTCGTTTTCAAGTATTTGATAAGCTAACGAACCTAAACCCTTGTTTCGATACTCTGGCAAGATACAGTATTCCATAATAAAACCTTTACAGTCTTCTAAATTGTAGACAACATACATCGCAAATCCAAGCACTTTGTCGCCATCTTTATAAAAACCAATTCTCACAGGCTGTTTGTCGCACTGAAATAATGTAGTAATCGTATTGTGATATGTATCCGAAAAGTAGTATTCGGACATTGCGGTGTGTTCTCCTCCGCAGAGTGACCAATTCGGAATTATATCCTCGTGCATATAACGGTTAAACATTTCCCAAAATTCATTAATTTGGTTTATATTAATTTCTTCTAATATCATATTAAAGTTTATAATATTGTTTTAATGCTTGCTCGGCTTGTAGCACAGACGCTGTATCTATACAACAACTAATTTTAGTTTCACTTGTTGTAATGGAATAAATACTGGCGCCTGAACGATTTAAAATTTGTAAAACATCTTTGGCGACGCCACATTGATGCGCCATACCAGCGCCTTCCGATGTTATTTTTGATGTATTTTCCTTTGAAAAATAAGTTGTGTTCAAAGTAAACAATTCCTGATAGGCAACATTATTTGAGTTATCAGGAAGGGTAAACGACACAGATACGGTATCGTCGTGATTAAGAGTTTGTGAAATCATATCAAGATTAATTTGTTTTGCGCCCAATTTTTCAAGCATATTGACAAAAGACGTGGCGGTAATTTTAGGAATTGTAATTAAAGTAATATCATTTTCGACAGTTACGTTAGTGACAGCGTAAACCGCGCCTATAATTGAATTCATATTATAAAGGCCAAATGGTTTATCTAAAATAAACTCGATAGCGCGCAAACTTCCTTGAACAAAAACTTCTTTATTTTGCGATTCGTGTGAAAGAGTGATAATTTCACCCGAACTGATGTACATAACATCATGCTTGCCGACTATGCTGCCCCCGCGAATTGAGTGAATACCTATTTCGGTTGGGCTTCGACGAAGATGTTCATTGTGACGGCCAAAAACGTATTCGCATTGATTATTTCTAACGCTATTTATTGCATCGGCAATAGATAGGGCAGTGCCGCTAGGGCTGTCGTATTTTTTATTGTGGTGTTGTTCAATGATTTCAATATCGTAATCGGAGCCTAAAAAACCAGCGGTTTCTTTAGCGAGTGATATCAATATATTTACGCCAAGCGACATATTGCTTGCTTTAAATATTGCAATATTCTCCGCCGCTTTTTCAAGCGAAGCAAGTTGTTCATTTGAGTGTCCAGTGGTTGCGGTGACCAACTTAATATTGTGCTTTACAGCATAGTCAATAAGTTCGTTCAAAGCGTCGGGAACGGAAAAGTCGATAATAACATCAGCCAACTCAGTGACTTCTGTTATGCTGTCATAGACGGGTATATCAAAGCAGTTCTTATCGCAGTGCTTGTCCACGCCTGCAACAACGGTATAGTTGTTGTTTTTTAAAAGTTGGTCATAAATTGAATGGCCTATTCTGCCACCAATACCATTTATAATTAGTTTAGTCATAATCTCCTTACAATTCAAAACAAAGTGATAATTGAACTGTTTTAACTTTTAAACTATCATTTATGCTGTTTTAATAAATTCAGTTCACACATTAAGCGTTTTAATATAGCGGCATTTTCATCTGTTATTGGCATAAGCGGTAGACGCAAAATATTGCTTCCAAAGCCTAATAGCGATACTCCATACTTAACTGGAATTGGATTAACTTCGCTAAATAAAGCCTTTACTAATGGCAATATTTGAAGTTGCATTTTGCCTGCTTTTGTAGTTTCGCCGTTTAAATATGCGACGGTCATATCGTGCATAAATTTAGGCGCGACATTCGACGCGACCGATATAACTCCACTTCCGCCAACTGACATTATTGGAACAGTTATGCCGTCATCGCCAGAAATTACATCGGCCAAACCATCGGACAGCCGAATTGTTTCAGATATTTGCTCCATATTTCCAGAGGCTTCTTTTATGGCGACAATGTTTTTTAGTTTTGCAATTTCAGCAAAAGTCTGTGGCAAAATATTTACGCCTGTACGTCCGGGAACGTTATAGCAAATTATAGGGGCAGAAACGCTTTCTGCAATCGCGGTGTAATGCGCTATTAACCCGCGTTGGGTACATTTGTTGTAATAAGGCGTGACGATAAGAAGGGCGTCTGCGCCAAGCTTTTCCACTGCTTGACTATGCAATATAACTTCGCTAGTATTGTTTCCACCAGTGCCAACAATCACAGGTACTCGCCTATTTATACGCTTAATTGCAAAACGGATAACTTCTAATTTCTCATCTTTAGTCATAGTCGACGGCTCGCCAGTTGTCCCAGCGACAACTAATGCGTCGATATCATTTGCAATTTGAAAATCAATTAGCCGACCATAAGCTTCATAATCTACGCCGTCGGCGGTAAATGGTGTTACAAGCGCGGTTGCGCAACCTTTGAATATTGACATTTAATCACCTCGTTAGATTAGATTTTGATTGATTATAATTTCAGCAATTTGTACTGCGTTTGTTGCTGCGCCTTTGCGAATATTATCAGCAACACACCAAATATTTACGCCGCTTTCGATACTTTCGTCAATGCGAATTCGCCCAACATAGACGGGGTCGGTGTCTTCGGCATATATAGGCATAGGATATTTGGAATTTTTAATGTCATCTTCAACAACAAGCCCGGGGGCATTTTTTAAACAATCAAACACTCCTTCAAGCGTACATGGTTTTTCAAACTCAAGATTTATGCTTTCGCAGTGGCTATGAAAAACAGGCACACGAACAGTTGTCGCAGTAATGCGCATATCGGGAGCGTGCAAAATTTTGCGAGTTTCGCTTATCATTTTCATTTCCTCTTTAGTATATCCGTTGTCGCAAAACGTGTCAATTTGAGGTAAGCAATTTCCAAAAATAGGATAATTAAATTTCTTAGGTGGTTCACCATTTATACCATTTTTAAGGTCGGCATAACCTTGCACACCTGCGCCGGATACGGCTTGATATGTGCTAAAGATTATACGCTTAATTATGTATTTGTCGTGTAGAGGTTTTAAAGCTACCATTGCTTGTATGGTTGAACAGTTAGGATTTGAAATTATCCCTTTGTTCCATAAAACATCTTCAGGATTAACCTCTGGCACAACAAGCGGAACATTTTTATCCATACGCCATTGACTGCTGTTGTCAACAACTACCGCGCCGTTTTCGACAAAAATTGGCGCAAAGTCACGGCTAGTGCCACCGCCTGCCGAAAACAAAGCAATATCAACTTTATGAGCCGCAATGTTTTCACGAGTTAGTTCAATAACTGTATGTTTTTTGCCCATAAAATCTATTTCCTTGCCGGCGCTTTTAGCGCTTGCAAATAAATAATAGTTTTCGACAGGTAGATTTTTTTCGCTTAACACCTGTAAAAACTTTGTGCCTACCATACCAGTCGCGCCAACAACGGCGATGTTATACTTTTTCATTCTATCCTCCAAATTTTTAGAGAGCGTAATTTAAGCTCATCAAGATTACTAATTAAATTTAAAAAAATGTAAACGGCTATACTGTTATCATCAATTCGCGTTAGGCGCGAACTTGTGAAAGATATGCGGTTTGAATTAAACACAAAATAACTTGTGTTAAATGCTCAACTAAAATATACGCGTTACATCTGTATATTATTTAAATAGTTTGTAAGCCAAAAAATGTAACTTGTTTTCACTTTGTAAACTATACCGCTATATCATTATATAAAAAAATAGTGCTGAGGGATACTCGGCACAATCGAAAATCAACATAGCCAAATAGTACACCATCTGTTTAGATGACAGTTGTAGGGTTTTAGCCCTAGCACCCAACAGACATTTGCCATAACGTCCATTTCGGCGATAATACCCTTTTTATAGGTTGACAGGTTGGCGACCAAAAAAACACCTATATACTTATGCTTACCGCTCCTCTACTTGTGTGGTTATTCTAACATATCAACAAAATTTTGTCAAAACATTTAAGTATTATTCTTGATATATTTAAGATTATAGTGTAGAATAGGTAAACAATGTAATTATATTTTAGGAGTTTTTAAATGGCAAAAAGTAATACCGATGAAATAAAGGCTTTATATAAAAAGCTGTCGCTCGCTCCCGAACTTCGCGATGAACCCCCTAAGGGCAAATATCCGAAGGGACGTATCAAACAAGTTTTCAACATTTTCAGCGCGGAAATGAACAGCTTAATGCGCGTAAATATTTGGTTTTTATTATTTTTAATTCCGATGTTTGCAGTGTTGTTTTGGTACGTTAACGTTGCCGTTTCGCAGGCGATTGTGGGCTTCAACTTCATGGGAAATATTGGTATTGGTTATCCCGGCGGAAGCGATGATGCAGTACAGGGTATGATAGCCGTTTATGACGCATATCAAAAAGTTCTGTTTTTGCTGTTGCCAGCCATTGTTATTATGTCAATAGGCGTAGCGGGCGCATTTAATTGCTATAAAAAATATATGTGGGGCGAAAAGGTTTCCGTTACAAAAGACTTTTTTCGTGGCGTAAAAAAACATTGGTATAAATACTTAATTGTTATGATTGTAAACGCTCTTATCGTGCTAGGTACAGGAAGCGCGTTGATTTATTTTTTAAAGTTGCAAGCGCTAGGCATTGCGACGGCAGGCTACTGGGTAATGCTAATTTCGGTATGTATAGCGGCATTTTTATTGATGTATGTGAATATGACATTGCTACCTATGATTTGCGCATTGGATTTGCCTTTACATAAGCAACTGAAAAACGCATTGATTATTTCGCTTAAATTTGCGCCAGCAGGCTTGATTTTGTGGGTTGTATGCTTAATTCCGTTTGGGCTTTTATTTGTCGCTAGCACTTTTGTGAGTATGATGCTTTATATGATGTTTATTATGTTCGGGTTTGTATTGTACGGGCTTGCATTTACTGCATTTTCGCAACTAGCCATAGACAATGTGTTGACGCCATTATATCAGCTTTCTATCGCACCGACGGAGCCTACTAAAAAGAAAAACAAAAACAAAAATAAAAATAAAAACAGTAAAATTAATTATAATAAGGGCGGTAAGAGATAAGTGGGTTATTCGGCATTGTCAAAATATTATGACTTCCTTATGACCGACTTTGATTACGACAGCTATATAAATTTTATACTTAAGCAGGTCGCTGGAAAGACGGGGTTGGACTTGGCTGCTGGAAGCGGTGAAATGACCATTCCTTTATCTAAGCGCGGTTTTAAAATGACGGGCGGCGATATAAGCTCCGAAATGCTTACAATAGCTACCGAAAAAGCGAGGAAGCAGTTTCAAAATATTTTGTTTTTAGTTCTTGATTTAAACAACCTTTCCATTTCAAAAAAGTATGATTTTGTGACGGCAGTGTGTGACGGCTTTAATTATGTATCAAATATTGCTAATCTAAAAAGTGCGTTTTTGGCCGTATATAACGCGCTAAATGCAGGCGGTAAGTTTATTTTTGATATATCAACTAAGTACAAACTCACCGAAATAATTGGAAACAATATATTTTATGAAGATTTGGATAAGCTAAGTTATTTTTGGACAAACAAGTTGTTTCCCAATAAAATAGAGATGAGCTTATCATTTTTTGAACGACAACAATCAGTTGATGAATGTAAGCAGGGAGAGTTATATAGGCGTTATGACGAACAGCAGACGCAATATTTTTATGACAATGATGAGATAATAGGTCTTTTACAGCAAATTGGCTTTATAACCAACGTATATGATGGAAAATTTGAAAAATTAACCGCTACATCGCCACGAATGACGGTTGTAGCCACAAAGTGAGTTATGGATATATTTAAAAAATTTATGCTCGCCGACAAAACGGTGATGGTGAGCGTAATTTCTGCTAAAGATATGGTAGATAAAGCAATTAAATTACACGGACTTTCCCGCACTGCTTCCGCGGCGCTTGGGCGAACATTGATAGTTGGAGCTTTTATGGCGGAACAGTTAAAAAGCGAAACTCAACGGCTAACAATTACCGTAAATGGCGGCGGAGGGTTGGGGCGATTAGTTGTATGTGGCGAGTACGGTTGCAAGGTTCGCGGATATGTTGAAAATTCAAATTTCGAGTTACCGCTAAATGCAAATGGCAAGCTGGACGTAGGTGGCGCGGTTGGTAAAAACGGCTATATAAGCGTTATTAAGGATATGGGAATGAAAGAACCATACCTAGGACGTAGCTCACTTGTTGACGGAGAGATTGCAAACGATTTTACATACTATTTTACGGTGTCCGAGCAACAACCGTCGGCAGTTGCGTTAGGCGTGTTGGTGGGCGATGAGGGTTGCGTTGCAAGTGGTGGTATTATTGTTCAAATTATGCCAAATTGTAATGATTATGTAATTACAATGATGGAAGATATCGTATCAAATTTTTCAAATATTTCAAGCTTAATGAGTGACTTTACGGTTGATGAAATTATTGAAAAGTACTTTGGACATCTTGATATATTTGAACTTCCAAGTCAAGTTCCAAAATACGAATGTAATTGTAATCGTGATAGAATTGAAAAAATATTATTGTCACTTGGCAAATCAGAGGCATACGATATTTTAGCCACAGAAGGCAAAGTTGAACTATGTTGTCAATTTTGCAACACTAAGTATGTTTTTGATGAAAAGGCACTTAAAGCGCTGTTTTAGGCTGATAAAATACAAATTGGTAGATAATGACAAAAATAATTAAATTCGAAAATTCAAAAGAAGGAAATCTTCAGCGAGCTGAACAGCTAATGACTTATGGCAGGCCAGTGTTGGCCGCGGCTATAATTAATCGTATTTTAAAAAATGATGAATTTGACGAAGACGCTTTATTAAAACTTGCTGAAATCTATAATAGTATTTTACAAATTGATTTTGCAAATCAAATGTTTTTATATGTTATTGCAAAAAACAAAAGCGTAGTCGCGTTTAAAGGATTGATAGAAAATTTATGCTTGATAGGGAAAATAGAGTTAGCAAAAAGTTACAACCAAAAATATAAAGTAAACTTTGATTTTAACAATTTTCTAATTGAGTTATGTAACAGTGATGATGACGACGACCAAAAATATAAAATAAACATCGATTATAACGATTTTATTAGACAGTTATATAACGGCGATGACGACGATAGCGAATGTAACTTTGCTGAATTTTTAAGTGGAATTAAAAATCCAGATGGCAATACGGAAATACCCGATAATAATGATTGCTCAAACAGTAAAAACAAACGCAGGTCAAATTTAAAATTAGTTGTGCCTAAACGGTTTCAACACGAAAATAAGCAGGTTGACGAAGGGTCAATAAATAAAGAAATATCTGTTATTATTACAAAATATTTAAACTCAAATAACGACGCCGCTATCAATAGAAAAAATGACAAATTAAATGCAAGAAAGGTTGGCTTTAAACAGGTTTATCCAATGGCGGCTAAAGAAGCGCAAATTATTTTTGATGAGGGCAAGCAACTGTTTATTGAGGGGCAACATTTGTTGGCGTTGGAATGTTTTAATAAAATTTTAAACAATAAATTTTATAAAAGTGACGTCAATAAATACAAAGCGTTGTGCTATCTTGCGCTTGGAAAATATAACCTTATGCGCGACGAGATAGAGGCTGGTTTGAAAAATACGCCTAATGACTTTTGTTTAAAATGTTACAAGTGTATTGCTTTAAAACTGCTTGATGAAGACGCGCTCGCCGAAGCCGCTTTTAACGAAATAATCAAGGTTAATCCTAGCGATATTTCGGAAATTATTAATAAACTGGATGTGTGCAGAATTTTAAATTATCACAAGGGCGTTCTTGATTGCTCGGCGCAAAGTTTAGAAGTTATGCCATACTCGCCAATTTTTTTGCTGTTATATGCAAAGGCGCTTTTTAACGTAGGCAAAAAAAACAAAGCTATACAAATTTTGAAAGCGCATAGGTTACTTTATCCATATAGTTGGGATGCGTATGTGGTGCTTGAAAACATTAAAAATGAGAAGTATAATGTTGTAGATTATGGAGATATGTCGGTGATTGTTTGTCGCGAACTTGCAATGAAAAAATTTATTAATGACCTTAGCAAAGTTAAGCTAAATGATAATAATTTTTTAAATTGCAAAAATGATAAAACAAATCTTAGATTTATTTTATCCGCGCAAAATATCGATATTAATGACCCAAAAAATCTTATTAATATTTTATCTCCATATTTTAGTGAAGGCTTATGCGAGGTTTACGAAGCAATATTGTTGGATAATTCACTTGACTTTAACATTAAAACTGCGGTTATTCGCAATATGCTTATGCATAAAAATATTTCAGTTATCAAAATTGTTTATGACGATATGTATAAGGAATGTGAAGTTAGCAATTTAAAGCATTACGACGATATCCCTCGTATTATTTTGGAAACGTATGGACTATGTTTTGCTAAGTATTTGATAACGGAAGAGAATTTTAGCAAATATATTAATGAATTGAAAAATGTTATTGATGAAATAATTTTACGTGTAGATGATTTAGATGAAATCAAATTGGAAATTAGCCGTTTTAGAAAGGTTGAAATATTTTGTAAAATACTTTTAGAAAAAGTAAACGCTCGTTTACATTGCAGTGATGATATTGAAATTTTGCCACAGCAACGCGCAATTTATTTAAAGTATAAAAAAGTGTTATTTGATTTGGAAAACAAATAAATTAAAAAAGTAAAAATATTGGAAGTTGTTTTTAATTGGAAATGATATAAATTAGAAAAACCTTATTAAATTTATATAAAATGATAATATAAAACAACTATGATAAAATAGCTTAGGTTTTTGATTAAAATAAATGATTGTATTTTAGCTAGGTAATATTTTTTAAGAAGGTAATAAAATGGAAAAAATTGATTTAAACGGTTTATACGAAGATTATTTAAAAAAAGTTGTTAAGGATAATCCTTCAAAATATAGTGATGTTGAGTCGCTTGAAGTTGATATCGGACACTTAACTGACTTGTGGGAAAACACGCCAGAATTAAAACTAAATAGCTTGTCCCCGCGCGAATTTGTAGCCGACTTGGCCGTTAAACACGAACTTTATGACTATGCAGAAGATTGTTTAGAGGCGGGTTTTGAAGTCGCCGACGTAGTATGTTTTGAATTGTTAAAGCAGCCTGATGTTGAAGAATTTTTGGCGCGGCTGTTGGTAAGCGAAATCAAAGACGCGCAAATGTTAGGCGCAGTTTTATTGCGTGAAAAAGGTGGCGAAAAGGTAATTAATGTGTTTTTGGAAGCAATTATTAATCCTAATTACAATGATGAAGTAAAAAAAATCGCATATGAATTTTTGTGTGAAAGCGAGCCAACAGTTGTAGATAAAATTTTAGCATTAATAAACGATATCAAGGAAAGCGAGCAGGGTATTTTGGTTGAAATTATGGCTGAATATAAAGGCAATAAAGCAGTTTTCTTTTGGTTGGTAACAATGCTTTTCCGCGCTGAAGATGTTGCGCTTTATGCAAAACTTTTAGGCAAATATGAAGACGAAACAGCTATTGATATTTTAAAAAGTTTTGCAACGGATAATGATATTAATTATGTAGAGTATGTTGAAATTAGAAACGCTGTCGAAAGGCTCGGCGGAGAATTTGACATTGAAAAGGATTTTACAAATGACGAATTATACGCCTATTTAAAAGGAGCGGATATTACCGACCCCGAAGCCGATGTGCAATAAATAAACTTTTTTTAAAATGATTTAAACCAACAAATAATTTTGTTGGTTTTTTTATTCGTTACTAAATAATAGCTGTCTAATAATAAGTAAATAGGTATATAAATTTTTTTGACATCGATGACGTAATTTGGAGCATTTTTTTGAATAATTTTTCATAGCCTATTATATGCGTAATGGTGTAAAATGTGCAAGCGTATTTATAGGTACGGTAATTGGAGCAGGCTTTGCAACCGGACGAGAAGTGGCGCTTTTTTTCAAAGACTGTTCACCTTTTACAGGCCTCGTTGCGGGCTTAATACTAGGCGCATTTTGCGCGTTTTTTATGTACATAGGGTATGAAATAAAACAACCTAAACTTGATAATTTTTTATTACGAAAAAAACCGAAAATTGTCGACGCGATAATTTTCATTTGCGCGTATATAACCTTTATTGCAATGTTTTCAGGCGCAGAAGCTATTGTTATGCAAATATTCTCAATTCCATTAGCGGGGCTTATGACGGCTGTTATTGCGATTAGTATAGCTGTTTTGGGATTAAAACAAATTAAAATTTTAAACATGGCGGTTGTTCCATTAATTGTCGCGCTGATACTTGTTATATACTTTAAATACAAACATTTTTCCGCAAGTGGAAACCTAACTTTTTTAAATCCAATAGCGTACTCGTCGCTAAATATTATGTTGGCTGGGTGCATTATGGTAAGATTAGGCGCGACCTCTACTAAGCGAGAGATAGCTTCGACAGGGATAATGAGCGGATTAATTTTAGGCACTATGCTTTTTATGATACAGTCAATAGTGCGGTCAAACACCCAATTATCTATGCCTATGTATAGCGTTGCGCAACAGTTGGGAATTGGTAAATTAGCAGGAGTTTTGATTTTTTTCGCAATACTCACCACGCTTGTATCGGCCGCCGAATTGCTGATATCCGACTTAGAACAGGCCGTCGAAAATCGATGGTTGGCAGGATTAGTCATTTTAGCGTGCAGTTGGCCGATTTGCATTTTATTTAGTTTTAAACAACTTGTAGATACGCTATATCCGATTGTAAGTGTGTTTGGAGTTGCCTTGGTAATAGTAACTACAATTCGTTTGGCTGAAAAAAAGTGCTTATCAATAATAAATAAGAAGTTTTAATTTGCGCGACGCGGAAAAGGCAAAAAATGTTTATTTTATTTAAAAAATACATATGTTAAGTGAAAACTAGATTATACATCAATAGTTTGTGAACAATAATTCAACATTGTATAGCAAAATCGCAATATCCGACAAAATAATTATATAAGTCGACTAAAATAATTGACATTCTTAATCAAATCCATTAATATAAGTAAAATATTTGTTATATACGAGAGGTTAAAAATGGCTAAAATAATTAAAGAAGGGTTGACCTTTGACGACGTATTGTTAGTTCCACAATACTCGGAGGTTTTGCCGAGTCAGGTGGATTTGTCCACTGTTTTAACAAAGGATATTACATTAAAAATTCCACTTTTGAGCGCAAGTATGGATACTGTTACCGAATATCAAATGGCGATTGCTATGGCGCGTGAAGGTGGCTTAGGTTTAATTCATAAAAACCTTTCGATTGAGGAACAGGCTATTCACGTTGACAGGGTTAAGCGAAGCGAACACGGAGTTATTACCGACCCGTTTTTCTTAAGTCCCGACGCATTGGTTTTAGATGCGGTTATGCTTATGCAAAAGTATCGTATAAGCGGTGTGCCGATTACAAAAAACAACAAGTTAGTTGGCATTTTAACCAATCGTGACTTGCGTTTTGAAACTAATTATAATCAACCTATCGGTAACATTATGACTAGCGCAAATTTGGTCACTGCGCCTGTTGGCACTACGTTAAAAGAAGCGCAAGAAATTTTAGGCGCTCACCGAATTGAAAAACTACCAATAGTAGATGCCGATTTTAATTTAAAAGGGTTAATTACCATTAAAGACATTGAAAAGGCAATTCAGTATCCAAATTCAGCCAAAGATAAAAATGGTAGATTGATGGCTGGCGCGGTTGTTGGGATTGCTGAAAATACAATGGAAAGAGTTGCCGCGTTAGTTCAGTCGAAAGTTGATATTATTGCTATTGATACAGCGCACGGACACAATTCAATGGTTATTGATATGGTCAAAAAAATCAAGGCAACCTATCCTAATTTACCGCTTATTGCAGGTAACGTCGCTACCGCAGCTGCCACAAAGGCTTTGCTTGAAGCGGGCGCGGACGTTATAAAAGTTGGTATGGGGCCTGGGTCTATATGCACCACGCGAGTTATTGCAGGAATTGGAGTACCTCAAGTTACTGCGATTATGGACTGCGCGGAGATGGCTGACCGTTATGGCAAACGCGTAATTGCAGATGGTGGCGTCAAGTTTAGCGGAGATGTTGTAAAAGCTATTGGAGCAGGCGCTTCGGCCGTGATGATTGGAAGTCTATTTGCAGGCACAAAGGAAAGCCCGGGTGAAATTGAAATGTTCCAAGGAAGGAGCTTTAAGGTTTATCGTGGAATGGGTTCGTTGTCTGCGATGGCGGCAGGTAGCAAGGATAGATATTTTCAAGAGGGCAACAAGAAACTTGTTCCCGAGGGTGTTGAAGGTCGAGTGCCGTATCGCGGTATTTTAGCCGATGTCGTTTATCAGCTGATGGGCGGTTTACGGTCGGGTATGGGCTACTGCGGAAAGGCTACTGTTGAGGAGTTGCGAACTACGGCTGAATTTATTAAGATAACAAACGCTTCGCTTATTGAAAGCCATCCTCACGATATTACAATAACTAAGGAAAGCCCCAACTATTCGACTAAGGCTTTAAATTAATATGTATAAGGCACTTTGAAAAAACAAAGTGCCTTATTTTTTAGCCAAATAGATAATTGGGTTTTATATTTAAAGAAACAATGAAAACAATGAAAACAATGAAAATAATGGCGGAAATAAAATCAATATAGAAGTTATTATTTAAATTGCATTTAAATTTATAAAATTTATTATGAAAAAATAGAATATAAAAAGCTATAAAAAATTATTGGGATATAAAACTTATCACAGTTGTTTGAAATATGCTAATTTTTAAAAAATATGATACAATATGTATAAGTTAAATTTATACCTTCTGCACAATGCGCGGAAGTGGAGTTATTATGATATATGGAAATACTAGTGGAATTAAACGCGTAACGTTAGATATTTTAGAAAGCTTATGCGAAACTTACGATAAACACCTTTTTATTGATAGAGAGGCGCTGAGTACGCTTACTCAAATAACGGCTAAAATAAATCGAGAATTGTGTGTTTTTATTTCACGCAATGGCATAATTTTATCTGTTGGAATTGGCGACGCTTCAACAGTTGCGTTGCAGAATATTAATTTAAAGCGCAGCGAAACAAAATTTACAGGTGTAAGATGTATTCATACTCACCCAAGCGGTTCGGGACGGCTGTCTGAAATGGATACTTCGGCTTTGCAAAATTTAAGGTTGGATTGTATGGCGGCCATTGGTGTTGACCGTGGCGACGCTATTGATATTGAGGTTGCTTATATTAATCGCGACACCATTGATAAATTGTATTTTTCAAAGTTAGAAAATATAGATGACAGTGTATTGCTAGGCAAGATTGTTGACTATGAGGCAATATCAAGCAAAAAAGTTGAAAATGAAAACACTGAAGT
Source organism: Clostridia bacterium (assembly GCA_036654095.1). GTDB lineage: Bacteria > Bacillota > Clostridia > Christensenellales > CAG-917 > JAVVSR01. The sequence continues at coordinate 23,091 of JAVVSR010000008.1, forward strand.
TAAAGCGAAAAGTGCAATTTTGGTTAATGTATCTATGTCAAATGCGGAAGTCGAAATTGCCGAACTAAAACGATTAGCCGATACAATGGGCATAAATGTTGTTGAAAAGGTTATTCAACGACAAGGGGTTGACCGCGCATTCTGCGCGGGACGCGGAAAGCTTGATGAAATTAAGCAACTTGTTCAAATTAACCGAGCCGAATTTGTTATATTCAACAATCAATTAACTGGCAGTCAGCTTAACAATATTGAAGAAGTATTGGGGTGTAAGGTTATTGACCGTTCAATGTTGATACTTGAAATATTTGCAAAGCACGCCACTACAAACGAAGGCAAATTGCAAGTTGAACTTGCAATGCTAAAATATACATTGCCAAAATTGTTAGGGCAAGGCAAAGCATTGTCGCGGATAGGTGGTTCGGGGGCTAGTGGTTCGGCCACACGCGGAGCGGGCGAAACAAAGCTTGAAACTGACCGCCGCAAAATAAAGCGTACGATTTTTGAACTTAATAATAAAATTGAGGAATTAAAAAAAGAGAGGGATTTACGGCGTGAACGCAGGTTAAGGTCGGGCATAAAAACTGTTGCAATAGTGGGTTATACTAACGCGGGCAAGTCGACGTTGATGAACAATATTACAAAGGCGGGCGTTTTGGAGGCCGACAAGTTATTTGCTACGCTAGACCCTGTTACGCGCAAGATATTTGTCGATTATAAGCACGAATATCTTTTGACGGATACGGTAGGTTTTATTGACAATCTTCCGCACGAATTTATTGACGCGTTTAGAAGTACTTTAGAGGAAGCCACCTATGCAGATGTGTTGTTGCACGTTGCTGATTGCAGTAGCAGTGATTTAAAGCGTCAAGAAGATGTTGTTTTAAATGTATTATCATCGCTTGGAATTAAAGATACGCCAATTATTACAGTATACAATAAAGCGGACTTGGTTGAAAACTTTACAACAGATTTAAAAGATTCGGTGGTTATCAGCGCAAAACAAGGTACGGGTATCAACGAATTGCGCTCACTCATTATTGAAAAGTTGTTTGGTGATATTTCGGTTAATTATGGCGAGGAAAACAAAATTGACAATACGACGATTTGATAACTAAAATAAGTATACAAAAAATGCTAGGCAAATGCCTAGTTTTTTTATGTTGAAATTAACGAGTATAAATCAAAAAATATTGCAAATATTTTGAAAGTCAAGATAAGGTCATATATATATTTTAAACTACTAAAACATATTCCGACGGCGCAACTGCGTATGTTATAAATATTCAAGTTAGCATTATAGATAGGCAAATTAAAAGCAAATTTGCCCAACTTTGGCCCGTTTTTGTATGCCCCTAATCCTCATAATGAGCTCAAAACAATTTAATTTATAATTAGATAACTTATTTTACAAATCAATTTGTTGTGCCTTGTTGTATTTTATATAACTTTTCGTGTAGATTAAATGGATATTCGGGCGAATTAAATACTTTGGCCCAATCAATAAAATCTTGTTTAGATGTTTCATAGAACTTAGCGATGTACGATAATGTTTCATCATCCATTAAAATTAAATTAGTTTCGTACCTGCTATAATTTGACCGTGACATATGTGTCCCCTGAGCTACCTCATTTTGAGTATAACCCTTTACCTTACGTATGGTTTTCAACAATTCGCCATACAACATAATAAGCTCCCCTTTTAAAAAAATATTTATATATTATGATTTGCAAAACGCGCAAATTATAATATTGGAAGTAATGTTTAGCTTCCGCAATATAATTGCGTTTTTTGCAATCTAAGTATTGAAATTTTGTTATCTTTTGAAATTTAAGTTTTATAGTTTAACTTAAAAATAAGAATGTGTCAAAATATATGTATAGCTTTTTAGTATTCAAGCTCCTTTTCAAAGTAACTTAATAATTGGTCAATAGGAATTCTAATTTGCGCCATACTATCTCGTTCGCGAACGGTTACGCATTTATCTTCAAGCGAGTCAAAATCAAGCGTAACACAATAGGGCGTTCCAATTTCGTCTTGACGACGATAACGTTTGCCAATACTTCCGCTTTCGTCATAAGTAACGGCAAATTTTTTGGCAAGTGTACGATATATTTCAGACGCTTCCTCAGTAAGCTTTTTTTGTAATGGAAGTACGGCAACTTTATAGGGCGCAAGCGCGTGGTGTAAGTGAAGTACTGTGCGTACTTCGCCATCTATTTCTTCCTCGTCATAAGCGTTGCAAAGAAAAGCAAGTAAAGCGCGGTCAACACCTAAAGACGGCTCAATGCAGTATGGTACGTAACGCTCGTTTGTAATAGGGTCGGTGTAATCTAAATTTTCGCCGCTTTTTTTTGAGTGACAATTTAAGTCATAATCGGTACGGTCGGCAACGCCCCAAAGTTCGCCCCAACCAAACGGAAATAAAAATTCAAAATCGGTTGTAGCCAAACTGTAAAAGCTAAGCTCATCCTTGTCGTGGTCGCGAAGTTTCAACTTTTCAGGGTCAATACCTAAATTTAAAAGCCAATCCTTGCAAAAATTCTTCCAGAAATCAAACCATTTTAAATCTTCGCCAGGTTTACAAAAAAACTCAAGTTCCATTTGCTCAAACTCACGCGTTCTAAAAGTAAAGTTACCCGGAGTTATTTCATTTCTAAAAGATTTGCCAATTTGCGCAATGCCAAACGGAATTTTTGAACGAGTAGTGCGTTGCACATTTTTAAAGTTTACAAATATACCTTGCGCAGTTTCAGGACGCAAGTATACAGTGTTAGCGCTATCCTCGGTGACACCTTGGAATGTTTTAAACATTAAATTGAATTTTCTAACGCCAGTAAAATCGCTGTTACCGCAAACAGGACATTTGATTTTATTGTCAATTATATATTTTTCCAACTGTTCATTTGACCAGCCTGCAATATTTAAATCCAAACCTTTTTTGCTAATATAATCTTCAATTAAGTTGTCTGCGCGATGACGTGACCGACAACTTTTGCAATCCATCAACGGGTCTGAAAAACCTGATAGATGGCCACTGGCTTCCCAAACTGACGGATTCATTAAAATTGCGCAGTCTACGCCAACATTCAATGGATTTTCCTGAACAAACTTTTTCCACCAAGCGCGCTTTACGTTATTTTTCAGCTCGACGCCTAGCGGACCATAGTCCCAAGTGTTTGCTAACCCGCCGTAAATTTCACTTCCTGCAAAAATTATACCGCGTCCTTTGCATAACGCAACTAATTTATCCATAGTCAATTTTGCCATATTATTATCTTCCTTAATATTAATAGTTAAATTCTATTGGCATTTACGCAAAATGTCAAGCAAAAAATGTTGAATATAATAGCTTATTCAATATGTAACATAAAATATGTCTGTTGCGTATTGTGAAGTATAGATATTTTATATATCGAAAATTAAAAGGAGGTATAGCTATGAACGGATTATTTGGTGGCTGTGGCGGAGGTTGCGGCGGTGGTTGCGGCGGCGGTTGTGGCGGTGGTTGTGATTGCATTATATGGATTTTAATCTTATTATGTTGCTGTGGTGGCGGCGGTGGCTGTGGTTGTGGTTGTAACGATAATTGTGGCAACGATTGTAACAGAGGTTGTGGCAACAGTTGTGGCGGTGGCTGCGGCGGTGGCGGTGGTGGTTGCAGTTGTATGTTACTTATACTTATGCTGTTATGTTGCGGCGGTTGCGGAAACAGTTGCGGTTGCGGATGTGGCTGTAAATAGTCAAAAAAACAACAAAGTACTTATTAAAAGAGAGGCATTCGCCTCTCTTTTAAATTTTGCATAAAAAGATAAGTTAAATAGTGCCAATATTTAATGCATTATAAGTGGCCGATTTTGTATATTTATAGGCGATTGCAAATTAGTGTAAATTACACAAAATGCTTGCAATTCTAAAAATCTATAAAAAGTAATGTTCATTTTATTTAAAATAATATAAATATTAAAATTAATAATTATGCGCAATTTGTTTTATATTCAAGTATAATAACATTATATTCCAATAAAAATTAAATTATGTAGCAAACATCTAGGTAATTCTTCTCAATATTTAATATAATATCTTTTTTATTGACATACGCGCCCCTATTGTGATAGTATATATTACGTATAAGTATGCTTCACTTAGTGAAGGGAGGATTTTTATGAAAAAATTTACAACAATATTAGTGGCAATGGTGTTGGCCGCATCGATGTTTGCATTTGTCGCTTGTGGGAAACCTGCTGAAAACACCGCCGTTAATGATGAAGATTTTAATCCCGCGCTGGCGTCTGCCGACTTTGAGGACGGAACTTGGACATTGCTTGAGTCAAAAGATGCAATTATTCCTTCAGAGGTTGATGGAGCAATCGCTACCGACCCTAAGTTCTTAATGATGGAACCTTACAGTACGACAGGTTACAAAGTGCGTGGTTTTAGCAGTGTAACAGAAGGGCGTCCAACTGACCTTGTAATTCCAAACGTTTACAACGGGTTACCAGTTGTTATGATTGACACGGGTTCGTTCCGTGACGACACGACCATTACAAGCGTAAAAATGGGTTCTAATATGAAATACGTTTACGCTAACGCTTTTAGAGATTGTTCAAATTTAAGAGAAGTTGTTTTAGGTACTAATGTTAAAAAAATCCATCACGCAGCATTTAAACATTGTACAAGTTTAACTGAAATAGTTATTCCTGCATACGTTACTCACTTGGAAGGGAATGTCTTTTCGGGTTGCACTAGCCTAAGTAAGGTTACGTTTCAAAAATCATATTATGTCACTATCAATGAAATGACCGAGGTTGAAGAAACTGTCGCTATTGGCGTAAGTGATTTTGCGGTTTGCGTATTTATGGGTTGCACATCTTTGAAAGAAATTGAATTACCCGAAACTTTAACTACTATTGGTATGGGCTGCTTTAGAAATGCGGGGCTTGTAAAACTTACGATACCTAGAAGCGTAAATTATGTTGGCTCGCTCGCGTTTAGTAACTGTACGGAACTTGTGGTTAAACATTACAAAATTAAAACCTTAGCAGAAGATGCTTTTTATAACTGCGCAGATGTTACAAAAATTTAAGTAAAAACTGTTTTTAGCCCGACTTAGGTCGGGCTTTTTTGTTTTAACCATAAAACCGAATATCTATTTACGTCTATAAGTTGTTTTGGTTTGCCAATACTAAAATGAGTTAATGCAAACGTTATAAATAAACTTCAACGTATATCTGAAAATTGCTAGTCTATAAAATTTATTTTCAAAAACAAGGGTGTAATTAAAATTAATTGATAAAGTTAAATAATTTTAATAAATAAATATTTTGCGTGTTCAAATTTAGATAATGCATTTATCATTAATTTAAAAGTACAATGCTGTAATTAATTATAAATAAGTAACTGTACCAACATAATATAGGCAAATATAAAAATGCAAGCAATGTATGCTTTTTTATCAATCGTTTTTCGTAAATAAAACTGATAATTATCTCAAGAAGTAATATTATCAGCGCAATTATTTTTAGGTGCGCTACAAAAAAAACTACCGTCCATATTGACAAAAGCAGCCCGCCTAATCCGTATAAGTAAATATACGGAAGCAGTTCGTTTTTTATAACAAGCCTAGCAATTATGTAAATAGACAAAGCGTATACCACGCACCATATAATAGAGTGCATTATTGGTTTTATTGAAAATGCGGGCAATGTCAGGGTTGTGTACCACGCCAACCCGTTTTGAACAGAAACCGCGCCTACCCACTCAATTAAAAGTGTAAAAGCAAGCGCAAATACTAACGCATACAGCCATTTTAATGCTTTCATACTTTATTATATTGAGTTTTTAAAGTCAATATGAAACAAGATTATGGTTATTGGTTGTAAAATTATAAATAATTTGCTATAATAATGAAAATTATAAAAAAGGTGATTTATGTTATTAGTTTTGGATGTTGGAAATACCAACGTCAAAGTTGGCCTGTATGAGGGCGAAACATTTATAAAAAGCTGGCGTATTTCAACGCTTGCATCACGCACCGCCGACGAGTTTGGAATGGTTTTGTTTGACCTTTTTTCCACGCGCGATACCGCATTTGAGGATATTGATGGCATTATCGTATCGTCGGTAGCGCCGTCACTAAATTATACTATTGAGCACGCTTGCACGTATTATATGAATAGAAAACCTATTTTTGTTGACAGCGACTCTAAAACTGGTATGACATTTTTATATACCAATCCAAGCGAATTGGGAGCGGATAGGATTGTTTCAGCGGTCGCGGCCTATACCTTGTACAAAGGGCCTTGCATTGTTGTTGACTTTGGTAGCGCAACTACGTTTAACGCTATTACAATCGATGGCAAGTTTTTGGGCGGCGCGATTGCCCCGGGCATAAAAAATGCAACGGAATCTTTGGTAAATACAGCTGCGCGTCTTCCTCGAATTGAGCTTGTTGCGCCCAAAAGCGTGCTTGGCAAGACAACTATTGAAAACATGCAGGTTGGCATAGCGTATGGCTTTACAGGGCTTGTTAGCTATATTATAAACAAAATTAAGGAAGAAGATGGTATGGCCAATGCAAAAGTTATTGCGACTGGCGGTTTAAGCGAGTTAGTGATGGAAACGGACGCGTCAATAATTGATATTGTTGACCGCGCGCTTGCGCTTAAGGGTTTAAAATTAATGTACGATTTGAATAAATAAGGAGTTTCATTATGAAAAAAGTTGGCGTTGCCTTGCTTGGGTTGGGGACTGTTGGTGGAGGAACTTATAGGATTTTAGAAAAAAACAAGGAAATGTTTAAAAAGACGCAAGGTCTTGACATTTCGGTTTTACATATTCTTGAACGGAATATATCGCGAGCGGAAGCTTTGGGAATTGACACGTCTATTGTTTCGTGCGATATTGAAAATATTATCAATAATCCCAATATTTCTATTGTATGTGAATTTTTCGGGGGCATTGAACCTGCTCGCACTTTTTTAATCAAGGCTCTTGAAGCTGGCAAGTCAATAGTAACTGCAAATAAGGAACTGTTTTCTAAACATTGGCACGAGCTAGAGGCTGCTGCAAAAAAAGGTAAAGCTGGTCTTTATTTTGAAGCGAGTTGTGTGGGTGGAGTACCAATTATACGCGCCATAACTGAAGGTATGCAGGCTAATACAATTTTATCAATTAAGGGTATTATAAATGGTACGACAAATTATATTTTATCTGAAATGAGTCAAAATGGGACTGATTACGCAGTCGCATTGAAAAACGCGCAAGCCTTAGGGTATGCCGAAGCTGACCCCACCGCTGACGTCGAAGGATATGACGCTAGCTATAAACTAAGTATTTTGTCCACGCTTTCATACAACAAAAAAGTGCCTGTTTCACGCGTTTATCGCGAAGGTATTTCAAACATAAACGTGTCCGATATTAACTACGGAAAAGAGTTGGGGCTGACTTTAAAACTGTTAGGTATAAGCAAAAATCACGAGGGCAAAATTGAAGCGCACGTGCATCCTGTGTTTGTCCCAAATAGCAATCCATTGGCTAGCGTATCAGGAAGTTTTAATGCAGTTTTACTTAAGGGCGACAGCGTTGGCGATATTATGCTTTATGGTCGCGGAGCAGGCGATTTGCCCACTGGAAGCGCAATCGTTTCGGATATTATTTTTGCGGCTCAACAAGCAAAACCACGGTATTTACCGTTTAAAAACGATGGTTCAAGCCGTGATTGTGATTTTATAAGTGATTTTTCAAGTAAATACTATATAAGGCTTACAGCTATTGATAAGTGTGGCACATTGGGGCGTATCTCTAGTGTATTTGGCAAAAACAACGTAAGCATAACCACAGTTTTGCAAAAGCAAATTTGTGAAAATAAGGAAGATGGTATACCAATAATTTTTGTTACTCACGTCACCACCGAAAAAAATATTGACAAAGCTCTTGAACAAATTAGAAGCCTTGAGGGTGTTAAGTCAGTTGATGCGCTTATCCGCGTAGAAGATTAATTTTGGAGCAGGTATGACCGAACAAATTGAAAAAGCTGCCGACAATTATTTAATGGAAAAACTTCAACCATATATTAATATGGCTTTGGAATTTTGGATTAAAAACAAGACACTTATTTTAGTGGCTGGCATAGTGTTGATTGGCTTGATATTTTTCTTTGGAGTACTTAGGGCAAAATACAATCGCGATAATCGGCGCAACAATAAAAGATAATTTATATAAGTGTAATTTTTTAATTTAAATTAGCAAACCCCTGTCAAATGTTGACAGGGGTTTTTTGTTTACAAGATACTTAATTATAGTTTACACACGATACTTAATTATAGTTTTAGCTAAATAAATTGATTTTTAAAAAGAATTCTGAAACTGTTAAATATTTTCAATTATAAGCGCTTTTAATAAATTGACGATATATTAGTTTTTATCGTGGTCGCGAATTTCGACACGACGAATTTTCCCCGATACTGTTTTTGGAAGCTCATCAACAAACTCAATAATTCGAGGATATTTATAAGGAGCGGTTACTCGCTTAACGTGGTCTTTAAGCTCATTCTCTAATTCCTTAGAAGGAGTGTAACCTTTGGCCAACACTATTGTTGCTTTTACAATTTGACCGCGAAGTTCATCAGGGACAGCTGTAATTGCACATTCTAAAACAGCCTTATGCTCGTGCAACGCGCTTTCAACTTCAAATGGCCCTATGCGATAGCCCGACGATTTTATTATGTCATCTTTTCTGCCAACAAACCAAAACCAACCATCTTTATCTTTATATGCAAGGTCGCCCGTATGGTAGAACTTATCTTCAATCAATGCCTTTGTACGTTGTTCATCCATATGATATCCCGCAACTAATCCGCATTGGTTTGGCGATTTCAAAATTGCAATTTCACCTTCTTGACCAACTTGAACTTCATTTTCAAAATCGTCAATAAGTTTAACATCGTAAATTGGGCTTGGCTTACCAAGACTTCCCGAAATAGGAGTTAAAAAAGAAAATGTACCAAGCATAACCGTGCTTTCCGTTTGGCCAAAGCCTTCATAAATAGGCAATCCTGTCGCTAATTTAAACTGTTTAAAAATTTCAGCATTTAAACTTTCGCCTGCGGTAGAACAGTGTGTCAGCGTTGAAAAATCAAACACAGATAAATCTTCCTTGACCAAAAATCGATAAATTGTCGGAGGAGCGCAAAATGTGGTTATGCCATATTTTGAAAGTAATGGCAGCACATCTGTTGGCGTAAAGCGGCCGTGATAATCATATACAAATACGGTGCTTCCAGCAATCCATTGTCCATAAATTTCGCCCCAACTACACTTGGCCCAGCCAGTTTCCGCCATTGTAAAGTGTAGGCCTCCGTCAAAAACACTTTGCCAGTATTTTGCCGTTATTATATGGCCTAAAGGATATGTGAAGTTGTGCATAACCATCTTTGGCATACCCGTTGTCCCCGAAGTAAAATAAACTAGCATCGGGTCATCGTTGTTTGGACGATAAGTAAAATTATATGTGTCAGACGCCGACTCAAGTTCAGACGATAAATCCAAATATTTTGAGCTGCCATCAACAGAGAAAATATTTTTTAATGTTTTACAGTGAGGTAACGCTAAATCAATATGCTCTAAAACGTCGGTTTCATTTGTCGTAAATAAAAGCTGTATATTGGCTTCATTGCAACGGTAAGCAATATCTTTCGGAGTGAGAAGATGTGTAGCGGGAATTAAAACAATCCCAAGTTTGCAACAAGCTACTGTTAAAATCCAATATTCATAACGTCTATTGAGCATACTCATAACAAAGTCGCCACGTTTTATGCCAAATTTCGTAAGTAAGTTGCACATCTTGTCAGAAAGAACTTTTAATTCGCCAAAAGTGATACACTTTTCGTGTCCCTTATCATTGCACCATACTACGGCGCGTTTGTCGGGCGAAAGCCGTGCGTATTCGTCGGCGATATCAAAACCGAAATTAAAGTTTTTAGGCACAAAAACTTTTGCGTTAGCGTAAAAGTCATCGTAGTCGCTAAATTCAGTTTTGCTTAAATACTTTGATAAAAAATTCATCTTGGCCTCACAATGTTAAAATTAGTTTTAATTTTAGCACAAAAACATAATTATTACTAGCAAATATCTGCACAATTTGCATTTTTTATGTGATAATAGTAAATAAATACATATATGACTATGTTTATATGGTTTGAAATATTGTTGATTTTAGTCTGAAATGGTGTTATAATAAACTGAAATATTTTGAGGTGGCGCAATATGTTAGATAGACAAAGCACGGCAGTTTTAAATATTATAAACAATATCAGTGATGGCTCGTATAAAATTATTGATGCCGAGGATATTATCAGTAAGCTATCGGAAAGCGACAAAGCCAGTAAACTTGAGTTGTCGGGCATAATTCGTAGCCTTACCGACCACGAACTTATAAAAGTAAAGTATTCAACGCTTGAAGAATATTGTCTTGCCGCGCTTCCCAAGGCGCGTCTTGTAGAGGAAAAGGTTAAGACTATCGCTCCTGTTGAAGAAGAAGCCGAAGATTCTTTGCCTATTGTAGCAACTAGGCAGGCATCTGATTACAATAAAATTAAAAAACTAGTCAAATGGGCTGCTTTTTATGGAGCATTGATAGGCGGCGCGATTGTTGGTGTTGTCGGTATCGTAATTGGCTTTATCATAAGGTAAAAGAGGTAAACTATGGCAGTCGAAAAGCATTCTTTAACTAAAAAAGAAAGAGCGTTATTGCACGTAATAATTTCAATGGCAGAAAAAAATTCCGAGGCGATTTGCCTTGTGAAGCCGCTTGATGTTTTCAAAGCGCTACCTTATGACCTTGACTATACTCCCGATGAACTTGAACCAATGATGAAAGGGCTTCAACTTGACGACTATTTTGATTTCATAGTTACCGATAAAAAAGGTGACTTAATATACTGCGTGACAATGCATCAAAAGGGGTTGTCGTTTGCGCGTGTCGAACGCGCGTGGCGGAAAAGCTTGTTGAATAGAATTTTAATTACCGCTGCAATGGGTATTGTTTCGGGTACTGTGGTTTTTCTTGTAAAGCTGTTATTGTCGCAGATTACAGGCAAGGGTTAAGCGATGGAAAGTTTTAAACTTAAAGCGAAGTTTTCGCCGTGCGGTGACCAAATAGAAGCTATTGAAAAACTGACTAACGGTCTTAATGATGGCTTCCGAACACAAGTTTTGAGGGGGGTCACTGGCAGTGGGAAAACTTTTACTATGGCAAATATTATTGAACGCGCGCAAAGACCAGCGCTTGTTATTGCGCATAATAAAATTCTTGCAGCGCAACTATGTAATGAGTTTCGTGAGTTTTTCCCAGACAATCGTGTTGAATTTTTTGTAAGTTATTATGACTATTATCAACCCGAGGCATACATTCCTCGAAGCGATACCTATATTGAAAAAGAATTAGAAATTAATCAGGAAATTGATAAATTGCGCCACTCTGCAACTAGCGCGCTTTGCGAGCGCAGAGATGTTATTGTTGTTGCGTCGGTGTCGTGTATCTATGGCTTGGGCGCGCCATTGGAATACTACAATTTGGCCGTATCGCTGCGTCCGAAAATGATTTTAGATAGAGATGAGCTTGCTCGTAAACTTGTGGATATTCAATATAAGCGAGCGGACATCGATTTTCAAAGAAGCACTTTTCGGATTAGAGGCGACGTATTGGATATATTTCCTGCCGCAAATAGCGAAGTTGCAATTAGGGTTGAGTTTTTTGGCGATGAAATTGACAAGCTTTATGAAATTGACAGCTTAACGGGTAAACCTTTGGCAAGTTTGGAGCATACGGTTATCTTCCCGGCGAGCCACTATGTAGTTGGAAGCAAAACTATGGAAAACGCGTTGAAAATAATTACTCGAGATGCCGATGACCGTGTTAAATATTTTTCCGACGAACATAAACTTATTGAGGCGCAAAGGATTGGCGAACGTGTGGCGTATGACCTCGAAATGATGCGCGAAATGGGCTATTGCAGTGGTATCGAAAATTATAGCCGCTATTTCGACGGACGTGAACCGGGACAACCTCCCTACACGCTTATTGATTTTTTTCCCAAAGATTTTATTACTTTTATTGACGAAAGTCATATGACTATTCCGCAGATACGCGGTATGTATAATGGCGACCGTTCGCGTAAAGACAATCTTGTCGGATTTGGGTTTAGGCTACCTGCGGCATACGATAACAGGCCATTGCGCTTTGACGAATTTGATGCAAAAATCGGACAAATGATTTGCCTATCTGCAACACCCGCTCCATACGAACTAGGCGAGGCCGACCAAATTGCCGAACAACTTATTAGGCCAACGGGGATAATTGACCCTGAAATTTTTATTCATAAAATCGACGGTCAAATTGACGATTTAATTGGAGAAATCCACACTGTTGTTGAAAGCGGCGGTCGAGTGCTAGTCACGACGCTTACTAAGAAAATGGCCGAAAACCTAACCGCATTTTTGAAAGAAAATGGAATAAAGGTTAGGTATATGCACAGCGATATTGAAACCCTCGAGCGTATTGAAATAATATCGTCATTACGAAAAGGCGAAATAGATGTTCTTGTTGGTATAAACCTTTTGCGCGAAGGATTGGACTTGCCTGAAGTTAAACTTGTCGCAATTTTAGATGCTGACAAGGAAGGCTTTTTGCGTAGCGAAACAGCGCTTATTCAAACGGTTGGCAGGGCAGCGCGTAACATCGAAAGTAAGGTAATTATGTATGCCGACAACATCACTGGAAGTATGGCGCGCGCAATTAGCGAAACTAATCGCAGGCGGAAAATACAAACGGAATATAATCTTGAAAATAATATTACGCCAACTACTATTATTAAGGATATTGTAAATACTATTGAAATAACCAAAAAGATAGTTGAACCCGAAAAACGTGATAATAAAGATATCATTAGCGAACTTGAACGTTTGAAGGGTCTTATGCAACTAGCTGCCGATAGCCTTGATTTTGAGTCGGCAATTAGGCTTCGTGATAGGGTAAGCGAATTGAAACAAATATTAAGGGACGACAAAAAAAATAATGGATAAAATATTTATTAAAGGCGCAAAAGAAAATAATCTTAAAAACATCGATGTTTCGATTCCACGAAATAAGTTGGTGGTTTTTACAGGGCTTTCGGGTAGCGGAAAATCATCGCTAGCTTTTGACACCATTTTTGCAGAAGGCCAACGTCGATATATCGAAAGCCTTTCAAGTTACGCGCGACAGTTTTTAGGGCAAATGGAAAAGCCGAACGTTGAATACATTGAAGGCCTTTCACCAGCGGTTTCAATCGACCAAAAAACGACGTCAAAAAATCCGCGTTCAACCGTTGGCACAGTAACTGAAATTTATGACTATATGCGCTTGCTTTTTGCAAGAGTAGGAACTCCGCATTGCCCCAAATGCGGCCGCGAAATTACTCAGCAGTCGGTTGACCAAATCTGCGATAAAATTATCGACAATGTCAAAACTTCGGGCGATAACAAAATTATTATTCTTGCGCCTGCCGTTCGCGGAAGAAAGGGCGAATACAATAAAATGCTTAACGACTTTAAAAAAGCAGGCTATATTCGCGTACGCGTTGATGGTATTGACTACACGCTAGATGAGGAAATTGAACTTGATAAAAACGTTAAGCACACTATTTCCGTTACGGTTGATAGGCTTGTTATTAAAGATGGCATTGAACGACGTCTAACAGATAGTTTGGAAACGGCCATTAAGTTGGGCGACGGCCTTGTAATTATCGACAACAACGGCCACGAAAGTTTGTTTTCTACAAAGTATAATTGCCCCGATTGCGATATCAGCATTGAGGAGTTGGAACCGCGGCTATTTAGTTTTAATAATCCTTATGGCGCGTGTCCCGATTGCACGGGCTTAGGTTTCAACAACCAAATTGATTTGGATATGATTATTAAAGATGAAAATCTAAGTATAAACGCTGGCGGTATTTCCACGCCGTCGGGTTGGAATATGGATACAAGCCGAATAACCAACGCGCAATTTAAAGCGTTATCGAAGCAGTACGGTTTTTCGCTTGACGTTCCAATTAAGGACTTGCCAAAGTCAATAATGAAAATTTTGCTTTATGGTACGGGCGAACGCGTTTCTATTGACTACAATTCGCAAAGTTTCAAAGGCAGTTTTATGACAAGTTATGAAGGCATTGTAAACAATCTTTTGAGGCGCTATCGCGATACGATGTCGGACGCTGTAAAACAGGAAATTGAAAAATATATGAAAAGCGTACCTTGTAAAACATGTAACGGAAAAAGGTTAAAAAAGGAAGCGTTAGCTGTTACTGTCGGGGGGTTGAACATTGCCGAAATTTCGGATATGAGCATTGTAAAGCTTGATAAGTTTTTTAATGAATTACTTTTAGATGAACAAAAAACTTTAATTGGTAAGTCAATTATTAAAGAAATTCGCGCAAGGTTAAACTTTTTAATCAATGTTGGGCTAGACTACCTCACGTTATCTCGCACGGCGGCTACATTGTCGGGCGGCGAGTCGCAACGAATTAGGCTTGCCACGCAAATTGGTAGTGGACTTACGGGCGTATTATATATTTTAGATGAGCCAAGTATTGGCTTGCACCAAAAGGACAATGCGAGGCTTTTGGAAAGTTTGAAGGGGTTGCGCGACTTGGGCAACACCTTAATTGTGGTTGAACACGACGATGAAACGATAAGAGCCGCCGACTATGTTGTTGATATCGGCCCAGGCGCGGGCATACACGGAGGCGAACTTGTTGTTTCGGGGACGGTCGACGATGTAATGGCTTGCGATAAATCATATACGGGCAAGTATTTGAAGGGCGAACTTAAAATAGATGTTCCCGAAAGCCGAAGACAGCCAGATGGCAGATATTTGTCGATACTGGGCGCAAAACAAAATAATCTTAAAAATCTTGATATTAAAATTCCTATTGGATTATTCACCGTAATTACAGGTGTGTCTGGTAGCGGTAAAAGTAGCTTAGTTAATGAAATAATTTATCCGCATATTTTTAATAAAATTTATAAAAGTAAACAAAAAGAAGGGGACTTTAACGAAATACTTGGGACAGAATATTTTGATAAGATTATCAATATTGACCAGTCGCCAATAGGCCGCACTCCTCGAAGCAATCCCGCTACCTACACAGGCGTGTTTACGCCGATACGCGAGCTTTTTGCCGCTACTCCCGACGCGCGCGCTAGAGGTTATAAGGCAGGTCGGTTTAGCTTTAACATTGCTGGCGGACGTTGCGAAAATTGCGGCGGCGATGGTATTATTGAAATTGAAATGCACTTTTTACCTGATATTTATGTACCGTGCTCGGTTTGTCACGGCAAGCGGTATAACCGCGAAACTTTAGAGGTTAAGTATAAGGGTAAAAACATTTACGATGTATTAGATATGACTGTTGAGGAGGCTTGTGACTTTTTTAAAAATATATCAAGTATATATAATAAGATTAAAACGATGTTTGATGTAGGTCTTTCGTACATTAAACTAGGTCAATCATCAACAACCTTGTCAGGAGGGGAAGCGCAGCGAGTTAAATTATCGACTGAATTGGCTAAACGTAGCACAGGTAAAACGCTTTATATTTTGGACGAACCAACAACGGGATTACATCCACACGACGTAAAAAAATTAGTTACAATTTTACAAAGACTTGTCGAGGGCGGAAATACAGTTGTTGTAATTGAGCATAATCTTGATGTAATTAAGGTTGCCGATAATATTATTGACCTAGGGCCTAACGGAGGCGACCGCGGTGGAGAGTTGGTTTCATCGGGAACTCCTGAACAAATTGCAAAATGTGAAAAATCGTATACTGGACAATACTTGAAAAAGATTTTATTAAAATAGCTTTTTATGTTAAAATTATGCGGTACAATAAAGTCTAGCTATTTGCAGTTAAACGTAATTTATGCTTAACTGCCACTGTTTTTTAGCGCGCGGAGGATTATGAAACACATATCTAAAATAACTAATATAATTTTATTATGCCTAATTATGTGTTTTTCTTTCGTAGGGTGCAACACCGATAGGCTAAAAGAAATTCAAAATGGAATTATAGATACTATAAAAGATGCGATTGCAAGGGCGTACTCGGTTTCGCTCGGGGGCAATGTTAGCTCGATTTTACTTTCTAAAACAAATGGATTTATTTACACTAAAAACATCAGCAATGGAACCGAAAATCGTGTGTGTAATATAACGGGTAAATTTGTTGAAAACGAAAGTGGCCTATATCTAACATATGATAAAATAGAAAATATCAGTTACAAATTTGGTTTTAAAAATAGCAATACGACATTAGGCGAGTTCAATACTCAGGTAATAAAACGCGCGGGGTACATTGTATTTAACGGCGATATAATGTTCAGCGATGAAAAAACGTTTAAGGCAAATGAAATTGTAACGTCTATTGGTAAACGCAAATTAGAAAAAGGCGGGGAATATGATTTTATTGTTAAAAAGGGCGCGACTATTGAAGATATAGTTAGCGATAACAAAAATTGTATTGTTGAACTTATGGGCGACGGAAACTCGCTTGAATATCCACTACTGGCGGAGATGTTGGCGAGTCTGGACACTTCAAAAGAAGGCAAACAAATTATTGATATTACATATAAAAATTCGACTGCAAAGAAGTTTTCGTTTCTCGTTTCCTCTACATTTGGAAGTTTTGATATTTCGGAATTACAAAAGCAATCTATGCCTGTGGGGTCGACCGTAGATGAGTTTATTTGTGGCAAAACTATTGGCGGAAATCCACTAACTAGGGATATGATTGCGGATTTTGACTCATCAAAGGAAGGGAAAAAAAATATTACGGTTGCTTTTAATGGTATTATAGTTAAGGTGCAAGTTTATTTTTATAATGCTGAAAATTTTGATAAAGTGTGGAACTTTAAAGTAGAACTTAATAATGTGGATAAAGATTGTATTGAGAGTGGCGTCGAATTGTCGGGTAAGCTTTGCGATATAACGCAAATGAACGGCCAAAAATTAGGTGACGTGCTAATTAATGAAAAAATTATTAGCGGTTATGATAAAACAAAAATTGGCGCGCAAAAAGTTGTGTTCAGTTATGGTGGACAAACGAAAACTAAGATTTTGAATGTATATGACAATTCAACAAAACCGATTGTAGATGTAAAACTCATTGCCTGTGGTTCAGATACGCAAAGCCCGATATTTAACATAACGTCTGACGGCGCGACTAATATAGGCGATTTTAAAGTACGCGTCAGCAGGGCTTCATCAGTTTTTAAAGATGTAGCAGTGGGGGTTAATATGTTTGTTGGGCTTAATGTTTCCACTGCTTATAATGGCCAAACTATATATATAAAGTATAATGTTGATGGTTACAATTATTATTTACCATTAACGGTAAAATTAATTTGCGACAAATAGTATGGTTTAAATACCTAAAAGTGTTGTTTAAATAGGTTTTAAAAAATATCGGCAAAATCGAAATCTAAAATGTCACGTATATTTTTAATTAGTTCAAACAATGAATCAATTTTCGACTCAGCATTTTGCATGTCATCGGTATCAAGCGAACCTTCTATTTCGCCTATAACAACATTGACTTGCCGCGAGTCAGGACTAAATGAAATGCCATCAATTATTTTGCGTTTTTTATCCCACCACTTTTGCAAGATACGCACTTTTTCTAGGGCTTCAGACGATTTGTTTTTATCAATAAGCGAGTCAATTTCTTGTAACTGCAAATTGAAACTGTCAAATGTGCGGTGAATAAAATAATGTTCTGAAACGCCAGCTGATACAATTATGGCTAATATCAAAATCAATAAAACAGCTTTCCTCATACATCCTCCACTAGCGTATTTAACACTTGGCCGTCAAAAGTTTGTATAAATGCTTCGTTATTTGCAAGCGAAAATATAAATATATTTTTTTGCTGTATATTAAGTTTTTTTAATGTGTTCATTATTTTTTCTTTTTCAATCGGCGGAGTTATATGAGTTATAGTTTCGCCCATATATTTGCCTTCAATAATGATATTATAGGGTAAATTATTTTCGCCACCTTCAATTTTTAAATCGGCGTTTGTAACGTTTGCATTTGCAAACTTTGGAAGTATACTTAATTGTCCGTTTGTTTCGGCAATCGCATATTCTATTTCGCCAATTTTAAAATATCCTTGTCCTCGTAAACTCTCTAATAAATCGTTTGCAGTCATTCCACACTTCTTAAGCTGTTGGCAGTCAACTATGCCATTTGCAATAAGAATTACAGGCTTTCCGTTTAAAGTCTTTCTTATTCGACTGCTTTTTAAAATCATCATAGCAAAAAAATTATGAAGAAGAACAAGCGTAAATATTGGTATTATGCCGTATGTTATTGGAATTGTACTGTCGCTCATCGGAATACAGGCAAGTTCTGCGGCAACAAGCGTTATTGCAAACTCAAAAGGTTGCAGTTGTGATAATTGACGTTTCCCCATAAGGCGCATTGCAATTAATAAAAAGACGTACAATATTATTGCGCGAAAAAATACGTTTAACATAAACATAGTGTAGCTAATTTTTAATTAATTATTAAACAAATAAGGTTTTTTAATAAAAAGTTGATAAAACGAATTTGAAAGCACAATATTTTATATTACTTACAAAACACTTTGATATTTTTAATTTTTGTGATACAATTCAAATATTGAAATTACAAACGTAATTGCTAAATAGGTTTAAATAATTTAAACAGAGTAGATATGTCGCGTTAAGTGTTATAGGATGGAATGTCGCCTATAAACGAAAGGTAACGCCTGCGGTGACATATTGCGTTCGCTGTACATTTGGGAACTCGGTTTGGCCGTGTTTTCTGTTGCATCGAACCTCTTGCAAGGAGGTTTTTTTATGTCAAAAAATGACGCTCAGTCTTATCAAGAGGTGCTTGATAAAAGCATTGTTGAATGTGGTGTATTGCAAGATAGAAAAAGTGTTTTTTCAACTCGAAAAATTGCATATATAGCTATGTTTGTGGCAATTAATGTTGTTATCGGCGCGTTTTCTCCGCGCATTGGCACTCTTAAAGTGACGCTAACTTATACAATGTGTTTTTTGGCAGGCTATTTTTTCGGTGGCGTTGCTGGCGTTGTTGTAGGCGGAATGGGTGACCTGTTAGGAAGTTTACTTGGGGGTTTTGCGCCTAATCCAATAATTTTGTTGTCTTCTTGTCTATTGGGTTTTTTGCCCGCGTTGGCGCGAAAAATCGAAATCAAGGCTTTAAAGGAATTTTCACCTTATTTCCAAATTTTGATTAGTTATATTCTATGTTTCGTGATTTGCACTATGTTTGTAAATACATATGGTTTATACATAATTGGATTAGCAAAAGGGAAAAGTTTTTGGGCATATGTTGTTGTTCGTATGGCGACGCAAAGCCCGATAATAATTGGCAATCTTATGCTGACTTTTGCGCTATATCCTATATTTTCAAAGATATTTAATTTGTCGGTTAAAAAGTTTTAAGTGTGCTGTATAAATTAATGAATGATATGTTAAAGTGAAATATTGCGTAAAATCAACGCTTAGATATGTATAAGAATTAAACATATTTTAGTATTTTTTCGATATGTTTAAAGCGAAATATTGCGTAAAATCAACGCTTAGATATGAGTAAGAGTTAAACATATTTTAGTATTTTTTTTGATAAGTTTAAAGCGAAATTGTATTAATTAGTATAAATGAAGATTAAATATATTTAAACAATTATATTTGAAGCTATAAAGGTTTTGTAGCTTTTTTTTGCGGTTTTATTTTAAAATAGAAGCGGTCAAGTTTAATAATTTCAAAAACAACAGCTAAAGCAAAATAAATTATCATAGGTATTCCGCCAGCAATGAGAACTGTCCATACGCTCGATAAAACTGGCGCTATAAGCCACTTTAATAGGTATGCCAACAAACAACATAGGGGCATAAAACAAATTGTTAAAATAGGTTTTTTTAAGTTTTCAAACAAAGGTATGCGCGTCGAAAGCATTTTAATGTTTAGGGCAGCGGATATTGTAAAGCACACTCCCGACCCCACCGCGATTGCGTAAACACCAATATACTTTGGTAAAATAAAAATACAGGTTAAAAGCAATACTGTGCCAACGATATAGTTTTTAAATGACTTTTTTTCAAGTCCTAAACTATTCAGCATTGAAAGAGAAATTTGATTTAGTCCAATAGGGAAAAGTAGAATTGCCGAGTTAGCTAAAAAGTCGCCAGCGATAGTGTCATTAAATACTATTTCGCCAACCTCGCGTCCGAAAGGTATGTAAAGAACGCAAAACAAAGATGAAATAAACAGCGAAAATAGCAAGCTTCCGTCAATTCGTGATTGCAAGTATGACAAATCATTTTTAGTACTTGCCGTGGCAATTTCAGGAATAAGAACGATGGCCAACGCGCCCGTTAATGTGGTAGGCGCCATTAAAAGAGGCATTGCCATACCTGCAACACGGCCGAATGTGGCCGTAGCTATTGACGACGGCATTCCGTTTTTTACAAGCATTGCTGGTACAACTAACGCAGTTAGCGAAGCGATTAAGCCGCCAAATATCCGCATTGCCGTTATTGGCACGCTAGGGCGCAACAATTCGATGTAATTAGACGGACGCTCAAAACGGCCTTTTCGTTTCAAAAACAGCATAATAAGTACTGCGGCGCAAGCAAAATCGGATATGGTAAAAGCTAAAGCTATGGCCTTTGCTCCCGTTATCCAGCCAAGCAGTCCGCCTGCTAAAAGTACGCTAAATGCAATACGAAAAACTTCCTCTATCAGCTCGGCAAGGCTAAATGCGTTATAATCACGATGTCCCCAAAACCAACCTCTAACAGATGTATAAATGCAGGTTGAAAATAGCGCAGGGAGCATTATTAAAAACAAAGGCATAGCTCGTTTGTCGGCGAATATAAAGGTTAAATTGTTTTTAAAGATAAAAAATATTAAAACAATAAAGGAAGATATGCCTACACTCATTACCAAAGTGGCGGTCAAATACTTGTTTGCGCGACGTCCGCCATTTGCCAAATCTTCCGCTATCTTTCGTGAGAGAACAAGTGGCAATCCAGACGCTGAAAAGGCTACCATAAGAAAAAATACGGATAAGCAAATTTGATAAAGGCCAACTACCTCTGCGCCTAAACTTCTTGAAAGATATATTTTAAACAAGAAAGATAAAAAACGAGTTATGACCGAATATATTGTGACAACGGCGACCGCTTTAAGTAAATTAATCTTTTTTATAATTCACCTCGATAGGAATAATTATGGTTTGGCCTAGAAAAACTTTGCTTATTTGGTTGTTTTGCGCAAGACATTCGGTGGAAATATTGTGTTTTTTTGCAATACTTTCAAGCGTATCAAAGGGCATAACGGTGTATCTAAAGCCATATTCTGTTTCGATAATAAGTCGTTCACCCTCAAAAAATTGAGGATTATTATGTTTAAAAATCGCGCGGACAGTGGTATTGTACTTTCGCGCAATACTGTCGGCTGTTTCGTCTTTTTTTACTGTAATAACCGAATAACTCATTGTGGAATATATTTATGAAAAATGTGTCAACTATATACCCGTTGAGGCGCATTTAGATATGGAAATGAATTATAAATTAATATGAAGATTTTAAATTATTTTTTAATTGGGTAAGCTTTTATTAAATAATATAAATACAAAATTGCAAATATTTACATAAAAATATTAAGGTAGATGTGTTTTTATATAAGTTTACAAAGCAAAAAGTAAACTAAACTAACGCAATATTGTAGGTGTGGTGTTTAAGCAAAAATCATTGTCAAAGCGGCAAATATAGTTTAAGCATAATTTTAATGGCAATAAAAAAGGCCGACTGTATTCAGTCGGCCTTTTAAACAATTACTAATTACTTTTCATTTAAATCATTGTACTTTTCTTCTTTAGCTTTTTCATCAATAGCCTTAGCTTTAATGATTTTGCGCTTAGGAAGATACTTTTTAATAAAGTAAACAATTAAAACAACAATAAGCACTGCGCCAAAAATCAATGAGCTAAAGAGCAGCCAATTAAAGTTACTTGGACGTTTTGCGCCTTCGTCAGGTTTTGCAGGGACTTCGGGGGTAACGCTAGAGTCGTTTTTATCAACGTACTTTTTAACAAAGTCGCCAATGGTTGCCTTTTCAAAGTCTTCTTTTGAAATTGTTGCAAACTCGACATCGTCAAACAGGGCAAAGCCAGTGCAATATTTAGCAGACTCGCCAATAAGTGTACCAAGTCCCAACTCAACAGTGATGTTTCCTAATGAGTTTTCAGCGTCGGTAGCAACATAGAAGTCATAACGCTTGTATTCATTTGAGTTAAAATAGAATACATTTTCTTCATTGATGTTAAATTTGCTTGGTAAATTAAGTTTAATATAAGCCTTTTGTCCATCAGGAACTTCATAGGTTTTAGCCCAAACGCTAATGCGGTTATAAGTGGCCTTAGACAACGTTTTGCTGTTTCCTGTGAACGCGTACGCGCCCGCGGTTTTATTGTTTATAATAAGCAGGTTAGAGCCAGCGTGAGAAACAAGGTTAGCGCGTAGCTCGTCTTCATTTGGCATACCAACAAAGTTATAAGTAGGTAAATTTAAAACCCCGGCATTTATAGTAGCGGTAATGTCTTTATGCGTATTATCTTTTCCATTCCAGCCTGATGGAGAGAGGAACTTGCTGTCTGCGTGAGCAGAGTCGCTAGCTAAGCCGAAGCTGTCAATAGCAAAAGTAACATTTTTAATTTCGTTTATTTCGGAATTGACGATTGCCGACTCAAAAATCTCTTTAGTGCTTTCTTGAAGCCTAACGCTATCAAAGAAAACTACTCCGCCTTCAGCGGTACTTTCTGTGGTGAGCGTTGTGGGTTTATTGTTTTTACCTAGGTATAAACCAAGTTGTACGCTGACACTTGAAACGCCGACTTTAATTCGGAAAGTATGTTTTTTCCAACCATTTGTATCAACAGCGGACGAATAAGTGCTGATATTTGTAAACGCAGATTCATTGTCGTGCTTGTTATCTGTAATTAGATATACGCTGGCAGCGGAATCGGGGTCAACGGTTTTAACTAAAACACTTAATTCATAATACTTATTTGCCTCAAGCGTAGTAGTATTAGTTGTTTTGTAGCCTAATGACACAAATTCATCTTTTGAAGTAACGGATTTGCTAGCAAGCATTAATGATGTGTTTCCGCCACAATACTCAAACAGTTCAATGCTACCTTTGGGATTAGTAAAGAACAGTTTGTCAAATTCGGCAGTATTTATCAACCCAGTTTTTTCAAGGTTAGTTAAAAGCGCCTTTTTCTCAGTGTCAACAATACCATAGTATGAGTCGGCGATTGTGCTGTTGGTAATACTCCACCCTGAGGGAACACCAAAGTTTTTGCTTAATTTAGCGTCAGCGCCTTCGCCAACAATACCGCCATTGGTCAGCCCCTCAACCTTAGACAAGTCATACGAACTAAATGAGCCATTTGTAAACGAGTTGGGTTGCGCTTCAATAAAGTTATACTTTTTAGCAAAGGAACTACTTGAAGACGCGCTGTTATATTGCGAATAAGTTGACTTAGTTAATGAAACGTTAGCGATATACGCTTCGCCACTAAACAAGGTTTCGCTAGTCCACTTTGTGCCTGTGCCGAATGAAACGTCAAATGTTATGTCATATGATTCGCTATCGGTGTAGAAATAGCAAACAACTTCCTTATATCCATTAAGGTCATCGGTTGCGCCTTTTGTGTTTAGTTTAGTGAATGACGCTAAAGATTTATCTCCAGACTTGATTTCAACACCAACACCAGCGGTTTCTAAAACGTCAACAGTTTTAATCCACAAGCTGAAACGGTAAGCAGTATATGGTGTTAGCGTTAAAGTATTGCCGTCAAGTTTGTAGTCAAATTTATATTGCGTTGCGTTTGGCGAGTACAACATAAATACATTTTCATTAAATACCTTATAGGGCGTATTGGGATTTTTGAAAACCTTATCAATGCCAGGTATAGTAATGTCAGCGCCGTTTGCTTGTACGATTTGAGTTTTAACTTTTGAAATGTCAAAACCATTATATTTAGTGCTGTCTGTTTTGTCCACTGCGGTTATCCAACCATCGGTAGCTTGGTTAAAGTATCCGTTTGAAATCAAGTTTTCAGAAATATTAGTAGTTAAATTTCTCTTTTCAAACTTGTCATCATCGACACTTGCGGTGGCGACTGTGGAATCAAAGTCAGAGTTAGATGGAATAGTTAGTTCGGTAATAGATAACTTGTCAAAGAAAGCAGTGCCACTACTATGCGTGTCGGTTTCAGTTGAGTTACCCGTGCCAAGCCAATATTGGAAGAAAAACTCGCTTGCGTTGTTTTGGTTAGAATAGATATAAAAACTATATTTTTTCCATTCGCCAGCGGTATTAATGTTTGAAACTTTAATATCGTCAGACGCGTTGTCGGAGGCCATACCCATAATAAGCGAAACACCGCCGCCATCAACATTCAACGTTTTGACGTACATTGAAACTTGGAATGCGCGTCCACGAGGGAAGTATAGCTTTTCCGATGTTGAAAAACCAATAGCGGTTTTTGATTTGCTGTTAAGCATATAGATATTGCTACCAATACTTCCAGGAGCAGTGCCGGGGTTATCCGTAAGGCCTAAAGCCTCTTTGTTTGCCTCAAAGTAAACAGGATTGGTATTAATTTGATTATATACAGAAATATTTGAAATACCTTTTCGGCCAAACAGCGCAGGGTTAGAACCCGACATAAAGTCAAACTCGCCATTCGGAATTTGCGCGGTAACTTTTTTAACTACATTACTTTCGGTAGCTTTTTCGTAGGTGTCTTGGCTTTCCGCTTTGATAGGGGTCAAAGTGACGTTATCAAAGAAAGCGTATCCGCTAGTCAGATATTCGCTAGTGTTGGCGCTCGAAGTATCGCCTTTGCCTAAAGCGAGCATTAAATAAACTGTTTTAGATGACGCGCTAGAACCTTGCACATAGAACTTATAAGTTGTCCACTCGGTATCTTTAATGCCAACAAACTCGCCATACAGCGCGCTTGAGCCATATAAATAGATACGCGCACCTGCATTTTGTGGTAGGGTAGCTTTAGGATTGCCAGCTATACCAGATGTTTTAACATCAACGGTTATAATATAGTCGGTGTCTTTAGAAATGGTGAAACTCGACGAGGTGTAGTTATAAAATGTCGGCTCACGATTATAAATCATCAAGACGTTGTCGTCAACATTGTAACCTTCGGCAGTCGTTGCCTTTTTATTGAATATAGGCAAATTGTCCCAAGACTTTTTGTAGGCCTCGTAATCTTCGCCTTTTAGCGAAACAGTTCCGCTAGTCGTTTTACTGGCGGCGGGGAAAGCTGTGGCTGAATCGGACGGCTTAATTTGGCTAGCGCTTGCGCCACTTCCACTCCACCCTGTGGGGTTACGAGGATAAACTTTGTCCGTATCACTTGTGGACGTTGTGAGGAAGTTGCCGTTTGTAAAGCTAGGGTCAACAACCTTTGTGTCGTCGCCCGGCTTTTTGCCTTCATCGCTAGGCTTCTTGTTGCAAGCAACCATTAAAGACATTGATGCGATAAGCATAAGGACTACTAGAATAGTAAGAAATTTTTTAAAAGCAGATTTGTTCATTTTTACTCCTGTTCTATTTAGCTATAGTGTAGACGTATTACTTAATAATAGATATACCATAGCATTATAATACATAAATAAATTTTTGGCAATTATATTTTACCTATGCGCGAATATATTATAGTATTTTTTTTAATATAATACAAACAATATTAACTATGGAAAAATATCGCATCTTAACGGCTAAGGACGAAATTAAAATAAATAGCTTGCTGATAGTAGGCGGACTTATAACTGGATTTGCAAATGGTTTCTTTGGCGGAGGTGGCGGAATGTTAGTTGTACCGCTACTGACTATAATTTTAAAGTTAAGCGAAAAGCAAAGCCACGCGACAGCAATCGCCATAATACTTCCGCTGTCAATAATTAGCGCGGCAGCGTATTTAGCAAAGGGAATAACTGGCGGAGAATGGCTGACTTCGGTAACGGTTGGTGTTGTTATCGGTGGCGCGATAGGCGCGGTCTTGTTGTCAAAACTTTCGACAAAGCTAGTTTCTGGGATATTTTATGTTGTCATGATAGCGGCTGGAATACGTATGTTGATGTGATATTAAATAAAATCAAAATTTGTTAAAGGCTGTAAAATAATTTTTAAAAGTAACAGGAAAATTAACAATTTTGACAGTTCAATCTGTTAGCGCTATATGATAAAAAAAAGTAAATAAGCAAGTTGATAATTACATCAAAATTTAACAGATTTTTTTAAAACAAATAAAATTAAAATCGAAAAGCAAGTAGCGCCTACTTTTTATTTTAAATTGTGTTTTAGGCTAAGAAAATATAATGATATATTTAAGCAAAAATAGTTAAACTATTTGTAAAATTGTGTAAAATAAAGTAAAAATATGTTGTACAAATATATTTAATTTTATTGTTTAATCAATTTAATTAAAGTATTAAGAAATGTAGCAAATTGCAGTTTATAAGATAAAATTATAGGATAAAGGATTATTATGGAAATTATATACATTATTTTTGGCATTATCGGAGGGATTTTGGGAGGCATGGGAATGGGTGGTGGAACATTGCTTATTCCGTTGCTTTCAGTGTTTTTAAACGTTCCTCAGCATTCTGCTCAACTCATTAATCTTTTGGCATTTATTCCAATGAGTGTTATTGCGTTGGCCGTTCATATTAAAAACAAATTGGTAGTATGGTCAAGGCTACTTTATATAATCGTCCCCGCGGGAATTTCAGCCGTTGTTTCAAGCATACTTGCGGTCGGCGCAAACACTGAAATATTAAAAAAAGGTTTCGGAATTTTTTTAATTGTTCTTGGTACGGTTTACTTGTTTTTTACGCTTTTTCAAAAAAAAATTAAGGGATAAAAGGACGATTATTAAAAAACATTTCATTAAAATTAAATTGTTATAAAAAAATCATTTTAATATATTTTTTAATGTAATTTAACGCAAAACTCTAATGCAAAACAGTTTTAGAATTTAATTTTTACTAAGCGAATATGTTGTAAATTTGGCAATACAATATTTGGGTATTGCTTTTTTTATTTTAAATTAAATTAGGTGTTAATTTTAAAACAATAAAATTTATGCAGATGTTAAATTTTTTAAAGCAAACAGTAATTTTAACTTTTAAAGTAGCGCTTATCTTATATTTATAAAACTTTTTAAGCGAGCATTTTTAAAAAATAACTTATATTTTCTAAATTTTGGTTAAATTTTATATATAAGCGACAATATTTTGCAAATAAACATTTTTTATTTGAAAGTTTGTCATTTTTCTATGTTATTTATTTAACTTTCAAACAATATGTTTTAAATAATTTACAAAAAAAATATAGTATGATATCCTATATAAGTAAAAATTAATAAGGGGGTTCTTTGCCTTGAACTATACTTTTAAACGAGGGGTGCATCCTAACTCTTTTAAGTTGACAAATGACTGCAATTTAGTTGAAATGTCAACGCCGAAGACGGTATGTATTCCACTATCTCAGCACATTGGTGCTCCGGCTCAACCCGTTGTCAATGTTGGCGACTCTGTTCTCGAGGGTATGCTAATTGGGAAAGCGGGCGGTTTTGTGTCGGCCAATGTGTATTCGTCTGTATCCGGCACGGTTACAGGTTTCAAAATGTTGCCTACTGCAAGCGGTTCATATTGCAATCACGTTGTCATTGACAATGATGAAAAATATGACAAAGTTACGCTTGAAAAGTTGGACAACCCAACTAAGGAGCAGATTGTTTCGCGCATTACCGAAGCGGGTATTGTTGGTATGGGTGGCGCAACATTTCCTACTCACGTTAAGTTGATGCCAAAAAAAGCGGTTGATGTTTTAATTATTAACGCTGCCGAATGTGAGCCGTACATAACTTGTGATTACAGGTTATTGCTTGAAAATACTGCCGATTTTATTGACGGTGTGCTTTTACTTAAAAAAGCGTTGGGCGTAAGCACAGTTTACATTGGCGTTGAAAAAAACAAACCCGCCGCCATTGAAAAGCTTACTCGCGAGGCTAAGGACGGTATTCAAATTATACCTCTTACGGTCAAGTATCCTCAAGGCGCAGAGAAACAACTTATTTACGCAATTACCAGACGTTGTGTTCCAGCGGGTGGTTTGCCAATGGATATTGGCGTTGTTGTTGACAACGTGCATACTGCATACGCTGTTTGTCGCGCTGTTAAATATGGCGAGCCATTGTATCGTCGCGCTATGACAGTTTCGGGCAAGGGCATCAATAAGCCGGGCAATTTCTGGGTCAGAAACGGGGTATCGTATGACTATATTCATAAACAAACGCAAGGTGGCGAGCCTTACATAGCTTATGTTAAAGTTATTAGTGGCGGGCCTATGATGGGCTTTGCGCAAAGTACGCTTGATGCGGTTACGTCAAAGGGTAGTTCAAGCTTGCTGTTTTTAACTGAAGATGAGGTTACCACTGCAAAGCAAACAGCTTGTATTAATTGCGCAGGTTGCGCTAAGGTTTGCCCAATGCACTTAATGCCAATGAAAATTGAAGCTGCGGTTTTAAGAGATGACGCTCAAGACGCTAAGGATTTGGGTATTTTAAATTGTATGGAGTGTGGAAGTTGCGCGTTTAATTGTCCTGCAAAGCGTCCGTTGACACAAGCCATCAAACTTGGTAAAAAAATGATTAAAGAAAGGGGGATAAAGTAATGAACAATTCATATGTTGTGTCAACATCTCCTCACGTGACATCGCCTAAAACTACACGTAAAATTATGGCAGACGTTATTATCGCGTTAATGCCAGCGCTTCTCGCGTCTATTTTACTATTTGGGTTTTATCCGCTAGTTGTGTGCATATTATCCGTCGCTTCCGCTATGTTTGGCGAATGGATGTACAATAAAATGCGCAAGAGGGAAAATACATTACACGACCTTTCAGCGGTTGTTACGGGCTTGATTTTAGGTTTAAACTTGCCTCCAGTGCTGCCATTGTACGTTCCAATTATTGGCGGTGTGTTTGCAACGCTGATTGTAAAAATGCTTTTTGGCGGTATTGGTAAAAACTTTGCTAACCCTGCTATTACAGCGCGTATATTCGTTATGCTTGCTTGGACAATTCCAATGTCGAGATACGTTGCTCCTATCGACTTGGGACAAGGCTTTTCTGAAATGTTTAAATATTTTGGAATGAATGGAACCGAGTTGACTGCAATTTCTACCGCTACTCCGCTTCACGCTTTAAAGACGGGCGTTACAAGCGTAAATTTTGCCGACTTATTCCTTGGGAAAATTGGTGGCTCAGCAGGTGAGGTTTCCGCGCTTGCGTTAATAATCGGCGGTGTTTATTTGGCTATCCGTAAAGTTATTGACCTTAAAGTTCCACTTATTTTTATAGCTACATATTTCTTAATTACATTATTACTATATAAGAGCTTTGATGTGGCATTGTTTGGTGTGTTCTCAGGTGGTTTGTTGCTGGGCGCTATTTTTATGGCTACCGACTATTCAACTTCGCCTGATACCGTCATCGGCATTTGCATTTATGCGGCGGGCTGTGGCTTGCTAACTGCTATCTTTAGAAAATATGGCACTATGCCAGAGGGCGTTTCATTTGCTATCCTTTTAATGAATATCATTACTCCGTTATTGGATAAATATTTGATGCCTAAACCTTTTGGATATGTTAAGCCGATAAAATCTAAAAAAGGCGCAAAGGAGGTACAAGCATAATGAAAGATATTGTTAAAACCGCCATTATTTTAAGTTTAATCGCTATTGTTGCAGGCGTTTTGTTAGGCGCGGTAAATGGCTTAACCTATATGACTGACGAGGAAAAACTTAATAGAAACTTAAATAGTGCTTATGAAAGCAAAGATGGCTATGAGGCCGTCGACTTAACTAAATATAAAGCTCCCGAAGGTAGCGTTGCAAAACTCAAAAGTTGTTACAAGGCTAAGGGCGCGACAGACGAAGTTTATATTTACAGCACTAATGTCAAAGGATATAAAAAGAATTTGGAGCTTATGATTGTTGTGAAAAACAATAAAATCATTAATATTGTAAAAACCGCTTCGGGCGAAACTATTGCGAAGCCTCTAAGCGCGGAAAACTTTAGCAAATACTATGACATCGACTTGACAAAAACTAAAGGCTTCCATACAAATAAGCAAACCGCTGATAAAGATAAGACGGGTGTTACTGTAATTAGTGGCGCTACACTTTCTTCAAACGGTATTTGTAACAGCATTGACCTTGTTGTTGCTTATCACAATCAAATTGTAGGGGGGAAAGCATAATGAAAAAAAATAGTAAAGCCGCTATTGTTTCTAACGGCATTATAAAAAACAACCCTATTTTCAGGCTTGTATTAGGTATGTGTCCTACGCTTGCTTTGTCTACGGCTGCGATGAACGGTATCTATATGGGGCTTGCGGTTACATTTGTTCTTATTTGTTCAAATGCATTGATTTCCTTGCTTAGAAAGGTTATCCCCGATAAAGTTCGTATTCCAGCATTCGTTTTGATTATTGCGACTTTCGTTACTTTAATTGATATGATATTAGGTAGGTTTATGCCCGACGTTTATGAGATTTTAGGTTTGTATCTCCCTCTTATCGTTGTTAACTGTATTATTCTTGCTCGCGCAGAAGCTTTCGCTTCATCAAATAAAGTTATTGACAGCGCATTAGACGGCTTAGGTATGGGCTTAGGATTTACTTTATCGCTAACCGTCATCGGCGCAATTCGTGAATTTATCGGCGCAGGCTCGGTGTTCGGGTTTGAGTTGGGCGCACTTCCCAACGTGGCTATGAGCGTTGTTGTTATGGCTCCCGGCGGATTTTTAACTCTCGGTCTCCTTATGGCTTTATTAAATTATATACAAATCCGCAAAAAAAACAAGGCTACGGTTCCCGTTGCTGTAAAGGAGGGCAAGTAATATGTCATATATTTTAATTATTATTGGCGCGGTATTCGTTAATAACTTTATTCTAAGCCAATTTCTAGGTATTTGTCCATTCTTGGGCGTTTCTAAAAAAACAGAAAGCGCACTCGGTATGGGTTTGGCGGTTATCTTCGTTATGAGCGTGTCCTCGGTTATTACATATGCAGTAAATCTGCTTCTTGTAAAACTTAATATTGAATATACGCAAACCATTGTGTTTATTTTGATTATTGCAGCTCTCGTTCAGTGTGTTGAAATTATCATTAAAAAGTTTAGCCCGTCACTTTATAACGCTCTCGGAGTGTATCTTCCTTTGATTACAACAAACTGCGCAGTGCTAGGTGTAGCTATTGTCAACGTCGGCAAAACCGATGGTATGTTTGATTACAATATGCTTCAGGCATTTCTGAACGGCACATTCAGTGGTGTCGGCTTTACTTTGGCTATTGTTATGATGGCTGGTATTCGTGAAAAACTCGTGAATAGTGATATTCCTGAACCCTTTAAAGGCTTCCCGATTACACTTGCCGCCGCGTCAATTATGAGTATGGCTTTTATCGCGTTTAGCGGTATTATATAGGAGGCGCAATTATGGGAATTTTATTACCAACTTTAGTTTTATTCGGGCTTGCTTTGGTATTTGCCATCGCGCTTGCTTACTTGGGCAAAAAACTCGCCGTTAGTCGCGACGAGAGGATTGATTTAGTGCTTGCAAAATTGTCAGGCGCAAACTGCGGCGGTTGTGGTTACGCCGGTTGTGATGGTTTTGCTTGCGCGCTTGTTGAAGGCACTGCTAAACTTTCTGATTGCAATGCCACTTCAAAAGAAAACAAAGAAGCTATTGCAGATATTCTTGGTGTTGACAACGTAGGCGAGGCTACTCGCGTAGTTGTTTGTTGCCGCGGCGGTAACGACGCTAAAGATAAGTACTCTTATATGGGCTATGGTGATTGCCGTTCTATGGAACTCTTGGCTGGTGGACGTAAACAATGTCAATGGGGTTGCTTGGGTATGGGTTCTTGCGTGGATGCTTGTGTTGACCACGCTGTCGAAGTTAATATGAAAGGCTATTCCGAAATCAATCAAGAAAAATGTATCACTTGCGGTAGGTGTATTAGCGTTTGTCCTAAAAAAATTATTAAGCGTATTCCTGCTTCTGCAAAATTCTATGTCGCTTGTTCAAATCACCAAAAAGGTAAGGAAGTTAAGGAACTATGCGCTAAAGGATGTATCGCTTGCGGACTGTGCGCTAAAGTTTGTGAAGCTGGCGCTATTACTATTGTTGACAACTTGGCTGTTATCGACTATTCAAAGTGTACTAATTGCGGAAAGTGTGCCGCAAAATGTCCACAACATTGCATTATGTCAGCCACCGACAAACAATAAAACAGTTTCATTTTAATAAATAATCTATTTATAATGTAAAGGCTTCTCATTTGAGAGGTCTTTACTTTTTTCAGCCGAAAGTTATAAAAGGTTGAAAATATATTTTGTTCGACATTGGATTATTTCGATAATTTAACAAATACCGCAAAATTTGCGGAAATATTATTGAAAATAAGTAAAAAATTGTTTAAAAAACTTCAAAACCCCCCTATACAAAGTAAATTAAATGTGTTATAATTACTTGACTATAAAAACTAAGTTGGCAATAATTTAATATATAATAAATGTAAAGGATATAATAATGGAAAAAATTGCAATAATTGACCTAGGTTCTAACTCCGCAAGGCTTGTTCTTGTAAATATTTTAGAAGGCGGCTATTTTGTTGTCTTTGACGAGCTGAAGGAATCTGTGCGTCTAGCACAAGATATGGACTGGGATGGTTTTTTGAAACCTCAGCGTATCGCGCAAACTATCAAAACGCTTAAAATGTTCAGGCGTCTTTGTGATGCAAATAAAATTGAAAAAATCTATGCGTATGCAACTGCCGCTGTACGTCGCGCAAAAAATCAAAAAAGTTTTTTAGATGAAGTTGCAGTTTCTTGTGGCATTAAAATTAATGTACTGACTAAAGACGAGCAGGCGAGTTTAGTTTATCAAGGCGTTATCAATTCGCTTGAAGTTCCCAAAGGGCTTATTATGGATATTGGCGGTGGCAGTACTCAGTTTATTTATTATAGCCGCAAAAATATTCTGGCGAGCGAAACGTTGCAATTTGGTTCAGTTACGTTGACTGACTTGTTTAAAAATGACGACATTCTTCCTGAGGAAAAGGCAAAAAAGATTGAAAGTTTTATTAGGGAGCATTTGGATAAAATTGAATGGTTTAAGACGATTGACCCCGATACTCAGTTTGTAGGAGTTGGGGGAAGTTTCAGAAATCTTGGTCGAATAAGCAGAAATATTAAAAAGTATCCATTGGATATGATGCACAATTATCACGTACCCGTGCCTGAATATAATCAAATTTATGATACGATAAAGTGTTTAGACCTTGACCGTACACAAAAAATTAAAGGGTTATCAAGTGGTCGAGCGGATATATTCCCTAGCGCGTTAGCGGTTATTAAAACCGTTATAGATTATGTAGGGTTTAGCGATATTATTGTAAGTGGCTGTGGTTTAAGGGAGGGCGCAATGTTTAGATACGCTGTTCCTAGTACAAATGAAAAGCCACTATCTGATATTTTGGGGCACAGTTTACAAACTTTAATGTATTATTTTGACACAAATATACCCCACGCTGAGCACGTATATAATTTGACATTACAGCTGTTTAAACAACTTAAAGTACTTCATAAACTGCCAAGAATGTATGTAAAAGTGCTTCGTGTAGCCGCGTTGTTGCACGATAGCGGTATGCGAATTAAATACTATGACCATCAAAAGCACAGCAGTTATATTATTTTGAACAGCAATCTCTATGGCATTTCGCATAAGGATTTGGTTATGGCGTCGTTTGTTGGTGGCGGTCATCGAAAAAGTGATTTTAACGAGCTTGAAATGGCGAAATTCCGTTCAATGCTAACGGCAGATGATGTTGAGGCAGTGAAAAAACTGTCGGTTATTTTGCGTATTGCCGAAAGTTTTGACCGCAGTCAAAGCGGGCTTATCACGGGTATCAACTGTGATGTGCTGGGCGATAGCGTCATTATGAAAACCGAAACTGAAGGCGATTGTTCGTTGGAAATCAAGGATGCTTTAACTTGCGCAAGTGAGTTTAAGCGCGCTTATTCTAAAAACCTTGAAATTCTCTAAAATTATTTTGGCCTCGCGTTCGCCTAGGCGGTGCGAGTTGTTGTCACAGCTCGTAAATAACTTTGTGGTCGCGCCAAATGATGCCCCTGAATTGACATTTGGCAAACGTCCGTCCGCGGTTGTTATGTCGAATGCCAAAGCCAAATCGCTTGCTTGCAAAGAGAGGGGATTGATTATTTCGGCGGATACCATAGTTTTTATGGACGGCAAATATTATCTTAAACCTAAATCACGACAAGATGCTTTTGAAATGCTTAAGAGCTTAAGTAACCGCACTCATTTTGTTTACACTGGCGTATGCTTGCGCGACGGCAGTCATTGCGCTGTCTTTTATGAAAAATCACAAGTTAAGCTTAAGCGTTTAAGCGATGAAATTATTAATAAATACATTGATACCCAAAGCCCTTTAGATAAAGCGGGCGCGTATGGTATTCAGGATAACATTGTTGTGCAAGCATACAAAGGTAGCTATACAAACATTATTGGTTTGCCTATTGAACGGCTAGGTGATGTTCTTAAAACCTTTGGATATGATTGTTCAAGGAGGACTACTGATGGCAAATATTGAGTTAGCTATTGATTTTGGCACTTCTTATATTACAATTTTTCAGCGCGGAAGAGGTATTATTTTAAAGGAAGCCTCCGTTGCGATTGTCAATTATCACAAACGCAAAAAAGTCTTGGTAGCTGTCGGAAACAGCGCTTTGCGCGATGTTAAAGCCACTTCCGGAACGGCGCAAGTGGTGTATCCTATTCGTGATGGCGCAGTTGTAAACATTGAAGATGCTTCATTTTTGATGACGGATTTGATTAAAAAAATTATGCCCGACGGGCTAATTAAACCTTATATAAAAGCGATTGTGTTGATTTCGTGCGGGCTTACGGTTGTTGAGCGAAAAGATATTGAAACGGTTGTGCTAAATGCTGGCGTCAACGATGCAATCCTAGTGGAGTCGCCACTGGCGCTACTTGCTTACACAAATAGTGTTGGGGGCTTGTTTTTGGACATAGGCGGTGGTACGGCCGAAATAGCAAGCGTTACACGGCTAGGGATATCATATGGTTGTGCGGTCAATATAGGCGGTAATTTACTAAACAATAAAATTGTTGATTACTTTTTTGAACATTATGGTTTAAAAATTGGCGAATATGCTGCGGAAAAGTTAAAGATAGATATTGGAAGTATGTTTGACAACGATTTGTCGGCGACAGAAGCTAGCGGTAGAGATGTATTAGAGGGTACGCCTCGTAGTTTGGAGGCCTCAGCAAAGGATATTAGAAACGCTTTGGCTAAGCCGATAGACACCATAATCGAAGTTGTTGAAAGTGTTTTAAATGTGACTCCTCCTGAACTTGCAGGGAGCATTGCAAAAAAAGGTATTTTTATTTCAGGTGGCACTTCAGAATTGCCTGGGCTAATCGAATATATTAGTATCCGACTTGGATTGGCCGTTACTCAGCTTCAAGACTTTGACAACGCGGTTGCGTTTGGCGGAGGAGTATTGCTTAATGATAGAAAACTCCTTTCGGAAATGCTTAATTTAAAAATTGATTAGTTAAACAGAATATTTTTGTCACTATAAGTGTATATATAAATTAACCGATGTTCCTTGGGCGCTAAAACGTATTTCTTTGTATTTGCATAACGCGCAAATTGTTTATTACTTGCTAAGTGTTGTGTTATTGAAATATGATAGCAATAAAAAACCTTATTTTAAAATTGTGTTAAAATGAAAAATCGAATTTGCATTTAATAAATAGCTTACCAAATAAAAATATATGCGGTTATGAGGGAAATATGGAGAGTATTGTTTGCTTTATTAATCAAAAAGAAGGCGTTGGTAAATCGACTACGGTGTTTCAAATTGCAGCGGGTTTGACTAAACGCAGAAAAAAAGTGCTTATGTTAGACATTGACCCACAAGCCTCGCTAACGACTTATTTAGGTATGGATTGCAATGTCGACAAAAATATGTATACTTTTATTACGGGAAAATCTAATTTTGAGGATACAATAGTGCGCACGGCGTCGGGCGACCTTATTCCAAGCAGTTTGGAGTTAGGGTTTAGAGAAATTGAACTTGTGCGTCATTTAGGTTGCGAATTTATGCTGTCATCGGCCATTGGCGAATACTGTAAAAATTACGATTATGTTTTAATAGATTGTCCGTCGTCAACTAATATATTTTTATATAATGCGCTTATGTTGTCAACGCACGCGGTGTTGGTTATGCAGGCAAACTGCGCATCAACAAAATGGATTGGCGAATACACTTTAATTTTGGATAATGTATTTAAGTTTTT
The DNA here is from genome assembly GCA_036654095.1 of Clostridia bacterium. Classification (GTDB taxonomy): domain Bacteria; phylum Bacillota; class Clostridia; order Christensenellales; family CAG-917; genus JAVVSR01. The sequence goes on from JAVVSR010000008.1 coordinate 59,693, forward strand.
CAAAAAGAAGGTTAAGTTTGCTAGCGTCATTATGACACGTTTAAACGAACGATATAGCGTTCATAAAGTCCTATCCGAACAAATGTCGGCTGCTCTTAGCGAAAGAAATGTGCCCGTTTTAAAGTCAAAAATTAAAAATTCGGAAGTTGTTTTTGAAGCGAACGCTTGTCATCGCAGTTTATTAGATTATGCCCCAACAAATGACGTTACAATTCAGTATGACAACGCGGTTGATGAACTTATCGCTATAATTAGCGGTGATAAAAAAGCTTTAAGACAAAAAGTTCAAAAGCAGAAAGATATTTAATAAATTTTAAAATTATTAGGCAATCCAATGATATATGATAAAACAAATTTAACAAGGTTAGTCAAAAATTTTTGCATTACAGGCAATATTGTTTCTATTGAGAAATATGGTCACGGACATATTAATGATACTTATTTGGTAATTGTGTCAAATGCAGGCGCATTTGAAAAATTTGTTTTGCAAAAAATAAACACTTGCGTATTTAAAGATGTTGTTGGCCTTATGCAAAATATGTCAACAGTTACCGATTACCTGCATCAAAAGCTTATTGAATTAGGCAAAAATCCCGATATTTATTCCCTAACGATTGTGAAAACACAAGATGGAAACAGCTATTTTAATTGCGGCGACGGCGATTTTTATAGATGTACGAAATTTATAAATGGCGCGGAAATTAACGAGGCCTCAGACAATGAAAGGCAGTTCTTTTGCGCGGGGAAAGCATTTGGACAGTTTCAGCAACTTATGTCCGATTTTGACGCAAGTAAACTTTTTGAAACTATACCGAACTTCCACAATACCCTTAATCGGCTTGATAATTTAAAAGTTTCAACAAAAAAAGATGTTTTAAATAGGCTTCAATATTGCCAAGCGGAAGTTGGCTTTTTTTTAGATAGAGCAAACTATGCAAGCGTTGTTGTTGACGGCATAAAAAACGGCTTAATTCCACTTAGGGTTACGCACAACGATACAAAGTCAAATAACGTTCTGCTTGATTTAAAAACAAATGAACCGCTTGCTGTACTTGACCTAGATACAGTGATGGCTGGTTCAATACTTTATGATTTTGGCGATGCTATACGTTTTGGCGCAAGTACTGGCGTAGAAGATGAAATTGATTTATTGAAAGTTAGTTTTTCAATGAAACTGTACAAAGCATTTGTCGAGGGGTTTATTTCAGAGGTATGTGATTGTTTATCCGATGAAGAAGTTAATTTAATGTATTTTGGTGCAATGCTTATGACATACGAATGTGGTATGCGGTTTTTAACTGATTTTTTAGATGGCGATGTGTATTTTAAAACTTCGCGAATAAACCATAATCTTGACCGAGCGCGTACGCAAATTAAACTTCTTAGCGAAATGGAAACGCAAAAATGTGAAATGAAACAGGCAGTTATAGACGTTGTTTCGAGATGCAAAAAACATAGTATTTAAAGAAGTGTTTTTGTAGGCTTAATTTGAGTTAAATAGCATATTGGCTACTTTAGCGGAAATATTTAATTTATAAAGGGCAAATTAAGTTGAATATATGATTTAAATAATTTATAAATATAGTGGATTAAACAAACGCAGGCAGCCTAAATTGGTTGTCTGCGTTGTTGTAAAAAGTTAAATACTGTAACGTGTTATTGAAAAAAGTTAAGCACTGCTACGTGAAGAATAAAAAGTCAAGCACTGCAACGTGTTATTGAAAAGTTAAACTTATTATGCGGAAAAATATATTAGCAAATAAGTGAGCAAATTAAATTAAAAGTTTTAAATAGTTTTGTTACTATAAATAATAAATATGTCAAAAACAAATATTACAAAAACAATATGTAAAAACCAAATATTTCAAAATAAATATGTCAAAAACAAATATGTAAAAAACAATATGTAAAAAACAAATTTGACAAAAACAAATATAACAAAACAAATATTACAAAATAAATATAACAAAACAAATATAACAAAACATAAATAAGTAGCTTAATTAAACTACTTACTTTTTATATCAGTTTCGTTATTTTCAATATCTTTTTCAGCGGAAGTGTTGTTTGTTGAAAGCGATATCGATTTGCGTTTTTTAATTAGTTTATATGCCAATATCCCGAAAACAACGGGAACTAATGCCATAAACACCGCTAATACTATATAACTTTTATCGCCCAATACTAATGATAGCAACAGCACAAGGCCACCAGCTGTTAAATTGCCTATTGTAATTGTTAAAAAAGATTTTAATGGATTTAAATTCATAAAAACAGCAATGGCGGTACCTGTCCAAAAACCAGTTAAAGGCAGCGGCGCGGCTACAAATAAGTATAACGCTAAATATTTTAAAGCCAAATTGCTTTTTTGCGATACAATAGCTCCGTTTTCAACTTTTTGCGCTCGCTCGAAAAAATAAGTGTTCAATGAACGTCCAAAGTTGCCAAGTTTTTCAGATTTGCACAGCCAAAATATAACTTTTTTAAGAAAAATAAGTATTATAGGCACAACGATTAGCCCCGCTAAGCAGGCGGAAAAGTAACTTGCCGTTGGTGACATTCCCAAACTTAAGCCAAGTGGAATACCGCCTCGCACTTCGACAACAGGAAGCATTGATGTAAACAAAACCGCTAAAAATCGCGAATGAAACAAATTTTCTAAAAACTCTGCAAACTGCATTATTATATTTGCCATATAAATTCCTTAATCAACGATATCAAATTTTTTATTGTATATTAGCAATATTGATGCGCAAAATAACATCATTATGTATATTTTACCATTACGTGGAAAATATTACATAGGTATTAACTTTATTAGTGTTGCGACAATATTAGCATATGCGTGGTGATGTGTCAACTAATACGATATTATTGTAAATAATGCGCATAAAATAAAATTATAGTCGAAAATTATGGAGGTTAATTATGGAAGACAGGTGTATATGTTGTGGCGCGGTAGTTCCCGAGGGGAGAATGATTTGTCAAGCTTGCGAAACATATAAAACAAAAAATTTAATAAATGTAATTTTAGAATAGTTTAATGATTGGTTAGTAAATATTTTGTAAACTATATTAAATAATAATATAAACATAAGTTTAGACTTTAAAAATGATTGATAAAGTTATCGCTATGTAATTTAAAAATAATTGTGTTGAAATAATTATATATATGTGTTGTTAAAGTAAAATTATATAGTTATCACGTATGAAGTAAGAATGTGTATTTTTGCTAAAATTGTCGAATTTATGCTTGCCTAAGTTTTTATAATATGCTATCATATTTAAAATTACTGATAGACGTTTTGGGGCTAGTTTTTTTTAAATTTAAGCGACTGATATTTTAATATGTTTTTGTTAAGCTACTATAAAAATTATTAAATTTTTTAGTGTAAATGGCAAATTGAGTTTGCTTTCTTAACTTTTAATGCAAATTATCATAACGGCAAAATAACTTATTTTTTATGCCGTATGGTACATTGAAACATAATTTAATTTAAAAGGTCGTCTACTTTAATTTAATTCAAATTTTTTTGATATAGTTTTATTAAGTAATTTTATTGTACCCGCTTACTCGTGACTTGTTCAATGTGCGCATGTTGTTTGCAACTGGAATTTTGTTTTAACATCGCACCCACTATCTTTGGTATGACTTCAGTTAAGTAATTTTATCGCTAATTTTAACTGATTGCTGTTGCCAAATAGGCTATTCGGTTAGCTTCTTTTATGTAGGTTTAGCTATTTGATTGTTTCGTTATTTTGTTCAGCGTAACACGATAATTGCTTGAGGTTTATTTTTTATGAGCGAAATTGTAAAAAAAATATATAAGTCAACTAAAAAGGAACGCTTTAGTCTGCTGGACTATATAATTGTAGTCGGTAGCAGTATATTGTTGCTTTTCGTTTTTGACCAATATAAGTTATTAAGCGTACCTGTGTTACATTATTATACAATTCCAATGGTCACGGTAATTTACTATTTAATTTTCCAAATTTGTTTAAAACTTCATCGCACTATGTGGGAATACGCTATATCGCGAAACTTTTTTAAATTGGCAATAGCTGTTTTTTTAACTACGGCCTTTTCATACGCGTCGATTGAAGTCGTTTTAAGAATAGAACCAACAACATATTTAAGCTATTATATATCATTTTTCTTTGTGTGCTACACCTTGCTAATTTTATTGCGTTTTTGGGCTTTATATATTTTTGCCGAGGGTCACCGCAGGAAAAATAAGCGCGCTAGCGGAAATGAAAATAATACTATGATTATTGGCGCAGGTTGGACTGGCAGCACCATTGCCAAGGAGCTTTTAAATAATCCCGATATTTTTTATCCTGTTTGTTTTTTGGACGACGATTTTGACAAAAACAATAAGGAAATTTTAGATGTTCCTATTGTAGGGAAAACTTCAGATGTTTTTTCGGCAGTGAGGAAGTTTGATATTCATAAAATTATTTTTGCTATACCAACGTGTGACAAGGAAAAGAGGAAAGCTATTTTAAAAGAGTGCGTTGAAACTAAATGCGTTTTAAAAGTTGTTCCGCCAATACAGGAATTAATTGACAAGTCCGATGTTATCCCTCAAACGCGTGATGTGCGCATTGAAGACTTGCTTGGCCGTGAACCATTGAGTTTTGATACTAGCGAAGTTAGGCAGTATGTTGCCGATAAGATATGTTTGGTCACGGGCGGAGGCGGCTCGATTGGAAGTGAACTGTGCAGACAAATTGCAAGTTTTAATCCTAAAAAACTTATTATATTAGATATTTATGAAAATAACGCCTACGATATTCAACAGGAGTTGGTTCGCAAATATGGTGCGTCGCTTGACCTCGACGTCGAAATATGTTCAATAGCCGATTATGATAAGTGCAAAATCTTGTTTGACAGGTTTAAACCACAACTTGTTTTTCACGCGGCCGCGCATAAGCACGTTCCTTTAATGGAAACCGTTCCCGAGCAGGCGATTAAAAATAACGTGGTTGGCACATTAAATTTGTGTAAATTAGCTATTGAATTTAATGTACAACGGTTTTTACTTATTTCTACCGATAAAGCTGTAAATCCGACTAACGTTATGGGCGCAAGCAAGCGTTGCTGTGAAATGATTTTAAAACACCATGCGCAAATAAGTACAGGTACTGTATTTTGCGCAGTCAGATTTGGCAATGTTTTGGGTTCTAACGGCTCGGTCATACCGTTGTTTAGAAAGCAAATTTCCGACGGTGGCCCTATTACTATTACGGATAAACGGATTATCCGCTATTTTATGACAATTCCCGAGGCGGTGTCGCTAGTTCTTGAAACGGGCGCGCTGTCGCAAAGTGGCGAAATTTTTGTGCTTGATATGGGTGAGCCTGTTAAAATTGTTGACCTTGCCGAAAATATGATTCGGCTTTCGGGGCTTGAAGTCGGCAAAGATATTGAAATTGTTTATACCGGTTTGCGTCCGGGCGAAAAGTTATTTGAGGAACTTCTGCTTAATGGCGAAGGCATGCGGAAAACTTCTAATAGGAAAATTTTTATTTGTAAACAAATTGATGTTGATGATAAAAACTTTATGACAGAACTTGAAAAACTTATCAATGCCGCAAAAAACAATAAGCCCGAAGAAGTATTGGCGGAGCTTAAAGTCATTATTCCGTCATTTGACCACAAATTAAATAGTCGCGAGGAGCAACCTGTAATAGTTGATGATATTGAAAATTTAAATAAAAAATCTGTCGAAAAGTCAAAAAATAGAAAAACAAAAAAAGTTAAGTCTGAAAATAAAACTAAAGAAAGTGAAAGTTTGCCTGTTGCAAAACCTGTTTCTAAAGAAAGTTCGTCCGTCGCAAAGAAAGCAAAAGGTCATATTAAAAGTTAGTTGATGCAATTAATCCGTAAATATTTTAAAATTTAATTTTAGATGTATGCGCCATTAATAAAATATTTAATAGCTTTTGAAACTTTAGGCCTTAAAGTTGTTGATAGATAATGTAATTTTAAGTTTGTAAAAGTAAAATATGTTTTGTTTATATTTAGAATTGTTAGTTTAGCTATAAAAAAATATTTATCAATTTGTAAAGTAAAATCACCTTAAATATAAAATCAATATTGCTTCTATATTTTGTATAGAAGTTTTTTTTATTTAAATAAGCTTGTTTTTAAAAATTTTCTATTAAATTTAATTAATACAAATTAAATATCTAGTGGCAAAAAAATAAATTATGTATACACAATATATGCGTAATTTATAAATATTATACATATTTTGCAAGTAAAACAATTTAAAACTTTATAATCTAAAAAAACTATGAATATTTATAAAATTAAATAATCAAATTTTGCTTTTTATAAAATTATATTTGTAAATTTTAATTGATTTATTTAGTACAATATTATATAATGCATAACGTATTTATTTTATAATGAATTTGCAATTTTGTTAAATACTATTTTATATGGAGGTCATATGAAAGATTACTTAGATGTCAATTTTATAGATAAAAAATCGGTTTTTATTGATGAAACTGTTGTTATCGGCAAAAATGTTATTATTTATGAAAACAATCGCATTGAAGGGAATACCGTTATTGGCGATAATTGCATTATAAAACAAGGCAACTATATTTCAAACTGCGTTATTGGTAAAGATTCGGAAATTGTATGTAGCTTTTTGGAAAACAGCATTGTGCGCGATGGCGTCCATCTTGGGCCATATACTAGGTTGCGCCCTAATAGCGATGTTGGAAATGGCTGTAAAATCGGAAATTTTGTTGAAATTAAAAATAGTATTTTGCACGATGGCGTTAAGGCCGCGCATTTGTCGTATATTGGCGACGCGGAGATTGGCGCTAATTGCAATATCGGGTGTGGCTCGATTTTTGTCAATTACGACGGGAAAAATAAAACTCACATTAAAGTGGGTAAAAACTGTTTTGTTGGCAGCAACTGCAACTTGATTGCTCCGCTTAATATTGAAAATAATACTTATATTTGCGCGGGCACGACTGTTACCGACGATACGCAAGCCGAAGATTTTGTTATTGGACGCGTAAAGCCAACAGTAAAACCGAAGCGCGCAGGCAACTATTTAAAAAAACTGGAGGAATAAAACGTGGGCGTTTTTTTTGGAACTGACGGCATTAGAGGCATTGTAAATGAGGATTTGACATTTGACATAGCAAAGCGTGTTGGAAATGCTTTAACCTGTGTTAAAAACAAGCCTGTGGTCATTATCGGCGCGGACACGCGCATAAGTGGCAGTTATATTATGTTGGGTGTCGCAGGAGGCGCAACCGCAGGAGGCGCAACTGTTATCGACGTCGGTGTCGTGCCTACCGCTGGCATTGCTTTTTTAACTAAGGAACTTAACGCGGATTTCGGGGTCGTGATAAGCGCGTCGCACAATAGCGCGGAATATAACGGGATAAAGGTTTTTGACAAGCGCGGATATAAATTGGTTGACAAAGAGGAAGAAAATCTTGAGCGGTTTTTTATGCACGAGAAAGTGCAAGATTTTCCCCAAATTGGCGCGTTTACGCAAGATTTAAACGCGTACAAGCGATATGAAAAACATTTAATCGAAAGCGTGAAAATGTCGTTAAAAGGTTTATCGGTTGTGCTTGACGGAAGCAATGGCGCGGCGCATAAAATCGCTCCACAAGTGTTTAGGTCGCTTGGAGCTACTGTCTATGCGACCAACTGCAAAAATGATGGCATCAGAATAAACGATAATTGCGGTTCGCTTTATCCGCAGCAGCTTGCAAAAAAAGTTTTAAAGTATAAAGCAGATATTGGTTTCGCCTTTGACGGAGATGCCGACAGGGTTATAGGCGTTGATGAAAACGGCTGTATTTTTGACGGTGATATGATGTTGTATACAATGGCGACGCAGATGTTTACTGAAAACAAACTTAAAGGCAATGTGGTTGTTGGTACAACGCACACCAATATGGGGCTTCAAGTTGCGCTTGAACGAAAAGGAATAAGTTTACTGCGCGCCAATATTGGCGATAAATATGTTTTAGCAAAGATGGTCGAAAACAATTATAATTTAGGCGGCGAGCAATCGGGTCATATTATAATGAAAGATTTTGCTTCAACTGGCGACGGCATTTTGACGGCATTACAAATGTCTGAAATGCTAATTGCAAACGATAAAAAACTGTCGCAGATGTTTGACGCAAAGCTTTATCCGCAGGTGAATATTAATATCAAGGTAAACGATAAACTTGAAATTATGAACAATGAAAATGTTATTAGTGGGTTAAATCACGCGATAAACCGTATTGGCGATAAGGGTCGAGTTATGTTGCGCGCAAGTGGAACTGAACCTAAAATTAGAGTTATGGTGGAGTGTCTTGACGAGGTATTAGCGCGGGAATGCGCCGAGGAACTTGTTGAAGTTGTGAAATCGGCGAATGAGCTTTTTGCATAAATAAATGCAAAACTATGAGTAAAAGCAAAAAACGTATTAATTAGATAATATTCAAAACTAGCATATGATAAAATCTAAATAATGTATGTATAACAATATATTAATTAAGCAAACAAATGTATTTAAAATAATTAACAATAATGTTGAGTTATGATGTAAATCATATCAACGCGCGAAGTATAAAGGTAGCTAAGTAATGATAAATAATGCCTAATTATTTGCTATATTTGAATGTTAAAATATGTCGAAATGTGTTTAAATAAGTAATTTGTGTAATGCAAATTATCCGTTATAATGTTAAAAAAATTGATTTTATAACATAATATGTAAAAAAGTAGCTAATTAGATAAATAAGTTAGCTACTTTTTTGTTTAAAATAAAAATAATTGGTGTAATAAAACTAAATAAAATATATTTCATTAATAAATATATTTTTAAAAATATTGTTGTTACCGCATTGAATAATAAAGAAATACGCGTAAGCATTTTATTTTTAAATGGCCGCTATTATAGTTTGCTTGCGGCAGCTTTATCGATAATTACGATGGTATTTTTATGATTTTGCAAAACTGATGCCGGACAAGAAACGTCAACTTTGCCTTTAATCATCTCGTAGACTGCATTGGCTTTCCCTGCGCCAGTGGCAAGCATGAGGATAGTTTTTGCGCGCATAATTTCGCCAATACCCATAGTAAGGGCGCTTGTCGGAACTTCGTTGATATTATTAAAAAAGCGCGCATTGTCACAAATCGTTTTTTGTGTAAGTTTGACTTGGTGAGTTAGGCTGTCAAATGGAGTGTTAGGCTCATTAAATGCGATATGACCATTGCTGCCGATGCCTAGAATTTGAATATCAATGGAGTTTTTTGAAAGCAAAGTTGAGTATCTTTTGCACTCATTAGGAATGTTGTCAGATAAACCATTTGGTATATTTACATTTTTCAAGTCAATATCGATGTGGTCAAACAAGTTGTCGCGCATAAATTTGATGTAGCTTTGAGGATGTGAACTATCAAGCCCAACGTATTCGTCAAGATTAAATGTTTTAATATTTTTGTAGCTAGTGCCGTTTTCTTTGTGGTCGGCAATGATTGCGTTATAGAGTGGCAGCGGAGTTGACCCCGTAGCAAGGCCTAGTGTTGCGGAAGGATTTTGTTTAACGACTTTAAGAATTTGCGCCAAAGCCTCGCGGCCTAACTCATTTGTATCATTAACAATAATAACTTTCATAAATACCTCCATTTATAATATTATTTTATCATATCAAAATATTACTGTCAATTTGCTATATATAATATTTTTTAATATATTAAAAAATATTTTCATTATTGGAAAATTTTAATTTTAAAACTAGAATGGCAAATAAAGCAGTAAATATAACTGTTACTTTGACATAAATATACGACATAATGACATATATTACAAACTGACAAAATTCGTTAATAAAAACTAAATTCTCTTATTTTATATTGACTGGTAATATTTATAATTGCAGTGTATCCTAATTAGGGGGTTTTTATGAGCAGAAGAATTGTTGTTACATCTGGCAAGGGTGGTGTTGGTAAAACGACCGTGACGGCAAGCATTGGAATTTCTATTGCCGAAACAGGAAAACGCGTTGTGCTGGTTGACGCGGACATCGGACTTAATAATCTTGATGTAGTTTTGGCTATTGAAAATAAAATTGTATACGATATACTTGATGTAATTTCGGGCAAGTGCAAGTTAAAGCAAGCCTTAATTCAAGATGTTAATGTTCCAACTTTATTTGTTTTGCCGTCAGCAAAAATTTGTGACAGCCCTCTTATTACAGCTCAGAGCTTTAGAAATGTTGTACACGCGCTTTCGTTGTCGTATGACTATGTTATAATTGATTGCCCCGCAGGCATTGACAATGGCTTTCATAGGGCTGTTTCGTCGGCGGACGAGGCGGTAGTTGTGACCACGCCTGCCGTATCTTCAATACGAGATGCTGACAAAGTCTTGTCACTACTTTCAAGCTATCAGCTAAACAGCGTTGGCTTGGTTGTCAATAGGGTTCGAGGGGATATGGTTATGCGAGGGGAAATGATGAGCGCGGGCGATATATCTAGAATTGTACGTACTGCTCCGATAGGTGTTATCCCTGAAGATGATTGTATTACAATGTATTCGGCAGTAGGGCGCGTTCCTTTTGACACGCAGTCGGGAAGGGCTTTTAAAATGCTAGCTACAAACATAATTTCGGGAAGCAACTATATTTTTGATTGCAATCAACGACGCGGCGTACTTGAGCGTTTAAAGAGTTTTTTGGGGTATTAGATGAAAAAAAACGCAAAGATAGCTAGTGAAAGACTTAAGCAGGTTTTACTTTCGGATAAGATTGCCCAACCCGAAAAATTTAACGAATTGTTAAAATCTGAAGTAGTGACGGTATTATCTAATTATTTTGAGTTGTTTCCGTCAACTTTTGAAATAAATCTAGCGATATCCGACAATGTAATTGATATAACTATGAGGGTTAAAGGCGGCAGAATTAAACCGTATGGAAATTTTGTAACCGAAATACACTAAGTATCAAAACATCGATAAATACTGGCTTACAGCGATATTGACTAATTTAGTCAATATCGTTTTTATGTACTTTTTTGATTTTTTAAACAATATTTAAGAGATTTGTTTAACGAATTTTCTGTGATAATTAAAAGCATTTGCTGTTCGCTTAACTGTGTCAGTTTTTGGTTTCCATTCATTACAATAAAGTCGGTAATATGCTTTGAATTTACAAGTTTTAGTATGCGTGACAGCGTTAATGTGTCGGCTATGTATAAAGTTTGCGCTCGAACTCCGTGGTTAAAACTTTTTGTCAATGGCGAGCATTTGAGAATATGCGCGTACATTTCATTTTTTGTACCCGAAATAGCTCCGATATACAAAAAAACCGCTAAAATGCCAACCGTTAAGTTTATGGTATAAAATGCTGATACGATAAACAGCGAAAACATCGCGAACGACAACGCAATGCCAAAACGACGAAGTAATTTCAGCGTTTTAGCTGTATTTTGGCCGTATGAAAGCACTATTCGAGCGCCATCAAGCGGAAATACGGGGATTAAATTAAATATTCCTATGGTTAAATTAGCTCGAACAAAATATTCGGTGTATGGATAACTCGACGGAAATATCCACCACGTGGCAACTGTCATAAGCGCAATTAGAAAGTTAGCTAGCGGGCCTGCTAACGCAATCAAAAGATTAGATGTTTTATCTAAATTTTCCTCACTTAGAAGCATTGCTCCATATGGAAGCAATGTTATTTTGTTTGCTACATATCCGCGTTCGCGAGCTATTAACGAGTGCGCAAACTCGTGCAAAAGCACCGCTAGTATGGCCGAGGCAAAATTAAGTATGCCACTAAGCCATACTATGACGGCGGATAGCACGATAAACAGCGGATGTATTTTGATTTTTGGCATCAGTTACAAGATTGAACCAATGATAGCCACGCTAGATGACAAGCTTACAAGCTTTGCAACTTGAGCAATCAAAAATCCTAATGAAACAACTGTCCCTAATACTATCGGATATATGAACATATCCATTTTATCAAGCGAGAACTTCGGGATAAGAGTTTTCAATGAACGCTTTGGACGAATATCGGATACCACATAATCATTCATACTAACTTCGCTGTTGATAAGCTTAATATCATCATATTTCATAAAATCACCTCACAAAATGATATAAGCTTTATTCGTAAATTATGACAAAATATCAAATATATTTTTTAAAATTGAAAAATAATATAATAAATAAAAAGCGTTATAATCAAAGCGTTTGACATTTGATACATATTATCCTACAATTTTAGTGATATACAATCTTTGAGGTAGCTTAATGTATTATATAGGTGTCGATTTTGGCGGAATGTCTATAAAGGGTGGTTTAGTCAACGAACAAGGACGTATTGTATTTAAATGCGTCGTTCCAACCAAGCCAAATGGTAGCTCGGACAGCATTGCCGACGACCTTGCGCGCCTTATTGATACAGTTATTAAAAATAGTAGCGCGGATAAGTTGCAAATCGGCGCAATAGGTATTGGGTTTCCGGGGACGACTGATGCGAAAAATGGTATCATTCGTTACGCGGCGAATGTGAATTTTAAAGATTATCCGATTGTCAGCGCGATAAATGAAAGGCTTAGTTGTAACTTGCCTATTTTAATAAGCAATGATGCAAATTGCGCCGCTTTAGGCGAGGCGATGTACGGCCAAAAAAAAGTTGACAATGCAATTTTTGTTACGTTGGGGACGGGCGTTGGTACGGGGATTATTATTGACGGTAAAGTTTTTGAGGGCTTTAATTCAATGGGCGCGGAAGGCGGTCATATTCGCTTGAAAACAGGTGGAGCTTTGTGCGGTTGTGGCAACAAAGGTTGCTATGAAGCGTACGCATCGGCTTCTGCTTTAATTAAACAAACAAAATTAGCCGTGAAAAAACATTCGGGAAGTATACTGGCAGAAGTTTCGCAAACGGAAGGGTTCACTGGTAAAACAGCCTTTATTGCCGCGCGTAAAAACTGTCCTGTCGCGCAGGCTTTAATTAATAGATATACAAAATATGTTGGCGATGGTATGATTTCGCTTTTAAACTTATTTGGAAGTGAATATATAATTGTTGGCGGCGGAATTTCGCGCGAAGGCGATTACTTTATAAAACCTCTTGAGGAATATATAAACAGGTACAAATACGGCCACGACTTTTATCCTAAAACTAAAGTAATGGCGGCAAGCTTATATAATGACGCGGGTATAATTGGAGCTGCCGAATTGTATAAGTCGCAAAGCAAGTAAGCGACAAACAAACGGCCTAGTCATAAAGTAACTGGTAGCAACGAGCAGGTGTCATAACTAATTGTTTGTAAAAAAGTTATAGTGAGAAAAGCGAATATAAATGAAGATACAGCACCCTAGTCATAAAGCAACTGGTAGCAACAGGCAGGTGTCATAACTAATAGCTTGTAAAAAAGTTATAGTGAGAAAAGCGAATATAAATGAAGATACAGCACCCTAGTCATAAAGCAACTGGTAGCAACAGGCAGGTGTCATAACTAATAGCTTGTAAAAAAGTTGTTTAGTCGCTTAGCGAGCAAGTTGCCGAGTGAAGGCATTTTGACTGGTGCATTTCTAGCGATGGTAGCGCAATAAGTAAGCGGTTTTAAAAATTGCGTAATTAGTATGTCATTTGTGGCGCCTATTTGCTTAGCGCACAGAGGTGAAAGCCTCAACTAAATTTTGATGAATAATTTTATAGATAAATACAACCAAATTCTTTTAACCGTCGAGAAGCCCGCGCGTTACACAGGAGGGGAGTACAATATCCCCAATATGGCTAAAAAGTTTCGCGCTAATCTTTGCCTATGTTTTCCAGATACGTACGAAATAGGTATGAGCAATATGGGCATAAGTATTTTGTATCAAGTGTTAAACGCTAATGACGATTATGTATGCGAGCGGTGTTTTGCGCCATGGATTGACCTTGGCGAAACGCTTAAACGCGAAAAAATTCCATTGTTATCAATCGAAACAAAAACTCCTATCCGCGATTTTACGGCGGTGGGTTTTTCTATTCAATATGAAATGCTTTACAGCAACGTTTTGTATATGCTTGATTTAGCGGGTATTCCGTTTTATTCAAAAGAACGCGGAGAAGATTTTCCAATACTTATAGCAGGAGGGCCTTGCACGGTTAATCCCGAGCCGTTTGCTGATTTTTTTGACATAATAGAAATTGGCGAAGGCGAGGAAATGCTGCCTGCGATTATGAAAGTTATTGCCGATGGAAAGGATAAAGGGCTTAGCAAATTGGAAATTTTAAGGCAAGCAAAATTAATTGAGGGCGTGTATATTCCGTCGCTTTGGAAACAAGGCGAGGTTGTTAAAAAAGCTGTGTATTCTGATTTTGAGCAGTGCAAAAATGTAAGTCGTCCCTTAGTTCCAAACATTGAAGTAGTTTTTGACCGCGCAAGTATTGAGCTATACAGGGGTTGTGGCAGTGGCTGTCGATTTTGTCAGGCGGGTTTTTATTATCGTTCCATACGTGAAAGAAACGTTAATGAATTGTTAAAAACCGCGGAAGAACTGATTGATAATACGGGTTTTGACGAATTGTCGCTTTCTAGTTTGAGTACTGGAGATTACAGCCAATTAAAGCCGTTAATATTAGGCCTTCAGGAGTTGACAAAAAAGAGGAAAGTTAATTTATCATTGCCCTCGCTAAGGCTAAGCAGTTTTGAGGGCGCGTTTGCATTATCGAGCAGAAGAAGCAGTTTAACTTTTGCGCCCGAAGCAGGTACGCAGCGTTTGCGAGATGTGATAAATAAAAACGTTACAGAAGAAGAAATTATGTCAAGTTTAGTTGAAGCATTTAAGGGCGGATATGACAGCGTTAAGCTGTATTTTATGCTTGGGTTGCCAACTGAAACAGATGAAGACTTAATTGGCATTTCTTTATTAGTTGACAAAATACGCACTTTATATATCGAAACTATGCACAACAAACATCTAACCGTGTCAGTAAGCTGCAGTGTGTTTATACCAAAACCAGTCACTCCATTTCAGTGGGAACAGCAAATACCACTTGAAGAAATGTCACGCAAACAGCAACTCGTTCGCAATAGTTTGCGCAGCATGAAGAATGTTCATTTTAGTTGGCACGAGGCATCTACTTCTGTACTTGAGGCGGTTTTTGCGCGTGGCGACAGACGTCTGTCAAAGGTGATTGTACGAGCTTTTGAGCTGGGCGCAAAGTTTGACGGTTGGACTGAAAAATTTAATTATGGTATATGGAAACAAGCCTTTTTTGAATGCGGAATAGAGTATTCGGATTATACTAAAGCTTGGTCGATAGACGAGCCATTACCGTGGGATTTTATTGATACGACTATTGATAAAAAATATTTAATTGCCGAACGACAAAATGCTTATCTTGGAATTACAAAACAAAACTGTCGCGAAGGTTGCAATAACTGTGGCGCCTCTAAAAATGTCAGATGTTCTTTTGCGGGGGATAAAATATGATTACCTTAAAGTATACCAAAATTGGCAACGCAGTTTTTGTTTCGCACATCGATATGCTTAAAAATATGGCGAGGATTATGCGAAGAGCGCGTTTAAATGTTGAGTTTTCACAGGGGTTTAATCCGCATATGTTGTTATTTTTTTCGCCACCAATCGCATTGGGCGTTGCAAGTATCGCGGAATATGTAACAGTAGATATTAAAAATATTAGTCCAAATGATTTCTTGTTGGCTTTTAACAAAGCCGCCCCCGAGGGTATTGTTGGATTAAAGGCTTTTTATACTGAAAAATCGCCAAATCTTGCGGGTCAAGTTGTTATTTCTGATTATGAATTTCCAATTAAAAGCGCTGAAGATACGGCCAAAATACTTGCTTTTTTCACAAATTGTAAGGAATATGTGCTTAAATTCAAACAAAAAGGTGTTTTAACCGAAAAGGAAGTTTCATCGCAAATCCTTAGCGTTAGATGTTATAATAAAGGTTTAATTTTTGCGTTAGCTACGGGTAATGACAATCTTCGCGCGGATAGATTTTTATCTAATTTACAAGCAGATTTTAATATTGATACAAATATTTTTGATATAAGAAAAACTACACAATACGTCAGGACCGAAAAAGGCTTGGCAGAAGTGGATTTTCTTTTAATGGGAGGTAGCCGTGAAAAAACAACTTCTAATTGACTACCATCCGCAGCGCGTTCGCGTTGCAATGGTTGAAGATGGCGAACTTGTTGAGTATTATATGGAGCGAGCCTCAATGCCCAAGTTAGTTGGCAATATCTATAAAGGTAAGGTTGTAAATACTTTAGCTGGAATGAAGGCCGCGTTTGTAAATATTGGGCTTGAAAAAAATGCTTTTTTATATGTTGGCGAAAGTTTAGTTGATAAGGTAAGCTTAGGACGTGGCGCGCTCGCAATGCCTCAAAAGCTATGTGTTTCGTCAGGGGATAATGTGCTTTGTCAAGTTGTAAAAGACTATTTTGGCACAAAGGGCGTTAGGATATCGCAAAATATTTCGTTGCCCGGACGCTTGATGGTGATTATGCCGCAAACTTGTTATATAGGTATTTCGCACAAAATCGTAAACGAGGAGGCTCGTGCGCGACTTGAAAAGTTGGTTCAAGATAACGCTCCCGAAAATACAGGATTTATAATTAGAACCGCTGCCGAAAAAGCCACAGACGAGGAAATTTTATCTGAAATGAACTCGCTGATTTTAAAGTGGAAAAACATTTTAGCTAGTTACAAATTGGCCGCAGAAGGCAGTGTTATTTACGAGGAAGGCGACTTGATTTTTAGGACAATTCGTGATATTTTGGATAGCGATATAAATGAAATTATTGTAAATAACAGCTATGTATTTCGTGATTTAAAGGAAAGCTTAAAGTCAATTTATCACGATAAGGATATTTTGGAATTGTATAGCGGCGCTAAAAACTTGCTTAACTATTATAACTTGAGTGGCCAAATTGAAAAGTTAATTAAACGCAAAGTTGTGCTTAAAAATGGCGCTTATCTTGTAATTGACCGCACTGAAGCGTTGACCGTTATTGACGTAAATACTGGGAAATATGTCGGCGAAGACAATTTAGAGGATACTTTTTATAAAACAAACCTAATTGCTGCTGAAGAAATTGCAAAGCAGTTGCGTCTTAGAAATATTGGAGGCATTGTCATTGTCGACTTTATTGATATGACGATTGAGGGAAATCGCGCGCAAGTTCTCGAAGCGTTGAAAAGCGCTTTAAACCGCGACCGAACTAGAACATCGCAGCCTGTTATGACTACACTTGGGCTTGTTGAATTTACTAGAAAGAAAACTAGAAGTTCAATTAATGATATTATTTTAAAAAGCTGTCCATACTGTCAGGGTGATGGCTATATTTTTTCAGAAGAATATGTTATTATGCGTATTCGCGACGCGCTGATTGCAACATTTAGTGACAATGACCCTAAATCGGTAATTATTACGGTAAATCCCGACGTGTTTAGCAAGCTATTTACGCTAAGATATCTTGAAAAGGATTGCTTGACAATGTGGAAAGGTAAACGAATTTATATTGTCCCCGATAGCTCAACTCATCACGAACATTTTACGATAGTTGCAGATAACTCTACAATTTTAAGTTTGCCCGATGACGCTAAATTATTGTACTAGGCAAAGTTAATGAATGTAAAAGTTTTTTCAAACATATTGCCAAATTAAAAAGTTTTATTTATTGTGACATTAAATTAGCGACATATAAAAAATAAAATGTTTATATTAAAAGCATATGAATATAATAAATATCCTTATTTAAATAATAATTGTGTTGGGAATATGTAAATTTGTTTGACATCATCATTTTTTTATGTTAAATTAGACAACGAGCCGCTTGAAAAAGGTATAAGAGCCGTAAGGCCACCATATCAGCGAGACTGGATAGAGGAGGTAACATATGTACGCTATTATTGCAACAGGTGGAAAGCAGTTTAAGGTTGAAGAAGGTTTAATTCTTAAAGTTGAAAAACTTGAAGCTGCCGTAGGCGACAAAATTGATTTGGAAGTTTTAATGATTTCAGACAACGGCGTTGTTTTGACAGGTAAGGAAGTGGCTAAGGCAAAGGTTCAGGCTGAAATTATGTATAACGATAAGTTTGATAAAATTGTTATTTATAAATATAAAGCAAAGAAAAATGAACGTAAACGTCAAGGTCATCGTCAACCGTATACCGCGATTAAAGTTTTATCAATTACAAAATAATGACAACAGTCAAGGTTTTGAAAATTAACAACAAAATAGTCAGTATAGAGTGTGTAGGTCATACAGGTTATGCAGAACACGGCGAGGATATTGTGTGTTCGGCGCTATCGTCCATAGTACAGACGGCGGCATTGGGTTTATTGCAAGTTGCAAAAATCAATGTTACACTTAAAATAGATGAGGACAAGGGTTATTTTTTTATGACACTGCCCGAAAATATTTCAAAGGAACGACGTCACGACGCGGATATGATTTTGGAAACTCTTTTACTGGGAGTCGCTGATTTAAATCAGGGCTTTTCGGATTTCATTGAATTGGAGGTAAATTAGTATGTTTATGAATATACAACTTTTTGCTCATAAAAAAGGTACTGGTAGCTCACACAACGGTCGTGATAGTAAGTCTAAACGCTTAGGAGCAAAGAGAGCGGATGGACAATTTGTGCTTGCTGGCAACATTTTGGTGCGCCAACGTGGTACAAAGATACACCCCGGCAACAATGTGGGTATTGGTAGTGACGATACATTATTTGCGCTTGAAAGTGGTGTTGTCAAGTTTGAGAGAAAGGGCAGAGACGATAAACAGGTTAGCGTATATCCTGTCGCCGAATAGTTAATTTTTAAAGGACTGCCTATAAGCAGTCCTTTTTTGTACCCAAAAATCAATTATACGCAATTAATTTTTAATATTTCCCGTGTTTTTGGGT
Source organism: Clostridia bacterium (assembly GCA_036654095.1). Lineage (GTDB taxonomy): Bacteria > Bacillota > Clostridia > Christensenellales > CAG-917 > JAVVSR01. The sequence continues at coordinate 78,627 of JAVVSR010000008.1, forward strand.
GTTGATTAAAGAGAAAATGGAATACACAGTAGAAAATGGTAAAATAACTGTTTTTGCACCTGAAGATTTCGATATTTTAAAAACTTTAGAGTGTGGACAAGTTTTCAGATATAAAAAAACAGGCGAAAATTTTGAAATTTTTACCGAAAATAAGCACGCCATTTTAAAAAATGAAAAAAATAATGTAATAATACTTACTTCTGACGAAAAATATTTTGTAAAATACTTTGATTTATGCCAAAACTATGATATAATAAGATTGAATTTAAAGGATAAAGGCCTTTTTGATGCAGCAATGACTTTTGGCAAAGGGATACGTATTTTATAACAAAGCCCCTTTGAAACTATTATTAGTTTTATTATTTCAGCCAATAATCATATCCCTCGCATTAAAAAAATTATCGAAACGCTTTGCACTAAGTTAGGTGAGCCGCTCGATGGCTATTATGCTTTCCCAAGTGTTGAGGCTTTAGCTACTCAATCGGTTGAATTTTTTGAAAAATGCGGGTTAGGTTACCGCGCTAATTATGTTTTTGAAACGGCAAGGGCTATTTATGATGGCTTTGACATAAATTCTATTTATGATATGCCTTCCGACCTTGCTCAAAAAACATTGTGTAAGTTGAAGGGCGTCGGGCCTAAGGTGGCAGATTGCGTTTTGCTTTTTGGGTTTGGTAAAACCGATGTGTTTCCCGTCGATACTTGGATTAGTAAGGTTTATAACTGCTATTTTGGTCAGGAGGATAATCCGAAAATTATCCGAAAGGCCTTAGTTGATAAGTTTGACAATCTGTCAGGTTATGCTCAGCAATACTTGTTTTATTACAAGCGAGAATTAGATAAAAAAAGATAAATTTGGAGGGTAATTTTATGAATACCAAAAAAATCGTTGTTTTAGCCGATATCGAGAGCGTTCGCGTTCCGTTCAGCTCATTTGACAAAGCATTGAGAGAAGTCGCTAAACACGGCGAAATCGCTTCCGTTAAATTTTATGGTTACAGCGCAAAGCGTACCAAAGATTATGCGGATTTTATTGCAGATAACAACTACGATGCGCTTTCATCTCTCGCAGGCAAGAGAAAAGGCAAACTCGACCTACGCCAAGTTATCGATGCCGTTAAAATTTCGGCTTATCCAAACGTTGACGCTTTCTTTATTATGTATGGAAAGGGCAATATTAAACCGCTTATTAGTTATCTCCGCGGGTTAGGCATTGAAATTTATGCAGGTGTTACAACTCCTGATGAAAATAGCGAAAAATGTAATCAAACCATTATTCTTGACGGTGGTTTATTGTATACTCAACAACCTAAAGTTGCTAAGGCTCCTGCTAGAGTTGCCGCTCCTAAAGCTGCTCCAAAGGCTGCTCCTCAATATGCGCCCGCTCCTCAGTATGCTCCTGCTCCGCAACCTCAGTATGCTCCACAACCACAGTATGCTGCTCCTGCGCAACCTCAGTATGCTCCTGCTCCGCAACCTCAATACGCTGCGCCAGCGCCTAAAGCTACAAACGATGACGATGATATTATTGCAAAGTTAGCGGCATTGTTGGGTGACTAATTAGTTTAAATTAAATTAAGATTATTTGTAAAAGCAAAACAGTCTGTAATGCAGGCCGTTTTGCTTTACTCATTTTAAGGTTTTTTATAAAAGACGTAGTTTATTTGTAAATTAAAACTATTTCTATTTACACAAAACATTTATTGAAAAAATGCAAAAATGTTTTCACAAATTAATTAGGTGATTTGTGAAAACAAAAAAAAGTATGGTCTAAGTATGACTATATTATTTAGACGTTTTAGGTTTTAAAA
>JAVVSR010000009.1:0-80214 GCA_036654095.1 Clostridia bacterium
GATTTTGATTATCAAATATGGGAAGATTCTGAATACCTTCCAACGCCTACTATTATAGAAGCTGCACAAGCACTTTATCGCGGACATAACGTACATGATATTACTCGCAGTGATGCTGGAGCTGAAAATCTGACGATTACAACTGAAGAACTAAATAAAATTTTTGAATACAGTAAAGCTAATCATAAAAAATCTATTTGTTTTGTAACGGGGGTTCCCGGAGCAGGCAAAACTCTTGTTGGATTAAATATCGCTATTGAACGTTCTGACGCCGCAAAAGGTGAACATGCCGTTTTTCTTTCCGGGAATTTTCCATTGGTTACAGTTTTGCAGGAAGCTTTAGCAAGGGATAAGGTTCTACAATCAAAGCAAAATGGTGAAAAACTATCAAAATCTGATGCGTTGCGTAGCACATCTGCTTTTATTCAAATAATACATAAATACCGCGATTCTTTTGTTGGAAATAGCAATATTCCTCCAGAACGAATTGCAATTTTTGATGAAGCACAACGCGCATGGACTCACACAATGATAGCTAATTTTATGACAACTAAAAAAGGTATTGATAACTTTCCATACAGTGAGCCTGAGTTTTTAATTAGCACAATGAACCGTCACACAGATTGGGCTGTAATTGTATGTTTGGTAGGCGGTGGGCAAGAAATCAATACAGGCGAAGCTGGTTTGCCCGAATGGTTTGACTCACTGAACAAATCCTTTCCCGATTGGGAAGTATTCGTTTCCCCAGAATTGAACGACACTGAATACCGGAGAGATAGGACATGGGCAAATTTGAAGTCTGACTTAAAGGTTCACGAGGATAAAGATTTGCATTTGGCGACATCTATTCGTTCTTTTAGAACGCCAGATTTAGCTGCTTTTGTAAAAGCAGTACTTGATGTTGACGTCGAAAAGGCAAAATTTCTTTATCAAAGGTTAAAGGATAAATATCCTATTTTGCTTACGAGAAATCTTGACACAGCAAAAACTTGGGTAAAAGAACATTGCCAAGGTACAACCAGATATGGACTTCTTGCTAGCAGCGGTGGTTTGCGATTAAAACCCGAAGGTATATTTGTAAAAAATGAAATATCGGTTGCTAATTGGTTCCTAAATGGAAAAGATGACGTGCGCTCTAGTTATTATCTTGAAGATGTTGTTACTGAATTTGACATTCAAGGCCTTGAATTAGATTATTCAATAGTTGCTTGGGATGCCGATTTCCGATATGACGGAGAAAAATGGGCTTATAATAATTTTGTTGGCAACAAATGGCAAAATATAAATTCAGCCGACAATCAACTGTATTTGAAAAATGCTTATCGAGTTTTACTTACACGTGCTCGTCAAGGTATGGCTATTTATATTCCTGAAGGAAATGATTTTGATCATACTCGATATAACGATTTTTATAACAGGACTTACAATTATTTACGTAAAATATTAGAATAAGAAATAAAACACGCAATTAATTAAATTGCGTATTTTTTATAAGTTTGCTAGTATTTTACCGCCTTTTTAAAAGTGTATTTTCAATTTTTAATATTGCCATTTATTTATTTGACAAATTTCAATCAAGTACATATAATATCCGTAATGGTTGATGTTCCTTTACGAGGGGTGTAAAAATGGCAAAAACACATTAAACTACTCGACCAATAAGAACAGCGGTTGTCGGTTAATCCGTAAACCTTGCTATGAATGATACCTTTTAGGTACCATTTTTTTTGCCAAATCTACAAACTTATCATTTTTTTTGTTTGACTTTTGTAACGATATTACATATAATACTGTCAAGAGTTAGCGTAATCCTGCAAAACAGGACACAGTCGAAAGGACGGAACACTAACTCTTTTTTTTATGCTCAATCGTCCTTAATATTATTTTTTTATAACGATTTGCGCAAATAAATATTTAATAAAGTTGCGCCAGAATAAAAAGTCAAATAAAATTAGATGATATATAAAAAAACGGAGGAAATAATTTTGTTGATAGAAACAGAAAGATTGCGGCTTCGAGAAATGGCGCAAGAAGATTATTCTTCGGTATGTCTTATGTTGCAAGACGCGAGTGTTATGTACGCGTACGAACACGCTTTTAGCGATGATGAATCACATATTTGGCTAGATAAGCAAATAGCGAGATATCATAATGAAGGTATAGGCTTGCTTGCCGTTATTCTCAAGGAAACAGGGGAATTTATTGGGCAGTGCGGATTAACTTTTCAAGATTGTGACGGCAAAAATGTTGTGGAAGTAGGGTACATTTTTAACAAGAAATTTTGGGGTCACGGCTATGCCACAGAGGCGGCTATCGCGTGCAGAAATTTTGCTTTTGAAACGCTTAATATTAATGAAGTTTATTCGATAATAAGAGATAATAATTATGCCTCACAAAATGTTGCAAAAAGAAATGGAATGACGAAAATTGGTTGTTTTATTAAAAATTATTACAATATTGATATGCCACACTACATTTACTGCGTTAAGAAAAGCGAATGTAATAAATAAAATTTGACAAAAGAGCCTTCTATCGATTAAAATAAATAAAAAGGAGTAGTCTTACAACCGTATGTTCGGGAAATAAGTCTGAATTAAATTATGATTATAAAAACGAAAAGAACCATACTTAGAGAGTTTAAAGAGAGCGACGCTGACGATTTGTTTGAGTATGCAAAAAACCCTAAAATAGGCAAAATGGCAGGGTGGAAACCGCACGTAGATATAGAGGAGTCGAAAACGATACTAAAAGAAGTTTTTTTAGGTAAAGAAAACATGTTTGCGATAGAATATAACGGCAAAGTTATAGGTTCGGTGGGGCTTAACCCCGACAATATGCGAAAACAAACAAATAGTTTAATGTTAGGATACGGACTTAGTGAAGATTATTGGGGCCAAGGCATTATGCCCGAGTGCAGCGCAGCGGTGATAAACTACGGCTTCAGCGCGCTAAAATTAGACTTAATATCCGTTACTTGCTACACCGATAATAATCAAAGTAGGCGAGTGATAGAAAAATGTGGCTTTACTTTTGAGGGTGTTATTCATCAAGCCGAAAAGATGTACGACGGCGAAATAAAAGATATAAATTGCTATTACTTGACAAAATAAAACTATACAAATAGAATTTTAATTGTTTGCTATAACAAATAAAAAAGCGAACGAAACTTTAATTTATGGAAAAATAATTTGTGTAGATTATACATTGGCAAGTTTATAATTGTAAATAGTGAAAAAAACAGGCGTTAGCTAATTTAAAAATGCGCCTTAAAATAGGAGGGGAAAAAGTGAAACCAAATGAAGATTGCGCGGCGATTTGCGGACTTTTTTGCGGAACGTGTCCTAGTTTTATTAAAAATTCATGTGGCGGTTGTTTGAGTAAAAACTGCTGCTGTGATTGTTTTAACGGTTTTAAAGATTGCGCAAGCGAAAACAACGTGACAAGGTGCTATGAATGTGGCAAATTTCCTTGCGAAAAGCTAAAAGATTTTTCAACCAGACATATAGAAAACGGCATTTGTCATCATAAAAATGTTATTAAAGACTTACAAGAGATGAAGGATGTAGGCGTTGATTTGTGGGTGGAAAAACAAACAGTAGCGCATACTTGTAAAAAGTGCGGAAGGCTGATAGCGTGGAACAAAAAAGAATGTGATTGTAAATAAAGCAATAAATTATATTGAGGTTTGGTAGAAAAAAACCATGCGCGACAGGGCGTTCATAAGGGTATAGGATAAACAATTTTGTACCCAAGGTGCGTTGACGAGCAATGGCTTATTTTTTTTTACGACCCAATACTTAATACGATACTATTAAAATACCAATTTTCAAAAAAGAGTTAAAAGTAATCAAGGAATGATTAATATTGTTTACTAATTATCGCACACGCGCGATATCAAAAACAATAATTTTACAATAAACATTCTTTTTTCATAACTTGCCATCATTTCACCACCGCAATAAGCGGAATAATCATTTCGTCTTCTGTCATTCCCGCGTGCATGGACAAATATTTATTGCTCGCATAATTATCTATTGTTAAGTATTTATCTGCAATAGCTATTCCGTGATAATCGGCTAATTGATTAACAAATTTTTGGCTAGGTTTGCCAACTCCAAAATAGCCTTCTTCGATTATTTGTGATTTTGTTTTAAGTATAAAATAATTACCAAAATATTTATTGAACAAATATTCAAATTCTTTTTCCTTGCCCGATTTTACATCAAAAGCGCAAAGTCTTGGTTCTTGCCACATTTCTCTCTCTAGCGTATCCAAGAAATCGGGATAATCGCTTAATAAAATGCTATGGCTATTAATATGACCATGGTCAGCGGTGACAATTAGTATTGAGTTTTTCAGTTTATGAGCGAGTTTTTCCAGCTCATTATTTATCATTTTAATATTGTTTATAGTTATTTCGCTATTTGTACCATGCTTATGCATATAGCTATCAGGGTTGACATAGTAGCCGTAAACAAATTTCTTTTTAGGAAGTTTTGATTGCCACAAAATTTTTCGTATCATTCCTTTGAGGTTATTTTCATTATAACTATCAAATTTGTTAGAAAAAGGAGAAATAAGTTTTGCGGTATATCCATTTTGTTTTATTTGTGTAATTATGTCGTTATATCCATAAAATTTGTTAGCAACATTGTATTTTTCTGCTTGAAAAGAATACCCCATTTCGCAGTTAGTAAACATTGTAACAGTTTTATTAATCTCTCTTACATTCATATCCCACCCCAACCACAAATGCTCGTTTGGATTTAGGCCACTAAGAAAAGAAGAAGTAGACGAAGTAGTTGTCGCAGGCATTATAGAGGTAATATCCTTAATAAAATTTTTTCTTAAAAAACTATCTTCTGGCAAAATTTTTCTAATTAAATTGCTACCAAGTCCATCACAAAGCACAACGATAACATTTTTTTTATTATTTGCAAGCAAATTGTCAACTTCTTGTATTGTGTCGTGTTTTGGTGTAATTCCAAAATGTTTTTGAATGCTGCAACTCAAATTTGTAATACAATTATTGTAATTGGCTTTAACTAATTTCATATGACACTCTCCTAAATCCTAACCGTTATCAAAATTATAGTTTAACTATATCATACAATGATTATGGAAACAATACTTTTATGGTTTTTTGCTCGCTCATATATTTTAATCCCGTATTCAAGCTAGAATATGATTGATATAAAGTGTTAAAATTGATATAATGACAAATAGGGCTACTAAAGGTTTAAGTTATAAAACGGATATAATTTGAATTAAATTGATGTATGGTGATGTAAAATCCGCTGTATTTAAGGTAGCAGTAAAGGAGAGCGGACGTGAGAGGAAATCATATGAGTTTGTCGTTTGGAATGGAAACGATTTATGATGATGCTGAATTTCAAATAGCAGATTTTGACAAGGTTGGCATAGTTGGAGTTAATGGCGCAGGTAAAACGACATTATTTAAGGTCATTTTAAGAGAACTGGAATTGGATAGTGGAGCAATATCGGTTGGAAATGCTAAAATCGGATATTTACCACAGGAAATTGATTTTGAAGATAGAAATAAAAAAGTGTGGGACTATCTTTTTGAAGCTAGACCTATTAAAAAAATAGAAGCTGAAGTAAATGATATTTATGAAAAATTAGTAACCGCCAATGAGGAAGAACAAATTAAGCTGCTTTCAATCTTGTCTAAATTGCAGCAGCGGTTGGATAATCTTGATGTTTATAATGCGGAAAATACATTGCTTGAGCTTATTGATAACATGAAAATTGACGACGCCCTTTTAGATATGGAAATAGGCAATTTATCGGGTGGACAAAAATCAAAAGTAGCTTTTGCTTATATTTTATTTTCTGACCCAAAAATACTTTTACTTGATGAACCGACAAATCACTTAGACGTTACAACAAAAGAGTTTGTTACAACTTATCTAAAAAATTATAAAGGAAATGTGCTTATAATTAGTCATGATATAGATTTTCTTAACGCCGTTGTGAGTAAAATTTTATTAATAAATAAAACAACTCATAAAATTTCAACCTATGAAGGCAACTATCAAACTTTTAAACGCAGGTACGCGCAAGAACAGTTACTAAAGGAGTTGCGCATTACTCAGCAAGAGCAAGAAATAAAAAAACTTTCCGATTTTGTGCAAAAAGTTAATCAAGCGAGCAGAACTCAACACGACTTAAAGAGGGTTGGACAAGACCGTGAAATAAAACTTGCCAAAAAGTTAAAAGAACTTGAAAAACGCGAAAAGATATATAAGCACATAAAAATAAGGCTTGACCCGAAAAGGGAAAGCGCAAAAATTCCTCTTGAGGTTAAAGATATTACTTTTCATTATGATGGTCAACCTAAATTATATGAGCAGTTATCATTTTCATTGGCTGGAAATGAAAGGTTTTTAATCGTGGGCGAAAACGGTGTGGGTAAATCTACGCTGTTGAAGCTTATTGTGGGTATAATTAGCGCCGATAGCGGAGAAATAAAGCTTAATCCCAAAACGGATATTGCATATTATGCGCAGGAGCTTGAACTTCTTGATGAAAATAAAAGCATACTTGAAAACGTTGATTGCGACGGTTTAAATGATGTTCAAATCAGGAATGTTCTTGGAAATTTTTTGTTTCAAGGCGATTTTGTTTATAAAAAAGTAGCAGTGCTTTCCCCTGGTGAAAAAGCAAGGATTGCGCTGTGTAAACTTATGTTAACGCGCGCAAACTTACTAATTCTTGACGAACCGACCAACCATTTAGACCCCGATACTCAAGCAATAATAGGTGAAAATTTTAAAGATTATTCGGGGACAATTATGGTGGTTAGTCATAATCCCGATTTTGTTGAGCAGATAGGCATAACGAGAATGCTGATATTGCCCGATGGTAAAATTGTAGATTATTCAAGAGAATTACTTTCATACTATTATATTCTAAACACAGATTTGGTGTAAATTAGTTTTGATTATATAGTGGATTTATAAAAATTGAAATGTTAATTAAGCCAATAATAAAAAATCTACAATATTATGTAGAAAAATATTTAAACTACACTTTAGGCTTTTCTTTATACATATAAAAAAGTAATTAATAATGTTAAGTAAAAAAGTAAGGGTCAAGTCATATTTTAATTGTCAACCAATCACGAATAAACTTATATGACAAAGGAACTAGCGTAAATAATTTGGCTAAATATTTAATTATATTTATCAAAAAAATAAATATAATTATAGTCAAAAAGATAGCGAAAAGTTAATGATGTATTTTAATTAAAAACATTTTACAAGCGAGCGATTGTTTTTAATTAAGCTAGGGTAAAACCTTAATAATGTCGCCCGCTTTAATTGTGCCGCCTTTAACAACTTTGGTAAAAATACCTTCTTTGGGCATAATGCACGTGCCTACAAGTCTAGCGACTTCGCAGCCGTCTGCCGCGTGACATTTTTTGCCTATCTGCGTTACCTCTTGAATTGTGTTTCCGATTTCAAGTAAAGTCCCCACAGGGATTTCGTGTAAAACAATGCCTTCGGTACAAATGTTTTCGGCAAACTTTCCAAAGCATAGGCCACGAACGCCTAAGTCTTCCATTTTTTTAACGCTTTCGCGCCCCAAAAAACTAATCTGACGAATACTGCCTTTTTCGGCGTGCGCGTCACCCTCAATTCCAAAATCTTCAATAAGTTTGATACTTTCAACGGCGTGCTTAATGACGCCTTTTTTTTCGCTTATACAAACAGCGACAACGATACCTTCCATAATATTATAACTCCTTTTTGTAGTGACCAGATTTCCCGCCAAGTTTTTCAAGCAAGCAAATATTGTTTATTATCATACCGCGGTCGATAGCTTTTGCCATATCGTATATAGTAGAAAGGGCTATTTGAACGGCAACGATAGCTTCCATTTCGACGCCAGTCTTTGCGGTGGCGGAAGTGGTGGCGGTAACGTCAATTTGCGTATCTGAAAAGAAGTCGAATGTAATATCGCAACTTTCCAAAAAAATGTTGTGGCACATCGGAATAAGTTCTGAAGTTTTTTTTGCCGCCATAATCCCGGCAACTTCGGCAACGGCCAAAACGTCGCCTTTTTTAATATCGCCATTTTTAATTCTAGTTAAAGTTTCAGGCAACATAGATATGCTCCCTCGAGCTGTGGCAATGCGATGTGTTATTTCTTTTTCGTCAACGGCAACCATTTTAGCGTATCCTTGTTCGCCAATGTGGCTTAGTTTCATAATTACCTCCGATTTTATATAAAAAGCATTGTTATATAATTTTTTTGATATACATTCAGCGCGAACATCTAACCGCCGATTTCGTCCATAGGCCGTGATTGCAACACCCCGTCAGAAAGATGATGTTCGGCAGGTTTTAGCATTATACACGAACTAATATATTCAGTTAAATCAACGCCGATATGAGGCTTTAGGTTAAACATCTGGTTGCCGTGCAAACAGGTGATAAGCAAACCGTCTGCGGTAATTCTAACTCGGTTACAGCGATTGCAAAACTTATTCGACATTGACCTGATAAACCCCAATCGCCCACCATTTTCAGTGGCATAGTACTCGGCGGTTGAATTGTCGGTATTTCCAAGATATGTCAACCCGTGGCATTTTTTAATTACATCTTCAGCGCTTATAAAGTATGACTCGGCAAACTCTTTTTGTACTTTAAATGGCATAAGTTCAATAAAACGCACTTCGATATTAAATTTTTCAGAAAGCGCGATAAACGATAAAATCTCATTGTCGTTGATACCTTTTAATAAAACCACATTAATTTTAATTGACTTAAAATTGCACTTTACTGCTTCATTTAAGCCATATAAAACACTGTTTAGGTCGCCTAGTCTAGTAATCTGCTTATATTTTTCAGGGGATAGGGTATCTAGGCTTATGTTTACATATTCCACGCCTGCCTGTTTTAGGGCAAGGGCATTTTCGCCTAACAGCACGCCATTTGTGGTAATGGCTAAAGTTTTTAGCTGTGGTATTGACCCTAAATATTGCGCGAAATTTAAAACGCCTTTTCTGACCAAAGGTTCTCCCCCGGTTAGCCTTATTTTATTTATACCAAGTTCAACCAAGCTGTTGGCTACCGTTTCAAGCTCCTCAATGGTTAAAATTTGGTGATGTTCTTTTTTAATTACACCTTCAGGTGGCATACAATATTGGCACCTAAGGTTGCATAAATCGGTGACGGAAATACGCGCGTAATTAATTTCGCGATTGAAGCTATCTTTCATTATTCGATTATTACTATTTCGCCAACTTTGTCAGCGGTATAGCCTCCCAAATCATTAAGTTTATTTTTAAAGTAATCCGACTTAATAATGCTTATAAATTGTTGCACGCGTGTATCAGACAAAAAATCATACGGAATAAGAAAATCGTATTCCTCATTTCCTACTGGCACAAAATCCAAGTCCATAGCTCGCGCGGCGGAAAGCACCGCAAGACCTGTATCTGCAATTTTGTTTTTAACGGCAACGGCCACAGCCAAATGAGTGTTATATTCTTTTTCATAGCCAAAAATATCGGCAGGCGTTAAGCCGTTAAGTTTAATTTTGTAATCAAATAAAAGACGAGTGCCTGCGCCGCGTTGGCGATTAGCGTAACTTAGATTATCTGTTTTAAGTTGGCAAAATGATGTAATATGTTTGGGATTGCCACGAGGTACGACAAAGCCCTGTACTCGGCCAACACCTTTAATTAAAGCCATTTTTTGATGTGGAAAATACTGTTTGACAAAGGAAATATTATATTCGCCATTTTCCTCGTTAAGCAAATGTATAGGCGCAATATGACATTCTCCTCGTGACAAAGCGAAAATGCCCGACATACTGCCAACGTGCGCGGATGAAAGCGGCATTTTGTCGGCGATGACATCAATAATTAAGTCGTGACTGCCAATAATAACAAGCGCTTTTTCAATATCCGAAAGCGGTTTTAGCAGGCGAACAGTTACCTTTTCGCCGGTTTCTATACCTTCAACCAAGCGTTCAACTTTAAGCAGTCCGTCGGCTTTGACAAGGCTCATAATGGCTGCCGCGCCACGCTCAAGCGGAGTTGTGACTAATTTGCCGCCCACAGACCCGACAGCCATACGGATAAGTTCGGCATTTTTAAAACTACTAGTAATTCGCTTGGTTAAAGTTGCCTGCGCGGTAATGTTGGTTGAGTTTGATTTGCCTGCCATTTTTAAAATAATAGGACGAGCGAACATTTCAAAAACAAGGTAGGCAGAAACTGGATATCCGGGAATACCGATTATTGGTTTTTTGTTAATTATGCCTAAAATAGTGGGTTTACCCGGTTTTATTGCGATACCATGTACAACAACAGCGCCGAGTTCTGAAATTACGCCTACGGTATAATCCTTAGTACCTGCCGAGCTACCCGCGTTTACAATTACAAAATCGTTTTCGATTAAAGCAATATTAATGGCTTGCTTGAGTTGTTCTTTTTCGTCAACAATAACGGGATATCTAGTTGGCAGTCCGCCACATTGCGTGGTTAGCGCTGAAAAAACCTTGCTATTAGACTCCATAAGTTTGCCCGAAGTCAAGTCGTCGGGGTTGTCAATCATTTCTGCGCCTGTGGGTATAATTCCAACACGAGGTTTTTTTATGACTTTTACAGTTTTATTGCCACTAGCGATAATTGCGCCTATATCGGCAGCTGAAACTTCGTGGCCAGTTGGTAAAATTATTTCGCCAGCGACAATGCTTTCGCCAATAACTCGTACGTGTTGCCACGGAAAAGAGGGCGACAAAATTTTAATTTCGTTGTTTGAGCTTTTTAAAACGTCTTCAATCATAATGACCGAATTATATTTTTTAGTAATGGCATTACCAGTATTTACATATTCAAAATCTTTGCCAAGCGCAAGCGAAAGAGGGTTGTCCTCGCAAGCCGAAGTTGTGTTTTCGGCGACCACTTCAATTCCGTCCATGGCGGCGGCATTATACATCGGGTCACACTTGAGCGCAAAAACAGCTTCAGCGGTAATTCGCCCAAAGGCGTCAAGGGGAGCAACTTCTTCAAATCCCAAAGAAATATCGCCAAGAGCCGATAGATAAGCCGAAAGGGCAGAAATGTCGTCATTATTTTCGATGTAAGTTTTTTGTTCCATTAAAGTTTTTCAAGCGATAAAAATGCTTGTCCTTTTGTTTCAACAGCGAAGTGCAAATATGATATACGAAGTTACAAAACAATCAATATAGTTTTTGTGGCAAACGGCCATCAAGCGAAATGGATAGATAGAAGCGCTATTTAAATAAAAATGGCCGAAAGATACTTTAATCGATAATACCAAAAACCGCCACAATTTGATTTTTGTTAATTCCCTCGACATTATCGGGTATAACAACAATGCCATCGGCCTCATCAAGCGAGCTAATTATCCCCGATTTGCCAAAGAGAGGAACGACTAAAACTTTGCCATTTTCAAAGGCGCATTTTACAGGTTGACAAGTTGTTCGCCCCGAAGAAGACGGAAAGTTTACGGAGGTTTCGGCAAAAAATTTAGGCAAAAAGGGTTGGCCGCGGCTTTCATAAATAGCGCGTTCAACAAGCATTTTATATACAATAGCCGAAGCCATAGGGTGTCCGGGAAGGCCAAAAACAAGTTTGCCGTTAGCGCTGCCTACGATAGTTGGTTTTCCGGGTTTTAGCGAAATACCTTTAATAAAAACGTCATTGTTAAAGAGCTTTATAGCGCGATAAGTAAAGTCTTTTTCGCCAACGCTACTTCCACCTGAAACTAAAACAATATCGGCAACCTTTGTGGCGTTTAAAATGGCCGAAACAAGGGCGTCGAAATCATCTAAGACTCGTGAAATACCGCAAACTCTAAACCCTGAATTTTTAGCGAGGGACTCAAGAACAAAACTGTTAATATCGCGGACTTTACCATCTTCAGCAGGGCTTGAAATATCAATAAGTTCATCGCCCGTCGAAATTATATAAACCGAAATATCATTATAAACCGTAACATTGCAAACACCCAATCCAGCCAATACGCCAATTTTAAGCGGAGTAATTTTGTCGCCTTTATTTGCTACGATTGAACCTTTAGCCACATCTTCGCCAATGTTAAGTGTATTTTCGCGCAAATGAACGCTTTTAAGTATGGCAACGTTATCATTAAATAAATCGGTATTTTCAATCATAATTGCGCTATCTGCGCCCGAGGGCAACATTCCGCCGGTTGGAACGTATTGAGTTTTGCCCGAACTTACAACATCGCTTGCGGGCTTACCCATAACAACGCTTCCTAAAAGTTTTAAAAGCGTAGGCGAACTTTCAGTTGCGCCGTAAGTATCTTCTGCGCGAACGGCATAACCGTCTACTGTTGACTTGCAAAAAGATGGCAAATTTTCAGTTGCGACAATATCGATAAAAAGTATTTTATTTAGACTTTTTTGCAAGCTAATATTTTGACTTTTATTAAGATAATTAAGTCGTGACATTACTTGTTTTTTTGCATTGTCTAAAGTCATTACATTAAAAAAATCCATAATATTATTTTCGGGCGCAATCGTGCGCCTTATCCGATAAAATATCAAGCCCGTGCTGTAAAGATGGCAACAAAAATTCAAGTGTTTCTGTCACGGCTTTGGGTGAGCCGGGCAAATTTATTATTAAACTGTCGCCACAAATACCTGAAACCCCGCGAGATAACATAGCGCGCGGAGTGTAGGTCATACTGTTTGCGCGGATAGCTTCTGCTATGCCTGGCGCATTTTTTTCAATAACAACATTTGTAGCTTCGGGAGTGACATCGCGTTTTGAAAAGCCTGTTCCGCCCGAAGTTAAAATCAAGTTAGCGTTTAGGGCAACAGCTTCTTTCAATGCTTTGACGATGTCGAAAACGTCATCTTTAACGATTGTGTAAGAGGCTATTTTATAATCGTTATCTTCCAAAATGTTTTTCATTGTCAAGCCGCTTAAATCCTCTCGTAGGCCGACAAAACCTTTATCGCTGACGGTAATTATACTTGCTGTAAACATAGTTCACCTCAATTTAAATAATAACATAAAAAAAAGTCATTAACAACTTAACTTAGGATAAATCTAAAAAAGACTTAACTTCGTCGGTTTTCGGGTTGTCAAAAAGTTCTTTGGGCGAGCCGAATTCAATCAATTTCCCGTTGTGGAAAAACATAATTACGTCGGCCAAACGCCGCGCTTGGGCGATGGAGTGCGTTGCAAAAATTATAGTACAGTTGTGTTCCGCCCGATATTCCATCAGTGTTTTTTCCATAATTTGCGTGCTATGAATATCCATAGAGGCGCTAGGCTCGTCAAGAAGCAAAATATCGTTGTGTATCATAAGCAGTCGCGCAAGGGCAACCCTTTGAGTTTCGCCGCCCGAAAGCTTTGCCGCGTTTTTATTTTTAAGTTCCGTCAAATTTAGTTTGTCGATAAGCAGAAGCGCGCGCGCCTTGCAGTCGTTATAATGGATAAGCGAACAGCCCAAAATAATGTTATGCAATACAGACAGTGAAAAGGCGTAGTTGTTTTGCGGCATAACGCCGATTTTAAGATTTTTGTCAACTAGTCTTTGGCCGTCAGCTTGAATAAACTTAGCAATTACGCGCAATAAGGTTGATTTACCTGAGCCGTTTGCCCCAATAATGGCATAAGTCTTTAAGTCGTCAAATTTAAGATTTTCGACATCTAAAACGCAACGCTTTCCATAGTATTTTTTAGCAGTCAATTCAATCATTTTCTATACGACCTCCATTGGAGTAATGCCGCTATAAAATTTACGCCCAGCGAAATTAGCATTAAAATTATGCCCAACGCAACCGCTACGGAAAAGTCGCCCGTATTGTAATTTAGAGCGATTGCGGTAGTCATAACTCTTGTTTTGTTTAAAATATTGCCGCCGACAATTTGTACTGCGCCGACCTCGGAAATGGCGCGCGCAAATGCAAAAAGATAAATGGCGATAAACTGATATTTCCCCTCATAAACCATCATACAAAAACTTTTAAAGGGGTTAAGCCTAAGTCCGCAAGTTGTGGGACGAAGTTTATCGACGATAGGGGATAGAGAGCTTTCGGTCATGCCCGAAACGATAGGGGAAATGAGAATAACTTGCGCAATAATCATTAGTTCAACCGAGTAGATTAACCTAAGTTTGCCAAATGGTCCCGTTCCTGAAAACAGCATATACACGAGTATGCCTACTACAACAGGAGGAAAGCCCATAAGGGTACGGAGAAACATAACGACTGCGCGTTTCCCGGGGAAGTTAAACGAGGCTACTAAAAGCCCAAATGGCGCACCGATTAGGAGCGCCAAGATTGAGCTAGTAAAAGCCATTTTTAAAGTTGTGTTGACAATTTCGCCCAACATCACGTCGTTAGATGAAATAAGCTCGATTGCCTTTTGAAATGATTGATACATATTATGCGGCCAAGTATCCGTTCATTAAGCTAAATAATGAACCGCCATACTTTGTTTCGCCATAAAAACTTATGAGAGCTTTAGCGTGTTCGCTTGTCATCCAATCCATAAATACTTTAGCGGCAGCGGCATCAATTTTTACCGTGCCAGCAGGAAGTTCGGTTTTATCAACAGAGCTTAAAAATTTAGCGTTAGGATTAACGGCAATCATTGAATAAGTATTTTTTAAATCTTTATCGGCTTCGTAAACAATTTCAAGGTTAGGAAGTTTGTTGCCTGCCTTGTCGTTTGCAAATGATAAAAAAGTGGCTTTGTCGGTCAAGCAATATGCGCTTTTTTCGTTTGCCATGGTTAGGCACGCGCCCATGCCTTGACCTGCGGAATAATACCAGCCAGTGGGATTTTTATCGTTGTTTAATATAGCGGACGGAATTTTAGAAACGTCATTGCTTGTAATTCCAACGGTTTTAGGCCAAAGTGTCCATTCTTTATTGTGCGTGCCACTTTTATCTCCGCGTGAAATAAACGGGCTATTTGTCGATGCGATATTGGCAAAAGCATCTTTAACGGTAGCTGCATCGTTTGTTTTAGCGGGGTCGGCTTTCGGCCCAACTAGCACAAAAAAGTTGTACATAAACGAAACGCGTTCGTTGTTGTAGCCAGCGACCTTAGAAGCGTATCCGTCTGTTACAAATTTTTCTTCAGAAGACTTTGAGTGAACTAAAATTACGTCAGCGTTTCCATAAGTGGCCGATGCGATAGCGGCGCCAGTACCAGCTGATGCAATTTCCCAAACATATCCGGTATCTGCTTTAAAATAAGGTTCGAGATAAGCCATTAACCCCGAGTCATTTACAGAGGTTGTTGTTGAAATGCGAACAACTTTTTGCGATTCTGGAGCAGGTGTTTTTCCGCAGGCGGTAAAAGCGAAAAACGACATTGTCATTATGACAATTAACAACAGTGTTAGAAGTTTTGTTTTTGTGATTTTCATTAAAAATTCTCCTTATTATTGTTTATAGTAGCCTATAAATTTAAAAAATCCAATGTCCTATCGTTTCCGAGAATACAGTGGATTTTTATATAAAAATATAGACTTTGCCATAAACAAAAAATCGCAAAGTGAGCAGCAAATTTTTATGTATCCATCTTCTCAAACACGGAAAGCTGAGGCCTTTCGCCCGCAACTCAATGGTCAAAACGGCATATGTCTAGCACTTAGCCGAGTTGACTTGAAGGACTTTTATATAATTATATAGCAAGAATTGAGTTATGTCAAGATATCCTAAAATCATTTTAAACAAGCGGACAAATTAATAAAAATGTACACAAATGAAGCAGGTATAACAAGCAATTAATAGCGGTGGATAACAAGATGTAGTGATTAAGAAAGTGTTGAAAATATAAGTTGTTATTAAAGTAAAAATGGAAGATATTAAAGTAAAATGAAAGGGGGGGAAATTAAAAAAGGCAAAGCAAAATATATAAAAAAACCTCTCTGCTTTAACATTACAAAGAGGTTTTATTTAATTAAACAAAAGTTATTCACGCTTGCTATCGTCAGATTTGCTGTCAGGCGGTTTCTTGTCGGTCGGCTTATCAATTTCTTTTGAATTGGTTTCAATAGAATGGCCAAGCCTTGCTTCTGCTTCGGCTTTCGCCTCGGCAAGTTTTTTAGCCTTTTCTTCTAGCTCGCGAGCCAATGCAGCTTTCTCGTTTGCTTCTGCCTTTTGTCGGTCTTCCTCGGCCTTTTGCAACTTTTCAAGCGCTTTTGCATTTGAAATGGCAATGATTTCCTCGGGAGATTTGCCTTCAAACAACATATCAACTTCCGACTGGAAAATAGTTTCTTTTTCAAATAGAACTTTAACCATATTGTCTAATAAATTTCGGTTGTCGCTAATAATTTGTTTTGACCTACCATAACATTCGTCCAAAATCTTTTTCATTTCGGCATCAACTTTGGCAGCGGTTTCGGGCGACATTGCTTGTTGATTAAAGTCACGGCCAAGGAAAACTTCGTGTTCGCTGTTTCCAAGGAAGATAGTGCCGAGGCTACTCATACCCCACTCGGTGACCATTTTACGAGCAATAGAACTTGCGCGCTGAATGTCATTAGACGCGCCTGTTGAAATATCTTTAAGCACAATTTCTTCGGCAACGCGTCCGGCTAAAAGCATAGATATATTGTCCATAAGCTTGCCGCGAGTAACGTGGTTATCGTCATTATCGGGGCGAGTTATGGTGTAGCCTGCCGCCATACCGCGCGGAATAATGGAAACTTCGTTTACCTCGTCGCAATGCGCTAAAAGCCTAGCGACAATAGCGTGTCCGCTTTCGTGATAGGCGGTGATACGTTTATCGTGTTCGGTTACGACGCGGCTTTTCTTTTGCGGTCCGGCGATGACTTTATTAATACCTTCGTTGATGTCGGCCATACAAATCGATTTACGATTAGCGCGCGCCGCTAAGATAGCAGCTTCATTTAACAAGTTTTCGATATCTGCGCCGGTAAAGCCGCTAGTCAAACGGGCAAGATTTTTAAAATCGATGTCGTCAGAAAGTGGTTTGTTTCGCGCGTGTACTTTAAATATAGCTTCGCGCCCGCGTACGTCGGGAATATGAACATAAATTTGACGGTCAAAACGACCCGGACGTAAAAGAGCAGGGTCAAGAATATCCGCGCGGTTAGTGGCCGCCATAATAATGATACCTTCATTTTTTTCAAAGCCGTCCATTTGGACAAGTAATTGATTTAAAGTTTGCTCGCGCTCGTCGTGTCCACCGCCCAAGCCAGTGCCTCTTTGACGGCCGACAGCGTCGATTTCATCAATAAAGATAATGCACGGCATATTGTGTTTAGCTTGCTCAAACAAGTCACGCACACGCGATGCGCCGACACCTACAAACATTTCAACAAAGTCGCTTCCGCTGATGCTGAAGAAAGGCACATTAGCCTCGCCGGCGACAGCTTTTGCAAACAACGTTTTGCCCGTACCCGGAGGGCCAACTAACAATACGCCACGAGGGATACGCGCGCCAATATCAATAAATTTTTTGGGACTTTTCAAAAAGTCGACAATCTCTTGAAGTTCCTCTTTTTCTTCCTCGGCGCCTGCAACGTCGTTAAAGCGAACCTTAACCGACTGCACAACGCGAGCTTTTGTTTTGCCGAAGTTCATAGCCTTGTTGTTTTGGCCTTGGCTTTGACGATAGATAATGAAAAACACTATGCCGATAAGCACAACGGAAAGCAATGGAAGCAACAAACTAAACAACATTGACCGTTTCCCGGGGTTGTCAAAAATGACCGACGGAACAGTCGTAATAGTTGGGTCGGCCTCGGCGGCGGCAATCGCCTCAAAAACAGCTTTTGCGTCGCGGTCGGGAATGTATGCGAAAGCATCATAACGATTGGGGAAAAATTTAGCCTCAATTTTACTGGTGTTATATCTAATTTTAATTAAGTAATCGCCAGAAATTTGAATATGCGAAACCTTGCCTTCCTTAATGGCGGTTACAACAGACCCATTGCCCGCGTAATTTATTTCTTCGGCATTGTTGGAAGAAAGCAGAGAAGCAATCAATACAATGCCTAAAATTATCATAACGACTATGAGTATAGTTTTAGACGTTTTTTTCACAAATAATAGCCTCCAAAATTGTAGGCAAAAAGCCCACGCATTTTAATAGTAAATAATAGATAGTACCATTATAGCACAACTTGTTAAAAAATCAATAGATTTTAAGCAAATATGAGTTGCGCAGGATGAGGCCGTTAATATATTGCAGAAGAAAGCACAAACGCTATTTTAGCGCATATTTTTTGCACATTAACGCTTGAAACGGTTAAAAGTGCGCTAAGGGGATTGGGCTTAATTTTGTCGACAACACCTAAAATCCCGATATCGCCGACGGGATTTGGCAAATTTGTTAAAGCGCGCTTAGGATTTACGCCACCTTTTAGGACTCTTATATTTTCAATTTCTTCGGTGTTACTTAAGCAAGCGTCAACGGCAATGATAGGGCTGTCCTTATGCACGATTTTGATAAAATCCACAAACGAATTTAAATTTTTGCCATTTACCGAGCGCCCCGTTACGCCGTAAACAAAGCATTTTATATTGAGTGTTTTAGTAAGTAGGTCGCCAACGCTTGGGCCAACGCTGTCGCCCATTATTTTGTCGCTTCCTACGCATAAAATTACAGGCAGTGAATTATTCATAGTTCTCCTTATTTGCGCGAATTATGGTAATTATTGACAAAAATAATTTTTTTAGTATTAAAATAAAAAATATCTTGCTAAATTTAGTATTTATGCTATAATACAAGTATATCTGTGTTTTGCAGGTACGGTTTTGTATGTAAATTATAAGGAGACGCTATGCAACTATTGTTAGCTGTTTCGTTAAACGGTATTAGTAAACTTGATATTGGTATAGCAGTCTTATTGTTGTTAGGGCTGTTAATTGGTGTTTCCCGCGGGTTTGCGAAAACTTTTAGGGGTGGCACAGGTTCTCTTTTTGCTTTGGCGGCAGGTGTAGCAGGTTTGTTTTTATTGGTTGAAACGGTGTCAAAACAAAGTTTTTGTGTTGATATTCAAAAGGGTTTTTCATCACTAATTGATAAATTGGGCGTAGGGTTTTCGTCTTCGGCGAAAGTTGAAAATGGCGCGATATTTGTTTTGGTAAATGGCAACTATATTGCTTTTAAGGAGTCGTTTACGGGTGTTGTCGGCACGATAGCTGGTTTGGCGGAAGGTACTTTAATAAAAGTTCTAGGCGCAGGGATTGACGGAGTAGCGAGTATTTCAACATTGTTGGCGGTTAAGCTTACGGCAGTTGTTGTGAAAGTTGGCGTGTTTGTGGTGACTTGCATAGTTGCGAAAATTGCATTTTCGATATTATCTAAAATTTTAATTTCGCTAGTGCAGGGCAAAAAAACACTGTGCGCGATTGACAGGGTTTTAGGTTTGACGTTTAGTTTTTTGTTGGTAAGTGTAATTGTATTAGGCGCATTTTATTTTATAAAGCAAAATCCAACGGTTCAATATGTTGCGCAGATACAGCAAATGATTGACGGTTCTAATTTGGCGAAATGGCTTTATAATAATAACCCTTTGTTTGAGTTGTTGCAAAAGTTTGTATAAAAATGACATTGGTATATGATAGCCTGTAAGTAGTGTAGCGCTTTTTAGTTGTCGTGAAATGGAAAGTTTAAAGTGTGAATGATAGTGTGAATGATTAGGAATATGGAAAGTTTAAAGTGTGAATGATTAGGAATTTTGTTTGTAAATAAATATTTTATAGCAAAGAAAAAGGACGGCAAAATGCCGTCCTTTCTTTTTTATTGCTAAAATTACTTAATAGCTTCCAACAATGTTTTGCCTGCCTTAAATGCAACTGTCTTTTTTGCCGCAATGTCTATTGGCGCGCCAGTCGCTGGATTAACTCCCTTGCGAGCTGCGGATACCTTTGATTTAAATGTGCCAAATCCAACTAATGCCACATCATCATTGGCTTTTATCGCCTTTGTAATAACAGCGATTACGCCGTCTATTGCTTCTTTAGCAGCGGCCTGTGAAATCCCCGCTTCTACCGCTACTGCCCCAACAAACTCGTTCTTATTCATAATAATCCTCCGTTAAAATTGGCTAATGCCTAGATGTAGTATAACTTATTGCAGACTGTATTGTCAATACCAAATTAAAAAATAAGCACTAACGACACAAAATAGTTGATAATTGTATGTATTTAAAGGCTTAAACTCTTACAGTTGTATAGTTTTGGGTATAATTTTCACCTACTATATGTTTAAATGGAATCTATTTCCTAAAAACCATCAATAAATATTGTTGCATATATGTCGGTAATATTGTATCATAGTAATATATTTAACTAACTTTACCAAGTCCGCGTATGCGCGTGCTTGTAGGAGGCATATTATGAAAGGTTGTGTGGGGAGTGTTTTTTCGTTCTTTTTCGGAATAGTTGTTGGAATTGTGCTGTTGGTAGGCACGGTCGCGGGGACTGGCTATTTTATGGTTACGCAGGTTACCGTGCAGAAAGCGGAGGAGATGTCGGGGCAAATTATTTTCAAAGACCCTGAAGCCTCCATAAAACTTATGACTATTATGGATATTATTAACTATGTTAAGTCGGGCAAAATTAATAATATTACAATGGAGGAAGTTGACAATCTTACGGGGATTGACCTTATTGATGTCATTGAAAAAAGTTTAAATATTACAATAGATGACGGCCCAGAAAAGGACGAATTGCTAAAGTTGCCTGTTTTAAAGGTTTTCGAGGGGAGCAACTTAGGTATTGTTCTTAACAGTGTTACGCTTGACAACATACTGACAAAGATGAACATTGATAAAACTACTTTAAATATGCCGCTAATTGCCGACCATTTAAACGAGCCTGCTATTATCGCGCTAAATGCGGTATTGGGCGAGCTTGACTTTAACAAGCTTACATTTGCCGATATACAGTACAAGCTAGGGTTGACGCTTGACGCAAGCATTTTGGATAATTTTGATAATTTTAAAATTACCGAAATGGGGTCAGCAATCGAAACATTAGCTTTAGAAAGCGTAATACCAAACTTTGACAGGGATTTTTATTTAAAAATAGATGACGACGAGTTTATTCACGTAGTTGAGTTTCGCGAGATTGAATTTATTGAGGCTTATACCGCTATCGCAAGTGGCGAGGTTGTAGCTGAAGGCGAGCGTTATGCTTACAGCGAGGAATATGACCGATATACTAAAGACATTAAGGGGACATATAAAAAAGCTAAAGTGGGTAGCCTTGACTTATTCAAGCGTGAAGGCTCAGCCGCTCCGTACAAGTATGTTCAAGACAAATATGGCAAGTACACTCCAAAAAATGTAAAGAGCAACGACAGGTATAGCTTTGACGCAACGGCAAAAAAATATGTTAAAGACAAAGCAGGCACATACTTTTTATATGACAATTTTATTGAAGTCAGCAAAGCGACAGTAAGTCAGCTTGGCAATTTCCCAACAAGGTTTGTGCCAAAATATGCTTCGCGAGTAGATACAATCACAACAGGAACAGGAGTTTCGGCAGTTACGTCGTATGAACTTCAGCAACGCGGTTTCATTGAAAAGGAATGTGTGGCTGACAGTTTAGGCTATACAGAGTATCGTTTTATAAATGGTATTTGGGAAAGGAATACTGGCGACGGTGTAAATGTAATGTGGAAGCCTGCAAGGACATTTGAAATACAGGTGACGGGTTCGGGAACGGGCATATCGCATAAACTTCTAGAAGTTGCGGGTGGCGATTATTCGCAAGTACATATTGGAAAAACCGAACGAATTTTAAAAACATTAGCCGATAGTTCTGTTTCAACAATGAACACTACTATTGCAACGCTTATGATTTCCGACGTTATGGACGTTGACTTTGACGAGTACGCGGTGGAAGATAATGAAAAGAAACTTGACGTTGATTGGTTAAGTAGCAAGGTAGATGTCCGCTTGCCCGATGGAAAAGTTGTTTCATCTAAGGCTAGCGATGAAGCGTTTGTGCTTATTGATGATTTGTACTATCACTTTGATAAAAACAATCCAAAGCACCTAGACGCTAAAGTTAAACTTCTTCGCCGTACCTATAAAAGCAATACCAACGCGGCCATTAAACAGTTAGCTAGGGTTAATATTACTCAGCTTGGCGCAAAGATGACGGGCGTTGTTGAGAGTTTGGCGGTTGGAGATTTGTTGGCGATACATTATGATTATTATGAAAGCGCAGGCGGCGGATTTGTAAATACAGGCACAGCGCAAGCTCCCGTTTGGACGGCTTATAACGAAACCGCCCACGCAGGTATGAAAAGATATGCCGAGCCCAGTAGCAAGCTTTTGCAAAGAATAGGTCGTGTGGCTATTCAAAATATGGCTACCGAAATTGATAAAGTTCAACTAAATGAAATTATAAATATCGAATCGGAAAACACTTATATTGAAGTTACTGATATCAATACGCTGACAAAAAAAGATTATGGTGTAATTGCGATTGTCGACGCCGATAAAGTCGAGGAAACATTCCGCGGTACGTTTGAAACGCTGACCTATGTTGACGTGACCGATGAAGATAATGATGGCAATGTTACCGAAAAACGTTCAAAGATATTGGCGAGTTTTAAAGCGGGCGGCAAGTATGTTTCGGGTCAGCCGTTTTACAGAGTCAAGAAGGAACGAAGCAGTGGCGCGCTAGTTGGAATGGCAAATGTTACAATAGGCGGATTGAGCCAAAATATGCAAACTACTATCAATAAAATGAATTTGAAAGACGTTTTAAATATTGAAGGCGATATTTATGAAAAGACGGCTGCAACGTCTTATAACGACGCCGTATTGTTGCTTGGCGAAGGGAATGTATACGCGCTTGTTGAAAACATATTCAAGCTTAATGACGGCAAATTAAAAGATGACGCTAATCAACCATTGGTTATTACGGAGTTCTATAAAAAACTTTACAATGGTTCGGCGCACATTATCTTGAAAAAACTTTGCAATATCCCCGTCAAAGAAATGGGCGCAAGTATGGATACCGTCATTACCGATACAACGCTTGGCGAAATTATTACAATTAATCTTGAAAACGAATTTGTGCTTGACACGGCAGGCAGTTATAGAAAATTGGCTACCGTTGATACTAAGAAAATTGCTAGGGAAAAATATAAAGGCACATATGAGTTATGGAGTACAAACGGCAAAGTTAATATTATGGTTAAATATCAGGCAGGCTATGTTGGCGACCGTTATTCGATAGTGGCTGGCAAGCAACGTAGCAGTGGCGTTCTCGTAGCGCTTGAAGGCATAACAGTTGGTTCGCTTGGGCAACAAATGCAATCAAAAATTGACAACACAAAGCTGTTTGACGTAATATATATTGATGGCGATGTGTATACGCAGTTTACATATGACAACGACGGAAATGCCGCAACTCCCGAAATTGCTTGTCCTGACTTTAGTACCGCATTTGTAGAAGCTGATAAACTAATTGTCGATGGAGCTGTTCCAATTTACATTGACAAGGACGGTATATTCGCTTCGACTAACGGTTACTTTAAGCACGAGGCAGGGTATAATTGGGAGCCTACTGAAGTTTGGGTTAAAGATGGAAATACCTACATTCAATACAATGACGCGACCCACCAAGGCAAACAAAGGTTTATTAAAGCCGATGATTATATTAAACGTATCCCCAACTATACGGGCTATTACAACAAGGTATATACAGGCAATGACAATGCAATTATGAAAAAACTAGCAACAATTTCGGCGCAACATATGGCCTCACGTCTAAGCGACGTCGTAAATGACACGTCTTTGGGCGAGCTGAAAGTTGGTGGTACGGGAGGTATCTTGGGCAATCCGCGTATTCAAAATGCAAAAATTGGTGAACTGCCCGAAACTATTACCGATGTTTTAACCAGGGCTACGCTAAACGAACTTAACGAGTGGGGCAACTTAGGCATTGACCCGAAGGTTATCCTTGCGCTTAATATTTCCGTGGCTATTAAAAATGGCGAAGACCCTGCGAAGTACAACCCAACTTCGCTTAGCGATGCAGCTTATAACTCTAAGTATGATATTCAGCTAGTGGATTTCTTTAAGTGTATTGTTTACGATAGCACTAATCCGCTAAATCCTATTAAATTTGACTTATCTAAGTTAGCCGCGAAGCCATAATAGGCATAAGTGTTGGTGCTTATTAATTTGATAAAATAATCCTTGCTATTACAACACGTTTTAGCAAGGATTGTATTTTAAACGAGATAACAAAAACAATTAACAGCATAAGCTAATCAAAAAAAGTAGACAGGAGAGGTTTATGAAAATTAGACCATATGAAGCGAAAGACCGCGAACGCGTGCGTATGATATGTCACAAAACCGCAACGGACGCGAAGTATATTAAAAATCCAAATTTAGTAGCGGCGATTTATGCCGATTATTATGTTGACTATGAACCTCAAAACGCCTTTATACTTGCAAATGACAACGATTTGGCCGTTGGATATATTCTTTGCGCCGAAAACTATAAGCGTTTTATTAAGAATTTTAATAAATTTCAATATTCTAAAGTTAAGGCGATTTCGTTGCGCGAGGCAATTAATCATCGTCTTGGATTTATCGTGGACAGGTTAGTTGGCAAAAAGTATCCCGCGCATTTGCATATTGATTTGCTGCCCGAGGCGCAACGTCAAGGATTTGGTTCTAAACTTGTTGATACGCTAGTTTTGCATTTAAAAACAAAAGGAGTTTCGGGGGTTTGGCTAGGCGTTGGAGGAACAAATTTTAGTGGAATAAATTTTTATAAGAAATATGGTTTTTCGCTAATATACGATTTGGGTAAGACGGGTAAATTTTTTGGTTTAACCATATAGTTTTTGAATATTTTTATTTCGAAAACAAGGACGAGCGAAGTTATTAAACGGTTCGAAATTATTAAATTAGCTTAGTTTTTATTGGCAAACAGAGCTTTATAAATTAGCGTATAAAGTAAAAATAAGTTTGTAATAATAAAATGTAATTATATTAAAACTCATGGTAAGGCTGGCATTTATAAAACAAAATTAGCGCAATATGTAAGCAAAGATAAATAGCGCGCTTAAGCATACAGGAACTTTTAGTTGACAAAACTAATAGATATATATATAATACAAAAATAGTCAACAGCAAGCGTAGCTGACCTAAGCAAATAGCTATCAAGTTTGTTTTTATATTGATTGACAAGAAAACTTAATAATTGCAATGATAAACAAGAGTAATAGCGAAAGTGGTTTAAGAGAGGTCGCTCAAGGCTGTGAGGTGGCTAACTAAAACGCTATGAAGTGCGGTTTTGAGCATTGTCGGGGAAATACGGCAACGGTGGTCACCGAGATATGACAAGCCTTTACAGAGGTGGATTAACGATTATGGTCGTCCTTGGTTAAAACGGACGGCTTTTTTTATTTTATGCGAAGTTTAAGTTAGTAGATTGAAGCGATTTTTTAAAGTTGCTTGAGCGAGGAAAGTGGGTATGACCTATTTTAAAAGTTATCTTGATGCCGCGATGGAAAAAGACCCTGCTGCAAAAAGCAGAATAATGGTTGTTTTTACGTATGCAGGTTTTAAAGCGCTGTGTAGACATAGGGTTGCGCATTGGTTTTACAATCACAACATGAAGTTTTTAGCGCGAGTTATATCGCAATCTACTAGATTTTGGACGGGGGTTGAAATTCACCCGGGCGCAAAAATAGGGAAAGGTGTATTTATTGACCACGGAGCAGGCGTCGTAATTGGCGAAACAGCGGAGATTGGCGATAATGTTACGATATATCAAGGTGTCACGCTAGGCGGTACTGGCAAAGATAGCGGCAAGCGACACCCTACTATTGAAAGAGATGTAATGATAGCGGCAGGCGCAAAAATTTTAGGGCCGTTTACCGTGGGCGAGGGCAGTAAAATTGGCGCGGGTAGTGTTGTGTTGAAGCCAGTCCCTGCGCATTGCACTGTTGTTGGTGTTCCGGGGCGAATAGTTCGACAAGCGGGCAAGCGGATTGACGAGCTTAATCAAGTGGAACTACCTGACCCAATTTTAGAGGAGTTTAAGCGCTTAAACGCGCGCATTGCAAACCTCGAAGACAACTTGGGTATTAAAGCGTGCAGATACTCAATAACTACAAATATTTATGACAATACAAAAGCAGTAAATTTAGATAACATGGCAGAAAACACGGATAAGTGAGGTAAAAGAAGTGATTAAAGTATATAATACGCTAACAAAACGAAAAGAGACGTTAGTTCCGCGCGAGGGTAATAAAATTTCAATGTACGCGTGCGGCATTACGGTTTCAGGCGATGCGCACATTGGCCACGGCTACCAAGCATTAATTTATGATATTATTCGTAAGTACCTTGAAAAGCGCGGTTATGATGTTACTTATGCTCGAAATTATACCGACGTCGACGATAAAATTATTGCGCGCTCGCGAGAAACGGGTATCCCTGCGGACAAGTATGCCGAAATGATGATTGAAAAAATAAACAATATTATGGCGCGTTTTGAGGTCGACGACCCCGATATTTGGCTTAAGGCTACATGTAATATCGAAAATATTATTGAATTTATAAAAGCCCTTGAGGCCAAAGGATACGCTTATCCTACCGAAAAAGGCGATGTGTATTTCTCGGTTGAAAAGTTTTCGTCATATGGAAAGTTATCTAATCGAAACCTTGAGGACGCCAAAAGCAGCGGACGAATTGAAAGCGACGAGCAGAAAAACAACAACTTAGACTTTGCTCTTTGGAAATCCGCAAAGACTGGCGAAATTGCTTGGCCTTCGCCTTGGGGAGATGGTCGTCCGGGGTGGCATATTGAGTGTTCGGCAATGAATATGGCCGCGTTTGGCGAGCAAATTGATATTCACGGCGGTGGACGCGACTTGATTTTCCCTCATCACGAAAACGAAATTGCGCAAACCGAGGCTTTGACTGGCAAGCAATTTGTAAAGTATTGGATACACAACGGGCTTATTAAAGTAAACGGCCAAAAAATGAGCAAATCGTTGGGAAACAGCTTGTTTTTGGACGAACTTTTAAATAACTTTACTGCCGAAACGGTTAAGTTTGCGCTTTTACAAACAAACTATCGAAACGATATCAATGTTACCGATGATTTGTTTCCTAGCGCAGAAAAACACTTGTATGGTTTTTATCAAATTATGCTTGAGGCCGAAAAGTCGGGGCTAGCCTGCGACGAAAAAAATACTGAAATCGACGATGAATTTAACGCGTGTATGGATGATGATTTTAACACTGCATTGGCGATAGGCAATTTATTTGCGCACTTTAAAACTATTAAGTCAAAAATTAAATCAGGCGACAATTCTGCGATTGCCGACCTCAATCAAATTAAAGAAACATATAGAATTTTAGGGTTGTTTAAACAAGCGCCTCAGTCTTTTGTTTCATATTACGAAAACAAACACGGAGTATTAGACGTTGAAAACGAGGACATTCCAGCGGAAATTATTGCGCTTGCCGAAAAACGAAAAGAGGCTAAGGCTAATAAAAACTATGCGTTGTCTGACTCTATCCGCGCGGAAATAACCGAAAAGGGTTACGCGCTTTTAGACACTAAGGACGGATACACTATAAAAAAAGCATAATTATTTGTAAGGCGGTTAAAATTCGATTGACTGCCTTATTTTTTACGGATATAATTAAGAAAATCTATTGTATAATACATAGTAATATATTTTACTAAAGGAAACACTATGGCGCAACAAAACAGTATGGAAAGAAAAGGCATAGCCGATATCTTCGCAACCGAAGTTTTTACCGACGAAGTGATGAAACAATATATGGCAGACGAGGCGTATTTAGCCTTGCAACGCGTTATCGACGAAGGCACGGAGCTTCCTCGGGAGCTTGCCAACGAAGTTGCGACAGCTATGAAAAACTGGGCGACCGAAAAGGGCGCGACTCACTATACTCATTGGTTTCAGCCTTTAACTGAATATACCGCCGAAAAACACGATAGTTTTCTTTCTATCGATGGAAAGGGCAAGTTAATATTGGAATTTTCGGGGAAGGCCTTATCTAAGGGCGAAGCCGATGCGTCAAGCTTTCCTTCTGGCGGAATACGCGCGACATTTGAAGCGCGCGGATACACCGTGTGGGATTGTAGTTCGCCTGCCTTTATTAAACGAGTTGACGGCGAAACGGGCGTGCTTTGTATACCAACGGCATTTTGCGCGTATACGGGCGAAGCGTTGGATAAAAAAACTCCATTATTGCGTTCAATGAATGCAGTTGGAGGGGCGTCGCTTAGGCTACTTAGGCTACTTGGCGATAATGAAACTAAAAAAGTTAGCGTAAATGTTGGTGGCGAACAGGAATATTTTTTGATTGACAAAAATCATTTTATGCAACGTGACGACTTGAAGTATGCTGGTCGAACGTTATTTGGCGCGCCGCCCGCTAAAGGACAAGAAAAAAACGACCAATATTATGGCATTATTCGCGACAGGGTGGCCGCCTATATGGCTGACCTTAATCAAGTGCTTTGGAAACTTGGCATTACGGCCAAAACCGAGCATAACGAAGCTGCTCCAGCTCAACACGAACTAGCCCCTATTTATACAACGGCAAATATCGCGACCGACCAAAATCAGCTTACTATGGAAGTTATGAAGCGCGTTGCCGAAAAACATAATCTTGCTTGCTTATTGCACGAAAAACCATTTAAAGATTTAAACGGAAGCGGTAAACATAACAACTGGTCATTATCGACCGATTTGGGGGTCAACTTATTAGAACCAGGAAGTAATCCAAATGAGAACAGAGTGTTTATGCTTTTCCTTCTTGCAATTATTGCAGGCGTAGACGAATATGCCGACCTTGTCCGCATGAGCGCGGCAAGCGCTGGAAACGATTGTCGATTAGGCGGAAACGAAGCGCCTCCTGCAATTATGTCGGTGTTTGTTGGAGATGACTTGGAGTCAATGTTTGACGCGGTAGCGGCCGGGAATGTTGGCGTCAAGAAAGCTAAAGAATATATTTTGATGGGTCTGCCTGCTTTCCCAAAACTTAAAAAGGATAGTACTGACAGAAATCGCACATCGCCTTTTGCATTTACCGGAAACAAATTTGAGTTCCGTATGGTTGGAAGTTCGGCGTCGCTTGCAACTCCAAATATTGTTTTAAACACCGTGACTGCCGAAATGCTTGGGCGTATTTCTGACGAAATAGAGGAAAAACTCGGGAAATCTGACCTCGACCACGCTGTTTCTGAAGTTATTGTTAAGTACATCAAAAAGCATAAAAAAATTATTTATAACGGCAACAATTATAGCGACGAATGGGTTTGCGAAGCCGAAAAAAGAGGCTTGCCTAATATTTCAAACAGCGTTGACAGCTTTAAGTGCTTGTTAAGCGACCACGTTACTGCATTGTATGAAAAAAATGGAATTTTAACTGAAAAAGAGTTGGCGAGTAGGTTTGAAATTTATATGGAAAACTACTCAAAAACCATTAATATCGAAGGTCTTGCAATGCGGTCGATAGCAAAAAAACAGATTTTGCCTGCCGTTATGCGCTATCAAGGAAAGTTGGCAGGATACGCGAAAGATATTTTGGCGGTTTCAAAGGACTGTGGCAGCGCGCAAATTAAAGTTGTTAAAAATATGGACGGGCTTGTCGTGTCGTTATATAAAGCTATTGATGTGCTTGACGACGCGTTGAACGAGGCTGTTAATAATGCAGACTTTGTAAAGAAAGCCGAGTGCTATCGCGATTTGGTTGTGCCAGCAATGACTGAACTTCGGCGCATTGTAGATTTGCTTGAGGTGACGACTGAAAAGAAGGAATGGCCATTGTTGTCATATGGCGACCTGCTATTTTACGAATAAATGAAGTTGCAAATTAAAATATTTTGGTTGCGATGTTTTGCAATTTTGTAAAATTGGGGTTTTTAAAAATTATTAGCGAATAATGCTGTATGTTACTAGCGGATAAATTGTAAAATCAAATTTTATGTTGTTTAAATTTTTATTAAAGAAGCGAACGCTAAAATGCGAAATTGAATGTTACAATGAATAGATTTTTTGTGATAAAGCATAATCATATAATTGGTTTCAATTTATAAAAAGATTTGTTTTTTTAAAAACAATTTTATTTAACTAAACTTGCGCAATACTTCAGGTCAAAAGTCAGGTCAAAAGTCAGGTCGAAACGTCAGGCCAAAAGTCAGGTCGAAAGTCGGGTCGAAAGTCAGGTCAAAAGTCAGGCCAAAAGTCAGGTCGAAAGTCAGGTCGAAAGTCGGGTCGAAAGTCAGGTCGAAACGTCAGGTCGAAAGTCAGGTCAAAAGTCAAGTCAAAAGTCAGGTCAAAACATCAGGTCAAAAGTCAGGCCAAAAGTCAGGTCAAAACATCAAGTCAAAAGTCAGGTCAAAAGTCAGGTCGAAAGTCAGGTCGAAAGTCAAGTCAAAAGTCAAGTCAAAACATCAGGTCGAACGAAACGTATATATAAGCTCGAAAAAATAATTTCTATTGAAAAAACGATTATTGTGTGGTATAATTTAAAATATGGAAACTGAAAATACAAACATAACAAATTTAAATACAAATATTAATGACGAAAACATATTAGCCGCTAAACTAAACGGTGATTTTTCGGAACTTGATTTAAAGCGCGCAAACCTTATAATTAATACTTTTACAAAAAAGGTCGAGGAAGTTGCGCCCGTTAGATTTGGCTCATCGCGCGATGAAAAAAACAGCGCGCTAAAAATACGGGAACTGTACAATAAGACTTTGGGTGTCCCGGCGAAAATGGAGCCATTTACAGTGCATCCTTTGGCGGGGCGTTTTGGCATTCCGATACTTGGCGTTATATATGCAATCGCGCTGTTGTTTTATATACTTGGAGTATTGATAAACAAACCCGTGCATAATGTATTTTTAGTGTTTGCTATGTTGATTTCCATAAATATGTTTTTGATGTTTGTCGTTCAGTCTTATATGAACAAAAACACATTTAATTTTTTGTTTCCAAAGCAGACTTCATACAACGTAATGACAACTGTCGAGGCCGAAAAAGGCGCGGAATTTACGCTAGTATTGGGTGGTCATTATGACAGCGATATGGATAGAGCAGACGCGTTTATGTTTATGCGTGACAAAAATTTGCCGCTGTGGTTGTCAAAAACTATAAAAACTATGGCATTATTAAGCGTGCCTACCTTGTTGGCATTTGCGTTAATTGCAATGCTTTTGCCCAAATCCAATATGGCAATTAAGGCATTTTTGTTTTTATTTCCAGTTATATTTAGTGGTATTTCGATATTTTATTTAACGACATATTTTAGTTACAGTCGCAAAAACAGTAAGCGTGGTCGAGCAGGCCTGACCGCCTCGGGAATGGCTTTGGCCGTTGTGGACTATCTGCGTCAGCACGGGGAGAAAGTTCCAGATAATTGTCAAATTATACTTGCAAGTTTTGGTTGCAAGGAATGTGGGGCAAAAGGAAGCGAGCAATTTATTTTAGAACACTGGAACCGCGATAGTATGCTTATAAATCCAAATGTTATAAACTTTGAATCGGTTAAGCCAAAGGGTACAAAAGTTATTTTTGGTGAAAAACAGCAGAGGCTAGCATATGACCGCAATTTATCGAATGTGGTGTTTAATAGCTTCAAAGATGATATGTTAAACCCGACTTATGAAAACAACAAGATTATGTTTACCGACGCTGCCCCGTTTGCTTATCGAAAAATACCCGCTACTACAATTCGTTTAAACGCCGAGCATACTGGCGAGGATTTGCAATTTGATGAGGCATTTATGAGCGCGGCTAACGCTGTTGTAAAGACACTTGAGTTTTTGAATAACGAGCGCGCGAGAATTATTGAAAAGGAAAAGAACGCAGCCTCAATTTAGCAAATATTGTTTTGCAAATATCATATTTAAAGTGTGATTATTTTGTTAAAAAATGAAAATCAATGTAAATAATATCAATTTAAACTTTGAAAAATCGGGCGAAGGCGCGCCGATTGTTTTGTTGCACGGCTGTATGGAAAGCCTTGAAATTTTTGATAGGCTTATTTTACGACTTTCGGAAAATTATACGGTGTATGCGCTAGACAGCCGTTGTCACGGTAAAAGCGATAATCCTAAAAGTATAAGCTATGATTTGATGTGTGATGACGTTGCGGAATTTGTTTCAAAATTGAAAATAGAAAAACCAATTATTTTTGGTTTTAGCGATGGCGGAATAGTAGCTTTAAAACTTGCTATAAAGTATACGCAGCTAGCTTCAAAAATTATTATTTGCGGAGCAAATTTATCGCCAAGTGGCCTTAAAAAAGCGGATTTACGAAATATGAAAATTGCTTATTTTTTTACGCGAAGTAAATTTTTCAAGATGCTGACTAGCGAGCCGTCGATAAGCGAAAACGAGCTAAGTCAAATTTCAATTTCAACAATTATTTTAGCAGGCGAAAAGGATATGATAAAAGAAGAACATTCGCAACTTATAGCTAACAGTATAAGGGGAAGTAAGTTTGAGATAATCAAAGGTGAAACGCACGGAAGTTACATTGTACACAGTGATAAAATTTACGATATCTTAAAAAAATATTTATAGGCAGTCGACGCAATAAGTTTCAATGTAGATATAAAATTAAAAACCGCTATATGAGTAGCGGTTTTTTTGTAGAGTTAAAGTAAGTAAATGTAAAATTACATTAGTTGTCAAGTTTTAAATAGTTTTCTTTAATTAAACCTTTTTTGCGAAATAGCGTTGCAATAGCCCACGTCACGACGGCAGGAATAACAAACATCAATAAAATTATGCCAAGCCACATTTGCCAAGCTGGGATTATGTTTTTGCTTGCCTCTAATACGCCGAAAACGCCAACTAGACCGCTAGTCCCCATACCGCCGCCCGTTGCGTTGCAACGAAGCCGAAACACACAGGTAGACAGAGGCCCGACGATAATGCTTGTAATTATTGGCGGAACAAAAATTATTGGATGTTTCATAATGTTTGGTATTTGCAACATACTAGTGCCGATACCTTGTGAAATAAGCCCGCCCCAACCGTTTTCTTTAAATGACATAACGGCAAAGCCAACCATTTGAGCCGCGCAACCAACGACTGCCGCGCCGCCTGCTAAAAGCATACTGTCTGATGAAACGCCTGCGGCGATTGCAATCCAAATTGCCGCGCTAGATGTGGGCATGGTAAGCAAGATACCCATAATGGCAGAAATAACAATGCCCATAATGAATGGCTGCGCCGAGGTGGAAATATCAATAAATCTTTGAATAAGCGCAATAAACCAAATAGCGGGAATAGCTAAAAACATTGTGATAAAAGCCATAAACAATATGGTTAGGGGAACAATTAAAATGTCAAGTTTAGTTTTGCCCTGAACAAGCATAACAACTTCGAGGGCAAATAGGGTTGCGACATATGCGCCGATAGGGTTGCCTGGTCGACCAAGGACAAGTGTCGACATACTGTTAGCAACGGTAGTCAATGTAAAAGGCGCGTCAGAAACAATCGCCTTATATGCGGCATCGGGAAGAAATGCGCCGATAAAGCCAGCGGCAGCGCAACCAAAAATGACAAGGTTAGGCGCTTTTAAAAACTTAGCAATACCAACGCCGATACCTGCGCCCATAAGGGTGCAAGCAAAATTGCCGATTAAAATTAAAATAAGTCCAAAACCTCGTCCGCCGAAAAGGTTGCCAATCTGTTTTAAAATAGTGCCTGCAATTAACGTAACAAAAAGGCCTTGCGCCATACCGGAAAATGCGTCGATAAAATAGCGTTTTGCATATTTTTTTACAAAAGCTTTAAACGGTTTATCGGGGGAAGCGGAAGTAATTTGCTCATCATTGACATCAGTTGCGATAGCTTCAGGTATTAGATTTTCCATTAAAGTCACCTCTAATATATTTGAATTTAATTTAGCACAAACAAACATAATAGTAAACAAAATTCAAACAGTTTGTTTAGATTTTGTATATTTTAGATAAAAGTGGCGACAATATTTGTAAAAACTAGACAAATAACCAAAAATTTCGTTACAGCAACCGAAAAATGTTTAAAACAATAAATATTATAATAATAAGTGTTGATTATCAAAAAAACCTATGTTAAAATTAAATCATTAATTAATCTCAAAGGGGGTTTTTATGGACACCATTACAAAGGCAAAGATCAACTTGTATGCAGTTCTAAGGAACCTTGAAGATTTGTGTGAAATGGATAGTGAATCCAAAGCAATCATCAAGGATATTAAACTCTCCGTGCAATTTAACGTTACCGATGTTGGAAGTGCGACCATTAAGTTTGAAAATGGCAAATGTACTTTCTATCGTGGGAAGAAGCGCGCGGCCTTAAAACTGTATTTCGTATCGCCTGAACATTTCAATAAATTGATTGATGGCGAGAAGACAATTCCTGTATTTTTTAATGTGTTTAAAGCGGGTTTCCTGCTTAACCAATTTACAAAGTTGGCTGACAGACTTAGTTACTATCTAAAGCCGACCGATGTAAAACTTTTAGAAAATGCGGAATTTTTTAATATCAACACAACCTTGACCGCGTATACCGCATTCTTTGCAATGAGTGAAATTGCCAACTCCGATAAGATAGGCAAAATTATTGCAAGACGTATGCCAGACGGCTTAATTTCGTGTGGAATTACCGATGGTCCTCAAGTTAAGCTAATTTTGAAAGACCATAAAATGTCTAGCGAAAAGGGACTAGCCGCGGAGAACGAATGGCGCGCTAAGATGATATTTGCGGATATGAAGTTCGCTCACGACCTCCTAAACGGCAAAACCTCTAGCTTTATCGGTATGGGTACAGGTCAATTCCAAGTGAAGGGCTACGTCGAGATGCTTGAACAGATGGCTAAACTTTTAACTCAAGTAAGCTATTATTTGGCATAAGGAGGATAAAAAAATGAAACTTAATTACGAACCAAAACCGATATACAATGTATCAAAAAGTCAAGAGTTGTTTCAGCGCGCGTTGAAAAGCGTACCCGCTGGTGTTTATGGACATATTGGCCCTTCAGAGGGTTGTTCAATTCCCGTTAGTTCATATCCTTTATTTATGGATAGAGCGCAAGGCAGTTATTTTTGGGACGTTGACGGCAACCGCTTTATCGACTATATGTGCGCGTACGGCCCTAACGTTTTAGGCTACAATGACCCCGATGTTGACGCAGCTGTGCTTGCTCAATTAAAGAAAGGTAACTGTGTTACGCTATCTAGCCCGTTGCTTATCGATTTGGCCGAGGAAATGGTTGACACTATCAATATGGCAGACTGGGCGTTTTTCGCTAAAAATGGTGGCGACGTTACGATGTTTGCAACTATGATTGCAAGGGCATACACAAATAAAAAGAGGTTAGTATTTACAAAGGGTTTCTATCACGGCGTTGCTCCTTGGACACAAAAACTTGGATATGCAGGCATTACCGAGGAAGATGTTGCAAACAACCTTTATATTGACTGGGAAGCCCCCGAACAACTTGAAGCTTTAATTAAAAAATATCCGGGCGAAATTGCAGGGTTTATTTCCACTCCATATTTCCATCCGACATTTGAGGATAACAAAGTTCCTACTCCAGGCTACTGGCCAAAAATTAGAAAGATTTGCGATGACAACAATATTGTTCTTATTATTGACGACGTTCGTTGCGGATTTAGAATTAGCGAGAAAGGCAGTGATTACGCTTATGGCATTAAGTCTGACTTGTCGTGTTTTTGTAAGGCTATTGGCAATGGTTACAATGTATCGTGCTTGTGCGGTCAAGAAAAATTTAAAAATGCTACTACCGACGTTATGTTTACAGGTAGCTATTGGCTAAGCGCGGCTCCGTTTGCTGGTTCATTGGCTTGTTTAAAGAAAATGAAACGGCTTCACGTTGTTGAGGAAAATGCAAAGAAAGGTAAAAAACTTACTGACGGCTTAGTTGAAATTGCAAAAGATAATGGATTTGAACTTCGTATCACAGGCGAACCCGCTATGTGGTATATGCGCTTAGTTAATGATTTCCCGTCAACAATTCTCCATCAGGAGTGGGTTGCGGAATGCGTTAAACGCGGCGTGTTCTTTACAAGTCATCACAACCAATTTATCAACTACTCGTTATCAGACGAGGATATTCAATACACTTGGGAAGTTGCCGACGAGGCCTATAAGGTTGTTCGCAAAGCGCACCCAGAGGCAAACTATATTAAATAGATTTTAAGGAGGATTGACTTATGGCTTTAACAAAACAAGAGTGGATAAGGCTTGAAAACAAAGCGGACGAGCTTCGTAATCTATGTCTTTACACCACGCACTGCGCAGGAAGCGGCCACGTTGGTGGCAGTATGAGCAGTATTGATTTACTCACAGCACTATATTACAAATATATGAACTTTGACCCGAAAGATTATTCTAACCCCGATAGGGATAGATGCGTTGTGTCAAAAGGTCATATTGGTATTGCGCTTGCAGGTTTGTTTGCAGACTTAGGGTTGATTGATAAGGAAGATTTGAAAACTTTTAACCTGACTGGCAGCAAGCTCGGTATGCACTTAGACAGCAACAAAGTTAAAGGGTTAGATTCGTCTACCGGTTCTTTAGGACACGGCTCATCGCTTGCCTTAGGCATGACTTTGGCAGGACGTCTTAAAAAGCAAAACTATAAAACTTATTTAATTTTGGGCGATGGCGAGTGTGACGAGGGTTCTGTTTGGGAAGCGGCTATGGCTACATCTCACTTTAAGGCTACAAATCTTATCACTATTGTTGACCGAAACCACTTTATGATTGATGGTAATACCGAAGACGTTATGGCGCTTGAGCCGTTTGCTGATAAGTGGACTGCTTTTGGCTTTGATGTTAAAGTTATTGACGGTCACAACTTCAACGCTATTTGTGAAGCTATCGAGTATGCGCAAAAAGCTACAACTAAACCCGTTTGTATTATCGCTGACACCATTAAAGGCTTCGGCACAAAACTTACCGCTGGAAATTATAAGTGGCATTATGGCGCAATGGACGACGCAAGTTATGAACAGTGCGTTAAAGATTTGGTTGAAACAAAGAAACAGAGAATTGCAAGAGCTGAAAAGGAGGGTCTATAATTATGGCAGGTGGATTAGTATATACAGCTGTTGAAAGTACAGCAATGGCAACTGCCGAAATTTACGGCAAAACCCTAGCTAGATTGGGCGCGGAAAATCCTAACATAGTAGCTCTGACCGCCGACTTAAAGGGTTCAACAAAAATTGGCGAGTTTGGCAATAAGTTCCCTGATAGATTGTTTAACGTTGGTATTGCTGAACAAAATATGTATGGAATCGCAGCAGGTATGGCAAAATGTGGGCTAATTCCCTTTGCTTCATCCTTCTCGGTATTTGCATCATTAAGGTCACTTGACCAAATTCATACCGATATCTGCTATCAAAATGTCAACGTAAAAATTATTGGCACGCACGGTGGCACATCATTTGGACAAGCTGGCTCAACTCACCACGCTATCGAAGACTTTGCGGTTGTTCGTGGCTTGGTTAATATGACCCTTATTTGCCCCGCTGACGGTATCGAAACAGGTTTGGCTGTTGAAGCTGCGGCTAAAACACAAGGCCCGTTCTATATTCGTATCAATCGTGGTTTTGACCAAACGGTTTATGCTGATGACAAGTATGGCTTTGAAGTAGGTAAAGCGGTTTTGCTATCTGAAGGCAACGATATTACCATTATCGCGTGTGGTTCTTGCGTTTATCAAGCTGTTCAAGCTGCGAAAATTTTAAAGTTTGACCACGGCATCAACGCTCGCGTTCTCGATATGCATACAATTAAACCTATCGATAGAGAAGCTATTCTCAAAGCAGTCAATGAAACTCGTCGTATTATTACCGCCGAGGACCACACTGTTATTGGTGGATTAGGTTCTGCTGTTGCTGAAGTTGTTGTTGAAGCAGGCAAGGCATGCGCATTCCGTAAATTAGGTTTACAAGATAAATTTTCAGCAATAGGCCTTCACGAAGATTTGATGGCTATGCACGAAATCGATGCTGAAGGTATTGTTAAAAATGCACTTGAAGTTATCAAGGCCGAATTTGAAAAAGATGGAGTTAAGGGCTCGGCTGTCAAGGCTGGCGGTGACGCTAAATCCGCCGCTAACGCAAAACTTGCCCCGCAGGGCGCAAATTGGATAGACGAGGTGTAAAATGGCAGACGTTAAAATGACACAAGGTGATAAATATGCGTTACGTATATTTTTCTTCTCAGCGTTGCCCTTGGTCAAAGTTATTGCCGAAAACGACCCGAAATTTGTAAAAAAGTTTAAAGGCAAAAATTTTGTGTTTCAAGTAAGCGTACTTGACGAGGGTTTTAAAAAGAGTGGAAAATTAGCTACGCATTTTGTTGTCGAGGACGGTAAGTGGACTACTCACGTTTGTGAAGCCCACGCAAATCCCGACATTGAGCTAGAATTCTCTACCGTGCAAAAGTTTATTCTTTTCTTTACAGGAAAGGGTATGCCGTTGCCAAAGTTAAAAGGCGTTTTAAAACATTTCGGAAAATTTGTTGCCATCTTACTCACACTTTTGAGAATGGCAGGCTTGTTACAGGCCACCGAAGTGCCAACCGACCCTTACGACCAAGAGCTTTTGGTTCAGTTATATTTCTATTTATTAACAACAGGCGTCAGTCAACTGAACAGGGTTGACCATCCTGATGTTAAAAACTTTACAGCAGACAGTCCTGACCGTGTTTACGCGTTCGCTGTTACTGGGTTTGACAATCTACAAGCGTGGCTTCGCGTTAGAAAAGGCGAAACAGTTTCGGGGAGAGGCGCTTGCAAACGTTGCACTCCTTTCCTATGTATGAGGTTCGACAGCCCTAAGCACGCATTGGAAATTTTAATGAGCAAGGCTGAAATGATTCCTTATATGACACAGGGCTTTTTGTCTATTGAGGGCGCGCCAGAGTTTGGCGCAGCATTAAGTAACTTGTTGTTCACGGTTGCGTTCTATGCGCAAGGCACTTATTTAGACCAACAGAAATAATTTGTAAATGCATTTAAGGGTGGGCAAATTGCCCACCCTTAATGTAATACAAAGATAATATTTTTACGCTTTGTTAAAAAGATGAAGTGTATTTGTAGTTTTGTTGATTTGTTAAAATTAATTGTTGATTATAATATTAAGGTTTTTAAAATACAAATTAATTTTTTGTAAAATGAGGTAAAATGGATGATTTAGCTAGAACCCTAATTATTGTAGGGCTTTTTGTTGTTATGTGCATAATTTATTTTTTGTACAGCCGTTTTAAAAAACCGCTTAGCGACATTGAAATCATAAAAGGTAATAATCTTGTAAAAGAAAAAAAGTATGATGCCGCCGTTGTCCGCTATGAAAAAGCAATTAAACTAGGAAAATATAAAAAGTCGTCAAAAATGACGGCGCTTAATAATATATGTTTTTGTTATATCGAACAGGAGTTGTTTGACAAGGCGGAAATTTCCGCTAGGGAATGTATGTCGTTGAGTTCGACAGACAGTATGTCAAGGTTGCTTTATGGCAAAATACTTTACAGCACAAAAAGATATGATTTGGCCGTTAAACATTATAATGAATTTATTGAAAAGTGGCCAAAAAATGCAAGCGCATATTCTATGCAGGCATTATGCTATGCGAGGTTGGGGCTTGCCACTGAAGCAAATATATCGGTAAATGAAGCAATAAAAAATAAATATGATGGCGCTATCGAATTGCGGAAAGAAGTGAAAAAGATACTTAAAGAAAGTAAAAGTCACATAGAAATGCACGGGTTGGCGAAAGACGACAATAAAACAACCGATGAGCTTATTATTGATTTTGATAAAGATAACGACTAAAAATGTATATTGATAAGGGCTAACTATGCCGACAGGTGATTTGGAAAATATAACGCAAATAAAATAATAGCGTAAAATGAATTAAATATTGAAAACCCTAATAAAAGATAAGTTTTTATTAAAATCTACCTAACAAAACACAACCATTAATAGGCGGATACAATAGCTAAAATAAACTTCACTTTTATACAAAAATTTGAAAGTAAAAGATATAGGCAATGCAATTAAATAGTATAGTATATAAGGTAAATACGAATATGAAATTAATAATTTTAGATGGTCGAACCGTAGTTGGCAACGATTTAAATTGGGATTGTTTTGCAGGTCTTGGCGATATTTCGGTGTATGACCGAACCCCTCGCGAAGAAACAATCGCTAGAATTGGCGACGCAGAAGCAATTTTTATTAATAAAGTTATTATTGACAAAGAAATCTTAAACGCGTGTCCGCGCCTAAAATATATTGGTCTTTTTGCTACCGGGTACAATGTTGTAGACATAGCTGCTGCAAGGGAGCGCGGGATAGTTGTCACAAATGTTCCGTCGTATTCTACCGATAGCGTAGCTCAAATGACATTTGCTATGATACTTGAAACGGCTTGCAACGTGTCGCTACACAGCCAATCGGTGCATAATGGAGAGTGGCAGTATTCCCCCGATTTTTGTTTTTGGAAAGTTCCGCTAGTGGAGCTTGCGGGGAAAACACTTGGAATAGTGGGGTTTGGAAGTATCGGACGTCAGGTGGCAAACATAGCGCGCGCGTTTAAAATGAACGTTCTTTTTGCAACAAGAACACAAAAAAATGAATCGGTGAGTTTAAAATATTTACTTGAAAATTCGGACTATGTTTCGTTGCATTGTCCATTAAATAATGAAAACAAAGGTATGATAAACAAGTCGACGTTGGCCTTAATGAAACCAAGCGCGTACCTTATAAATACGGCGCGTGGTGGCTTGGTAAACGAGGCGGATTTGGCTGACGCATTAAACAACAATATTATTGCGGGCGCGTGTTTAGACGTAGTTAGTTCGGAGCCGATATCTGCCACAAACCCTGTTTTAAGCGCTAAAAACTGTATATTAACGCCACATATTGCTTGGGCGCCTAAAGAAACGCGTATGCGTTTATTAAACGTAGTTGTTGATAATTTTA
The DNA here is from genome assembly GCA_036654095.1 of Clostridia bacterium. GTDB lineage: Bacteria > Bacillota > Clostridia > Christensenellales > CAG-917 > JAVVSR01. The sequence continues at coordinate 41,013 of JAVVSR010000009.1, forward strand.
TTAAATGGCGCGAAGGAAAGTCGCAAAATGACGTTACAAAAAAGGTTTAAATTTTATATTTTTTTAACATAGTGTATTAATTTAAAACTTTTATTTGTATGTTATTCGAGTGTTTTTAGCTTTAAATTTTCAGATTATATATTATTTCAAATTATATAAAAAACTTGTCTATTTTAGTAGATTAGTGAAATTTACAAAGCGCAATAATAAAATTAGTTTTACATAATATTTAATTTTGTTTTTTGGTTAGTTTGGCATATTCAGTTTCAATTATTTTAAAATCTTCAGGCGAAAGAGTTTTCTTTAAATTATCGATATAATTTAAAACTAATTTTATTATTGTTGCAGGGTTCATTGCAATCAACTCATCTATGCTATAACTTGTACCTTGGCTTCCCAGGGCGTGCTGAACTATTATAATTTTTTTTAATTTGACGGTTGAAATATTATATTGTTCGCTTTGTCTTGCCAAACGTCTTTCAGACAGATGAGATACAACGCTTTCTTTGGCTATGAACTTTTCATAAAATTCAATATGATTGTCGGGGAAAAGGCTATATATATCAAATTCCGCGGCATTCGTAATTGCTTGTTGTTTGACAAAAATATTAGTTGCGCAGGTTAAGAATAGCGCAATCGCTAATAAGCAAAATGTTTTTTGAATAATTTTTTTCATAAGCTATAATTCCCTTAAAACTTATGTTGTGAATTATTTTAAAAAATATGCAATATTTAATATTCGGGGTTTATCAAAAATAAGTTGCGCATAAAAGTTTTTTTAGTAAAAACAAGTAAAAATTTAGTATTTTGTTTGAGGATTAATTATTCTGTGTTATGATTATATTGATATGTATTGAAACTAAACTAATTATTATAAAATGACAAAAAGCTTTTAATATTGTTTTCGATAGCAATGTGGATTTTTAATTGCCGTACTATGTATGCGGTTATATTATATCTTGTTTAAATAAATACCATGCAATGAAAACTTCAAGCTTTAATAATAAATTATTTAACGGGAGAGTAGCTATGACAAATATCGTTGAACCTAAAAACAAAAAAACGCTGTATTGGTATTTCGGCGCAGTTATGGTATTAGGGATTATTGCGCTTATAGTTACTTCAACAGTTGGAAACATTAAATCGGCAAGGATTGTGAATATGCTTTGTTTGGTGCTTACGCCGATTGTGTTTTTTGGTGGGTATGTTGATTTTAGAAACTATAAACCGCTGAGCAAAAAGCAAGAGCAGTCTTATATTGTAATTGGGATATTGTCATTGACGATGTCACTTATTCATTATAATGTTGAAAATAATTGTTTTTTACAAAATATTGTAATTAAAGGATACTACAATCCTATTTTATCAATTTTTGCGGCTTTAACTATTTCAATAGGATTTAACGCAACGGTGCTAGTCGCATTAAATCGTAATGACGAAAAAAAGAAATCAAAACTTTTTTTTGCTATTGCCATATCGTCAATAATAACAAATTTTTTGTTTACAATTTTCAATTATGGTACTGATATTTTGTTACTTAATGGAGTTATGAGCGTGTTTGGTTCAACAGGATTTGTTGTAGATATAGGAATGACAGTTCTTGTTGTGAGCGTACTTTTTATTTATATTATATTTTTAGGTCGCGCGCGAAAAGAAAACAAGCTAGGTATAGTGGCGCAACAGGACTCTATGTTTCAACCAAAAATAACACGATTAGTAATAGTCGGGTTGATATTATTGGTTTTAAACATTTTAATTTTGGCATTACTTGAGTCTATTAATACAAAAGATGACGTAAAAAGATATGTAATATATTTATTGTCGCAAATTGTTGAAATTACAACAACAGGCGGTTTAATTATAGTTGGGCTTATGACTTGCCAAAAGGGGCGTAAAAACAAAAAGTTTAAAAATGTATACGCGCAAATAGGCGTATCGGCAATTATATTTGCTGTTACAAATTTAGTTATGGATTATTTTCCGATTATTTTATTTTTCAACCCCGAATCTGACGCGCAAGCAACAATGATATTTGAAGTTTTTAGGTCAAGTGTAAAAACATTAAGTTTATTAGTATTTACCATATTTTTGTATTTGAATGGCCGCGCGGCAAGGCAAAATAAGGCAGGGCGCGACGAAAACTTGTGTTAAGAAAGATTAAAATAATTATAGTTAATGATAAAATCAAAGGCCTGTGATAACTCACAGGCCTTTAGTTTTAATTGTAATTACAATGTGATTAAAAGTTTATCAAAAAAACAACACAACACAGGAAAGGCCATCTTATGACAAGCGAACATAAGTAATCGCTTAAACAATATTCGTCTAGGCCACGGCAAGTGTAATGCAAACAAAGCCTCAAAATATGATTTTAAAATAATATTTAATTAAAAATTACTTATTAAATGTTTTTTTAAACAACTTAATTGAAAGTTCAGGCGAATACTTTTCGGCTTTCATTTTTTCAACTGTTTTTTGTTCGACATAAGTTTTGCTGCCATCTTCCATTGCTCGACAAGCCTCAAAGGCATCTTCTAAAGTCGCCCCACAAGCAAACATTCCGTGGTTAGCCAAAAAACAAGCATTGCGACCCTTCATTGCCTCAATAGTGTTGGCTGTCAGCTTTTTTGTGCCAGCCAAACCATACTTAGCGCATTTGGCCTCGCCACCAACATATTTTTTCATTTTATCGCTAACGACAGGCAGGTCTAAATGCGCGCTAGCCATAATAGCGCATTGAGTTGGGTGTGAGTGTAAAATAACATTTATTTCAGGTCTGTCACGCAAAATTGCAGCGTGAATTTTGCGTTCGCTAGTTGGTTTTTTCGGCCCTGTCCATTCAAGGGTGTTGATGTCAACGATAGGCAAATCTTCGGGTTTAAGCGACAGGTAGTCAAGCCCCGATGGAGTAACTATCATATGAGTATCGTCAAGGCGAATTGAGATATTGCCCCAAGTGCCTTGTACAAGGTTTTCCTCAAGCATTTTAACGCCAGCATCTTTAATTTGTTGTCTTATTTCAATTTCAGAAAATTTCATATTAACCTCACTTTCTTTCAGCTTCGAGCAGAGCGGCTTGATTAATCTTGCTGTACTTTTTTTGATACACTTTATGTTCGATAATCGAGCTAAGTTTGCTAACGGGTTTACTTCCGCCGACAGCGGCCGACATAATAAAGGTATAGCAGGCTTTGTCCAAAACCAAACAAGCGGTAAAAGCCTCATCAAGAGTGCGCCCAGTAGAAAGCGAACCAATGCCATTTAGCAAGCAAGCGCCGCGACCTTTAAGAGCGCTGACAATAGATGTAGCGTCATTGGTTTTAGCGGTTTTTGCAGTAGGGCCAACAATCTGCGCCATATCGTCAAGAACAGGCGGAACGGTAGCATTTACGCCAGCGACAGTGAGGCTGGCAATAGGAGATGTAACCATAATACAAGCAATATCTTCACGCTTTTCGTAAATGCTTTTATGCAAAAGAGCTTCTTTTAAAGTATGAGTAGGGAAAGAGTCCGATTTGCTAAAATCCATCACAAAGATGTCTTCACCAGTTAAATTTGCAAAGTCAACACCTGTTTTGGTAATATACATAGTATTTGCGTTCTCTCTGACACTGATATTTGTAGCAACATTTCCGCAAAGATTATGTTCAAGAATTTTCTTTGCGTAAACAATAATTTTGCTAATTAATTTAGCGTTCATTTTTTACCTCCTTCAAAGCGGTGACCATTTGCAATCATATAGGTTTTGTGCAGGTCAAAATATATGCGCTTATATGTAGTGTAAAGTTCATTATAAATATCGGCGTTGTGTTTGTCGGGTTTGTAGGTTTTGGTAATTTTGACAAAATCGCGCGCGTCCTTGAAATTTTTAAGTTCGCCCAAACCGATTAATGCAATAATAGCGGCGCCCAACGCGCCTGCGTTGCGCGGATTAGAAACGATAGAAAACTTAGCGCCAGTAATATCGGCAATAATTTGCATCCAAGCGTCATCTAAAGCGCCTCCGCCGATAATATGAAAGTCGTGACACTTAAAGCCATAGTCTTTTTTAAAGTTTTCCAATATCCATCTAAGATTATACGCGACACCCTCATAAACGGCGCGCATCATATGCTCGCGCGTGTGTTCGGGGTTGATGTTGAAAAGAGTGCAACGGGTGGTTGTAGAGCTAACAGGGCATCTTTCGCCCATCATCCAAGGCGTGCAAATCAAATGGTCGCTACCTGCTGGAATAGCGCGGATAACATCATCCATATAGGCATAAATATCATCGCCATATTTTTCCTTTTCGGCAGAGAAGAATTGGTCGCAAATCCATTGAATATTGCTTCCTGCGGCCTCGGTAATGCCTGCAATCAAGTTCATTTCGGGGTCAGCGCTTTGAATAGCGGCGGCGCCGTGCATAAACTTTGTCGCTGTTTTTGAAGTGGCGGCTACCCAAGCGGACGTGCCTAAATAAATATGAACGTCGCCATCGCCGTTTTTGCCGCTTCCAACGCACGCAGCTTGTACGTCGTCGCACCCGCCAAATACAGGAGTGCCTATGTTAAGCCCCATATCGCGGGCGGCCTTTTCGGTTAAACCGTTGCCAATTTTGTCGGTGCTTTTAACAAGAGGAGGAAGTTTTTCAATTTCGACCCCGATAAGAGGGAACGCGCTCATCCAAGTTTTCTTTTTGAGGTCAAGGCCGTAGCTAGAAGCTCCCGATAATTCGGCAACCATTTCGCCCGTGCATTTCATTTTTAAAAAACCGTTCACATCAAGAAAGTACTTTGTTTTTTCATAAACATCGGGACGTTCATCGCGAATCCACTTGATTTTAGCAACGCAGTCTTTGCCCATAATAGGAGTTCCCACAATCATAGTGAACAGCTTTTTCCCGCCGAACTTAGCCATAATTTCTTGCGCTTGCTTTTCTGCGCGAGCGTCAACCCAGGTGATGTTATTGTAAAGAACGTTACCTTTTTCGTCAACGGGAATAACGCCTTGCGCTTGTGTGGAAAAAATAATACCGCCAATATCGTCGGGCGAAGTTTTGGTTTTTTCGCAAACGGAGCGACTAGCTTTACAAACTGCCGCCCAGTAAAGGGCCGTATCCTGTTCGACCCACGCGGGATTAGGGTAGTAAGTGGGATAAGGCTCAACGCTGGTAGCTATAATTTTACCAGAATAGTCAACCAAGACTGCCTTATCCGAACTAGTCCCCATATCGTGGGAAATGATATATTTTGACATAATTTTCACCTCTTAATTGGATTTATTTATCCATGCTACGTGTAAACTTATCGGTAACCGTAGCGAAAACCTTATCAAATTGAGCGAGCGCTCCGTCAATAATTTCGTCGGTGTCGGCCATTGAAGTGTATAAGCGACTGCCGGCAAGCGTAACGATACCATTTGCCATATAAGCGGCGCCCATTTCTTCCATAGCAACTTTACGAGCGAGCATAACGGGTTTGTTTTTGAGCAAGCCAAGCGCGCTTTTTATGAAACTCATACTACTGAAGTCATAACTCATAGCGCCAGTACATTCAAGGTGAACGATAGAGCCTTGATTATAAACAACGAACGGAAGCCCGTGTTTTGCAATTAAAGTTTTTAAGCCTGCGGCTAAACGGTCGCCTGCAAGCCCGGCTTTTTCGCAAGCATTAGTCGCTGCAATTTCTTGAATACAGCAGTAGCCTGCGTATGAAGAAAGGGGATTTGCCGCTAAAGTGCCGCCAACATATGCGCGGTGTCCGAGAGTTGCGACGCCTGCCGCCATAAGGTTTGCGTATTCAGCTTTTCCGCCAACGCCACCGGCTGCGGGATAGCCACCGGCAATAATTTTGCCAAATATAGTTAAATCGGGTTTAATTCCAAAGAAACCTTGCGCGCCGCCTAAGCCCATTCTGAAACCAGTGACTACTTCGTCAAAGATAAACAATGCGCCATATTTGTGGGCGAGGTCAAGTGCTTTTTGGTTGTAATCAAAGTCGATAGGACGAGTGCCGCTTTCGGGGCCAACAGGCTCAACAATAACAGCGGCAGTACCGCCACGCAATTTGTTTTTACGCAACATAGACTCAAGCATGCCTAAGTCATTTGGGCGAACTTCGTCGGTTGTGCCATAGCAACCCTTCGGAATGCCGTGGCTTTCTAATAGAAAACGACTTCCCGGAATTTTTAATCCGTAAACCATTTGGTCAGACCAACCGTGATAAGCTCCGCCAACTTTAACTACGCGCTTATTTTTCGTCGCGCAACGGGCAACACGGATAGCCGCCATAACAGCTTCTGTGCCTGAACCCAACATTCTAAACTTTTCAACGGCAGGCATATGCTTGTTAATTTCTTTAGCGAGCAACAACTCAGCTTCGTGAAACAAACCAGTTACAGGGCCACATTCTTTAATAAGTTTAATAACCTTTTCTTGAACAGCGGGATAATTGCTTCCTAAAATAGTAGGGCCGCCAGCTTGCAAAAAGTCATAATACTTGTTGCCGTCAATGTCATATAAAAATGCGCCTTCAGCCTTTGTGATACAAATAGGGAAAGGTTTATTGAAGGCCAAATTATGCTGCACTCCACCAGGAATGTAGGTTTTTGCCTCAGTGGTAATGGCTTTTGATTTAGCGCATTTAGTTTCAAAATGCTCCAAAACTTTTTTGTAATCATCATCAGCAACGCACCAAATTGGTTTGTTGGTAAGAGCCTCAAGCTCATCATAAATTGTTTGTGCCTTAGGCCAAGTGGCCTTGTCTGCGGCGTAACCGTTTCTCATATTAAAAACCTCCTACTTTTTTAAAAAAGCTATAAATTTATTTATTGATTGTTTAAGTTCAATATCATTGTCAAAAGGCTTGTTTTTTATAAAACGCTGAAAAACAAAGCCGAAATACGAGCCCAACAGTAAAGCTGAAATTTCCTCTGTTGTGAAGTACTCCAAAGTTTTTTCGTACGAGTAATGCGTCGAAATGCGTTCCTCTGCCAAATTGTAAATTTCATTAAAACTGCTTGATTCGCCCTTGCTTAAAATGCCTCGCATCAACAGTTCACCAGTAAGATACGGGTAGGGAATAGTATCTTCAACAAGCTTGTCCATAAGCGCGGTAATTGAAAAACTAACATCGCTATCTTGCCATACTGCCGCTAAATCACTAATTTCCTCATTGGCTATCTGTTCCAACAAATCATCAAGCGATGCAAAGTGTGTGAAAAAAGTGCTTCTACTAACATCGGCAGCCTCGCTTATTTCGTCAATGGTAACATTGCCGATACCCTTGTCTTCAAAGAGTTTTTTTGCACTATGTAGTAATGCTTTGTGAGTATTGTTCTTTTTGCGTAACCGCCTCGAATTGTTTTGTTCGTCCATGTTGTCCCTTTTAAATTAAATAATATATTTATTGTAGCACAAGCAAATAGGATTTGTAAACAATTTTTTGCACTATAATACAATTTTGTACTAACAATTATAATTGTACCCGCAAATTTATGTTAATTAATTAGTTTTATTATTTGCTTGTTGGCGGTTTCTATTCAAAAGCGACACGACTAAGTCAATATTTAATTGTAGGCGCGCGCGCACACTTATATACATATAATACTTTGTACATATTTGATGTAACAAAAAAATTTAGCGTTTTTCATTGACAAGGACACTATGTGCTAGTATAATAGGCAAATAGATAAAAGAAGGGTGTTTTTTAGCACATCTTGGAGGACATAATGGAAAAAGAAGTATTCTTAACACGCGAGGGATATGACAAATTAAAACGCGAGTACGAAGAGCTTTGTGGTAACGGGCGCAAGGAAATGGCAGAAAAAATTAGAATTGCGCGCGAGTTTGGCGACCTAAGTGAAAATGCCGAGTATGACGCCGCCAAAGAGGAACAAGGGTTTTTAGAAAAGCGAATTAAGGAAATCAATGAGATGATTACCTGCGCCGTTCTTATTGACGAAAACAATATTGATACTAAAATTGTTGGAATTGGCTGTATGGTTAAGCTGTTAGACATCGAGTATGATGAAAAACTTGAATATCGTATTGTGGGCACGAGCGAAGCGAAAATTGAGGAAAATCTTATAAGCAACGCATCGCCATTGGGGAACGCGCTTATCGGGAAAAAGAAGGGCGCGATTGTTGACGTAGTGACCCCTGCTGGTGTTACCAAATACAAAATATTAGGCATTACGGCTTAAAGAGGGAGAATATATGGCAGATTTTGTGTCCGACCAAAGTGTCGAAACCGCTGAAATAGATATTAATGAAATAGTTCGACTTCGCAAGGACAGGCTACAAGAATTGGTTTCTTCGGGTAAAAATCCTTACGAAATTGTTAAATTTGAAAGGACGGCTTCTAGTCGCGCAATTATTGACAATTACGCCGACTATGAGGGTAAATCTGTGCGCATTGCGGGCAGGCTTATTTCAAAACGGGTTATGGGCAAAGCAAGTTTTTCTAATTTGCTCGACGGTGATGGTTCAATTCAGCTTTATTTTAAAAAAGATATACTAGAAGAGTCGTATGAGGATTTTAAGAAATACGATATTGGCGATATAATTGGTATCGAGGGTGAGGTTTTTACTACACATAAAGGCGAAATTAGCGTTAAAGTTACTTGTGTAACTCTGTTGTCTAAATCGCTGTTGCCGCTACCTGAAAAATGGCACGGCTTAACGAACACTGACTTGCGCTATCGTCAACGTTATGTTGACCTTATTGCAAACCCCGAAGTTAAGGAAACTTTTGTTAAACGAAGCAAAATTATTAGCGCGGTTCGTGAGTTTTTAGATAATCGCGGTTTTGTTGAAGTGGATACTCCAATTTTAAATACAATCGCTGGCGGAGCGACAGCGCGTCCGTTCGTTACGCACCACAACACGTTGGATATCGATATGTATATGAGGATTGCGCCCGAACTTTATTTAAAACGCCTTATCGTCGGCGGATTTGAAAAGGTTTACGAAATGGGGCGTCTTTTCCGCAACGAGGGTATGGATACGCGTCATAATCCCGAGTTTACAACGGTTGAACTGTACGAGGCCTACACCGATTATAACGGCATGATGGATATCACGGAAAAACTGTTTGAGTTTGTCGCGATGAAAGTTTTGGGGACAACTGAAATTAATTATCAAGGCATAGATATAAGTTTAAAAGCTCCGTGGCGCAGGGTTACTATGGCCGACATTGTTAAGGAAGTTACCGATATCGACTTTAATAACGATGATTTAGCCGTCGCCACAAAAAAGGCAGAAGCGTTGGGCGTTGGTTTCCCGAAAGATGTTACGTGGGGCAATGCGCTTTATACTGTTTTTGACCAACTCATTGAAGAAAAGTTAGTGCAACCAACTTTTGTTATTGACTATCCTGTTGAAGTTAGCCCTCTGGCTAAGCGTAAGCCCACCGATAGTCGCTTAACGGAACGTTTTGAATTTTTTATTACAAGTCGTGAAATGGGCAATGCTTTTTCGGAACTTAATGACCCTATTGACCAACGCGAGCGTTTTATGGCACAGGTTAAGCAACGGGAAAAGGGTGATGACGAGGCTCAAATGATGGATGATGACTTTGTAACCGCGTTAGAATATGGTTTGCCGCCGACAGGTGGGTTGGGGATAGGCATTGACCGTATGGTTATGCTGTTGACCGACCAAGCGTCAATTCGCGACGTACTTTTATTTCCGACGATGAAGCCTAATAAAAAGTAGTGGATAAGCGTATTAATGTTAATTACTGAAAATAAAAAACCGCAAATATAAAGTTTGCGGTTCTTTTTATTAAAATTATTGTAAAGCGAATTACGAAATATTAAGTGTTAGTTTTTTCGTGCATGAAAACTCGAAACAGCGGCAAACAAGCTTCAAAAAAAATTCGATATGCCTCACAGTAGTCGCAATTTATCCTGTATCTTTTGCAACCGCCGTGACATAATTTAAAGTACTTACACGCGGCGCACTTTTGTGAAACCTTAAAACTATCGCTTATAAATTTTGTAGCAATAGTAGATTTTTCCATTTCGTCAAATGAAGTATCTTTAAAATTGCCTAGGCAATATTCGTCTAAACAATAAAAGTCACAAGGATAGCACGCTCCGTCGCCTTCAACGACATAATGATGTCCGCAAAAACCGTTCATTCCACACTGCTCGGCAGGCCTTCCAAGATACAGCTGCACTAGATTATCAAACATTCTAATAGATACATAATTGCCTTTTATGTAGTCTTTTACATACAAGTTAAAAAGACGAATTAGGTAGCTCGCATAGTCTTTAGTTGTTAAAATAAACCTGTCGGGGCTGTTGTTTTCCAAGGGACTTAAGTAAGGCGTAAATTGTAAATATTTAAATCCGCTTTCTTTATAATATTTATATACTTCTTCAATGTTGCTTGCAATATCGCGTGTTAATACACATAATATGTTGTATTCAACACCGTATTTTGTCAAATAATTAATTCCATCAATGGTTTTTCCGTAGGCAAACATACCTTCTTTAAGCCTGCGTTCGCGGTTAGCTTTTTGGTTGCCGTCAAGCGACACTCCAACTAAAAATTTATGCTTTAAAAAAAACTTTGCCCAATCATCATTTATTAAAGTTCCATTAGTTTGTATGCTATAAAATATAGCGTTGTTACTAACGTTTTTTGCTTGTACAACTTCAACAAAATGAGTGTAAAAATCAAGCCCAGAAAGTAATGGCTCGCCTCCTTGAAATGCAAAACTTATAGGTTTTTTTTGTGCAAATTCAAAAGCTCGGTCAATTAGTTTGTCGGCAGTTTCATAGCTCATTAGCCCGTGCGAATAGCTTTCGCGACTCATCGCTTCTGCGTGATAAAAGCAATATCCGCACTTCATATTGCAAAGGCTGGACGCTGGTTTTATTAATAAGTTTAATGGTTGATTTGACATTTGTTACCTCATAAGTATTGTAATACATTTGTATCCAAATAGCAATAAATAATATTGATTGACACATACTTGTAAATAAGTTATAATAAAATCATCAAATAGCTAGGGGGTTTTTTCATGAAAAAAACTTTTAAAATTGTTACTCTATTACTAATAGTCACCCTGATGGCGATATGCTTTACCGCGTGTGTACCCAGTAACGTAGAAAAAGCTAAAGCAAAACTTGAAAAAGCAGATTATAAAGTGGTTGCAGAAAGCTTAGACAGTGAAGATAAAGCTGAAGGTTTGACGGGCGCGCTCGTTGCAAAGAAGGGCGGTGTAGTTCCGACAGATATGATTGCCGTTAGTTGGTTTGCATCAAAGAAAGAAGCTAAAACGTTTTATGACAAAAACAGTTCTGATTTTGCTGAAATGCAAGCAACTTATAAATCGCTTACCGGAAAGACTATTGAACTAAAGATTTCGGGTAAATGTATTTATGTAGGCACAACAGATGCGATTAAGGATTTTAACTAATCAAGTAAATTGTATTGTTCAATTTATAAATTTTAAATAATAATAAAAAAACTACCATATAATGTGGTAGTTTTTTTGTTTAATAATTAGTCAATTAAGCAACTAAATATTGTATTTTATCGATTTTTCTTATATTCTTTATACCAAGCCTCGTTAATGCCTCGACGGTTTTCTTTAAATTCTTTTGCAATTTCTTTCATTCGGTTGTTCATATCGACAGCGATAGTTGGATAAACTGGTTGGCGATTATAATTTTCGCCACTGTCGTCGGTTAAAATGTGTAGCCAATTTTTGCGATATTTATCAAAAAATGCGCTATTATCATTTTGGATATTTTTAAAATATTTAAATGTTACAAATTCATTATCGGTTAAAACCTTGTGTTTAAAGCCGTACTCTGCAATGATATCGGCCGAAGGAATGGCGTATTGTATGGCTTTAATTTTTTCGCGTTTCATATGTAATATAGGGTGTTCAACCGTATGAATAACTTTTTTACTGTCATTAATCAACGGAAGCATAGAAATGCCGTCTATGGCGCGGTCGAATGGCAGATACGACGTTTTTTGGCCGCTGTAGCCCGAAATTTTACAGATATCGACGAGAGTTGGGTAAAGGTCAACAAGAGTTGCGCTACCGTCACGAGTTTCACCTTTATTAAATAAACCATTATTATTTTTCCATTGCATTAAAAATGGAACTTTTTGTCCACCCTCGTATGCGGTGTATTTCCCTCCGCGGAGTTCATTTGTTGAGCCTTGCAGCGCAGGGCCATTGTCTGATGTAAAGATGATGAGGGTATCATCAAGCTCGTTTAATTCGTCAAGAGTATTTAAAAGTTTCCCTAAATAGCTGTCAAATTCCGTTACGCAGTCGGCATAGTCGCCTAAGCCAGTTTTGCCTTTAAATTCATCTCCTACAAAAATAGGCGCGTGTGGCCACGGAGTTGTGTACCAAGCGCAGAAAGGTTGGTCGCCTTTGGAAACCTCGCGAATCCAACCGTCAATTTCGTTGTGGATAAGCTTAGTTGCGTTAGATTGGTCCTTAAGTTCCGCCTTGTCGACGACAATTTCATACTCGCCCTTTGTTTCCTTTACGTGATAAAATGGAGTCATATCATTTACGTGGTGACTGCCATAGAAATAGTCAAAACCTTGATTTGTTGGCAAATATTGACCGTAGTCACCTAAATGCCATTTCCCAAAACAGCCAGTAGAATACCCTGCATTTTGCAACGTTTCCGCAATGGTAATTTCGTCGCCAAGCATACCGTCAACGTTGTTGCCCATTTCAAATGAGTTAAATAGACGCGTTGTGCTGAAAGGCGAAAACGATTGTACGGTTGGGTAAATAACATTATCCGCGCAACCGCGATAAGGATATCTTCCCGTGAGCGCGGCAAAACGAGCAGGCGAACACACCGAATAACTGCTATAAAAATTGGTGAAGTTAAGTCCGTTTTGAGCAATGCTGTCAATGTTGGGGGTGTCATAAAGCGCGCCATTTAATGATATATCGCCATATCCCAAATCGTCCATTAAAACAAACAAAACATTGGGGCTTGACTTGTTTGACTTTACTTTATCGACATTGTTTAGATATTCGTCGTGGCCAGCCGCAAGGCTTACCATATTGGGCTTTGATTTTAAACTCATTGTAAGTACGTATATAATTGATGTAATTACAAGCACTGACGACAAAATAATCGCTTTCGCTTGTATGCGATGTTTATCGGCAAACATAACCAAATAATATAATCCAAGCAAAATCAAAAATGACGGCAATGCCAGTAAAGCATTATATAAAACGCGTAAAATAAAAATTTCATCAACGCCAAATGCGATGTAGTACATTGTAACGCCAAAACTGACCGTTGTATATGCAATAAAGTAATATAGATTAAGTTGCTTTTTAAATATAAGCTCAACTAAAATAATTGCTGCCACAAAACAACAAAAAACGGCGGAAACAACGGCGATTAAATTTAAACGGCCAATCCACATAGCAAGCATTAATGTAATGCCTAAAATTGCAAACACAAATCCAACTGACTTAATTTTGTTTAAGGTTTTAATTTGCTTATCCATAATTCACCATAACTCATTTAATAAATCTATTATATATAAAAAAAGCAAATAGCACAAATAAAAAGACGGAGTTTTGAAAAAAGGTTTTCAAAATGAACGAAATGTAGTATAATAAAATTATGACAAAGCCGATATATGACAGCGTAATAAAATATGCTTTAAGTTGCCCCGAGAGGTTTCATATGCCAGCGCATTTTGGGGCAAATCTAGACGACCTTTTATATTCGTCGTCGGCTTTTGACATTACTGAACTTGATTTTTCAGACAATTTACAAAATCCAAATGGTATAATTTTAGAAAGCGAAATTCAAGCGGCAAAAATATATAAAAGCCAAACGAGCCTATATTTTACAACGGGTGCGACAACTGCGATATTTGTCGCAATAGGCGCGTTGCGCGCTCGCGGTCGCGACATTATTATACAGCGAAATTGTCATAAATCGGTGTATTCGGCGGTCAGACATTTTGGGCTTAATCCGCACTACATTTACTCAAAACTATCGCGCGGATTGCCGTCAGTAGTCACACCCAGTGAAGTTAGACAGGCCTTAAGTGATTGCCCAAATGCGGCGGCTATTGTTATTACTTCGCCTACCTATTTTGGAGATAGCGCATCTTTGGATATCGTTAAAATTGCAAAACAAGCAGGTATTCCGCTTATTGTAGATGAAGCGCACGGCGCCCATTTTTGCTTTTCAAACGAATTGCCCCAAGGGTTTTCGGAGTATGCCGATATGGCCGTGGTCAGTCTACATAAAACTATGCCAGTATATGGTGGCGGGGCAATCTTAAATGTCAACAATAAGCAGTATAGCGACGTAGCGCGGACATTACGCAGCGATTTGCACACTACAAGTCCAAGTTATGTGGTTTTAGCTTCAATGGACTACGCTATTGATGAGCTTAATTTGTATGGCGAAGTGCTTTATGAAAAACTTAAAAATAGGATTGATTTATTTAAAGAGAATTTAAAAAAATATTATTTTTATCCTAATGATGATTTTTCGAGGCTATGTATTCTGCTGGGTAAAAAATTGATTGATAAACTGCAACGTTTAAATATAATGCCCGAGTTGGTTTATTGTGATTATGCGGTGTTTATTGTTTCGCCATACAATATGGAAAGGTTGGCAGTGCTTGAGGGTGTGCTGTTAAATGAAACACCTGAAGCTAGTGACAATCTAAATGGTTTTCAATATCCAACTCCTCAAAAAGGCAATGACGGCAGTTCGTTTGAATTAGTTAGTTTAAGTGACGCCGTTGGTCGAAGCGCGTATAATGAGTTGGGCATTTATCCTCCGGGTATTCCGCTAGTTGCGCACGGCGAAATAATAACTTCAGAAATTCAGTCAATACTTATGAAAGAAAACAATGTTTTTGGCTTTGTAAACGGCAAAGTCTGTGTTACAATATAACTGTTATATTTTGTTTATTCCTTTTAATAAAGTGATATTAAAATTAAGCTAAATATATTTTTTGTGCATTATTTAAAGTATGGCGTTAGATATTTTTGGTATAGTATTGAAATTTATTAGCGTAGGCTTTAGCAAGGAAGAACTATTTACTTTAAAAGTACAGTCAGTTAATGTTTTTACAATCATAGATAGGCCATAAAAATGGCTTAAATAAAATACGGCAGGTAGTTATGGCAAGTTTTATTACGTTTGAAGGCGGCGAAGGCGTTGGAAAATCAACACAGGTTTCGCTTGTTATGGAATATTTAAAAAACACCAATCAGGAGGCAATTTTGGTGCGACAGCCCGGCGGGACGCAAATTTCCGAAGCGGTCCGCGCGATTTTGCTTGACCCAAAAAACACCGAGATGTGTCCCGAGTGCGAGGCTTTACTATATGCAGCGGCGCGCGCGCAACTAATAAAAGAGGTTATAAAGCCATCGTTAGATAAAGGTATAATTGTTGTTTGCGACAGGCATATTGATAGTTCTATGGCATATCAGGGCTATGCGCGAAATCTTGGCATTGATGAAATAATTAAAATTAACGAAATGGCTGTTGGCGAATGTGTGCCCGATGCAACAATATTTATTGACTTACCACACGACAAGATGTTTAGAAGCAAGGCATCGTCATTGCAACTGTGTGACAGGCTCGAAGCGGAAAGCCAAAGTTTTCACGAAAAAGTTTATGAAGGGTTTAGAATGCTTGCTGAAAGGTTTTCAAATCGAATTATCCGAATAATACCTTGCGCTAGCAAGCAAGAAACTTCAAAGCTAATTATTGATGCTTTGAAAAACAAAGGGGTTATAAGTTAATGATTAAGTATGTCGATGCGCTTAAAAATAGCGAAGCTTACAAACTTATAAAAAAAGATATTGACTGCGGCGAACTTGCGCACGCGTATATGGTGATTTCGCCCGATGTAGAGGTTGTGGCGGAACTGTTTTCGTTAGTTGCTTGCACAGTGTTTTGTGAAAACGATGCCTGTTTGCAGTGTTCTACGTGCAGCAAAATTTTAAATGGAAATCATGTTGATATTAAGTATATTAATCAACTCAATGAAAACATTAAAGTAGATGACGTTAAGGAATTAATTGATGACACGTCATTGTTGTCATATGAAGGTAAAAACAAACTCTATTTTATATATTCGGCCGACAAAATGAATTTAATTGCGCAAAACAAATTGCTAAAAACGCTTGAAGAACCACCCAAGTCGGTTACAATATTTTTAGGGGTGGGGCGCGAAAGCGCAATGCTAGACACCATTATGTCTCGGGCGAGAAAAATTTATCTTGACAGGTTTTCTGAAGATGTAATTTATAATGAAATCTACGCCGAAACTTATGATGAAAAAAAAGCGCGAATTGCGTCGGTTTGTTGCGACGGAATGTTAGGACGAGCAAGCGAAATTGCAAAAAGCGCGGGCTATGAGGCCGTTTACGACGAAACTTTGACCGTTTTAAAACAGCTCAAAAAAAGCTCGGATGTTGCCTCTGTATTGGGGTTGAAGCCATCGCTTGTTGACAATCTACCAATATTTTTGGATACGTTGTCGTTGCTAATTCGCGATATGCTTATGTCAAAAACGAATTTGTCGTTAGTCTTATCTAAGCACAAAGCCGACGAAATTATGGAATTGTCGCAAGGATATTCTGAACGCGCTTTGGGAAACATCTTATACCTTATTAATAGCGAGCGCAAAAAACTCGAAGCAAACGTGACGAAAATTTGCGTACTTGAAAATTTATTTTTTGGAATCTTGGAGGTAAAATATAAATGTCGATAACCATAGTTGGTGTTAAATTTAAAAACTCTTGTAAGGTGTACTACTTTAATCCCGAGGCAAACGCGTATGCAGAGGGCGAAGGCGTAATTGTTGAAACGGCGCGAGGAGTGGAGTATGGTTTAGTGGCTATCGCTAACAGGGACGTTCCCGATGCAGAAGTTGTGCAACCATTAAAGCCTATTATTAGAAAAGCAACTGATGACGACTTTGCGCAAACCATAAAAAACGAGGGAATGAAAGCCGAGGCTATGCGCTTGGCAAACGAGAAAATCGAAAAGCACAAGTTAAATATGAAACTTGTTGACGCTGAATATACCTTTGACAGAAACAAGGTGATATTTTATTTTACGGCTAACGGGCGAGTTGATTTCCGCGAACTTGTTAAGGATTTGGCAGGTGTGTTTAGGGTTCGCATAGAACTGCGCCAAATTTATGAGCGCGACGATACAAAAATAAGAGGCGCGCTTGCTGTATGCGGTCGCGAATGTTGTTGCAAAACACATCTGCCCGATTTTGAAAAAGTATCAATTAAAATGGCTAAAGTGCAAGGGTTGTCTTTAAATCCTGCAAAAATTAGCGGAGTATGCGGAAGACTTATGTGTTGCTTAAAATACGAAAACGACTACTATGCCGAAATGTTTAAAAAAATGCCTCGAATTGGAAGTCGCGCTATGACTCCCGACGGCGAAGGCATTGTTGAAAACAATGATATTATTCGTCAGCAAGTGAAAGTTAGGGTTATGCAGCCAGATGGCACATATGACATTAAAACGTATGAATTAACCGATATCGACGCTAAAGAACACCAGTCCTCAAACGATACCGATGACTCGGTAGATGATGCCGATTTGAAAAAATTGCTTGACTAAATTTATTTTTTTAAACGTATAATAAGGATAGATATTTTTTAAGGACTGCATGAAAATGCGGTCCTTTTGCGTGCAAAAACGAAAGGATTAATAAAATATAAATACAATGTATTTATTAAAGGTTTTAAAACAAAATAAAATTAATCAAGTTTGCTTGTATACATCAGACATAATAATTGTTGACTTTAAACATTTGGCGGTGCTATAATTTTTATGAGGAATATATATGGACAGCAAACTAAATATTTTGATTTGCTTTTTCATACAACATAAGGCGATGTTGACGCTTGTTAAAGAGCGTAAAGCCGAGCAAGTTGAGGAAACGATAAGGGAACACATTGCGTGTGGACTAATAAAATGCCCGCGCTTAGGGGAATATACACAGTATTTTAAGTAAAAATCAGTTGATTAAAAGGCGCTTGGTACGATTGTCGCAACAATTAAGCCGTCATATAAGTAAATGTAAAATACACAAATTTAAAATAAAGAAATTTTTTTAGTAGTGTAAAGATAGTATTTTTAATTAGCAACAAAAAAAGATGTCAAAGGGAAAGCTATGAAAATTACATTTCGCTGGTACGGGGATAACGACAAAGTTACACTAGAAAACATACGACAAATTCCTGTTGTTACTGGAGTTGTTTCGGCAATTTACGATACTCCTGTTGGAAGTGTTTGGAGTGAAGATAGTATAAAAAAACTGGTAGAAAACTGTCACAATAATGGTTTAGAATGTGAGGTTATAGAAAGCGTGCCTGTTCACGAGGATATAAAATTAGGCTTGCCAACGGCTCAAAAATTTATTGAAAACTATTGTGAAAATTTAAGACGTTTGGCAAAATATGGCGTTAAATGCGTATGCTATAATTTTATGCCAGTATTTGATTGGCTTAGAAGTGACCTTGAAAAAAAACAAGCAGACGGCGCAACAGCGTTGTCGTATAGCCACAACGCTGTGCTTAATATGAACCCTTTAAACGGCAATTTATCGTTGCCGGGTTGGGACAGTAGCTATACCTCGGACGGGTTGAAATCGCTACTTAAACAATACGAAACTATCGATGAAGCTTCGTTATGGAAAAATATTGAAGTTTTTTTAAAAGCGGTTATCCCTGTTTCTGAACAGGTGGGAATTAATATGGCGATACATCCAGATGACCCCCCGTGGCCTATTTTCGGGTTGCCACGCATTATTACTAATTATGAAAATATAAAGCGATTTTTAAATTTGGTCGATAGTCCCAACAATGGAATTACATTGTGTACGGGTTCGCTGGGCGCAAGCGCGGACAATAAAATTATCGATATTATTAATATGGCGAAAGGACGCATACACTTTGCGCATATTAGAAATATTAAGTTAAGTGGCGAGCGTGATTTTGAGGAAACGGCGCACCCAACTTGTTGTGGCAGTTTGGATATTTACGAAATTTTGAAAGCGCTTTTAGATAGTGGCTTTGACGGATATGTTCGCCCCGACCACGGCCGAATGATTTGGGGTGAAAAAGGGCGATATGGATATGGCCTTTATGACCGAGCTTTGGGCGCATGCTACATTGGCGGATTATATGAGGCGATAGTGAAAAATAAGGAGAAAAATTTATGAACAAAGTTGTTGTCATTACGGGCGCAGGCGGAGTTTTGTGCAGTGTTATAGCCCGAAACTTTTGCGAAAAAAATGATAAGGTTGCGCTAATTGATATTAATGGCGAAGCGGTTGCTATGCTAGCGGAAAAACTGACGAATGAAGGGTTTTCTGCGCGCGGATACGAGGCGAACGTGTTAAATAAAGAAAGCCTTATAAGCGTTGAAAAAAAGATAACTGAAGATTTTGGAAAGTGCGATATTTTGATAAATGGAGCAGGTGGCAACAACTCTAAGGCGACAACGGATATTGAGTTTCATAACGAGGCAAAAGCAGGCCTAAAAAGCTTTTTTAACCTTGACGAGGCAGGCGTTGATTTTGTTTTTAACCTAAACTTTATGGGTACATTTTTAACGACTCAAGTTTTTGCTGAAGAAATGGCGGCTAGAAAATCGGGAAATATTTTAAATATTTCGTCAATGAACGCATTTTCACCACTCACGAAAATTCCTGCGTACTCGGGCGCAAAGGCAGCAATTTCAAATTTTACACAGTGGTTAGCTGTTTATTTTGCCAGTTCGGGAATTCGCGTCAATGCAATCGCGCCGGGATTTTTTGCTACAAATCAAAATAAAACGCTTTTATTTAATGAGGACGGAAGTTTGACAGATAGAAGTAAAAAGATATTAAATCAAACTCCAATGAAAAGGTTTGGCGTTCCGATGGAACTGTTAGGCACAATAAACTGGCTTACAAACGACGAAGAAAGCGGATTCGTAACGGGTATAGTCGTACCGATTGACGGAGGCTTTAGCGCGTATTCGGGAGTATAAAATGAAAAAAATCAATGTTGCGGTTATCGGAATCGGGCGAATGGGCAGTGTGCACGCGCGAAATCTAAAGAAGGGAAAAGTGCGTGGAGCAAAGCTTCAAGCCATTTGCGACATCAAGTCGGAGGCTTTAACCGAGTTTACAAAAAAGTACGGCCAAACCGCCACATATTTGGATTATAAAGCTATGCTGAAAGCCGAAAATATTGACGCTGTTATTATAGCGACGGAACATTATTTTCACGCTGATATTGCAATATATTGTATGGAACAAGGTTTAAATGTATTGGTTGAAAAGCCATTAAGCGTCACTACTTTAGAGGCGAAACGCGTTATCGAGCGCGCAAAAGAACATTCTAAACAAGTCACGGCAGTGATGTTTAATCAACGTACTAATCCGCTGTATGCCCGCGCAAAAAGGCTTGTAGAGGAAGGCAAGATAGGGGAAATTCAGCGCGTAAACTTTATTGTTACCGATTGGTATCGCTCGCAAGCTTACTACAATCAAGGCGGATGGCGCGCGAGTTTGTGGGGTGAGGGCGGTGGAACGCTTATCAATCAATGTATACATCAGCTTGATTTAATTCAATGGATAATAGGTCTGCCAAAAACAGTATTTGTAAAAATGGCTACTAAGAATAGGCAAATTACCACTGAAAACGATGTGGTTGCGCTTTTCAAATATGATAATGATGTGTATTGCAGTTTTACGGCGTCAACGCACGAGCTTCGAGGCGCTAATCGTTTAGAAATCGCAGGCACTAATGGACGCATTGTGATTGACAGCAATAAAATGAAAGTGTACACATTTGCAAAAGATGAAAAACAAATTAATAACGAAACTAAATCGGGATATGGTTTTGTGCTTAAAAAGACGGCGCGCTATAATCATAGATTGGGGTTTGCCGTTGGGTTTATAAAAGGCGGACAGCAATTAAATATTGTACGCAATTTTTTAAATGGTGTAATGCGCAATGAAAAATTGATTTCGCCTATTGCAGACGGGTTAAATGCGGTAATGATGATAAACGCAATGTATCTTTCGGCGTGGGAGAACAAGGAAATTAGCTTGCCGATTGATGATGTGGAATACACTAAAATTTTAAATGATAAGATAAAGGAAGAAAAAATTATATTGGGAGAAAATAATGATAAAAATTAGTGGGTTTACTGACGAGGTATCCAGTGACTTAAATTGTCAAATCGAGCTTTTAACAGAGCTTAAACAGCGCTTTATGTGTCCAAGGACGATAGATGGCAAAAATATTGCCGATTATACGCCTGATGAATTTAAAGCTAAAATATTGCCAAAAATTAACGCAAAAGGCATAAAATTTTCAAGCATTGGTTCGCCAATAGGGAAAATTAAATTGTATGACGATAAGGCCTATGACGCGCAACTGCAAAAACTGAAAAATCTTGTTGAAATAGCAAAAATGGTTGGGTGTAAGTACATACGGACTTTCTCATTTTTCGTTGATAAAAAGGGAGACTATAATGTTTATTTCCCGAAAGTAGTTGAAAAAATAAAAGGTTTTTTAAAAGTTGTGGAAGGCACAAATATTGTATTATTGCACGAAAATGAAAAAAAGATTTACGGAGATACTCCCGAGCGCGCCATTCAACTTTGTAAAGCTGTAAACAGCGAACAATATAAGCTTTGTTTTGACGCGTCAAACTATATTCAGTGTGGCTGCAATCCCTGGCACGCTTATCGAGCAACAAAACCTTATACGGCCTACTATCATATGAAAGATTGTATCGACGGCGTTGAAGTTCCGTTGGGGCTAGGGCAGGGACGAATTGAAAAAATCGTACTTGATTTAGTGGCTTCGGGCTATGATGGATTTTTAACTATTGAACCTCATACCTTTAGATATGCTGTGATGAAACTGCCGTTTTATTTGTGTCCGCCACTTGCGATGTCTGTTAAAAACAGCCTAAAGGTATTTAGACAAATTGACCAAAAAATGAAAATTAAAATGTTTGAAAAAGTAAATCGAAAACAAGTCTATGTGTGGCAGTACGAAAACATGAAAAAATTATTGGATAAGGCAGGCGTCGTTAATGAATAAAGTTAGATATGGTATTGTAGGAGTTGGCAAACAAGGAAGTTTATATGTTATGTGTTTTAAAAAGTTTAACTTTCTTTTAAAGGGAGCCGAACTGACTGCCGTATGCGATTGCAACGAGGAACGACGAGCTTGGGCAAAGGAAAATGCGCCCAAAGTTGCCATATTCGATAGTTACAACGAAATGTTTAAAAGCGGACTTATTGATGTTGTTATGATTGAAACTCCTCACTACTTCCACTCGGAAATCGCTATTGCGGCATTTAAGGCTGGCCTAAATGTGCTTTGCGATAAGCCGGCAGGCGTTTATACTAAGCAAGTTCGCGAAATGAACGAGGTCGCGAAACAATATCCAAAGCAACAATTTGGCATGATGTTTAATCAACGTACTAATCCGCTATATATCAAGGCAAAGGAAATTATTACAAGCGGACAGTTGGGCGAGCTTACTCGCATAGTTTGGATTATTACTAATTGGTATCGTCCGCGCGCGTACTATGCGCAGGGCGGCTGGCGTGGCACTTGGTGGGGCGAAGGCGGCGGTGTTTTAATTAATCAATGTCCGCATCAACTTGATTTGTTTACTTGGCTAGCAGGGTTACCCGTGTCGGTCACTAGCACGACTTCCACCGTTGGCCGCGATATAAATGTTGAGAATGACGTTACCGCATATTGTAAATTCAAAAATGGAGCAACGGGTGTTTTTATTACGTCCACACACGACGCCCCAGGTACGAACAGGCTTGAAATTACAGGGACAGGTGGAAAAATTGTAATCGAAAAGGGAAAATTACTTTTTACTAAAAACGAAGTTTTAGAACCAGAATTTAGTAAAACAAATACTAAATTTATGGCAAAGCCAAAAATAAAGAAGTATAAACTAAATTTTGTTAGAAGTACTTTTTTGCACTTGTTTAAAAAGCCTCCGCAACATCTTGGAATTATAAAAAACTACACCGATGTTTTGCTTGGGCGCGACAATCATTTTATGGCTCCCGGGGGAGAGGGCATTATTGGGCTAACTTTTAGCAACGCTATACACCTTTCGGGCTGGCTTAAGAGGGAAGTGCAAATTCCAATAGACGAGGAACTTTATTTTTCAGAACTTGAAAAACGAATAGAGGAAGAAAAACAATTAGACAAAAAAGGAAAATAGGAATGGAAAAAATTAAATTAGGAATTCAACTGTTTTCGCTACGAAAGTATTTAAAAAAACCCGAAGATGTGCGCGGTGTTTTTGAAAAATGCAAGGCTTTGGGCGCAGAAGTAGTACAAGTGTCGGGCATGTGTCCGATGGATAGTCGCGAGCTGAATAAAATTTCAAAAGAAACGGAATTGCCTATTTGCATAACACATTCGTCATTTGACCGCATTGTTGGCGATATTGATAAATTAGCCGAGGAACATTTGACGTTTAATTGTAAAAATATTGGAATAGGTATGATGCCGAAAAAGTTTAGAACGGGAGAGGCCAAGGACATTTTTGAGTTTATTGAAATTCTAAACACGGCGGCGGAAAAACTAAAAGCATATGATATGAAAATTGCTTATCACAATCATTGGTTTGAGTTTGCAAAGATTGACGAGCGAATTATTATGGATATGCTTATTGAAAATACTTTACCCGAAGTCCAATTTATACCCGATACGTTTTGGATAAAAGTCGGCGGATTTGAACCCACTCAATATCTTGAAAAAATGGTCGGACGCGTGGATACTTTGCACCTTAAAGATTATAAAAAAGGATTATTGTTTTCGGCATTTAAACCCGTGGGTTATGGTTCGCTTGATTTTAAAAGTATACTTGCCTGCGCTGAAAATATCGGCGTTAAAAACGCAGTGGTCGAGCTTGATTTTGCACTTAATCCATACAAAGCGATGGATAAAAGCCTTAAATATTTAAAAACGATATATTAGAATATTAAATATCTATAAGAAATCGGAATATAAATGTTGTCAATCTATGTGGATAAAGAGGGAGTATGGAAAACGAAATTGAAGATGGCGCGTCGTCTGCGGAATTGGATTTAAGCCTAAAACCCACGTATCGAAAATTCGGCATGCGTGATAAAATCGGATATGCTTTGGGAGATTTTGGATGCAATTTAAGCTTTGCTCTCATTGGCACGTATATGCTAGATTTTTATACGCAGTTCATTGGCCTTCAAGACTGGCAATGGGCAATCATTATAATTATAACCAAAATTTGGGATGGAATCAATGACCCGATTATGGGCGCAATTATGGACGCTAAGCGTGTCGGCCACGCTAAAAGCAAGTTTAAACCTTGGATAAAAATCGGGTCTATCGGATTAATTTTTTCGTGCGCGCTAGTGTTTTTGCCTATCCCCGTGAAAGCAGGTGGCAATGGAAATTTGCAAGTGGCAATATGTATTTTAACATATCTGCTTTGGGACGTATGCTATACATTGGTGAATGTGCCATATGGCTCGCTAAACTCGGCCATTTCAGGCGACCCCAACGAAAGAACTTCTCTTTCAACATTTAGAAGTATCGGGGCGGCTCTTGGAAGTTTGGTTTGTATGGTGCTGCCATTTATATTGTACGAAGGTGAGGAAAACGCTCGAAATTTAAAAGGCGAAAGGTTAGTTTGGGTGGCGCTCATACTAGGAATATTGGCTTTTTTTGCTTATCACGCTTGCATTAGAATGACTACCGAACGATTTTCGTTTGATGAAAATGTAAACGAAAAATTTAGTATCAAAAAAACAGCGAAAGCTTTTTTCTGCAATCGTCCGCTCATTGCAATGTGCGTTGCATCAATGGCGTTGATTATATTTTTTAGTTCGACGACGGCGACTGTAAAATGGCTTGCTCAATGCTATCTTTATGGTAATGCCGACAAAATGATTTTTTTAGCGACAGTTATTACCTATTTGCCAATTATTCTAGTTTTGCCATTTGTAGGGAAGCTTGTTAGAAAATTTGGAAAAAAACTTAGCGCAGGAGTTCCGTTTATTATTAGCGTCGTGGCGACCATGATTTTAATGCTTATTCCGCTAAAGCCTTTTGATAAAAACTCGACAATAGTTTTTATTGCAGGTCTTGCAGTAATTCAATTTGGCGGTGGAATTTTTCAATTTATATGCTGGGCGATGATTACCGACTGTATTGATTATCAACAACTGCGTTCGGGCGACAGGTTAGAGGGTTCGGTTTACGCGTTTTATTCATTGTTTAGAAAAATTGCTCAAGGTATTGCGATGGCGCTTCCACTATTGTGTATGACAAGATTTGCAGGTTTTCAACCGCGACTTGACAATATTGTCAATCAATCTGCGGGCGTACCCGAAAAAATGATGTTGGTAACGCTAACGCTTGTGCTTATTGGCTCATTATTGATGGTTTTCTCGTTGCTGGTCGCGTACAATTTGGGAAAAAATGAAGTGGATAATATCGGAAAGCAACTTGGCCGAAACGAGGTTGAAGAAGGCGAAATAGTAGTTGATGAAGTTTAGTTATATTGTATAATAAAAAAATATGGCTAAATTAAATTAATTAGTTTTAAATTAAACAAAAATATTTTTTATAATACTAAAGGTCGACACTTTTTCATAAACTCATTTGAGGTGAAAAATGAGTCGGCTTTTTAATTGTTACGCTGAAATAGATTTAAATAATTTAACGCATAACTACAAAAGATGTCTAGAGTCGCTTGGGGAAAGTAAAATTATGGCGGTAGTAAAGGCAAACGCCTATGGACACGGCGCGCCCGAGGTGGCAAAACATTTAAACACACTTGGTTGCAACAACTTTGCCGTGGCCGAACTTCGCGAGGCGATAGAACTAAGAAAAAAAGGCATAGAAGGGAATATTTTAATTTTAGGATATACTCCGACGGAATTAGTTAGCGAACTCATATCATTTAATTTAACGCAGACGGTTTATTGTAATGAATATTTAGACAAACTAAATTTAAGCGCAAAAATTAATGGTAATAAAAAAGTAAAAGCGCATATTGAGTTAGATACTGGTATGCGCCGAGTTGGATTTGAAAGCGACTACGAGTCGGTTTTAAAACTTTGTATTCAACTGAAAAAAAGCAAATATATTGACACTACTGGAATTTTTACGCACCTATCTTCCGCGGACTCATTTTTGCAGTCGGACACAAGTTTTACTAAAAAACAACTTAGCATTTTCGATAGGGCGGTCGAGCAAATTAAACGCGAATATAAAAAGGACTTGACAATACACAGCTGCAACAGCGCAGGTTCGCTTTTTTATAACAATCAATATGATATGGCGCGAATTGGGATTGCTTTATATGGATTAACACCTTGCGCGCTCTTATCCGAAAAACTTAGTCTGCGCGCGGTAATGCGACTTTATGCACGCATATCAATGGTTAAAACCATTAAAAGTGGCGAATATGTAAGTTATAATCGCACATTTTGCGCCGACAGTGACATAAAATTGGCAACAGTTTCAATAGGTTACGCCGACGGATATCCTCGAAGTCAATCTAACTGCGGAGTAATGTCAATAAAGGGCAGACAGGCAAAAGTTGTTGGGCGCGTAACAATGGAACAAACAATAATTGATGTAACAGGCATTGATTGTAATATTGGTGATATCGTGACAGTATTTGGTGAAAATGGTTTGTTGTCCGCGGAAACAGTCGCTAAAACTTCAAATACTATAAACTATGAAATTGTTTCAAGGTTGTCAAAAGATATACCGCGAATTTTTATATATAAGTAAACGATATAAATGTAAATTTTATATTTTAAATACTAATTTATACATTCACAATGAACGTTGACATCAAAGGTCAAATATTTAATATTATTTTTTAAACATTTAAATCCATATTTATTTAAGAATAGCATAGTTTATAAAAAACAAAATTTAAATTAAATATAAAACATTAGACTAAGCTTATATAGTTTAAAATTTAAATATTAAATAAGTTATTGATAATTGACTGGGTTTGTTGTACAATAGTATCATAAATATAATTTGGAGGCAAAATGAAACTAACTTTTTTAGGCGCTGCGCGCGAGGTTACCGGAAGCTGTTATCTGTTGCAAGTTGGTAAAAACAATATTCTTATTGATTGCGGAATGGAACAGGGGCCAAATATTTATGAAAATCAGGAACTTCCAATTTCGGCGTCATCGGTGACGGCGACTATTTTAACGCATTCACATATTGACCACTCGGGTATGCTGCCCGCGCTCACGAAAAGCGGATATCGAAACAAAATTTATATGACGCGTCCGTCGCGTGACTTGTGCCGAATAATGCTTTTAGATAGCGCAAAAATTCAGGAATTTGAGGCCGAATGGCGAAATAGGAAATCTAAACGAAGCAAGGAAAGTTTATATCAACCAATCTATGACAGCGCAGATGTCGAAAAAACTATTAAACTTTTTAGAGCTTGCGAGTATGACGAGGAAGTTGTTATTTCGTCCGATGTTAAAATAAAATTTATTGACGCAGGCCATTTATTGGGGTCGGCTAGCGTTGAGGTAACGGCAACGGAAAATGGCGTTACAAAAACCATTGTATTTTCAGGCGATATTGGCAATCAAAACAAACCTTTAATTCGCAATCCTGTTTTTCTAACTCACGCAGACTATGTTATTATGGAAAGCACTTACGGCGATAGGCTAAACGAAGGCGGCGTCGACTATGTTAGCGAATTAGCGGCGATAATTTCACGCACGTTTGCTCGTGGCGGTAAAGTTGTTATACCAACTTTCGCGGTCGGTAGAATGCAAGAGATATTGTATCATATTCGGAAAATAAAAGAGGAAGGGCTTGTTAAA
The DNA here is from genome assembly GCA_036654095.1 of Clostridia bacterium. GTDB lineage: Bacteria > Bacillota > Clostridia > Christensenellales > CAG-917 > JAVVSR01. Next base: position 68,905 of record JAVVSR010000009.1, read on the forward strand.
GGCGGTTCGGATTTTCCAGTTTATGTTGATAGTCCGTTGGCAGTCGAGGCGACGACTGTATTTTCAAAAAACTTGTCGTTTTGCTATGACGACGAAACTAAACAGCTTGTAGATAAAGGCATTAATCCGCTTGATTTTAAAGGTTTATATATGTCGGTCACGACCGACGAAAGTAAAATGATAAATGCGGACAATATTCCAAAAGTTATTCTTTCGGCCTCGGGAATGTGCGAGGCTGGGCGCATAAGGCACCATTTGAAACATAATTTATGGAAGCCGAACTCGACGGTAGTATTTGTTGGTTATCAAGTCGCAGGGACGCTTGGGCGAAGCATTTTAGAAGGCGCTAGAGAAGTTAAATTATTTGGCGAAAAAATTAGAGTTAGCGCTGAAATTGTGCAACTTCGAGGCACAAGTTCGCACGCTGATAAAGACGGGCTTGTGGATTGGATTAAGCATATCGAGCCATCTCCAACTAGGGTTTTTGTCACCCACGGCGAGGATGCCGTTGCCGAAAGTTTTGCCAAACTTTTAGAACGTCAGGAAGGCCTTTCTGCTACCGCGCCCTTCAACGGAGCTGTTTGGGATTTGACAAATAATATTTGTGTAGAAGTAGGGAATACTGTCAAAATTAGAAAGAACGAAAATGTACAGGTTTCGCAACCTGTTTCCTCGCAACCATATTCGCGTTTAATCGAAAGCCTTGATGGACTTAATAACATTGTAAAAAATAGCGGGGGAGCTACCAACGAAAATTTGCGACGCCTAACTAAAGAAATTGAAAGACTAAATGAAATTTATGGTTTAGATAAATAAGTAAATAGATACTTGATATAATCAAGTCTATGTGCTAAGATAAAAAATTGATAATCTGTAATACTAATGATATCCCACGGGAGAATTTATGCTAAGCAAAATCATTTCGGAAAAAAAATTAATTGTTATTGTACGCGAGGTTTACGGCGAACAACTGCTTAAACTTGCAGATGCTTTGTATGACGGCGGAATTAGGCTGATTGAAGTCGCGTTTAATCAAGTTGATAATGACTGCTTAAATAAAACGACCGAGGCTATTTTTGAGCTTTGTAAAAGGATGTCGGGAAAAATGAATGTTGGCGCAGGTACTGTTTTGACCACTTTGCAAGTGGAACTTGCAAAAAAAGCGGGCGCAGAGTTTATTATTTCGCCTAACGCCGACGCTAATGTTATCCGCCGCACGAAAGAACTTGAAATGTTGTCAATAGCTGGCGCAATGACGCCGTCGGAGATGGTGTTTGCGCACAATTCGGGCGCAGACTTTGTTAAAGTTTTCCCCGCGGACAAGCTTGGCGCTGATTATATTAAGGCCATTTCTATTCCGCTTGGCCACATTAAATTAATAGCTACCGCTGGAATTCGCGAAGACAATGTACTTGAATTTTTGCAATCGGGCTGCGCTGCGGTTGGAGTTAGCGCTCGGCTTGCGGATAAAGTTGAAATTGAAAAAGGTAATTTTAGCGAGTTTACATCGCGCGCTAAGCAATTCTGCAAATTAATCGAAACGTTGTAAAACTTGAATAATAATTGAAAACTGTTTTTTAAAACCTTATTGTCGATTTAGTGAATACATAGTGATTTAAACTTTATAGCGTATGAAAATGTATCGACGACAATGCCGAAAATGTTTTATTAAAGATAGATGTTTGCTTTATAGACAGTTGTTTTGCGTATCGCCACTATTATAAAAGTATCGATGTTTTTATTGAAACCAAGTTATTTGGAGGAAACAAATGAATAATGTTGAATTTGCGTCAGCGTTAGATATAAATAGTTTGGTAGCCGTAATTCGCGCGACGTCGGTTGATGATGGCTTAAAATTAGTGAATGCTTGTTGCAAAGGCGGAATTAAAATTGTTGAAATTACATTTACTGTTCCAAAGGCCGAAAGCTTAATTAAAGCCGTCGCAGAGGCGTTTGTAAACAGCGATATAGTTTTAGGCGCAGGCACGGTACTAAATGTTGCAACGGCCAAATTAGCGCTTTTAAACGGCGCTAAGTTCATTGTTAGTCCCAATTTGAATTTAAAGCTTTTAAAGTTTTCAAGGCAAAACAATATTGCATATGCGCCGGGGATTTTGACCCCTACTGAGTTGGCTCAGGCTGTTGAAGGCGGCGCGGAAGTTGTAAAACTTTTTCCGGGAGATATTGCAAAACCACAGGGCTTAAAATCAATGAAAGCGCCGTTTCCAAACGTTAAAATTATGCCGACGGGCGGAGTTGATTTTGAAAATTTGGAACAATGGTTTAAAGCAGGCGCTATCGCGGTTGGAGCAGGCTCAAATTTAACGTCAAAAGCAAAGCTCGGCGACTATGACGGGGTTATTGCAGAAGCTGAAAAATGGATAAAAAAAATAAACGAAATTAAAGGACGGAAATAAAATGGCAAAAGTTTTAACGCTAGGTGAAATTATGTTGCGATTACAGCCGTCGGGGTACAAGCGCATAGCGCAGGCGACCGAGCTTGAGATGTGTTTTGGTGGCGGAGAGGCAAATGTTGCGGTGTCGCTAGCGCAAATGGATGTGCCGACAGCTTTTTGCACTAAACTTCCTAAAAATGAATTAGGCGATTCTTGTTTAAGAGAGCTAAGGCGGTGGGGAGTTGAAACAAGCTTTATTGCTCGCGGAGGCGATAGACTTGGGATTTATTTTTGTGAAAAGGGCGTGTCGCAACGGCCAAGTAGGATAATTTATGACCGAGCTAACTCAAGTGTGACAACAATTTCTGAAGAAGATATTGACATTGATAAAATGCTGAATGATGTTAGCTGGGTTCATTTTACGGGCATTACGCCTGCGCTCGGCGACGCGGTAGCATTGTTTTTAGAAAAAGTTTTAAAGCAAGCAAAGGAGAAGGGGATTAGTATTTCGTGCGATTTAAATTATCGAAAAAAATTATGGTCGCGCGAAAAGGCGAATAAGGTTATGAGCGGGCTTATGAAGTATGTAGACTTGCTTATTTCAAATGAAGAAGATTGCAAAAACATATTTGGAATTGAAGCTAGTGGAGCTGATATATATGGTGGCGAATTAACTGTCGACGGCTACATTGATGTTGCAAAAAAAATTAAAAGTATGTTTAACATAAATAAATGCGCCTTTACGCTTCGCGAAAGTCTATCGGCATCGATAAATAATTGGTCGGGAATTTTAGTTGAAAATGGACAACTTTATCAAAGTCGAAAGTATACAATAAATGTAGTTGACCGCGTCGGCGGTGGCGACAGCTTTGGAGCAGGTTTAATTTACGGTATGTTAAACAAAGTTGACAGGCAAGAAATAATTGAATATGCAGTTGCCGCTTCTGCGCTAAAGCACAGTATTGAGGGTGATTTTAATGTTTCGACCGTTGATGAAATTGAGCAGTTGGTCAAAGGTGATGGCAGTGGACGCGTGCAACGCTAGTGGCAATATAATTTAAAGTTAAGCGCCAATGTTCTTGAAAATTTTACTGGTACAAAAAATTTGTAATTTAGCCTAATTAATATTTCAAACTTCAATATTTGTGTATAAAAAGCATCAACAATGTTGATGTTTTTTTAAATGTTTACTTTTAAAAGTACCAAGGCTTCGTTGTAATTTACTTTCCCAACTTCAGCTAAAATAAACACGCTGTTTTGACTTGTAATCGCTAAGCACGAATAGCCCGCAGGGCCGTCATATAAAAAATTTGAATTAAAAGTTTTACCGCCGTCAGAGGAACTGCCATATGACAAGTTGGCTCGGGTTAAAAAGCAATCGGGATAAGATATAATAATCGTGCCAGTGCTTAGCTTATTTAGCGAACTCATACAAATTGGGGTTTTAAGGTCACTATTTTGCTGTTTAATATACCAACTCTGTCCAAAGTCACTTGAATATGAAAAACGTTGATATTGTTTGTTATGATAGTCGCTACACCCTGTGTTAGCGCGAGAAACCATCATTAAGTGTCCGTTTCGTAGTTCCACAATATCGCACTCATTGCCGTCAGCCGCGTCGCCACCGCGCTCCCAAGTTAGGCCGTGGTCGTCACTATATAATGCAAAACTTTTTCCCGAGTTACTGCAAGGAACAACCAATCGTCCGCTTGTAAGTTGCACCGCTTTACCCGGGCCGACCATAAGTTGTTTGTTGATTAATGTGGCGCTTTCTTTTAATATTTTTTGTCCATCAATTAAAATAGGTTCGCCCCACGAAAAACTAAAATCGGGCAAGAGAGTTCCTTGTATATTGTACGTGCTATAATTATAGCCACTTGCTTTTGTTGCTGTTATATATACCATATTTAACTTACAGGTGGTCTTATCGAAAACAGGTGTAGGATTGCCAACTTTCCCCAAAGTGTCGGCCGAAGTTAGTATAACAAAAGCTTTTGACCAAGTTTTTCCGTTGTCAGAGGATATCTTCCCAACGAGGTCAATTTTACCTTCGTCGCGCGATGAGTTTTTGCGAGCTTCAGCAGTTGCTAAAAGAACATCGTGTTTAAGTTTAAATCCGTTATTATTTAAGGTATCCATATCAAGCGTAACTAGAGAGGGAATACGAAAGGTAAAATATCCTGCTTCACCATTTTCAAATAAGAAAATATTATCTCGATTTTCGATATTATTAAATGTTGCATAGTTTTGTGTTTTAGCCCAAGTAATTCCCGAAAGCATAAGTAAAATCAATGCGACCGATGAAACAATAGGCAAGTAACTTTTGCTTTTTAAAATAAATCCAATAAGTGCCGACAAAATTGTAAAAACAAAACCGACAATCATTATTATGTACGAAGCGGTAGACAGCGCGAGCGGTTGGAACATTGATATGATTAATGTAAATAAAATCATTAATACAAATGAAATTGTAAGCAGAACTATCATAATTATATTTGCAACTTGAACAGTTTTTTTAAAGGTTATTTTTTTAGCATACACAGCTATGCCCAAAGCAAAAGCGCCAAGGACAAGCGAAAACACTGTTATAATAGCGGCTGGCCTTTTAAATATTTCATAGTTTACAATTTGAAACAAAATCATTCCTGCAGAAATTAATGCCCACCCAATAACTAGCAATACAAGTTCAACAGTCCGTTTAATATTCATACTCACCTCAAAAACAGGATATCACAGAGTTTTAAAAATATCAACAAAAATAAAAAAAGACTAAATACATAGCCTTTTAAAATCGGGAAAAGTTAAAATTTATGCGATATTACTTATCCTCATTCTCATCTAAGTTGCTTTCGATATCATCGGTATTGCTAACATTGTCGCAAGCGCAAACATTGTCTGCTTCGATAACATCGGGTTGCGCTTGACCATTTGCGGGCATATCAAAAAAGTCGCTCGTGCTAACAGCGCGGTGGTGGTCGATAGCTTTCCATTGTGGCTTTCGTGAAATTATGCCAATCGTAATTGACAACATATATATTATCATAAACAGCGGAAACAAAAAAGACGCTTTAATTAGAGTACTCATTTTGTCATACTTTAAATCATTTTTAGTCAGCGCGACACAAAGCAAGCTTTGCAAAACAAACGGTAAATAGAATATACAAGTCAGCGCGATAGCGGCCATTTTTAAAATTGAGTAGAGTATTTCGGGGTTACTGCCGAACGCGACAATAGCCAAAGCGATTTTATAGCCATAGAAGATAGGAAACCAAAAACAACATATAAAAGCGATTGGCATAAAAAGAAGTGACAAAAACATATCTAAATATCCATATCTAAAAGTTGTAAAAAACTTTCCAAGCATTGGAATTCCTTGCGTAAAAAACAGTTTATTTAGGCCGTGTCCCATACGTATATTTCTGTTAAAAGTATCCTTCATAGAAACGGGTTGTTCCTCAAAGAAAACCGCGTCATTAACGTAGCGCGTGCGTTTGCCTTCAAGCATGCGTTTAAATGTAAATTCTGCATCTTCGCAAAGTCCAAAGCAATCCCAACCCTTTTCCTTAATAATTGATGAAGATATCATCATTCCTGAACCATTCATATTTTGGTCAGTATTTAACGCCGAACGCACCCTGCACGAATATCTGCAATCCCTAATATAGTACAGCCCCCAAACACAACTAATGTAGTTATCTGTAAGATTTTTGCTGTTGCTAAACCCGCGAGCCAACTCAACTCCTGTATCAAAAGCGTCGTTCATTTTAAGGACATAATCGGGATGAACTAGATTGTCTGCATCAAAAACAATAAAACTTTCAATTTGCGGATAATCCTCAACAATTTGTTTAAAGGCAAAGTTCATTGCAAAACCCTTTGTGCGCTTAGTGTCGTCAAAGCGTTCAATCACATTCACCCCTAATCCTCGAGCAATTTCAGCGGTGTTGTCGGTGCAGTTGTCGGCAATGACAAAAATAGTAAGTTTATCTAGGGGGTAGTTAAGATTTTTTAAGCTATTTATAGTTTCGGCAATTACCTTGCTTTCGTTGCGAGCTGGCACAACAATGCCAAAATGATGTTTTATCTCGGTGCTTTTGTAAGCCTTTGGCTTTAAAAAACACAAGAAAATGTAAATGACTTGAGGTAGAAAACCGATAGTTAAAACTGCCATTAAAACCTTATCGGTTATATTTAAAATAGTATCTAGTATTTCCATTTAGTAGTTTCCTATAAAGTTAGTATAATAATATCATACCATATGTAACCAAAGTGTCAAGTTAATTGTGTAAAGTAGCGAGTTTTGGATATTTTGCAACCTAAAAACAACACAATATTATAAATTTCTGCAAAAAGCATGTAGGTAAAAACAAGTGATAGTGGTCAAATGGTTATTTAAGGATATAAGGAAACATCTTTAAACGATGTGCGCTTTAAAAAACGCACACATCTTATCGTTTGCTTCCATACTTTCGTTCCATTCGGGAAAACAAATGTTGTAAACGTGTTGCAATTTATGTTCCGTTTGGCCGTCTATAAAATCCACAAGCTCACATTCGATATTATTTTTCTTTAAAAGGTCAAAAAAAGCAAGGTTATATTTTTCAAAAAAATCGTTATTTGACGTGTTGATAAAAGTGGGCGGGAATGATAAGATATCGTCGTCGACAATACAACACGCTTTAAATAATTGCGAATTTTCAAAACCCTTTTCCTTGCCAAAAAGCAAGGCTAAATATTTTTTACCTAAACCCTTGCCCACGGTGAGAAGGTCGGCTAAATTGTAAACTCCACAAGTAAGCCCAATGGCGTTAATTTTTGCAATACATTTAACCTTGAAAATTGATTGAAGTTTAACGTCGTTTAATATTTTTATTGCCAAAGCAACAAAGTGCGCGCCTGCTGAATCACCAGTTAAAAATATGTTATTTACATCTAAACCATATTTATCGGCGTTTTCAACAATAAAATTTAGCGCATGTAAAATGTCTTCCATAGGCTCGGGCATACATTTTGTAGGTATCAAATGATAGCTTAAATTGACAACGGCAAACCCGCGCAAACATAAACCTTGACAAAAATATTTGTTTAATTCCTTGTCGCCATATGCCCAACCGCCTCCGTGTATGTCGAATATAACAGGAAGTTTCCCGACGGCTTTCTCGTGACGATAAATGTCAAGCGTGTGAAAAACTTCGTTGTCGTTGCGATAGAAAAGATTTGTCGTTTCTGATATTTCGGATATTGGTTGTTTTAAGGCGAGCCTTTTGTCGTCGGATTTTTTAATTAAACCCCACCAAGCGCTAACTATTTTTTCAACAAGTCCCATTTGCACCTCCACAATAACTATAAATATTTTAGCACAGCGCGCTAAAACTTACAACTAATATAAAAAATTAATTGTCAACTAAAAATACTACAAAAAATATTTGACAAAGGCAAGATTATAATAAAACATAAAAAGGCTAATAAATTTTTAAAATAATATTAGATAAATTTGATATTATCAAGCTATTTAATTGTAAATAATATGTTAAAGTTGTATAATAAATATGCGTAAAATTTAAAAGTTGTTTTGTCGTAAATGGTTTTTATAATGTTTTGTATAAGCTTGAAATAAAATCATTGTTTTTAGTCAAAACGATGTCGTTGAAATATTACTAGCGGATAATATAAAAAAGAGGTAAATATGACGGGCTGGCTTATTACCAACGGGTTTTTAAAAGGCGAAAAATTTGATGGCATTTATAATTTGTTAGTTGAAGCCTGCGAAAAGAGAGGCGTAGAGTTGTTGCGCTTTACTAACAGTGATATTTTAGTGAAAATCGGTTTCAATAAAGCCGTTGAAGCGGATTTTGTGCTATTTTGGGACAAGGATGTCAAGTTGGCAGCGTATCTTGAAAAGTGCGGATATAAAGTTTTTAACAGCGCGCGCGCTATCGCGATTTGCGACGATAAGGCATTGACCTCGCTTGCGCTATTAAATAAAGGAATAGCGATGCCAAAGACAATATTTGCGCCAATGACATTTTCAAATGTGGGCTACACCGACTACAACTTTTTAAAAAGCGTAGCGGAGGAGTTGGGTTTCCCCCTAGTGGTTAAGGAGTGTTTTGGCTCATTTGGAAGGGAAGTTTATTTAGCAAAAGATGACATTGAACTGTTGAAAATTGTTGAAAATATTGGTGTAAAACCGATGCTTTTTCAGGAGCTAATTGTGTCAAGTTACGGTCGCGATATTCGGGTGGAAGTTGTCGGGGGCAAAGTGGTTGCAAGCGTTATGCGCGTTGCGAGCGAAGGCGAATTTATTGCTAACGTTACCCACGGAGGGAAGATGTTTCCGTATGTCTTAAGCGAAGCGGAGATAGAGTTGGCAATTAACGCTTCAAAGGCTTTACAGTTGGATTTTGCAGGCATAGACATATTATTTGGTGAAAACAACAAACCTTTACTGTGTGAAGTAAACACTAACGCGCACTTTAAAAACTTGTTATTAGCTACTGGAATTAACGTTGCTGACGCCATTGTTGAATATGTATTGGGCGCAATATGAAAGTTTGGTTAATTTACGATAAAGAAAGATATTCAATAAACGCTTTTTATGCAAAATTGTATGTAAAACATTTTGCCAGAGTTGGCATAAGTTGCGACATTATAATGATTGAAAACTTGTCGTATACAAATAAGCGATGGTACTATGAAAATAAAGAAGTTGAGCTTCCCTTATGCGCAATTATGCGTACATATAATTGTGGCTTAAGTTCGTCGCTTGAAAATAATGGTATTCGAGTTTTTAATAATTCTCGTGTAGCCGAAATATGCAACAACAAGTTTTTAACTTATAAGTTGGCCAAAAAGCACGACTTACCCGTAATGGAAACGGTTTTAGTTTCGGGCGACAGTGGCGTTGAAGTTCCATTTAAGTTGCCCTATGTTGCAAAATCGCTTGACGGACATGGTGGCAAAGAGGTGTTTTTAATAACGTCTGAGGATGAGTTTTGTGAAATAAACGAAAAGTTGTTACATAAGCCATTCATCGTACAAAGATTAGCCGAAAGTGTCGGGAAAGACTTGCGCGTGTATGTTTTGGGTGGTAATATAATAGCGGGAATGTTGAGGACTTCTCAAAAAGATTTTCGAAGCAACTATTCATTGGGTGGCAACGCGACTCGTGTTGAAATAAGCGATGAAATTAAAGATATTGTTAAAAAAGTAAATGAAATATTACCTTCGGATTTTATAGGTGTTGACTTTATTTTTGATAGAGATGGTGTTAAACTGAACGAAATTGAAGATATTGTCGGTTCACGTATGCTTTATGAAATAGGAATTGATATAGTAAAGGATTATGTTGCTTATATTATGGCGTGTCTGATAAAATAGGTATTGACGATTGTTGAAAAGGTGAACAAAAGCGAGGTTTAATAAATTTTTTAAAAATATAAGTATGTTTTATTAAAACTCGTATTTAATGCAACAAACAGTAATATGTTTATTTGGACAAGTTATTCAATACAACAAACAGTAACGATTATTTGGACAAGTTATTTAATACAACAAGCAGTAACGCTTATTTGGACAAGTTATTTAATGCAACAAACAGTAACGATTATTTGGACAAGTTATATAAAATAACAAGCAGCAATGCTTATTTGGTCAAGTTATTTAATACAACAAACAGTAACGCTTATTTGGACAAGTTATATAAAATAACAAACAGTAATATGTTTATTTGAATAAGTTATATAAAATAATATCATATGTAATACTACCGAGTTTATATTTTATATATACCTTATAAAGATAGTGATTTAAAAACGCAAAAAATAAAAAATAATATAACGAGAATTTAGGAGGAAATCATGGGAAGGTTTTCAATGGACAGCACAATTAAGGAAATTATTGAGGATAAAGAGGCGCGCGCGATTATTGAAAGACTTGTACCAAACATTTTAAATCATCCGATGATTAGTTTTGGATATAGTTATACAATAGGGAAGGCGTTGGCGTATAGTAAAATGATAGGGATATCTGAAGAAACAGAAAAATCTATTAAAAACGAATTATTTGCGCTTTTATAAATGTTTAAAGATGTTGCTAGGGCAGAATGCGAATGAGGCAAGTCATTTCATTTTGATACAAATTTATTTAAGCTAGGGACATAAGCTAGTTTTATTTAAAAGTAAATGAAATAGCTGAAAGCAATACAATAAAACGGTATAGTTTAAATTATTAATAGTAAAACAAAAAAACTTCACAAATTATTTTGGGAAGTTTTTTATTTGGACAAAACAGTCGGTTTTTTGTTAAAAAATCATAAAAGTAAATACTTTTTATATGTTGAAGTTAAAAAAATGTTAAAAAGCTTAAAAAATAATTAAAAACTGTTGACAATAAAAAACGCATATGGTAGTATATAAAAGCTGTCGCCGAAAGGTGTCAGTTGAACCTTAAAATTGAATAGACAGGAAAAGCGAAGTAAATTTTTTGTAGAGAATTATAAACATGAATTAACAACGTCAAATCCAAAATTACGCAAAGTAATGTCAGAATTGTCGTTAGTCAAGATTGAACTTGAGAGTTTGATCCTGGCTCAGGACGAACGCTGGCGGCATGCCTAACACATGCAAGTCGAACGAAGCTAGCAATAGCTTAGTGGCGAACGGGTGAGTAACACACGAGCAACCTACCTCTTACTGGGGGATAACACCGGGAAACTGGTGCTAATACCGCATAAGACCACAGTACCGCATGGTACAGGGGTCAAAACGATTTAGTGGTAAGAGATGGGCTCATGTCCCATTAGCTAGTTGGTGAGATAATAGCCCACCAAGGCAACGATGGGTAGCCGACTTGAGAGAGTGATCGGCCACACTGGAACTGAGACACGGTCCAGACTCCTACGGGAGGCAGCAGT
>JAVVSR010000010.1:0-2227 GCA_036654095.1 Clostridia bacterium
AATCAATCAATCAATCAATCAATCAATCAATCAATCAATCAATCAATCAATCAATCAATCAATCAATCAATCAATATAGGCCATATCAAGATATGACCTTTTTTTACGCTATTTTCTATTTTATATATCTGTATTTTAATCTTTAACCGATTTTGGTTTAAGTTTTTTTAAATTACAATATAATATTTGTAGCGCATAATGTAGATTGCCGTTTTTTATGTTTTTGCTTAAATAAATTACAATATAAGTATTTTGTTTTAAAATTATCTTATTTAACAAATATACATTGAGTTTCACATTAAGCTATGGTAAAATATATTTATTAATATTTATGAGGGTCAATATGAAATATATTTGGTATTTTATTTATCAAGTCGTTCAATGGACGTGGGGTTTACTTCAATCGCTGTTTGGCCTTGTTTTGTTTTTTAAGTTTAGAAAGTGCGACCATAAGTTTTATCACGGTGCTATTATGACTGTACATAACGGCAATTTCGGTGGAGTTTCGTTGGGCTGTTTCATTTTTATCAATGCCAATAAGCGCGAAAATATCGAAAAGGTGGCCGTTCACGAATTTGGCCATACTATTCAATCGTTAGTTTTCGGGCCACTTTATTTATTTGTTGTTGGTATTCCGTCTTTTGTATGGTGCAACGCGAAACGATACGTAGCTTTACGGCAGGTCAACGGCGTTAAATACTGCTCGCGTTTCCCCGAAAACTGGGCGAATAAGCTAGGCGAAATGGTTACTGGCGGGGGCGCAATTAATGACTAAGCAAAACGGTATTCTTTTGCATATAAGCAGTCTGCCATCTAAATATGGCATAGGCTCGCTTGGGCTTGAGGCTTTTAAATTTATTGATTTTTTGTCCGATTGCGGTGTCGATTTTTGGCAGATTTTGCCTATTGGACAAACATCGTTTGGCGACTCGCCTTATCAATCGCTTTCGGCATTCGCGGGCAACCCTTATTTTATCGACCTCGAAATTTTGTCGTCTGACGGATTGCTTTCGTCTGACGAAATTGCCAACGAACGCGTGTCGACAGGACGCGTGGACTTCAGCTTGTTGTTTGAACGCAGATTTTCTACGCTTAGGGTTGCCTTTGCTCGTTTTAAACCCGATAACACCTACACAAACTTCGTTGTCGACAACTCCTGTTGGTTAGACGACTACGCGCTGTTTATGGCTTTAAAGACGAAATTTGCCTTTACCGAATGGCGCGCGTGGCCATCTTGCTTTAAATTTAAATCCAAATTGACAAGTGAACATATTTGCGCGCTTGAATGTGAAACTAATTTTTGGAAATTTATACAGTTCTGCTTTGACGCGCAAATGCGCAACCTTGTTAAGTACGCTAAAAGTAAAGGCGTCGGCATAATTTCGGATATGCCTATTTATGTTGCCAATGACAGCGCTGATGTTTGGGCAAATCCAAAACTTTTTCAGTTGGATAAAAACCTCAATCCTAAATTTGTTGCGGGCGTTCCACCCGATTACTTCGCCAAGGACGGCCAGTTGTGGGGCAACCCCTTATATAATTGGAACGCGCTCGAGAAAACCGATTATAAGTGGTGGCACGACAGAATATTGCATAGCCTAACATATTGCGACAAAATTCGCATTGACCATTTTAGAGGGTTTGAAAGCTATTATAAAGTGCCATTCGGCGCGGAAAATGCAGTTTTGGGCGAATGGATTAAAGGCTCGAAATTGAAGATGTTTAAAGGTATTTGGAATGAGGTTAGCGGTCGAATAATTGCCGAGGACTTAGGCATAATTACCAACAGTGTGCGCAGGCTTTTAAAGAAAAGCGGTTTCCCTGGAATGAAGGTGCTTCAGTTTGCATTTGACGGAAAGCCGAACAATGAGTATCTGCCTAGAAATGTCAAAAATGAAAATACGGTTTATTATACAGGGACTCACGACAACAACACTTTAAAGGGTTGGTATGACGAGGCCGATATTAAAACTAGAGCATTGTATTTAAGCGAAGTTAAGCCCAAAACCGAAACACCGATTGAAGCAGGTATCCGCGCGGTGATGTCAAGTAGGGCGGATTTAGTTGTTGTGCCAATGCAAGATTATTTAGGTTTGGGCGCAGAGGCTCGAATGAATATACCCTCGACTAGCGTTGGAAATTGGACGTGGCAGATGAACGATGATTATGTAAATATTGCAAAAAGTGTTAGGAAATTTACGTTGTTGCGAAATAAATAGTGCAGGTA
>JAVVSR010000010.1:2327-59287 GCA_036654095.1 Clostridia bacterium
GACAGGTAGACAGGTAGACAGGTAGACAGGTAGACAGGTAGACAGGTAGACAGGTAGACAGGTTTTGCTTTGCTTTAGGAAACAATTTTTTTAAAACCATAGTAAAATGTAGTTGGTTTAAATTAAAACAAAGACTGACACATTGACACTAAAGTTGTGTACTATGACTTTTTACAGTTTCTAAGCTTGTAGAGGTCAAGCGCAACCTTGTCGCGTATTATTGATAGCATTAACAACAATATTTCATAATCCGCCACCGTGCAACCCGTTGTCATAAGCTCGGTTATGGCCAACGATAGTTGACTTAGTTGCGTTGACGTCAGTTGACTTAAATTCATAACCTTAGTTTATTCATTATTGCGCAAAAAGGTTAAATTGAATAAAATATAAAAACGCAGTGGCTAAACTGCGTTTTTTTAATTTAATATGAAAATCCATTAAATAGTTTTAATTTTATTGTTACTTGATTTTTGAGCTTGGAACTATTGTGTTGTCAAAACCCTTGCCGATGGTGTCATTTACCATTGTTACGTATGTAAATGAGTGCGGGTCAATAACTTTAATTGCGCGCTTTAATTCGGCTAACTGACGCTTGCGCACGATACATATCAGATATGGATGTATTGTGTGTGTATACATTCCTTCGGCGTGTATCATAGTTGTGCTGCGATGTAAAACTTGTATAACATAATCCGATATTTCTTGAGGTTTTGACGTTATGATTTTTAATTCAAATGTCGATACAAAACCCCGTTGCAAAACGTCAGATGCGTAAGTCGATGCAAATATACAAACAAATGAGTAGATTATCAATGGCAAACTTTTAAATACTATACCTGTAACTATGGATATCGCGGCATTTATTAAAAAGAATATCCACACAACTTTCGCCTCGGGCGCTTTGTTTTGTATAAGCAAACCGATTATATCCGTTCCACCCGAACTGCAATTTACTTTTAACAAAAAACCAATGGCGATGCCCATTAGAGCGCCCGACATTAGCGCGGCAACAAATATATCGTCGGTAAATACGGGTAAAAAATTAAAATATTCAATAGCCAATGAGGTCAATAGCGTCGCTATTAATGTCAATATCGCAAATCGCTTGTTTATAAAGAAAAATGCCAAAATCAAAAGTGGTATATTTAATATAAAGTTTGTGGCGGCCACATTCCACCCGAGCGCGTTGTAAAGTATTGACGAAATACCCGCAACTCCACCCAATGATAACTTGTTTGGCACGGCAAATACATTCATTGCGACTGCTCGTATTAAGCTTGTAACTATAATCACAATTATTTGCAATAAAGTTTCAGACTTGGATATATAATCCGTAAATGTTTTTTTGGGGCGAGCAGACAAGTACCACGGTTTGTTTTCTGTAGTTTGACTTTTGTCGCTAGACGCGTCACAAGCTTTGTTGTCAACATTCGTTAAAGTGTCGTCAGCCGTGTCAGCCAACTTGTCATTAGCGCCGTTTACAATGCCTGCGTCGTATGCCGACCCCGATTGCGATTGACCGATATCAGCTATGTTTTCAGCGCAACTAGACACTTCATCTGCCATAAATTTGTCAGCAGATTTAACCTCACTTTGCCCCGATAGATTTTTGTTTTTACTTGACATTTTAGTACCCTCTCAACAAACATATTTGCCTAAATTATAAGCATTTTAAACAAATAATTAGCCGTTTAAGCATTATTTATTATTTTACCAAATTAAACAATATTTATCAAGCGAAAAACGACGTCTTATACAAATATTGTGTTTGCGCTAAATTTATAGCCAAAATTAAAAAATCTGCTTAAAAAAAGCGGATAAGTGCAAATTTTGGAAATTTTGTCTATTGTGCATTTTTTGTCCGCAAAACAATTCAAAATAGCGTTTTTTATGACGTCAAACCCAATAAATTCGCGCAAATAACTTGACATTGTTGTTAGTCATCTTGTATATTATATATATGTGTAAAAAATTTAATTAATATTTACTATAAAACTTGTATGTCAAGCGACCGCGCGTGGGCGCAAGCTAGATGGTAGGAGGTTCAGAGGTTATGAGAAATTCCAAACTTGTTAAGTTGACACTTCAAAAAGGCGGGCTTATGCTGATTGTTATGCTATGCGTTGCCGTTGCCTTTTCCGCAATAGGGTTTTCAAGCGTAAATTTGCCAACGCAAAATGTGGCCGAAGCGGCAGTTTCAAATGTATCAGGGGCTTCGTTGCCTACCCCCGACTCAAATAAGGTGCAAACAATTACATATGGCATGGCTTCTTCTGATTGGATTAGCGGTGTTACACTTGACTATACCGGCGATGCAGCGTGGGGGAACAGGTTTTATGCAAGCACAGCTAATGCTGAAAAAGGCTTTTCGCCCGATGGAAAAGGTAATGCAAGCGCAGGCGCGGACAAACTCGCGCGTCCCACTGCGGCTTCTCTTGTGGGAGCTATGACAAAGTGGGATATGGTTTTTGCATTTGATGAAACTTTAAGTCCATTTATAGCTTCGGGTAAACTTCAAATTCATGTCAGCGCTAATTACGTTACAAAGAATACAGATAAAGGTTCATTGCATATTAAGTCAACAGATAAAATTACAACATTGGAAGATGCGCCCGATAGCGACCCGCATACAAGTGGTACGGACAATGGAGTAACCTACCAGCTAACCACAAAAAGTAGCGATGCGAATTGGGAAAATGTAACGGCTAAATATACGACAGTTGGATTTAGAATTAAAAATGAAATAGGCAGCTGTTCAGGTGAGTTTACTAATATTAAAGTTAGTTTTAGGTTGAACTTAAGCGCAAGCACTCAAGTTTTGTCAAACAGCTCAACTAAAGTCAACACAGGTTTTAAGGGTCTATTGCCACAAAGCGCAACTCGCGACATAGCTGTCGCTGACGGTTCAAGCGTTGGTTTTAGCACCGCTTACGCTTTTGGAAACAAAGGCACATTTACAAACGATTGGGGCTTAGCTAAACAAATTTTATTTACTAGCGCTTCAGATGACTACGCTATGACCGACGGCGTTACGATTACAAAAAATGGCGCGCCTGCTGAAACCAAAACAATATCCGAGGCTGCAAAGGCAGGGTGGATGTTTGGCGGTTCTTCGTTGACTAGGTCGAGTAATGGCACAATATTTAACTTGACATTTTCAATTAATGGCGATTTCACGGTTACGGCGAAAACTGTTTCTGGCCGAACTATGACAATTAATTTTGTAATTGGTAATATTGATAAAGAAAATCCTAACATTCCTACATTGACGCCTGCTATCGGGTGGAACAACGGTGGAAATGTTGATGTTGCATTAGGTAATACTGCGGCGCTTGGTTCGCCTGCGTCGCCAGTTCGTTATTTTTATAAGTACACAACTCACGCGACTAAATTAAATTTAGCGCCTGATGTTATTTTAAATCCAAGCAAGGATGCGCAAACATTATTTAACGCAGGTCAATATACCGACAGTAGTTCAACTTTTACAATTAGTGGACTTGCAGATGGATTTTATAAAGTCAAGGTTTTTGCCGTTGACGCAGCAGGTAACGCTGTGATTTCTCAGCAAGCAACATTTAAGGTTGAAAGCAAAGTCGCAACCTCAGCCGTATCGGCAACTGTTGACAGCGCGCCTTATGATGGCGCTGGGTGGACAAATAAACCTATTACATTTAATTTAAGCAATCCGAATGGTGCGCTAAGCCCTGTTTCTTATCAATACAAGCAAGGTTCGACAGGTGCTTGGACTAATATTACAGGCAAGACATTTATTTTTAATACAAAAAATGTAGATTTTGCAGATAATTTTTACTTTAGGTCAAACAGTGAGGCAAACCCCGCTTATTCTCCAGAAGTGACGTTTGCGGTTAAATACGATACCATAGCTCCATCAGCGCCTACTATTGGCGATATGCCTATTCCTACATTTGAAAATTGGTACACAACCGCGTGGAATTTTGCTACGACAGTTACACCTTCAGCAGACACGCATTTTGGCAATACATTTGTTTTGTACTGTCAAACTATGGATAAAGGCAATCTTGTCGGCAAAAATGAAAATATGTTACAATGCGCAGCTACTCCGTCTGCAATTTCCGTTACGCTTGACTTTAACGTAGCATTGAAGGCAGTCGCTGGCGAAAAAAATGTTAATTGTTGGGTTGTTGACCAGGCCGGAAACATTGGCGCGATTGCAACCAAGTCGGTTTACGTTGACGCTAACGTCTATCAGTCAAAATCGGAAATTTACAACAATCCTTTATTCCCCGGAAGCACCGCTACTTGGGGCGAAATTATAAGGGACAATGTTTCGGAAGGGAAACGTGGCGAAACTAAGAAAATTACAATCAAAGCTAAAGCAGGTTATCAATATTTTAAACTTCTTGAAGACGGCGTTGAAAAACCAGCTACGCCTGGAACTAATGAATTTTACTTTGACGCTACTTGTGGCAAAAGCGTTGTGGTTTACTTACGTCGAGTTATTGAAATTCAACTTCCAACAAATGCCTCGCTAGTATACAATGGCGCTTTACAAAACGCGATTGTCGTGGCTAAAACGGCAGATGTCAAAAATCCTGAATTTGCCGAAGTCGGGCGCGCAGTTAAGTTTAGTTACAACGACGGCACAACGACGTTTACAGCAGGCGTTCGTGACTTTAGACAAAACGGCTACACCGTTACTTATGACGTTACTGAATACAATACTAACAATCCTAACTATATAATTAACCTTGCAAGTGGCGCTCCTGCTGAAGTGTTTAGGATTTCTAAAAAAGATATTAAAGTTGTGCCTAAAGGCGGTCAATTTAAACTTTATGGCGCAGTTGACCCCACATTTTTAACTGAAAACAATTTATTAAGCACTGATACGTTTAGCGGTGCGTTGACAAGGGAAATTGGCGAAAGAGTTAAATATTATACCTTTGAACTTGGAACGATTGCAATTAGTGACGGTAATAACGGTGAAAACTATAATATTACAGGCATTACCCCAGTGCAGTTTGAGGTTAGAAAACGGTCGGTTACCATTAATATAAGCACAGCGAACATTGTTAGGGAATATAACGCGAAGGATACCGATATCGACGTGACGGCAGATAGCCTTGAGTTTTTGGCTGGTAATTTGTTTGCCGATAGGGTAACGTTTGTTGTCGATACAGGCGACGGCTGCACCGCAACGTTTGTCTTCAGCGGGAAAATTAATTATAAATGGAATGATAAGAGCGTAAGCAAGAATAAGAACGTTCAAGTCTATGTATCAAACTTGTCGGCAACAGCAACAAGTAGCGCTGACAATGTTGTTGATAACTTTACATTTACAGGGCACAACGCAACGGCTAGCGATGGCGAAATTACAAAGCGCAATATCTCGATAAGTTGGGTGACGTTTAAGGATAAAGTGTATGACGGCACAGATGTTGCCGAATTGCTTGGCTATGACCCTCGAGGCACGCTTAATAATGAAAGCGTTAATGTGCAAGTTGATAAAAGCGGTTTGAAGTTTGCATCGGCTAACGTTGGCACATATGATATCGTTGTTGAAAGTAGATTCTTTAGCTTGTATGGCGCAAATAAAGATAATTATAAACTTATTATTGTTGACAGCCAAGGACAGCCCACAGCATCATTGACTGCTAAAACCCAAATAACTCCTATTATTATTAGGTTTAAAAATGAGCTTATTAGTAAATTTTATGATGGCACAAATGCGTATATAGCTACTGGTAATGAATTTATTATTTTAAATAAATTGCCAAATGGCGAAAGTCTTTCTATTGTTTATGATAACACTGTTGCTCCAGTCTTTACAGGTGTTGACGCAACAAGATATGAGTCGGTTACATTTAAACAACTTAAATTAAACGCTGATAATGCAAACACTCAACTTACCAACTACAAGCTACACGGAAGCGCTGATAATGGCGAAATAGCTTCGTACTTTGTTGGCGCAAGCATTTATAAAGCGACCATAAAAGGCTTTGTTGAAAGCGGCAAGACTATGATATACGGCGACGATGCTCCCAAAGATATCGCCATTACATATAAAGTGGTTAGCTTAGGCGGCGCGGCTTGCGATTATGAAATTAAAAAAGTGAACGATAAGTGGTATTATACTGTTAATGCTCAAGATGTTGAAATTGTTGGCTTTGAAGAAGTGCGGTTATTTGCTAAATCAACAAAAACTTCAAATGTTGGAAGTTATCCTATTGGGTACTATAATGGTGTTGCCAAAAACTTTGAGTTTGCGGTTGAATCGTCAACGATAAGCGTTACGGCAGCAACCTTAACACTTAATATTCCCGACATCACGCGTATATATGGCACGGAAAATATTTTTAATATTGACTGGGTTGGTTTTAAAAACACCGATAATGCTTCAAATTCGTTAGATTTTAAAGCTCCGTCTATTTCGTCAGATGCAACGCTCACTAGCGATGTCAGCGTGGACGGATATCTCATTAGGGTAGACAAATTGGGAAGCGCTAGAAACTATAAAATTGAATTAGGCACAGTGGGCAAAATATTTATAACTAAAGCTACTGTTACTGGTTTTATGTTTGACGGAAACCTTCCTCAAGTTGGCGGTAGATTTATTAAAAGCGACGACTATACCGGCTATAAACGTTCTATGTCGGTTGGCGCGAGGGCAGGATATTTTATCGATTATAAATACTTTTCAGACGAGGCAATGACTGTTGCTGTTTCGTCTACGGTAAATGCAGGCACTTATTATGTGAAAGCTACTATAAATAAGGTTAAACCAAATTCAACAACTATTGATGATGGTTATATTCCGCAAATTCTTTTGGGCGAGCTACACGTACGACGCGTATTCCCCGTTATACAAATTGGAAGCAAAATTGCCGAATATGACGGAACTCAAGTCGAAATAGGCAATGCAGATGTCAGCGAAGGCTTAACTGTTTCATACTTTTATACCGATGCATCGGGTACTCGCTTAGATGGCGCGCCATCGGATGCTGGCGTTTATACCGTTATTGTTTCATACGACGGATATAACAAAAACTATAAGCCTTATGAAGTGTCTGTTACTTTAACTATCAACAAAGCTAAAATATTTATTATCATTTCACAAGATAGATTTGTTGAAGATGGCACAGTGCATACAGTCGCCTTTACTTCAAACGACAAATCAAATGTTTTGAATGCGCCTATCTTTAAGGGAAATGCCGATACAAGCGTCGCCGGCACTTACGAATATGATATTACATCTAAAAATCCTAACTACTTGGTTATCGGCGGCAAGGGTTCAATTACAGTCGGAAAGCAAAGTTTGCCAATCACTGGTGGCGGTAACGCGTCTGTTATTGGCGATACCCTGCTATCTGAAAACAACTCGCTTATTGTTAAGAACTTCATTAAAGATAAAAATACAGCCGCTACTGCGCCCGAAATTTTAGTTTGGACCGAGGCTGAGCGTTTGGTTTCAGGTCAGGATAAGGTTAAGGGGCTTATTAATGTTAGCTTATTAATTAACAACGCTGACGGTACTTCCGTTTCTATTCAGCCTAATGGCCAACTTAGAATTTCCGTCGCATCACCCGATGGCAAAAAATTTAAAAACTCAGACAAAGTTTATTTGATGAGAGCGGACGGCACTTTCACAAATATGAACGGCACGCTTAATAATGGCAATATGGAGTTTATTACCGATGAGGTTGGTAACTTCGTTGTTGTAAGCGATGGAACTGCTCGTGAAAAAACTTTGTATGTTGCATTGTCATTTGCAGGATTAGCTTTAACCGCACTTATTATGGTCATAGTTATTAGAAAATATAGGCTTTTAAAACTTCTAAAATCTGCAACTAAAGCAACTCGCTAGACATTTTTTAATACTGCACTTTTTATTAAAATATAGGCCACTATTTATAATGTATATATTATATAAGCTATCTAACATAAAGTAAGTTATGCAAAGGCTTACTCGGAGGAGAAATATGAGAGCAAAAAAACAAGGAAATCAATTACTTAAACTTAGCTGCATCGCGATGATTTTTATGCTTACTTTAGCGTTGTCACTGACCGCAGGTTTGGGCATTAACCAAAATGCGAAATTGAATGATTATGCGTCGGCGGCTGCTTCAGTTGACGGCAATAACAACTATAAATTTTCACTTAATGGCAACATTCCATCGGGCGCAACGCTATCAAATATTTATGCGTTTAACAATGACATGTATGGCGCGTTTTATATTACTGGTGGCAACATTCGCGATAGCAGTAGGGATAATCAACTATCTGCAAGAGTAAGAAACTTGAAGAAAGGCGAAGTATTTAATTTTTATGCTTATTTCAAATTGCCTTCAGAGTTAAGCGCGATTAGCGCGCAACTTAAACTTGACCTTGAATATACGATTGCTAGTCAAAGTAAAATTAGCGATGTCGAGGCGAGCTTAATGTCGGTTTCTGAAATTCCAACAACTGACGGCGGCGCAAGTGGAAGCGCTAAAAAACTTCTAACTCCCGCTACTCCTGCCACTCATAAAATTAGTGGTGATAAAAACGACCTTTATAGCGCAAACGCAAGTAATCAATATATTCGAATTGGTTTTAAGGTGGCGTTATCGGAAGATGTCAAAAATTCAGCTGATGACTTGATAACCGCGCAAGCAAAAATTGCAATTAACAACATTAAGTTGACCATTACTATGCCTAATGATGGCAACGGCCCTACTGTTACTCCTTGGAATGGTACGGATTTACCTCAAAGCGGATATCTTGGTACTCATTCAAACGGTATTTTATTTGATACGTATTATGTTGCAAACAATAGTTTGGTAAACTGTTCGGAAATAGGTAAAGATGATGACGTAAAAGTCAATAAATATGTTTCGTATAAAAACAACAATGGACAGCCTATCGGGCAAAAAATTGTTACTTTTAATGTGTATGACAAATTTAGCGGACTAAAATCGGTTTCATTTGGCGGATATACTCTGCCTATAAGCGCTGACGGAACAGAGGTTACAACTCTTCGCGAAGCGTGGCTTGCTAATATGCTTGCAAGTGTAGGTTCGCACGATGAAATTAACTTACAAGGCATTGCTAGTATTTCAACATTGCCGTTTGGTTACGCAACCGCCGCGGCAAAGTCAGGCACATTTAGAGGCGTTCAAGTTAAAATAGTTTATGACGGCAAAAAATACAGCTCAGTGGGCGACCTTGCGCCTGTTGAGATGGTTCCAAATTTATATAATATTACCGCTACCGATATGGCGGGTCAACTAAGCACAACAAACGTTACGCTAGGTGGTATTGACACTGTTTCTCCTGTTGCCCCTATCGTGAAATTTAAATTTGCAGACAATTCGTGGATTACGGATATAAATAGCGTTGACTTCACTGCCGAAATTCCCCAAGCAGATTATATGGGCAATGTTACTTATGCTTATTCGCTTGATTTTAGCGCTGAAAAACTGGGCGCAAAACAGCCTTGCAATACTGGTGTTATCAACCCCGGTATTACTTACGCAAAAAAATATACGTTGTCTAACTTAAGAAACGGTTATTACACATTTACTTTAACCACAGTTGACGGCGCAGGCAATGTTGGGGCGACTAGGACAATTAATTTCAATATTGATACCTCTCTTGGTAATGTCGCTAATGCCGTTCAAAGCGTTAAAAGCAATAATATTAACTACGCTGGAGCGACTACTCGGTTACCTATTGATGTAAACTTGTCAACAGTGTATTGCTTTAGCGGGATAACCTATCAATATAGGGTAGCCAATGGCGATAACAGTTGGACAAATTGGACAGATATTCCTCAAAACGCTTCTAAAATGACATTCGGTAGCGCCACTGTCGAGCAAATTAAAAATAACTACCAATTCCGTTTAGTTACTGGCGCAGGACAAATTGTTTTTGGCGAAAAAGACACCGTTAGCATTAATTTCGACAACCGTTTACCGGGGCGTATCTATTCAGTCAATCTTGATGCGCTTAATGAGTCTAATCCATATTTAGGTATGGACGCGTTAAAAATCTATTTCGATATTTTTACCGAAGACTTAGCAAATAGTTCCTCTATTAGTACAATCTATTATCAAGTAGGTAATGGCACAATTTATTCGGCCGACTATAAAACGGCGCAACAGGGTGGAGCGCTTCTTCCGCTTTACGCGCCAAATGAACAGTTCGCCAAAACAAAAACATTAAAAACTGTTACAATGTGGGCTGCCGACGAAACTGGCGAGTTATCCGAAAAAACCATTACGAATGTTTATGTTGACGCGCCTAGGTTGTTTTTGGAGTTTACTGTCAACGCTCTCGATAGATTTTATAATGCCACAAACAATACAGATAATGACTTAAGCTATAAGTTGTTTTATGACGCTAGCAGAAATCCGCTTGGCGATATTTCAGGCAAATTATTAAAAGAAGCCTATTATACTTTAGCTAAAGATGCAAAAATCACTATCAACTACAAACTTAATGACACTATTTATATTAACGGCGCTAAATTTACGCTTGAGGCGAATGCGCTTGCTAATACCGATTTTAGAATTGCATCGTCTACTGCCGAAACGGTTACTCTTACTGCCATTAATAAAGTTACAAATGTCAAGATTTCTAACTTTAAGCTTGATTTTATAACTAAGTTTGACGACGTAAACGCAGGTCTTGATAAAACTATTTCGTTGGCTAGTTTGAATGACGGTTCATATTTCACTCTTGAGGGTACTAAACTTGACAACGTTGTTATTGTCCTGTTAGACGCTTTAAATAAAACCGACGAAAATGTTGACGCGACTGGCGCAATAATCGGCAAAAAAACTATTAAAAAAGCACAACTTATTATGATGCAACAAAAAGCAGGTAACAATAACGTGCTTCCTGTTTCTGCCCCTAATAAACCCTATGACGGAACATTGTCGTTTGACGTAAAAGCGCAAGGTAAAAATACTTTCTATTGTACTAGCGCGTTTGTAGGTACTCCGTGGCATAACTTTACTTGGTCGGGGACGTTTACATTCGCCGATAAAAATGTAGCTTATTCGGGCGCAAATATCGCCGATAAAACCGCCGCTCTATCTAATGTCGTTTTCGTTGGCGCGGGTTATTCTGCCGAAAACTTTGAGGTTGTTGGGCGCAGGGATAATGGTACTCTTTATGCTTTGTCAGCTACAACGCCGATTGAAACAAAAGGTAAAATTATTCCGAGAGAACTTGTTATCAACGCTAAAGAAATTATTTTACAAAATATAAATTACAAATACTACGATGGCACAGATGTGGCATTTATTGACGAGGCAAAAACAAAAATTACTTTAGTTGGCGCAACCGTTGCTGCAGATGGTATTGTTTTGGGCGACGTAGTTAAGGTTTTGCTTGAAAGCGCAACTTTTATTAATGAAAAAGCTGAACCCAATAAGACTGTTACTGTTAAATTTGGCGGGCTAACAGGGCTGAACGCAGGCAATTATAGTTTTGATAAAAATAGCGCAGGCGTTGTGACTATCAATAATATCGAAATTAAAAAAGCTGATTTAAAAATTGAAAGCATTACCGCGCCAAGTAAGGAATATGACGGCAATGTAAATGTTGTTGGCAATATGGCTTATAAGGCTATTGGAGCTATCGGCTTAGATAATATTGTTTTTAGCTTTAAAGGTGCGAAATTTGTTGACGCTTTAAAAAATCCAATTTCGGACATAGGGCTATATGATGTTCAATTTTTAATGTCAATTACAGCAAATCCCGGCGCATTAGACAATTATCTTATTACCTATGTTGGCACTCCACTAGCAGGTCCGTTTGTTGATATGCAACTTCTCGCTTCTGAAAAGTCGCGTATTAAACGAAATAATCTAACAGTTACTGTCAATGTTGACAATAAAACTTTTGACAATACGCTAAATGTAATTAATCCTACAATTACAATTACTGGTTTAAATAACGCATATATCGGTGTGGAAGATGTAAATGGCAATGTGATTGTAAACGGCAAAAAAGTCAACATTCCTTATGTTGCATTTGTTGATAAAAATGCAGGAAACAATGTTAAGGTAGTGTTTGTTTTGGGTGAATTCGTGCAATACAATCAAGCGCAGCACGGCGCAGACGCCATACGCTACAATGTAACTTATGATGGCAAAATCCCAACTGCAACTGAAAATTTGAATGGCGCGTTTGTGTTATCTTTGCCAATATTTGATTCGAATGGCGTTGACGTAAGTTCAAAATACGCTATTGAGTACAAATATGAAATTACTGCTAATATTGCAAAAAAAGCAGCAACTGCTACTATTACCGGGCTTATTGCAACAAGGGAAGATGGCACTGTTGTAAATGACGCTACAAATTTGCCGTTAATTTTAAATGATGTTATTTACGGCGGCTTCTTTAAAGATAAAAACGGCAATCTAATTAAACGTGGAGCTAGCAAATTCAACGTTGTTTATGGCAACTTGATTGACGGCGATACAAATATCGCGTTTGCGCCTGTTTTCTCTAATTCTATTACTGCAATCACTAGCGTTGGAAGCTATGTTTACAATATTACAGACTTGTCACACGTCAACTATGACTTTACAGGCGGGCTTACAGGTTACAATGTTTCTGTAAGTAAAAAGGCCATTACGGTTACTGTTGGCGATTATCACGGTTTAATTTTTAGAAATCAACTGTCAAATATTAATACTTTAAACTTTGATGGTATTTTAGATGGCGATTTTATTAAAGTTGAGCAATCGTGGTTTAGAATTTTCAATGATACCAATACAAGCAAATTGCCCACTGCGGCCGACTTGCCCGTTGGTGTATATAATATCGAAATTACATTGCCTGTTCAAGCAAACTATGAGTATGTTGTTGGTAATGGCTACACTATTGATGCAACAAAACTTATTGTTGTTAAGCAAAATGCGGTTACAATAAGCAAATCAAAGTTGACAGGCATTATGTTTATCGACGCGCTTAATATTTATTCGGGTAATCCCAATACAATTAGGGCTGAAGGCAAAATCCCTGCTAATGCTAAGGTAACCTATTTCTATTACAAACTACTTGCTAACGGTCAACTTGGCGAGCCTGTGGTTAGCGCAATCGATGCTGGTATGTATCGTGTTAAAGTTGTAATTGAAAAGGGTGACAATGTAAATGCGTCCGATTATGAATATGCTTATTATGAAGATTTTGCCGATTTAACTGTCGCTAAGGCAACTATTTCATTGATAATGCCCAATAAGGAAATGATTTTCAAATACGATGGCGAATGTCATGAGTTTGAAGAAGTAGTCATGAATCCCGCTAATCCATACGGCATCAGTATGAGCGACATAGTGTTTGAGTATTCTACAAGCAAAATTTTTACCGATATTTATGGTGGCGCTCCTGATGTAGTTGGCGTATATTATGTTCGCGCTGTTTTCAAGGGTAATAACAACTATGCTAGCTCGCAGTCTGAGCCTCGTTCAATTAGAATTGAACCTATTGAAATTCCCGTTACAATTATTTCGGGCACTCAGTTTAGCTACTCAAAGTATTTCGACGCAGATGGCAATTTAATTACGTTGGTTGACGACGCTGGTGTTGAATATACCTTTAACGGCATTGTACTTTCAACAACAGAAGCCAATATGGCGTTCTTAAAACACGTTTCTGTTGAATATTTGGTAAAAGGTACTTATTCTAACAAAGTTCCAACAAAAGTCGGCTCGTATTTGTTTAGAATTACCGCCGAGGAAAACTATGTTGTGACTGGTAAAGTTTTGTCAGGCGCAATGGTTATTGGCGTCGATAGCGTTTCGGATACATCAAATAGCGCGACGGTAGGCGCAGTGAACGGCGTGTTGCCGACAGTCGAAGGCACTGACATAAGGTTTGAACTTAGAAATTATGTTTATGATAAAAATAGTCAAGAGGCTAAAAACTTTAATATAGCTGTTAAAAACGGCGCAAGTATATTACAAGGCGACTTTTTGATTAAATCACTTTATCAAACTTATCTTGTTTCAGTAAATGCCGACGAAGAAGAAGTCGAAATTAAAAAACTTATTACACCTACTGTTACTGTAAGGTATGCTTATAATGAAAGTTTGAAAGACAGTCAGAAACTGGTTAGGATTGACTATGACGGAAAGGGCAATACTAACATAGTTGTTATGGACGCTGTTTATGACGCGGCGGCTGGCGGATTGATTTTTGAAACAGACAGGTTAGGCTATTTTGCCATTGTTGAAAAGGCTTCTGCAATTACAAGCACGTTATTTATTGGGCTTATTATTGGCGCAGTCATTGTATTCTTGTTAGGCATTGCCTTGTTTATCGCTATGCTTGCTAGAAGGCAGAAAAAGCGTTTCCAAGCGCAACTTGCAAGCGCAAACGTGGGTGGATATTCCTCAGGTAATAGCGGATATGAGATGGATTCAAAAGGAGAAGTATTCGGTGACGGGCAAAACGAAGCTGACGAAAATATTGATGAAAATATTGACGAAAATGATGATGAAGGTTTGTAATATATCGTTTATAGTACTAAGTTAATGATTATAACGCAAGGCTATGCCTTGCGTTATTTTTTGTATTTTTTTAATTTAATTAGATAAATAGTATTCGATTGTTTGGAAATCAAAATAAGCGTATTTTTAAACACTAAAATATGAAAATATTTTAAATATGTAATATTTTTTTTATTTTATTTGTTTTACTTTTTAGTGTACGTATGGTATCATATTAACAATGTGTAAATAAATGTGAGCGTTGCTTAATTTCTTGATTTTCACTTATTATTACACTGATTGCACTTAAGAGGGATTATGCAAATTTTATTACACACTTCTAATGAATGTACCTTTATCCGTGTAATGTTTTTTGTTCGCAGAGCTTTCGGACAACGCTTAGGTAACCTAAATTTTATTAATAATTTTGTTTTTAAAGGATGTCGTATTTACGGTGTCCTTTTTTAAAGCCCAAAATAATTTAGTATCAATAAAAACTACTACATATTTTTTAAAGGAGAACGTTACTTATGAAAATGATTTACGATGTTGAAGCTAAACCACCATTTAAAAATTTGATTGTTTTTGCTTTACAACAAATGCTTGCTATTATTACGGCAACATTGCTTGTACCTATGATTATCAGCAACAATGCGTATGGTATAACTATGGACCCCGCAGCTGCTTTGTTTGGCGCAGGCGCAGGTACATTGGTTTATATTATGTTTACCAAAAAGAAAAGCCCAGTATTTTTAGGTAGTTCGTTTGCGTTTATTGCTCCAATGTCTGGCGCAATCGCTTTTGGCTTTTGGGGTATTTTTGTAGGCGCGGCTATTGCTGGTTTGGTATATGTTATAATCGCTACAATTATTCACTTTATTGGTACTGACTGGGTAAATAAACTTCTTCCTCCGGTGGTTATCGGCCCGACGGTTGCATTGATTGGTTTAAGCCTTGCAGGAAATGCTGTTTCTGACTTGACTAAGGCTAGTGGAGCAGGGCAGGCATATAACCTTGTTGCCATTTTGTGCGGTTTGGTTACATTTTTTGTAACGATAATTTGTTCGGCAAAAGGCAATAAAACAATGAAACTTATTCCATTTATTATTGGCATAGTTTCAGGATATGTAGTCGCTGCAATATTTACAGGTATCGGCGTAGCTGCTAATTGTGAATATTTGAAAATTGTAAACTTCTCAGCTTTGGAGGCTAATTTTACTAACATTAAATTTACAAGCTTCTTTAATTATCCTGAATTTTCATTTTTGATTAAGGGCGGAAATAAGTTTGATTTGCACGCATTAGGTAACGTATTTTTACTTTACGCTCCTGTTGCATTTGTGGTTTTGGCCGAGCATATTGCTGACCATAAAAATATCAGCGCAATCATTGAGCGCGACCTTATTAAAGACCCTGGCCTAAAGCGTACTTTACTTGGCGATGGTGTCGGTTCTATCGTTGGCGCATTCTTTGGTGGTTGCCCAAATACTACGTATGGTGAAAGTATTGGCTGTGTTGCTATTACTAAAAATGCGTCGGTGGCAAGCATTATTTGGGCGGCTATTTTATGTATGGTATTGGCTTTCTTTACGCCGTTTGTAGCGTTTGTAAATACAATTCCAAGTTGCGTACTGGGTGGTATCTGCGTGGCTTTGTACGGTTTTATAGCGGTAAGCGGTTTAAATATGCTTAATAAAATTGATTTAAGCGAATCGAAAAACTTGTTTGTTGTAAGCAGTATTTTGGTTGCAGGTATTGGCGGTTTAAGTTTAAAATTTGGAAATCCAAACAATCCTATAATTACAATTACAAGTATCGCAACAGCGTTGATATTGGGCATTATTGTAAACTTAATTTTAAAAGATAAACATAGTACATCTAAGGGTAGCGTTGAAGAAGTAGTCGCTACATCTAAGGAAACTGGCGATGAAATGGTTGAAGAACCGCCAAAGGAAAACTAATACAGCTGTACAAATAGTAACTTTATTGTTTTAAAATGTAATTTAAAATAAGTAAAACCGCGAAATTTTATATTTCGCGGTTTTTTTATGCTTAACTTATGCGCGCTAAACATCTTTGCGCTAGCTAGTAAATTATATTGTTAAAATATAATTTAAGTGTTATGCGATATTTGGACATAGTGTATTGCGCATAACGGCTTTTAGCTTAAAATAAATAAGCCATCTGTTTTAATTACATTTAAATGTAACTGCTTAGATGACTTATCTATAAATATTAATATTTAATTATTTTGTGCCAAATATCCTATCGCCTGCATCGCCTAACCCCGGAACAATGTATCCAATTTCATTCAGCTTTTCATCTTGACAACCAACATATATTTTAACGTCAGGATGATTTTTACTTACACGTTCAATACCTTCGGGCGCGCCTATTATTGACATTAATTTTATGGACTTGCAACCGCGTTTTTTAATAAAATCGATTGCGGCAGATGCGCTTCCACCAGTGGCAAGCATTGGGTCAAGGATAATAACTTCACGGTCAACAATATCGTCGGGAAGTTTACAATAATATTCCTTTGGTTCAAGCGTATCGTGGTCGCGATACAAGCCAATGTGACCCACTTTCGCAGTTGGCAATAACGCCTGTATTCCGTTTACCATACCAAGCCCTGCGCGAAGAATTGGAACTATTGCCAAATCTTTTGCTATTACTCGTGTTTTCGTTTTTGCAATAGGAGTTTGTACTTCAATTTCCATCGTATTAATATCGCGAAGCGCCTCATATGCCATAAGCATCGCAACTTCTTCAACCAACTCTCTAAACTCTTTGCTTCCAGTGCGTTCATCGCGCATTATTGCAATTTTATGCGTTATAAGCGGATGGTCAAAAATTGTGACATTATTCATAATCTACCTCATCTCTCGTAATTTTTATTGCTTTTTTTATACTAACACCATACAAGACGTTTGGCAAGTAATTTAATAAAAAATGTTTTTGTTATGTTTTTTTAATTTATTTGTAAAATCATTATATTTTGCGCAAAAACATTTAAATATTGAAATATTTTTCATTTTGTCATTTGTAATGTCTTGATATCATTTTATATATATGGTATAATCTATGTAGCTTAAAGGTTTTGTGGGGAATTATACATTACTTTTATTACATAAATAATTTTAAAGAGGGTTGAATTATGTTATTGCCTATTGTAAGCGCGTTTAGTTTTTCCACTTTGATGGAAAATAAGCCAGTTTTTTATGGCATTATCGCAGCTGTTGCATTGTTGCTTTTTATAATCGTTTTGGCGATTGCAAATAAATCTAAAAAGAAAAAGACAAAGACAAAGTCTAAAGACAATGTCGTTGTTTCAAAAAATGAGAAAGCTAAAGCTGACATTAAGCCAGTTGCAAAAGTTGCTGCCGAAAAGGTTATTCCGGTTGAAAAGGTTGCAGTACCCGTTCCTGAGGTAAATTCTTTTGAGGCTATATCTCAACCTGTTGCAATTCAAGCGCAAGAAGAGGTTGTAATTGAGCCTGCTTCCGAAAGTGATATTGTTTATGCTCCAGCTCCCGAGTCTTCAATTAATGAGCCTATACCCGCTTTTGAGGAACTTTTTAATGAGCCAGATGTTATTGCGCCAGTAGTAGACGAATATCGTTTTGCGCCCGTTCCGCAGAAAACTCCAGAAGATGGTTGGAAGCCTGCAAAAATCAATCCAACTCGCAAAAAGAAAGAGGTTGAGCCTGTTGTTGCGACCGATGAATTGAATTTTGCAACCGCACCGATTAAATCAAAGCCCGCAAAGAAAGTTAATGAGCCTTCTCCAGTTGTTGAAAATGTAGCTCCTCAGGTCGTTGAAGATGTTAAAGCTGATGATGTTGCTCCACTTCCTGCTGACGATTTTGCCGATAAACCTAAGGTTACAGGCAAATATGTTATTGAAAAAAATGGTAGTTGCTTCCAATATTCGCTTATCGCAAACAATGGCCAATTATTATACGAAAGTCGCGAGTATGCGTCCATCGCAAGCTGCAAGAGCGGTATTGAAACATTTAAGAAAAATGTGGCTAATTGCGATTATCGCGTTGATGTGGATAAAAACGGCGGTCATAAATATATTTTCAAAAAAGGTAATTCTATCTATATTGGTGAAAGCTATCGCACTGCTAAAGCTGCTGAAAACAGCGCGGAATCAGTACGTCGTTTTGCTGGCATTTCTTCTATTGTTGAATAAATCATTAGATAAAATAAACTAAGGGGTACTAATTATGGCAGTTAAAACTACTAAAACGGCACCAGTTGCTAAATCTGTTGCAAAAGAGCCAGCGAAAGAAGCTGCAAAAGTAAAGGCGGTAAAAACACCAGCTAAGGAAACAACTGTTCAATCTAAAGCTCCCAAGGCTTTAGCTAAGGACACGTCAAATGTCGTCGCTGCTAAAACAACTGACGATGTAAAAACGCCCGCTACTAAAGGCGTCACTGGGAAGTATCGTATTGACTGTGTTTATGGTGACTTATATCAGTTCTATCTTTACGCTAATAACGGTCAGTTGTTGTATGAAAGTCGTGAGTATTCTTCAAAAAAATCTTGTACCGATGGCATTGAAACATTTAAAAGAAATATGGAAGACCCTCTTACCACTGTCCGCGTAGACCAAGATAAAAACAAACGCTTTAAGTATATTATCAAAAATAGAAACTCTATCTATGTTGGCGAAACTTACGCAAACAAGGGGCAGGCGGAAAGTAGCGCTGAATCGGTTAAACGGTTTGCAAGCATTTCGGCGCTTGTTGACTAATTGCTAATGTCTTTTATGTTTTATACAGATATTTAAGCTAGGAAGCTAACATTAACTAGTTTACATACAATGTTGTGTCCTAGCTTAAAATATTTGTGCGTGTAATATGTAGACAATATAGAAAATAAGTTTTATAATAAATGTGTTAATTTTATATAATGCTTATAATTGTAATTTGACTTTCATAACATAGTTAGTGATTAGTTGGGGAAATTAACTTTTTTTAATTAGTCAACAGTAATACGTAAGTGAATATTGATATTTTTGTAAATTATTTTACAAAAAAACAAGTGTATTAGTATGTCCTATGTGTTAAAATTTTAACAATAAACATTACATTTGTATAAAAATTATTGTAGTATTAGCAATATTGCGGTCACAGCGTTTAGGTAGCGCGGTAAGTTGGAAAGGAAGTTTGCGGTGTGTCAAATTAATAGGTAAACAGTGTTTGTAACAAAAACAGTAACGGTGGTTATCTTTAATATTATGCGGTCACAGCGTTTAGGTGCGCGGTAAGTTGGAAAGGAAGTTTGCGGTGTGTCAAATTAATAGGTAAACAGTGTTGGTGACAAAACGGTAACGTTGGTTATCTTTAACGATATGTATTCACAGCGTTTAGGTGCGCGGAAAGTTGGAAAGGAAGTTTGCGATAAAAAAATTATTGTCATATAACAAACTTTATTTGAATAACAATATATTTAAAAATATTTTTTAGAGGAGATTTTTTTTATGAAGTATGCATTTGTAACCGGTGGCGCAGGTGGATTAGGCGGCCAAGCGTGCCAAGTTTTGGCGGACAATGGCTGGACAGTTTTTGCAGCCGATATTAACCAAGAGGCTTTGGATAAAATTAATTACAAAAATATTATTCCTGTTCAAGCCGATATCACTAAAGTTGAAAGCCTTGAAAAAGCGCGTGACTTTATTTTAACTAAAACCGATAAGTTAGATGCTGTTGTGAACTTTGCTGGTATGATGAACTTTACGTCGCTTGTTGAAAACAGCCCTAGAATTATGGAAATTGCTATTTCTGTAAATCTTATGGGTATGATTAATGTCAACTACGTTTTATTCCCTTTAATTGACGCGGCTAAGGGCAGAATTATCAATGTAAGCAGTGAAATTGGCTGGCTTAAACCTCAACCATTTGTTGCTCCTTATTCGGTTACAAAGCACGCTGTTGACACATATAATGACGCATTACGCCGTGAACTTAACATTGTTGGCCTTAAAGTTATTAAAATTCAACCCGGTTCATTTAAAACAAATATGCATAATGCAGCTGAGCGTACTTTCGACCGTTTAATTAGCGAAACCACTCACTACAAAAATGCTTTGTCATCAATGAAAAAGATTATGACACACGAATTGGTACACGCTAATGACCCGAAGATTATGGCAAAAACAATTTTAACCGCTTGTACTGCAAAAAATCCAAAAATTAATTATCGTGTTAAAAATAGCAAGAAACTTAGATTTTTAAATATTTTCCCTGATAAACTAATTGATAAAATCTATATGGCAGTTATAAAGTAATTAGTTAAATATTATTTTACTATACAAATAAGTAAAAGCCTTCGCAAACAACAGCGAAGGCTTTTTATATACAGAAAAGTAATAAGTTATAACGTAATTATTTTAAGCAATTTGCAACATATTTTTCGCAAAATAGTAAAACAATCCACAAGAAATGATTGGAAAATTTATTAGGATTGCTTAAGGTGCGAGTGGACGGTTGTGTTTGTGCGGAGCAAAGTATTTTAATATAATTTATGTTAAATTTGTTTTATGAAAATGAAAAAATAATTTACCAAATTAGTGTTTGGTCGCTATTTGATAAATTATTAAAATAAAAGTAATATTTTTTGCAAAATAAAACCATTTTTACTTTTATTTGTAAAAATGGTTTCATTAAGGTTTTTAGTTTAAATTAATTTCCAAATACGTTTTTAGTTTCTATTTGAGCAACAGGGCGTCGCTTATTAAAATACATACGAACTAAAATAATTGCGCCAAATATCGCGACAATGATGCCTACTAGGCTAACAAAGAAAATAACCAAACTCCACGGGAATCCGTCGGAACCTTTAACTCGCTCCCACATTGCAACGGTAGCTTCATTTTCTTCGCCAAAATCTTTCATAACGCCAAGGTTATCACTGAACACGGGATAACGGCGCGTATCTCCAAAATATTCGGTAAAATCATATGCTGCGGTTTCTCCATCAATTTCAAGCTCAACATAAATACCACCTTCTTCCATATCGACAAGGTCAATTTTGTAAGCATATTCGCAAGCAACCAAATTTGCAAGCGCCTCACGACTGTACTCGCCATATGTTGCGTTGTTTACATCTAAGAACACGTTCGGGTCAATGCCACAGGTGTAGCCGATGTTCATATTATTCATCATTGCAATGTCAGGCCGACACATAAAATCAATAAACATTTTAGCTGCTGGAATATTTTGCGCGCTAGTTGTAATCGCCCAACCATCAAACCAAATATTGCCACCTGTTTCGGGGACAAAGTAATCAAGCAAGTAATCGTCTGTTTTTTCGTTGTAGCTTTCTTCAATCGCCCATAACGCGTCGCCACTCCAAGCAAGGTCAATGTAGGCAACTTCGTTTATCATATCGTCTTTACCAAAGTCAACCTCATAGCCTTTAAGTTTGCTACGTTGGTCGGTAAGCGCCTTTTCGGCGAGATTAAGCAAGTCGTCGTCAACGGTATTGATAAGCTGTTCAATGGAATATCCGCGATATTTTTCGGGCAAAAGATTTTCTTCTAAAAGATAGGTCATTGTAGCGGCATAAATGTCACGGACACTGTCTTTCATTAAAATTTTACCATTTAGTTTAGGGTTGTTGCCTTTGTTCCACAAAAGCCCCCAGCCTTGTTTCAAATCTTCCTCTGAAACCATTTTTGAGTTGTAAAGTATGCCAAGCGTACCCCACATATATGGAACAAAATAATCATTCATTTGCTCGCCTTTGCCGTTGACATCAATGCTTGTAAACACTTCGCTGACTTTATCGCGAATAGCGGGCATAACATTTGAAAGATTTGAATACTCAGACACAGGCATATCAAGTTTATGCAACAAATTGTTTGTCATAAGTTTTTGAATTGCATACTCTGAGGGACATACAAGGTCAATTTGACTGTCGCCTTTTATAACCTCGGTAATCATTGTTTCGTTTGTTTCAAATAGGCTGTAAATAATTTTAAGTTCCTTACCTGTTTTTTGCTCGTAATATGTTTCAAACATTTTCAAAGCTTCGGGTTCAATGTAATCCGCCCAGTTGTAAATTACCAATTTTTCAATTTTAGAATCTTTATTATAAGCGACTACTCCAACAATTAATAATGAAAATACCATAACGAAAATTATAGCAATAGGAATAATTTTTTTAAGTTTTCTATTCATATTACTTAACCTCCTTCGCGGCCTTTGCCTTGGAATTTTTGTGAATATTAAACGCTAATATTGTTGTAAGAACAACCACGAATATAATACTGAATATAGCGAACCAGAAGGGCGACAAACCTTGAACACGGGCGTCTGCATAGATGTAAGTGCTAAGTGTGTTTATTCCGGTTGCGGCGCCTTTATTGATTTGCGTGATGATAAAATCATCCATTGACAGGGTAAACGCCATCACAAAGCCTGATATAATGCCAGGAGTTATCATAGGGAGCATAACCTTTCGCATTGCTTTAAACGGTGTTGCGCCGAGGTCCAGGGCTGCTTCATAAATGTTTGAGTCTATTGATTGCAGCTTAGGCATAATGCTCAAAATTACATAAGG
This sequence comes from Clostridia bacterium, assembly GCA_036654095.1. Lineage (GTDB taxonomy): Bacteria > Bacillota > Clostridia > Christensenellales > CAG-917 > JAVVSR01. Next base: position 25,368 of record JAVVSR010000010.1, read on the forward strand.
TGTGCAAAATGATATGTGGCCGATAATTAGTCGGAAGTATCCCGCGGGGAACTTGAATGCTACAAAGAAAACCATAAGCGATACTGCCATAACTATTTCACTGTTTATTATCGGAAGTTGGTTTACATTTTCCACTACGCGGCGGGTCCTTTTAGATAAACTGAAAATACCAATAGAGGAAAACGCTCCGATAATTGTCGCGCATACGCTTGACACTGCTGCAATTAATAAAGTGTTTTTTAATGCTGCCAAAAGGTCAGGGGTTTTTTTGCTTGTAAATATCGATTTGTAGGCTTCAAAACTAAATCCATCATTGAACGAAAATGTTGAAGTGTTAAAAAACGAAAATACAATAATCAATATAATAGGGGCGTAAAGTATTGCCAACAACAAATATAAATAGCTTTTAGCTAAAATCTTTTTTACCATATTGACCTCCCTGTGGAATTGTTTTTGTTAAACTTAGACATAAAAAAGTTGGATACAAGCACAAGGATTAACATAACTAAGCTCATAACGCTACCAACTCCGTACAAGCCTTGGTCAAATTTCATTTGTATGCTATCGCCGAAAAGGAATACTGTACTATCTGATAACAGTTGGCTTATTGCAAAAGTTGATATAGTCGGTATGAATACCATTGTTATACCGCTAATAATGCCGGGTAATGACAGTGGAAGAATAGTTTTTATAAATACGTTAAAGCCATCTGCGCCCAAGTCTTGGGCAGCTTCACTGTAACTTTTATCAATACTTGTTAAAACCGTGTGTAGTGGCAAAATCATAAACGGAAGGTAATTGTATACCATACCAAATACGACCGTCCCCATTCCAAGCTGAATGTCGAGCGAGGTGAAGATTGCTTTTGTGGCGAGCGTACGAATAAGAAAGTTCACCCACATCGGAAGAATAAATAAAAGCACAAAAGTTTTGCTAGTGCTGTATTTTGCCAAAAAGTATGCGGCGGGATATCCTAAAACGAGGCATAGGGTAGTTGTAACAAGGCCAACTAAAATAGAGTTGCCTAAAACGCTTAAACTTGCTTTTTCAGTAAAGAAATCCGCAAAGTTTTGAAAGCTAATTTTCCCGTTGTATATGAAAGCGTTGACAAGAATTAATGCCAATGGAACTACTACAAATAAAAGTAGAAACGCCATATACGGATAGGAAAAAACTTTTCGCGTAAACTTGAAATTTTTAATTTTTTCTACCATTTTTTTACCTCTAGAGAGCCTCAACAGTAATGTATTCGGGTTTAACTGAAATGCCAACACGGTCACCCTTTAACCAGTCGTCGTTAGTGTCAACAAAGAAGTCATAGTCATAGTCGGTACGTAAAATAACCTGATAATAGCTACCTTTATAAATACTCATAACAACTTCTGCGCCGACGATACCATCTGATTCATCGTCCGAAACTTCAACTTTATCAAATGGAATTGTAACTTTAACCTTGGTTTCAGGCGCAAAACTGCTGTTTGTTTGAAATTCTTTTTCACATATCATAACTTTGCCAGCTTCACCCATTACTGTTTCATATTCATTGGTTATGCGCGCTTTGTGCATAATGTGAATTTCGATTGGATTAATATAAATACCAATTTCTTCACCTACTAGACATTGTGAATTTTCAAATATTCTAAGTTCGTTTCCGTTTACATCGACAACGATTTCATAGTGGTCACCTTTGAAAATACTGGTCGCAACTACTGCCGAAAACATTGCTTTTTCAACGGCTTTGCCTTTCGTTATATAAATATCCTCGGGGCGTACAATAATATCTACTTGCTCATTTGGCTTAAATCCCTTGTCAACACATTCAAACTCATAGCCAATAAACGAACATTTATAATCGTCAATCATCGTGCCTGAAAAAATGTTTGACTCGCCAATAAAGTCAGCGACAAAAGCATTTGCGGGTTCGTCATAAATTTTTTGCGGTGTCCCAATTTGCTGAACTTCGCCATCACGCATAACTACAATAGTATCACTCATAGTTAAGGCTTCCTCTTGGTCGTGAGTTACGTATATAAAAGTTATGCCCAAATTTTTGTGCATATCCATTAGCTCAATTTGCATATCTTGACGCATTTTAAGGTCAAGCGCTCCTAGAGGCTCATCAAGCAAAAGTACCTTGGGTTCGTTTACGATTGCGCGAGCTATCGCAACTCTTTGTTGCTGTCCGCCTGACAAACTGTCAACATATCGATGGCCATAATCTTCAAGGTCAACCATCTTTAAGGCTTTGTTTACTTTCGTTTCAATTTCTTCCTTGGTCAGCTTGCGAAGATTTTCATAAACTTTGCCTTTTTTTGTGGTGTACGTCGTGCCATCGGGTATCATCTTTAATTTTAAACCAAAGGCGATATTGTTAAATACATTTAAATGCGGAAACAATGCGTACTTTTGAAATACCGTGTTTACCTTGCGCTCATGTGGTGGCAACGTTGTTATATCTTTGCCATCAAACAAAATTTTGCCCGAATCGGGCATTTCAAACCCAGCTATCATTCGCAACGTCGTGGTTTTTCCACATCCGCTGGGACCTAGCAGTGTAACAAATTCGCCGTGCTTAATTGAGATAGTCTCGTTCTTGACAACGGTTTTTCCATCATAAACCTTTGAAACATCTTTAATTTCAATAATGTTTGTGTTTGCCATAGTTTCTCCTAAAATGTTGGTGGGCTTGATACCCAAATGATTTTTGATATTTTATTTGTATTATTAATTAAATAATGTACTTTATTGCTTGTATAATAAAAACTTTCATTTTTTCGGCATTTGTGTTTTTTGTCGCCAATTACAATTTCAATTTCGCCGTCTATAACATATCCAAATTCTTCGCCTTCGTGGGGCATATCCTTTGATAAAGTCGAGTTGGGCTGAATTTCAATATAAATAGGCTCCATTTCGTTTTTCTGACAGTTGGGAACAAGCCAAGTAATTTGATGGTCGATGTTATCCTTTTTAATAAAGTCGTCAGCCTTAAACACAATTTGTTCATCGGTATCTTCGCTGAAAAAAGTTTTCAAATCCGAACCAAGCGCCAACATTAAATCACTTAATGTAGGCAAGGTCGGCAAAGTCAAATCATTTTCAAGTTGACTTATGTAACCCTTTGTAAGTTCACAGCGGTCGGCCAACTCCTCTTGAGTAAAACCGCACTGTAATCGAAGTTGTTTTAGTTTGCAACCGATTTCCATAATATCCTCCTTGAAATCATATTTCAATGCTATATTTAAGTTTAGTACCATTAAACAATAAACTTATAGGGTTTAGCTACATTTAACTTTAAAATTATAAGGTTTGATGTAGATAAGTAATAAGTTTACAGATACTAAACAAATTTAACTAGCACATTATATGTAATCCTATAAATTTTGTCAATAAAATTAATACATATTTTTAAAAATAATTAAATATTTATTTTATATATTTAAATTTTAAACACAATGATAAATATATTGTAATTTTTATAGTTGGCATACAATAAATTTGATGTAATTCGGCGGTAAAATATTTTTAAAAGTTTACCATTGATTAACTAAAATATAAAAAAAGTATAGCGCGCAACACGCATTTATTTTTTTAGGAAAACAGGCGTATTTTTTTTTATAAAAACCAATCAAAACAAAACATTAAAATATACGCAAATATTTAGTTTAATTGTGTACAAAAAAAGCTACCACGTTTGCGCGTGGTAGCTAAATTACTTTGTAATTAAATTGTATAAAGCTAGTTTATAGGTTAGAGTAGCTTCATTAAATTAAATAGTATTGTAAAACTGTTGTAAAACCATTTAATTTGTACCTTATTATATAATAACTAATTAGTTTGTATCTTATTATATAATAACTAATTAATTCGTACCTTATTATATAATAACTAATAGGTAACGGTTTAATACATTCCGTCGTTCATTTGAGGCATAGCGGGAGGAGTAGGCTCGGGTTTGTCAGAAATTAAAACTTCAGTTGTCAATAGGGTGCTAGCAACACTAGCCGCATTTTGCAAAGCAATACGCGTGACTTTTGTTGGGTCAAGAATACCTTGTTTAACCATATCGCAATACTCATTTTTCAACGCGTCATAACCATAGTTTACTTTGCTAGCGCGGAAAATAGCGTCAACAATGACACCGCCATCAACACCGCTGTTTTTAGCAATCTGACGAATAGGTTCTTCAAGCGCGCGAACGATAATTCTAGCGCCAGTTTTTTCATCGCCATCAAGCTTATCGGCAAATGCAGAAACAACTTTTACTAGGCTTAACAATGCAATTCCGCCACCGGGGACAATGCCTTCTTCAACGGCTGCGCGAGTAGCTGCTAAAGCATCTTCAATGCGAAGCTTGCGCTCCTTCATCTCAACTTCTGTTGCTGCGCCAACGCTAATTACTGCGACGCCACCCGATAACTTAGCAAGTCTTTCTTGCAACTTTTCTTTGTCATAATCGGAAGTAGTTTCGGTAATTTGATGTTGAATTGCTCCAATACGACCTTTAATTTGAGCAGTATCGCCTGCGCCATCAACGATAGTTGTATTATCCTTGTCAACCTTTACAAGTTTAGCTTCGCCTAAAAGTTCAAGCGTTGCAGTTTTTAAATCATATCCTAATTCATCTGAAATCACGGTTGCGCCTGTGAGAATGGCGATATCTTCAAGCATAGCTTTTCTGCGGTCGCCAAATCCGGGAGCCTTTACGGCTACGCATTTAAACGCGCCTTTAAGTTTGTTTAAAACAATAGCGGTTAAAGCTTCGCCTTCAATATCCTCGGCAATAATAAACAATCCGCGGCCAACTTTTAGCACTTGCTCTAATATTGGCAACAAATCTTGAAAAACGCTTATCTTCTTATCTGTTATTAAAACTAATGGATTATCTAAAACGGCATCCATTTTATCGGGGTTAGTCATCATATATGGTGAAGCGTAACCGCGGTCAAACTGCATACCTTCAACAACAGACAGTTCTGTTTTGATGGTTTTGCTTTCGTCAACAGTAATAACGCCATCTTTGCCAACTTTTTCCATAGCGTCTGAAATTAAAACGCCAATTTCGTCGTCACCAGCAGAAATGCTCGCAACCTGCGCGATTGATGTTTTGCTTTCAATAGGCTTAGATATCTTTTTTAATTCGTCAATAGTAAATTCAGTAGCTTTAGCAATTCCCTTTTTCAATATAATAGGATTTGCGCCTGCCGCTACGTTTTTCATACCTTCGCGAATAATAGCTTGAGCCAATAGGGCAGCGGTGGTTGTCCCGTCGCCAGCAACTTCGTTAGTTTTGACAGACACTTCTTTAACTAGCTGTGCGCCCATATTTTCAAAACCGTCGCTCAATTCAATTTCTTTAGCGATAGTAACACCATCATTTGTGATTAATGGAGAACCAAATTTTTTGTCCAATACAACGTTTCTGCCTTTAGGCCCTAACGTAATTTTTACAGCATCAGCCAATGTGTTGACGCCTTTTTCTAATGCGCGGCGAGCTTCCTCGCCATATAAAAACTCTTTACTCATTTATGCCTCCTATTTCTCTACAATAGCTAGAATATCATTTTGACGCAATATTATAACCTCTTTGCCGTCAAGTTTAAATTCGCTGCCTGCATATTTGCTGTACAAAATCTTGTCGCCGATTTTTACTTGCATTGTAACATCCTTCCCCTCAATTAGCCCACCGGGGCCCACTGCTATTACTTCGGCCATTTGTGGCTTTTCTTGCGCGGTGCCGGGAAGAATAATACCACTTGCTGTTTTTTCCTCGGCTTCGATTGCCTTAACTACAACCTTATCAAATAACGGTTTGATTGTCATAGAATACCTCCTATATGATTTTATTATCTTTTTATTTGTTAGCACTCAAACTGTATGACTGCTAATTAAACGATATTATACACTGTCCTAAAAGATATGTCAACACTATTTTATTAAAAAAATCACGATTTTTTTTTGCAAAAATCAACATATATTTTTTAACAAATTTTTTTATTTTTTTAGTTATCCCAGTTTTAGTAGTTGATGTATTTTAGCTTATTTTTGATTTGTATGTAATATGTTATGTCGGTTATTTTTTTAGTTAAATGCAAATTAAAATTTTTCAATCTATTTATAATTTTGTGATATGTAATGTTTGATTAAAATGTTTACATTTGTTATAATTATAATATAAGTTGTATGATTTACTTATACTGTTTAATTAAACTAAATATTATGTTTGCTTTGCTAATTAGATATTTGCCAACTATTCAATATTTAAGCTAAATTTATTAAAATGCAAATTTGACAAATTGTTTTATATGAAATAGTTATATTTTCTTATATTGGTCTTTTATTTTACAAAATGATTTCGAGGTGACTTATGGACAAGTGGGATAAACGTTTTATGGATATGGCTGAGGTTGTGTCTACGTGGTCAAGTTGTTTTAGGTGCAATCGTCAGGTTGGAGCAGTCATTACTAAAAATAAGCGTATTTTGACAACGGGTTATAACGGCGCGCCCGCAGGCGTTACGAGTTGTGTTGAAAAGGGCGAATGTCTGCGCGACCAATTAAAAATCGCTTCAGGTACTCGCGCAGAAATTTGTTATGCTGTTCACGCTGAGCAAAATGCAATAATACAAGCGGCAAAACTTGGAGTTTCAGTTGACGGGGCAACGTTGTATTGTACTCATCAACCGTGTGTGATTTGCGCTAAAATGATTGTCAATAGCGGAATTTCGAAAGTAATTTTTAAAAACGGCTATCCCGACGATTTTGCGCGTCAAATTTTTGAGGAGGCAGGTACGGAAGTTATCCAGTTTAGCGAGCTTTAATAATATTACATTTAAAACATTTTTTGTCAATAGTCAATTAAATTGTGAATACAATACTTCTAGGTGCGATACAATTATCATAGCACCAAAAAAGGAGGATTGTATTTTTTTATGCCAAATTATAATGACGATGATGTGGATTATGGCGAGTATAGATATAAAAATTATCTTTGGCGCGAAAATGGACGCTTTGTAAAGCCTCAAAAACAAACAGTCGCGACGGCAATTAAAAAGCAAACCTCTAGGTCACAAAAAGATAAAGTAGGCGCGTTTGCAATTTTTTCAGTTATAATATGTTTTGCAATTACATTTCTTTTGGCGGATTTTTTTAGCGGAAGCGGGTTTCTTGCTTTCACGGGCGCGCGCGCGCCAAATAAGAAAGGGAACGCAAGTACTTATTACGCGTTATCGCTAGATTATTATGAAACCGAAAGCATTGCAAGTATGACAGCTGACGAGCTAAGGCAGATGGGTGGAGGCGGATACGCAATTAAGGATAATGGTTTTTATTTAATATCTAGCGTATATGGTAGCGAGGACGAGGCCTCGACAGTGTTAAAACGTTTAAATTCAAAAAATGCAAGTATCTATAAAATAATAATAAAAGAATTGCCCCTACAATGGTACAAAGGGGATAAAAAATCCGAACTTTTAGATACTCTTAAATATGCCGAAATAACATTTGATGAGTTGTATGCTATAAGTATTGCGCTTGATAACGCCGAACTTACCGAATACACCGCGCGAGCAGAAATAACAGTTTTAACTAACAAAATTAAGTTGTTAAAGGCCAAATTTGACGATTTGACCACTAAAGATAGAAATATTTCTGTTACAAAAATTAAAGTCGAAATGGTTGCAACAATCGCTATGCTTGAAAATCTTTTAAGCTACAATGTTTCGCGTCCTAACCTAATTTCGGACATTCGTTATACCTATACCGCTGTGCTTGTCGCAAAGAAAAATTTAAGTAATAATATGTAAAATATCATTGCAATATGCGCCCAAATGCTATATAATATTAATATTACTTATTATATAGGCGGATTTAATGGCACATATTTCATTGTATCGAAGATATCGTCCAGACACCTTTGATAAACTCATCGGTCAAAAACATATCGTAAAAACATTAGTTAATCAAATTAATTCGGGCAATATTAGCCACGCTTATCTGTTCACCGGCACTAGAGGTACAGGGAAAACGTCTGTTGCGCGCATTTTTGCCAAAGCTATTAACTGCCTTAATCCATTAAATGGCTCTCCTTGCGGAAAGTGCGAGTGCTGCAATGAACTTTCAAATCCAAATAATATGGATATTATTGAAATTGATGCCGCTTCAAATAATACCGTTGACGAAATTCGCGACCTTCGTGAAAAAGTTAAATATCCACCTGTAATTGGCAAATATAAAGTTTATATTATTGACGAAGTACATATGATGACGACCAGCGCGTTTAATGCGTTGCTTAAAACTTTGGAAGAACCGCCATCGCACGTAGTATTTATTTTGGCGACGACAGATGTGCATAAGCTACCCGCGACTATTTTATCTCGCTGTATGAGGTTTGATTTTAAGCTGTTAAGCGTTGACGAACTTTCGCAAAACCTTAAAATAATTTTTAATGACATTGGCAAAAAGTATGAAGATGAGGCTTTAAGTTTGATAGCGACAGCGGGCGAAGGCAGTGTTCGCGATAGTTTGTCGATTGCAGATATGTGCTTATCGTTTTCAGATGAGGTCATTACCTATCGAGATGTTCTTGAGGTGCTTGGCGCAAGTGACCCGAATATTATTATTGGTCTTGTCGAAAATCTTATCAATAAGGATACCTCGTCAGCTTTAAATACTGTTGACCGCCTTTCTAATTTGGGCAAAAATATTGCAATACTTGCTAAAGATATTTCGCATTATGTGCGTGATATTTTGTATATTAAGTACTGCGATAACTCGGCAGATTTGCTTAAACTTCCCAATGAAATTTACAGTAAACTTAAAGCTATTTCGGCGAAAGCTGATAGCGCTAGGTTACTATTTTTTATTGATTTATTTAATGGAATAAATGTGGAATTACGATATAGCACTCAGCCTAGGATTATGATTGAGGCTGCCGTAATCCGCGCAACCACCGAAACGGGGCAAAAAGAGTTGGCCGATAGGCTAACTGTTGTTGAAACGAAAGTAAATCATATTCAAAGTAACTTGTTGGCTGAAAAAAAAACAATAAAACCGTGAAAGAGTTTGATTTAGACGCGCATTCTTTGTGGACTTTTTGCCAAACCGAGCTTATTGGTAGCGATAAAAACTATGTCGTTGGAATTCCGATGAACAAGGCTAAAACTGCAAAATTTGTCGAAGATGACGTGTTGGCTGTGATTTTTGCTAAAGATACCGATGCAATTTTGGTTTCAATTAAAGAAAATTTGACTCAAATCGAAAGCAAATTGTTTGAGTTAACGGGCAAATCGTATCGTATAAAAATAGTAATCGATGCTGAATGCGACGACGAAAAAACAGTTGTTCGGAACTTGAAAGAAGTGTTTGGAGAAAGTGATTTAAAAATTGTAAAATAGTATTAAAGTAAATAAATTATGTTTTTTCAATATTAGGAGGTATTTTAAATGAGTAAAGGTTTTCAAGGTGGCGGGTTCGGCGGGGGCAATATGCAACAGCTTTTAAAACAAGCGCAAAAAATGCAACAGGATATGGCTAAAGCGCAGGAAGAACTTGCTTCAAAAGAAGTTGTTGGTAGCGCAGGCGGTATGGTTGATGTTACTTTGCTTGGCAATAAAACTGTCGCTTCAATTAAAATTAAACCAGATGCAGTTGACCCTAACGATGTTGAAATGCTTGAAGATTTGATTATTGCCGCATTTAACGAAGCGTTGTCAAAGGTTGATGAACTTTCGCAAGAAGTGCTTGGTCCTATGGCAGGCGGTATGGGCGGGTTGCTTTAATGAAATATATTGAGCCTCTAGCTAGGCTGATAAGTGAATTTACAAAGTTTGACGGGGTCGGCGAAAAAACGGCTGCAAGGTATGCGTATTCTATTTTGACGCGTAGTGAAGGCGAGGTTGAAAGTTTAATTGACGCTTTAAGAGAAGTTAAGAAGAATGTTCGATTTTGTCCTATTTGTGGCAATTATACCGACTCGGATATTTGTGAATTATGTAGCACTCGCGACAAGTCAGTTATTTGTGTCGTTAAAGAACCTAAGGATATAAGCGCGCTTGAAAAAGTTAAGGATTATAGAGGTGTCTATCACGTGTTGCACGGCGTAATTAGCCCGATTGACCATATTGGACCCGACGACATTAATATTAAGGGCTTGCTTTCGAGGTTAGACGGCGTTACTGAAGTTATCATTGCGACAAATCCTGATGTAGAGGGCGAGGCAACTGCGATGTATCTTGCTAGGCTTATTAAACCACTGGGCATTAAAGTCACGAGAATTGCGCGTGGATTGCCCGAGGGGAGTGTTATTGAGTACGCCGATGAAATGACTTTGACTACGGCGCTACGAACACGCATTGAGATGTAATTTGATATAAAAGTTAAATATTAGGTAAAATATTTTAATTGTATAAAAAATCTTATATAAACTAAAAAAGCAAAAAATAAAACGCGGTTAATTGTTTAACCGCGTTTTTTAATTTTATATTTATGATAAGAAAGAACAGCCACATTCTAATAAAAATTTATTAAATGCTTCTTGACCTTTTTCGTTGTTTTTAAACACAGCGGTGGATTCTAAAATTCTGACGCAAGCATTATTAATGTAGTCAATGACATACTGCTCGACATCATCATCTTTTAAATTTGTTCCATAATCGTTTGCTAGTTGGGCTATCATTCCAAGATGTTTACTCATTGGGTGGCTAGGGTTTGCAAGCTCCTTAAAGTTTAGCGCCAATTTACCTGTTAAATAATCGCGAATGTTAAACGCTTCTTCTGCAAGCCTTCCGGGAAGTATAAATAAACCGCAAGCCTCAATAATACCGATACCTTCTTTTTTAATGTTGTGCAAATCTTCGGCAGGGTGGAAAATGCCATACGGATGTTCCTTGTCGGTGCGATTATTTCGCAATATAAGGTCGATTACATATTCGTTTTTGTCGTTAAACCGCACTATCGGTGTAATGGCATTATGTTGCTCCTTTGTTTTTGCGACAATATCTACCTTTTTATCGGTGTAGTTTGACCATTCGTTAATAAGGTGGCCAACCGCTACAAGTAAGTCATTTCTATCAAAGGCTTCTAATCTAATTACCGAATTATACCAGTCTACTATGCCTAGCTTTATTGTTGGAAAAGCAGGGTGCGCAAAATGTTTGCGTATTGGCGCTTTAAGTTCGGGCAACACTTTTGAACCACCTTGATAATGGTCATGCGATAATATGCTGCCTCCAACTATCGGCAACGCGGCGTTTGAGCCAATAAAATAATGTGGAAACAATTCAATAAAATCACACATTCTCTTAAACGCGTCAATATCGACCGTCATTGGACGATGCTCTTTCGACAAAGCAATACAATGATTTTCAAAATAAACGTACGGCGAAAATTGGAAGTGCCATTCCTCTCCATTCAACTCAATCGGTATGGTACGTAATGTTTGTCGGGGCGCCTTGGTTTCCGAGCCGCAAAAACCTACGTTCTCGGCGCATAACGCGCACTTGGGATATCCAATTTGAGGCGCTTTTTTAGCAAGTTCAATTTGCTTAGGGTCTTTTTCGGGCTTTGCTAAATTAATGGTAATCATTAAATCGCCTTCAGGACGCTCAACCTTCCATTGCAAATTTTTATCAATATCAGCCATACGAATGTAATTGCTGTTTATAGATAGTTTATTTAAATAGTCTGTTGCGTTTTTAGTATTTAAAATAGCTAAATCCTCAAAAGTCGTTATTACTTGATAGGGAGATGGCGTTAGAAAACTCATAATACGAGTTTCAAATTGCAATGCTTCCTCATTTTTACATAGCTTTTTTTCTATCGCGTACGAAACGGCAATATCCAATAACTCCTGTAATGGACGATTTTTATCGCAGGCAATTTCAGCAGGCTCATCAACCTTTAATAAGTCAAGTAATTGATTGCGACAAAAAGTGGTGTTTTCATAATAAAAATCAAGGTTTTGACCAGCATAATATAAAAGTTCCTCGATAACTTGCGCGATTTTATTGTCCATAGTAATACTAAAGCTCCTCTCTGTTATATGTATCTGAAATATAAATCTTAAGCACAAAAAAACACAATTTTATAAAACAATTTTAATATATTTCGCGTTCAGCTACATCAACTTTATGTAAAATACGATTGTTTGTATTTATAAAACTTTATTTGCCATTATTAATCAAAAAAAAGTACGCATTAATTGCGCTTTTAAATCTAATGTGATATAATAAAATTTATAACTATTTTAAATATAATTTGCTATATTGTTTATTGTTTTAATTTATTTTATAGGATTTTTATTAATTAAGCAACAGAATAAGGGTATATATGAAAAATTTATTTAATGGAAACTTTATCCTAAATGCCAAAAATATCACAAATGCGGTGAACGGGCTATATGGCGACGACATAAGCGCGCAAGCCGATAGGTATCAAAAACTTTATTTTGAGCATAAAGAAAGGTTTTCGGATAATGGTTTTTTTATTTCATCTTCGGGACGAATTGAAGTCATAGGCAATCATACTGACCACAACAATGGCAAAGTGTTGACAGCTGCAATTTCTCTTGATACACTAGCTTTTGTGTCGCCATCATCTAATGATGAAGTTTGTATTGCGTCATGTGGATATCCTGTATTTTGTGTAAGTCTTTCAAAATTGAACAAAATTGAAGGGGAAAAGGGCACAAGTCTTGCGCTTGTTAAGGGCGTTGCGAGGTGGTTTCAAGACCAAGGTTTTAAAATTGGTGGTTTTTCGGCAACAATGATAAGTAATGTGTTTAAAGGCGCGGGGGTTTCATCTTCGGCCTCTTTTGAGGTTCTTATTGCTGAAATTTTTAATGTACTTTACAACGACGGGAAAGTTACTAAAATGCAAAAAGCTATTGCGTCGCAATTTGCTGAAAATGAATATTTTGGAAAACCTTGCGGTTTAATGGACCAGTCGGCTATCGCGCTTGGCGGCATATCTAAAATAGATTTTAAAGATATTGAAAATCCTATTGTGGAAAGTTTTAAGTGGCCGTTTGATAATGTGGATATTATTATTGTAAATTGTGGTGGCGACCACAGCGATTTGACTGAAAACTACTCGGCAATTCGCTATGAAATGGAGTCTGTTGCAAAGTGTTTTAATCAAACGACGTTGCGCGCTGTTGACAAATCCGACTTTTTTAAATGGCTGCCCGAATTACAAACTAAGGTTAGCGGACGGGCATTGCTTAGGGCGATGCACTACTATGATGAAAATGAACGAATTGACGAGGCTGTTGAATGTATTGTCAATAAAAATTTGAACGGCCTTATGGAAGTAATACAGCGTAGTGGCGAAAGCAGTTACACGTTGCTTCAAAATTGTTACGCCGAGTTTGATAAGTCGCAACGTATTCCACTTGCGCTTGCTTTGTCTAAGCGTCAAAATGGTGTTTTAGCGACAAGAGTTCACGGAGGCGGCTTTATGGGTACAATTCTCTCATTTGTTGAAAAAGCCTGTTCACAAAGCTATATTGATAATTTAAAGCCAGTTTTCGGTGAAGAAAATATATTTAAATTAAATATTAGGGAAGACGGCGCAAAAGTTGTTAAAATTTAAACGTCTATTATGTTGATATGTTTAATGGAAATAATATAAATTATTAAATTGTTTTACTAATTTAAATTTTTTTGTTTTTATATATTTTTAATTAATAATTATAAATACAAGCGTTGTTTATTTTTTTGAAAGTTGTAAATACAAGCGGTTAAAATATCGTAGCAATAAAATCTTGCGATTTTAATTAAAACATCATAGAAAACGCATTTTGAATTTAATTTTAAACGGAGTGAGTATGTTAAATTTTTTATTAATAAATCCTGTTGCTTTTGAAATTGGGAAAATTTCAGTGAAGTGGTATGGTATTATCCTTACTTCTGCTATGGTTTTAGGTTTATTTATTTTAATGAAAATGTGTAAGAAAAAAGGTATTTCAAGCGATGATAGTTTGGAATTGTTTTTATGGCTAATACCAACTGCCGTTATCTTTGCAAGGTTGGTTTATGTAGTTGCAAATAATTCGACGTATGATTTTTTTCCGATTAAATCGTGGGATGATTTTATTAATGTTATCGCTATTTGGGATGGTGGCGTTACAATTTATGGCGGCATATTAGGCGGCATAATCGGTGGCCTTGTTTGGTGCAAACGCAAAAAGGTAAGCGTAGGCTTAATATTTGATATTTGCGTCCCGATTTTGTTGTTGTGTCAAAGTATTGGGCGTTGGGGAAACTTTTGCAATCAAGAGGCTTACGGCCAACTTGTAACTAATCCTAAGCTATTTACGCTTCCTTTCGCCGTGTTTATCGAGGCAGAGGGCGCGTGGTTTCAAGCGACCTTTCTTTATGAATCAATTATAAACTTTTGTGGCTCGATGATGTTTTTCTTCTTTTGGAAAAAGATAAAAGTTGAAGGCATTTTTGCTCCGCTTTATCTGTCGTGGTACTGCTCGGTTAGGCTCATTATGGACTTTATGCGTGTCGACGGGTTGCTTGTAACAAAAATCACGTGTTGTATAGTTATTCCTTTGGGGATTATTATCTGCATTCTGCATTACATTAAAGGTTTGAAAAAAATAGAACACGAGCGAGTACGTCTTGAAGTTCAGGCTATGCTCGACAATAACAACTAGAGGTACTATGAGAAACTTAACACTTTTAACTGACTTTTATCAACTAACAATGATGAACGGCTACCAAAAATGCGGTATGGCCGACAATGTTGCCGTTTTTGATGTGTTTTATCGAGGCGGTAGTCATCTTAATTACGCTATGACAGCAGGTTTGCAACAAGTTGTCGAGTATATTAAGGACCTCAATTTCGGCGAGGAAGAACTTGCATATCTTCGTGGGCTTAATACCTTTGATGAGGAATTTTTAGGCGCATTAAAAACGCTTAAATTTACAGGGGATATTTATGCCGTTCCAGAGGGGACAATTATTTATCCGTACGAGCCGATATTGACTGTTAGAGCTCCACTTTTTCAGGCGCAATTAATTGAAACTGCGGTTCTTTGCATTATGAACCATCAAACTTTAATTGCAACGAAGGCAACAAGACTTAAGCAAAATACAAAGGCGCAAATTTTAGAATTTGGTCTGCGTCGCGCACAAGGCCCTGACGCTGGCATATATGGCGCTCGCGCAGCATATATCGGCGGTTGTCGTTCCACATCTAACGTAATGAGCGGCGCAATGTTTAACATTCCAGTTAAGGGGACGCACGCGCACAGTTGGGTTATGAGTTTCCCTGATGAGTTGACCGCATTTAGGGAATACGCAAGGATTTATCCCGTTGGTTGCTTGCTTTTAGTTGACACCTATGACACTTTAAAAAGCGGAGTTCCAAATGCTATTAAGGTTTTTGACGAGCTAACTGCCAAGGGATATAAGCCATTAGGTATTCGTCTTGACAGCGGCGACCTTGCATATCTTAGTATAGAAGCTCGAAAAATGTTGGATGATGCGGGTTACAAAGATGCTTTGATTTTCGCGTCGGGCGACATTGATGAGGAAGTTTTGACAAGCCTTCGCGTTCAGGAAGCCAAAATTGACGTTTTCGGAATTGGAACGAAATTAATTACCAGTCACAGCAATCCTACATTAGGCGGCGTATATAAACTCTGCGCGATTGAGGAAAATGGCGTTATGGTACCTAAAATTAAGCTGTCTGACACGCCTGCTAAAATTACTAACCCTGGTATAAAGCGTTTGGTTAGAATTTACAATAAAAACAACTATGCCGTTGCCGATATAATCGCTTTAAAAGATGACGTTTTCGATACAACTAAACCACTTACAATTTATCACCCCGAACAAATTTGGAAAAAAACAGTATTGGAAAACTATTCAATGCGCGATGTCATGGTTGATATTATTAAAGATGGCGAGGTCGTTTATAAATTTCCATCACTTGAGGAAATCGCCACGCACGCAGACAATGGCTTGAAAGAGTTTTACCCCGAATATCTGCGCACGGTCAACCCGCAAGAGTACAAAGTCGACTTGTCAGATAATTTGTATGAACTTAAAAAACAACTTATGAAATCTCAAACCAATAAATAGCCTTTCTTTATACATTTTACGACAAAGTACGCCTATTAACTAAATATTATCGCATTGACTTTGAGGCCTCCTTGCTACACAATAGTATTGATATTGTTTGGAAGGAGGCCTTATGGCGCGCTTAAATAAAAAACAGTTTTTACAATTTCCGCTAAAACGAAAGGGATATGGTAGAAATGAAGTCGATTGCTTTATTAAAACTCAACGAGATGACTATGACAAACGTTTTTTTGAACAACAACAGTGCTTTGACGAAATGAAAGCAGAAAATGAACGCTTGCATAAAGAAATTATAGTTTTTACTGAACGAGAAAATGAAATAAAAAAAGTTTTAGTTGCCGCCACCGAAAAAGCTAGCGATATGTCGGCAGATTTAAAACTTCAGTACGCGCTTGAAATCGAACGCCTTAAAATATTTCAAGCTAAGTGGGCTAATTCGTATGAGGAAATTAGGGAAAGATATCACTTTGATAAGGACGCGCTTAATATGGAAAGCGTTGTCGCGAATACCTCGCTTGAAATTGAACGTCTTTTATATAAGGATTTTGGCATAAAGCTGACACCAAATGGCAACGAGCCTGAAAAACAATTTAAGTCGGAATTGGAAAGGCTTGGAATTAATCAAGATGAGATTATCGGATTGGTTGCGGCGCTTAAAAAAGAAATTAAAGAAGTTTCATAATTTACAAGTGCCAAATAGGCAATATTTTTGTAATAAATACTAATTTTTTTAGGTTAAGCGTTATATTAAAAATCGCGGAATTTAATTAATAGCTTGAATTAATTGTAAATTTAGTATATAATATTCACTAATAGATTAATTTAAGAGGTCATTAATGGATTTATATACTATTGTAACTTTGTGTTTGTTGCCAGCTATCATTATTATGTTGATAGTAGGCGGGAAAACGAATGTTGTTTTTAAACGCTATTCAAACATTATTTCGTCAAGTGGCTATACGGGCGCAGAGTGCGCGCGTAAAATTTTGGACAGCGCTGGTTTATATGATACTAAAATCGTACCTTGTCGGGGCAATTTGACGGATAATTTTGACCCACGTACAAATACAGTCAGTTTGTCTGAAATGGTTTACAAAAGCCAATCGGTATCAGCGTTGGGTGTTGCCGCGCACGAGGTGGGTCACGCTATTCAATACGCAGATGACTATGCGTTTGTGAAAATTAGAACAGCGCTAGTTCCTGTTTGTAATTTTACAAGTAGATTTAGCCTTCCGTTAATTGTAGTAGGTTTGGTTTTGGAAATGTTTTTAGGGTATGGCAACGTTTTTAGTAGCATAATGTTTTTTGTTGGAGTGGGCTTTTATGCCGTTTATACATTATTTACTCTTGTTACATTGCCTGTCGAGTATAATGCTAGCAACCGCGCAAGGGAGCAACTTCTTAAACTTGAAATAGTTTCCGTATCGGACGAAAGCAAAATAAAAGAGGTTTTAAACGCCGCCGCGAAAACTTATGTTATGAGTTTTGCATTGTCGTTTTTATATTTATTGCGTTATATTGCAATGTTTGGGCGCAGAAACGACAAGTAAAAAAAAGGTTAGGCTTAATTAAGGTGTAAGCAGAAGTCGAATTTAATGAAAGTAATATTAACAAATTTAATATGCGGTATAATTAAATTTTGTAAACAAAAAATTAAAATAATGCTCATTGTATAATAATTAATTTTAAACTCCGTATATTTGTTGCGGAGTTTTTGCTTGTAAAACACCTTTAATATAGCTTGTAATTTTAAGCAAGAAAGCCTAAGTTGAACAACTAGTGTTCGTAAGCGATTTTACTTATTGTCAGTCGGATACATTTGTTATTTTGCTATCTTCCATCATAAATGAAAAAAACTTTGGTTGGTTAATTGGCTTATCGCACGAATATAATAAAGCTACTTTGGTTAAATCGTTTTTTCGCAGAGTTTGATATTGAGGACATTCGATTTTGGTAAAGTTTCCAAAAAAAGTTTTAAAATGTGATAGCATATCGGATAAGTCATCGCTTAAGTAGCCTTTTGCCGAAACATCGTCGCCTGCTTGCAAAGCTTCTAAAAATAGATAGGGTATAAGTTCTTGTGGATAATCTTTTTCGTGTCCATAGGTAAATCGTTTGTTTGTAATTTTAAAACAGCCATCAATAAAGGTATAGGATATCTCGGATTTGCGCGACAACATATCGCTTAGTTGCGACGTAACAATAAATGAATTTTGCGTGAAACTTATTTTATCAGCGACATCTTCAAACAGTTTTTCATATTTACCATCATAAAGCACTAAACATAAATATTCCTTATCAAAGTCAGCGTCGGCGGTTAAAATTGACAAAAATCCTAATGATGTTGGTTGTAAAAGTATTTTTGCGTTACGTATGTTGTGCGAAATTTTAAAATTTGCTACTTTGCCATTACACTCTAATAAAAGTTGCATTGAGCGGTCACGATACAAGGTAACAATATGTTCAAGCCCTCGTCCCGAATAGCTTTCCTGAGCGATGGCTGTTGGCGAAGCATAATATGTTATCGGTTCGAGATTAAATAGAACTTCAAAATTATCATTGCTCCACTTAATTAGTTTTATGTTTCCATAAAGACTAATTACTTTGTTTTTTATTGAAATTACAGCAAAAATGGCGGGTACATAACTTTCGTCGTCGGTATTTTCAGAAAGAATATTAACAATTAAATGTCCGTCGTTTTCTTCAACGGAAAATGGTTCGCTTCTATGCGCGATATTGTTTACAATTATTAAATTTTTGTTAGGATTAAAATGAAAACTTGCCATAACTACCTCATAAAAGTATATGACAATATTTTTTGTATTATGAAAATGTTTAATTATTATAGGATATTAAAAATAAGCCTCTATGTTGTTTGTCATAGAAGGCTTATTTATGTTTAATTTAATTGTATAAAATTTGGTTAAAAAGTTTCAATATTTTTAAGCGTATAAGTCATATTTCCTTCTAAAATTTTAACCGCAACTTGATTATACGAGTAGCCACCTTGCTTGAATGTGTTGCTAAAATATGCAAAACTTGACGAGCCTGTAACTTGTTGATTGCGCGTCAATGAAACTTTTGTGCAATTATATGATTGCGCAATTCCACCAACCGAAAATAAACTAGGTACACTTTCAACGCCTGCATATGCGCATGATAATTTGACCATTTGCGCCTCGGACGGTACATATATGCTAAATCCAAATGAAAATTTGCTGCTTAATGTCGCCGCGCGTAATATTGTGTAAAGCTGCAAATTGTCATAGTAGGGCGACGGTAATTCAATAACTTGTTTTTGAGTATCGGCTTGAACTCCGTTAGTATTTGTTATGTACAGGTCAGCTTTATTGCCGTTATACAAAATACGTTCAGTTTTATACTTACCGCCGATAAACGAAACACGCTCGCTGGCAAGTGGCGGATATATTTGAAAATCAGTGCTGCCTGCCGAAAACAATACAGTGTCTGTAACTATATCGTTTGCCAGTTTAAGCTCGGACACAACCATATAGGCTTTAATATCCTTAAATTCTTTGTCACAAACTGTGACGGCTGTGTTGTCAATCTTTTTAAAAGTTTGCACATATGAGCCAGTTATGCCGTTAATGTGTTTGGCTTCATAACTTAATCGTTCACTCATATCTGGTTGAGCTTCGCTCCAATCAATAAGCCAGTTGCGTTGCAACATCAGTTGCGGACTTACAGCGCTGTTACACGCAGAAAGCGAAAATACCATAGCAAAACATATAAGTAGTAAAATTAATTTTTTCATTAAAACCTCATTTTGCACTGTTACGCGTATCGTACAGATATTAATTGTTTTATTATAGCATACACAATTTAAATTTCAAAACTATTTTGCAACTAATATAATAATTTAGTAAAACGCGCGCGCGTATTTAATTGCAAATATAACAAAATGCTGTTAAAATAATGAAAGAGGGAATTATGAGCGTTAAATTGATAAAATCAAATACCTATGAGCAGGCCTTTGTCGGTGTGCTTAGGGAACTGAAATTACATCAGAGCGAGGGGAGAAACGTGGTGATAGTGCCAGATAAGTTTTCGCTTTCGCTTGAACGTAATATTTTATCAAAACTTGATATTTCGGGTTCGTTTAATATTGAAGTTATGTCGTTTACTAGGTTCGCGGCAAAAAGCCTAAAAAATCGTATAAAACGTTGTTTAACGCCCGAAGGTTCGGTTATGCTTTTAAAACGCGCGGTTACATTGGTTGAAGATAAACTTACCGTTTATCGAAAAGCGGCTACGCAAAATGGTTTTGCTCGAGAAATGTATGCCGTCTTGACATCTGTTAGAAACAGCGGACTATCGCCAACGTCACTTGAATTGACAGAACTTCCACTTTCAGACAGTAGATTAAAACAAAAACTTATTGACATTGCGCTAATTTACAATAAATATTTGGTTTTGCTTGAGGGACGACACTCCGATAGTAGCACAAGGCTTCAATCCTTTGCAGATTTTTTGCCTCAAATGAATGGCATTTCGGAAACTAATATTTACATTTGTGACTTCAGTGAGTTTACCTCGCCTCAGTATGATATTATTGAAAAATTAATTGCTAACGCTCGTCGAGTTACTTTCGGATTTGCAACTCAATGCGCCGATGCGCCGAATTCTAGGCTTTATTCGCCACGCGCTGTAAATAAAATAATTTGTCTTTGCAAACTACATTCTCAAAAAGTTGAAATACTTTCAAATAAAGAAATCCTTTTGCCATACAAAAAAGCTATTTGTGATAACTTGTTTTCATACGCCAACAGCAAGCCTGTTGAAATTAAGGGCGAAATTCAACTTCGCGTTGCGCCTAACATAAATTCCGAAGTGGAAAATGTAGCTAAAAATATAAGATGGCTTATTGTTGAAAAAGGCTATCGATATTGTGATATTAGCTTAGTTGTCGGCGATATGGACGATTATATTGCGCCAATACAAAACATATTTTCGCGCTTTGAAATTCCGTACTTTATTGATAAGAAAGAGTATTTTTATGAACAACCCTCAGTTAGATTTTTAGTATCGGCCTTACGCGTTGCAGAACAAAATTTTAGGGTTAGCGCAATTTTAGATTTTATTAAAAATCCACTTTTTTATTTTGATGAAGACGGCATAAATTCGGTTTTTCTATTTGAAAACTATTGCTTAAAGTATTCGATAAATGCAGCGATATTACCATTTACGCAAGGCGAGGAAGCTGAAATTGAAAATGCAAAAAAAGTTATTGATAAAGTAAATAAGTTTGTTCAGCCGTTTGTCGATAAACCCAAAGACAAGGTGTCAAGTTACATTGGAGCGGTTGAAAAGTTTTTATCGGTAAGCGGTTTTTTTGATTTAATTGAGCGTCTTGAAGAAGGTAAAAGTGAAGTGTTCGTGCGCGTAAACCGCCAAATTGAAGGGAAATTAGGCGAAATTTTGTTTGAAATGAATTTGACTTTGGGTGAACAGGAAACCAGTTTATTTTCTTTTATTCAGCTTATAGAGGGCGTTTTTTCAAATGTAAAAGTTGCGCTTGTGCCGTTATACGTTGACAGCGTTTTTGTAGGTGAAATTAAAGAAAGTAGGTATGACGATGTCAAAGCAATGTTTATGTTGGGAGCAAATGAAGGCAAAATACCTCTGACAGTTGGCGATACTGCTGTTATTGCTTCAAAGGAAGAAGAAGCCTTAGTTAATGCAGGATTAAGCCTGTGTCCAACAAAAAAAGAAAATAATATAGGAAATTTATTTTATTTAACTCAACTTTTATTGAAACATAAAAATATGCTTTATATAAGTTATTCGGAAAGTAACGGAATAACTAAAATACTGCCTTCGGAACTTTTAACGCAACTGTCGTCGCTTTTTAGCGAACAGGGAAACCCGCTTGAAATAAAGCCAATTTTAGATGAGCAGTTTATAGATAATTCTACACTTACAAGCGCTGAAAGAGCAAATTTATACGCGTACAAATTTTCTACACTAAAAAATACATACTATGAACTTTTGGGTAATGTGGCTAATGAAGCTCCAATTCCGGTGAATATGCAACCTTATAATGCGGCATATTCGCTGCTGACGGATTTTCAGAAAATGAAGATAAATAAGTATTTAGTTCCAATGGATAACATAAAAAAAATAAATGACTCAAGTACGCTTTTACATAAAAATACTTTTAGCGCGAGTAGATTGGAAAAATATTTTAGTTGTCCGTATCGATATTATCTAAGCTATGGTTTATCGCTGTTGCAAAGAAGCGAGGGCGAACTGAAAAGCCGTGATACAGGCAGCATAATACACGCTGTTTTAGATAAGTTTTTGAAAACCAAACTTTATTTGTCGGCGACTGCCGACGAGGTGGATAATTTTTCAAATCACACTATCGATAACCTTGTATGCGATGATATTTATAAAAGCTTTAATGCAAATATTTTTAAAAGCGCATTTAATCGTTTAAAGCACGATGTGTCATTAATTTGTCAGGGTGTGCAAAGGCAAATTGCAAATTCCGACTTTAAACCCTATTTTACGGAACTTAAAGTAGGTGAAAAATCAAAAGGCGATGATTGCGACGGATTTAGCGTCAATGTAAACAAGTGTTCGTTTACACTTAAAGGAGCGATTGACCGCATTGATAAATTTGAAGATAATTTTACTATTATCGATTATAAAAGTAGCGAAAAAAAACTTACTGCCAATAAAATTTTTAATGGCGAATGTATTCAGCCCGTACTTTATATGATTTCTGTTAAAAAAAGCGGTATTGGAACATTTCCGTGCGGTTTGATTTATATGCCAGTCACTGTCGGGTTTAAAAAAATCAACGACGAACGCTTTAAAATGTCGGGCATTGTTACTAGCAATATTGAACTTTTATCCAAAATGGATAATGGCCTTTTAGAAAGTTCAAAAAGTAAAGTTTTTCCTGTATCTATAAACAAAGACGGAACGTTGGGTAAATCGTCATACACGCTTTCTTGTGAGGATTTTGACGAAATAGGCAAGTACGTTGAAAGCCTAACTCAGCAGGCCATTAAGGAAATTCTTGATGGCAATATTTCGGCTAGCCCTCTTGAGAAAGTGTGTAATTTTTGTGATTTTAAATCCATTTGCGAATTTGACTCAAATGCAAGATATGTTAGAAAAACATTTCCTAAAATAAGCTTTGTCGATTTTAAAAAACTTAATAACGGCGAGTATATTGAGTCTGATTGCGAGGTGCTTGACGATGACTAATTGGACTAATGAACAACAAAATATTTTTAATACGGAAGGCAATATTTTGGTGTCGGCCTCGGCTGGTAGCGGAAAGACCACCGTTATGGTAAAAAAAATTACCGATTGTTTGCTTAAAAATGTTCCGATTGAAAGTGTATTGGTTTTATCATACACGATAGCGTCGGCAGGCGATATGCGCGCCAAAATTATTGATGAATTATACCGTTATGCCAAAAACGGCGTTGACGACCAAGGAAATGCGCTAGACACCGAACAAATTAAAAAACAAATTGACAGTATTCCATTTTCCGATATTTCAACTGTTGATGGCTTCTGCTCGCATTTGATTAAAGAAAACTTTGAAAGTTTGCGCATAGACGCGTCGTTTAAACAGCTTGACAACGAAGAGGCAAATTTAATTAAAAGAAATATTATCGATGACTTGCTTAATTGTCAATACGAGCAAGGCGATATTGAATATCTAAAGCTTGTCGCGCGGCTTAGCACATTAATATCCGACGACTCAATAGCGGATACTGTTTTAAAACTTTATGACAATATTTATATTAACCCTAATCCTAATGAGTTTATTGACAAAATCAAAAAACGCATAATGCTTGGAGCGCGCGATGCTGAATATGAAAACTTAATTGTGAACTTTTATAAAAACATTGCCGCCGAGTATAAAGTTGCTTTGGAAAAAGCCGTTATTGGCATTGATTTTTCTAAAATTAAGCCACAAAAAGAATGGATAGGTACTTTGTTTGAACAGCTTGCGATTATTGAAAGCATTAAGTCTATAAAAGATGTTGAAAGCGCCATCAACTCGATGCCCGCAAAACGAAAACCACCTAACACGGAAGACGTTTTGGATATCGATACGCTTGAGGCTGTTTCAACTTTGCGGGCGGCTATAAAAAAGCTTAATGACGACTTGAAAAAAAATTGTTGCGTAGATTATTCGTCTTGCGATTTAGTTGAGGGCGCAAATTTAATTAACGAGTTATTGTATTTGGTTAGTGAATTTAAAATTAGATATGACGAGTTTAAGTTAAGAGAAAACAAACTTGATTTTTTAGACTTATCGCAAAAAGCGATTGAATTGCTTTCAGATGAAACAACATGCACGGAAATTAAAAAACGGTTTTCTTTTATTTTTGTAGATGAGTATCAAGATATTAATCCTCTGCAAGAAGCGATTTTACAAAAAATTTCAAGTGGAAACAATGTTTTTATGGTCGGTGATAGTAAACAAAGCATTTACGCGTTTAGAAATGCCGATACGAAGATTTTTTTAGATAAAATTGCCGATTATAAGCAAAATTGTTTAAAGGGGACAAATCGAAAGCTTACCCAAAACTTTAGAAGTCAGGGGAAAATACTTAAATTTGTTGACAAGCTTTTTGGCGTTATTATGACGGAGGATACGTCGGGGCTTGACTATAAAACTGAATGTAAATTTATCAGTGACGATGATGATTTCATAGATAATGGCGGACACGACGTTGAAATAAATTTGTATTATATTGGCGACGAAATTGAAAAGTGCGCCACAAATGGCATATATAGTGTTAAAAACCATTTGGAAACAGTGTCTGATGAAAAAAAAGCTGCCTACTATGAAGGTAAGTGCATAGCTAAAAAAATAAAAGAAATTGTCGGTTACTATACGGTTAATTCAAAGCAAGGGCTAAAAAAAGCGCAGTTTTCAGATATCGCAATTTTATTTAGGTCACGCTCGGACGGAGCGGAGCAACTTCTGCGCGCGCTAAGAGATAATAATATTCCGTATATTTCCGATGGCTTTGATAAAGATGTTGGCGAGGGAAATAAAAAGATTTTAGTCAACTTAATAAGGGTAATTGATAATCAATATATTGATATAGCTTTTGCAGGATATTTATTGTCATATTTTGGCGGACTTGATGAAAATGAACTTAACGAAATTAGAAAAAACACTGACGTAAATTTGTCAATATATGACGCTACAAAGCTCATTGCAAATGGAGAAGGTTTGCTGGCCGAAAAGTGTCATAAAGCATTATCTCAAATTTCCGATTGGCGTTTTAAAGCATCTTATATGAGCATTAACACGTTGTTAAACGAAATTATTGCCGAAAGCGGTTTTGATGCCTATGTGCTGTCGAAGCCCGATGGTAGGGCTGAATATTATTATTTAACGTGTTTTATTGCGTCGCTTTCGGGTAAAAAAGCAAGCGAAAGTACTGGGAATTTTTTGAGATATTTTGATAAATTAAAACGTCCCACAAGTTTGGATATAAAGTTGGATTATGGAAACGCTGTTCATATAATGACTATTCACGGCAGCAAAGGGCTTGAGTTCCCAATTGTTTTTGCCTGTCAAATTAACGCTAAGCCAAATAAAAGTAGCAGCCGTGGCGATGTGGTGATAGACCGTGATTTAGGTATTGGCATAAAACTTTTTAATACGGAAAACCGCACTAAAATAAATTCGCTGGCCTATACTGCGATTGAAATTAACCGTACTAAAAAAAATATCGCAGAAGGGATTAGATTGTTCTATGTCGCGATGACGCGCGCAAAGGAAATGTTGTTTTTAAGCGGAACGGTAAAAGAAAATAAAAAAATGAAAATTCCGTATTGCTCATCGCTTTACAACGCCGAAAGTTTTTTAGATTACGTAACTTATGTGGCCACGCGCGACCAATCGATTAAATTCGCTTTAGGTGAACTTATTGAATGCCCGAAAATCAATATTCCGATTGAACTTTTGCCGACTATTGTGTTTAACGAGGCCGAGCCAGCTTATACAAAGGCGATTGACAAAGTCCTTTCGTATCGTTACAAGCACAGCGAGGCAACTAAACTCAGCCCTAAATATACAGTTACGGAACTTAATAAAACCGAAGAAGACTCGTCGGCATATGTGCCACATTTGTATTCAGTTGATGCAAGAGCGAAAGGTATTGCCTATCATACCGTTATGGAAAATATAGATTTTTCGTTAAATACATATGGCGAGGTTGAGCAAAGTGTCGGAAATATGGTCGCGCAGGGCATATTAATGCAAGAAGAAGCAAACCTTGTTGATTTAACTGAAATTCTTGATTGTATTTGTCAGCCATTGATAAAGGAAGGCATAAAAGGTAAATATTTTAGAGAAAAATCTTTTATGCTAAACCTGCCAGCAAATGAAGTAATGGACACCGCATCTTTGGATAAGGTTCTAATTCAAGGCACTATTGACCTACTTTTCCTTGGAAATGAAAATATCATTGTAGACTATAAAAATTCGACATTAATGAGTTCAAATCTTCGGGAAAAGTACAAAAAGCAACTTGAAATATATATTTTGGCCGTTGAAACCACGTTTGGTGTCAAAATCGACAAAAAATATCTTTACTCATTTCGCGAAAAAAAGTTTATTGAATTATAATATTTGTATTTTATATAAAACTTGTGCGCAAACTATTGCAAAAACTACACTTTATGTTATAATGTTAAAGTATATTATATTCACAGGAGTTACTTATGGAATTAATTTTTAAGTACGCTAGCTTAGGCTTGTTGGTTGTAAGTTTTTTGACGTTTTTCATCTTGCTACTCGCAGGGAAAAGGGCTGGTTCTGGTCGCTTTGTTGCCTTTTGCAAAAATGTTAGCGAATTTACAGCAAGCGTTGACAGTATCAACGATGGCAACCTTCAACAATTTGAGGCAGCTTGCTTAACCGAACATGCTCCCGAAGCCGTTAAACAAGGGTGGAACACTTTTAAAAGCGCGCGCTTCGGATATCCAAGTGAATATTTTGATAAAACCGCTTGTATGGTTGGCTTAGACAAAAAACGTCATAAAAAAACTGCTGTAATTATTTTGATTATACTTTATGTGTTGGCAATAGCGTTGTCGGCGGGTTCAGTATTTATTGCAAAAAATAACGTTGATATTATTATCGTTGATATTATTATGTCGATTAGTTCGGTTGTCGTTATACCGTGGTTTATTATATTTTGTATCAAGGGCAATTCTAGCGCAAAGGCGAAAGCAGCGTTCGATACTATGCTTGAAGACTTAGATGTTTCGGTGCAAATGCAAAAATATGAAAATTATCAAATGGATTCAAGTGGGCTTGACGCTGTTGTTGAGGCTATAAATAAAATTATTTTTGACGAGGAAAATAAACCTATTCCTTCCAAGAAAGACCAAATTGTTCATTCTGAAGATTTTGATATGGACGACATTAAATCCGAAATTTTGCCCGACGAGGAAATTCAGCCAACTGAAATCGCTTTGAATGAAGATGAAAGCGCTTTGAGTGAAGATGATAGCGCTTTGAATGAAGATGGAGCGGTATCGTATGGCTATCTTCCTAAAGAAGAGGAATATATTAATCCTTACGCTGCCCCTGCAATTTATCAGCAAGAGGAAATTGTTGAGCCTGCACCCGTTAAAAAACCTATTGACTTTAATAAATTTAATGGTGTTTTAAATCAAATTGTCGATGGACAATACAGCAAGGAAACGTTGCTTAAGGTTGCAAAACTTATGATTGTTGCTTTTGGCAAGTTTACCGAACCCGAGCAAAGAGCGGAACTTAAAAATAGCATACGCAGACTTATTAAAGCCTATCAAAACGCTTAATTTATTTCAATTTACACCTCTGTTCGCAACAATGTTATTGCGTGCAGAGGTTTTTTTATTGTCTACTTAGTACAAATATTGAATTATTTCATAGTATAGATTATATGGATTTGACGATTATTAAAATCAAGACGTGTTTTTTTTGGAATTTATCACATTTTACGTTTTTTTGGTTGCCAAAGGTTTTTAAAAGTGTTACTATGAAAAAGCAATAAAATCGAGGTGTTAAAAATGGAAGACCCGTTAAGTACGCAGTTTAATCTAACAATCAAACACCGTATTATGCCAATTTAATGGTATAGTCCATTTCGATATGCGACAGAGTATGGTGTTTACCATACTTATTTTTTTGCCCTTAAGGGCGCATACGAGAGGTGATTATTATGCTTCAAATGTTTTTTACCAATGAAGAGAATAAACTTATCACATACGATACCAAAAGCATTGTCTTAGGTATGGATTTGACAGGGAAATGGCTTCATTTAAGTAATCCAACCGATAAGGAAATTGAATTTGTAAACAGTTTAACGTCTATCCCTGAGGACTTTATTAAGGCGGCGTTGGACGAGGAAGAACGTTCGCGTATTGAAGTCGAGGACGGCAATTTGTTGACCATTTTTGATATTCCTATTTTGGAAGATGATGACAATAACGATTATTATTCATATTCCACTTTGCCGTTTGCGTTTATTAGTAATCAAAAAACTGTTGTTACTGTTTGCTTAAAGGATACAATAATTACGCAAAACTTTATTACAGGTAGAATTAAAAGTTTTGCTACCTATAAGCGTACTCGGTTTTTGTTGCAACTTATGTATGCAACAAGTACAAAGTTTTTGCAATATCTACGGCAAATTGACAAAACTAGCACACGTATTCAAAATGAACTTAATAGAAGTATGAAAAATAAGGAACTTATTCAGTTGCTTGATATTGAAAAATCGCTAGTGTATTTTTCAACATCGTTGCGCGGAAACAGTTTTATTGTTGACAAAATTAACCGAGTTGAAGGCGTTAAATTTTACGAGGAGGACACCGACCTTTGGGAAGACGTTGGCATTGAAACTCGTCAGGCCATTGAAATGTGTAACATATATCGTGATATTTTATCGGGAACAATGGACGCGTTTGCCTCTGTTATCAGCAATAACTTAAATATTGTGATGAGGTTACTTACTATTTTAACCCTTCTAGTTGCTATACCTTCAATGATTGCAAGCTTCTTTGGAATGAATACGGGTGTTCCGTGGCAAGGGCAAATAAGTGGGTTTTATATTGTAGTTGGTATTTCCATTGCTATTTGTGTAGTCGTAGGCGCGATAATGTTTAGAAAAAGAAAGTAAAGTAATACTCACGTAAGTCGTGAGTATTTTTTTGCCATTTATTGATAAAAACCGATTTGTCTATGTAGTGTTTTTTTTAACTTATATTGATTATACTTATTTTGTTTCATTATATAAGTAAGTGAAGTTTAAAAAAAATTAGCTGAATTAGTTTAATAATATCAAAGGTATTATGAAATTTAAAATTTAGAAAATTAAGGCTTTATAGATTAACTTATAACTGCTTTAAAATTAAATTTAATAGTCAGACTGCAACGTCAAAAAAATAAAACTGCTTTTTATTTAAAAAATTTTAAAAAAAGACGAAAAATGTTATCCGAGGGTAACATTTTTTATTGACAATATATATCATATATGGTAAACTACCAATATAAAAAATAGGTGAATTATGAAACTCTGCAAAAAAACTGCTATAATTTTATTGATTGCGCTTATCGCTACATGCGTGCCTGCTTGTCGTCCGAAAGATGTTAAGACAATTTCATATGACAACATTTTTGTGCAAAACAAAACTATCTATCCCTATACTTGGGCGGAAAATCTTGCTGAACTTGAAAGCGGTATTTCGCCGTATACTGATGCTAACGGATTGCTCGACAGTACGTATATTGCCGAATATGGTTTAGTTATTTTGCAAAAAGCTGTTAAAACCGATGATAAAACGTCGTATGTTTATGGATTTTTCTCGGTTGAAAAAAATAAAATTATTATTCCTGTTGAATACGTTGAGTTTAGTATTTCTCACGGGCTTATTTCGTTGCTAACAAAAGATAAAAAGTGCATTTTAAAAACTTATACCGGCGATACCGTGTTTGGCGAGGATAGCGGTTTTGTTGGCGAAAATGTTTACTCTTGTTTTTCGCCTATAAGCAAGGAGTATATTGCGGTTAAAGCTCACGGTGGTATTTATTATAATGTTTACGGCGTCGATGGCAAAATTATAACAAAAGCCGACGGCAGTGAATTGAGATACCCCGGCCACGTAGCGGAAATTAGGGCTATGGACAACCTTTTAGTTAGGACGGAAATAGCGACTAAAACCTCACCTAAAAAAATTACAATATTTAATTTGGCGTCAAGGGAAGTTGCTCCGCTGACAACATTTATTGGCACTACTTTGGAATCAAATGTAAATGCTTTCTATTTGGGAAATGGCAAATTTTATTGCTATGATATGTACAAAGGCGATAAAAACGGCTATCAATATATGACTCCTGACGGAAGCTATATTAAGGCGACATCTTGGTATTATGACGCTACGATTAACAACGTCAAATCCCTGTCGCTTGATGTTATTTTTCAAACGATTATCAACAGCTATAACTCTGAGGAAGCCGGGCTAACTTTGGATATTGACGCATATATTAAAAAAGGCTACTCATATGTTTCAGTAGGATATGTCCGTGATTCAAATAAAAATGCCATTTATGACCAATTTATTATTGATAGCGATATGAAAATTTTGCTTTCGATGGTTTCGCAATTAGGCACAAATGTCGAATATAACGCAGATAATGAAAGTTTTCGAGATGTGTTGCTGACATATGTAGGCGAAATTGGTTTTAATTCCACGTCAATAGGCGAGTTGATGCTTTATGACAAAAACGGAAAAGTTATTTTGCGCAAGGAAGGTATTCATACAAATGTTTTCTACAACAATGGTATTGTAACTTCAAAAATTGCATATAAGGAAAAGCCTGACTCAACAAGTTATTATTATGGCGCGTTTTCGCTAACAGGCGAACCTCTTTTTGATGCGTATGACCGCAAATATACTATGCTTACTGCTTTTATTGGCAACTTTGCTTTAGCCGAAACAATAAACAATAATGGCGTCAAATCGTGTATCCTTGTTGATAAACAGGGTATTGAACATCCAATTAATGCGGTTATTCCAACCACTTCAAGCAAGCAGTATATTTATAAGGCAGGTTGTTATGCGGTTAAAGGCGAGGTTCTTTCAAAAACCGTATATGGCGTTTTCGGCTACGACGGAACTGAGTTGATAACTCCGCGAAATGAAAAATTGATTATAGCAAAGTATGGCACTGATACTGTTGTTGTTTATACTTTTAACGAAGGACATTGGAATTTGTACCTGCTTAAATAAACAATTTGGAAGTTTGTTGAAATATGGAATAAGTGTTTTAAATATAGTTGAAGCTAAGTTTTCAGTTGTTTATTTTTTGGATAAAACTATATGTTGTTAATGTTTTTGTAGTGTTATATGACTAGATAATGCACGACGGCACTCCGTCGTAAAG
The DNA here is from genome assembly GCA_036654095.1 of Clostridia bacterium. Taxonomy (GTDB): domain Bacteria; phylum Bacillota; class Clostridia; order Christensenellales; family CAG-917; genus JAVVSR01. The sequence goes on from JAVVSR010000010.1 coordinate 56,906, forward strand.
GAATAGAAATGTTTCAAGTGATTGTGTATGGTACGCTTGCTGGTATTATCGGAACGCTTTTAGGTGGCATAATTAGCGCAGTTTTAGGAAAAAAGGATAATATGGTAAGCTTGTTATTTTGTGTGGCCGCCGGGGTAATGCTAGCTATTGTCTTTTTTGATTTAATACCCGAAGCATTAAAGTCGTCAAATCTTTTGACAGTATCTTTAAGTATTGTGGCGGGTGTGATTGTTGTAATTGTTTTAGATATTATTATCAATATAAAGGGGCCGCAATTTATAAGCCCCGATGCCGAGGTTAGGCATAAAAATGAAATGGCCAAGGCTGGTTTTTTAATGATGATGGCAATAGCTATGCACAATCTGCCCGAAGGCTTGGTAATTGGTTCAAGTGAAGTTGCGGACAAAGGTTTGCTTATGGCCATATTAATTGGCCTACATAATATACCCGAAGGAATAGCAGTTGCGTCGCCATTAATTGCGGGCGGAATGTCAAAAAAGAAAGCGGTTTTAATTACAGGCGCGACAGGCGCTCCAACCCTTATAGGCGCAATAATCGGTTATCTAATAGGCATACAATCGCCTTCATTTGTTGCAATCAGTTTGGGGCTTGCTGCTGGCGCAATGTTGTGTATTATATTCAGTGATATGATACCCGAAGCTATTAAATTAGATGGTACAAAAAAAACAGGATATGCAACAGTCGGCAGTTTAATTATCGGAATGATAGTTATAATCGCCTTAACGTGACAAAATAAAGGTTTTTATGGAAACAAAAATTTTAGGTGTTGAAGGTATTGAACTTGGCGCAAAATTATTGGCGCAAGGCGAAGTCGTGGCTTTCCCTACGGAAACAGTATACGGGCTTGGCGGTGATGCTTTTAATGAAGCGGCAATCAAAAAAATTTATGAAGCTAAAGGGCGTCCGTCGGATAACCCCTTGATTGTACATATTTCAGACATAAGTCAGGTCGAACTCGTTGCTAGGGTTATTCCTGATGAGTTTTATGCCTTGGCAAAACGTTTTATGCCGGGGCCTCTTACTATCATTTTGCCTAAAAAAGATTGCGTTCCATTCGCCGTTACGGGCGGCCTCGATACGGTAGCTGTTCGTATGCCGTCGCACCCTATCGCGCGTGAGCTAATTGCAAAATCAGGTACACTTATTGCGGCGCCATCGGCTAATAGTTCAATGCACATTTCTCCAACTAAAGCCGAACACGTGTTTGAAGATTTAAATGGCAAAATTCCACTTATTATTGATGGCGGCGAATGTGAAGTAGGTATTGAGTCGACGGTACTTTCGCTTGCTACCGAAATTCCAACAATTCTTCGTCCGGGAATTGTGACCGAAGGCGACTTGACAACGGTAATTGATGCGGTTACTCTTTTTAGAGGAAAGGTCGAAAAGGCTCAAGCTCCGGGAATGAAGTATAAACACTATGCGCCAAAGTGTGTGGCTATTTTGGCTAGTTGTCCAGAAAAGGCGGTCGAGCTTTATAAAAAGAAATCCAATGAAGGTTTTCATGCGGTTATACTTGCGTTGAATGTTAATTTGGAAAAGTATAGTGGATTAAATATAATTTTACTTGGCGACAGCGGAAAGAGTACGGCTAATCGCATTTATTCGGCTTTGCACGAAGCTGAAAGCCATTATGATTTTATTATTGTTGATAAGCTACCGTCAGGCGGAGTTTTTGACTCGGTAATGAATAGGATTATTAAAGCAACAGCTGGAATTGAGGAATGATATGAAAAGTGTTATTTTTATTTGCACAGGTAATACTTGTAGGTCGCCTATGGCGGAGCATATTTTAAAAGCTAAGCTTAACGAGCTAGGTGTTTTAGATGTCAAAGTTTCGTCGGCAGGCCTTTATGTGTACCCCGATGGTTCTTTGACTGATATGAAAGCTATACGCGCCTTAAAAATATTGGGGATAACAGCGCGTAGAAAAAAGGCGCGTCAATTTACCGACAAAATGAAAAAAACTTCGGATTTTATAATTACAATGACGTTGCGACAAAAACTTGAAATATTTTCAAATAAAGTATTTACTTTTGGTGAACTAACTAATTCGGGAGATGTTGATGACCCGTATCAGCAGTCGCAAGAAGTTTATGATAAAATTGCTTTTATGATTAATTTACAAATGCCTGCTTTAATTAAAAAATTAAAGTTAGACAAGTAAGCTAGACAATAAGCTAGGCAAGTAAACTAGATAATAAGTTAGGCAAATAGGTGGGAAAATAAGCTAGGCAAGTAGGTGGGAGAATAAGCTAGGCAAGTAAGTTAGGCAAATATGTAGGCAAGTAAACTAGATAATAAGTTAGGCAAATAGGTAGGCAAGTAAGCTAGGCAAATAGGTAGGCAAGTAAGCTAGGC
>JAVVSR010000010.1:59387-73314 GCA_036654095.1 Clostridia bacterium
TAGGCAAATAGGTAGGCAAGTAAGCTAGGCAAATAGGTAGGCAAGTAAGCTAGGCTAATAAGTTAGGCAAGTAAGTTGGGCAAATATGCAATATGATTTGTAAAATAAAAAAGACGAAGCATTAAAGCTCCGTCTGTTTTTTTAAAAATACTGTGCGACTACAACCCGACAACTCATACCGAAGTGATACTCCAACAGGTGACTACTTTAAGGTTGCCTCGTGGCACACCCCACTAACTGCTTAATGCTGCTGCGGTCAGGCTCTGACATGGTTCACAGCGCGACGTTGCACAAGACCTTAACATCAACATTCCTTATTGAAGCCGACCAACCATACAAATTGCCTCATGTAATACATCGGCTCTGCGTATAGAGGATTTCAGATAACAGGGTACCCCTAGTCCCCCGCCTAGCACAGTAAATTGATTGTATCATAACAATAATCGTATGTCAACATTTTATATTAGTTCTATCAATTATTAGAAAAAATTTCCACTTGACTACAATGTCGAAATAGCATATAATGGTTTTACTATGAAAAAGAATTTTACTAAAGTAATATGTGTTGCAATGGTGCTAGCTACACTTGTATGTATTTTTGCTGCGTGTAATGATAAAGGAAGCTTGCCTAAAATTGTACGTATTGAGGCAAGTACTCTACCTCGGCAGTATTATGTAACCGACGAAGCTATTGACTTGTCGGGCGGTGTTTTGACTGTCTTTTATGACAACAAAACCACTGAAACAGTTTCAATGACCGACTCGGCTGTTACATTAAAGCACGCAGGGACGGCAATTCCGTATACTACCAAAAATATGACTTTGACTTACAAAGGCGTAACGCTTGCTATTCCTTATAGCGTAAACACCAAGCTTGTTGAAAAAGTTTCAATGACGGGCGATATGCCAAACAAGTATGCCATTGGGGGTAAACCAAGGTTGAAAGACGTTATGTTTAAAGTTAAATATAAAGACGTTGAGAAAACTGATGATATTTGGCTTACAAGTGGCAATCTTGGTGGATTTAATGAAAACTATCTTTTTGGAAAAGGCATTTCGATAAGCGGTTTTGATACGACAAAAAAAGGTGACTTTACTTTTGTTTTGAAATATTTATCCGAAGTTTTTGAAATAAAGTATAGCGTTGTTGAAACCGATTGGATAATTGGCGCACATTTGTCAAACGTGGATAGTATTGAAACTAATTACTTTGTAAACGAACCGCTAAATATTGGCGCAAGTAAATTTGTTTTTGAATACAGTATTGGCACGACAAAAGAAGTTAAAATTACGTCCGATATGATAACTGGTTTTGATACCACCACTGTTGGTACTCGTAAAATATATTTTAAACACCCCGATTGCGAGTATGTCATTTCCAAAGACTACACTGTCAGTGTGGCGGAGAATATTGAAACTAGTGTGTTTATTGAAAATTATGTAGCCAACTACGATGTGGGTGATTCGCTTGATTTTGATTACATTTTAAAAAATATTTTTATTAAAATTAAAAAAGATGGCATTTACTATAAAACTATTGACGCAACCGACTCGGATATCGTCATTAAGTGTACTAACGAAAATCTTTTAAATAAAGGATTACGTGAAGTTTTAAACACTAAACTTGGTATGACGTATAACTTTGAAGTAACATACAGAGGGCATTATAAGGCAAAATTTGAAATTGTTGTTTTGAAAAAACTAGCCAATATGGAGCTTATTAATTTTGATACAATTAAAGTTGATTATGTTGAAGGCGAGGCATTTAATTTTGGTACTGCGCAAATTAAATGGTTTTACGACGACGGAACGTGGATTTTAATTGACCTTCAAAAACAATACGACGCGCCTAAGGCTGACCGTATAATTGGGTTTAGAGATAATAAAGCGGTTGACGTTCAGTCGTTTGATATGACAATAGGCAAGCACGATAAAGAGTTTTATATTGCGGTTGCGCCTAATATTAAGACAGAGGTTTTAGGCAGATGGTACATCAATTATACTGTAAAATAATTTATTTATGAGTAAATTATAAAATTAAAACAATGGCAAATTTTTGTCATTGTTTTTTTATTTTTACAACTATAATGCCTTTTATGATGTCTTTACGTGCGCTCGCGCACTTTTATATAATATATAACACTATATATGTTTGACAAAAGACACTATTTTTTCTATAATATAAAAATATTTAATTATGCTGTCGCGCAAACGACGATGAGGTATTTGATGTATAAAAAGGTTGATACTAGCTTAAATTTTTGCGAGCGAGAGAAAGAAGTTTTGCAATTTTGGAAAGAAAATGAAATTTTTGAGAAAAGCGTCAAAAAAAATGAGGGAAAACCCGAATTTAGCTTTTTTGACGGCCCTCCTACCGCTAATGGCAAACCGCATATCGGGCATATTTTGACCCGTGTTATGAAGGATATTATTCCACGTTACAAAACAATGAAAGGCTATCACGTGCTTAGAAAAGCCGGTTGGGATACGCACGGCCTTCCTGTTGAACTTGAGGTCGAAAAGGCTTTAGGTATGAACGGAAAACAGGATATTGAAAAGTTCGGCGTTGAGCCTTTTATTAAAAAATGTAAAGAAAGCGTTTGGAAATATAAGGGCGAATGGGAAGTTATGTCCGAGCGAGTTGGATATTGGGCGGATATGAAAAATCCATATATTACCTATGACGACAATTATATCGAGTCTGTTTGGTGGTCGCTTAAAAAAATAGGCGAAATGGGTTTGATTTATAAGGGACACAAAATTGTTCCATATTGTCCGCGCTGTGGGACGGCGTTGGCTAGCCACGAAGTTGCGCAGGGATATAAAGATGTTAAGGAAAAGTCTATTTTCGTTCGGTTTAATCTCGAGGGTGTTGAAGCCACTAGCTTTTTAGCTTGGACAACCACTCCTTGGACGTTGCCATCTAACGTTGCGCTTTGTATGAATGCAAAGGAAAATTACAGTAAAATTAAGTTTGGCGATGAATATTTGATTTTGGCGACAAACCTTATTTCGTCGCTATTTGATGACGGAAGCTATGAAATTATTGACACAAAGAAGGGCAACGAGTATGAGGGCGTGCGGTATATACCGCTGTTTGACTATGTTTCAGATACTTCAAAGGGTTGGTACGTTACAAACGATAGCTATGTAACTTTAACAGATGGAACAGGTATTGTTCATATTGCCCCGGCTTTTGGCGAGGACGATGCCAATGTCGGGCGGAAATACAATCTTCCATTTGTAAAGTTGGTGAATGACCGCGGATTATTGACCGATGAAGTTTATGATTTTAAAGGTTTATTTGTAAAAGATGCCGATAAACTTATCATTAAAAAATTAGCGGAAAGAGGGTTGATTTTTAAGGAAATGATGTATGAACATAGTTATCCGTTCTGTTGGCGTTGCGATACACCGTTGCTTTACTACGCGCGTGAAAGTTGGTTTATTAAAATGTCGGCCGTCAAGGAACAGTTGCTTAAAAATAATTACTCGGTTAACTGGATGCCGTCGACTATCGCGAAGGGTCGTATGGGTAACTTTTTAGAAAACGTCATTGACTGGGGTATTTCCCGTGAGCGTTATTGGGGTACTCCGTTGCCTATTTGGGTTTGCGATAAATGCGGAAAAGTTCATATTATTGGAAGCAAAGAAGAGTTGCGCACGCTTGGCAAGCTTGACCACGATATCGAACTTCATAAACCATATATCGACGCAGTGACTTTCGATTGCGAATGTGGCGGAACAATGCGACGTACTCCTGAAGTTATTGACTGCTGGTACGACAGTGGCAGTATGCCGTTTGCGCAATGGCACTATCCGTTTGAAAATAAAGAAATTTTTGATAAAGTTTTCCCTGCGAATTTTATTTCGGAGGCAGTTGACCAAACGCGTGGGTGGTTTTATACGCTTTTAGCAATTTCGACGTTACTATTTGATAAAAGTCCATTTGAAAATTGTATTGTTTTAGGCCACGTGAACGATAAGGACGGCCAAAAAATGAGCAAACATAAGGGCAATGTTGTTGATCCGTTCACCGTTTTAGATAAGCAGGGCGCAGATGCTGTAAGGTGGTACTTCTATACTGCATCATCTCCTTGGCTACCCTCGAGGTTTTATGAGGAGGCGGTTTCTGAAGCGCAACGTAAATTTATGGGTACGCTTTGGAATACGTATGCTTTTTTTGTTTTGTACGCTGAAATCGATAAGTTTGACCCTACGCAATATAATTTGTCAAAATGTAGCCTATCCGTTATGGATAAATGGATTTTATCCGAATTAAATAGCTTAATTAAATTTGTTGACGAAAGTCTAAACGAATATAAAATTTTTGAAAGTAGTCGAAAAATTCAAGACTTTGTTGATGAGCTTTCTAATTGGTATGTGCGTAGATGTCGCGAGCGTTACTGGGGCAGCAAAATGACCGACGATAAGGCGGCTGCTTATATGACACTTTACACTGTTTTGACTGAACTTTCTAAATTGATTGCGCCTTATACGCCATTTATGGCGGAAAATATTTATCAAAATCTGGTGTGCGGTTTTTATAAGGATGCGCCCGAAAGCGTGCATCTTGCAGAGTTTCCGACATCTAACTCAAATTATATTTCCAGTGAGTTGGAAAATGGAATGCAAGCTGTTATGCAGGCCGTTGTTTTGGGACGCGCTGCTAGAAATAAGGCTAATATTAAAAATCGTCAGCCACTTCAAACTATGTATATTAAGGGCTTTAATTTGTCCGATGAATGGAAAGTTTTAGTTGAAGACGAATTAAATGTTAAAGAAGTTGCGGTTACGTCAGGCGAAGATGAGTTTGTGACTTATGAACTGAAACCTCAGCTAAAGACTATTGGCCCTAAATATGGCAAATTATTAAATAAAATTAAAGAGTTTTTGGCAAACGCTAATGGCTCTGAAATTGTTAAGGCCATCGAAAATGGCGTTTACAGTGTGATTTTGGACGGGGTTTTGGTTGAATTTGCCAAAGACGATATCCTTGTAAGCGTTAAAAACCGAGAAGGTTTTTCAAGCGAAGTTGAGGGCGAATTTGCTGTTATTTTAGATACCAACCTAAGCGACGCTTTAATTGACGAAGGTATTGAACGTGAAATTGTAAGCAAAATTCAAACAATGCGTAAAGAGGCTGACTTTGAAGTTGTTGACCATATTGTTGTTGGCTATAAAGCCGAGGGATTGTGCGCGAAAGTTATTCGTGGCAACAAAAATATTTTAAGCGATGTTTTGGCAACTGATATCGTTGAAGTTATTGACGGCTACACTAAGGAATGGAACATAAACGGCGAAGATTTGACGCTAAGCGTTAAAAGGATATAGTATGCAAATTAACCGCGAGTGGAAAGATTATACAGTTATCGCAACGGGTGACGGACAAAAACTTGAAAAATGGGGCAATTACATTTTATTGCGTCCCGACCCTCAAATTATATGGCCGTCTATTGGTGACTTGCGTGACTATAACGGACTTTCTGCGGTATACGAACGCAGCGATACTGGCGGCGGTCATTGGGAATTAATTAAAAATGTTCCCGATAGTTTTGTTGTCGGTTGGCGCGATTTGAAATTTAAATTGAAACTTATGGGCTTTAAACATACTGGGCTATTTCCCGAACAGGCCGTCAACTGGGCAAAAATGATTGACCTCATAAAATCTGCCAAACGCCCAATTAACGTGTTAAATTTGTTTGCATACACTGGTGGCGCAACTGTCGCTTGCCTGTCGGCAGGGGCTAGCGTGTGCCACGTCGACAGCGCAAAGGCTATGGTAGAACGCGCAAGTGATAATGTTAGGTTGTCGGGGCTTGAAAATGCGTCGGTTAGGTATATAATCGACGACTGCTTAAAGTTTGTTCGCCGTGAAATTAAGCGTGGTAAAAAGTACGACGCAATTATTATGGACCCACCAAGTTTTGGACGCGGAGTAAATGGCGAAGTTTGGAAACTAGAAGATAATCTTTTTGGCTTGGTTAGAGAAACTGCCGAATTGCTTTCAGATAATCCATTGTTTTATTTGATTAATAGCTACACAACGGGTTTACAACCGACGGTTATTTCAAATATTTTAAGGTTGGGGCTAGATACATCTGCCAATATTGACGCCGACGAAATAGGATTACCAACCGAAGAAGATGGCATAATCTTGCCTGCTGGCGCTAGCGCGATGGCGATATTTTAGGTATTATGTATTTAAATAGGCTTGTAAAATTATTTTGGTTATTTTCGTTTTAAACTTTCAAATAATTGATTTTTTATGATTATTTAATGTTCTAACAGTAAATTAAATTAGATTTTAACAAATTAATGTTGTTTTATTTAATGGCAAATAAGTGATTTTAAAGCATAATATTTAAAAAATAATATTGTAATTGTATTTAATAATATTTACAATATTGCAGCGCAAATTGTATTTTACTAATTTTTTAAAGTTGTACTGAATTGGTCGGGCTCGTTTGGCGGGCTATGGAGGAAGTTAAATGGAAAGCAGTACTAATGATATTACCTATAAGGATATTAAAATTCTGTATGAGGATAACCATCTGTTAGTTGTGGTTAAACCTCAAAATGTCCCAACACAGTCAGATGAGTCGGGCGATATTGATTTACTTACCCTTTTAAAACAGTATATTAAGGAAACTTATAATAAGAAAGGCGATGCGTATGTAGGTATGGTTCAGCGGCTTGACCGCCCAACTGGCGGCGTTATGGTGTTTGCAAAAACAAGCAAGGCGGCGGCTAGGCTTTCTGCGTCGTTGGTTGATGGAGAATTTGAAAAAAGATACTTAGCTGTGGTGTATGACACTCCTAAGGAAAAACAACAAATGTTGATTAATTATTTAAAAAAAGATTCCAATACTAACAACGTTTATATAGTACCCGAGCTAACAGAGGGCGCAAAACGAGCGGAACTTAGCTATAAAGTTTTAAATTCGTTAGGAAAGGCATCGTTGCTTAGCGTTAAGTTGACAACGGGACGAAGCCATCAAATTAGAGTGCAACTTGCAAATATGAAAAATCCAATCGTGGGTGATTGTCGTTATAGCGGAAACCGTCCAAAGGCAAACTGCAATTTGGCATTGTGGGCGGCGGAAATAAGGTTTAAACACCCTGTAAATGATAATATTATGGTTTTTAGGGTATATCCGCCAGAAGATGAAAAACCTTGGAATTATTTTAATTTGGAAAATTATTTTGCTCTTACTATCAAAAATAACTAATTTTACAATAGAGGATATGCAAATGGAGTTTATTAATAAAACTGTTGGCGAGGTTTTGTTTGATGTAGCAAAGGCCTTTCCCGACAGGACGGCGGTAAAATATACTGACCGAAATTATCATCGGACTTGGAAAGAGTTTGATGAGGAAACTGAATTGATTGCGCGTGGGCTTATGGCGTTGGGCATTAAAAAAGGCGACCACATTGCAATTTGGGCTACCAATACTCCCGAATGGTTGTTGACGATGTTCGCCAGCGCAAAAATTGGCGCTGTTTTGGTAACTGTAAACACAAACTACAAAATATTTGAGCTTGAATATTTGCTTCGTCAATCGGATACTAAACTTTTGGTTATGATTGGTGGATTTAAAAATAATAACTATGTAAGCACTATTCGTGATTTGTTGCCCGATTTGGCAAGCGTGACGGGTGAACTTAATTATGAACATTTACCTTATTTAAAGCGTATAGTTTTTGCAGGCGCTCAAACGCCCGATGGTATGTTTAATTTTGAAGATTTAAAAGTTTTGGGTCAAGACTTTCCTAAGGAAATCTTTGATAACAATTTTCGGACTTTAAGCGTTCACGATACTATTAATATGCAATATACTTCGGGTACGACGGGCTTTCCCAAGGGGGTTATGCTTACCCACTATAATATTTTAAACAACGGAAAAACTATCGGCGACGGAATGAGCTTTACCGAAAATGATAAGTTGTGTATTGTTGTACCATTTTTCCACTGCTTTGGAATGGTTTTGGCTGTTATGGCTTGCCTTACACACGCAACAACTATGATACCCGTTGAAAGGTTTAGCCCAATTCCTGTTATGAATGCGATTTCATCTGAAAAATGCACGGCTGTGCACGGCGTACCTACTATGTTTATTGCAATGCTTGAGCACCCGCAATTCAGTCAATTTGATTTTTCAAGCCTAAGGACGGGCATTATGGCGGGTTCTCCTTGCCCGATTGAGGTTATGAAGCAGGTAATTGGACGTATGAATATGCGCGATATTGTCATTGTATTTGGCCAAACGGAAGCTTCACCGGGTTGCACGATGACAACTACGGCGGATAGTTTGGCTAAACGCGTTAATACCGTCGGACGAGCGTTTCCCGAGGTTAGTTGCAAAATTGTTGACCCCGAAACAAACATCGAAGTTCCCGTAAATACAACGGGTGAATTTTGCGCGCGCGGCTATAATATAATGAAGGGATACTACAAAATGCCCGAAGCGACCGCGCAAGCTATTGACAAAGACGGTTGGCTTCATAGTGGCGACCTGTGTACTGTTGACGAAGATGGCTATTATAAAGTCGTTGGACGGATTAAAGATATGATAATTCGCGGGGGAGAAAATATTTATCCCAAGGAAATTGAGGAACTTTTATATGGACATCCTTTAATTGCGGACGTTCAAGTAATTGGCGTACCATCGCAACAGTATGGCGAAGAGGTTATGGCTTGTGTAGTTTTAAAAGAGGGCGCAAACCTTTCTGAAGACGATATTAAAGAGTACTGTAATGCTAAAATCGCAAGGCATAAAGTGCCAAAATATGTTAGATTTGTTGATGGCTTTCCAATGAATGCTGCTGGGAAAATTCAAAAATTTAAAATGCGCGAAGAAGCTATCGAAATTTTAAAATTGCACGAAGCGGCGTCAGTCGAAACCGCTTAATAAGGAGGAATTATGAAACTAGCATTTTCAACGCTGGGTTGTCCGAATTGGAGCTTTGAGGAAATTTGTTCAATAGCTTCGGATTTACAATATGATGGCATTGAAATTAGGGGTGTTGCAAACGAAATGTATGCGCCTAATATTAAAGCCTTTACAGATGATAATTTGGATAAAACGGTTGATAAACTTAAAAAATTAGGCCTTGAAATTACAATGCTAACTTCGGGTGCAAGCTTAGCCGTGCACGGCGTACAGGAGGCAGCGGTTAAAGAGGCGAGGGCTTATATCGATTTGGCGCAAAAACTCAATGTGCCATATGTGCGCGTAATGTGTACTAATCAGCCTCATCCCGATGGTGGCGATATTGTTTTATGCAAGCGTCAATATAAAGAAATTTGCGAATATGCAAATGGTAAAAACGTTATTCCGCTTATGGAAACCAATGGCATTTTTGCCGATACTGCTTTGTTGTCAAAGTTTTTAGACGATGTGGATTGTGGCGGCGCGTTGTGGGATATTAATCATCCTTTTCGATTTGTAGGCGAAAGCATAGCGGAAACCATACAAAACTTAGGCAGTAAAATTTATTATGTTCACATTAAAGATAGTATTGTTAAAAATGGTCAAACTCAATATAAAATGTTAGGTTATGGCGATATACCAATTAAAGAGGCATTAAACTTGCTTAAAGAAAATGGATATGTTGGCACAATTTCACTTGAGTGGGTTAAGCGGTGGAATCAAGAATTGGAAGAACCGGGTATTGTATTTTCACATTTTATTTCAACAATTAAAAGATATATTAGATAATTTTTTTTGAATGTAATTGTATGGTTTTTTTAAAACCGCAGGAGTTTTCTCCTGCGGTTTTTTGATGTCTTATGTTAATTTCAAATTTATTTAATAACAAATTTATTGAATGTTAAAGTTTTATTAAATTAAAAATTTTATGTATGTAATTATTAAAATTGAAATTAGTTTTATAGTTTCTTTATTAAAGTATATAAAAAAACCATATTTGTTTTAATAGTTTGCTTTGTGTCAAAATTCGACAAAAGTCGACTTAAATTACTATTTTATCAAAAAATGACGTTTAAGCTCGTTTTATAAACTATCGTGTCGATTGTAAAAGAAAGATGTCAGAAATGCTGACATCTTGCAACAAAGTTTGTCGAAATATGATTTTTTATAACAAATTTCGCATTGGCATAAAACATTGACTTTCGGTTTTTTGACAGTGTAGTATTAAGGCAATCAAGGCAAGCGAGGCTATTATGAATAAAAATTTTGTTTCTAAAGTTTTACTATCGTTGTACAAATCAATTCCGCAATGCATTTTGTGCAACGAAAAAGCGGTTATTAAAAGGTCGAAATTTGAATACTCGTATAGGCGTGTCAGCAATACTATTTTATTGTACGAGGAAATACTAAACTTAAATGCAGAAAAAATTAATTTAATTAATCTTAAAACTTTAATCGACAAAGCATTTGACCTGTTACTTGACGAAGATAGAAAGTTTTTATATCTTCGTTTTGTGAAAAACTATAAGTTTGTAGACATTGCGCGCAGACTTGATGTTTCAATGCGACAGGTTTTTAGAATGTATGATACTGCCGTAAACAGCTTTCAAACACAACTTGAATATTTAAAATATCCCGCTGAACGAATAGAAGAAGAATTTGGTCAGTTGTCAATATATAAATCAGTTAGTTTTAGATTGGGCAATGAATTTGGAAAACTTGAATAGAAGGTGGTTTTTTGCAAAGATATCAAGCAACTTAAAAACGATTTAATCAATATTTGCGCAAAATGACAAGCTTAATATTATTATGATGTAATTGAAAATTTATAATTCATACAACATTAAATGCTAGTTGTAATTTATATAAAAGTTGATAAATGCGCTAACATAAATCGTTTTTAATGCCAGCCATGTAAAAAAAAATAGGATTTGATTAAAAAAATAAGCAATAAAATAAAAAGCCCTTGCAAACTGCAAGGGCAAAATTTAAAAGTAAAACTTAAAATCTACGGCGGTCACGGTCGTCATAATCATCGCGGTCACGATACCTATCTCTATCGTCACGGCCACGGTCGTCGCGGTCACGATACCTGTCGCGGTCATAATATTCGTCGCGTTCATCGGTATATCTGCTTCGAGGCTGGTCATAGGGCGATTGTCCAATATCTCCACCGCGGTTTCGGTTATAATCGTAGCGATGTTTTTGCTTTGAATTGCTAGGCTTAAATAGCAAAAATATAATTATCAGCGCGGGAACAACTATGCCGATGATTAAAATAATCTTTACAATTTTGTCATCCTTGGGTTCGGTCGGTTTTTTTACAATTTCGGAATCTTTGCCAGGGTCATCAACGGGGGGAATACTGTTTACGTGCATAGGTATTTCATACTTAGTCAAGGACGCGCCGTCCTTAGTTTCAAGTAATGCGCGGTCAATGTAACCGTAGCCGTTATTTGTGGAATTCGCGCTATCCTCAACGGCGACAAATGCGCTGTCAATATTGTTGTGCTTGACGTAACCCCCGATAAGATAAAGGGTGGTTGTGGCTTTATTTATCGTAATTGCCGAAAAGCCTTTGTAAGTGTTTTTATAAAATTGAACATCCTTAGATTCCTTAGTCAAATTAACGGGGAGTTTAACTCCATTTTTTGGCGCGGTTTCAGTTGCGAGCGGAACTATAAACTTAGATGTTGGTTGAATAAAATACTCAACCTCAGTGCCGATAACCGAGGAATATGATATAAAATATACCGCTTCGTCTTTACCTATGATATCAAAGTAATAGGTCGCGGGAATGCTGAATAAAGCGACTTCCTTTCGGCCGTGCATAGTATATACCGTAATCGCCTCGGTAGCCTTGTAAGTGCCGTTTTTGTAAGTAGTAACTTCCTCTGCGGAGGCAAATATGCCCGAAAAGGAAAACGAAAGCACTAGAACTAAAACTAAAAATATGGCAAATCGTTTCAATATACACCTCTTTAAAATAATAATACACTATTTTACTAAATTATATAACATATAAGCATAAAAATAAAGTGTTTTACAGGAAAATAATGAAAGAAAACGCAATAGAGCTAATATATAAAATAAAAACCATAGAACGCGAACAAAACAAGCGTAAAGGATACGACAGACTTGTCAACTATAACAAGGGCGAGCTTGTCCATATTAAACAATTAGAGTTTCATAAGTGTTTAAAACGCAATCGTTGGGTGTTTGGAGGCAATCGAACGGGTAAAACGGAATGTGGAGCAGTTGAAGCGATATGGTTTGCGCGCGGAATACATCCATATCGCGAAAACAAGCCTAACGTAACGGGGTGGGTGGTGTCGGTAAGTTATGAAGTACAGCGCGATGTTGCGCAGTCAAAAATTTTGATGTACTTATCGCCTGATTGGATTTCCGACATCGTGATGACAAGCGGAAGAAAAGGCAGCGCGGATACGGGCATTATTGATACGATAATAATAAAAAATGTATTTGGTGGCTTGTCAAAAATTTCATTTAAAAGCGCTGACCAAGGTCGCGAAAAATTTCAGGGCGCGAGTTTAGATTTTGTTTGGTTTGACGAGGAGCCGCCAAGCGATATTTACGAGGAGTGTCGAATGCGCGTGCTTGATAAAAAAGGCGACCTCTGGGGCACAATGACACCACTTAAGGGGCTTACGTGGGTATACGATGAAGTGTTTATCAACGAACATCAAAACCCCGAAATATGGTGTATACAAATGGAATGGACCGACAATCCGTTTTTAGATGCTGACGAAGTTAAATTGCTTATCGAAAGCACTAGCGCGGATTTGCAAGAGAGTCGCCGATTTGGACGTTTTAAAGCTAGTGGCGGTTTAGTCTATCCCGAGTTTGACGCCAACATTCACGTGATTGAGCCATTTCCCGTACCATTTGATTGGCAGTGCAATATGTCCATTGACCCTGGTTTAAATAATCCGCTGTCGTGTCACTTTTACGCTGTTGATGGCGACGGAACTATATATGTGATAGGCGAACATTATGAAGGAGGCAAGGATATTGATTATCACGCCGAAAAAATACATTTACTTGCAACTCAACTTAATTGGCATCGCGACAACAAGGGACGTCTTTCTTCGCTAATTGATAGCGCGGCAAATCAACATACTTTAGCCACCTCAAAAAGTGTTGCCGAGTTGTTTATTGAACGTGATATTTTGGTTAATACCAACGTAAACAAAGATTTATTTAGCGGAATTGCGCGTATTAAATCATTGTTCTGTACAAAACCACCTAAAATATACATTTTTAGTTGTTGCGTAAATTTAATTCGCGAATTGCGTGGATACTGGTGGAGCGATGGCGATAGACCCAAAAAACGTGATGACCACAGCTTAGATGAATTGCGATATTTTGTGATGTCGATGCCTTTGCCTAATAAAGCTTTGACGGCTAAATTGCAGACCGAAATAGAACGCGACAGGGATAGACTTGGCCGACAGCTTGCTCGACAAAATAAATTTAGAGGTTAGTTATGGTAAATCCAAAAGAATTTTTAGCAAGTTTAACAAAAAAAGCAACGGGCTTTTCTGCCGATGAAATAGTTGAAGAATACTCAACAGACGCCGAAGGTAATTTATCGCTTACAAAACGCAAGGTCACAACTAAATATTTTCCACCTGACACCACTGCTTTAAAAAGTGTAATGGAAATAAACGATTTGGAGGAAATGACTGACGAAGAATTGGAAAGCGAGCGTCAAAGGTTGTTGCTTGAGCTTGCAGATAAGCCACTGATTAATGGCGACGAAAAATCAATTCAGGTAGAAAGTGAATAGATATATTTGGTTATTTTTTTAAATATAAACTGGTTTGCGACTTAATTAATTTGTTAATGTAGCCGTAATCGTAAACTAAAATTTAATTAAAAAACTAACAACGACGTAATATCTAATGCAAACATTTTATTAGCTTTAAAAACCAAATAAGCTACAAACAAAAAACATAAAACAAAAAACATA
>JAVVSR010000011.1:0-63708 GCA_036654095.1 Clostridia bacterium
ACAAAAAAAGAAAACGAAGGAGCATAAACTCTCTCGTTTTCTTTTAATTTGGTGTTCCTGCCGAGAATCGAACTCGGAACTGAGTCTTAGGAGGACCCTGTAATATCCGTTTTACTACAGAAACATATTTTATATTTTACTGCGATTTACGCAAAATAGTCAATACTATTTCATTATGCAAATATTAATATTTTATACCAACTTTTATACCAGTTTTGCATTTTACCACTACCAACCACAATATGTTGTGTTTTGCTGTTGCCACATACCCACATATAGTGGTTTTTGATGGATATATCAACAGCTTAGGAGGCGGACGCTCTATCCAACTGAGCTACGGAAACATAACTTGCTTATAAACTTGATAGCCTTTATCGATAAAAAATGCTTTCACTTTTCTCTCAAAATAATGTCAAATTCAGCGCGCAAAAACTAGTAACTAATTCACCATGCCGTAATTTTACATAGATTTGATTGTTTTGTCAAATCATTTTGCCAAATGACCCAATATTAAAAAAATAATTTTTCCCCCACCTACAAGTTTTCAGCCTTGACATCGGTTTTTTCAAGGCCTATAGATTGGTCAACAGGCATTGAAAAAGCAATACCCTGTCCAGGTGTTTTAAGCCCTGCTCGCGCGCTAATTTCTTCCATAATGGCATTACGAATATCTGTCGGAACAAGTATCCAAACAAGTTCCTTTTCGGGCTGAATGACCATATTGAAAAACGATGCAATTTTTTCGTCGCCAGTACCTCTACCCGAAGTAATTGTTCCGCCTTTTGCTCCGCGGGTTTTAGCGGCCTCCATAACCAAGTCGGAATATCCGCGGTTCACGATTGTAATAATCAAATCAAACTCCATAATCAATCTCCTTTTCCAAGCAATATGACAAAAATTTACGTGACGACACTCCATTTATATTTAAAGTAAAAGCTATGCCTTTGCCTGCCTCTTGAAGTGACAATTTATTATCTAAAGTAGCCAAAATTTCGATTGAGTCGACCGCGCTTATAATGGAAACAACTATATCGGATTTGTTTTCACCCAAACACAGCAAATCTGCCCACAATTTAGGCGCTGTTCCTTTTCCCAAGCATATAACGCTTGATTTTACGTTAAATGTTTGCAAAATTTCAACCACTTCTTCGCCACACCCGCGCGGAACTATGGTAATAAGAACTTTTATTAAAGCTTTTTCTTTGTCCACTAGCGCTTTCCTCCTACATCTTTACTGTCCAACCTATCGCTTATTACTTGACTGCTAATTATTTCTTCATCATCTAAACTTGCTTTATTTTTGTCATTGATTTTCGCGGTTTCAATATTGATTTTTAATTTTAAGTCATCATTATTTATAACAACAGCGCCACTTTTATTAGCTGTTTCCTTATCGAACTTATCAACATCACTGCGATTTTGCAAAACTCCGTTTTGACTTTCGCTTTCTAGGCTTTCGCCTTTATTAAAGTTTGAAAGATTGCTTGCTTCATTTTTAGCGCTAGTTGAATTTAATTTTATATTTTCATTTTTTTCAACATCGATATTGTCACAATTAAGCTTTTCGTTGTCAACCATATGCGTGAGGTCATTGACATCTGCAGATTGGTTGTTGACTGTGACATTGGTTTTTTGCCCTTCGATATTCTTATTATCAACATCGCGTTTAGGAATATCGAAAACAACAATTTCGTCCTCAATATCTTCGTCGACAGAAAGCGCGCTAGCTACATTTAAATCGCGCGCGTTTAAAGCCGTACCTGCAACAACGGTTGGCATTGTTGTCGCATATTCCGTAACTGCCGACCGCATTTTCAATTCGGCCAACAGCCCTAAAAGTTGAATACTTATAAGCGGTACCATCGCAACCATAGCAACAATCCCAAACGCGTCCGTTAAAATGTTTCCGCCAACTGCAATACTTGCGCCTATTGCAAGTGGAAGCAAAAAAGTAACCGTCATTGGTCCGCTTGCAACTCCACCGCTATCAAAAGCTATTGCTGTGTAAATTTTCGGAACAAATGCCGACAAAATAAACGCTAAAGCATACCCCGGTATAAGTATAAACCAAATGCTAATCCCTGTGACAACTCTAAGCATAGCAAGCCCTATCGCGCAGGCAACGCCACACATCATAAAAAACAGCATTTTGCTTTTTTTAATGCTTCCGCCGCTAATTTCCTCGACCTGTTCATTAAGCACGTGAACGGCAGGTTCTGCCACGACTATAAAAAATCCGATAAGCATACCTACCGGCACTAAAAGCCATTTCATATTACTTAACGCCATTTGTTGACCCAATAAAGTGCCGATTGGCGCAAATCCAACATTTACACCTGTTAGGAAAACAACTAATCCAAAAAAAACATAAATCAATCCAAACCCAATTTTTATTAGATTTTTTTTGGATAGCTTTAGCGCAAATATGTCAAATATAATAAAGAAAAATACTATCGGAAGTAGCGCAAGGGCAACTTCTTTTATGTATCTTATTGACGCAGATAAAAAACTCAACGCTATGCTTGTTTCAACAGAAACTTCGGGCAAGAACGCTTCGGGAGTTAGCGAAACGTGGCTTGAAAAAAAACTTAAAATCATAACAGCTAATATAGGACCTATCGAACACAACGCAATTAGTCCAAAACTATCCTCGTGATTTTCTCCGCCTTTTGTGGCCGCGACACCTACTCCAAACGCCATAATAAACGGAACGGTCATCGCGCCCGTCGTTACGCCACCACTGTCAAACGCAATCGACAAAAACTCCTTTGGCACAAATATCGCTAAAACAAAAACAAGCGCGTAACTACACAATAAAAGTTTTCGCAGAGATATTTGAAACACTATACGCAACACTGAAATTACCAAAAACAGCCCTACTCCGATACCTACTGAAATAATTAGCGTCAATGGATTAATTGCCGAGGAAAGTTGCTCGCCAAGCACCATAAGGTCGGGCTCGGCTATTGTTACGATAAGGCCTATTGAAAAGCAAACAAAAATAATGAACGCTAATTTTCGTGTATTGGTTAGCTTTGCGCCCATACGGTTTCCCATCTCGACCATAGCGACATCTGCGCCAAGCGTAAACAAAGTCATGCCGACAATAAGCAACCCTGCTCCAATTAGAAATGTTGGAATTTGCCCTTTTTCAAAGATGCCGAAAGCACCACCTAAAGAAAGCACAATTACTGTGATAGGCATAACCGATAAAAATGCTTCTTTAAACTTCTGCGTGAGAATTTTCAAGCCTTTACCCTCAAAAAAAGTGATACTGTTATTATATTATGAATGTTCTCTACAAGTCAATAGAGTTAGCGTCGATTTGTCAATTAACACAACATTTTGCACATTATTTTTAAATTCCTGTTTTTTTAGATATTAATGTAAATGCAAATTTTATAAAGCTTTATATTTCTGTTTAATTTCTAATCAAAAACCACTTCTGTTTAAAATTAAACGTCTTGATTGCAATTTTACAATCAATTTCATAAAACTATGTTTTTTATAAAATAAATATATTGTTCGCTTGTTCAATAATTTTCAAATCACTAATACGTAAAATCCAAATTAACCAAAACAATTTATCTTTTATAAGTTTTATTATTTTTTTAGCTTAACACTTTTTGCAAAATAATTTGGTTGACTATTTAGATTTTACAGTTTATTATATATACACTAAGTTAATAATAAATTGAGGTATCTTTTTTATGGATATGCTGCAAGTCGAAAAAAAATGGCAAAAACGCTGGGACAATACAAAAGCGTACAAGTTTGACCCCTCCAAAACCGATAAAAAACGTTATGTTCTTGAGATGTTTTCGTATCCGTCTGGCGCAAAGTTGCACGTCGGGCATTGGTATAACTATGGCCCAAGCGACAGCTATGCGCGATTTAAGCGTATGCAAGGCTTTGAAGTTTTTCACCCTATGGGCTTTGACGCATTTGGATTACCCGCTGAAAACTATGCTATAAAAACGGGGATACATCCTAAAGATAGCACTTATAAAAACATTGAAACAATGGAAAAGCAATTAAAGGCTATCGGCGCAACCTACGATTGGGATTATGAAGTGATTACTTGTGACCCGTCGTATTATAAGTGGACGCAGTGGTTGTTTTTACAACTATATAAACGAGGGTTGGCTTATCGAAAGGAAGCCCCTGTAAATTGGTGTCCGTCGTGCCAAACGGTGCTTGCAAACGAGCAAGTTATCGACAACGAATGCGAGCGTTGCGGAAGCCCTGTTGTGCGCAAAAATTTAACGCAGTGGTTTTTCAAGATTACCGATTACGCGGAAGAACTTTTGACCGATATCGATAAGCTTGACTGGCCCGAAAAAACTAAATTAATGCAAAAACACTGGATAGGCAAATCTACCGGCGGAGAGATTGAATTTAAAACCACTAGTGGAAAAGCATTTAAAGTATTTACCACGCGCGCCGACACATTATTTGGCGTCAGCTATGTTGTGCTTGCCCCTGAAAATCCGCTGGTTGATGAAATTACCTCGGCCGAATGTAAGGCAAATGTCAATAAATACAAAATAGACTGCGCTAAAATTAATGAAATTGAACGACTATCCACCTCTCGCGAAAAGACGGGGGTGTTTACAGGCGAATATGCAATAAATCCAATAAACGGTCGCAAAGTTCCCGTATTTATTGCCGACTATGTTTTGTCAACATATGGAACTGGCGCAGTGATGGGCGTGCCGTCGCACGATGAACGCGACTTCGTTTTCGCAAAAAAATATAATTTACCTATTGAACGCGTTATTCGCGGAAAAGATGGCGGTGACGACCTTCCATATTGCGAACTTGGCATTATGTGCAACAGTGGCGAATTTGACGGACTGACTTCAGAAGAAGGGATTAAAGCCGTTTTAAATAAACTAAATACCCTAAGTTGCGGTGGGGAAAAAACAAACTATCGTCTTCGCGATTGGTTGGTTTCTCGCCAACGTTATTGGGGCGCGCCAATACCTATTATACACTGCGAGCATTGTGGAATTGTTCCCGTTCCTGAAAAAGATTTACCCGTTGAACTCCCCTATGATGTTGACTTTACTCCCGACGGAGTTAGCCCGTTGAAAAAATCCGATAAGTTTATGAATGTTGTTTGTCCTATTTGTGGCGCGCCTGCAAAACGCGACCCCGATACCTTAGATACATTCGTTTGTAGCAGTTGGTATTTTTTGCGTTACGCTGACCCTCATAATACCGAAGAGGCATTTAATCGTGACAAAATCAATGCTTTATTGCCCGTTGATAAATATATCGGTGGCGCCGAACACGCGTGCATGCACTTACTCTACGCTCGATTTTTTACCAAAGCGCTGCGCGATATGGGCTATCTCGATTTTGACGAACCGTTTAAGTCACTTGTTCATCAAGGCACAATTCTTGGCCCTGACGGCAACAAAATGAGCAAGTCCCACGGGAATGTTATTAGCCCCGATACGCTTGTTGAAAAATATGGCACTGACGCTTTTAGAATGTATTTGGAATTTGGTTTTTCTTATATTGAAGGTGGCCCTTGGAATGATAAAGGCTTAGAAAGCGTTGTTAAATTTATGGATAGAGTTGAACGGCTTATTCGTCGTGTCAACACCTATACTTACAACACTCGTCCTTTCAACGCGGACGAAAAGGCTTTAGACTACACTCGTAATTACACCATTAAAAGCGTAACCGCTGACCTTGAAGTTTTTAGCTTTAACACTGCCATTGCCAGGCTTATGGAACTTACTAATGAGCTTACTTCATATGACAACAAAACAAGCGATAAAAATGTTTTATATAAGGACACCGCGCGCGACTTAGTGCTTTTACTTGCGCCCTTTACCCCTCATTTTTCGGAGGAGCTTAACGAAATACTTGGCTATAAGACAAGTGTATTTAAAGAAAATTTCCCGATTGTAAACGAACGCGCGCTTATTCGCGACGAAGTTGAACTTGCCGTTCAAATAAACAGCAAGGTTAAGTCAAAAATTGTCGTTCCTAACGGGTTGTCGTCAAGCGAGATTGAAGCGTTTGCCTTGCGTGATACCACAGTCTTATCTCTTTTAAATGGCGCAACTCCTAAAAAAGTTGTCGTCATTCCAAATCGTTTAATAAACTTTGTTATTTAGTTTAAGGAGTTGTTATGTTAGATTTAAATTTAATTAGAACCGATGCAAAAAAAGTTAGCGACGCTTTGCTAAAGAAGGGTTGCGCTGTTGATTTTTCCGAGCTTTTAACTTGGGATACCGAAAAGCGCGCAATGCTTTCCGATGTTGAAGTACTAAAAGCAAACCGCAATAAAGTTTCGGCTGAAATTCCTAAGCTGAAAAAAGCGGGCAAGCCTGTTGACTGTATTTTTGAAGAAATGCGCGCGCTCGGTGATAAAATTGACCGCGATGACAAACTTATAAACGAGCTTAGCGATAAAATGTTTGACTTTTTATCGGCATTGCCAAATATCCCCGACGACGACTTGGTCGCTGGCGAAAAGGAAAACAACGTTGTGACGGCAATCATCGGAAAGAAACCCGTTTTTGATTTCCCCCTTAAAAACCACGTTGACCTATGCACTTCACTTGGGCTTATCGATTATGACCGCGGCGTTAAACTTTCGGGCAACGGATTTTGGGTTTATCGCGGAGTAGGCGCGCAACTCGAGTGGGCTTTACTTAACTTTTTTATATCCGAGCACATTGCCGACGGATATGAATTTATTTTGCCGCCCTATCAACTTGGCTATGACTGTGGTTTTGGCGCAGGTCAATTTCCTAAATTTGCCGACGAGGTCTACTGGCTTGACTGCGATGAGGATAAAAAGAAAAATCGATTTATGCTTCCAACGGCCGAAACTGCGCTTGTCAATTTGTTTTCGGGTGAAATACTTGATGAAAACAAACTTCCAATGAAGCTGTTTGCATACTCTCCCTGCTTTAGAAAAGAAGCGGGAAGTTATCGTAGCGAAGAAAGAGGAATGATTCGCGGACATCAATTTAACAAAGTTGAGATGGTTCAATACGCGCACCCTGACAAATCAATGGAAGCCTTTAATGAATTGGTTGGAAAAGCTAGCCGTTTAGTTGAAAAACTTGGGCTTTATCACCGCATAAGCAAACTTGCCGCTGGCGACTGCTCCGCTTCAATGGCGCGCACTTCTGATATTGAAATTTGGATTCCAAGTATGGGTATTTTTAAAGAAGTTTCAAGCGTTTCAAATGCCAACGATTATCAAGCTCGTCGAAATAATACTCGCTTCCGTGACGCCACTAGCGGCAAAATTCGCTATGTGCACACCCTAAACGGCAGCGGACTTGCTACAAGTAGGTTAATTCCAGCCATTGTTGAACAATATCAAAACGCCGACGGTAGCGTAACTGTGCCTGCTGTTTTGCGCCCCTTCCTTGGTGGCCTTGAAACAATTAAATAACATCTTGCACTTAAATCAGCCGTTTATCAAACATATATTTACATCGTAAATAAGTTTAGATTTTTTTGCTTCACTTAAAATAGTAATTTAATAGATTACTTAGTTCACTTTTATTTTAGCTAACTTTTTTTAAAGTTAGCTAAAATAATATATCTTAACACTATTATATAGGAGCGCTAACACATTGTCATGCCTACTCGCTTTGTTTTACTAGCACGTTGTAGCGCCTACTCGCTTTGCTTTGCTAACGCATTGTAGCGCCTACTCGCTTTGCCTTGCTAACACATTGTCGTGCCTACTCGTTTTGCCTTGCTAACACATTGTCGCGTCTACTCGCTTTGCTTTGCTAACGCATTGTAGCGCCTACTCACTTTGTTTTGCTAACGCATTGTAGCGCCTACTCGTTTTGCCTTGCTAACGCATTGTAGCGTTTACTCGCTTTGCCTTGCTAACACGTTGTAGCGTTTACTCGCTTTGCTTTGCTAACGCATTGTAGCGCCTACTCACTTTGCTTTGCTAACGCATTGTAGCGCCTACTCGCTTTGCTTTGCTAACGCATTGTAGCGCCTACTCGCTTTGCCTTGCTAACACATTGTAGCGCCTACTCACTTTGTTTTGCTAACACATTGTAGCGTTTACTCGCTTTGCTAAATTTAATGTTAAATAATAAATATGTTTTGTTGCATTTAAAAAGGAAGGCTAACATTAGCCTTCCTTTTTTATATTACTTTTTATACCTTTTTTTGTTTTTAGCTGTGCTTACAAACATTGTTAAATAAAATCGCTTTAATTAAATAGAAGCTTTATTGCCTTTCTTTTTAGCCAAAGCTTTTTCAATAACTTTTTGAAGTTCAACAAATGGAATAATTAAGAAAGCTATGCCAACGCTTAAAAGCCACTCAATGCCATTCAAGCTAGCTGTATCAAACACTTTGCGGAGTGGCGGAACTAAAACTACCATAGCAATAAGAACTGCGCCTAGCAAAAATGAAATATTTAAATATTTATTGCTAAATATTTTTTTGCTAAACATTGTGTTTGTTTGCGAACGAAGGTTGTAGCTGTGGAACAACTGAATTAAGCACAAGCTGACAAAGGCCATTGTCATAGCTACTGCGTGATTATTTACACCGTCGGGCAGAACGTAGTTTCCTAGGCAGAACGACAACATAACCAACACTGTTTGCATAATACCTTGCACTAAAATATCCAAGCCCATTTTGCCTTTAAACAAGTGTCCGTTAGATTTCCTTGGGGGATAATCCATAACATCGCGTTCGGCCTCCTCCATACCGAGTGAAAGCGCGGGGAAACTGTCAGTAACCAAGTTTACCCAAAGTATCATAACTGGCGTAAGGAATTTAACATCTAGAAAAATAGTTGCAATAAACAAGCACATAACCTCGGCAATATTTGCCGAAAGCAAAAACTGGATTGCCTTTTTAATATTGGCAAAAATCTTACGGCCTTCCTCAACGGCGCCGATAATAGTTGCAAAGTTATCGTCGGCCAAAATCATATCTGCCGCGCCCTTAGATACATCTGTTCCGGTGATACCCATACCAATACCGATGTCCGCTTCTTTAATGCTGGGCGCGTCGTTTACGCCGTCGCCAGTCATTGCCACGACGTTGCCAAAGCTACGATAGGCCTTAACAATGCGAACCTTGTTTTCGGGGCTTACGCGGGCAAATACGCTGTATTCGCGAATGATACTTGCAAATTCCTCGTCACTCAATTTATCAATATCAGCGCCAAGCATAACCTTATCGCCGTCGCGCAAAATACCCACTTCCCTTGCGATAGCCGAAGCTGTTTCCAAATGGTCGCCCGTAATCATAATCGGGCGCATACCTGCCTTAACGCATACCTTAACAGCTTCCTTAACCTCGGGACGAGGCGGGTCAATCATGCCGACAAGACCTACAAAAATCATATCGCTTTCAAGGCTAGCCTTGTCAGACAAGTTTTCATATTTAACCGCGACACCTAGTACTCGCAAGGCCGATAAAGCCATATTGCTATTTGCGGTTTTTATAACAGTGATGTCGTCGCTTGTAATAGGCCTAGCTTTTCCACAATCTAAAATAAATTTGCATTTATCAAGCATAAGGTCGGTAGCGCCTTTAATATGCGCGACAACTTGGCCATTATATTCATTGACCGTTGTCATAAGCTTACGGATACTATCAAACGGAATTTCATCAATACGTTTCCACTCTTTGGCCAATGTTTCATAATTGAAACCCTTATCCTTGGCAAAATAAACTAGCGCTGTTTCTGTGGGGTCACCAACAAGCACGCCTTCGTGGTTTTCGCTGCTGTCGTTACATAACGTCATCGCCCTTGTCAGCAATTCTTGCCCGTTTTCGCCATTGTAATCTTCCGCCTTAACGATACCGCCATCCAATGTGAAAATTTGTTTAACCGTCATTTGATTTAATGTCAACGTTCCCGTTTTATCGCTACAAATAATTTCGCAACAACCCAACGTTTCAACTGCGGGCAGGTTTCTAATAATAGCTTTTCGCTTACTCATACGTTGAACGCCTATCGCTAAAACGATAGTTACAACCGCGGGCAAACCCTCGGGAATTGCGGCAACAGCTATGGCGACGCTTGTCATAAATGCATCAATAAGCTCAGTCTTTCTAATGACCGACGCGCCAAATATAACAAGCGCTATGGCCAAAACAATGATACTTAAAACTTTAGCCGTCTTATCCAACTGCTTTTGTAACGGAGTAACTTGGTCATCTGATTCTGACAGCATTTTTGCAATTTTGCCGACTTCGGTGTTCATTCCCGTTTCGACAACAATACCGCGCCCACGACCATAACTCGTGATACCGCTACTGTAAGCCATATTGGACCTATCGCCTAAAGGAGCTTTATCCGCTGCAATAGCCTCGGCATCCTTTTCCGACGGCACCGATTCGCCCGTTAAAGCGGCCTCCTCTATCTTTAGCGACGCGGAAGTCATTAAACGCAAGTCAGCCGGCACAATATCGCCTGCATCTAACTGCACGATATCGCCCTTAACCAGTTCCTCGCTTTTAATTTGAATAAGCTCGCCCCCTCTAAGTACCTTAGAAAAAGGCTTATTCATATTCTTCAATGCGTCAAGCGCAGACTCGGCTTTATTTTCCTGCACAAGCCCAATGACAGCGTTTATAATTACAATTAACATGATAATCGCGCTGTCTAGCAACTCGCCGTACTCGCGCTGATAAATTGCGATTGCCGCCGATATTACCGCTGCCGCAATAAGCACAATTATCATAACATCTTTAAATTGCATAATAAACTTGGCAAACATTGATTTCTTTTTGCCTTGCTCAAGCTCATTCTTGCCGTTTTCGGCCAACCGTTTCGCAGCCTCGGCAGAAGTTAGCCCCTGCTCAGATGTTGCCAGTTCAGCCAGAACTTCATCAATTTTATTGCTGTAATAATTCATCATTATATCCTCTACATTTATTTATATATATTGCTACATATTTAAAATTATAAACCTTATTTGGTTTTAAGCAAAACAATTTTACATTTTTTCAAATTACAAACATAAAAAAAATAGACTTTCGGATTGCATTTTAAAGCAAACCAAAAGTCTTATCACCTTTACAGGCTGTATTGCCAGAAGCACGCTTCGTAATGTTGGCTCATACATTTAAAATTACTCCCTTTCGATAGTGATATATTAACATACATAAGTTCTGTTGTCAACAGCGTTATTTATACAATTTATCAAATAATTTTCTAACGGTAATATAAAGCTCCATTTTGTAATCGCGATAACTTAAAATTAGGTCGGCATTATCAGAGGTTGCAACCGCAAATTGAAGCCCTGCTTTTTTTATATCAAGATTACTTTCAACTTGTCCGCAAACGGCAATGACCGGCACGCCTTTATCTGTCGCCCGCTGTAAAATGCCGTCAAGAGCCTTCCCTTGAAGGCTTTGGCTGTCAAGCCTGCCCTCACCCGTAATAATTAAATCAGCGCCGTCAATAATTTTATTAAAATCAACTGCGTCAAGCATTACGCTTATGCCCGACTTAAGTTTAGCGTCGAAAAAAGCCACCATTCCAGCCGCAATCGCCCCAGCCGCGCCACCGCCAATGACATCGGCAACGTTTTTGCCTGTACTCTCCTCGATTTTTTTAGATAAATGACGTAACCCAATATCAAGTTTTTCAATCATTGCGTCGTCCGCGCCTTTTTGACGCGCGTATACATAAGCTGCTCCATTTTGGCCGTACATTGTGTTTTTAACATCGCACATACAGGTCATATCGATTTTAGGAAGCCCCGAAATGTCAATGCGCTCAATATCAATAAGAGAACCTCCCGTTGGTACAAACTCATTTCCCCTTTTACTATAAAACTTTGCGCCCAATGCCACCGCAATCCCACAGCCGCCGTCATTTGTTGAACTTCCTCCAAGCGCAAGTATTACTTTTTTTGTTCGCCTTAACGCATCGGCGATAAGTTGTCCAATACCGTATGTTGTCGTTCGCGACGGATTTTTTTCCTCGGTCAAACTAAGCCCCACAACCCGCGCCGACTCAATTATTGCGCTGTGATTAGACAATAAATAGCTAGCTGTAATAGTTTTAAAATTGCTGTTTCGAGTTTGAACGCTTACTTCGCGACCTTCTGCGCCGCGTTTAAAACAATCAATCGTCCCCTCTCCGCCGTCGGCGATTGGAAGCACCACAAGGTTTGCCTCGGGCATTGAATATTTTATAGCTTCGGCAATAGTTTCGGCCGCGGCAATACTTGATAACGTCCCCTTAAAACTGTCGGGACAAATTACTATTTTTTTGCTTTGATTTTCAGACATTTAAAATGTCCCTCCTTATTTTTTAACAAACTAACAAGCTTTATCGTACACAATAAATCCGCGTAACAAAATTTAAATTAGCGTGCGTCGAACTTTTTTTTAAAACCTTTTACGCTATATAAAATATTTAAACTTTTTATCCTCTATAAATAACTAAACATTTATCCTCTATAAATAACAAAACATTTACCTCTATAAATAACCAAACATTTACCTCTATAAATAACCAAACTTTTTATCCTCTATAAATAACTAAACATTTATCCTCTATAAATAACCAAACATTTTTCATCGCTTCTAAACTTCTAAAACAACTTCAAAACTTTACTTTAAATTAAAAATCTATTTGGCATACAACTTAATTTATCCGCCGGAAGCAGGGTTCATCATAATCACAACATCGCCATCTTTCAGCTTTGTTCGATACCCCGAAAGTTTTGTTGACAAAGTTCCGTTTACATAAATTAAATAACCTTTAAGCTCGCGCGGGCTAAACATTTTAGTTTTTTGCGCAACCTCACTTAGCAATTCCTTTACAGTTTGCGCCTCAACATCAATTTCCTTTATTTTTAAGTCCAATCTCAACAAACCAAAAAACTTGACTTTAACCATTTGTTTTTACCCGTAATCCCTTTGTTATGTCAAATCAATAAAAATTGTTTTACTTATCCGCTTCAATTTAACTTGCTTATTCCATTACAGTATATTGCAAATCGCGCTAAATTGCAAGTTATTTTTAATGCAGTTTTCTTTGCGCGTTAAAACTTAATTTAATAAATATTTACCATAAATTTATATAACTTTTCGCTTGCGTATGCGCGCTTTAATTTGACTTATTTTTTATCGTATGTTAAAATGTTTTTATAGATTTACATATTAAGCCAATATAGGTTGACAATTTGGGTCAACGTATCTACCGAGTACCATACACACTCGACTATTGGATACTACGCTTCTAGTTTATAAGCGTACTTTTGTATTTGTTGGCGGTTGGCTTTTTCTGCCAACTTTTTGTTTTTCTAAAACTTATGATGACATTTTTTAGAAATACAAAATCTCTAGGAGGATTTTTACTTATGAACAATTTCAAGTCAAAGCTCGATAATTTTTTCCAAATTACCGAGAGAGGCTCTACCGTCAAAACTGAAATCGTTGCAGGCCTAACCACATTCTTCGCAATGTGCTACATTTTGGCCGTCAACCCTATTCAAATGATTGGTATGTTTAATGGCGCATCTAACGCTCCTCATCTCGCGAACGCCGTGTTTATCGCCACCGCCCTAGGCGCAATCGTTGGCACAGTTCTTTTAGCTCTCTACGCTAAAATGCCTTATGCTCAAGCACCGGGTATGGGTCTTAACAGCTTCTTCTTTGTTTCTTTTATGCTCCCGATGGCATTGAATGGCTCGTTTGACTTTGAAACAGGATATATGAAGGGCCTTGCTGTTATTCTTATTTCGGGCGTTTTGTTCCTTGTGTTGTCGCTTACTGGCGCGCGCAAAGCTATTGTTCGCGCATTGCCTGACTGCTTAAAAAAAGCTATCCCTGCTGGTATTGGTTTGTTTATTGCATTTATCGGCCTTCAAAGTAGCGGCATTATCCAATCACACCCCTACGTTATGACTCAACTTGGCGACATTTCAATTTTACAACCTTGGCTATCAGGTCAACCTATTACCATGGCGTGGACTTCGGTTGCTCCTATATTAGTTGCATTTTTCGGTTTTATGTTAATTGCTATTTTATCAAAATATAAAATTAAAGGTTCGCTAATTATCGGAATTATTGTAACAACTTTCTTATATTATTTTGTTACCTGGCAGCTTCCTTCATTTTCTCTTGGCGATATTGGCTCTTCATTTAAAGATTTTGGAAAGTTTGGTATCGGCGCAGCGTTCAAAGGCTTCAAGCCTCTGTTTACTTTCGGCGATGTCAACGCTTTCGCGGGTATTTTAAATATCATTATGCTTGTCATTACCTTCTGCTTGGTTGATATGTTTGACACAATGGGCACCCTTCAAGGCACCGCTTCTGAGGCTGGTATGCTTGACGAAGATGGTATTCCCCAAAACATCGACAAATGCTTAGTTTGCGACGCGGCTGCAACCGTTGTTGGCGCAATCGTTGGCACATCAACCGTTACAACATATGTTGAGTCGGCAGCAGGCGTTGCTCAAGGCGGACGCACAGGCTTGACCGCTTTAGTTGTCACAATTATGTTTATAATTGCATTATTCCTTCGCCCCTTGTTTGCCATTATCCCAGCCGTAGCTACCGCTCCTGCTCTTATTTGGGTTGGTGTTTTAATGCTTAAAAACTTTAAGCTTGTTGATATGGACGATATCGGTTCAGCAGTTCCTGCTTTTTTAACCCTTATCATTATGCCCCTTTCATACAGCATAAGTAACGGTATCGCAATAGGTATGATTTCGTACACTATCATTGCGCTTGCCACAGGCAAATTTAAAAAGAAAGATATTTTGGTTGCTATACTTGGATTATTGTTCTTGCTTCGCTTCCTCTTTATCAAAATGTAGTTTATTTAAAACTTATTTAAAAGCCCCTCAAATGAGGGGCTTTTTTAATTGAATTTAGCAAACAAATTGTTTTATTTTTGTGCTATTTAAAACTATTTAAACACTTATGCCACTTAGTTCTACCTTATTTGTCTTAACTTTTTTATTTGAATTTAGTCGCTTTTTTTCGCATAATTTTACAATTTTACATTATCTGCTTTATAACTTTTCTATTTAAGTTAGCTACAATTTTTTTTATGCCATTTACAATTTTGGCAACTTGCTGTACAATTCGTTTTTGTTATATATGTTTTTCACCTTCGCGTCATTTCTTTGGCTTTCGACATTTTTTGTCAACTTGTTTTTGCGCATTCTATTTGACTTATTTTTTAAAGTTTGTTAGAATGTAATTAATAATCTTAGGAGGATTTTTAAGTTGAAAAAAAATATTGTAAAGGTATTGGCAATTATTTTAGTTGTTGCACTTAGCGCAGTTATGTTTACCGCTTGCGTTCCCGGAGGCGTTGATAAGGCCAAGGAAAAAATGACCGAAAAAGGCTATACTTGCGCTGGTTCAGAAAAAAGTGGCGAGGGTATCGTTGGTAGTTTTACAGCAGTTAAAGGTTTAATTAACGGCGAATATTTAATAGCGGTTTTCTATGATAGCGCAAAAACAGCTAAAGCTGACTTTGACGAAATGAAAGGCGATGCCGATAAAAAAGACTATGAAATTAAGCGCTCGGGTAAAGTTTTATACTATGGTACAAAACAAGCGTTGAAGGATTTTGCTGGTTTCTAAACTTCTTTAAACAAATAATAGCGCCCAACACATCACTGTGTTGGGCGTTTTTCTTTTGTTTAGTTTGTCACGTTTATATAAGTCGTTATATCCACAGCTTTTTGTGTTTATTTTAAAGCGCCTATCCTAATACAAGTTTTTTTGCATATGGTTTTTTATAAATTAAGTTTACCTATTATATCGCCATATTGACTTCCCGTTATACCTTTTCACAATATCATTCAGCCTACTTAGCTATTAAAATGTAGTTTACCTATTATATCGCCATATTGACTTCCCGTTATACCTATCTTTCACAATATCATTCAGCCTACTTAGCTATTAAAATGTAGTTTACCTATTCTCATAGCGACAAATTATTGTATGTGTTTTAGGTTGGCTTTCGATACTAATTTAAACCGCGACTTTTTGCTTTGATTAATTTCGTTTATGTGTCCGTCTATTTATTTTTGTTATTGTAAAACGATATTTTAAATTAAACAAACTTTTTATCAAAGTGTTTTACTTGTCGCTTGATAAGCTGACCCTCATTCCACACTTGCCCCTATTACGCGCATTATACCGCTTGCAAGTGGTTTCGCTTGTCGCTTGATAAGCTGACCCTCACGCTACTTTGCCCCTATTACGCGCCATTATACCGTGTACACGTGGTTTTACTTGATAAGCTACCCTCGTTCCACACTTGCCCCTATTACGCGCCATTATACCGTTTACAAGTGGTTTTGCTTGATACGCTAACCCTCATTCCACACTTGCCCCTATTACGCGCCATTATACCGTTTACAAGTGGTTTTACTTGATAAGCTACCCTCGTTCCACACTTGCCCCTATTACGCGCCATTATACCGTTTACAAGTGGTTTTGCTTGATACGCTAACCCTCATTCCACACTTGCCCCTATTACGCGCCATTATCCGTCGGTTTAAATATTGTAAGTTAAATGAACATAAAAAAGGAAGGCGCAATGCGCCTTCCTTTAAAACATTCGCAAGTAAACTTGCTTTTTTGAATTTTAAAACCTGTTATTATGCAGCGGTCGGCCACACAATAGCGCCTGTAGCATCGCGAACTGTAATAGCTAGTGTGCCAAAGGTATCAGTACCGGTAAAGTACGAAGTAGCCGCAACATTAACCTCAGTATCCTTAACAGCCTTTAAGTTTACAGTAGCTTTGATATCTTGACCAGCATATTTAGCTGTAACAACAATACCAAGATTTGTAAGAATATTGTTTGCCTTTGTAGTAACTAATTCAACCTTAGCGTCAGCGCTTCCTAAATCAGCAACCTTAAGTTCTTTAACGGTGCCACCGGTAGCGGTGCTGTCAATATACTTGTTGATACCAGCTAGTACAGTAGTCCAATTTTCCCTTGCTCCAGCAAGATTTTGGGTTTTGTCTTTGTTTGCCCAAATAGCCAACATATCAGCAAAAGTGATGTTCTTTTCAGGTTTATCACTAGCCTTATCCTTATCTACTACTGAACAAGCGTTATTGTTGAATAAATAATTCATTAAACCGGTGTGTCCAATAGCAACAGTTGTGCCATCTGCGGTATTGCTTATGCTAATCATATCAGCAATAATAGCTATTAAGCCCTTGCCCTTATCCATAAAGTTAAGGTTTGTGGTAATTTCGGTTACTTTTTCAGCCAAGCCTTGAGCGGGAGCTTTGCTATAATTAGCGTAAACGGTGTTGCCAGCAGCAGGGAATAATAATTGATAAATGTCAATACCAGTAACCTTTAAATTGCCAGAAGTTTGGAATTTTTGCATTTCGGCATTTAACAAATCATAATTTAAACCATCTTTTACAAGTGTAACTTTTGTTGTCAAGTACGCATCCTTAGGCATTTCAGCAACAGGAGTTGTCTTGAAGAACCACTTGTCTTCAATTGGTGAATAGAAGTGTGTGCCATTAGCATCTGTTGTTTTTGAACCAGGAGCAAACCAACCGAACTGCTCGTGTGTGGTGAAGATTGTGTATAAACTGCTAATTAATTTAGCATATTTAGCTTCAACCTTAACTTCAGCAACACCAAAGCCTGCAACTGAATCATAATACAAATGAACTTTGCCCATAATAACTGCGCTTGCCTTGTCAGCTCCGCCTTTTAATGTGATTTCCAAAGCGGTTTTACTAGCTTGAGCAAAGTCAATTTTGCCTTGCATTTCAGCGAAAACATAAGCAGGAATAGAGTCGTCATTTCCAATCATAAAGCTTTCTTGAACGCCAGCAATGTCAAATCTATTGTTGGGGTCAGCTAAAATACGAACAGCATTAGTTGGAACTTGTAAAGTAACGTCACCCTTAACAGCTACGCCAGAGTCATAAGCCGCTTTGTCTTCTTTAACAAAGCCTTCTTTGTCGATTTTTAAATCGTTGATAGAAATCTTAAGCGCCAAATCTTTATCTTTAGCCTTACCAAGGTCGGTTAAGGTAGCGTCAATAAAGAAACTGTCCATCTTGCCAGCAACTGTGCCAGCGTCAGCTAACTTTGTATAGCCTAAGCTAATTTTTGCGCCACTTACGAAACCAGCCATACCTTCAAGTAAACCGAAGATTGTGCCACCGGTATCGATGCTTATAGCTGCTGTACCTGCGCCCTTAATGTCAGTAGTTTGTGACATTGTTGCGCCGTTCCAAGTGGGAACGTTAAATAGTAAAGGAGAAGCTGCTTTTAAAACAGTATCCAAGTTAATACCACCCTCTGCAGGGAAGATATCGGTAAGGGAAGGAGCATAGAATTCACTCTTTAAAATACCAACGATAAGACTTGCATTGTCGCCTAATAAAGCAGCGATATCAAGGCCTGCGCCTTTAAGAATATCATTAAGCATTTTGTTAAGTGAGAAGTTGGGGCCAAATGCGCCAACAACGCCCTTCAAAATATCGTTTTGGAAAAGGTCATCTAAGAAACCAAAAACGATGCCCTCGATGTTACGAACATCTGCGCCCTTATCTGAAAGGTCTAACTTTGATTTATTGCCACCTAAGTTAAGGTAAACGATACCATCGGCAGCGTCATTAACTTCATAATATGCGCCAAGCAATGTAACGCCCGAACCTGATTTAACATTAAGCCTTAAAGCAGATTGGTTGCCAGCTAAAGGAGCAATTTTTTTGGTTAATCTAACAATTTCCGTGCCGGTATAAATATTATACCTTGGGAACTTTTTAGCATCAGCATGAGCGGTTGCATCATAAGCTGAAACTACATCTTTAACGATAACAAACGAACCGGCTGCATCTTTAACGTAAACTTTCGTAATGCCATCGGTTTCCACTGAAGCGTATTTATCCTTAAACACTAGGTATTTGCCGCCTTCAAGATAATACTTACCTTTAGCATCAGCATCATATTTGGTGTTAGCTACATCAAGTTTAGCGCGGTCAACAAAAGCCTCAACCTCAATAACTAATTTTAATGCGTTTGCATCGGTAACTTTTGCATTAGCGCCAACCGCTAAATCCAAACCGATACCAAGTTTAATGTAAATATTGCCGTTGTTATCTAGTGTAACTGTGCTTCCTCTGCCAATTTGGTCGGCTGAATCAAACATTGATTTAAAGAACATTTCTTTCGTTTTTTGCGCAGCCTTTGCTTTTTCGTTATCAGGCTTCGGCGGCTTCGGCTTCCCACCGTCTGGGTTTGGTGGTGGTGCGGGAGCTGGGTCCTTGCCACAAGCTACGAACATTGTCATAGCCAAAGTAAGCACTAGCACAAGTACTAAAAGTTTCTTCCAATCAAACTTTTTCATAGATATTCCTCCATTTTTTGTTTTTACTATAATGTACTACTATTCTAATATACCGACAGTCAGTTGTCAAGGGATTTTTAAATTTATCTAACCCCTTGTATATGCTGTGTATGCATTAAATATATATACAACATCTTGAAAAGAAGTTTATTTGACAAATGGCAACAAGTGACGGACTTTAAAAAAAATAAAGCGGTACACTTTACAGTTGCAATAATATTCTATATAATAGGGCATAATTACGTGCATTAAATTTTAAAAAATTTGGTTTTACTTAAAAAATTAAAAGAATAATTGCCTACGCATAGTAAGGAGTTTTTATGATAGATAGCCATTTACATTCAAAGTATTCGCACGACGGCCAAGCTGAAATTGACGATATTGTTGAAACGGCTTTGTCACTTGGACTTAAGTACATCGCCATAACCGACCATATCGACCGCGATTATTTATTTGTCGGATACGATTTTTTTGCGCAAATTGACCTGTCCGCCTACATAGAGGCGGTTTTAACGGCAAAAAAGAAATATAAAAACAAAATCACTATCGCCCTTGGCGCCGAGCTTGGTTACTTGCCTGAAGCAAATAACTCATATCTTAGCGAACTTAAGGGGATACCTTTTGATGTAATATTAAACAGCACGCACACTGTTTTGGGACACGATATGTATTTTCCGCCTTTCTTCGAGGTGGCTGGCTCGCAGGAAAACGGCTATCGCGAATATTTAAAGGCGGTGCGCTCATCGCTTGACGTTCCATATCCATACGATATAATCGCGCATTTAGGATATGTGCAAAAAAATTCGCCATTTCCAAACAACGACCTTCGCTATGCCGACTATAATGAGCAGTTTGACGATTTGTTGAAAACTATAATTGCTTATGACAAATGTCTTGAAGTGAACACTAAAATTAATATCCGTGACGCTGTAACTATGCCAAACTACGATATTTTGCAACATTACTTTGATTTGGGCGGACGCAAAATTTCTTTTGGTTCAGACGCGCACCGTTTGCCAAACATCGCGGATAAATTTAAAAGCACCGCCGCAAAGATGAAAGAAATTGGATTTGAAGGTTTTACTTATTACATCAATCATCAACCTTATTTAGATAGGTTTTAGGCGCGCGCGTTTATTATATATAAGAATGTGTTTATAGCATAAAGAAAATTTTCCGTTTAAATTTCAGATTTTAATTTTTAAAATTTGCTGAAGTTTTTATCTATTTGGAACTTATACTATCCGCGTTTGTTGCAATATCCGCGCATTATTTTTCTTTATTGCCGTATTTAATTTTCACCTAAACCATTTTGATTTTATTTTAAGGTTTGGCTGGCAATCCTCGCCTGAAAGCCTTAGCGCAACCAACTGCACGCTTCTATTTAATTTTAATTAGCGACAACTTTGTATAAAAAAAGCGAAAAGGCTTATGCCGTTCCGCTTTTTATTTTACTATTAAATTTTTCAAACAATTTATTGCGCGTTATTTTGCGCTTCCGCCCCAATAACCGCCTTTATCCGCCTCACCCCTGCCGACGAAGATTGCTCTTTAACTATTTTAAAACTTATTAAGTCGCCCGTATTTGACGCGTGAGGGCCACCGCAAATTTCCTTGCTGAAATTACCTATTGTGTAAACTTTGACTTTTTCGCCATATTTACTTTCAAACACGCCAATCGCGCCGTCGGCCTTAGCTTCGGCAACAGTTTGCTCAACGCACACGATTGGAATTTTTTGATTTATAACTTCATTTACCAAATCTTCTACTTTTTTAATTTCATCGTCAGTCATCGGCCTATCAAATCCAAAGTCAAAACGCAACCTCTCGGCGGTTATATTACTTCCGCGTTGGCGCGCTTCAGCCCCTAAAACTTTTGATAGCGCAGCGTGCAAAAGATGTGTTGCAGTGTGCAAATTTGTTGTCGCTTGAGTATTGTCAGCAAGCCCACCTGCAAATTTTTGTTCGGCGCCAACTTGAGATTTTTTTTGATGTTCGGCATACGCGCTGTTGTATCCGTCAATGTCAACCTCGAAGCCCGCTTCCTTGGCCAATTCCGCCGTGATTTCAATCGGAAACCCAAATGTATCATAAAGCCTAAAAGCTGTTTTTCCATTTATTGTTTTCGTTGGAATATGAGTTATAACCTTTTCAAACTCCTTAAGCCCTTGCTGTAACGTTGTAGAAAATCGCTCCTCTTCCTTATTAAGTTCCGCAACAATACGGGCTTTATTGTCATAAAGATACGGATAAACCTCGCGATACTGCAAAACATACAACTCTGCTAATTTTGCTATGTAGCCGTCTGCTAAATCAAGTTTGCGTCCAAAGCGCACCGCGCGCCTTATCAGCCTGCGAAGAACATAACCTTGGTCGACATTGCTTGGAGTTATTCCACGAGGGTCGCCTATCATAAATGTAGCCGTCCTCACGTGGTCGACAATTATGCGCATTGCCTTTGTTATTTCAACGCTTTCATTGTAACTTTTGCCACTAAGTTCCTCTAATTTTAATATCGCATTTCTAAACAAATCGGTATCATAAACCGACTGTAATCCGTTTAAAATACACACCGTCCGCTCAAGCCCCATACCCGTATCAACATTCTTTTTTGCTAGCGGCTCATATTTGCCTTCTGCATTTTTATTGTATTGCATAAAGACGTCATTCCAAATTTCAATATACTTTCCACAGTCGCACGCAGGCGAACAAGTGTCACAACACTTTTCTTTCCCAGTATCAATAAACATTTCGGTATCAGGTCCGCAAGGGCCAGTTGTGCCCGCAGGCCCCCACCAGTTGTTTTCCTTTGGCAAGAAAAACACCTTTTCAGTCGGTATTCCTTGCGCAATCCACAAGTTTGCGCTTTCGCTATCCCGTGGACAATGGTCATCGCCTGCAAAAACACTAACCGCAAGTTTGTCAACAGGTATGCCTAATTTTTTTGTTAAAAACTCGTATGACCAAGTTATCATCTCTTTTTTAAAATAGTCGCCTAGCGACCAGTTTCCCAACATTTCAAAAAAAGTACAGTGCGTCGCGTCGCCAACCTCGTCAATATCGCCCGTTCTAACACAAACTTGCACGTCGGCAAGCCGTGAACCTGCTGGGTGTTTTTCGCCCAACAAGTAAGGAACTAAAGGGTGCATTCCTGCCGTGGTAAACAAAACCGTAGGGTCGTTTTCGGGAATTAGCGAGGCTGCTGGTATAATGCTGTGTCCTCTTTCTTTATAAAATTCACACCATAGAGAGCGAAGTTCACTGCTTGATAATTTTTTCATAACATTTCCTTTTTCTTAACCGTTTATTTTTGTCGATTTAAAAAGTGTCGACTTTATTTCAAATTCGTTGCGCTAATTTATTGACAGTACATATGCAAAACAAGCTTTCCGCCTTAATAAGCGCCTTATGCCATTAAACCGATACCGACAACTTCTATCGCTTTTTTAACTTTTATTAAATTGCCCCGTAAACCGCTTTAAACCCTTCCTCTAAAAGCCCTTTATTTATTAAATAACCTTCCATATTGTCGCCTTCACTGACGCTAAGACTTGCCGCTCCCAACTTTTTTAACAGCATACTATACATCAAAAGGCCACTTGTAACAATGTCCGCGCGCTTTTCAGACAGCCCTACAACTTTTTTCCTTTCTTCAAGCAACATCGGCTTGAGTTTAGCGTATAGCTCATCAATCTGCGCTAGCGTAATTACGCAGCCATTCGTAACGTTTGCATCGTAAACAACTAGCTTGTTTAAAATTGACGCCATTGTGCCAGCCGTGCCACCAATAGCAATCACTTTTTCAAATGGCGGAATTTTACCGTATGACTTTAATGCTTCGGTTAAAAATTTAAATAGGTCAACGCCCTTATTTTCGATATTTGTCAATCGAACAATGCCATAGGGAATACTAACCGAATAAATTATGCCGTTTTTGTCGCCAACAGTAAGCTCGGTACTAGCGCCACCCATATCGATAACACAGCAACTCCCGTCACAGTACGCGCCCCGAAACCCGATAGTCGCTTCCGTTTTTTTTGAAAGAACTTCAATTTCCACACCGCAAAGCTCCTTAATTCGATTTAAAAAAACTCCGCGATTTTTCGCGCTACGGACAGCTTCTGTGGCATACGCAAAAACCACGTCCGCTCCCTTTCCGATTGCGTAATAATAATATTCGGCCACCGCTTGCGCCGTTCGCTCGATATTTTGTGGTTGCAAATTGCCCCCCTCGCTCATATTATCGGCAAGACGAGTGGTTTCAATTTGTTTTTCAACCAATTTTCCATTGGTCAGCATAACCCGAACAGAGGTGCTTCCAATGTCAATAACTGCATAAAGCATACTTTTATTCCTTATTTAAAGAATGTACATATTATATACTAGCAAAAAAACATTGTCAATCGCACAGAAACACTTGCAACATTTTTTGCTTTTGAACATAGACTATTAGCCGAGGTGAAATATGGACAAAATTAAACGACAGCACAGTTTGCTAATTGAAGAAGGCAAGTTAAACGTTTTGGGTATCGTTAGAATAGATAGTAGCAACGATAAGATAATTGTAATGCAACTTAGCGATAAAACGCTGTCTATTTTTGGCGATAGTTTCAATATTGATTTACTTGATTTAGAAGCTGGCAAGCTAACGGCGTCGGGCAATGTTAAAGAAGCAAAATACAGTTCTGCTCACGAAAAGCAGGCATTAATGAAAAGGCTATTTAAGTAATGGATATAGTTGCCTCGCAAAGCTTTGAATTTATAGTATGTTTAGCGGTTGGCGGACTAGTCGCGTTACTTTATAATGCGCTTTGGTTAGCGAGATATCTTGCCGATTTCAACAAATTTATCACATTTATTATTGACATTTTATTTGGCGCGCAAACATTAATTATTGTTTTTTTTACTTCACGACTTGTTTGCTATGGAAAGCTTCAAATTTTCCATATAGTGGCTTTACTGCTAGGATATTGCTGCTTTAACTATGTGTTTTCAAATTTTCTGCGAAAATATATAATACAAGCGGGCAAATTATTTGTCCGCTTGTTGACCCGACTTAAAGCCTCAAAGTTGTTTGGCAAAATATTTAAATAGTTTTATCGCTAACTTTTTTGATTTAGGCGGCATATACAATTATTATGCTAGCTCCCGATGCGGATGCTGTTATATATCCAAAATTTCCACCATTTGCAACAAACCCCGTTCCGCTTATAGCGTCTCTCAACTCGTCCTCTAACTTTACGTACGAATAATTCATTTTAAATTCAACGCCTTTAAGCCCGTTTTGACTTGCGTATTGGAACAGTTTTTTTAGTTCGCCACGGCCGTCAATTAAAAGGTCGCCCACATAGTCTTTGCCCAATACCTCGTCATAGACAAACACCGTCGCGTCATAATAATCAAAGGTGTTTTTAGCAGGAGGGAAATTATGCTCGGCCTTTTCAACGTGCGATGGATTTTCATCGTCGCTAGCCAAAAAGTAGTTGTGACTTAAAACTTCAAACTGACCACTTACAGTAGAATCACCCCAAGTGCTGTCTATAAAATACCACTCTGCTTCGCCGTTTTCATCAGCGTCAAGCAAAACTTTGTTCCACGCGTGTCCGCCGCCATTGGCGACACCGCTTACCCTAATTGCGCTTATGCCCTCCATACCGCACATCAAAACAAACGCTTTCGCTTTTCCGTCGCAAACCGCGCGCCTATCTTTAGGATTTAAAAATACGCCTTCAAGATAGTATCCATAAAACTTCATCTTTTCATTTAAGGCATAAAGCACATATTGATTTTCAGTCATTCCAACAGGACGGTTTACAGGCATTTCAGACAAGTCGGTGTCATAGGTCACATCGAAACAAAGCCAGTCGTAAATGGCATGTACCTTTTCATAGTCGGTCATATCGTCGATAATAATTTTATTTAAAACTTTGCGCGCCTCGGCATAAACTTTATTTATTGTAGTCGCATTTTCGCCAACAATTTGCGGCTTATAGCCCCACTGTAATGCCTTATATAACATATTTGTGGACGTAACCGTAAAGTATTCGGTTTGATTGTCGATATACAAAGTGCGCGCCCCCGAAACATTTTTATAGTGCGGAGTTACGTTTGCCAGTTGTGGCGAGGCTAGCGCCCGAGCGGTATTTTTGGTTGGAAATCTATCAGACGTATTGTCGTAACTTAAATTAAAACTTACCTCGCCCACATATACTTTTGAATACAGTGGAAAGCTTGGCATTACCCCCGACTCAACATATGTATCATATGCCTTTGAAATTTTATTTTCTATTGAAATATTTTTATCATAGTCGATAAACAAGTTAAGCTTGGGCGAACCTTCGGCATATAATCCATTTGCAATAGCGTTGCTTATCGTATTGTTTAATTCGCGCTGATTAGATATATAGCCATTTTGCTCGTATCCTCCATAGCTGTGCGCAATATCAAAATACTTAGCTTTTAAACTTCCGCTGTTAGCGCAAGCTATCGTCACATATTTGCTTTCAACGTTGCCTATTTTGGCCCTTATATGATACTCGCCCTCCTCGACGGGAAGATAGACAAAACTAGTACCCGTAGCCGATTGCAAAACATCATTAACATACCATTGCACATTATTAACCGCGCCAACGGGTTCAACCGCGGCGATAAAATTAACTGCTTCAAACGCGCCAATTTGCTTAAGATTGTTGTTTGTTG
Organism: Clostridia bacterium; assembly: GCA_036654095.1. Classification (GTDB taxonomy): domain Bacteria; phylum Bacillota; class Clostridia; order Christensenellales; family CAG-917; genus JAVVSR01. The sequence continues at coordinate 26,043 of JAVVSR010000011.1, forward strand.
AAAGCAAAATCCGCGATGGCGCAGTCAAAACAACTTTGACGTCAAAAACAAGTTCGTTAGATTTTATGCCGTTAAGCTTAACATAAAATGTTTTAATTCCGTCTTTAGAATAAGATTGGCTATAAACTTTATCATCAAAAAATTTGGCTAACTTCTTTGTGGTGTATGTGGGCGCGACTTCTCCATTTTCAAAAATTTCAAGTTTTATTTCGCTTTCGGGGTCAACATATGTTAGGTCATAATTCAACGAAATCTCAATATTTGCATTAGTTTTAATTACCGATTGACTGCTTGTAATTTCGATTGATTTAACAATATTATAACTTGGACTAACACTCACCGAATTGCTTCTCGACCCGTCTACAACAGCGTAGACGATATATGCGCTATGTTCTTTGGTTATAAAGTTTAAAACTTTTTTGTTTAAGCCCTCCGAAATTTCGACAACCGCTTTATCCGCTATTTTCGCATACCACTTGATTTCGGGATTTTCATTACACTCCACAGGCCAACCCAGAGTTAGCGGATATCCCTCGCCCATAACAGCCGCGCCATTTCCCGTTGACAAAGTAACATCGCGCATAGCTGAATAAACACCGCACTCCACCGTGGCCGAAAGTTCGCCCGAGGACAATGTCACCACATAGGTTTTCCCAATAGTTTTGGGCATAGAATATGTAAATTCTCTACCCTCTTGCGAAACAATTTCGGTACTAGTTTCTTTATTAGAAACCGTCCACAAAAATTTAGTTGTAGGGCTTATTGACTTATTCGGCTTAGCTTTAAATGTAATATCCGACAGCTTTGTGCCTGACGAAACAACTTGATTAAGAACCCCTATTGTTTCAATTTCAAGTGTCCTAAGCGGGGCATAAATAACAGTTACCTCTGTCGTTGCTGAAAGTTTTTTATAATTTGTTGAGGCTGTGATTGTAGCTTTTCCTATACCGACGCCCTTTATTTTACCTTCGGCGTCAATGGAAACTTTCTTTTCATTAGACGACGAATAAACAATAGTTTCGTCATAGTTTTGTGGCTCGACATTTAACCGCAAAGCCTTTTCTTCACCCAACTCGACAGAAACCTTGCTTTCCACAAAGGATATCTCTGTAATTTTTTTCCCAAACAAAAGCGTGCAGGCAGAAAAACTGGTCATTGCTACGGCCAAAACCATCATAGCTACCATTAATTTTAGTTTTCTTTTCATTTAAGACCCCTTTGCGCAAGGCCACAAACGGTGTTTATCTAAATCCATTACTTTCAAAAACAATAAAGTATGGCCAAACACTCTAATCTCGCGACGCGTTTCTTTTCCGCACAATCCTCTATATTCATTTTACATCAAAACCTAGCTTTGTCAATACTTTTTATTTTAACATATTGTATAATATTATTGTTATATAAAACAAAGTGTGATAAAATAAACTTATTAAATGTATTGGAGATAAATTTTGACCGATAATATTCCCGTATTAAACAGCGTTATACCAAAATCTGAAGCGGTAAATCAAAATCCGCTAGTGCTTGCCTTCATAGGCGATAGCGTTCAACAATTATACGTGCGCACAAAGCTAGTCGTCGGCAGCACTAAAAAAACGGGCGAGTTGCATAAACTTGCCATTCGCGAAATAAAAGCCGTGGCTCAAGCGGAAACTCTTGACCATTTGTTGCCGCTGTTCAACGACGACGAAATGGCAATTTATAAGCGCGCTCGAAACAGCAAGGCGAATACCATTGCAAAAAACGCATCTGTTGCCGACTACAAAAAAGCTAGTGGTTTTGAAGCGGTTTTAGGATATTTATATTTAATTGGCGAACACGACAGACTGAACGAATTATTGTCATACAAGCCAGAGGAAATTTTATGATAATTGAAGGTAAAAATCCCGTTTATGAAGCCCTTCGAGGGGACGCGACAATCGAAAAAATGTACGTGCAAAACGGCGCGGACGAAGGCGTTATTAACAACATAATTAGGCTTGCTCGCGAAAAGAAAATTATTGTTAGTTTTGTTGATAAAACGACATTGGACAGGCTGTCGCCTTCTGGCCGACATCAAGGCGTTTTGGCCACGGCGACCGAGTTTAACTATTCGGAATTAAATGAGTTATTGGCCGTCGCGGAAGCTCGAAACGAACCGCCGTTTTTGCTTATTTTAGATGGCTTAACCGACCCTCATAATTTGGGCAGTATTATTAGAACAGCAGAGTGCGCGGGTGTCCACGGAATAGTTATACCAAAGCATCGCAGCGTAACGGTAAATGAAACTGTAATTAAATGCTCGGCAGGCGCAGTGGAACATATTAAGATAGCTAAAGTTACAAATATTAATGATGCCATTCGTCAGCTAAAAGAGCAGAATGTGTATGTTTATGGAGCTGATATGGACGGTGAACCTATGTATTCCGCTAACTTAAAGGGCGCGATAGCGATTGTAATCGGAAGCGAAGGCGAGGGTATTAAGCGTTTAACGAGGGAGCTTTGCGACGGTATAATATCCATTGAAATGTTTGGTAAATTAAACAGTTTAAACGCCTCTGTTGCGGCCGCTATTTTGGTTTACGAACGCGTTAGACAAACAAAAATTAAACTATGAACTATGAATTTTTTACCGACGAAGAGTTGGTTTTTATGGCGCAAAAAGGCGACAACGAAAGCATTAATCAGCTACTTTACCGTTATAAAAAACTGGTAAAGTCTATTGCGCGTAAATTCTTTTTAGTTGGAGGCGAAACGGACGACCTTATTCAAGAAGGTATGGTTGCCCTGTACCACGCCGTCAGCACTTTTAACGTCGATAAAAACGCTTTGTTTAAGACCTTTGCTTCTCGTTGCATTAGATGTCAAATTTATGATGCTATAAAGTCGGCAAGCCGAGGCAAGCACCGTGCATTAAACGAATTTGTTTCGTTAAATGAAAACGCCGTTGAGTTGGCCGAATCTGATGACGGCGACCCTGAATCGGCTTATCTTGCCGAGGAAAGCCTGCTTGCTATTGAAACCAAAATTAAGCAAGTTTTGTCCGACAATGAACGCGAAATATTTGACCTTTATCTTAGCGGTCATAGCTACATTGAAATCGGTCATATTTTAAATGTTTCGTCAAAAAAAGTTGATAACTCGCTTCAAAAAATTAAAAAAACTTTAAAGCGCGCGCTTTAGTACTGTTTTTTGCGCTTGTGTTATCCTTGTGCTGTGTTTGCGCTGTATAGTATTATGCTTGTGTTGTACTGTGTTGTCCTTGTGCCGTGTTGTGTAGTATTATGCTTATGTTGTGCTTGTGCTGTGTAGTGCTGTGTAGTATTATGCTTATGTTGTGCTTGTGCTGTGTAGTGCTGTGTAGTATTATGTTTATGTTGTGCTTGTGCTGTGTTTGTGTTGTACTGTGTTGTGCTTGTGCCGTGTTTGCGTTTGTGTTGCGTTGTACTGTGTTGTACGGTGTTGCGCTTGTGTTTTTATTTTATTTATCCATTTTCCATATTTTAAAGTTTATTTGATTATTTTTTGATATTTTTATGCTTTTTTTTGACATTTCTTAGCTTATTTCAATCATTTTGTCGCCACAACTTGCTTTTCTTGCCTTTTTCGCTTTACAAGTTATTGTTATTTATATATAATGAAATAACATTATTAGTATATATTAATGTTTTCCTTGCTCACCTTTAAAAGTGAGCCATTAAGTCCATAAGGAGGTATGAAAATGAACAAGTACGAGATTTTGTACATTATCGATAATGAACTCGACGACGAAAAAAAGACTGCAATAGTTGATAGGTTTGCTGACTTAGTTAAATCGCTCGGTGGTGAAGTTGTTGGTACTGATAAATGGGGCGCAAAGAAATATGCTTATCCCATTAACTACAAGACCGAAGGCTACTATGTTTTGATGAATTTCACTGGCGATTCCACAGCTCCGCTTGAAATCGAGCGCCAAATGAGAAACACAGACAGCATCATTCGTCAAATGATAATCCGAAAATAATTTATAAGGGGTTTCACGTATGAATAAGGTATTTTTAATTGGTAATTTGACCAAAAATCCAGAGCTTACAAATACTGGCTCGGGTATTCCTGTTTGCAAGTTTACTCTTGCCGTTTCGCGCAGATTTTCAAACAGCGAAGGTGTTAGAGAAACTGACTTTTTGCCTATTATCGTTTGGAGGGCTCAAGCCGAGCACTGCAATAAATATTTAAAGAAAGGTAGCAAAGCTGCAATATCGGGCGCAATTCAAACTCGTACCTACGATGCCACTGACGGCACTCGCAGATATGTCACTGAAATTGTTGCTGATGAGGTAAAGTTCCTAAGCACTCGCAATGACGCCCCTGAAACAGAAGGCGCAACAGATGGTGCTTTCGATGACTTACAAGCAGTCGACGAAAACTTACCTTTCTAATTTTCCACCCCTTGAGGGTATTAATTGGAGGTTTTTAAAAATGAGTGAAGAAATTACAAAGCGTCCTCAACAAAAGAGGATTCCTAAGCGTAAAGTTTGTCAGTTCTGTGTCGATAAAATTGATGATATCGACTACAAGGATGTTGTAAAACTTAAAAAGTATATCACAGAAAAAGGCAAAATGATTCCTCGCCGTATGAGTGGCGTTTGCGCTAAGCACCAACGCGTGCTTGCCGAAGCTATTAAACGCGCTAGGGTTATGGCTCTTCTCCCCTATAAAGCTGATTAGTTGGCGTTGTAGGTATAAGGTTTGCCGAAAATTAGCGTTGATTTGAATTTAATATTTTTCATTGTCGCCTAATTTGTATGCAACCCTAAAAAACAAACTATATAAAAACCGTCTAATATTTTAGACGGTTTTGTTTTACATTTTTGTGTTGTTTTAGCAACAACTTATCCCACTTTACTGTTTTTGCAAAATTTCAAGATTTTCGCGATTGCCACCGATTATCAATGTGTCGCCATCTTCAAAAGGCGCTTCTGCGGCTAAATTTACAATTACATTACCGCCTCGCTCAATCCCAATTACGTTAAGCTCGTACTTTTTGCGCAATTCAAGTTCGGCCAAACTTTTGCCCTTCCAAGCTTCGGGAAGTCGCGTTTCGATAATACTGTATTCGTGACTGACAAACATTATGTCGTGCAACAGCGGATTTGCCAACCTCGTCGCTAGCTTTTCGCCCATCTCCATTTCGGGAATAAGAACCTCGTCGGCGCCTACTCTTTCCAATACAGACTTGTGCTTTAAACTTTGCGCCTTGGCAATTACTTTCTTGACACCCAATTCCTTGCAAGCCAAAGTCGCCAATACGCTAGCTTCTAAATCGTTTCCGATTGCAATAATAACTACATCAAAATTTTCAATACCTAACGCGCTAAGCGTGCGTTCATCACTGACATCGGCCACGGCTGAATAGGTAACAAAATCCCTTACCCTAAGCACTGCGTCTTCCTTTTCGTCAACCGCTAATATTTCAACGCCTTTTTCAAATAAGGTTTTTGCTACCGAATAGCCAAACCTACCAAGCCCCAAAACAGCAAACTGCCGTTTTCTCGTTTTTTCAATTTTCATATTGTCTCCCTTCTATCCAATAAGAATTTTAGCATCTGGATATTTAATTTTAACATTATCTTTACGAGCTTTTTGCATAATAGCCATACCCAATGTCAGCACTCCAACTCGACCTATAAACATTGTTGCGCAAAGTGAAATTTTGCTGACAATATGTAGCGTTGGAGTAATGCCTGTACTGAGGCCAACTGTTGCGAAAGCGCTTACGGATTCAAAAATATAGCTTAACAATGCCGAGTCGTCATCGCCGCCTTCAACCAACCAAAGCAAGGTTGTTTGCAGCAATACCAAGGCGCTTGCAACCATAATAATTGTAACCACTTTCCGAGTAGTTTTACGTGTAATTGTTTGCTTGCCAACAACGACTTCGTCCGCATCGCGCAGTGTTGCAATTAAAACCATAATCATAACAAAAAGCGTGGTTGTTTTAATGCCGCCGCCCGTTGAGGCTGGACTTGCGCCAACAAACATCAACATTATTGTAATAAGTTTTGACCCTTCGGTTAAATCGCCTTGATTGACCGACGAAAACCCTGCCGTCCTTGCGGTTGTGGACTGGAAAAACGCATTTACTAGTTTGTCGCCAAACGACATTTTACCAAGTGTCAACGGATTGTAATATTCCGCCGCAAAAAAGAATATTGTGCCTATTGTTAGAAGCGCCGCAGTCATTCCGATAGCTACTTTCGTATGGAGAGCTAGCCTGCGATTTTTTTTCCGACCGTAGATATCGGCGAAAACCATAAATCCTAAACCGCCAACAATAATCAAACCCGCTATTGTAAGCATAGGTATCGGTGACGAATATATGCCCGCTAAACTCGAGTACGCGCCAAAATCCATTCCAAGTATATCTAATCCCGCATTGCAAAAAGCCGAGATTGCCGTGAATACTGATACGTATAAACCGCGCCCAAATCCCATCATTGGCACAAATTTAAATAAAAGTATAAGCGCGCCGATACCCTCGACCACAAACGTGAATATAAGCACACGCTTGGTAAGTTTCACGACGCCCTTTAAATTATCCTGCGAAAGATTTTCTTGTATGGCAAGCCTTTCCCTTAAACTGATTTTTTTTCCAATAAGCAAAAACATCAAAGTCGTTGTGGTCATAAAGCCAAGCCCGCCCACCTGAATAAGCAACAGCAAAACTACTTGGCCGAAAATTGTTAATTGCGTCGCGGGGTCAACAACTGCCAAACCCGTTACACACACAGCGCTTGTCGCCATAAACAACGAGTTGACAAAGCCAATACATTTTCCGCTTTTAGACGAAATTGGCAACATAAGAAGAAGCATTCCGACAGTGATAATGCCCAAAAATCCAAGTAGTATCACCCTAGCAGGTGTCATATTGTCTTTAATTTTAGAAAATAGCGGCTTTTTTTTAGCCATTGTATCGGTTGCGTTAATCATTTTATTCAATTTGCCATTTTACGGGAGGCATATCCACGGAAATCAAACAGTCATTTGCCCTAGAAAATGGACGGCTTCCAAAAAATCCATTATAAGCAGATAAGGGGCTAGGGTGCGCCGACTCAATTATAAAGTGACTCGGATTTGTAATATATTTTTTCTTTGCTCGGGCGTTTGCGCCCCACAAAATAAAAACTATTGGTTGTTTTCTTTCATTCAATTTTTGAATTATTTTATCAGTAAATTCCTGCCAGCCGCAATCTTTATGGCTGTTTGCCTGCCCTTCGCGAACAGTTAATACAGTGTTTAATAAAAGAACGCCGCTTTTTGTCCAACTTTCCAAATTTCCGTGCCGAGGAGGTTCTATTTTAAGGTCTGCCTTAAGCTCCTTAAATATATTGACAAGCGACGGCGGTGGAGGAACGCCCTTCTTTACCGAAAAACATAGCCCGTGCGCCTGACCAACATTGTGATACGGGTCTTGACCCAAAATTACCACGCGCACGTCTTCATAGGGAGTGAATTTAAGCGCGTTAAAAATATCGTGCATTTCGGGATAACAGGTATACGAAAAATATTCCTTTTTTAAAAATTCCCTAATGTTTAGATAGTTTTGGCCGTTAAATTCATCGTTTAATATCTTGTCCCAACTATTTCCAATGTGTACCATTTTTTTGCGCGGTTGCGCCTTTTCCTTTGAAATATTGTATTAGCTTTATTATAAAAAATTATCATTTAAACAATTTTTTTGTTTTTACTTAAGTTTTTCCATTTCCTCGGCGATTATTGTTTCAATCCTCGCGACAACGCTTTCTGCCGACACGTTTTCCTTTTCAAGCGTACTACGCTTCACAACTTCCATCTCGCCGTTCTGCAACCCACGAGGACTAACAACTACTCGAATAGGCATACCCATAAGGTCGGCATCGGCAAACTTGACGCCATTTGAAACGGTTTCACGGTCGTCAATTAGCGCCGAAATACCCTTGGACTTTAACTCGTTATATAGCGCAAATGCCTTTTCTTTTACTAAAGGTTCGTCTATACGCAAAGCGCATATATGCACCCGATACGGAGCAACACTCATCGGCAAAATCAAACCCTTTTCATCATTGCTTTCCTGAGCGATTGAAGCGATTGCGCGCCCCACCCCTATTCCGTAACAACCCATAGTAGGATAAACCGCCTCGCCTTTATCATTTAAAACTGTCATATTCATACTTTTTGTATATTTCGTTCCAAGTTGAAAAATATTTCCAATTTCAATCCCGTTTTCAAGATGTAACGGCTTGCCGCATATTGGACACGCTTCGCCCAATTTCACTTTCGCAATATCCACAAATTCCTTAGGTTTAACATCGCGCGAAACGTCAACGCCTTTAATGTGATATTCTGCCTTATTTGCGCCAGTTACCATATTGTACGCGCCCTCAAGCGACTTGTCGAACACCACAAGAGTGTTTTTTGAATTAAGACCTATACAACCAATATTCCCCGCTGTCAACTCGCTTTCGTTTTCGGCATCAAAGGGAACAATGTTTTTCATAACAGCCTTTTTAAGCTTGGCCTCATTTACCTCTAAATCGCCACGAATAAATGCGACGACTAAAGTATCTTCGCCGCGAACAGCAAAAGCAACCGCTTTAATCGTATTGGTTTTTTCAATATTTAAATATGCGGTCAGCGCATCAATATCCTTAGCGTCCGCTGTAAAAACTTCTTCCATAGCTGAGTTTTTACCAAAGTCAACACCCAAACGCTTCGATGTAGCAACTTCCATATTTGCCTTATACCCGCATTCGTCACAAAGCACTAACGTATCTTCGCCAACATCTGTCAGCAGCATAAACTCGTGCGCAATACTTCCGCCCATCATACCTGTGTCCGACTTGACCGAAATAAAACGCTTTAATCCAATCCGTCTAAATATATTGTGATACGCCTCAAGACATTTGTCATAATACTTGCTTAAATCATCATCGGTCATATGGAAAGAATAGCCGTCTTTCATTGTAAATTCTCGTACTCTGATAAGACCGCCTCTACACCGCGGCTCATCGCGAAACTTCGTTTGTATTTGATATATCATACACGGAAGTTGCGCATAACTTGAAACGGTATTTTTAACCATATGAACACTTGCTTCCTCGTGAGTCATGCCTAAAAGCATATCCTTGCCGCCCCTATCCTTGAAGCGCGCCATTTCACTGCCGATTGTCGAGTATCTACCCGAGCTTTCCCAAAGTTCTCGAGGCATAACTACGGGGAACTTAACTTCCTGACCGTCGATTTTATTCATTTCCTCACGGATAATAGCTTCAATATTTAATGACATCAACTGCGCAGGCGAAGTCAATGAAAAAATACCGTTTGCAACGGCTTTTATGAACCCTGCGCGAACAAGCAAAGAATGACTTAAAATTTTAACATCTGAAGGAGTTTCCTTAACTCGTTCTCCAACCAATTTACTTAATAGCATATTGCCTCCAAGCATAAAAATAGTGTAATAAACGGCCAAATACGTGATATAACATCAAAATTAACACACAACTTCAAAATAATTTAAAACATAAAATTATAACGAAATATAATGATATAGTGCAACAACAAATTAATTAACATAAAAATACATACTTTTTGTTTCCTTACTCATTCAATATTTAAGCAAGTCCAAGTAAAACTACTGTTTAATTTTATAACCGTTATCGCAACATAAAAAGCACTCGACGTCAAATCATCGGCTAAACGGCTTTATAATATTTAAACAGATATTGCAAATTATATACTATTTTATTCCATTTAGCAACAGTTTTAAGATATATTGCGCGCGCGTACACAAGCTCACGCAAACAAATTATTTAAACCTTATTATACTTTTTAACACGATTTTTGTTTTTTTTGTATAAAAAATATCAAAAAGAAAAAACTTTAAATATCACGTATAGGAGGTAATACAATGAGTTCACAAATCGTAAAAACAGGTGAAAAACCCGGAGCAGGTTGCTATTGTTGCACAAACTGCCACACAAAGATGAGCCTTGGTTCGTCAGATAAAATGCCGCCTTGTCCAAAATGCTCAAACAGCGAATTTAAAAGAGCGTAACTGCGCGAAACCAGAAAAACGGATTATATAAAATCCGTTTTTCTTTTTTAATGGCTATCGATTGCTTTCTTTTTAGTGTTTCAACATTAAATTTTTTCATTTTTTTTTTGCTTTTACTTGCTATTATTTGCCTATTTTAAACACTTGTTTTTAAGTCGTAAATTTTATTTAAAGCTCAACTTCTCCATCAAGTCTACTTGACGATTTAATTTTTTCAAGCAAACGCTTTATTGGCAAGTACAACACCGCAACAGAAGCTGTCGAACAAACTGCCTGTATCCCTAAAATTGGTAAACTTGCCAAAAAATATGCCTTTGTTGCCGATGTCGAAAATGACATCATAAGCGGTGTAATTAAATCATCTAATAACGTAAAGCACACCGTCATAAAAGCTACGCAAATCAACAAACTTAAATAGTGCCACCTTCCGTTTATTTTGCCAAATTGTGCGCATACAAACGCATAAAGTGGATAATATATCACATAAAGTACCATTACTGACGGAATTGCGCCAAATATAAATATTCGTAACACCGAAAATATCAATGCTGTTACTATGCCTCTTTTTGCTCCGTACACAACAGAAAACACCGCCAACATCAAGGATACAAGTTCAATGCCTGCGGCAAAACTTAGCACAAACTGCACACCTATTAAAAGCGCGGAATATATACCTATTATCGCAATTTCTTTAGTCCGTTTCATTAAAACTTAGTCACCACAAAAATGTATGTCGACCCCTCTTTTATTGGCAAATCAACTATGCCCAACGTTGCCGATTTAAATGTTTTTCCCGAGTATGTGTAAACTCCCCAGGCGTCGTTTCCGTACTCATCATCATCGGTGTACAACATCCAATATTGTTTGGCCGACGCATCGGCTTTCAATGTGTTTATTTGCTTAACCATTCCCTTTTCAGCTATGTACGTCATTTCTTTTTGCGCCACAAGCGCATCCATATAATCTACTAATTTTTTCCCTGCTATGTCACTCATTACCGCTGTTTTAACGGTCATTACTACTTCTGTTTCCGTAATCGTCACTGGCGATGGCGAATTACCTTTTAAGCAAGCCGTCATCATTGAAAATACAGCTATTAAACAAAAAATAACCGCTACAACCTTTTTTACCCTGTTCATAAGTATACCTCTTTTACGTTTTTTTCCACTAAAAAACCCCGAATTTTTCGGGGTTTGTCGTTGCAATTTTTTCGGAAATAAAATTTCCGAATTTGCCAAGCCTGCGCCCCGAGGCTTTTAAAAAAATCTATTGGCCGGTATCCTGACTTCAGCGGACTTACATCCTGCGAGCCTTCCCTTTCGGTGACTTAACGCATTTGTGCTGCAACAGTAGCGGGGGCTGCGTCGGCATTTGACCGACTTCCCGTTTAACGGCCAAACTGGCCGCACCTAATAGATATTTGTTAAATTAGGCTAATTGTATCATTATTTTTTTGTTATAGCAATCATTTACGCTTACATATGTGTTGCTTGATTTTATATTTTGTTTGATTTTAATTAAGACTTTTTTTATTTAATTATAAAATGTTTTTTTAAAAGTTATTTTTATACATCTGTTTATTTGCTATATGTCGCGCGCGTGTGATATAATGTATAAATAATATGTTTTGGAGGATTTCTTATGGCAGATTTTAATTTTAAAAAGGGCGCAGATGATATGATGGCCTTTATCAAAAAGATTGAGTCCGAGGTTGGTCCTCGTCTTCCCGGCTCCGAGGAGGAACGAAAAGCCGCTAAAATTATCAAGGGCGAATACGAAAAAACTATCGGAATTAAGCCCGTTTCTGAACCATTTAAGGTTGCGCCTAATTCAGGTATTGGCGCTATTCCCTACATTGGCATTATTGCCCTTATTAGCTTGGTTTTATATTTTATATATCCGCTCGCAGGCGCTATTTTGGCCGCGCTCGCGCTTGGTTATTTTTTAGTTATGGGTGGCGTATATACGGGCATGTTTGACTTTCTTTGGAAGCAACAAGACAGCGAAAACTTTTACACAATTCAAGAACCGACCAGCGGAAAAGTGGATTTTACTATAATTACAGGCGCGCACTACGACAGCAGTTGGAACTGGATTTTACAAAAGAAAAATCCTAAAACATTTATTCCAAAAATTGTTTACGGTATTGTTGGCGTTGTTGGGATTATTGTTGGTGGAATTATTCTTACGGCAACAGGTTTCAGCGCGCCGCTTTGGGTTAATTTAAACCGCATTTCCGACTTCACTTTTTGGCAATGGCTCGCTATTGTTTTTCCTGTTGTATGTTTACCCGGCTTATATTTTATTACACAGTTTCTTTCGCACGATAAGACGCAAGCTTCTCCCGGCTGTATGGACAATCTCACAGGGATAAGCCTAAATATGGTTGTCGCTGAGCATTTTAAAAATAATCCCGACGATTTGCCTGCAAACTGTCGCCTTATCACAACGGGTTTTGGTTGCGAGGAAGCTGGTTTGAAAGGCAGTTTTGCCTTTGTAAAAAAGCACAAGAACGACGGCTTGCTTAAAAACGCTTTTTGTATAAACGTTGACAGCATTTCCGATGGCGACTATTTTGAGGTTGTGACTGCTGACCCTATTCAATTTTGCAAGTTTGATAAGGAACTGTGCGACCTTATGCACGGCTGTTTAGCGGAACTTAATCTTATCAAAAAAACTGGCCGTATTGTTAATCCTATTGGCGGTTGCGACGCAACTCCTTTGACTCGAGCTGGCGTAAGATGCGTTACTTTTGCCGCGCAAAACCCCGTTCCAACAACTTATTATCATACGTCTAACGACAAGTCAGACAGGCTTAGCACTGAGGTTTTTGAAGGTGGCATAGCTGCCGTTTATTCAACTATTAAAAAAATCGGCGATTTGCAATCTAAAAAATAACAATAGCTGTAACGCAAACAATTTGCGCAAATAGCTGTTTTTATCTTGTTCATATTTAATTTAACTTTTAAATGCAAACAAAGGCTCGCTTTTATGCGAGCCTTTTTGTTGCTTTTTTATTTATTGATTTATTTAATTGCTTTTTTACATTACTGTGCTAAAATAGTTTCATTATGGAAAATGGAAAAAAACAAGAGAAAATAATGCTAATATTGCTTTTTACCGTCGCTATCGTGTGGGGGTTCGGCTTTGTTTTTACCAAAATGGTTTTAGAATGTTTTTCGCCCGCATTATTAAATTTGCTGCGGTTTACTGTTTCGGCAGTTGTTCTGTTCATCTTGTTTTTTAAAAAAATAATCGCGCTTAAGCCTAAAGACTGGGCTATCGGCGCGCTGACTAGTTTGTTTATGACATTAGGCTTTGCCTTCCAAACATATGGTATCAACTCCACTTCGCCCTCAAACGCCGCTCTGCTTACTGGGCTTAACTTGGTTATGGTTCCTTTTTTTGCGTGGATATTTTATAAAAAACGTCCGCCTATTAAAGCATTTGTTGTGGCAATCCTTGCGTTTGTTAGTATTTCGTTTTTAAGCATAAAAGGGCTTTCAACTATCAATATTGGCGACTTATTGTGCTTTTTGTGCGCAATCTCTTTTGCGATACACTTCATTGTACTTAGCAAAACATCACTTCTTATTGACCCGTCTGCGCTTGCGTTTTTACAAATGTTCTTTGCTGCAGTCTTTTTTGCCGTTGTCGGATTTGTGTTTGACTACAAGGCTATGGTTACATTTACATTTAATAATAAACTTATTTTTCCGCTTATTTCGCTTTGCCTTTTAAGCACGTGCTATGCCTACATAATTCAAACTCGCGCACAACGAATTGTCGCTCCGTCTAAGGTGTCGCTCATAATGTCTACGGAATCACTGTTAGGCACTTTCTTTTCGGTTTTATTGGGTTTTGAAAAACTAACTTGGTATCTCGCTGTTGCAGGTTTTGGCGTTGCTCTCGCGCTAATCATTTCAGAATGGCCTTCACGACAAGAACTGCCTTCTATCGCCTCAAATAAAGACGCCCCACAAGATATCGGGAACTAAACAAATATTGTTGCCTCTACTTAATCATTTGAAATTTGATACAACTAAACAACATAATCTTCCCGTTATTTGTTTATTTCTTTTAAATAATAAACAAAAATATCGTTCCTTTTTACTTAACCTTTATGCCTGATGACTTATTTTAGCTTTCGCTGCTTTTATTTGAAGGTATCACATAATGCTTATTTATTTTTGATTTTTATGTTTTTACCAATTACAAAATTCACAATATTTAATAAAATATAGCTTTAATTTGACGATATATCCTAACTTTCTCAATTTTTCACGCTTTTCTATACTATTATTTAAAAATATTTTAAAACTTCAATTTTTTTATTGACAAATATTACTTTTTATTATAAACTAACAAAGCACTTAAAATTCAGTGCGTTGTCGCGGGGTAGAGCAGTGGTAGCTCGTCGGGCTCATAACCCGGAGGTCGTGTGGTTCAAGTCCCGCCCCCGCAACCATATTTGGCGGCGTAGCTTAGTTGGTTAGAGCGGCCGGTTCATACCCGGCAGGTCGTTGGTTCGAATCTGACCGCCGCTACCAATTTTGCCCACCATTAACAGCCCTCGTCCTGAACCTTATTCGACGTAATTTGCGTTTGCTTATTTGGACGGATACAAACGGTACATAGATTAGCTAGCTGTTAATGTTGTTCGCAAGATATAAAGGTTTTGGCGTGTAGCGCATATCTTGCAAAGTTACTTACAAATAAGCCCACGGCAATCACCTTTGGTGCTATCTAGAGGGTGCACTTGTAGCGATATTACGCAATGGAACTTGCCTAATTCAACTCGTGGCTCCATGGTCAAGCGGTTAAGACATCGCCCTTTCACGGCGGTAACGGGAGTTCAATTCTCCCTGGAGTCACCAAAATTTGGGGGTATAGCTCAGCTGGGAGAGCATCTGCCTTACAAGCAGAGGGTCATAGGTTCGAGCCCTATTGTCCCCACCAAGTAAAACCTAAGTAGAACTTCTACTTAGGTTTTATTTTTTGTCATTTTACAGGAAAAATGTTATAAACATTGCAGATATTTCGTTTTTAAGATATGGTTATTTAATATAATTGTCCTATTATTTTCATATTCTTTTTTGTTTCCATACTGTTTCTATTTTATTTTCATATTATTTTGCATTTTAAAAAAGGTATTGACGCAATTTATATTTAATGTTAAACTTATATTGTATCTTTTGTCATATATTAATTTATTATTAAATAAGGAGCCTGTATGAACTTTTCTATTATCCCAAAACCAAAATTTTTACAACAAAATGATGGCTTTTTTAATTTTGAAAACGGTATTTCTTTAACTGGCGAATTATCGGTTAAAATTCAAAATGAAGTAAATAGGATATTCAATATTCAACAACACTCAACTAAAACTATTAACTTTTTTATAAACACAGATATTTTAGCCGAAGGATACTCCCTTGTCATTGAAAAAACCAAAATCGACATTTCCGCTGCGTCAGATTGCGGATTTTTTTATGCCTTGCAAACATTACGACAGGTGATATGTCAATTTTCATTTAATCTTCCTTGCTTAAAAATTTTAGATAGCCCTAAACTGTCATTCCGCGGATATATGATGGATGTTGGGCGTTACTTTTTTAAAATTGAGGATATAAAAAAGCAAATTGACTATATTTCCCTTTACAAAATTAATTATTTACACTTGCATTTGACCGAGGACCAAGGGTGGCGAGTTGAAATAAAAAAGTATCCGCTATTGACAACGATAGGTGCTTTTCGCGAAAGAACACTTTTTAACCATAGTCCTCACGGTGGATTTTACACACAAGCGGAACTTCGTGATTTAGTTGCGTACGCTGACGAAAGATTTGTGACTATAATACCCGAAGTAGATATACCTGGTCACACTCAATCTGCGCTTGCGTCATATTCCTTTTTGTCGTGTTTTGACCGAACCGACTTGAAAGTAGCCACCAAATTTGGGATAAAACACGATATTCTTTGTGCGGGGAAAGATACAACCTATACCTTTGTAAAAGATGTTTTAACCGAGATTGCTGAAATTTTTCACGGATATATACATATCGGCGGAGACGAAGTTGCGAAAACACGCTGGAAAATGTGCGAGCAATGTCAAAAATTAATGGCGGAAAAAGGTCTTAAAACCGAAGAAGACTTGCAAATATATTTTATTAAAGAAATTACCGATTTTTTGTTAAGCCGTGGTATTACGCCTATTATGTGGAGCCTTGGAAAAGGTGGCGAGATACTTGACAAACGGGTTATACAACAGTATTGGTCGTCAGCAGCGGGCGCTGACCGCGGAATTATTGAAATGATTAACGACGGCAGACAATGTATAAATTCAAATTCTGGCGCGTATTACATTGACATTCCCCACGGCATAAACAGCCTTGAAAAACTTTACAAAACCCCTGCTATATTTGACGGCGTAACTAAGCCCGAAAATGTTTTAGGTATTGAACTGCCACTTTGGTCAGAATATGTAAAAAACCAAAAAATAGCAGAAAAGCTGACCTTCCCTCGACTTTTGGCTGGCGCAGAAGTTGCATATAGCGAAAACCTCAATTATGACGACTTTTTAAGCCGAGTTCGGCTAAATGAAAAAATGCTTAACCAATTAAATATTGAATTTACTCCTCTAAAAAATGCCAACCCCAAATTCTTAGTTGCTTTGGCTGGCAAATTTAAATGGTGGCGAAGATGGATGCATTGGGAAGGATTGGGGAATTTAATAAACAACCACAAAGCGAAAATAATTGCGCAAAACAAAACATTTGGCATAAAAAAACAAATGAAATAATTGCGGAAAAACCCAATTATTTCATTTTATTTATTGTTTGTTTTATTTCTATTTTTGCGTATTTAACCGTTTAAATACGTTATTCAATTAAACGCTTTTTGATTTTACTATTATATACGTTATGTAATTAAACACATTTTGTTTTTACTATTAAATACGTTATGTAATTAAACACATTTTGTTTTAAATTAAATACTTTCCTTTACTCAATCAATTAAAAATAAATAATTGTCACTATAAAACCACTATACTAACAATATAAATTTATTGCTAACTACATTTTTTCAGGAACTTCAATCCCTAACAACCCTAAGCCTTCGGCAATAACTTGTTTAACGGCCTTTGTAAGTTTTAAACTGACATTCCGCGCGGCTTCAGGGGCATCAATTATGCGGTGCGCAAAATAAAATTTATTATAGGCCTGCGCAATATCCATAACTGCCCGCGCAATATAACTTGGTTCGTATCTATCGGCGGCGTCAAGTAAAATAGATGGAAATTTGGCAAGCGCATCAATAACATCATTTGCCTCTACATTATTTAAAGCCGAATAATCACAAACTTCTGTAATTTCCTCTTTTCTTAAAACGCTTCCACACCTAGCATATGTGTACTGCGTATACGGCCCCGTTTCGCCCTCAAAGCTTAGCACGCGGTCATAACTAAACACTATATCCTTAATGCGGCTATTGTATAATGCTGAAAATATAACAGCGCCAGTCCCAACCATTTCGGCAACTTCGCTCTTGTTTTCAAGGCTATCAGATTTTAAAGTTAAAATTTCATACGCCCTTTCAACCGTTTTATTTAAAACGTCTTCAAGCAGAATTACCTTGCCTTCTCTCGTTTTAATCGGGCTGCCATCTTCCATTGAAACCATACCGAATGCAACGTGCTCCAAATCCTTGTACCAGTCATAATCCATAAGTTCAATCACCTTAAACAGCTGTTTAAAGTGCAAATTCTGCTGATAAGCCACCACATAAAGACTTTTATAAAAATTGTATGTTTTCTTTCGATAGAAAGCGGCCGCTAAATCACGCGTGGCATAAAGTGTTGCGCCGTCTGCTTTTACAATAAGACAAGGTGGCATTTTATAATCATCTAAATTAACCACTCGCGCGCCCTCAGATGTTTGCAATAAGCCCTTTTCCTCAAGCTCATCAATCACGGGTTGCATTTTATCGTTGTAAAAACTTTCACCATTATAGCTGTCAAATTGTATTTTTAAACGCTTATAAATTTTATCAACTTCAGTCAGCGTGATTTCCTTAAACCACTTAAATAGCGCGGTGGCTTCAACGTTTCCATCTTCAATTTGCTTAAACCAATAACGCGCTTGCTCATCTAGCGAGCTGTCGCTTTCCGCCTCTTTGTGAAACTTTACATAAATTTCAAGAAGCGCCGCAACACCGCGCTTTTCAATATCTTCCTTGTTTCCCCAAAGTTTGTACGCTACAATAAGTTTGCCAAATTGAGTACCCCAATCGCCTAAATGATTTATGCCAATCGATTTATATCCTAAAAAGTTGTAAAGCCTGTACAGCGCCGCCCCGATAACCGTTGTGGACAAATGCCCCATATGAAAGGGTTTCGCTATATTTATTGATGAATAGTCAATACAAATTGTTTTGCCACGGCCGATATCGCTGCGGCCATAATTTTCGCCGTCTGTCAATACCTTTTCAAGTATTTGGCAGTTGTATTGCTCGCGATTAAGCTTAAAATTCAAATACCCCGCTACGCTTTCAACGCGTTCAATTATGCCGCCGATTTGAATGTTTTGCAAAAGTTCGTCCGCAATAGCCATCGGCGACTTTCTTAAAGACTTTGAAAACCTAAAACACGGCAAACAATAATCGCCGTTAGAAACTTCTTTCGGCTTGGTAATTAGCTCCTCGATATCTTGCGCTGTGACACCTTCAATTTTAATAAGCGCCGCAATTTGCTTTTTATAATCCATAATAACCTCATTTAATATGGCTTATTTTAGCATAAGTACAAACATTTTGCAACTTAATACATTGTAATAAACGATATAATACTTACAATAATTAGATAGGCGGAAAATGGCCATAGACGTTTTTTTGTTATAAAGCGTAGCATAATTTTAATGGCAAACAATCCGCTTACAAACGCAGAAACTGCTCCAACAGCCAACGGAAGTACAAAAACTCCATTTGAAATCGCGCCACCCGACAGTTCGCTTAGCGCGCTTAGAATAATAATTGGAATAGATAAAATAAACGAAAACTCTGCGGCTTTGCTTCTTTCAACACCCGAAACCGATAGCGCCGTGATAGTCGCGCCGCTTCGCGAAACACCCGGAAGCACTGCTATGCCTTGAAAAACACCACTTAATAGCGCTGTTTTGGTGTTTAAAACGCCTATTTTGTTTGGTTTGTAAAAATCCGCAAAAAGCAATAGCGTTGCGCTTAGCATAAAGCAAGTCGGCAAATAACTGCCTAATAGCGCTTCGTAACAAAACCTTTTCATCAGTAGCGCAATAATTCCTGTTGGAACGCAGGCGACAACATAGCACATCATTTCTTTTGAAAACGGCTTTTTTAAAAGTTCATAAAGTCGCTTTCGATAGGCTACTAAAACCGAAAATAAAGTTCCTATATGTAAAACAATATTTGTAACCAATGACGGTTCGCCAACCCCTAGACTTTCAAACAACAACAAATGTCCGCTTGAAGATATTGGCAAAAATTCGGTCAGCCCTTGAACTATCCCTAAAAAAATTGCTTCCAGTATTTCCATACGCTTCCCCTTTAAAACTTGTTTATTTGCCTTTACTTATATGCGCGAATAGGCTATAATTAGTACGATTTAAGTAAAGTTTTTATGAGGTACTGTATGAAACTTGGCGTTGTTGGCCTTCCTAATGTGGGCAAAAGCACCCTTTTTAACGCGATTACTAACGCTGGCGCAATGAGCGCGAACTATCCTTTTTGCACAATCGAACCAAACGTTGGCGTTGTTGCCGTTCCTGACGAACGGCTTATAAAACTTGCCGAACTCTATAATAGCAAAAAAATTACTCCTACTAGTTTGGAATTTGTGGACATCGCGGGGCTTGTCAAGGGCGCGTCGCGAGGAGAAGGGTTGGGCAATAAATTTTTGTCGCACATACGTGAAGTCGACGCAATCGTACACGTTGTTCGTTGTTTTGATGACGACAACATTACCCACGTCGACGGCAAGGTTGACCCCCTTCGCGATATTGAGACAATTAACTATGAGCTTATTTTCGCCGATATGGACACCGTTGAAAAGCGACTTGCAAAAGCGCAAACCGCCGCTAAGGGTGGCGATAAAAAGTTTTTAGCCGAGGCGGAACTGCTAAGTCGAATTTTAAAACACTTGGAAGGCGGAAAATTAGTTCGCACAATGGCTTTGGCCGACGACGAGATAGAACTTGTTAATACTTATTATCTACTGACCGCGAAGCCAACTATTTACGCCGCTAACGTTTCCGAAAACGACACAAACGGCAACGAATATACCGCTAAAGTTTGCGATTTAGCAAAGACAGAAGGCAGTGAGGTTGTTATCATTTCAGCAAAAATCGAGGAGGAACTTGCTTCGGTATCCTTAGAAGAACGCGAAATGTTTTTAGAAGAATTGGGTATTGTCGGCAGCGCGCTTGATAAGCTTGTTTCCGCCTGCTACAAATTACTTGGCCTTATCAGCTACTTGACTGCTGGCGAAAAAGAAACTCGCGCTTGGACGATTGAACGCGGTACGAAAGCTCCGCAGGCAGCGGGGAAAATCCATACCGACTTTGAAAAAGGTTTTATCCGCGCGGAAATTGTTGACTATAAGACATTGCTTGAACTTAAGTCTTTTACCGCCGCTAAGGAAAAAGGCAAACTTCGCAGCGAAGGCAAAGATTACGTTATGCAAGAAGACGACGTTGTTATCTTTAGATTTAACGTATAATTGGTTTTTCTTTATTTAATTAAAAATTATTTAGTCTACCATTATGTGGTAGACTTCTTTTTGTCGCTGTTGCAAATTTTTCAGCTTTCTTTTTATTTTTATATTTCTTTTCTACTTTGCCGCCTGTCACACACTACATTCGTTCCACTTTCGCTATTTTTTGATTTTTCTCCACTTCTATTTAACTTCTATATATTCCTTTTTTACTTTTTTATAATTAAATTCAACAGTTGCAAATTTTAATATGCAAGTTTAAAATATTTACACTTGTTTTTTAAAATTACTTGAATTTACATCACTTATTTGATACAATTAAATGTAGCATTTGCTAATACGTTTTTTTGCTTAAAAAAGCATTTGCATAAGGAGGAGTTTTATGGAAATCAAAAAAAACTGGTATAAAGAAATGTCCGTTTATCAAATTTGGCCACGAAGTTTTAAAGATGGCAACGGCGATGGCATTGGCGACCTTAAGGGAGTTTTAGATAAATTGGATTATATTAAATCGTTGGGAATTGATGCGATTTGGTTTTCGCCACTTTATAAATCGCCTCAATGTGACTATGGTTATGACATCGCAGACTATCGAGATATTGCGCCCGAGTATGGCACGTTAGATGATTTTAAACAAGTTATATCGGCGTGCAAGGAGCGCGGACTTAGGATAATTATGGACTTAGTTGTAAACCATACAAGCGACCAACATCAGTGGTTTTTGGAGTCGCGAAAAGGTGGGGACAACAATCCTTATAAGGATTATTATATATGGCGAAAGGGGCGCGGACGCGACGGGAAAAAACCTCCAAACAACTGGACTGCAACTTTCCCTGGACCCGCCTGGCAGTGGGACGCGATACGAAAAGAATACTATTTGCACCTATTTGCCGTCGAGCAACCCGATTTGAATATGGACAATCCGAATGTGCGCAAGGAAGTTGTAGACATAATGAAGTTTTGGCTTGACTTGGGTGTAGATGGTTTTCGTGAAGATGTAATTACCTTTATTTCAAAAGAAGAAGGGTTGCCAAACGGAAGTATGTTTATGCCTGCCGCGCGCGGAATGACGCACTATATCAACGGCCCTCACATACACGAATACCTTAATCAATTTAAGGCCGAAGCGATATCGAAGTATGACTGTATGACGGTAGGCGAAGCTCCAATGATGACACCGAAAACTGCTTTAAAATATATTACCGAAGGCGATAAGCAAGAACTTAATATGATGTTTAACTTTCAACATATGGAAGCGGACTGCTTTATGTATAGTTGGGTATTCACTGGGTTTAGGCTTAAAAAACTTAAAAAAGCTTTGTCGAACTGGCAAACGAAACTTTATGGAAAGGCGTGGAATGCCCTCTACATTGAAAACCACGACCAACCGCGCGTTATTAGCCGTTATGGAAACGAAGCTTATCGCGCTGAAAGCGGTAAAATGCTTGCCAATATGTATTTGTTTTTAGGCGGCACTCCGTTTATCTATCAAGGTCAGGAAATTGGTATGACAAATATACGAATTCCGAAACTTGAAGATTATGTCGACGTATCCACAACGACCACCTACAAATTATTTAGGAAGCTGGGCTTCACGCACGACTTCACAATGAGGCGGGCAATGTATAGCAGCCGCGACAACGCGCGTACGCCAATGCAATGGTCGGCAGAAAAAAACGCAGGCTTTACAACGGCCGAAAAACCTTGGTTTTTAATTAATAAAAACTACACCGAAGTCAACGTTGCCGATAGCCTAAATGATAAAAACAGTTTGCTTAATTATTATAAATCATTGTTGCGACTTAGAAAAGATAATCCAATTATTATATATGGCAGTTATGTTGAATATCTGCATAACAGTAAAAAACTTTATGTTTATGAACGTCAACTTGACAACCAAAGATTGCTTGTGATAAACAGCTTTGTTGAGGGCGCGGTTAAGTTTAAAGCGCCAAACGGAATTGACCTTAGCAAGTGGAAACTTTTAATTTCAAATTATTCTGACTGCGCGATTTCAAACAATAGTTTTATCACCCGTCCGTATGAAACGCGTACCTATATTTTAAATAAGTAACTTCTTTTTATCTTTGTATTTTAACGTTTTTATAAATTAAATTGCTTTAGCATAAACAAATAAACCGCATATATTTGCGGTTTATTTGTTGTTTTGTACATATTAACGTTCGGTTATGTTTATATTTCATTTTCGTCGTCTGCGCCTTCGCTGTCATCTGCCGCGCTGTCGGTAAACTTTGCATCTGCGTTTATGTCATCTAATATTTCGTCGTTGACATCAACCTTTTCAGCTATTGTTTGCTTTTCTTCGCTTATTTCTTTTTCAACACTTTCATCAGTTTCGACAACACTTTCGTCGCCCTCTACCTCGTCGACTATCTCCTCGTGAGGCACAACTGCAACGCTCATTATTTGGCCTTCGTCCTTAAGGTTCATAACCTTAACACCCTTGGTATCACGGCCAATTTTCCTAATTTCCATAGCCCACACTCGAATAATAATACCATTGTCGGCTATCATCATAATGTCGTTGTCGGGGCTAATCATTTTCAAGTTGACAAGTTTGCCTGTTTCGTCGGTAAACACACCCGCCTTTACGCCTTGTCCCGCGCGACCCTGCGTACGATAATCATCAGGGGAACTCCTCTTGCCGAAACCGTTTGTGGATATAGTCAAAACTTCTTGCTCGGGATTTACAACCGCCATATCAACTACGTGGTCGCCCTTAGCAAGTTTAATTGACCTGACGCCTTGCGCGTCACGCCCCATTGCGCGGACGTCTTCCTCGCGGAAACGAATACACTTGCCCTCGTTTGACGCCATTATAAGTTCCTCGTCGCCCTTTGTCACAATAGCCGCGATTAGTTCGTCGTCGTCAACAAGACGGATTGACTTTTTGCCACTTCTACGGATACTGTCAAACTCGGAAAGCGCCGTCTTTTTAATAAGCCCGTGCTTAGTTGCAAGCATAAGATAACCCTCTGCGCCCTCTGCTAGCGGCAACAACGTTGTCACCTTTTCGCCTTGGTCAAGTTGCAAGATATTTACGATTGCCCTTCCGCGTGAAATTCTGCTAGCCTCGGGAACTTCGTAACCTTTGATAGAATATACTTTGCCTAAATTTGTAAAGAACATTAAATCGTCGTGAGTTGAAGTTGTAAAGATGTTTTCAACAAAATCCTCATCTTTTGTTTTGTGACCCGAAATACCTTTTCCGCCACGGTGTTGGCTTTTATATTCACTTACAGGTTGACGTTTGACATAGCCGCCGTGCGTCATAGACACAACAATTTCCTCGCGTTCAATAAGGTCGGCAATGTTAATTTCGCTGTAATCATATGATACTTCAGACTTACGGGGAGTACCATAGATATCGCGTATCTCTAAAAGTTCTTTCTTGACTATGCCGTTCACAAGCGAAATATCGCCCAAAATTTCCTTGTAATTGACAATCTCATTTTCTTTCTGTTGCAATTCGTCATTTATTTTTTCAACTTCCAAACTGCTAAGCCTGCGCAGACGCATATCAAGGATAGCCGTTGCCTGCTTATCGGACAACTCAAATCTATTCATAAGTTTGTCCATAGCGTCTTGGTTGTCAACAGATGTTTTAATAATTTGGATAACTTCATCAATATCGGCAAGGGCAATAGCCAAGCCCTTCAAAATATGTTCCCTTTCCTCGGCCTTTTCAAGCTCAAAACGTGTTCTCCTTGAAATAACCGACTCTTGATGTTGAATGTAATATTCCAAAATTTGCTTTAGGTTTAAAATACGCGGAGTACCTTCAACCAGCGCAAGCAAAATCATACTGTTTGTAATTTGAAGCTGAGTTTGCTTATATAACGTGTTTAACACGACCTGCGCGTTGGCGTCTTTTTTAATATCAATTACGATACGCAAACCCGAACGGTCGCTTTCTTCTTTAATGTCCGAAATACCCTCAATACGCTTATCTTTAACTTGGTCGGCAATATTTTCAATCAAGCGCGCTTTGTTTACTTGATACGGAAGTTCCGTCACGACGATACGCGTTCTGCCGTTAGTATGTTCCTCAATTTCACATTTTGCGCGGATAATTGCGCCGCCACGCCCCGTTCTGTACGCCTGACGAATTGCAGCCCTACCAAGCACTATGCCTGCCGTAGGATAATCTGGCGCGGGTATAAACTGTATAAGGTCGTCAACTTCCAAGCTAGGATTTTCCATAAGCGCGATAGTCGCGTCGATAACCTCGTTTAGGTTGTGTGGCGGAATAGACGTTGCCATACCGACAGCGATACCGTCTGAACCATTTACAAGCAAGTTTGGATACCTTGCAGGCAATACCGTAGGTTGCTCGCGAGTGTCATCAAAGTTAGGATAAAAGTCAACAGTTTTCTTATCGAGGTCACGTATCATTTCGCCTGCAATTTTACTCATACGGGCTTCAGTATAACGATAAGCTGCGGGTGGGTCGCCGTCGATTGAGCCAAAGTTGCCGTGGCCGTCGATTAAGGGACATCTAATAGAAAAGTCTTGCGCTAAACGAACCAAAGCGTCATAAACCGATCTATCGCCGTGAGGGTGATACTTGCCCAATACGTCGCCGACGATAAGCGCGCATTTTCTATAAGGCTTGTCGCTTGTGAGGTTTAGCTCACTCATTGAATACAATATACGTCTATGAACAGGTTTTAGCCCGTCACGAACGTCGGGGATTGCGCGCGAAACGTTTACCGCCATAGCATAGGCTATAAACGACTTTTTCATTTCCGACTCAACGTCAACGCGAATTATTTTAGATTGACTTAAATGCTCAACAAAATCTCTATCTCTTTCTACAAAACCATTACCAGCCATACGAGCCTCCTTTAAATATCAAGCTCTTTAACGAGCGTTGCGTTTGCCTCAATAAAGGCGCGACGGAGTTCGGGTTGTTCGCCCATCAGAACGGTAAAAATCTCGTCTGCAGCGACAGCGTCCTCCATAGTAACTTTCAAAAGCGTACGAGTTTGAGGGCTCATAGTCGTTTCCCAAAGTTGTTCGGCGTTCATTTCGCCTAGACCTTTGTAACGCTGCAACTCGCTGCCTTTTCTACCAACCTCGTCGAGGTACGCGTTTAGCTCCTCATCGGAATAGCAATATTTGCTATTTTTCCCTCGCTGAACCTTGTATAGTGGTGGCTGCGCGATATATACGTGGCCGTTTTCAATAAGCGGACGCATAAAACGGAAAAAGAATGTGAGCATTAAAATTCGGATATGGCTGCCATCTACGTCGGCATCAGTCATACATATAATGCGGTTATAACGAAGCTTGCTTTCATCAAAATCTTGATTTATGCCTGCGCCGAACGCTGTAATCATTGTGCGAATTTCTTCATTTTCAAGCACTCTGTGCAGACGCGCTTTTTCAACGTTTAGAATTTTACCGCGGAGAGGCAGGATTGCCTGAAAACGACGGTCGCGACCCGACTTTGCCGTTCCGCCTGCGCTGTCGCCTTCTACAAGATAAATTTCGCAAACAGAGGGGTCCTTATCGGTACAATCGGAAAGTTTGCCCGGAAGCGTTGTGCTTTCAAGCGCGCTTTTGCGCCGAGCTAGGTCACGCGCGTTTCGCGCCGCTTCCCTTGCTTTCTGCGCCATAACGCTTTTCATAATAAGTTCTTTCGCTTCTCTCGGGTGCTCCTCGAGATATGTGCCTAAATGCTCGCACAAAGCCTTGCTCACCACTTGACGCATTTCACTGTTGCCAAGTTTTGTTTTAGTTTGGCCTTCAAACTGCGGATTTTCAAGTTTGACCGACATAACTGCCGTCAACCCTTCGCGGACATCTTCGCCCGTCAACTTTTCCTCGCCTTTTAAAATGTTAGCTTGCTTTCCATAATCATTTAAACACTTTGTTAATGCCGTTTTAAATCCATCAAGGTGAGTGCCGCCTTCCTCGGTATTAATGTTGTTTGCAAAAGCAAATATAACATCATTGTAACTGTCGTTGTACTGCAACGCAATTTCAATTTCACCACTAGCGTAAGTGTCGTCAATATATATAACTTCGGGAAATACCGTTTCCTTGTTTTTGTTTAAACTTTCAACAAATTGGACAATTCCGCCGTCATAATGGAACACTTCGTGCCTAATAACCTCTTCCCTGTAATCGGAAAGGTCAATGGTTAAACCACGGTTAAGATAGGCCAACTCGCGCAACCTAACCTTCATTGTATCAAAGTTAAAGTCGAGCGTTTCAAAAATCTCAGAATCGGGATAAAATTGAATTGTTGTACCCGTTTTATCGGTTTCGCCAACTTCCGCTAACGCGCGCTGCGCGATACCCCTGTTAAACGTCTGCTTATATATTTTACCATTTTGACATACGGTCACATCAAGCCACTCGGAAAGCCCGTTTACGCAAGCTACGCCTACTCCGTGCAAACCGCCAGAAATTTTATACCCGCTTCCGCCGAACTTGCCACCTGCGTGCAGTTTTGTCAAAACAACCTCAACAGCCGATTTCCCCTCTTTCGGGATAATCCCCGTCGGAATTCCTCGGCCATTATCAACAACCTTACACGAACCGTCTTTTTCTATTGAAATCGTTATAAGATTGCAATATCCCGCCAAAGCCTCGTCGATACTGTTGTCAACTACCTCCGTTACCAGATGGTGTAGCCCGCGTTCGTCAGTCGAGCCAATGTACATACCTGGGCGCTTGCGGACGGGGTCTAGCCCTTCCAAAACCTGTATAGAACCCTGGTCATAGCCTGAATTTTGATTTTCCATAATACCTCCTAAATAATGATAAAGCCATTGCTGCTTAATATCTGTTTTAATTCCACCGTGGACAACTCGCTTAAATAAATAAACGTTCTTTCGTTTTCAATTTTAATTACAACCATTGATTTGTTTTCTAGTTCGCCAATTTGCATTCGCATTTTACCCTGCTTAATGAACTCTGCTACAAGTTTTGCATTTACCGAGTTATCCTTTGTAATATCCACAATCGATGCAACATCGTTTATTGTAACAATCATAAAACAACTCCTTGTCATCGCTACGCACGTATGCGCACGCATATGTGCGCAATAACTATTAAACATTAGTATTATATCATATATAACAACAAAAACAAAGTGTTTATGCACATTTTATTTGCGCTTCTATTAAACAACTTCTAAAACTTTTCTCTTTTTGGCGCATTTTCGTTTTTTTTAGATAATCTTTACTGTTTCGCCAAATTTCGCAACGTCAGCCACTATCTTGCGCCGATTGTATTCTGCCCGACATCTTCTGTTATCATCCAATTTAACCGCCATAAATGACGCGTTGCCCACACCTTTATGCTTAAACCGCGTTTTACAAACTTGGATTGTCACCTTTTTGTTTTTCAATTTCAATAAACGACAACATTTTCTTTGTTTTTAACGCTGACCGTTTGCGCATTTTTTGTTAGTTTTTTTTGGTTGATACGCATAATCTAATATTTGATTTAGACATATCTGTTGTGGAAAATTAGCATATTAAACTTTACAGTTTGGCAATAATAGAGTATACTTCAACTATGATTATAAAAAGTCTTCAACTTAAAAATTTCCGAAATTACACGGCCGAGTCCGTGGAGTTTGACAAAGGCATAAATGTGCTTACGGGCAAAAATGCAAGCGGAAAAACTAATATGCTTGAAGCAATATATTTATTGGGGGTCGGCAAATCGCCCCGTACTAGCAAGGAACGCGAACTTATAAATTTTAATGCCGAAAAGGCAAGTATTAAGGCAATAATTGAAAAAAAATATCGTTCGCACACGATTGAAGTTCTTTTTGAGGGGAATGGAAAAAAAATTAAAATCGACGGTTTGCCTATCGCTAAGTTAAGCGAACTGATAGGTATTTTAAATGTAGTATATTTTTCTCCCGACGAGTTGAAGTTTATTAAAGAAACCCCTGCCGAACGGCGCCGTTTTTTAGATATAAGCTTGTGTCAACAAAGCAAGACTTATTTTATTTCATTGGCAAGATACAATAAAATTTTAGCTCAGCGCAACAAGTTGCTTAAAGTTGAATCGCGAAACCCTGCCTTGCCCGAAATGCTTTCGGTGTGGGACGCTCAAATGGCAGAATACGGCGCAAACTTGATACTTGCGCGACGCGCGTATGTAAAAAAACTACAAGGTTTTGCCTCGACGACTCACGCTGAATTGACCGACAATACCGAAGTTATCAATCTTTCATATGAAACGTCTATCGAAAGCGAGAGGCGCGAAGATATTGTTTCAGAGCTTTTAAAAAAACTTTCTGACAATGTGGAAAAGGATATAAATCTCTCGTTTACTACAATCGGGGCGCACCGTGACGATATAAAAATTACGGTCAACGGGCTTGACGCGAGGAAGTTTGCATCACAAGGCCAACAGCGCACCACCGCGCTTTCTATAAAAATTGCCGAGCTGTCGTTGTTTAAACAAGAAACGGGAGAGTCGCCTATTTTGCTTCTTGATGATGTTTTAAGCGAGCTTGATGAAAACCGCAAACAAAAACTTCTTTCTTTATCGTCTTACGCGCAAACCGTGATTACGTGTACGGAATTTGACTTTAAACCTACGAATATGACAAAACTCTATTTAATTAGAGATGGTAAAATAATTAAATAAGCTTTGTTTTTTTGCTTTATGTTGCGCTCGTAAATTTGTTTGCATAAAAAAATAGCGTCCCTCTTTCGAGAGACGCTTCTTTTGTACCTTCGCTTTTTTTCATTAGTAAACTTCATAAGTACTTTTTATATTTTTCTTTAGTACGACATTATTGTATCATAACTATTAATATTTGCAACACTTTCGACAAAAACAGTCAAATTAATTTTTTAGGTTGTCAATTAATTCATAAATTCGCTGCAAGTCGTCGGCTGTGAAATAATCAATACAAATTCTTCCTTTATTATCGTTGCCAAGTATTTTTACCTTTGTTCCAAACACTCGCTTCATATCACTAACAAATTCTTTCAATTCTTTGCTTTGTTTTTCTTTCCGAGCGCCAGTAGGGATAAGCTTTCGTCCCAAATAAAGCTGTACTTGCGTTTCCAATTCCCTTACGCTAATTTTATTGTCGCACGCGCGGTTTGCAAAATATAACTGCACTTCAACGTCCGTAATGACCACCAAGCACCTCGCGTGGCTAGATGACAGACGGTTTGTCCTAACTAAGTCTAACACCGCCTTATCAAGCGTCAGTAGACGCAAAATGTTGGTGACGGTAGGCCTATTCATTCCAATTCGCTTAGCCGCCTCCTCTTGAGTCATATTAGTGCTTTTTATAAGCTCCGCAATGCCTTCGGCAGCTTCGATTGGATTTAAATCTTCGCGCTGTAAATTTTCTATAAGCGCGATTTCGCGCATTTCCTGTTTTGTTAGCTCGCGCACAACGCACGGAACCGTTGTCAAGCCAGCCAAGCGCGCCGCCCTAAAACGACGTTCGCCCGCTATAATTACATACCTGTTTCCACTTCGCAAAACCAATAACGGTTGAATAATGCCATAAATGTTAATTGATGCCGCCAACTCTTCTAAAGCGGTTTTATCAAATACCTTTCTTGGCTGATATGGATTGGTGTCAATAAGCGAAATATCCACATCAATAACCTCTCTACTTTGTTGAGCTACGCTTACTTCGGCAGCGACTTCTTCTTCGTGCAGGTTGCCCAGTAATGCCGCAAGACCTTTCCCTAAGCCTTTATTTGACATAATTCCACCTCTTTTAGTTTAAAAAAGTAAAAACTCTAAACAATTATTTCGTTATTTAATTCCATTATATCATTTGATGTTAAAAATTACAATTATTTTGTGAAACATTGTTTCACAAAACATACACAATTTGCTATTTTGAAGCTCTCTTATTATATTCAATTTTATTTAACATTTCGCTAACTTAAATATAATCTTGTTGTTTTGTTTTTAAGATATAAATATAATAGTCTTGATATGTTGTCACAAACATAATAGTATTGATATGTTTTTATGTTGTCAAAAACTTAATTGGTGTTAATATATTGTTGTTTTTGTAAAAAACATAGTAGTATTGTTATATTATTATTTTGTAAAAAACATAATGATATTTTTATATTGTCAAAAATGAGTTGTTTAAGTGTTTTTGTATAAGGTTATATATAAATAAAAACGCCGTAAAACGGCGTTTTTGTGTTACCCAATTATTCGTATTGGAAGTATTAAATATATATAATCTTGTCCACTAGTTGGCAATATAATGCCCGGAGTAGTTGACGCGTTAAAACTCATTTTCACAAAACTATCTTCTATTGGCCGCAAACACTCTGAAATAAAGCGCGCATTAAACCCAATAGTTAAATCTTTCCCTTCTAAATTAATATTAATATTTTCGTTTATGCTTCGTGTTTCGCTTTCGGCCGATATCGACATTTTATTTTCTTTTATATCAAGCTTTATAACACTTCTTTTGTCAGCCCTTGTGGCTAGCGCAGCGCGGTCAATAGCGGTTTCTAACATTTTTTTATCAACCGTTACATCTGTTGAAAACTCATTTGGAATTATTTTATTATAATCAATAAAGTTTCCTTCAATAAGGCGCGTAGTAATTTTCGTATGTTCAAGGTCAATCATAAAATATTTTTCTTCAAATGATATTTTAATCAAGTCTTTTTCATCATCTAAAATTTTACTAATTTCCATTAAGCTTCTAGCAGGAACGACAATTTTAACATTTTCTCCGCCATATTCAATACTTTTTGTGCAATACGCCATTCTATACGAGTCGGACGCAACACCAATAATTTTATTGTTCATAAGTTCAAGACAACAACCTTTAAGTATTGGTCTGTTATCCTCGCTGGCCGCGCAAAATATTATTTTATTTATTAGGTCTTTAAATTCATTTTTTTGAATAAAAAAGAAGTTTTCTTCATCAATAATTTTTTGCAGTGGATACTCATCGGCAGGCATTGTTTGAACAATTCCATTATTTTCGCCATAAGTTAAGCGCAGAGTATCTTTTTCGGAAGTGTCGATATTAATTTCTTCGCCCTCTATTTTTTTAACGTAATCAATAAAGTAACGCCCCTCTACAACCGATTCGCCCTCAATTTTAATATCAGCGACAATCTTTTTTTCAATAGTAAGCTCAGTATCAGAGGCTGTCAACGTTAGTATAGAACCGTCAGCTTTTATTTTTATTCCGCTTAAAATTGGATTAGTTCTTTTTATTGGAAGAGCTTTTCCTACCTTTGTTAAAGCATCTGATAGGTCAATGCTGTTACAAGTTAATTTCATATCCCTTCTCCTTAATAGATTTATTATTTAAATATTTAGTAATATTAGTAGCAATAAGGGCTGTGGATATGTTCACAACACAAAAAAAGCACAATATGTGTGAAAAATCCAAAGTCAAACGGTAAGATGTTGTGGTTTAGTATGTTCACAATTTAGTGGATAAACAAAACTGCTTGTCCACATATACACATTAGCGTTTATAAAGCATATCTTTCAAGTCATTAATTTGAATTTTTAATTTATTATCAAATTTTAAAAGTTCGGTAATTTTGTCCCTGCTGTGAATAATAGTAGTATGGTCGCGGCCGCCAAAAATGTTGCCAATAGACACAAGCGGAATACTTAAAAGCTCGGTAATTAAATAAATTGCAATCATACGAGGCTCAACAATTTCCTTATTTTTCTTTTTGCCAACGACATCATTTGACGAAACATTAAAATATTTGCAAGTAGTATTTAATATATCATACGCGTCAATATTTTCTGTTTTAATATCCAAATAGTCATTAAGCGCTTCCTTAGCGACGGCAACAGATGTAACGCGCTGCCCGCTTATTTGGCCGTAAAATATAACCTTATTAAGTAAGCCTTCCATATCGCGAATATTGGACTTAATGTTTTCGGCGATAAACTGAGCGACTTCATTGCTTAAATTAAAGTTTGCGGCTTCAGCTTTTTTTAATAAAATAGCCATACGGGTTTCAATATCGGGCGCTTGAATATCGGCCAATAAACCCCACTGAAAGCGAGTCCGTAAGCGTTCTTCCAAAGGAGAAATATCAATAGGTTTTCTATCTGAAGAAATAATAATTTGCTTTTCGTTTTGATAAAGGTCATTAAATGTATGGAATAACGCTTCTTGCGTATAATCCTTGCCGGCTAAAAATTGAATATCATCAATCATTAAAACGTCAACAGTACGATACTTTTCTCTAAAATCGCGGTTCGTATTTTTTTCTTTCCGAATTGACTCGATAAGTTCATTAGTAAACTTTTCAGTGGTAATATACATAATTTTTTTAGCTGGAAACTTTTCGTGAATATGATTTCCAATAGCGTGTAAAATATGCGTTTTACCAAGCCCAACGCCTCCATATATGAACAACGGATTAAACCTTTCGCCAGGATGTTCGGCAACTGCTTGCGCCGCTTCAACCGCAATTTCATTTGATTTACCAACAACAAAACTCGAAAACGTGTACTTTTTATTAAAATTAAAGTTGTTTTCAACGGGCTTAGGAGCGTCATTTACAACAAGTTCAGTCCCTAAAACAAAATCTTGCTGCTTTAAACAATCGTCTTTTTGCGATTCGACAATAATTTTAATTTCAGTAATTAGAGGATTGATTTCATTAATGGCATCTAAAATAGCCTTAGAATAGTTTTTTTCGATGGTTGTTTTGCTGCTTAAACTTCCAGTCAGCAACACAAGAGTATGGCCGTTAAAACAAACAGTTTCCAATTTGTCAATCCACACTTCGTAACTTATCGCCTGTAATTTTGCGGACAGAAGCACCTTTGCATCGTCCCACAACGCTTTTATATTAATCATAGTAATTACTATAATACCAAACATTGCAAAAAAACTCAAACGAATTGATAAAAGTTATCCACATATTTATTTAGAAAGAAGAAAATTATATAAAAAACCTACAATTACGAGAATTTTTTAAATTATATATAAAAATTAAAATAAACAATAGTGCAAACAACTCAAAACGTTGATTGCAAATTTCATTAAAAATAAAAAACAGCAATATATAAAAACAACAAAAAACCAAATATTAATTGATAGCTACCACTTGATTTTTGCCTGAGGGCGAGGATAAAGAGAGGGTGTCGCTTGCAGTTTTTGAATGACAACCAACGTGCGCTTATCACCCGAATAAGGCAAGCATAAAGGTTCGATTTTAATAAGCTTTGACTTTAACGCGCAAAGGACTTTTTCCAAGCCGTCAAGCTCGTCGATATTCGCGCCCTTATATGCAATAAATGTGCCGCCAACTTTTAGAAGAGGTATTGCGTATTCGGCCAAAACAGAAATATCCGCTACGGCGCGCGCTACCACGCACGAAAACTTTTCACGAAACGCTGCGCGTCCAGCGTCTTCGGCGCGTATATGCACAGCCACGGTTTTAGATAGTCCAAGTTCAGAAATAGCTTTATCTAAAAAAACAACACGCTTGTTAAGTGCGTCCATAAGGGTCATAGACAAGTCATCTCGAGCAAGCTTCAGCGGAATTGACGGAAAGCCTGCGCCAGCGCCTATATCGCAAATATTTGAATTCACGGGGATTAACTTTTCAGCGGACAGGCTATCTAAAAAATGTTTTACAATAAAGTCGTTTTCATCCGTAATGGCAGTTAAGTTGACGTTTTTATTGTATTCAACTACCATTTGATAATAATTATAAAAAGAAAGACACTGCTCGTCAGATAGGTTGACGCCAAGCTCAAAAGCGCCTGCTTTAAGTTTTTGATTAAATAATTCCATTTAATTTATTGCAAATCCGAGTCGACTTTTTCAACTTGGACTTTCTCCTTTGACTTAATTAATAAAGCAAATATAATAGCGCAAACCATAGCGACCGCGCAGTACGGCAGAAGAACGGTGTAATCACCATTTTTAACAACCGTCTGTTGGGCGTTGTCAACAATCTGCGAAATGTTGTAGGTGGCCGATTTTTTTGCGCCGACATATGTAATTATTTTCCCGGCAAGAATTGGCGTAAGAACCATAGCCGCGGTCATAACTCCTGAAAAGATACCCGTACTTTGACCGACATTTCGTGTCTGCGACAGCTCCAAAAAGAAGGGATACATATTGACCATTGCAAAGCCATAGCCTATCCCTGCCAACAAAAAACACATAAGCAAAAGCGTTCTAATAAGTATCTGCGGCGAGGTTAAAAAGTTGCCCAGAAGGAAAGCTAAAAACATCAGCATATAACCAAAAATTACTGTGTATTTTCGACCAATCGTTTTGGATAACTTGATTGCTAAAAAAAATCCCGGTAGCGCGCCTAAGATAACAACAACAAGCGGAATTTGAGGAACTTTAAAGTGCAATATTACATCGCTGTAAATTGTGAAGTTTGATACCAGCGCATTGTATGCTATGTAGAAAAAAAACAAACTCGATAACATCATAAATTTGTTATAATTAGTTAAACGCGATGTTTTTTCTATCGATAAAGCCGACATCTGCTTTTCGGCGCCTGTCAAAACTGGCGGAGGAGTTACGTTAAACAATAGCTCCTTTCGTGTGCCGACTTCCCTTTTTTCGTTGAACTTCTTAAAAAATAAAATCATTGTCATTATGCTTGCTAAAATTACCGCCACTACAACGGGCATAAATTTGCTCGACTGCGCCCACTTTAACGGTATAAAGGTAAGCGAAATAACAATGGCTAGCAACGTGAAAGAAACGCTGACAAGGTTCGCTATTGAATTGGCTTCGCTTCGATTTTTTTCGTCCACAAAGTCGGGAACAAGCGATAGCCCCGGCGAGCGATATGCAGCCATTGCAAACAGCGTTATAAATAGCGCAATAATGTAGGGAACTAAACTTCTAGTGCTGGCAAATATCCCAACAAATAAAAGCCCAATTAATGACACCGCCGAGCCAATAAATATAAATGGCGTCCGACGTCCGTACTTTGAATTGCACTTGTCCGATAGGCGTCCAAAAAGCGGCAAAACCAATAAACCAAGAATGTTGTCAATAGCCAAAATATATCCACTTTTATCAACATCTAAAGCAAACGAGTAGGTGTTTATTGATTGTATTAGTTGGTCGTATACGTTCCAAAAAATTGAAATCCAACCGAATACTAACGATGCGTATATGACTTGTTTTTTGTTTAACTTCATAATTAGTGGAGTCCTAAATTTCAGATTTTATAGTGATGCAACCTAGTTTTGGCAAAATTTGGCAAGTAAATAAAAGTTTATAACAGTTTCAATAACAAAAATAGTATACGCGGAAAAAAGTTTATATATAAACAAATTTATTTTAAATCATTTATTATTATATCTTATACGAGCCAAAATTACAATAAAAAAGTCTAATTTAATATCATTTTAAAAGAAGGCTTGTTTTTTAAGGTTATTATGCTATAATAATATTAAGAAAACAGTGTTTAATTGCGCGCAATAACGCCGATGTTGCTAATAATAACAGCAAATATAAAAAGTGTATTTTTGAAGGTTTATGTCAAAATACAGCTGTTTACATTTAAAATTATTGAAATAAAAAGAAATGACATATATCATTTGGGCGGTGTTATGGAGCAACAATATTATCGCAATAATGTTGTTATAAAAACATAGTTTAGGATATAAAAAACGCAAAACCAACTGACGCAATTTAATTATATGTTGACAGCGAGCTGTGAAAAAATCAAAATTGATTTTTAATAAAAATGGAAATAGTGCGCGAAATTTAATATTATATTTTATTTTTAATATTATCTTTAGATAATATTAATATGTAATCATTATCGCGTATTATATATTAAAATATAATTAGTATTTAAAATGGAAACAAAATTGTTGTTGTAAAGCCGATTGTCACTAACAAAACAAGGCAAGTGACAGAAAATAATGGAAAACTGAGGTATTTATGAGAAAATTTGGTGTGGTTATTGCTCTTGCTGTGGAACTCGAAAATGTGCTAAATGCCCTTGGGAACATCGACAAGGTTGAAGAAGTTGGCGCGTATGAGGTTTATTTTGTTTCGCACGGAAAATGCAAGCTGTTTGTCGTCGTTTCGGGAGCGGGCGAAATTGCAGCATCGGCCACTACTCAAATGCTTATATCAAAATATTCCGTTGACGCAATTTTTAATTTTGGCTTCGTTGGCTCGCTCGACAACACTCTCGTCTGTCAGCAGGTTGTTATCGGCAAAGATATCGTGCATTATGACATTAATACCGAGGCTGTCGATAATATGCCAGTGGGGCGCTATGACGACTTTGACGATATCTATGTGCCGTGCAGCAATGCCCTAATTGCAAAAGCCGTTGAATATAACAGTAAACTTAGGCTTGTTAGAATTGCATCTGGCGATACTTTTATAGCAGACAGCGCAAAAAAGCAGTGGCTTATTGAAACTTTCCACGCCGATATTTGCGATATGGAAAGCGCCGGAATTGTTATTACTGCAAGTAGAAACAAAATTCCAGTTTTGTGTTTGAAAGTTATTAGCGATAATGCAGACGAAAAAAGTCCGATTGATTTTATTGAAATAGCATACAATGGTTCAAAGGCTTGCGCAAAGATATTGGCAGGCATATTAGATGAAATTGCCGGCAATAAAAACAAGCGTGAAAAATTTTCGAAGTCACCAAATACGAAGCGTGTAAAAAAATAGTAACAAGGTTAATTACAAATTAAAGCGTTGGTCGACAATAGCTTTTCTAATAAATTAAACCGAAAATAGCAAAAACTGTTTTAATCCTCGAAAGTAAGCGTATCTAAGCAAAAACTGTTTTAATTTTCGAAAGTAAGCGTATCTAAGTAAAAAACTGTTTTAATCCTCGGAAGCAAGCACATCTAAACAAAAACTGTTTTAATCCTCG
>JAVVSR010000012.1:0-16526 GCA_036654095.1 Clostridia bacterium
GATAAACATTACGGATATTTTGTTGTAGATAGATAAATATTTTCACATTTATGTTATAATAAATTTATGAGTATTATTTATCGCCCGACAGGTATGGCAAGGGAGTACAGCCCCTATGCTTGCAATTTGTACATTGGCTGTTCGCATAGATGTAAATATTGTTATGCTCCTCACGCTTTGCAAAAGAAAGAGAGTGAATATTTTGGCAAGCCATATCCACGAAAAGATGTTTTGAGACTTTTAGAGGCGGACCTCAAAAAAAATGTTTATACCGAGCAAATTCTGCTCTCTTTTGTGGGGGACTGTTATTGCGACAATCAAGATGACAGCCGCACAACTCGTGAGGCGTTGATATTGCTAAATCAGTATCGCGCGCCAGTTGCGCTACTATCCAAGGGCGGCAAAAAACTGCTTAGGGATATGGATATTTTCAAGGCATTCGGCGACAGAATTTCCGTCGGTTACACCTTGACTTTTTTTGATGAAACAAAATCTAAGGAGTGGGAACCATATGCCAGCACGCCATCGGAAAGATTGGAAACGCTGAAAATTTTGCACGACAACGGCATAAAAACCTTTGCCAGTTTTGAGCCTACAATCGAGCCGGAAGAAAGCCTAAAACTAATCAAAAAAACATTGGAAGATAACTCTGTCGACCATTATAAAATTGGAAAAATCAACAATTATAAAAGTGCCGATAAATGGCAAGATTGGGCAAAGTATTTGGAGGACTGCGTAGCCATTTTAAGACCATCAGGCAAGCAAGTATATTACAAGTTTTGCCTAAGAAAATTAGCCCCAGAAATTGAACTCACGCTTGCAGAAACAAATCCAGACGAATACATAGTCCGTGCAAATAGTCTTGAACAGATAAGTTTTTTTGACGAGAAATTTTAGAAATCTATCAATGTTTAAGCTTTTATATGGCTAATTCAATAAGCATTTTTGCCATGATAGGCGTTGGGCTGCAAGTGTAAAAAGTTGGTATTGCAACAATCTCCTTATAAAAAGAAAAGCCCTGACTTTCGTCTGGGTTTTTCAGTATCGGGCTGTTAAGTTCTATCTTCATTCTGTCGTTATAAAGCGTTATCATTTTTATCAGTTCATTCACCAACGCTTGCGGTTCTTTTTGCAACATTTCTGTGTAGTATTCTCGTATCTCGCTTTCGGTTAGCATAGTCGCCTTTTTGCTTTGTTCCACCAATATTTTGCAAGATAATTCCTCTTTTCGCAGTTCGAGTTCGTTCAATCGCTTGTTGGTTGTGGGCGAGGATATTCCCTTTTCCAGTGCAGTCACAAGGTTGTCTAACGATTTTTCAACATCTTTAAGTTCCATTCGCAATAGGTTTAATACGGGAGTTTCGGTCATCAATCTCGCTTGCGTTTTCATAAGCCTTGCTATCATTTCACTTGAAGTTTTTTCTTCGGACAGTTTTTTTTGAAGTGTATTTAGCACAAGTTCTTCCAAAAACTCTTGGCGGATAGATAGCTTTTCGCAACCGTTTTTCAGTTTCTTGCGCCCACGACAGGAATAATAGTGTTTATGTGTTCCGTTTCTTGCCGCGCCACCATCTGCGCTGATTGGGTTGCCACAATATCCGCATTTCACTTTAAATCGCAACAAATATACCGTAGTTACGCTCCGCCTGCCGTTTTTGTTTTGTTCTACTATGGCTCGCACCTTTTTGGAAAGTTTAACTTTTAGGCATGCTTGCGTGCAAAATGTTTTTTTGTTTGTATTCCACATTGTTTCATTTAAAACAAGCAAACAACATGATGTAAAAGCAATTAAAATCACAGTCTTTCGTGACTTTAATAGATAACGACGATAGAAAAAAAAGCCAACAACCTTTTTTGGGGTTATTGGCTTTTTTAAATTGTATAATTGATTTAGTAGTTTTAATATAAAGCTAATTAGTTTTTTACATTTACTAGTTTTATTGCTACATTAATAT
The DNA here is from genome assembly GCA_036654095.1 of Clostridia bacterium. GTDB lineage: Bacteria > Bacillota > Clostridia > Christensenellales > CAG-917 > JAVVSR01. The sequence continues at coordinate 1,956 of JAVVSR010000012.1, forward strand.
TTAATTACACTAAATTGAAATTGTTAAAAAACACAATAATATAAAATTTTTCAATTAAAAATTAACTTTTTTCTATTTTATTTTATTACCATATTATAAAATTGTCAATAAGCAAAAAATCAGTTTTAAGCATTTAGTATTTCTATAAAATATACTTTTTTTCAAAATCTTTTATTGTCATAGGTTTATCAATAATATATCCTTGCGCGTCGTCGCAATTTATTTTGCGCAAAACTTCTAGCTGTTCCGCTTGCTCAATGCCCTCGGCGACAACTGTCATATTTAGCGATTTAGCCATATTGATTATGCTTTCAACAATCATTTGACGTCTTTCCGAATGACTGCCCACAAAGAACGCTTTGTCAATTTTCAATATATCCATAGAAGTGCATTTTAAAATATTTAGAGATGTGCAACCTGCCCCGAAGTCATCTATTGCAGTTAAAATTCCATTCTTTTTGAACTCCGCTAAAACGTTTGTCATAATGCTTTCGTTTTCAACAATCATACCTTCCGAAAACTCAACTGCAATCATTTTATCTGGCACGTTAAAAATGTTTTTTATCAGCACATAGTCGCTAATAAAGTTGCTGCTTAAGATGTCTACTTGCGAGATATTGACCGCGATACAAACAGGAGTTTTGCCGTTGTCAATCCACTCGCGAATTTTTTTGCACGCAAGGCTAAACATTTGTTTATCGAGTTGGCTAATAAAGCCGTTTCTTTCAAAAAGCGGAATAAATTTTAAGGGTTGAATTATGCCTTCATTTGGCATATTCCACCTAACCAGACCTTCGCAAGCCAAAACTTTATTTGACTTTAAATTGAATTGTGGCTGTAAATATAATTCAAATTCGCCGTTTTCTAGCGCGCTTTTCATATTTTTTTCAAACTTTACAGATTCGGTTTTACTTAAAAGATATTCTTCATCATAGATAACCCAACGACGTTTGCTAACTGATTCAATTTCCTTGCTTGAAAGCGCGGCAATTTCAACCATTTCATCTAACGACTTTTTGAAGTTATCGCCGTGTGTTTTATACGCGCCCAAGAACCGTTTTACAGGATAGTCTAAGTTTAATAAATTAGATACACTTTCGTCATAAAGCATATTATTAAACACATTTTCACTTTCGGCAGTGCTTTCTAAACAAATTCCAACAAATTTATCGACATTAGTCCTTGCGAACATAATGTCACGCCGATATTGCAAATGGTCACTGTATTTACGAAGCAGTTCGTCGCCTTTTGAAAAGCCATAAATGTGGTTTATCATTTTAAAGTTTTCAATGTCAGAATACAAAATAACAATATTTTCGTTTTTATTTTCTTTAATAAACCGTTCAGCCTTGATTTTAAAGCTATTATAGTCCATTTTACCCGTAATTTTATCAATGCCATCTTCATTTATGGTTGAGCCGAACTCATAGTATCTATTTTTGCCTGTTCTTTTTGCAACAAGCAACGCGTCGTCAGCGCGCTCATAAAGAATGTTATATGCACAATTTTTTACTTCGGAAAAACATAAGCCTAAACTAATTGAAACGTAATTAGCCGTATTTTTTTCGATGTTTATTTGACCAACTTCTTTTACAAAATTTTCAACATTATTTATAACATCGCAATGATTTTTGACATTCCAAACAAAAACAGCAAATTCATCGCCGCCAACTCGCGCAACCAAACTATTTGTAGTAAAGATTTTATTTGCAACAGTTGCAACATCGCACAACGCTTTATCGCCAACCAAATGTCCAAATTCATCATTTATTGTTTTAAAAAAGTCCAAATCGAAAATCATAAAAGCTATTTCAGCATTTGAATTTGCCTTATCATCTAAAAACTGTTTAATTTTCTGCTCGCCCGACATTCTATTATAAACGCCCGTCAATCCATCAAATTCAGCATTATGCATCAGCTCGATTTTTCTCAAGTACTTTTCATTTATATCCGCAATATTAAACAATGCCATAATATCGCCGTTAAAATCGTCTTTATAAAGCCAAAATTCAGTTAAAACATAATGGTAAATGCCATCGCCAACCAAACGTCGATATTCCAAATCGCCGCTGAAAACTCCCGAATTGTACAGTTCCAACAACCTTGACCTATTAAGTTTACGATAAACTTCTCGCCTGTCGTCAACGAAAATATTATTACCTTTATTAAGGCTTATAATGTCGCTGTATTTTTCTTTAGCGACAGCTCCAACATTTGTTTGGCGATTAGCATTGTCTTCAAGCACGAAATCGCGCGTAATATTAGCGGTATAGATAAGAAGTTTATTTGCATCTCTAACCACGCTAATTTCGTTTTCTTTTTTTAAACGATATTCGCTAGTAATATCGTCAACGCTACCAACTGCGCGAATTGTTTTTCCATCGACAACAATGGCTGTCATTGTCATTTTATTTAAGACTTCGTTATTATCTTTGTCATAAGTTCTAATAATAACTTCCGCGCTTAGTTCGCCTTTGTCAATTTTCTCAAAAGCCTGTTTAAAAATGATGATATCGTCGGGATTGGGATTTTCGGACAAAATAACTTCATCAATAGTTAGTTCTCTTTGCGAAACGTTTAAATTTTGCGCGCTTCTGTGTTCGAAAACCAGTATTGTTCTGCGTTGCAAGTTATATTCAAAAATTTTAACGCCCATTTTATTAACAGCAAGGGTGTAAGTTTGTTCCTTGACTATCATTTCTTGTTCAAGTTTTTTTTGACTATTAAAATCAACAAAAATAGTTTGTAAAGCCCTTTCTTTATTTTCAAGCAAAACTACATTTGCGTTTTCGAGAACCCACATAATAGTCCCGTCAGCGCGAGCTATACGATATTCAATTTCAAAACTATTAATTTCTCCATTTTGCACGCGCGCAAGTTCATTCATATATTTTGCTTTGTCTTCATCTACCAATGCTTGCACAATTCCAAACTTTTTAACAACTTCCATTGGATAGCCGTACATCGCGCACGCTGACTCGTTAGCAAAAAGCACTTTATAGTTATCGTCAAGCGAATAAATAAAGATGCCACCGCTAATATCTTTTATTACATTATTTAGTCGAATATTTGATGCAACAACTTGTTTTTTGTTTTTATCGATATAGATAATTACAATAATTCCAAGCGCAACCACCGCCAGCAACATAACAGAAACAATGGCTAGTGACTGTTTTTGTGGAGTTTTAAGCATATTGTCGATGTACTTTGAATCTATTGCCGAAATAATGTACCACTCATTAAGCCAAGTACCATAGCAATCAAACTTTTCGTAGCAAATGGCATATTGACTAATAGGTGTTTTCATTGTTGCGAAGCCTACTTTTCCATTTTGCATTTGCTCTTTCACGTTATCCTTGCCAAAATCAAAAATATCTAAAAACATATTTTCAACTTTTTTATCGCCTTGCCCGATACTCGGAAAGTATGTGCTGTCATTTTTAGCCGTCGAAACAATTATATTGCCGCTTTTGTCAACAACTCTAAAAAATCCGACGTTACTTGCAAGTTCCGCCAGATTACTTTCCCACTTTTCATATGAGTATGCCCCTCGAATAACCCCCACAGGCTTTTCGCCTATTTTAGATAACTGATTTGAATTGATTTCTGAAAAAAATGGAACAGTTAAAACCATATATGATTTATTGCTGTCAAGCTGCGATTTAATCACTCGTAACACAGTTGAACCACTGTTTTCCATTGCCTCGGCGTAGTAGTCAGAATTTGAAATATCCTCTTCAAGTATGCTGTTTCCCAAGGTGTACATAGCTCCGCTTTCCTCGTGCGAAATAGCTATTTCCTCAAAATCACTATACTTTTCCATATTATCAATAACATTTAAATATTTAATTTTCTTTTCATCACTAGGTATATTTTCCTGTTTAATTTCAAATATCGGCTGCGTAAGCGATTGCAAAATAAATTTTTCTTGTTCAATTTTTTCAATCAAAGCCCTATTAACCGCCCTATTATCCGAACGTAATTGGTCGCGAGAATGTGCAATACCATAATTATTCAGTACCGCCATTGACAAAAGTGACGAAATAACGAGCGTTATCACAAGCATTATAACTACTGCTATATAGAAAAGTGTCCTTTTATCCGTTCTCTCCATAAAATACCTCAAGTAATGTTAATGTTTGAAGTTCAAAATTGATAAAATACAGCATTCGATATTAATTTAATTATTACAATGTAATTCAATTCAATCTTTGTACTTATTTAAATATTATCAAATACAAAAATTATTGTATTTCATTTTTTAAACCTTAAACTTATATTTAAGCCAATACTTATTTTAAAATAATTTAATTTGACACCTGAATTTTAAATAAATCTACTTCGTATCTCCATTTATAAAATCATCAGGTTTATCATCGCCATAACTAGCGTCAGTTAAATTTTCATAATACCTAGTACCATCTACTATAATAACAGCTTTTTCATCAAAATAAAAGTATTCTTCTTCAATATTATTTTTATTTGGTTTATATTTAAAAAATCTTGCGATTATCTTTTTATTGAAAAACAAAAAGATGATAGGCAATAGCAACATAATCACGCGGCCAATATAGCTGTTTGCAAACATAATCACCGCGCCCAACACTCGATTGTTGCCAACGTGAATAGCGTCAACTTGTTGTCGTTCAATATATTTTTTCATAGCGTTTTCGGGCACATTTTGTGGATAAGCAACAATATCAACAACTATTTTATCATTAATTTCAACAATTTTTTCAACATAAGTAACATTTTCATCTGTGAACATAATTATGTCGCCCACTTTTAATAAATACGTTGCGTCGACTTTTTTAAAAAATGCTAAGTCGTTTTTTTCTATTATAGGCGACATTGTCGAGGACGAAAAGATATATGGCATTTTCCCCCCGATTGAGTTTACGCCGCTAGTACTGCCACTTGTCATAAAGAGTATAAAAATATTAAGCCCCAACGCAAGCGTCAAGATTGCGATTGCTATTGAATTTCCCAATACTTCAATCCACTTAGTCTCATACTTTTTATGTTTAACCGTGCCTTTAATTTTTTTTGTTTTATCATCAAAAACGGCAATCTTCCCGCTAAGCGCACTTGCCTTATGTGAATAAAAACAGTGCTTTTTTGCGTAAACTATCGAAACTATCCCTAGCGCGACAATACCAACTAAAATCAAAATAAAATAGGCGTTACTTGCCATTTTATCGATATCTTGCATTAAAATTCTGTTAGATTCAAATGAATAGTAGCCGCTTGCGCATTTAATTATAAAAAGTATTACAACTCCCAAAACAACAAAACGTCTTGTATTTGATTTGTCGCTTGAAATCAAAGACATTGTCAGGATACCCAATAAAATAAATGTGATTTGCGCTAAACCCGACAAGTATAACGGGAAAATATAATGTATAACAAATGTATAATTTAGCAGGCTTGTCATAAGTAAAGTCACAAGATAACCCAACGTATAGATAAATAAAATATTAAGAAACCTTGCAAAAACTTTTGCTAAAATCATTTTTATAGGGCTTTTTCCGATTTTAATTGGCGCGTACCATTTACTTTTGCTAATTTCAGAAAAAGTTAGCGCGTCATAATAAATTAAAATATAAACTACTACAAATACCTCTGCCAAATTTATATATAAATAAAGCGTAGCAAAATAAGACGGCGTCATAATTGATGGCAAAACGTCATTTAAAATACTGCCCGTCATACTTTGAAACAAAAAATAAAGCGCAAAAGTAATCATTCCTAAAAAAATACCGCACCAAAATATGTTTCTGTTGCTCACTTTTTGGTCAATAAATGATTCCTTAAACTCTTTATTTAAATAGTTATTTTTATAATTCATTTTCATTATCCAACCTTTCAAATGAATTTTCCACCCGACCTCTATTGACCTTAATTCTATCAGGAATTATATTGTTTACAGCCATTTGGGCTAGGAATAAATTTTCAGACCTTTCAAAATTATCAATTACAAACAAGGTGTTTTCTGTTAAATTATAAATATACTCTGGAATTTTTTTCAAAAGTTTTTTATATATTTCCTTTAAATTACTGTCATTAATCAAAAATCTTATATTGTCTTTTTTCTTAATTAAATCGTTTACTTCTCCGCAATAAAGCAGTTTTCCGCCACTGATATAGGCTACCTTGTCGCAAATTATACCAATAATTTTAGGTTGCTTTGTAACAAGAAACATAGTCAGTTTTTGCATTTTAATTTCATTTGCGATATTTTTCAAAATAGCAATTTCGCTGCCCGAAAACTCATATTTGACGCAATTAACAATAAATAAAACAGAATTCGTATATAATGATGAAAAAAGTTCAATCAATATTTTTTCTGTTGGGGAAAGTTTGCCGATAACGCTTAGCGACAAATAGTCAAGGCCAAATTTGTCAAGTTTTTCTAAAATTTCAAGTTTAAGTTGAGGGTCGTCTATTGATTTATCCGTTGTCAAAAGCATAAGATATTCAAGCACGGTCATATTATCAAACAACATTGTATGAGAATCAATATAATAAATACGCTCCGTTGGCAACCTTTTTTTACGTTTCAAAGTTTCACCCAACACCGCGCACTCGCCCGAATAATAAGGCCGTATATTCGCAATTATTTCGCTAAGGACAACAGCCTCATTAATTGTTTTTGAACCCAACCCAAATATCTCGCCTTCGTAAATGCTAAAGGTAATATCTTTTAAAATGTGCGAAAAATGATTATCTCCCAAATAGTCCATTTCACGAGAAGTAATATTTTTCAGCTCCACAATAGGAACCGCATTTTCTAATGACGATTTTAAATTAACCGCTTCCATAAAACTCCTTCTACAACTTAAATTTCATAACTGCAATTATGCGCTTAAATGTTACGCGCTCCGTATCAACTGAATTAATTGGATTGTCACCCTTTGTTAAAAACTCTCCATCGATTTTATCGACAATGCGGTGCGTAACAACCTTTCCCGATGTGGTTTTAAATGTTATAATATCACCAACATTAACGCTATCTTCCGACGATGGTTTAACGGCCACTATAACTTTGCCAACATCTAAGGTAGGCTCCATACTTTCTGTTTCAACTTGAAATAAATAAACACCAAATATATTTGGAACGTCGCCCGATACCTTTGTAATTACAATACTTAAAAGTGTTGCCACTAAAAATATTATTATTAAAATCGATATTATGTTTTTAACAATTTTTGATGTGGGCATTTTGCTTTTCCCGGGCATACTAATTGCTTTATATAATTTCGATTTTTCATTTTCAAAGTCATTTTTAGTTGTAAAGTATGAATTTTCCATAAATCTCCCTACCCTTATTTTCTAAAAAAATGGCACCTAAAGACTTGCCTTAGGTGCCCAATGTAGTCGTTTAAATAATTATGCTTGTGTTGCAACCATTGATACCTTAACAACAGAACCGAAATTAGCTCCAATAAAGTTATTATCAATAGCGTCATTACTTGGCCACACAACTTCTACCGTGTATTCGTAAGTTTGTCCAACTGTATCAAGCTCAAACGTGTCAGCTATTGAAACCACGCCACCTGCAACTGTTCCAATTGTTTTACCACCTTTTTTAACAGAAATCGTAAGCGGAGTAATTGCTGTTTTACCATCTGCTGCGGCAAGACTTACGCTAATAGCTAAATTCATTTTAGTTTCAGTAATAATTGCGCCATCGAAATTGCTTACTGCGAATACCATAGAAACTGTTTCACTCGGGGCAATTTTGATATCTTTTTTGAAACTTTCCTTAGCCGTGGTAACAACCTTAAATTCTTTTGCAACAACAGACCCTTCTGCGACGTTGTCAACCCTTGTTGAATACATAGCAAGAGTCCCTGCAACCAATGATGATACGATGATAAGTGCTAGTGATAATGTAACTAATGTTTTTTTCATTTTAATATATCTCCTCAAATTTTGTTGGTTTGACGAGAATATTTTGTGGTAAAAAAATACCCCAGAAATATTCTGAGGCAACTGGCAATCATATCTTTCGACTTAGACCCTTTAGTTTTGCGCCATATGCTTTCACATATTTTGCCTTTCACATTTGTAAGTATGATAATAGTTTAACACTCTTTATTCATTTTGTCAACTACTTTTTAACACATAAATTACTTTTTTTAACTTTTTTTGCATTTAATACGTCAATATCTTAATTATTCATTAGGCTTTTGTTTTAAAGCGCTTGCCAGCAAATAAATAATTTAGTTTAACACGCGCTTTTATCACTTAATATCAGTTTATAATAACGTTAGCTTTTCGTACGGCTAATAAATTTATATAACTATTTTACAATTTTCCACGCGCCGCCGCTTTCCGTTATAATTTGCTTAATCTGCGTCCACGATTGGTTTGCAACAGAAATGCCCGCTCGCGAATAATACCAGTTTCCCGTTTCATAATTATATATATGATTAGTATACCAACCATTTTCCTGTGTCGTTTTAGCAAAAATAACAGCTTCACTGCAATCAATTCTTTTTACGCCGTCAGACTGCACTAATTGCGGAACATATGGTTGTATATATAAAATATCGCTGCCAACAGTCACTTTGGGGAAGCCATTGTACATACGCCTAACATATTCGCGTATCATTTCATTATTAATCCATTTTTGTCCAAATTCCGCTTGCCTTTGCGCTTCGGTCATAAGTTTAAGTTGATTAAAAGCATAGTTGGCTTGATACATAACACCAGATGACGTTATTATTAATGATTTATCTTGTCTAATGCCCTGAAAATGTATTTTAACATCAGAATACGAAACAGCCGCAAGAGTATCCTTAGGTGACATTTCAAGCCTGTAATAGTTTTTTTCGCCCTTTGTAAACTCAATCCCGACAGGTTCGTCAATAAAGTTATAACTAATCGGCTTGCCCTGTTTATATAGCGTATTTCCAAATTTATCTGTTTTAGTTAAGCTAAGGTTCATTTGATTGCCAACATAGAATACATCTGAAAACAAAAGATACTTAACTCCAGGTATCCCGCCGGTAAACACAAAATTCATTTTGTGTGGAGTATTAGAAGTGGCTGAAAACGACTCAAATACTTTATGAAAGTTATTGATATCCAATTCTTTTGAAACTTCGCTAGAATTTATGCCGCCACTTGATAGCGACGAATTTAAATTATATGACGCAAACGTTGAAGATGCCATAACAATAAGTATGACAACAACTAAACTCAAAATAATTTTTTTCATTATAGCTCCTCCTTTTTTTACGTTTTATTTATACATTTTTTTAAATTTATAATAAGATTTTTAAATTATCCTAATACATTTTACTAATTTCATCTGAAGTTCTTTCTAGCGCGTCAACAACTTCAGGAAAAAATTTAATTCCACGTTCTTTTTCAATAATTCTCATTGTCTTGCTGTGCGAGTAAGCATCTTTATAAGGCCTTTTGCTACGCAATGCATCATACACATCAGCTATTGAAACAATCCGAGCAGAAAGCGGAATATCACACCCTGCAATGCCTTTATTGTATCCTGAACCGTCAAAATTTTCGTGATGGTTTTCGATAATTTCAATTAACGTTTTAGACAGTTCTTGACAATTTAAAATTTCAGATATGCAACTTATAACTTCATCGTCGATAATTACGTGACGCTTCATTATTTCCATTTCCTCAGCGGTAAACCTAGACGGCTTATACAGGATACTATCTGAAATCCCTATTTTACCAATGTCGTGCAGCATTGCCGAATAAGTTAATATTTCAATATAATCTTCGGTTAAAATGTTTTTAAACTTCTCAACTTTACTCATTTCTACGGCAACTTTTTCAGTTACTAAATGAACACGATTATAATGCTCCGACTTTTCCTTCATATCGATAAGTTTACTAAGAGTTATGATGGTTTTTTTCTGTTTTTCCGTTATCATTTAGTCTCCTTTGCCATTTTGGGAATAAAAAAATTGCCACAATCAAATACGATTTGGCAACTGGCTGTCAACTAAAATAAATTAGATAGACCCTTTAGCTTTGCGTCATAGATTTTCATCTATTTTGCTATTTACAAGCATATAATACCTTATTTTTTTATATTTGTCAAATAAATTAATTAGAAAATTTAAAAAATTTACTGTAAATATTTGCCATTATATTAAAAAATCAATTATCTAACATCATATTTTTTTTATAAAAACAATTTAAGTTTATTTTTTAAGTTTATTTTTACATCAATTATGCGTTTCACATAACTTGTTTTAAAAATGATTTGCTGTTTGACTTTCTATTTACTTGATTTAAATTTATTTACTAATTAATATACAAATTATGCTTTTTCGGTTTATTTATTATTTTACTAATACATCATATAAATTATGCTTTTTCGGTTTATTAATTATTTTACTAATACATTATATAAATTATGGTTTTTCGGTTTATTTATTATTCTGCTAATACATTATATAAATTATGGCTTTTTCGGTTTATTTATTATTTTACTAGTACATTATATAAATTATGGTTTTTCGGTTTATTTATTATTTTACTAATATAAAAAAACAACTCCTATGGCTACTGACCTTAGGAGTTGTTTTTATTTATTGCAGTCAGGACACCGCCCAACCAAAATCAATTTATATCCTTCAACTTTACAATTTGGCATTGAAACCATTTTCAAATTATGCTCAGCATATGGAATTTTTGCGTCAAGTACTCTGCTACATTCCCTACACAAAAAATGATAGTGACTTTAAATTTCAAAATCAAAAGTGTTTTGCGCCTATTGGCATTCTAAGCCTAGCGATTTCATTGTTGTCAACTAACAAATTTAAATTTCGATAAACAGTTCCTCGGCTAATAGTTTGATTTTCGTGTCCGCGCAAGCTCGTACACTTTATCGGCCGTTGAATGTTCGCGATTATTTTTAACGATATCGCGCACTAGATTTCTCTGAGGGGTATTTCGGGTTTGCTTCATTGCGCTAATTCCTTTTTTTTAATAGCGAACATAATGTATTTTTTAGATAGTCGCTTCAATAAGGCCTTTATTGTCAAGTTTCGACAGTTTAAGTACTTTATTTAAGTCAAGTCCCGCTGCTTTTGTGAAACGCTTGCCATATTCAACATCTGCCAAATAGCAATGTACCGCGTGACGATATTTAATATTTTCAGTACAAGGCGCAATATCGCCCGCCGTATTTAAAATAAGAATTTGTTTTTTGTCTTCAGTTAAAACTTTCCACAAATCACCGCCTGCTTTAAAGCAATCATCTGTCGGGTCGTCTTTCGGGTCATAGCGATACATCGCTCCGCTAAGTTCAAGGGGCGGTTCCATAACATCGGGTTGCGCCGACCAAACGCCTAAGCTATTGGGGGTGTATGCAGGCGCGCCGCCATAGTTTCCGTCGACACGCATAGCGCCGTCGCGATGATATTCATTTACCTCAACCTTAGCGCGATTTACTGGAATTGAATTATGATTTACCCCTAACCGATAACGCTGCGCGTCACCATAAGCAAATAGTCTACCTTGTAAAAAGCGGTCGGGACTAAAACCTATACCTGGAACTACGTGGGCTGGCGTAAACGCTGACTGCTCGACTTCGGCAAAGTAGTTTTCAGGATTGCGATTAAGTTCCAAAACGCCAACTTCAATTAGCGGAAATTCACTATGACGCCAAATTTTTGTAATGTCAAAAGGATTTTCATAGTGTTTTTTCGCTTGTTCCTCCGTCATAATTTGCACATACATTGTCCATTTAGGGAAGTTTCCGCTTTCGATTGCTTCATACAAATCCTTTCCGTGGAATTCTCTATCCATTCCGTTAATTTTTGCAGCTTCCTCATTGGATAAGTTTTTAATACCTTGTTGTGTTTTAAAATGAAATTTGCACCAAAATCTTTCATTTTGCGCGTTGTAAAACGAATATGTATGCTCGCCAAAAAAGTGCATATTTCGGAACGAAGCAGGTATACCGCGGTCACTCATAACGACTGTAATTTGATGGAAACACTCGGGAAGCAATGTCCAAAAGTCCCAGTTATTTTGCGCGGAACGTCTTCCTGTACGAGGGTCACGTTTAACCGCGCGGTTAAGGTCAGAAAAATTATGCACATCACGAATGAAAAAAGTCGGAGTATTGTTTCCAACCATATCCCAGTTGCCCTCGTCTGTATAAAATTTAACCGCTACACCTCGTATATCGCGCTCGCAATCGGCGGCGCCGCGCTCCCCTGCAACGGTAGAAAACCTGCTAAACACTTCAGTTTCAGCGCCTTTTTGCAACACTTTTGCCTTTGTAAATTGCGAAATATCGTGAGTTGCAACAAACTTTCCGTATGCGCCCCATCCCTTAGCGTGCATACGTCTTTCAGGGATAACTTCACGATTAAAATGTGCCATTTTTTCCATTAGCCAAACATCGCTCATTACTACTGGGCCGCGTGGACCTGCTGTAATAGCATTTTCATTGTCAGCCACAGGAGAACCTACTTCATTGGTCAATTTTTTAAATTCATTCATATTTTCTACCTCCTAAAATTTTAATCGGTAATAATTACCAATTATATTCAATATTTTTTGTAAATAATTGTAATAATGAAACATCAAATAGCTAGTTTATAAAAAAAACCGAGTATAATAAAATAACTCGGTTTTTAAAATTTAAATTTCATATACTTTTTTACTAAGCGATATTTTGCTTATTTCAAAATACAATATTTGCGCCTATTTTTGCGAATAAGCAATTATTTAATTCGATTTTTTAACAATAAATTAAAACTTTAAATAAGTTGTAACTTTAAAATTTAATAGTTTTCTTTTCTAACTTCAAAATAGCTTTGTGGATGATTGCATACAGGACAAACAGCAGGGGCAGCCTTTCCAATTACCAAATGTCCGCAGTTGCGACATTCCCACATAGTTTGCTCGGCTTTTGCAAAAACAGCTTGCATTTCAACATTTTTAAGCAATGCCCTATAACGTTCTTCGTGGGTTTTTTCAATTTTAGCGACAGCTCTAAACCTTATAGCCAAGTCCTTAAACCCTTCATTGTCTGCATCAACAGCAAATCTTTCATACATATCTGTCCACTCGTAATTTTCGCCGTCAGCAGCGTGCAATAAATTTTGAGCAGTATCACCAAGCCCGTTCAATTCTTTAAACCAAAGTTTTGCGTGTTCTTTTTCATTATCGGCAGTTTTCGTAAAGATGTCCGAAATTTGTTCAAAGCCCTCTTTCTTTGCTACTCCTGCAAAATATGTATACTTGTTTCTAGCTTGGCTTTCGCCTGCAAATGCGTCTTTTAAATTTTGCTCGGTTTTTGTTCCCTTTAATTCCATAATAGTATCCTCTTTTATTTTTTTATTTTGTAATAATCCTAATAGTTTTTGCGCCGCGTCTTTCGGAAAATCTGTTGCGGTTTCAGTTTCAATGATGTTTTTCAAAAAAGCAATTCCGTTGTCGCTTTGAGGCAACATAAACCCCGCTTCTCTGATTATATCTTCTGCCATAATATGGTTAGATAACCTTAATGCTTCAAAAAATTTGCGCGCTAACTCATCTTTGCTTTCGTCAACAATTTTTTTTGCAATTTGTTTTGAGGCAACCTTATTTTGAAAAATAGTATTTAACGTATCTACTACTTTTGTAGTTTTAGTTTGTTGGGCGGGCATATCCTCGGGCACCATAGAAATTGCGTGCGACGGACAGGCATTTGCGCACATACCGCAACCAATGCACTTTTTCCAATCGATTTGTCCATTTTCGGTATCGGTTGCGTGCGTCGGACAAACATATAAGCACAAACAATCTTTAGTACACAATCTAATATTTCTAACTGCAAACATATCTATACCCTCCCGACTTCGTGAATTTTAAATTTTGGCACCTTGCAAATTGGACAAATTTCAGGCGCGTCGTCGCCAATATAAATAAATCCGCAAATTTCACATACAAATATCTTAGAATTTTGTAAAAAAGAAACCCCTTCTTTTTTATATCGAGCAATAAGCGAGTCAACAATCTTTGAAACTTTTTCGCTCCAAGTAAGAACACGCAAAGCGCCTCTGTCCTCATCGGTTTTTGCTTGACTAAAAGCATTTGGAAAATTTGATGCAAGGTCATCATTTAAACGTTTAGAAATTTCATCAATACTTCCGTTCGCATTATCGCTATGTTTTTTATAAAATTCCGCTATTTCGCTAAACAGCGCGGCTTCCGTCGCCTTGTATTGCTTTTCGCATCCCTTGGCAAGATTAGCGCATAAAACGTTAAGTTCGGCATTTGAAAGCGGCCTATCTGATTTTATATTTGATGATTTAGTTTTCACATCTGCAACTTGCTTATCATTGGCATTATCGTTGTTTGCTTCAACAATTAAGTTAAATGCGCCTTTTGGCGCGCCACATAGCGGACATACCCAATTTTCAGGCAAATCCACAAACTTTACTGTTTCAATTTGCTCATCATAAATGTATCCGCATATAGAACATACATATTTTTTCATCACATCCCTCCTATTGTATTTAAACAATTACATTATAACATTTTTATTTACACTTTTCAATACAAATATAAAAATATCCTACTTTA
>JAVVSR010000012.1:16626-60913 GCA_036654095.1 Clostridia bacterium
AAACCCGAACACAATCTATTGTAATTTATTTTAAACTTTCACTTACATCATTTATATTACACTTTTCAATACAAATACAAAATATCCTACTTAAAAACCCGAACACAATCTATTGTAATTTATTTTAAACTTTCACTTACATCATTTATCGACTTGCAATCGTCACAAATATAATTAATGTCCAAATGATAATTTACAATATTTTTCACATTCTTTAAAATCATTTCATCAACACCACTTAAAATTATATCATCAACTTTCCCACACTTTAAGCACCTCATATGACAATGCGGAACACTGCTTCTATCATATTTTGCAGGCTCGCCTAACAGCTCAACCTTTCCTATATCACAATCGTCCACCATAAGGCCTAAATTTCGATAAACTGTACCCAAAGCTATTGTCGGCATAACCTTTTTTGCTTTCAAAAAAATTTCTTCAGCCGAAAGATGCTCTAAAGAATTTATTATAATATCATAAATAACTTTACGTTGCCTTGTCATAATTTACCTCAATATTAGGAATAAGTCTTATTCTTAATATAACATTCTTTTCAAAATTTGTCAACACTTTTTTTATTTTTTTTTAATACCAAATAAATTTTAATAGCTATTAAAGTTGCCAACAAAAATTACTATTATTATGTAATCATTGACATAGTTACACATACTTTGTATAATAAAACAATAAGTAAGTGATTGCATTTTAAAAATATTTTGCCTACTGCTTTATTTAAACGTTTATTTATTAAATTGAACCTAACTAAATATAAAGCTTATTAATAACAAAATTTAACCAATATACTTATTTTTGAATACTAACAATTTTTTTATTAAGTTTCTTAACCTATTAATTTAATTAGTTGGTTAATTAATATGTAATTAATATAATGTTGATTGATATATGCAAATAATTAGTATCCTTAAATACATTATTGCATTATGCCAACTTAATATAATTTTTTTAACACATAAACTGCTGTATATGCAAGGAGCGATAATATGGACTCAATAAAACAAAATTTTTCGTTTGAAATATTTCCGCCTAAAGCAACTACCGATTTGGCAAATATTAGTCGGGTAATTGAACAACTTTGCGAATTATCGCCCGACTATATCAGCGTCACGTATGGCGCTGGCGGTTCAACAAATGAAAATCACACTGTGGAAATTTGTAAATTAATTAAAAAAATTAGTTCAATTCGCCCCGTTGCTCACTTAACTTGTATTGGCGCTAATAAGGGTAGTATTGACGCTATTTTATCACAGTTATTAGCAAGCGGAGTAAATGATATACTGGCATTACGTGGCGACAAGCCTGTAAATGTAACGCTTTCGGGCGAGTTTAGCTACGCTAGTGAACTTGTTGAGTATATTCAAAATGCTTACCCTAATACATTTAATATAAGTTGCGCCTGCTATCCTACTGGACATAATGAAAGCTTAAATCAAAAAGAAGATATATTTGCGCTACGAAATAAAGCAAATAAAGGGGTTTCGCAACTGATTACACAAATGTTTTTTGACAACAATGAATTTTATAAATTTAAAGAACTTTGTGATATGGCAGAGATTAGCACGCCTATCCACGCAGGCATAATGCCACTAACGAACATTCGGCAACTTGAAAAAATCATCAAGATGTCTGGCGCGACGATACCTGCAAGGTTGAGCAAATTGATTGCGCGCTATGGCGACAACGATACCGCGATGAAAGACGCTGGCATTGCATTTGCAACTGAACAAATTATTGACTTGCTTGCAAGTGGCGTTGCGGGCGTACACCTTTACACGATGAATAATGCTGAAGTAGCTACGCGAATTAAAAACAACATATCTACCCTACTATAATGAAAACATTTAATAACGACGATTATAAAAATGTATTTAGATATTTAAATATTTTAAGTCCGCAAACAAGCGACTACGAATTGGTTTCATCAATGTATGAAATATTAAAAACTACGGCCAATCCCAAGCACGTTGTCCGCGTGTGTGACACGACAGTTCAAGATGGCGAATATTTTATTGAGGAACTTGAACTTAATTTAAAAAGCAACAGCCTAACTGAAAAATTTAATAATATCGACAAAATAGCAGTTACAGCATCAACTCTTGGCGCTGACGTAGATAAAAAAATCAAATATTACAGCGCAATAGATATCTTAAAAGCTACTTTTCTTGATGCCTTGGCGAGTGTCTTAATTGAAAATGAACTTGACGAATTGGAATTTGAACTTCATAATACCTATCCAACATACCAATTCAGTATGCGCTTCAGTTGTGGCTATGATGATTTGTCGCTTGAGCTTCAGCCCAAAATAATCAAATCACTTAACGCGACTAAGCTAATTGGAATTAGTGTGAACAGCGCAAATTTAATGTCACCAATGAAATCTATTACTTCTTTTATTGGATTAAGTAAACTAAGTAAAAACGCTTCAACCAACTACACCGACATTGATGTGTGTAGTAATTGTAATCTTAATGGAAAATGCGTTACAAAATGCAGGAGAGCTACACAATATGGCAAATAAATTTAGTCAACTTTTAAACAAAAAAATAGTGGTGTTAGACGGAGCTATGGCCACAATGCTTGCATTGCGTGGCTTAAGTATAAATAAAAATACCGAATTACTTAGCCTAACAAATCCCGACATCGTTGAAGACGTACACTATCGTTATTTAATGGCTGGCGCAGATATTATTTATACAAACACATTTGGCGCAAACCCTAAAAAACTAATTGGATATGATTTAAAAAGTGTAATTAGCGCGTCGATTGCGTGCGCAAAAAATGCTGTTGAGCGCGCTAATCGCGGCCTTATTTGCTTTGATATGAGTACTCTTGGCGAGCTTCTTGAACCGATGGGGAAACTTTCATTTGACGAGGCTTATAACGCGTACCGTGAAGTTGTGCTTTTAGCAAAAGACAAAGTTGATATGTTTGTTGTCGAAACAATGAGTGACCTTTATGAGCTTAAATGCGCCGTACTTGCCATAAAAGAAAACTGCGACTTACCTGTTATAGTCAGTATGAGTTTTGACACTTCTGGACACACGTTCGCAGGTTGCGCTATTGAGGCGATGATTGCCACAATGACGGGGTTAAATGTAGATGCTTTAGGCTTAAATTGTAGCCTTTCCCCTACTGAAATTGCTCCGCTTGTAAAACGTTTTCTCGCGCTGTCAAACTTACCAATACTAATAAAACCAAACGCAGGGTTGCCAACTATCTCATCGGGAACTCCAACTTACAGCACCGATGCTAAAGATTTTGCAGATACAATGCTTCAATATGTAAAACTCGGCATAAATATTGTTGGGGGCTGTTGTGGTACTACTGATGATTATATCCGCGAGTTGTCATTAAAAGTTAATGAGTTAAAACCAACTAAAATATTAAAAAATAACTTTACGCTAGTATCAAGTGGCGCAAAATGCGTTAATATTAATCAACCACGAATAGTTGGTGAACGCATTAATCCAACTGGGAAAAAGTTAATGAAGGAAGCTATTTTAAATTGTGATATTAGCTATTTCCAAAAGCAAGCAGTTGAACAAGCCGAAAAAGGCGCTGAAATTTTAGATATAAACGTAGGCGTGCCAAATATCAACGAAAGCGAAATGATGAAGTTAGCTGTCCAGTCCGTGCAAGCTATTGTTGACCTGCCACTGCAAATCGACTCGTCCGATATCGCATCTATTGAAACTGGCTTGCGCTACTACAATGGCAAACCGCTTTTAAACTCGGTAAATGGTGATGACGAAGTGTTAAACTCAATTCTGCCACTCGCTAAAAAGTATGGCGCTTGCGTGGTTGGGCTAACACTTGATAAGCGCGGTATTCCACAAACAGTAGATGAACGTTTAAATATAGCGCGTAAAATAGTTGATTGCGCAATTAAATTTGGAATAAGTAAAAATGATATAGTTATTGACTGTTTAACTTTAACACTCGGCGCGGAGCAATTTCAAGCGCAAAACACACTTGAGGCAATTACACGAGTTAAAAATGAACTTGGCGTTAAAACTATGCTCGGCGTTTCAAACATATCATTCGGACTGCCCGAAAGGCAAGCAATTAATAGCTCGTTTTTGTTGATGGCATTAGCGCACGGGTTAGATTTGGCTATTATAAATCCAAATTTAGAAAGTATGGAACAATCATTTTTATGCTATCGCATAATTTCCGGACACGACATCGGCTGTCAAAAATTTATTTCTCGATATGCAAACTCGTCATCGTCTTCTACTCAAGCTAGCGCAAGCGAAATGACACTAAATGATTGCATAATATTAGGATTGTCAAAAGTAGCTGAAACACTGACTACTGAGTTGCTAAAAACAAATGATGGATTAAAAATATTAGATACTTATGTAATTCCCTCACTTGACATAATCGGCGAACAATATGAAACTGGTAAAATTTTCTTACCACAACTTCTACGTTCATCAGAAGTCGCAAAAAATGTTTGTAATTTAATTAAAGAAAGCCTTCCAGCTAATAACTCGTCAATTAAATCTACCGTTATCCTCGCAACAGTGCAAGGTGACATTCACGACATTGGCAAAAATATAGTTAAAACCGTTCTTGAAAACTACGGATATAATGTTGTTGATTTAGGAAAAGATGTCGCTATTGAAGTTGTGGTGAAAAGTGTGTTGGAATTATGCCCTAAAGTTGTTGGACTAAGCGCGCTTATGACAACAACTGTTAGCAATATGAAAGATACAATTTACGCAATAAGAAAGAGTGGTTCACATGTTAAAATATGCGTAGGCGGCGCGGTACTATCGCAAAGTATAGCCAATGAGATTGGCGCTGACTGTTATTGTAAAGACCCTCGTCAACTTATAAAGTTTTTAGAAAGTTTATAAGTTAAATAAGTATAATTAAATAATTGCCCTAAAACAATTTATTAAGTTTCGCCTAAACTATTTATTTTTTATGCCAAATGCAAAAATTATTACTTTGTTTATTTTTCTTAAAACTTCGTGCGATAGCGCTTTGATACTTTGTTGTAAAACAATTAAACTTCGCTTCACTGCTTAAAACTTCGCGTGATTAGCGCTTTGATATTTTGTTGCAAAACAATTAAACTTCGCTTTACTGCTTAAAACTCCGCGCGATTAGCGCGTTGATATTTTGTTGTGAAACAATTAAACTTCGCTTTACTGCTTAAAACTCCGCGCGATTAGCGCGTTGATATTTTGTTGCAAAACAATTAAACTTCGCTTTACTGCTTAAAACTCCGCGTGATAGCGCTTTAATAGATAACTAAACTACATAAACAAATATAAAAAAACGACGTTAGCCGTCGTTTTTTATTTTATACAACAATATTATTTATTTACAAACTTCCCAGTTTAAGGCTGTATTCTTAATAGTTTTTTATCTTGATTTGCAAGATACGCATTATTTTCCGAACCATCGGAATTATATTGATTGCTGTATTTTAAATATGAATGAGTATTTTGATATGTCCAAAATGACCAAGTTCCATATACTAATCTTTTTAACCCCGGGGCAGCGTCTGCATTGCCGTCATCTGTGGCAACATACGAATTGGTTGCTTTATCATAAAATTTAACGACTCGTTTATTGCCCCCTGTCTTTCCGCAAAATAGCACTGAATTTAAATAGTTGTCGTTATTGGCTACTGTAATATAGTTTTTATAGTTTCTCAATAAACTGTCAATGATTACACCCGAAATAGCCGTTAAATCTTTTAAATCTTTCGCATTTTTAAAATTGTACACATCAATAAAACCTTTAAGATGGAATATACCAACTTGGTCTTCAAGGGCCGCATTTCCGCCGTCAATCGAAATGATATTTTCAATAAAAACATTTTTAGTATTATCGGCAACCTGAATTGACATATCCGCCATATACTTAAACATACAATTTCGTATTACTTGCCCTTCTCCAGCCCACGTACCCTTGTATGATTGCAAAACATAGGTATATTCAAAACGCGAACCGCCAAAGTTATTGTGATAACCCGATTTATCGGCAGAAAAGTTGCCACCTTTAAGCATCACATTATATGCCCTACCTACGCTGGTATTTAAATTATTTTTGTGTATTTTTTTATCATAAGTGTTATTAAATGAATTGTAATTAATTATAAAACCATTTCCATAAATTAGCGACTTATGCAAGTTGCCGTTGGTTGAATCAAAAAGCGTATACTTTTTGTAGCCAGCTTCCTCGCTCCCGCCAAAATTAGTATGCAAAACCACCTGTCCGTTTGCCAAAAATCCTGCTTGATTAAGCACGTTTACTGCGCCTTGAACGACATTAAAAGTGTATTTTGCAAAAACATTACCCTTTCCGTCGGTCGCATTCACAGTTACAAATTTAAACTGTTCGGCCTCAACTTCACCATAAGTTGCGCCAACAAAATTTCCAAAATTGACTTGAGCGTTGCCGTTTACATAAGATACTGTCACGTTGCTGTCGCTTGTAGTCCAAACAAGTTTATTTGCGCATTCCAAAGGTGATACAGTTACAGGCATACGATAGTATGCCACATTTCCCACACCGTCATAGTATGAAATTTTACCAAAAAACCTCGCTTGTTGCAAACCATATAAGGTATCTTGTGCGTTGTCGTGGTCAACAAACTCCACCGACTTGACGCCGAACCGAGAAATATGGACATTGAAAACAAATTTATTATAGCTTATCGAAACATCTTCGTTGACGCTTGGAGTAACTGTTGAATCAGCCAAAGTTACCGTTATAAATTGACCATTTCGTTCGACCTTACTTCCAAAACTTGCATAAAACGAAATTTTTGAAAAGTCAAATTGATTTGCTAAATTCAATGGTAAAACCGAAATTTTTAATACTACCTGATTTTGGTTCCACTTCAAGTCAATATTAGAGTTAGTATCCAACGTGATTTCGCCGTATTCCAACTTAAGCCCCGTAATGTCTTCAACATAAATCACACTAAATTGCTTAGAACTTGCGCCGTCGCCTGCCGTGACGTTGACAATATATGTACCATACGCATTGGCAGGCATAGTCAGCTTGCCATTGACAATAGACGCGCCCTTGTCAACGCTCCAAAGTACGGTCAGGTCATTTGCATTTAACGGCAATATCTGCGCTGTAAAATCGCAAGTATTATTTAAAACAGTTATGCTATCGGAAACCTTTACATTAGAATTTTTAATTTCAATCGCTTGCGATTTCAGTTTAATTTCAAAGTCTATTGCCCTAGTCAAGCCACCATATTCAAAAGTAGCTTTCGCAAGTCCCTTGCCGATGCCTTTAATAGAAACAATATTTCCGATTATTGACGACGATATTATGTTTTTGTTATCAATAGCGACAGCTAAGTTATTAATTGAATAATCAATAGGAATTAAATTTTGAACACTAAATTGCAACGTATCGTTTATATTTTGCAACACGTAACTATTTTGAGCGGTCGAGCCACCAATAACAATATCAAAGTTCCTAAGAGTGTTAAACGTGCTTTCAATATAGACCGCGCGCGAAGCCTCAAGAACATCACCGTAATAAGATTCTATGGTAACAATAATTTCGCCAGCTTTCAAAAAGGTTACTATTCCAAGTTCACTTACAGTAGCTACATCATTTAAATTAATTCCATAGCGTAGTGTTTGACTTGCGCTTGCTGGCTGCACGAACGCCTGCAAAGAAACGCTATCTTTTGATGTCAATAATTTATAATCTATAATATCAACATTGCCAATTTCAACGCTATCAGCTTTGCGATGAACGAAAACAGTTGATGTTTTAGTCCAAATAACAGCGCCATTAACATCTAAACCATCAGTTTTTAATGTAAAACTGCCACCGTCATTAATAGAAAATGTATCACCGTTAAGTGTAACTATATTTAAGTTTGTTCCACTATTTTGCACTAAATAACTGTTAAAACTGTTACATTTAACATCAGGCTGAGGATATATTGTATGTATTTTGTCAATAAACTCAATAGTCGCATTTGAAGTTTCGGAAACTTTAAATATTTTGTTTTGCGCGTCAACTTTTTTAATTTTAACTGTTGTTGAAACACCATTTTTTCCATCAGAATTTACAACAGTCACAACAACGTCAACAATGCCGTCAACTTTAAAAGTCAACTTGCCCGCATTACTTATTGTAGCGATTGCATCATTAAGCGACACATATGTAATGTTATAATTTGATAAATTCACATCGTCAATGCCCAAAATATACGTCAACATAAAATCATTATTTGTGACAATGTAATTTAGTTTTTTGCCATCATCTGTAATGGAAATTTCCTTTGCGCTTTTGTTTACAAACATTTTAATAGATTTTGTTGCAGTATTTAATGAAGAGGTGTTGTAAGTCGCTTTAATTTGTGTATTTCCACCTGCTTTAAACACCAACCTACTTGCGTCCACTGCAATAATTTTTAAATCTTGCGACTCAAATTTTAAGTTTTGAAGCGTTGCGTCAATCGGCGATATATTATAGTCAATGCCCTGTTTCAACGTATAACTGCCGTCATAGAACTCATAACTATAAGTATTATTTAACCAAGTAAAGTCTTTCGCATAGCCCATAGTGCTTTCCAAAGTCCGTTCGACCACCTTGCCTCCAACAGTAACCGACACCTTTACGACCCCTGCTTTTTGGAAAGTCAAAATATTGTTTATAATTTGCGCTTCGCCAATTACGTTAGTTACGCTGAAAATTATCGAATAAGCGCCGTCTGAATTTCTAGCGGTTGCAGGATAAACCACGGGAGTTAGAAGCTCGGATAAATTTATAGGAGCCGCCGATGAACCTTTTGCCGTAAGATAGCCGTCAGTGATGTTGCTGTTTAAACTAACGCTTTCAACATTTTCAGTTACAACCAATTCAAACGATGATACAACCTTATTGGACGAAACCACATCGACCATTGAACTTGACCCAAACTTACCTTTAAATATACCAAATGCATTATTAACATATTCAATGGCAGAATTAGTAGATAAATCGACTGAACAAATAATATTGTCAAAATCGAAATCTAGCACTGTATTTACGTTTTTATTAATTACAACTTTTGATGTTGAACCATTAATTTTCACAATATTCACATCAGATTGAACCTTTTGTAATTGCAAAGTTGACTTCGCTAAGTTGTCAGCTAGGCCATATTTAGCTTCTACTAAAACCTGACATATTGTATTTTCAGCGCCGAATGTAACTAGTCCGCTTTGCGATATAGTTGCATTACCCGACAAAATTTTGTATGTCAATTCGCAGTCAGTTGGCATAATTGAAGTTTTAGATGAAAGTATACAGTTAATTTGATAACTATTACCTTTTTCAATTTTTTGAATAATAGGTTTTGCGCCATCAACACACTGAATGACATCAATATATTTTTTAACATTTATTGAAATAGACCGTTCAACAACTTGACCATTTTGCGAAGTAGTTGAAACATTTAATTTCGCTAGCCCTGTCTTTAATATCGTTACATTTCCGTTGATATCGATTGTGCAATTTGAAGTTGCGCTAAATTGATAATTAGGTTTTAGCTGTCCATTTAGTGGCGACAAAACCTTGACGCCATTTTTTACATTAAAAGTATTTACAGTATCAATGTAAATTCCGCTCGGATAAGGATTAGCTAGTTCAAAATCTATAACGTTGCCAAATGTGCTTTCGATTGCGACGATTTCAGACACAATATACGCTCCATAATAACCGTCATCTGAAATGGTAAGCGTAACATTTGCAATTCCTGCTTTTTTGAAAGTCAATACACCCGTGCTTGGATTAATTGTTGAAACGCTAACATCGTCAACCGAATAGACAATCGTAGGCTTATTTCCTAATTTATTTGTAGCTGTACTTAAAATGCTTGACATCAACGTAACTTCGGTAGAAGCCGTCAAATAATGTCCGCCATCATTGAACATATAAGTTGTTATTTCGTTATTTACATTTTTATCTAATATTTTTTTATCATCGATTTTTGAGGGGTTTTCGGTAACAATTAAAACTTTGTTCATTATCGTTTCGCCCTTCTTTAAAATCAAGCTTCCCTTTCCGCCGTGAGCCGCCGAAAACGACCTATTCCCGTCATTTATTGAAGATGTCAGCGCAACACCTGTTGACGTAATATCCCACGCCGACAGCTCGCCTAATGACCTTGATACAAACGTTACACTATTGAGTGAAGGTATAATCACAGTTTCAGCGTCGATGTTTATAAGTTCGGTCAGCATTGTGCAATTATATGTAACCTGCCACGTTTTAGCTGACGGCTGATTGCCTAAAGTAAACTTTACAACTATATTCTGATTTTGCGCGTTAAATTTTAAAAATCTATTGTCCTCAGAAATCATTGCAAAAGTATTTCCACTTATAATTTCCATTGCAATATTGGTGTTTAAATTAGCGTCTTCGGGAAAATATGACGCGTTAAAATAATGTATGCCACTATTTATGTTTTGCGCTTTCTTAATTGTTTCAATATCAACATTTAAAAGTTTTATGCCCTCGGCATTTCTATTTACTTGCAACACAAAAGTGGATAACTGCGAAAACTGCCCGCTTGCCAGTTGGCAAAGAATATTGATGTTTGAATTTCCTGCCGAAAGTATATTCAAGTTCAAACCTGACACGTTTGCGACCTTCGTATTAGATGAAATTAATTTTGTATTCGTCGTATTTAGCGAAAGCTGCGAAGGATAAACTAAAGCCTTTTCGCTTAAATTATTAATTACATTTTTTGCGCTGGCTAAATTATCAAACTCGAAAACAATATTTTCAATATCGACAGTTTCAATCATACCTAGCGTGCTTCGAATTTTAATTGACTTTTTAATGTCACTTTGTTTAACATAGGCTACAAAAACCTCAACAAGGCCTGCGCGTTTAAACTTAAGATTTCCAGCCGCATCAATATCGGCAATATTATTGTCGCTTACAGAAAACACAATTTCTCGATAAGTAGTTTCGCTTGAAACAACCGCTGTCAGTTTAATTTCGTTCAAGCCAGTAACAAATGTATTATTTTGTAAGTCAAAATCTGCTATATTTGAAGCAGGACGCTCAATATCAATGTTTTTAGCCAACGAAATTCCCTTGAAATTAAATACAACATTTGCAAAAGTTATGCTCGCGTTTTTGTCAACAGCTGAATTTGCGACTGCGCTATTAACAACAAATGTAGCGTCGCCATTGCTTGTGATATTTAATAAACCATTTGGCATTTTGTAGTCATAATTAAGGCGAACTTCCTTGTTGGGCAATATTGCAAACGGAACATTGACTTCAATTTCAACAACATTTAACGAGTCAAGATTTATAATACGCGTATCGGCCGCATTTACAACCGTAACGACTTTAAAAATATTTTTTGCAGTAGCAATTTTTATGTTAGCTATGCCGATTTTATTAAAAATTACTTCATTATTTACAATAGTTGCGCAATTATTTGCGCTTCCAAGCAATTCATAAGAAACATCTGTATTGCAGTTTGCAGTACTTGGCGCGAAATTAAATAAACTAGAATTTAAGCTAAATTTTCCGTGTTGCGCGTACAGCCAATTATCTTGCAAAACAATAGATTTAGGTTCCTCATTAATTATAACATTAGTATATTTTTTAATTGTCTTATCAACTGCCAAAATATTTATAGTAACAACAACATTTCCGCCACTTTTAATTAAAAATTTATTTTCCGCGTCAACTGACAGAACATCTGGATTGCTGCTTACAAAGCTTATGTTAGTCATATCGGCATATATCGGCGAAACTAACTGAATAAAATCATTAATATTAAGCGACGACGACATATCTTTTATTAATGTATCGACAGCTTCAGTTTTATCATCAAGTAATCCGCAAGTACTTTCAACCAATATTGTTTCAGTTATGCTATCGGCAGTTATTGTTACCGATACAGAACCCGCCCTATTAAATGTCAACACATTGCCCTGCATTGTTGCGACAGCGTTTGTAGGTATTGACAAAGTCGCGCCGCTTAATGAAACTTTATTCGGAAAAAGGGTAACATTAAAGTTAATATATTTAGCCGATGTATATATTTTATTGTTTAAAATTTCAATCGGGTGCTTTTCGTTGCCCCAAGCGCCTTCAGCTACGCAGTCAAACTTTTCGACAAGCCGTTTGCAATCAACTTTCACCACGCTGCTTGTTTCTATTCCGTTTATTTTAACTTTTATAGCGCTTTCACCGACGTCACTTACAAAAAATAAAATGTCGTTTTCTTGAGTTGCATTTCCGCTTAGTTTTATAAATTCAACATCAGTAACATTAGCCTTATCGACAACTAATGCAAATTGAACTTTTTGTTCTTTCGTCGAATTAGGCATAATTATATTAACAATCTGTTCATCTTTGCCAACGACTACTTTTTTAATTGATTCGTCTAAATAAACTAGTTTTACCTTTTTAACAACGCTGCCGTTCTCTGCCTTAAGAATTACGTTTACACAGCCATAGTTGATATTTGGATTAAAAAAGACAATACCATTTTGTACAGTTGCAACATTTTGATTATCTGTTTCAAATGATATGATTTTGTTAGTATAATCCGATGGTAACACGCTGTAATTTAATTTATAGTTTTTTAATGAAGTAACAATATAATTTGTTTCAAGGTTAGTTGAGTTAAAAAACTTTATGTCGTCAACCTTTCTAATAATAGATATATTAGTTAAAGCTACAAGCTTATTGCCGTCAAAAGTTTGTGAAGTAGCCGTAACTGTCACGTTTCCGCCGCCGATAACATAGATTTTACCGCCAACAACTTTAACAACGCCTTCCTTGCTTAGCGAATAGGAAACATTATTCAAATCGGCGTCAGAAGGAGTAAAAATCAAATTAATGTCCAAAAGGGCATTTGGTTGATAGTTAAAAGTCAATGACTGGTTGCTCCATAAAATTGATGACGGCATACCGCCTGTGCTAGTAAACTTTTTAGACACAGTAAATCCGTTATCTACGGTAATTAACGTAACTTCAATTTCGCCCGCCCTTAAAAAGGTAATTTTGCCATTTTGGTCAACGGTTGCAATTCTATTGTCGCTAGAGTCAAATTTAACATCTTTGTTGCTTGCGTTATCGGGATAAATTGTATACTCGGGGAACTGCGCGGTATTTCCACCAATCATTATAGGCGTAGCGTCTGAAATAGTAACGCCAGTAACTGGGATAACGCATTTAACCAATAATTCGGCTTTTACATTAGGATTTTCATCACTAGAAATTGTAATCAAGGCTTCGCCCGAAACATTACTGTTTGCTTTTAATTCGCCGTCAGGTGAAACCGCTATAATATCAGGCGCGGAACTGCTAAATGTAATTCGCGTATTCACAGCCTCTTGAGGAGTATAACTTGTAATTAACCTGTAACTTTCGTTCAAAACCAACTGTGATTTAGGGTTTGTAATTGTAATAGTATGTATTTTAGTGTCAGTAACAAAAATTTTACAAACAGCTTTCTTTGTTTCGTTTTCCTTACTCTGCGCATATATGGTAGTCTCGCCAAAGTTTTTGCCAACAACAACGCCGTCGGACGTGACTTCGGCAACGCTTTCATCTAAGCTCCAATATACTAATTCCTTGTTGCTTGCCTTCATTGGATAAATGTTTACTTTTAATGCTTTTTCCACAGCATTGTCAGATGTCTTATGCAAAATAATATTATCTTCGACAAATTCAACGTTTTCAACATAAATGTAGGTAGTCAAACTTACAACAGTGCCACCCACTGTTAAAATTAATAAGATAATTAATGGTAATAACGTAACTGCGCAAATCATTATTTTTTTCATATGTTACCTTCTAATTTTCAATTTTCCAATATCTTTTTTTTGCAGTGGTCGAAAATACAACCACATTTACAGCAGTATAGATAACAGCGATAGAGGAAACAGTTAAATATACAAGTCCAATAGGTATTATGTAAATTAAAACAATGGCCAAAAATCCAATTACCGCGCTAACCAAACCGCCAACTAACAGCATTTTAGTAACGTTAAGTTCATTTATTTCGCCATTTAATTTGCTTTGCACATTAGGGTGAGCCAAATTAATGTTAAATCCATTAGTAATCAAACCAACCGTAAACACAATCGACAAAACTACTATAATTATCATTTGCAAAGTTGTAACAAATTTTAAAGTTGACAAAATTGTACAGCTTATAAAAACAGCGCCCAACGAAACAATTAAGTTTAAAAATCCTTTCGCGCAAAGTTGAAGTCGATAATCAATAGGAACAATTTTAGTAATATAGAATTTTTTATCTTCTCGACTTATTACACTCGCCGAAAATGAATTTATCATACTTAAAAAAATTAATAAAACAATCAATGCTATGCCAAAACTAACAAGTTCGCCCAGTTGCGCTTTACCGACTTTGTCAACAAGCCTATTGCAAAGAAACACCATAACTGGAGTAGTAATCGCTATGCCCAAATAAAAAAATGTATAAGTATTTGTGCGAATAATATCCTTACATTCCTTTTTAAATATTGCGACAAAGGCGCTATCCGAATTCATTTTAACTTTTTTATTAAAAATCTTTTTTGACCCCTCTAGCGCTTTGGTTGTAATATTTTTATATTCAATTTTCGCCATAAGCAAACCGATTGTCGACCCGCCAACAAGTATACCAACAATCATACCGATTGCCCTTCCGACATTTTGATTAAACAAAATATCCTTAAAGCATACAAATATGTCAAACTTGTTATTTAATGAAACAACAATCATATCTAAAAAGTTTGTCGCCGCCGAATCCACTCGCTGAGTGATGTAGAAGTCCGCCAAAAACGACAATAAATAATTGTAACCAATAAAAACTGCCGACAATAACACAATAAAAATAGATAGTTTTACAATATTGTGATTTTCAAGTAACCTCAAAACAAACATAACTGGTATTGCTAAAATAGTTGATATCGCAAATGGTATCATTGGCGCAAAAAATGCAAGGATAACCATTGAAACAAAAAAATTGAATGTCAACAATTCCGCCGACAATCCATAAACAATCATCAGTGGCAACACAAGCAAAAACGAGTAAAGCTGCATATATAAATAAATAATAAACACGTTTGCCAATAACAACTGAAACGAGCTAACGGGGAAACGCGCAGTAATTGCAACATCAAAAGGTTTTAAAAGATACTTGATTTGAAAAACAATGCCAATTACTGTTAAAATAACCCCGATTGGCGCAAGCAAAAACATTGAAAATTTTTGCTTATCAATTCCATTTGAACCATTTACAATCAAAATGTCTAAAAAAACTTTCAGCAATGCTAGCAGTATAGCGGCTGTAATAATACCAATAATAATGGATATTGCCGCGCCTTTTTCATCTGTTTTTTTATCCCTACCCCACTTTAACTTAAGTTGTAAAGATATTAAAGTAAATACCTTATTCATCGTCGTCACACTGTGCGTTGATATCGTCGTCGTCACACTGAGCGTTGACATCATCGTCGTCACTTTCGTACAAATTTAATTCATCGTCGTCACTTTCGTACGAATCGATAAAATACTTTTCTAAGTCAAAATTCGGGTCAAGCTTCGCTTGGTTTAAATCAATAACAGTCGTAAGCACACCCTTTTCAATAATAGCGACCGAATCACAAACTTTTTGCACAATATCTAGGTTATGCGACGAAAACAAAACCGTATTACCAGCGCTTGCGTGTTCTACTATACACTTTTTCGCCTCGTGTGTTGACTGAGGGTCAAGCCCCATCATTGGCTCGTCAAGCACCCAAAGTTTTGGATTGTGTATAAGCGAACCGATTATACAAATTTTTTGTTTCATTCCGTGTGAGTAGCTGCTAATTTGGTTGTCAAGCGCGTAAGTCAGTTTAAATAAGTCGGCAAAATACTCAAGTCTTTCAATTTTTTGCTGTTTCTTTACGCCATAAAGACTGCCCATATAATTGACGTATTCTCTTCCTGTCAATTTTTCATAAACCATATGGTCATCAGGAACGTAACCAATATGTTCCTTAGCTTTAATAGGTTCCTTATTTATATCAATATTGTCAATTTTGATTTGCCCTTCTTTAAACGGTAAAATACCTGTCAAGCATTTAATAGTTGTCGACTTACCTGCGCCATTTCGACCAACCAATCCGCAAATTTCGCCATCGCCAACAGTAAGGCTTAAATTTTTAACCGAATAATCGGCTGCTCTAAAATATTTTTTTGATAAGTCAATAATTTCAATCATGCTTCCCCCGTTACGATAGCCTACACAAATAAATTATATATAAATTATAAAATAAATAATATAAGTTCTTTAGTTTACTTTCTATATTAATTTTAATATATTTATATAATTATACAATTTTATTACAATAAAGTCAATAATATTGCAAATTCTTAGAGGTCAATTAACGTTATTTTACAATAGTCTTGTCAGTTGGTGTAGAACCGATGACAAGACTAATTTATTTTTGGAGGTCATAAAATGGCAAAAACAAAGTTTTATATTAGCTCCAATAACTTTTACAAAATATATAAACCTTAAAAAATATATCACACAACATAAAACCACACGCTCAAAATAAGCGTGTGGTTGATAACTATTAAAAACTTAAAGCGCATATGTCTGCCGACACATATGTTTTACAAATACAAATAAGCCAATCAACATATGCGCATATGTTTAAGCGTTGTTGATTTCGCGTTTTAAAGTAGCGTACAACGCCTTAACGTCAATCGGTTTTGATAAATACGCATTCATTCCACACGATAGAGCCTGTATAACTTCATCATTAAGCGCGTTAGCCGTCATTGCAATAATAGGAATAGACGAAGCTTTTGAATGTGCTGAATTTCTTATAGCCTCGGTTGCCGCATAACCGTCCAGAACAGGCATACGAACATCCATTAAAATTGCGTCATAATAATTATCTTCGGATGAAGTAAATTTATCTAAAGCAATCTGTCCATTTTCAGCGCCTTCAATAATGCAACCCCATTTTTCAAGAATAGCGATAGCGATTTCCATATTCATATCATTATCTTCGGCTAGTAGAATATGTTTGCCTTTTAGCGCTTCTTGATTATCATCTTCCGTGTCGGAAACCAATACTTCTTTTTCTTCGGTTTCGCTATAAATAAACGATAGCTTGACAACAAATGTAGTACCTATGCCCTTTTTACTTTCAACGGTTATATCGCCGTTCATCATATTTATTATACTTTTGCAAATTGACAAGCCTAGTCCCGAACCACCATAGTGTAAAGAAATAGATTTATCTTGTTGTTCATAAGGTTTAAATACATTTGGCAAAAATTCAGCGTCCATTCCGATACCTGTATCGTGAATTGAAAATTCCATATTAACGCGATTGCCAGTGTACCCTGTGACAATAGCTTTGCAGTCGATAGTGCCACCTGCTGGCGTAAATTTAAAAGCGTTCGACAACAAATTAAGAAGAACTTGACTAAGACGCGTTTTATCGCTGTAAACAAATTTAGGGATTTTTTTATCGAATTCATTAATATAATTAATATTTTTTGATTTTGCTTGCGGAATATAAATAGACGCCAAGTGTTGCAGCAACTCTTTAATATCCAATTCGGCATCAGAAATTTGCAATTTGCCACCTTCAATAGCCGACATATCAAGCACTTCGCTAACAATATTTAACAAATATGTTGTAGCATAACTTGCCTTCGTTAAATAATCCATTACCTTTTCAGTATTTTTAATCTCATCTTTTGCAAGCCCAATGTAACCTATAATAGCGTTTAACGGAGTGCGAATTTCGTGCGACATACGTGATGTAAATTCACTTTTTGTAACGCTCGCGTTTTCGGCAACAGCTAGCGCGTTTTCTAATAGCAACTTTTCATTTTCATCTTCTTTTTTCAGCCTATCAATATTTTGCAGATAAATTAAATAGTTATTGGGTTGTTCCTCGGTAACACTCATCTTCTGCACGCTTAACCTATACCACAAGAAATCACGGTCAAGTGAAGTCCTTATGCGCAATTCTGCAAAGCTACAATTAAATAATGTATTTATCAAGTTTTCATTAAGCGGATGTGTATTTAAAAATTCTTTAATATCATCTTGATGTATCATCGAAAGCAATGTTTCGTTGCTAAATCCACTAACTAATGTCCTAATGACTTCGTTTCCGTCAACAGTAATACGATATTGTGTTTTCTCGTGTAAATTGACTTCCACAACATAGTCGTTTGCTTTGCAAGCGTATGACATAAACAAACCAAGCGTATTAGCGCGCCTTTTTTCATATACTCGTTTTTTTGAAACAAGTATAATCATACCGATTGCGCCAACGCCACATCCGACAAACGCTGAAATAAGAATAACAAACTTACCCAAGTTATTGTGTATCCAATCATTCAGCGTATACTCTTTATCGTTATATGTAGTATTTTTAATTAAAATATCGTTTGTTTCTGTTTCGGAAATCACTCCAATCGCTTTATTGATTATACTCAACAACGGAGCGTCGATTGATGACTTAACAGCAACGGCTACTTCTATATTGTTTTTTTGAAGCATAATGCTACTTAAATGAGCGTATTTGCTGTTTTGCATCAACTTTTTAGCCGAATACGAATTCATTATTGCCTGCCCTGCTTCGCCCTTCCTGACTGCCTCAATACACTCTTCAACCGAGTTATAGTACATAAAATCATATTCGGTAAATTGATTTACATAGCGTCCTTGCGAAAAGTAATTGTCAACAATCGCGGTTTTTTGGCTTTCGTTTTTAGGGTCTTTAATAAGCACAATCGGTAAATCAAGATAAACTGCCGATAAGTAATAACCTAAAGCGTTAGCCGATTCAAAGTTATTGTCAATACCCGAAATTATGTCAGGTGTAACTTTGGAATCGTTCATTAATACATATTTAAAATTTAAGCCACTTATTTCGGATATTTTTTTGAAAATATCAGCAGAAGCGCCCACAAATTTGTCATTTATATTGCCATCAATAGGCATGCTTGAGCCGAAATATCCAACGGTTATTGTTTGATTTTTATTTATAAATGCTTTTTCTGCTTCGGTTAGCCTAAAAACAGGCCTAGTAGCGGGAAAATATTTTTGTGATAATTTTAAGTCGAAATATGGATTGTTTATTTTAATTTGGCTAATTGCATAATTGAGGCCGTTTAATATATCGGGTTTGCTTTCAACATTGTAAAAATGTTTTATTTCGCCGCCGATTGCCAACGAAACGTCACTGCCACCCTTTGTCGTCACAAAATAATAATTTGATGGCGCAAACTTAGCTATCTCGCGAGTTTCCTTATCAGCGAGGTACGCGCCGCCGATTGCCCCTACATCAATTTCGCCATCTATAACGCCTTTGTGCATCGTAGAAAAATCATTATAGTGTACAAGGTCACAGCCAGTGATATTGTTATCGTTCAAAAAAGCTACAAGCGCATTATAATTTGCAGCCGCCGATTTTCGTACGCCGATTTTCAAATTGTTTAAAGCTCCAAAATCATTCGCCGCTATCTGACTGCCGCTTTTTACAAATAAACTCATAAAACCTTCGGCAACGCTGCTATCGGGAAAGGCAACTTCATCTTTGCGCATAGCTGACGTTTTATCATTGGCGTCATATCCAATGCTTCCCATTAAATCAATTTCGCCATTGACAACTTTTTCATAAAGCACTTCGCCGTCGTCTATTATAAACTCATAATCCCAATGCGTATACTTTGCAATTTCTTGTAAATATTCATAATTGTAACCATAATATGTAATTGTGCCATTTGCATTTTTTTTGCTTTCCGAATAACCCGGTTGTTCGTGCCAACCAACTTTAACTATTTTGCGAATTTTATCCTTGGTGTCTGAAACATTGCCCTGTAAATCGTCCGCTGACGAAAATGTATCGGTAGCGGCATTAGCGTTAAGCGGAGCGGCGCTAATTCTTGTTGAATAAGATAACATTATGTTTCCACAAATTATACTTATTAAAGCAAAGACAAATAGTATTTTTTTCATAGTTTCCTTTAGCAATCAAAATGTAAAATAACACAGCAAAATTTAAATATTATAAATTCAAATAGCAAAACTTCTAAAAAAATTACCCTTATTTGAATAAAAAAGATTAAAAGCTTTTTATGAAACAAATTATCATACAAATTTTTTAAAAAAATTACAATACGCAAAATAACATAGGTAAATCAAATGGTTAAAACAATAAATTCAAGGTACATACAGCTATGTTCATTATAATTAATTTATAGGTAAATGTCAATACATAATTTTTGTTCTAAATAATTTAATTGTTATTTTACAATAGTCTTGTCAGTTGGTGTAGAGCCAACGGCAAGATTATTTTTTTGGAGGTCATAAAATGGCAAAAACAAATGAAACGAACGGTGTAAACGAAACTAACGGCGCACAAGAGGCAAAGAGGTTGCTTATCGAACGCGAACTTTTTAAGGCGAAAGGCAAGGAGTATTTTGCGTATGTAATCAACGGAACTATCCGTGGTAGAAGCGTTAAAGTGGGGCTTGTTCCCCCTGACCAAGGCGGTTACGGCGTGCTGGATATTGTATTCGGCGACGGCGATACCGCTTTTTTAGAGCTTGTGCCCTACGAAATGAAAGACGAACAAACCGACCGCGTTATATCAGGCTACACTTATGAAGCCATTAACGCCGACGCGGACGGTCTCATATATCGGTGCAAAGTGAAGCCGTCAAGGACGAGTGACAAGTCGCTGCTTGATATGCTTCTTATGCAAATACATTAACCCCCGCAATCAAAAATCCCGCGAAAGTCACTTGGTATTTTTTCCTTTCAAGTGATGAGTAACGGGCTTTTTGAAATAACTCATTGAGGTGATATATGGCAAAAGGCAAATACATATTATTTTACGATAAGTATATTGGTAATAAAGTCGGCGGCGTTGATATACAACGCGTTTGCGTTAAGGCAGACACGAAAGCACTCGCTGAAAAGCGAATGAAATAGGATTTGTATAAACGCGGCGCATTTCAGGGTTTAGGTTTTGTCTATTACCCTGACGGCAAAACAAAGTATATTAAGCCCCGTAAAGCACCCGAAATAACGTATGAGGATCGGGCGTATAAATCTAACATTTATTCCCGAACGAATATGCATTGTTGGAATTTCGGGAAAATGAAAAATAAATAATTTTGGAGGATTAAAAATGAACAAAGAATTTCAAAAACACAAAAAGATAGACACCGTGAAATGGATTGCCGTATTGTTGGCGGTCTGTATTCTCGGCGTATCTGTAGCAGCAGCTTTAACTAAAGGCTTTACGGACGGAAATCCGTTCGGGTGGTTAGACGACAACAAAGAACCCGTCAAAACAGAGGAGCCCGCAAAGCCTGCATCGGTTGTATCTTCGATTTTTAACAGTCCATTTATGAGCCTTGAAGCTTCAGCTGCTTCAGCTACTTCGGACAATGTTAATTTAACGGCTACTATTTATCCTGCTAACGCAACAAATAAAGCCGTTGATTGGTCGATTATTTGGGCAAATCCTAAATCTGCATTTGCAACAGGTAAAAATGCAAGTGATTATGTTTCTGTTATACCCACGTCTGACGGTGCATTGACGGCTGCTGTATCCTGTAAACAAGCTTTTGGTGAGCCAATTATTGCAACGGTTGCTTCTCGGGATAATGCTGAAGCGACGGCAAGCGCGCAGTTCGATTATCGGCAACGTGTGTTAGATTTTACCGTAACTGCCCTTAAAAATGGTGTAGCTGCTGCGGCTATAGATTTTTCTAACGGTGGTAATGTATATACATTTACTTACGATAAGGTTTTATCGACTATCTACACCATTGCCGATACCACGCAATTAGATGTTAGTGCGGAATATGCCAACGATTTTAGTTCATTGATTGACAGTTGTGATATTGTCAATGAAGATAGACCTAGTATGAACGTGAACGTCTGTTGCGGGGTTTTGGTTGCGTCAAATCCGAATTTTACAGCCTCTGCTAAGGGTGTTGCGAGAGTAATGAAATCTTCTGACGACGGTTCAAATCCGCCTAGTTATGTTAATTTATACGGTCAAGGATTGAATATGGTTTGTACTGCAATTACCGGTTATAGTGGTAACGTTGTTAAGTTTACGGCAAATATTGAGGGAGTACAAGTTGTTAAGTATATAGGTAAAGGAACGGTTGATTTTAGTGTTGCAGTTGAAAGCGTTAGTGTTAGCACTGGTAATATTGTCTTTTGAGGTGAAATATGAGTAAAAGAAATAAGCGTAACGTTTTAAAAATAAGCAAGGTATTGTCGTACATAGTGATTGTATTGATTTTTGTTGCGGTTTGCGGTGCGCTTGCGTTTTTTACAAATGGTTTTACAGGTGAT
The DNA here is from genome assembly GCA_036654095.1 of Clostridia bacterium. Classification (GTDB taxonomy): domain Bacteria; phylum Bacillota; class Clostridia; order Christensenellales; family CAG-917; genus JAVVSR01. The sequence continues at coordinate 39,011 of JAVVSR010000012.1, forward strand.
TTTAAAACCTTTTATGCTGTTGTAGGCGACAAATATATTATGACGTCGGCTGACGGTTATATTTTTACTAATGATCAGCCATTGATAGTGGATGTGAATTATACTTTTGGGGTGTTTAGTGCGGAACAGACGGGTTATTCTGTTAAAGTAATTCCAAATGTAGATAGTAAAAATGATTTCGCATTTACTGTTGACGGTGAAACTCATAGCTTTAGTGCTGAAAAGGATTTAACGCAAGGATTTGTTATTGTTCAGTCGGAAAAATCGTTTAGCATTGCTCCTAAGGGTGATTTAAAAGCTATTCTTTCAGCGTTATATACCGATACTAAAATAGAACTAGACAGTTCAAAAATAGATTTTTCTAAAGATTTATTTAAGGTTGTCATAACGTCTTACAATGACGAAGCAAGTGTATTTATTACATGTAGCCTTTATTTAACTGTAGATAGTATTGAAATTAATAAAACGGAGATTGTATTTTGAGTACCTCTAAATGTAATAACAAAAAACTGCTGTATGCAGTTATATTCGCGTTAGTGTTCTGCACTGTGTTTTTCACCGTGCAGAATATTGCGTGGGTAGCGTATGGTGCCGATAAGGATTATAGCAGCGTTTTGGACGATTTGAAAAAGGATAGTTCGTTTAATCCGTCTAATTATCCCGTCGACACAAACGATAATTCGTTAAAAATTATACAGATTGCTGAAAGCGTGAATAAGGAAGTATTTGTTTATGTTTATCAGCCGATTGGTGCAAATAAGGATTTGCGCGCGAGTTCGATAAATATTTCAACGACGATTAACGATAGCATTTCGTTTTACAATTATAAGTTGAAGCATGTCAACAGTAACGGCGTATTTTACAAGTATGTTTTACAAGATTTTGTCGTTAAGTCGGATAGCGTTCGTTATTACGCTATTACATCAATTTATCGTCCTTTTGATAGTACGATAGATAATCAAGCCGACCATGGAAACACGGTTACTGAAGTTGAATATGCTGTAAATAAACAATACGCTTTTGGCGAGGTAAACGGCAAGCCGTACACTTCTTGTGTTGATATTGAAACGATTGTTATAACGGACAAATTTGTTGGATTTGTACGTTATGATGATGGTTTTAAATTATATGTAGGTGCTTGCGATAGTCATTTTGTTGCATTTAATACGGACAAGCCTATTGATAGACTTTTGGAAGCGGATGTATATTACACGCAACAAAGCTATTTATATACTTTTGCAGCAATGGTTGGTGCTTACTATGATTTTGGCGAAAAAGAAGATAAATACGCTTATTTGAAATATACAGATAAAGTAACGCATAGTGGCGGGGGTTTATTTGCGGGCACATATACTTGGGAAAGAATTGAAACCGTTGATAATTTTATAAAAAATGAAAATATCACTCAAAATGTTTATTCGGGAGCGATTATAGATGTTAGTGTTGCCAATAAAATAACAGATGATGGTTTGGCCGCATTAAACGGGAAAAAATGGTTGCTTCGATTTGTCGAAACAGATTATTCGTTAACATCTGGTAGTGGCACCGTAGTGTCGGGTTCGTCGCTAGTTGGTGATGTTACAATTTTGCGCTTAAAATTTGAAACGGACGGCATTACATATAACCTTGGCGTAATTGACAACAAGCAAACGGGTAGCGACAAACCAATTAACGACGAAGAAATACAATTAGCAACAAAAGAAACGTTTAAATGGATTTTGGCAATTATACTTTTAATTTTGTTGCTGTTTATACTTTCGCCGATTTTGCCGTTTATTATTCGTTTTGTCTTTTGGATAATTTCTTTACCTTTTAAGGTTTTTTCGGCAATATTTAAGTCGAAAGATAAATCACGAAAAAGAAAAAGGGAGTAACTATATGTTTATAGAAAAACGATTATTAATTGTAAATGTTGTTTTACTTTTTGTCTTACTGTCGTTTATGTTGTTAGGTTGCAACGCTTCGAGTGTGGTTGTATCCAAAACGGTAAAGTCTGACGTAATTAAAAGCGATATACTGTTGGCTGTTAGTGATAATACGGGGGCTTCTGCTGCTTCTGTTGGCGATAGTAAAACAATTATCTTCTCGGCTTACCCTGCGGAAGCGTGTCAATCCTGCACTTGGTCGCTAACGATTGACGAAACAAAAATGAACAGCTGGCTAATTGGCAAAGTTAAAGATAAGCTATCTAGTGGTGTTGTTTTTATTAATCTAATTATTGACGGCAATAAATGCACGGTAACGGCAAACGAATATTTTAATTTTGGTATCAAATATACAACTTATTGGACATTGACGGCAACGAGTACGGAAAACACAGAGTTTTCTGCTTCGTGCAGTATTCAACTTGGATAAGAGGTTTATTATGGCAAGGCGTAAAAACAATCAAACAAGAAAATATAAGCCGCTGAATGAGTTTAGATATAATCGTAGTCCGACTGCGGGCAATCATCCAAATTATGTTTTTGGTGAAACGCCTACAAAATATAAATCTGTTGGTTTGACTACTCATCCACGTGAAAATATTAAACATATCCCGTTACGCAAAAATCCTAATCCAAAAGAGGATAGGCAATCATTCGTGCAAAATAAGGTTTTAACATCGCGTAAAAATTACCTTGAAGAAAGGCTTGACGGGTGGAATTTTGCTCGTGAGGATATGGCTATTATACGTTTAATTAAAAAAGATTATAAAAAACGAACTCGTAGAAGTAAGAAAAAAAGCAATAAAAAAAGATAAGCCTTTGCAAAAGTTTAACTTCCACAATGCCGTCAATAATGACATGACTTATCTATATGCATTATATGTTAAACAAAAAAACTTGTCAAGCAATATAGGGGGTGTATATGAAAACGGCAAAGCGAATCGGGGTATTTGCCCTTTTAATAATTATAATATTCCTTGTGGGGTATCTTTTCTTTACGGGAAAGGCGGTGGCGTAATGAGTTTCAAGGATAGATTGAAAAGCTTAGACTATCGTCACTATATTTGTGCGGTTATCGCCGTATTATTTCTGCTTTTAACGGCATTTGTTTATCGTCCGGCGGTTATGCGCTGCATAGAAGCTTTCCGCGATTTCGGGCTTTCAATCGGCTATTATTTCAGTGTATGTTTCAAAATAAAATCAGAAATTGTGCCTACGGTTACACAGTATTCGGCGGTGAAATACCCGATTTGTGAGGATTTCGAACAGTTTAAAATACTATTTGTGCAGTTTTGGAAATTGTTTGCCGACGGCGCAAATTTTGCCGCGTATTTGAAACAGTTTGCAACGATAGTCGTTTTCGGTTTTTCGTTTTTGCTTATAATCGTTGCCGCCGTTATAGCCGTTTGTTATCTTGCGAGGGATACGTTTTTTCGTGAAAACAACAATTATAATCACGACACCGTTTTACTAAAATGTCATAAACGCGCTTCCGAAAAAGTGTATTCGCCCGTTCATGCGTGGTTTAGGGGCTTTTATGTGTTTTTGCAGGAAAACGGTCTTTGGTGGAAGTTTTGGCTTGCTATATGGCTTGTAAATCTAAACGCAATTCAAATTGCCGTGGCCGCTATCGGATATGTGTTTTATTTTTGCGTGTCGTTTGATTTGCCGAATACGCTGTTTCAGCTTTACAAACTTGTTCTTGATTTATCTTTGTTGTTCGGCGGGTTGCCGCTACCAATTTGGATAATTATAGGGATTATCCTTTTCGATTTGTGGCGAAAGCACATTGCGGATGGGTGCTTAAACCATTACGAAAATTATGACCGTGGGTTTATATCGTCTTTGCCGATTGTGGTTATGGATTGCGGCGAGATGAATACCAAAAAAACGACAATGCTTACGGATATGGCGTTGTCGTGCAGGGTTATGTTTCGGGATAAGGCGTTGGAAATGCTTATTGATAACGACTTGAAGTTCCCGAATTTCCCGTGGATAAATTTTGAAAACGCCTTAAAGCGGGCTATGCGGCAAAACGCCGTGTATAATCTTGCAAGTTGCGAGGCGTTTGTTCGCCGGCATAAGCGATTATTTGAGTACCGCCGCGCCATAGATAGAATAAACAGACGACACTCAGAACGGGCTATTATTCACGACGAATGGTGTTTCGGCTATGATTTCAATAACAATCCTATGGAATATGATAATCGGCTTGAAATAGAGAGGATTTTTGATGTCCTCGAAACTTACGCAAAGGCGTATTTTATTTATATTTGCGAAAACTATAATCTATCAAATTACAGTCAGCGCTTTGACGACGTTATTCAAAGCATCGGCAATTTCCCTGTCGTGGATAGTGATTTTTTCCATAGGGATAGTCGCCGTCAACAAGCTTGCAGCCGATTCGCAAAAATCTTGGATTTCGATGTTCTGCGGCTCGGCAAAAAGGTTGTCGAAAATAACGCAAAAAACGGTTCGTTTGAGTTTGGTATTGTATCTATTACAGAAATAGGCAAAGAGCGTCTTAACTCGTTGGAACTTCAAGGCGTAAAGAAAGCAAATGACGAAACCAACCAAAAGAATGATTTATTCAATTCTTGGCTAAAAATGTCGCGTCATCCGGGCACCGTCGGGCATTTCCCTTTCGTCAAGGTATTTACCGATGAGCAACGCCCCGAAAGTTGGGGAGCGGACGCGCGGGATTTGTGCAAAATCATTAACGTCGTGGACGCAGGAGAAGTGGAATGTGCCTTGCCGTTTTTTCAGCTTGAGGATGCGTTTTGCGATTGGCTACTGAATAAATTTACGGGGCTTTATATTAAGTATCGTTTTAGTCGCGGCGATAATTGTCTTTCTATGTTTTTGATAAAAAACTTTACTTCGGCGCTGTACTGCTATCGTATGAAGCGTTATAACCGCTATGGATATGCTAAATTAACGCTTGAAACGCAGTCTGGACGGCTCGAAGGTAAGGCTGATACGCAAAAGTATTATCTTTGTTCCAAAAAGATTTACAGCAGGCGCTTTTCAACCGATTGTTATTCGGAGTTTTTTCACGAAAAGGCCTTGCAGTCGGGCATTGGTCTTAAAAAATATGAGGAATATGTTGGTGTTCGGGCGACTTCCGACGAACTGAAAAAGCAAAATAGTTATTTTGTCGGCTCTTTGTTTGGCGACGAGGGTGACGATAATGCTATTTGAACAATATAAAATATCCGATGATAAGGAGTGTAAAATTATGATTGAAAAGGTTTATGTTTTTATTTGTGACCGTTGCGGCGAAACGTTTATTTCGGAGTGCGGCCGTCTTGAAACTGCAATCGAGGACGCCCGCTTAAAGGGTTGGGTTGTTTCCCGTGACCGTAGGGGTTCATTTTGTCCTAAACATGCTTCTTCCGCCCGTTCTGTCGGCTGTCACGGCAACCATACTTTGTTCAGGTAATCCGGCTTTACTTCTATACGTCCGTTACCATTTGGTCGGCGCTGAATGGTAACATGCGCATGTTACCATTCAACGTCGTAAAATAATCTATTCTTTTAGATTGAAAGGCAAAAAAAATTAGCGGTTTTTTGTTTTATAATTCGTAAGACAGAAGCGACGGAAAAGAATATCTATTCTTTTGAGTTGCTTCGGCGACGAAGTGTGAAAACAAAAAATCGGGAGCGGTCAAGGGAACGTGGAATAAATAGCCTGCGGTTTATGCCGCGAAAGCCCTTTACAGCCCCGAAGCAAAAGGAGTACCCTAAGAAATGATTGATAATGTTTTCAAAGTTGTGAATGACGGTTCCCACTTCTTGGCGCATTTTGCCACGATTAAGGGTACTGATGAATGGCGCGGTGGTGGTCGTGGCCCAGTGGATTCGCTTTTTGACGAATTCTACCTTGCCGCTATGCGAGCCGACATTCGCAATGTTGAAAAGCAAGTGCAATATATCTTAAAGCGTTTTATGGATATTGACGAATACCGCTCGGAGGACTGTATTCGCAAATCCATTGAACAAAAGCGTCTTAACCTTGCCAGTCGCAAACGCCGATTTAACCGCAAGGCTAATCTTAATTCTTGGAACTATTTCGTCACATTAACTTACGATGACGAAAAGATGAACGAAAGCACTTATAAAAAACGCCTTAAAAAGTGTCTTTCGAATTTACACACCCGCCGTGGGTGGAAATATATGGGTGTCTTTGAACGGGCGCCTGAAACGGGCAGACTGCACTTCCACGCTTTGATTTATGTGCCGGACGGTCAAATGGTCGGAAGCGTTGTTGAAGTTAAAGATTACAACCCTAAAAAAGGCAAAACGGAATCGCGTAACGAAAACGACTTTTTCCAAAGCACTTTCGGTCGTAACGATTTTGCCGTTATTGAAGATTTCGAGGTACACCACGGCAAGGCGATTGATTATATATTAAAATACATTTCAAAGAGCGATGAAAAGATATTTTATAGCCGCGGTATTCCGTGTTATTTCGAAATACCCGCTGAAAGCTATGACATTGCTGCGGAGGTTTTTTATTTCGGAATGAAGTATATTCTTTTCGACGATATACTTGATGACGGAAAGCGTCGCGTAGTTATGCGCTGTTAAACACAGACAATTATAGCCGCACATATTGCAAACAAAAACCGCCGCAGGGATTTAGGGTAGGCGGTTTTCGTCGTGCTTTTTGTTTTGCAAAAAGTTGCAAAATGTACGGAAAATCCCTGTACGAACTTAAAATTCGTGAATTTTGGCGGCGATACCGAAGCGATAAGCGGGTACGCCGCAAAACCGAATTGCGACAGCAGCTTAAATGACGAAAAAAGTCTGTCGATTTAGTCAAAACGCACCTTTATTCGACGGCGCGGCACGCGCCGGCGCTTGTTAAAAATAAAGGTGCGTCTAATACTCTCATAAAAGAGTATAAAAAAGTTAATATATCTATGATATATTAAAGAGTAAACGGATATAGTAAGGTTAATTAAGGTCAAGGACAAAGGAAGTGATTTTATGGCACAAAGGCAAGCAAATACGCCTTATACGGCAAAGGAAAAGTTAAAGGCTTTGAATTTATTACAATGTTCGACGATTGAGTTCGTCGCGCATAGGTATCATTGCTCTGTGCGTTCGGTGTATCGTTGGAAAGCGTTGTACGACGGAAATTTGGATAGTTTGGAAAATAAATCGTGTCGGCCGCTGTCACCTCACCCGAATTCGCATACGCAAGAGGAAATAAAGCATATACGCGATATGATAAGGCGTAATCCGCATATTGGGTTAAATGAATTATACGGCAAGCTTCGGCTTGATTACGCTTATACGCGAAATCCTGTCAGCTTGTATAGATTTTTGCGTAAGACCGGTTTTTACGAGGACGTGAAAAAGCGTGTGGCGTATAAGCCAAAGCCGTATGATACGCCCGTACATATCGGCGAGAAAATGCAAATGGACGTGAAGTTTGTGCCGACTGATTGCTTTTCGAATAAGTTTGACGGTGAGCAGACGCGGTTTTATCAGTACACTATTATCGACGAAGCCACGCGGGAACGGTTTATTTATCCGTATCAAGATTTATGTGCCGATTCCACCGTTGATTTTTTACAACGGGCGATAGTTTATTTCGGATATAAGCCGACAATATTACAGACGGATAACGGTACGGAGTTTACCTATACGAAGCAGCCAAAAGGCGCGGTGCATTTGCTCGATAGATTTTGTTCGGAACATGGTATCGAGCATAAGACGATTCGGCCGCGAACGCCACGGCATAACGGCAAGGTTGAACGGTCGCATAGAAACGATAACGAGCGGTTTTACAAGTGGCTGCGCTTTTATTCGTATGACGATTTATTGTCACAAATGAAAGTATATTTGCGGCGTTCAAACAATATTCCGTCATCTGTTTTGAAATCCTCGGACGGAAAAACTAAATGGCTTACTCCTAAACAGAAACGAAAGGAATTGCTGTATCTTGATTGGGGCGTTCTCGAATAGAATCTTATATTTTTGAGTAAAAGAAAACCGACTTTTTCAAGCCGGTTACTTTGCTATTCATTTACTTTACCTTGTTCAGCGTATTTGATTGTTTTTTTATAGGAATTATCGTCAACTTCTTTTTTATTTAGGTAAATTACTGTGCATTTATCTCTTTTGCAAAGTTCGGGATAAATTTTTTGTTTATATTCTTTTTGTTGTTGATATTTAATGTTTGTGCTTCCATACCCCCAAAACTCGATATAAATATCTTTTATGCCATTATATTCAGGTATGTAAAAATCAGGGGTGAGGTCTTTTTCTTTATCAATGTCTATTTTGACTTCGTATGCGTGCTTTATTCCCTCTGCGTATAGCCAGTTATCAATTATTTTTTCGTAGGGACTTTTTACGATATGCCCGTCGTCACATGTTAAGTCACTTTCATATTCAGCATCGAGTTTTTCAAAATCTTTGCAGTTTTTTATTTTTATATATAACACTTTATCTTTGAATTTTTTGTAGCAATCAATGCAGAAATGTTTGCCGTTGGACGGTTTGCCGCACATGATACATTTTAATTCGTCCGAATTATTTTCTGTTTTTGTAGGTGTTTTGCATTTGCAAAGTTCGTTTGTATTGTGCCACGCTCCGCAGTCAGGGCATTGTTCAATTTTGCCGTCTTTCAATTCTTGTGAATGTTTTTTACAAAGTCCGTCTTTTCGCGCATTTCCATACCAAACAACAGTTGGGTCGCCACAAATTGGGCATTTCAATTCCTTTTCCATAATCAACCTCCGCGCTTCTATTGTTGCATATATATTGTTTTTTGTCAAATTATCTGACATTCATCCCCCGCGTGGGATGATACATTATTTAATAATTATCGTTATTTGTGAAAAAAGTTACTGCAAAAGGATTGACAATTCTACATAATTTTTGTTCTAAATAATTTAATCTAATTATCCAAGTTCAGTTTTAAAACAAAAAACCTCGTTAAAAGCAAACCAAATTCAACCAACCGCATTTAAACTTAAAATGATTTTATTTAAACATTTAAAAAGGCGCAATTAGGATAGTTATCATTTGACATCAAAACTCTTAACAGCGTCGCAATCGCGCTAATTGACGGGATAACTAATTAAAAAAAATATGTCCGCAAAGTTGCGGACATATTTATCATTTCTTTATTATTAATATTCACAGTTTCCAACAGTCCTAGGAAATGGTATAACATCACGAATATTAGTTATTCCCGTCAAATACATCACCATACGCTCAAATCCAAGGCCATAACCCGCGTGCTTTGTGCCACCGTAACGACGAAGGTCAGTGTACCACCAATAATCATCAGCCGACAAATTCATTTCACTTATACGTCTATTTAAAACATCAATCCTTTCTTCGCGCTGGCTTCCACCAATAAGTTCGCCAATCCCCGGGACAAGTAAGTCCATAGCCGCAACGGTTTTTTCATCTTCATTTAGTCGCATATAAAAAGCCTTAATTTCCTTCGGATATCCCGTTAAAAAAACAGGTTTTTTAAATATTTGTTCCGTCAAAAACCTTTCGTGTTCAGACTGCAAATCACAACCCCAATATACAGGGAAGTCAAATTTATCTTTGTGTGGCAATAAAAGCTCAATAGCTTTGGTGTAAGTAAGCCTTTCAAAACTATTAGCAATGACATTGTTAAGCCTTTCAATAAGCCCGTTATCGATAAATTTATTTAAAAATTCAATTTCCTCTTTGCAACTTTCCATAACATACTTTATTACAAATTTAACCATATCCTCGGCTAAATCCATATTGTCATTAAGGTCGGCGAAAGCGATTTCAGGTTCAATCATCCAAAACTCTGCGGCGTGACGTGTAGTATTTGATTTTTCCGCTCTAAATGTAGGTCCAAATGTATAAACTTTGCTGTACGCCATCGCAAAAGTTTCAGCGTTGAGTTGACCCGAAACAGTTAAGCTTGTATGTTTTTCAAAAAAGTCTTGTTTAAAATCAACCTTATTGTCAGCCATCGGAATATTTTGCATATCCATCGTAGTAACTTGGAACATTGCTCCCGCGCCTTCGCAGTCGCTACCCGTTATAATAGGGGTATGAACGTAAACAAAGTTTTGCTGATTAAAAAACGTATGTATAGCAAACGCAATTTCACTTCTAACGCGGAAAACGGCGTTAAACGTGTTTGTACGAGGCCTTAAGTATGCCTTTTCGCGCAAAAACTCAAATGAGTGACGTTTTTTCTGAAGTGGATAGTCCGCAGTTGAAGCGCCTTCAACATCTATTGACGTAGCTTTAATTTCAAATGGCTGTTGCGAGTTTGGCGTAACAACCAACACGCCTGACACAACTAATGCAGCGCCAACATTTTGTTTTGCAATTTCATCATAGTTAGCAATTTTTTCGCGTTCAAGCACAACTTGACAACTTTTAAAATAACTGCCATCATTAAGCTCAATAAATCCAAAGTTTTTACTGTCGCGAATTGTGCGTACCCAACCACATACGATTACATCTTGCCCACTTAGCTTTTCAAATTCACCATATAATGTTTTAATTTCAATTCTTTTCATTTTTTACCTCAACCTATAATAGCTTAATGCCGCGTTTGGCATATTCATTAATAATTTCCCTAGGCCAAATTGAAGCCTGAACCTCGCCTATATGATGTTTTTTTAACAACAACATACATAACCTTGATTGTCCAATGCCACCGCCTATTGTCAATGGCAATTCGTTGTTTAATAACGCCTTGTGAAATTGCAGTTCCCTGCGATTTGTAGCGTTTGCAAGTATCAGTTGACGCTCCAAAACTTCAGGCGAAACGCGAATACCCATAGACGAAATTTCCACTGCAGTTTCAATGCTGTCAAGCCAAAATAAAATGTCACAGTTTAAATTCCAATCATCGTAGTCGGGCGCGCGACTGTCGTGTCGTTCTCCGCTTTTTAATGCGCCGCCTATTTGCATTATGCACACCGATTTATGCTCACGCGTAATAATTTCTTCACGTTTTTTTGCACACTTATCGGGATACATATCTTCAAGCTCCTGCGATGTAACAAAATAAACTTCTCTAGCTATCTCTGCTCCTACATTAGGAAATGCCTTATTTACAATATCGGCCGTGTCGGCTATCGCGCAAACTATCTTTTTAACAATAATTTTTAAAAAATCCAAATTGCGGTCAGCCTCTGTAATAACCCGTTCCCAATCCCACTGGTCAACATATATTGAATGTAGCTCATCAATTTGGTCGTCGCGTCGAATAGCGTTCATATCTGTATAAAGGCCTTCGCCTTGATTAAATTCGTACATTTTAAGCGCAAACCTTTTCCATTTTGCAAGCGATTGAACAATTTCAGCCGTTACGCCCTTATTGTTAAGTATATCAAATGAAACAACACGTTCGACTCCGCTTAAATTATCGTTAAACCCCGACTCTCTAGTAACAACAATAGGCGCGGACACACGTTGTAAATTTAGCGCATTTGCAAGTAAACTTTCAAAATTGTCCTTGATAAGTTTGATAGCGGTTTCCGTCTTTCTTAAATCAAGCCCGACCGCAGACTGCTTTTCCATATAGGATATACCTCCATAATATTTTCCTAATTATATACTTTTAGTCGCCATATGGCAAACAAAAAAGTTCATTTTAGTATTTATTTATAAGTATTATTTAAAAAAATGTTATATTTATATAAAATACTAACTAACTTAGCGTAATTTAGTTTGCCGTTATGAACGATTAATTTAAATTAACAAACAATACTGCCAATTAATATTGTTTGATTAAAATGTTTAATGCGTGAAAATAAATTAAGCAATTAAAGGACGCGCAAAATAGTGTTCCCTTTAATTGTTTAATCAAAGTTTTAGTATTTACATCAATTTCGTTGATATGGTTTTACTCAATTAAGGCTTTTTTACCAAAATACAATTTTATGCAACAATTTAAGCAAAGCGCTTTATTTTTGCGCAAGTATTTATTTTTATGCGGACAAAGTATAGCTAATGCCATTCGCCTTTAAAAATGCAGTGGTAAAGTTACTTGACAATGCGAAGCCCAATCCTTCAGTTGAAGCATTGCCGCCACCGCTCGTATTATTTACTATTTTATATGTTGCCACACCAATGCAACTACCCGTAATGTCAAATATTGGCCCACCCGAATTTCCACTGTTTATCGCAGTATCTGTTTGAATTACATCGCGCGAGTCGCCCAGATTTTTTGGATTAATATTTGTGATTGTGCCAGTCGTAACCGATATACCTAGTCCAAACGCATTGCCAATTATAACTGCGCCCTCGCCCAAAACTATTTGATTAGAATCACCATATTTAATAGCTTGCAAGCTAAGATTATTGATATTTTGCAGTTTAATTATTGCTAAATCTTTTTTTTCGTCATATGTAATTATTTTGCAATCGCGCCACTTTTCTTCATTTTTTAAACGAATGTATACTTTACTATGCTCCACTGTGCGCGGTTCAGTTGGTCCAAAAAATCCGCCAGCACTTTCTTCGTATGTTACAACGTGCGCATTTGTCAAAACATAACCCTGCGCATTGACAATCATTCCTGTTGCCATTGATTTTCTGCCCGTACTTTCACAATAAACTTCCACAACGCTAGGACTTTCATTTGCATAAACAAACGTTCCTATTGTTGTTGCGTCATCGGCAATTTTATATTCGCGCTTATATTGTTTTAAAACGTCGTCAGTAACTTGCGCGGTGACCCTACTTTCAATATCTGCTGCAATACTTTTTGTAATTTTATTTGCCAAACTGCTTTTAAACACTGTAAATATCAACAAATTTACCAGCATTGAAATTACAACTATAATAACGCAAATTTTGATACACTTGTGTTTTGTTTCTTTTATTAAATTTAAAACTTCACTTTCATCACAATTATTTTCCATATTGCCTCCGTTTTTCAAATTATATAAATTTTTTATTGTTATTTTCAAAATTAAATGTTACAAATTAAAAGTTTTATATATCACAAAAAACTAAACTATTATAATTTAGTTACATCATATATAAATTTACTTTTCTGAAATAATTTTAGTTAAGCGCGCTACAAATTTTTTGCATAGCTTCCATAATTTCGTTGCGTGGCGACGCAATATTTATACGCATAAATCCTTCGCCTTCAGTTCCAAACATTGCTCCGTCATCAAGCCAAATTTTAGCATTATTTACGATTTTATTTACCAACTGCGCGTGCGTAAACCCGTAATCTGCAAAGTCAATCCAAACCAAATAAGTGCCCTGCAATTCAATAACTTTAGCTTTTTTCATGTTTTTTTGCACAAATTCCGACAGTTCTTGATAAGTTTTATTTAAATAAGTCAACAACTCATCTAGCCACTTTCCGCCATATCTATACGCCGAGTCACACGCGGTAATTGCAAAAATATTTAACAATTCATATCCGCTACAAAGAACCTCTTTTTTAAACAATTCGCGAAGCTTATCATTTGCAATTACTATGTTTGAAACCTGCAAACCTGCCAAGTTAAAGGTTTTACTTGGAGCAGTACATATGATAGAATTAAGCAAGCTTGCTTCATTAAGCGTTGAAAATGCCGTATGTTTGCCCGAAAAAACAAAATCACAATGTATTTCATCTGAAACAACAATAACATTATGTTTAATACAAATATCCGAAATATTCAATAATTCGTCTTTTGTCCAAACTCGCCCCACTGGATTGTGCGGACTACACAACAAAAACAACTTAACGTTTTCTGAAATAATTTTAGCTTCCATATCGGCAAAGTCAATGCTATATTTGCCATCTTTGTAGACAAGCGCGTTATTGACAAGTTTACGCTTATTGTTGTTGATTGCGTTTGAAAACGGATAATATACAGGACGTTGTATCATAACAGCGTCGCCCTCATTAGTAAAAGCTTTGACCGCCATATTTAGCGCAAAAACAACACCCGGACATTCCACTATCCACTCGCGACTAATTAAAAAATCATGGCGGTTTAAAAACCAATTAATTAGCGAATTATAATAGCTATCGCCTGTCATTGAATATCCGTAAATACCTTTTTCTGCCACTTTTTTTATTTCAAAATTAATTTCTTGCGCAACTGGAAAATCCATATCGGCAACCCATAAAGGCTTCAATCCATCTGGCATATTAAACTCATTAGCGAAGTCAAACTTATATGAATTTGTATTTAATCTATCAAAATGTTTGTCAAAGTTTGCCATACCATTGCTCCTATAAAACTGTATTAATATAAAAATTCGATAGCATTATTATACATTAGACTTTTTTATATTGCAAATATATTAATAAAAAATCTTCCGTAAAATAGTAAACGGAAGATTTTTATAATGAAAATTTAAATAACCTCAGTTTAGCTGTCTAAATATTCGTAAATAATTTTTTTAGCTTTATTTGAAATACAGCTATGTTTTACAGCGCGTTTATAGTTTCCAGCCTTGTACGAACGCTTAAGTTTACCATAGGCAATCATTTTAAATAGATTGTCCCCCTGGCACTTTGCAACCACCTGACAAATAGCGTCGCGATGAGAAATATTTGTTTTAATTGTGTAGTCATTAATTAAAACAATAACTTTATCGGTCGTTTTTATATTGTTTAAGTCAATATTCAGTTTTTTATCATAAAATTTATCACAAACAATCGTATCGTTTACAAGTACTTTTACTTGCCCCGAAGTAACATCTTTAAAACATATTTTGTAGTTTCGTTCAGACGGAATAACAGTGAGGTTGCCCTCTGTCGGATTTAATGTAAAAGTTACGTTATCCTTTTCACTAATGCACATTTTAGTTTTTGCCCACACTGTGTCATAGTTGTTATCAAATCCATCATCTTCATATAAAGTAAAATTACCCTCGCCTCTATATACCCAGAGTTCAACATTTTTCGGATTTCCGCTATCGTTTCCAACATTATTTGCAAGCGGAATAATCGCGCCTTCTCGAGCTAGCACAGGGATAGATGTTTCATCGCGATACAAACAAATTTTCTTGCCGCCATTGTATACTTGGCCAGTAAAAATATCAGTCCACCTTCCTTTGGGAAGCCACGAATTAACCCCTGACATACCTGTTACATTATCTATTTTAGATGTAATAGGACAAACCATAAGTTCCGTTCCGAACATATATTGATTTTTTACATTATAAGCGTCGTTCTCATTGGGATATGAGTAGTACATTGGTTCACACAAAGCGCGTCCCTCGCTGTAGGTTAAATAGTTCATTGTATAAATATAAGGTATCAGCCGATGACGTAACCGCAAAAACTCCGTTAAATAATGGTTGATATCGCCACGATACGCCCAAGGTTCTTTCCCAAGCAAATCGTTGCTAGTTGAGTGCATACGGTTTATTGGGCTAAACACGCCGTACTGAAGCCATCTTAAATACATTT
The DNA here is from genome assembly GCA_036654095.1 of Clostridia bacterium. Classification (GTDB taxonomy): domain Bacteria; phylum Bacillota; class Clostridia; order Christensenellales; family CAG-917; genus JAVVSR01. Next base: position 54,335 of record JAVVSR010000012.1, read on the forward strand.
CGTCACTTCTGTGGCCAAATTGATGCCCTCCAATGTCGTGGCTCCACCACGTGTATCCAACATTTGAGGCATTATTTGTGAAGTATGGTTGAAGTTTTAATGAACCCCAATTAATAAAGGTATCGCCCGAAAAACCAAGCGGATAACGATGACTTCCAACACCTGCGTATCTTGACAAAATAAGTGGTCTATGCTGACGCGCGTTATCCAAAGTATGATAATGATTTAAAGCCCAAAGTGGGTCAAGGCCTTTAAGTTTTGTATTTTTACCTTGTTGCCAATCAATCCACCAAAAGCAAACGCCGTCGTTTTCGTATGGCTTATGCGCAATTTTAAAGTATGCATTAATAAATTGGTTGTTGGTAAAGTCAAATGGAATATCAGTTTTAGTTATCGGGTCGATATTCATTTCTCTAGCCATTGGTTCATAAATATCCTCAAAACTACGTATTCCGCTTGCGGGGTGCAAGTTCATTGTAACTTTCAAATTCTGTTCATTTAGCCATTTTAAGAAGCCTTTGTAATCGGGAAACAAATCAGTGTTCCAACTGTAACCCGTCCAACCCTCAGGCATAACTCCCCTGTCTTTAGGATAAGCTGTGCCGAATTTGTTGTTTAAATTGACCCAGTGCCAGTCCATATCAATAGTGGCAACAGAAATAGGAATGTCCTCGTCAATGAAGCGTTGCATTAATGTTGTATATTCGGCTTGAGTATATGCGCGATAACGGCTCCACCAGTTGCCAAGCGCAAATCGAGGAATAAGCGGTACACCACCAGTAATTCGATAAAAATCAGTTAAGCATAGGCGAAATTCTTTTCCGTAAGCAAAAATATAATTATCAACCGTATCACGGTTTCTCGCAACGACTTCGCCGTCAACATTTAAAAACAGCGAATTATCATTTACAACCGCCACGCCACTTTTACTCATTATTCCGTTTCCCAAATGCGGAATACCAAAATTCATATCCAACGTACGTTGAGTTCCGTTTAAGTTTTTAGCATTGTTGCATTTAACAATCTTGCCGTCCTTAAAAATTATATGAACTGCGCGCTTGCTTGATTTATTAAAAACCAACGTAACTGCGTCGGTTTTTATTTTAAGCAAATTGGCTTCATCCTGTGTTTTAAAACTTGGCGTAGCTAAATTTCTAAACCAAACAATTTGAGTTGCCTCGTCGATAAATTTGTTGGTTTTACTTGTTTCAACCCTAAAAAGCATAGGCGTAAGCACAGTAATTCTAAAGCCTTCGCCAGCCACAATACTTTTTTGACTAGAAACTGGCTTAGTAACGGCAATAAGCGCGCTATCTAATTTAATATTTGTCATAATTACCTTCCATCTTGAAGCATTAATTTAAATAAAAAAGGCTGCAAGAAAACTCTCACAGCCTTTGATTTTAGTATTTGTGTTTGTACCTTGGGTTATTAAGCACTTCGCCCAGCACAATATACTTTTGTAATTCGGCAACATCTTCATCGCTGTCGCTAATCGGCATATCTTCCATTACAAATCGCGTGCCATAGTGTTCAACACACCCCTCTGTAATATCTCCGCCCAAACTGCCCGATACCACAACCTTTTCCGTTTTAACGTGAGCATCTTCGCCGCCAACTGACGCCTTTTCTGCTGTATGCGCGTGCATATTGCTTGTCATTGAAGATGAAATATTCGGTTCCATTACCTTGTGCCCAGAAATGCTTGAAATGCCCTTTAATGACGAATTATCGTTTTTAGTAAGCGACTCGCCCTCTAACGATTTATCATCATCACTTCTTAATAAACTTGAAAAAGGTTTATCTTCGTCAAATTCACTTATGGTCTGCTTAAGTGTTTCCCAAAAACCGGTTTTGGGAGGAGGTGACGAAACAACGGAAGTTTTGCTTGCGGAATTTAAATTATCATCTTTAAGCGACCTTTCGTGCTGACTGCCTTTTTTAGCTTGAGCTTTTTTTGTTTTTATAATCGACATAACCACAATGCCTAATCCAATACATAGCATTGGCAAAAACTCAATTACTACTTCAAATGTGTTCATTATTATTTCTTTTCCTCATCGGATTTTTTCCCACCAATGGCATTCCGCATTGAAGTATCGGCAATAACATTTTGCATATTGTAATAGTCCATAACACCTAAACGTCCATTTCTAAAAGCTTCAGCCAACGCAAGTGGCACTTGAGCTTCTGCTTTAACAACTTCAGCGCGCATTTCTTGTGTACGAGCCTTCATTTCCTGTTCCTGCGAAACAGCCATAGCCCTGCGTTCCTCCGCTTTAGCCTGCGCTATACGCTTGTCGGCCTCAGCTTGGTCCATTTGAAGTTGCGCGCCAATATTACGGCCAACATCAATGTCAGCAATATCAATGGATAAAATCTCAAAAGCAGTACCTGCGTCAAGCCCTTTTGATAAAACTGTTTTACTAATGCGGTCAGGATTTTCAAGAACATCTTTATGCGAAATAGCGCTACCAACTGTTGTAACAATACCTTCGCCAATACGCGCAATAATAGTATCTTCGCCTGCGCCACCAACTAGTCGAGCAATATTTGCGCGAACAGTAACTCGAGCCTTTGCGCGAAGTTCAATACCGTCTTTAGCGATTGACGAAACAATAGGAGTTTCAATAACTTTAGGATTTACCGACATTTTAACAGCGTTCAAAACATCACGGCCTGCTAGGTCAATAGCCTTAGCGGTGCCAAGTGTTAGTTCAATATTGGCGCTGTGCGCAGAAATCAAAGCGTTTACGACTTTTAAAACATCGCCACCAGCCATATAATGAGTTTCAAGTTCAACAATATCAATTTCCAAACCAGCTTTAGTCGCATTGATATATGCCTCAACTATCATACGCATATTGATTTTTCTTAAGCGCATACCAACTAGACGCCCCATCGAAATTCTTGCGCCAGAAACCAACGCTCTAAACCAAGTGCTGACTGGCACAAACGCCAAGAAAATGGCTACCAAAACAGCTAATACTGCCAAAACAATTAATAGGACGCCGACTGTTGACGCGGCGGCAAGTACGTTTATAAACATTTAAACCTCCAAAAAACTTTTATTATTGTAGTTCTTTACTATCTTTTTCACGAACGACTATTCTAACACCTTCAATTTTAGACACGATTATTGGCGAACCGTTAGCGATATATGAACCTTCCGCAACTACATCGCGCCTTTCGCCGTCGATAGTTGCAATGCCTGACGGACGCAGTGTCGTTACGGCGACACCTTCTTTTCCAATCAATAAACTATAATCATTTGTACCGCCTGTAATTCCCGTGGGGACAGCGGCGTCTGACATAATAATTGGCGTCCTTGAAAGCCAACCTTTTTTAGCCGATTTCGACATAATAATAAATGCGACTATTAAAATTATTGAGGTAATTAAAATAAGCATTAAAAGTTGCGCCAAAGGATTGCCACTTCCGCCTTGAGCGACTCTAAGTATTATTCCAACAATAAGTAAAATAACTCCTGAAATTCCAAAGAAACCAAAACCTGGGCTAAAAATCTCAATAATAATAAATACGATACCCACGGCTAAACAAATCGCAGCGGGAATACCCATTTCGGCAAACAAAATGTTAAACTCCTCCCAAATTGTAGCCGACAAAATTGTATCCATAAACAACAGCGCTATATTATACATTTATACGCAACTCCTTTTTATACTATAAGAATATTATAGTTATAGCTAATTATATCACATAACTATCAAAAATACAATAATGTTAAAAAAATATTTTATTAAAAAAAGCGAGACGTCGTTTAAGACATCTCGCTTTAATTTAACTTTATTTAAAATAATTTGATAACCTTATAAATTAAAGCCAATATCAAATGCCTTATGATTTACGGGTATAACTTTCGGTTTTGCGCTAAATACCTTTTCAATAGTTTTAAGCATAACGTCACGTTCAAACAAGCCACTGTGCTTAATATACGCGCCAAGCACAACAATATTGGCAGTTTTATCATTCCCTGCTTCGTGAGCCAACTTATTTGCGTCAACATAAATGACTTTAACATCATCACGCATAACCTTTTCAGCAATCAAACTACTGTTGACAATAATTAGCCCTCCGCTACGAACCTTGTTTACAAATTTATCCAAACTAGGTTTATTCATAGCTATTAAGCAATCGGGAACAGCAATTATCGGCGACGCAACTTCTTTATCGTCAACAACAACGCTACAATTAGCCGTGCCACCACGCATTTCTGGGCCATATGACGGCAACCACGTTACAGCTTTATTTTCATATAACGCGGCATATGCGATAAACTGCCCCAACGACAACACTCCTTGACCACCAAAACCTGCAATTACAATTTTATTCATTATTCAACCTCCTTAAAAGTGCCTAAAGGGAATAAAGCTTCCATATCGTTTTTTACGTAATTAAGCGATTGTTCAGGAGTCATATGCCAGTTTGTAGGGCAAGTTGACAACAGCTCAACAAAGCTAAAACCTTTACCATCTATTTGGTGTTGAAAAGCCTTTCTAATAGCTTTTTTTGCAGCAACAATATGTTTAACGTCACAAAGCGACGCGCGTTCAATAAAAGTTGGCCCTGTAAGTGTCGCTAGCAATTCGCAAACTTTAATAGGATTTCCATTAACTGACGGGTCGCGACCATATACGCAAGTTGTCGCTTTTTGCCCAACCAACGTTGTTGGCGCCATTTGACCGCCCGTCATGCCGTAAATTGCATTATTAATAAAAATAATAGTAATTTTTTCGCCACGAGTCGCGGCGTGTATAATTTCCGCCATACCTATTGACGCCAAATCGCCGTCGCCCTGATAAGCAAAAACAATGTTACTTGGATTAACGCGTTTTACGCCAGTAGCCACCGCGGGTGCGCGACCGTGCGAGGCTTCTAACATATCGCAGTTAAAATAATTATACGCAAAAACTGCGCAACCAACAGGCGCAATACCAACACAATGTCCTTCTGCGCCGATTTCCTCAAGAACCTCCGCGATAAGTCTATGCGCAATGCCGTGCGTACAACCGGGGCAATAATGCATAGGTACGTCGGTCAACATTTTTGTTTTAGAAAATACTTTAGTCATATTACTTTACCTCCCCTAAAATAAACTCTTCGATATCCTCGGGAGTCATAACGTTTCCACCGCTTCTGCCAAAAAACTTTATCGGTTTTAAACATTCTGTCGCAAGACGAACGTCCTCAATCATTTGACCCATTGAAAGCTCAACGCAAACAAACTCTTTTACCGACGACTGCTTTGCAACTTTTAAAAATGCTTCACTTGGAAACGGAAACAATGTTATCGGACGTAAAAGCCCAACTTTAATGCCTTTTTCACGCAGCATATTTACAGTGCTTTTTACAATTCTTGCAACCGTACCATATGCCGTAATAACCAATTCGGCATCTTCACAACGATATTCTTCATACTTAACTTCATTTTTTGCCATTTCATCATATCTAGCAAAAAGTTTACGGTTCATAGCTTCAAGTTCGTCAGGTTCAATATATAAGCTGTTTATAATCCTTCTGTTTTTCCCAATTCCATCGCCCGAGGCCGCCCATTCCTTTGTTGGAAGTTTTGTTAAATCCTTCATCTCGGGTAAAGAAACCGCCTCCATAATTTGACCCAACATACCATCGCCTAATATCATAACAGGCAACCGATATTTGTCGGCTTTATCAAAAGCATTATAAATAATATCCACACATTCTTGAACGGAATTTGGCCCGTATACCAACAACTTATAGTCGCCGTGACCGCCACCCTTAACCGCTTGAAAATAGTCACTTTGCGCAGGCTGAATTCCACCAAGACCGGGGCCGCTTCTAACCATATTTACAATTACGCAAGGAAGTTCAGCTCCAGCCATATATGAAATGCCTTCTTGCTTTAAACTAATACCGGGGCTTGACGAACTTGTCATTGAACGACAACCTGCCCCCGCCGCGCCATATATCATATTTATTGCCGAAACTTCGCTTTCCGATTGGATAAACGTGCCTCCAACTTCAGGCAACCGCCAACTCATATACTCGGGAATTTCGTTTTGCGGAGTGATTGGATATCCCGCAAAAAACCTACAACCTCCACGAATTGCAGCTTCAGCTATTGCTTCATTACCTTTCATTAATTTTTTTTCTGTCATCTTTCCACCTCAATTACGCAATCGGGACAAGTGATAGCACAAGCGGCGCAGCCGATGCACTTTTCAGGATTTTGTACTTCAACAATATAATAACCCTTGTCATTGCTTTCCGAAGCGGAAATGGCAAGGATTTTTTTAGGACAAGCAAGAACGCATAATCCACAGCCTTTACAAGCCTCTTTTGATATAATTATCTTAGCCATATACACCTCTCTTGCGCGTGTAGGCGCAAAATTTATTTACATTAATATTACGTTATATAATAATAGAAATATTGTTTTTTGTCAATCTAATAGAAACAATACAATAAATTTTACTTATTCATTTTGCCTATCCATTTTCTTTATATTTATAAATAAATAGGGATTGAATATACTTTCTATTATCTTTCAATGTCGCCTTTTACAGCAACAGCACATTC
>JAVVSR010000012.1:61013-61146 GCA_036654095.1 Clostridia bacterium
TTTTAAAACCTAAAACGTCTAAATAATATAGTCATACTTAGACCATACTTTTTTTGATTTCACAAATCAATAAATGGCTTGAATATACTTTCTATTATCTTTCAATGTCGCCTTTTACAGCAACAGCACATTC
>JAVVSR010000013.1:0-41117 GCA_036654095.1 Clostridia bacterium
AGTTCAACGTTTTGGCATAGTCCATATGGACTATTTTTTAACATTGAAAATAAAAATTGAAAAGACATATTTTATTTTATTTTATTTTACTATTTAACTTGGTTTATTTTAAGGTTTTATTTTAACATATCAATTAACCTGCTTCGCCTATCTATATTTAATTTTTGATAAATAATCGCAAGATGATTTTTAATGGTGTATTCGGACACAAACAATTCTTTAGCAATTTCCTTATTTCGCTTGCCCGCGGCAGCCAATTTGGCAACTTCAAGCTCTCTGTCGGTAAGCTCTGCAATGGCGCTATTTTCAGATAATACAAAATCGAATATCGCCTTTTTACGTACGATTGAATAGCTAAGATTTAAATTTTTAATTTCATCAATAGCAACTTTGTGCTTTTCCTTTATACTGGGAAACATCATCAATATCGCTAGATACTTGCGAAAACAAGCTAAAAAAGTATAGTTTTTATCCTTCTCAGACAGCGACAACGAAAATTCCAAATTTTGCGATGCGACCTTAACGTTGCCAACCGCAAGATAGCATAACGCTAAACCCACGCGCATAAAGTTTTCTGTTGGCAATGAAATTAGCCGTTTATCAAGTTTAAGCGTTGCCTCAATATTAGCAATCGCCTTTTTGTACTCCTTGTGCAATATCAAATCGGTTATCTGAGTTGTCTTTGCCATAAAATTGGTAAATGTTAGTTCCGTTCCGCTACAAGTCCACTCCCTTGTCCACACGCTACTATCCTGTGTTTCCAATAATAGCGCCAATAAATATCCGCGCACGGTTTCGGTCATATATTTATTTAGCGCCGTATCCTGCATAAAATCATAACAAATAGCGCGATTTTCTAAATATTTTACAGCTTCTTCCAAGCCTATCATGTCATCTTTATATACACATATTATGCCCAATATTAAAGCTGAACCATATACTACCGAAACATTCTTTTTAACTTCAGCCATTCTCGCAGCCGTGCGCACCAAAATTTCAGCCTCATCAAACCGACCTTGCACACAATATGCCTCGCCTCGATAAAGCATTTCGGCGCCTGCCGCTTGACCATTTGTTAATGTGTTGTACCGCGCAATCATTTTATCAATTTCGTCTGCAACTTTCTCCATTTGCCCAACTTGCGAATAAAAAAGATACCACATTGACGTGCAACCAAATAAATATGGCTCTTCATATGTGAAAACTTTTGATGGATGCTCCAATAGTTTTGCCGCTTTTTCATATATTGCGGTCATTTTGATCACATTAGGAAACACTCGAAATGCCGATACCATCATCCATTCGCCAATTAAATTTCTATCGCCACTTTTTTCAACAACATTTTTAAGCTTTAAAATAAAATCGTTATACTCCGCAAATAGCGCCGCGCCATACAACGCGTAACACAACCTTAGCGCCGATATCGGAAATTTGCATAGCGTTTCTTCATCACAATTTTTGTAAACGTCAAGCGCTATTTCTTTAAATTCCACACCACCCAAATTTTCCATCAACATACCGCTCATATCGCACGAAAGCAAATCTTGATAACTCCGCGCCTTATAAAATAACTCTACCGCTTTTCGCTTGTTGCTCCTTTCCTTTTCAAACTCGCCCGCGATTATCAATATACCATTTTTTTCTTCAGCCAAAATATCGTTAAACTTTAGCATAATAAAATCTCTGAAAAGATTGTGCATTGTAAAACTGTTCGTCATCGATTCAAATTTTATTAGCGGCATTTTAGTCATCAATGCGCGCGCCCTTTCTTCATCAATGGCCAAATCATCATGTTTGCTTATATGCAAAAAACAACTGTATGTCATTGTTTGCCAAACAGTAAAATACATCAAAAAATGTCTTTCAGCTATGTCAATTTTAGACCAGCAAATATCCCACAACAATGAGTCGATATCCACGTTTGCGCTTATTATGTCCTGAATTGTCGAATTTTGCGTTGCGCTATACTCCTTAGCCTTTTGCAAATATAACACCACAAATACTATCCAGCCATCTGTTTTTTGCAAAAGACTTTCAATATCTTTATCCGCCAATTCAACACCTAGCCAACACCCAAATTCTCTTATGTCGTTTTTTGAAAGCAATAAATCTTGCGTTGTTATGAAAAAACAACCACATTCACTAAAAATCCGTTTCTGCTTTTCATTAACATATTGCGACAGCACTATCAAATGTAGCAGGCTACATTCGCTTGTAGCTAACGCCGATATTAAAATGTCAGCAAATTCGTTTGTAATATATTGCAAATTGTCAATTATAATGTAATGTTCCTCATTGACATTTATCTTTTTTAAAACATTTTTAACATCATATCGATTAACTCTATTAAAATATCCAATCGCCCTAAGTTGATTTGCGCAACTTATATCAATGTTTTCAAGCTCGTTTAAAAACCAATCGTATAACTCGCCATCAAAATTGCCCTTCGTTTTGTCAGCCGTAAACCAATGCTGTTGCAATAAAGGAATATCGCCAAACACCAAATGCGTAGCTGTCGTTTTTCCGTATCCTGCTGGAGCAATTATTGCGCCCACCTTTGATTGGACAAGTGTCTTTAACTTTTCTCCAAGTAATTTGGATATGTATGTAACCGTGTTTTCCAATTTGCTTACCTCATTTTTTATTATACTATATATTTAGTAAAATTTGTACAAACATTATAATTTTAGCAAAATTTTAGCACAATACTATATTTCTGTATAAAAATACTCAGTCTAATCATAAAATTAATCGCAAAAAGTTTTAAATACGCTAACAATATTTATAATCTTGCGACAAATATATATTATATCCAAAAGTAAACTAAGATAAACAATAAATATGCCTGTTGATTAAACAATAAATATGCCTGTTGACTAAACAATAAATATGTCTATTGACAAAACAATAAATATGCTTATTGATAAACTATAAATATGCCTATTGATTAAACAATAAATATGCCTGTTTATAAACAATAAATATGCCTGTTGATTAAACAATAAATATGCCTGTTGACTAAACAATAAATACGTCTATTGATAAACTATAAATACGCGTATTGGTAAACAATAAATATGCCTGTTGACAAAACAATAAATATGCCTGTTGATTAAACAATTTTTTATAAAAATAAAATAGAAATTTATACAATTACTCCAACAAAAAATCCTTATATGTCGTTTAAAATATTAAAGCCGTGCAATATCCATTAACTTGGCATTGCACGGCTATTTTGATATAATGTGGCTAAAATAATATTATAATAACACAAATATTATAAAAATATGCTAATTTTTATCTTTTTAAAATGTTTGCTAGATTTGCCTTGCTCAACCATGGTCTTTTTCGATGTAGCATGCTGTGACAATTGGAACATACCATGATAATATCTTCCAATTGGGTTTTATCTCCTGTTTTCATTTCACTAATAGGCTTAATGTGATGAGCTTCAATAAAGTTTTCGCCTAAAATACCATATGTTTTAGCGAAATCAAATCCACATATTTCACAAAAAAGGTTACCATTCTTCTTTTTGAAATCTTTTTTAGCCAGCGTTATAAGGTATTGATTTCTCTCTCTTTTTAAATGGTCCTTAAGGCTTTCTTTGCCTTCTTCAAATTCATCATCTTCTTGTGTTAACTCAATTATTGGATTATCATAATTTTTTATTCCCCAATGTCCATGCCCCTTGCCTTCAACCATATATAATAAATCGGAGTCACCATCATATTTTTCAGAATCACTACTCGATTTTTCTAGAGCATCTCTTATTGAGGCTTTAAAATTAGTGACCTTCTCTTTTTTTCCATTGATCAAAAATTCATTGTAAATATCCTTTAAATAAGCGTGGCCGCCTAAGTTTTCCAATAATTCATATACTTGTTCTTTCCATGTCATGTTTTTTCTCCAAAAAAATAATATTAAAATAATTATACTAAATTTTTGCTAAAAAGTATAGTAAAAGAGAACAAAAAAAGAACCAAACCCCAATAACATAAGTTATTCGGATTTGGCTCTTTCTGGCGGAGAGATAGGGATTCGAACCCTAGGTACATTTAATTGTACACACGATTTCCAGTCGTGCGCCTTAGACCAGCTCAGCCATCTCTCCAAGCGTTTTGTCAAACAATAATCCGATTATACTTATTTAACACTTGATTGTCAATTATATTGTCCATATAGTAAAAAAATTTGTTTTTAAAACTGTTAAAACCTCATTTGCGACAAATATGAATTTTAATACTATTTATTTTGTTAAAACATCAGCTACGCTTAATTTTTATATTAGGATTTTTTTAGTTTTCAAGTATTTTACTTAATTTTGTAAGTATATTGACATTTTATGACAATAACATTATACTAAAACATATAATTGATAAGTTTAAAGCAAAAATTACAATTCTGCCCTATTTGCACTTATGATGGTATGCGCCCAATTACAAATTTATATGATATTTACAAAAAGCCTTTTATCTTATTTAAGAATAGTTTTTAAATTTAATTTACCATCTAATGTATACAATAATCGCAAGTTGACAAGCATATAGCCATTTAATAAAATTATAAAAGAGGTAACATTATGACTGTATATGATAAATTAATTATGGTGTACAATTCTGTAAAAGCTAAAATTCCGTTTAGGCCGAAAGTTGCGCTAATATTGGGCAGTGGATTGGGCGATTTTGCCGACACTATTGATGTAGTATCCGCAATTCCTTATGAGGAAATTGATGGTTTTCCGCGTTCAACCGTAGCTGGTCACAAGGGTCGTTTTGTATTTGGGCTAGTCAATGGCATTGAAACGGTCATAATGCAGGGACGCGTGCATTTTTATGAAGGCTATTCAATGGAAGACGTGGTGCTTCCCACCCGATTAATGCGCCTATTTGGCGCGGAAGTTTTGTTTTTGACAAATGCCGCCGGAGGTTTAGGCGACGGTTTCCGCGTGGGTGATTTTATGTTAATAACTGACCATATAAGCGACTTTGTTCCGTCGCCCTTAATTGGGAAAAACATTAACGAACTGGGAGTTCGCTTCCCGGATATGACAAACGTATATGACAAAAATCTATGCGAAATAATTAGGCAAACAGCTAAAAACGAAAAAATACGTCTTATGGAGGGTGTATATTGTCAGCTTACTGGCCCAAACTTTGAAACTCCTGCGGAAATAAGAATGTTCAAAACACTTGGCGCGGACGCTATGGGAATGTCTACCGCAGTTGAGGCAATGGCAGCGCGTCACGCGGGTATGCGTATTTGTGGAATTTCAATGATATCCAATTTGGCGGCAGGTATTTCCAACTCACCTTTATCGCACGAAGAAGTAAATGAAACGGCTTCTCGCGTTGCCCCGATATTTAAACAATTAGTTCGATTGAGTATCCAAAATATAGGCAAAACATTGTAACTTTAATTAAATGTCAACTTAGTATTTAAACAATATACATTTGATTATAAATTAAACTAATTTTGTATTTACTTTTTTATAAATTTTAACGTAATACAAATTAGTATACATTTCCAAAAAGTGTAAAACTATTATTGACTTAGCAACCTTAATGTTTTATAATAATATTTAAGGAAAGGACTAAATAAGGAGTACGGCTTGAAAGGATTATTTTTTGACGGAAAAAATTTAAGTTATAGCGAAAACTTGCCTTGCCCTGTTCCTAATTTTGACGAAGCGTTAATTAAGGTTAAATTTAGCGCGATATGCAATACTGACCGCGAAATTATAAAAGGTTATAAAAATTTTAGAGGAATACTTGGCCACGAATTTATTGGCGTTGTTGTTGAAAGCAAGCAAACATCTTTAATTGGTCAGCGCGTTGTAGGTGAACTTAACATAGGCTGCGGTCAATGCGATTATTGTAAAAGTGGGTTAGAAAAACATTGCAAGTCGCGTAAAGCGTTGGGAATTACTGGCTATGATGGTTGTTTTGCTGAATATATCACTTTACCGAATAGGCTTATTCACCCTGTTCCATCGAGCTTAGCGGATAATGTTGCGATATATTGCGAGCCGTTGGCCGCCGCCATAAACGCAGTTGAACAAGCGCGACTAGCTTTATCGGATAGCGTTTTGATACTTGGTGACGGACGTTTGGCATATATGATTTATTGCGCATTGGTTAGCCATTCAAACGATATAACAGTTTTAGGTCACAGCGCAAGCAAACTTGATAATTTTAAACAGTACGCAACCGCTTGTACATTTACAGAACGCGAGTTTGATGTAGTATTTGAGGCGACTGGCGCAAGTAATGGCATAATATACGCGCTAAGCCACGTAAAAAGCGGTGGACGCGTGGTACTTAAAAGCACTACCGCCGAAAATGTAACTTTAAATATGAGTCAAGTTGTAGTAAATGAAATTACGATTATTGGAAGTAGATGTGGCAATTTTGAAAAGGCTTTGACGTTGCTTCAAACAAACAAATTGCCCTTGCCTAAAATTGAACTTTATAGTTTATCCAATTTTGAACAGGCGTTTTATTCCAAGGCATTTAAAGTTGGATTTTTTGATTAAAGTTTTAAAATAAAGCGGAAGTATTTTATTGATATTGTTTTATGCAATGTGGTAAAATATTTATAATTTAAAATATTTTTTGTTTTTTATACTTAATATCGGTTAAAATGGTAATACTTTTATTTTGATTAATTTAGATAAGCGTTCGAAGTTTTAAAAGTTATGTTGAGATTTTGAGGTAACAATGAAATTAGTTAATATTAAATTATCTAAAGATGAAAATAGCGTCATAATTATTGACCAAACTGCCCTTCCAAATGAAATTAAATATTTGGAATTATTTAATGCCACACAGTGTTTTGAAGCTATCTTTAAGTTAAAAGTACGCGGTGCGCCCGCTATTGGAATTTTTGCAGGCTACGCTTGTTATGTACTAGCGCGCTCAATGAAGTTGTCGCCATATAATGACTTTAAATTAAAATTTTTAGAACTTACGTCATTTTTAAATTCGTCGCGCCCCACCGCAGTAAACTTATCTTGGGCGATTGCTCGAATGTTAGCAGTAGTTGACCACTCAAACGAAAATAATGTCATCGAAAAACTTCGCAATGAGGCTTTCCTTATAAATAATGAAGACAAGCTAATGTGCAAAGCAATTAGTGAAGCAGGATTGTCGCTTATAAAAGATAACGATGGTATTTTGACACACTGTAATGCAGGTCCTTTAGCTACGTCAGAATATGGCACAGCGTTAGGGCCTATTCTTTTAGCGCAGGAACGCGGGCTTAATGTTAAAGTTTTTGCCGACGAAACACGTCCATTGCTTCAAGGAGCTAGACTTACTGCTTTTGAATTAAATTCCGCTGGCGTTGACGTTACGTTAATTTGCGACAATATGGCTAGTATTGTAATGAAAAGTGGCAAAATTAATGCTTGCTTTGTTGGAGCGGATAGAATTGCGTCAAATGGCGATACCGCCAACAAAATAGGGACAAGCGGTGTTGCGATACTCGCTAAATACTATAAAATTCCCGTTTACGTGTTTGCGCCGTCATCTACTGTTGATTTTACGTGTAAAAGTGGCGCGGATATTGAAATTGAACTTCGCGACGGAAATGAAATTGCCGAATTGTACTATACTAAACGAATGGCTCCAATAGGGGTTAAAACATACAACCCTGCATTCGACGTTACCGACCACTCTCTTATTGCAGGTATTGTGACGGAAAAAGGAGTTTTGCGTCCACCCTTTTCCGAAAGCCTTAAGGCTCTTAAATGAAAAATATTATTCTAACGGATAATAAATATAACACTTAAATGTGAAAAAAATCGAGGAGGCTTTTATGAAACTAAAAAAACTTTTAGCAATCGTTTTATCGGTTGCGCTCCTAGCCACCTGTTTTGTTATGCTTGCAGGCTGTGGTAATAATGATGCAACTAACGAAAAAGTGCTACGCGTAGCTGTTGTCACCAGTCCATCGGGTGTTGACGATGGAAATTTCAATGGCGATGTCTTTAAAGGCGTTACAAATTTTTCTGCCAAGTGCAAAGATTATGGCTATGATAAGGTTAATTACAAAAACGTAAACATCACTAATATGGATTGGGAAACCGCTTTAAAACCGGGTATCGAAGCCATTGTTACAGAATATGACGTTATCGTTTTATCAGGTTTTCAATTTGGCACCGCAGGGTTAAAAACAATAGCTGAGGCTAATCCAAAGGTATGCTTTATGCTTATCGACAGTTTTGTTAATGACGCTTCATTTAATCCTATTGCAATAAGCAATTTGTACGCTGTTCAATATGCCGAGCAAGAAAGCGGATTTTTAGCAGGTGTTGCGGCAGCCCTTGAAACAACCACAAAAAAAGTAGCTGTTGTCAATGGTATCGCATTCCCAAGTAATGTCAACTATCAATGGGGCTTCTATTCTGGCGTAAACTACATCAACAGCCAAAAGAAAGATGAAGCAGGTTGGACTCCCGTTCAGATTGTTGAACTCGCAGGTCGTGGTGGCGAAAACGCAGGCACACAGTATTATGGCAACTATCTTGGTACATTTACCGACGCTACCGTAGGCAAAACAGTAGGCGACGCACTTATCGCTCAAGGTTGCGACATTATTTTCGTAGCAGCAGGCGGAGCTGGCAATGGTGTGTTCACGGCAGCTAAAGAAGCCACAGCCAATGTTAAGGTTATCGGTTGTGACGCTAACGAATATAATAACGGATTTAAGAGTGGTTCGGCTGGCGCAAACGTAGTTTTAACTAGCGCGTTGAAAGTTTTAAACAAATCAGTTTATGATGCTTTGGTTGACTATTCATTCCACCGCTTTAAAGGTAATACAAATGCCTTCTTAAATGCTACTGGCGATTACACTGGCTATATTAAAGATGCTACTTCAAGCCAATTAAAACCAACAACAATCACTGCTGTTGACGCAGCTTATGCGGCTATTAAAGCTGGCACAATTATTCCATCGGCAAACTTTAACGGCGTTACTTTCGCTAGTTTTGCAGTTGGTGTTCCACAAACTCCCGCAGCGCACGCTTAATATTTAATCTTGAGAGGGGAGTTATCTCCTCTCTCTCCTTTTTAGGAGATACAATGGACGACTTTATAATTGAAATGCGAAATATCACAAAACGTTTCCCGGGAGTCGTGGCAAACGATAATGTGAGTATACAAATTAAAAAAGGTGAAATTTATGCCTTGTTGGGCGAAAATGGCGCAGGTAAATCTACTCTTATGAGTATGCTTTTTGGGCTATACGAACCAGACGAAGGCGAAATTTATGTGCGTGGCGAAAAAGTAAAACTTACTAGCCCTAACGACGCTACCGCATTAGGCATTGGTATGGTGCATCAACACTTTAAGTTGATACCGCCCTTCACTGTTGCCGAAAACATTATTTTAGGCAACGAGCCTAGAATGTGCGTTAATATTCCAAATATTGAATTAATTAAGAAAAAAACAGGAAAGGATAAATTCCATATAAAAACTCCCTTCCTTGATATAAAAAATGCCAATCTGAAGGTTAAGGAAATAAGTCAGAAGTTTGGTTTAGAGGTAAATCCTACTGACAAAATTGAAAATCTGAACGTTTCAACTCAACAGCGCGTTGAGATTTTAAAAATGTTGTATCGCGATGCCGAAATCTTGATTTTTGACGAACCCACGGCTGTTTTAACTCCACAAGAAATCGAGTTTTTGCTTGAAATTATTAGGGGACTACGCGATAGCGGAAAAACAATAATATTAATTTCACACAAATTAGAGGAAATTAAAAGTATAGCCGACCGTTGCGCCGTTTTGCGCCAAGGTAAACTTATTGAGGTTTTAAATACTGCAACCACTTCTACAACTGAAATGGCTAATCTTATGGTAGGCCGAGAAGTTTTATTTTCGATTGAAAAAACACCCGCTAACTTTGGCAAAGTGGTTTTAAAAATCGAAAATCTTTGCGCTACAAATATTTCCAAAGTTCAATGCGTTAAAGATATTTCTTTTGAAGTTCGCGAAGGCGAAATTTTTGCAATCGCTGGCGTAAGTGGCAACGGGCAAACTGAACTTGCCGACTGCATTGTTGGACTTATGAAAACAAGCAGTGGCAACGTTTTGCTTGATGATGAAGATATATCTAAAATAAGCGTTAAATCGCGTATCGAAAAAGGTATTTCATATATTCCTGAAGATAGGCAAAACGTTGGTTTAATTTTAGACCAATCGTTAGCCGAAAATATTGTGCTTAAAAACATCGGCAGTCAACCCTACTCCAAGCACGGCATTTTAAACCATAAAAGCATTTACAGCTACGCTGACAAAATTATCGCCAAATACGATGTTCGTACTGGTCAAGGCGCTAGGACAAATACGCGTTCTATGAGTGGCGGAAATCAACAAAAAGCCATAATCGGCCGCGAAATTGAACTGTCTAACAAACTTATGATTTTCGTTCAACCTACTCGAGGCTTAGACGTCGGCGCGATTGAACATGTTTGGCAACTTATTTTAACCGAAAGAACTAAAGGAAAAGCTATTTTACTTATTTCGCTTGAACTTGAAGAAATTATGAATCTTGCAGATACTATCGGCATTATTTACAACGGACATCTTGAAAAAATTGCACCACGCGACTCCCTTTCCGAACGCGAAGTTGGTAGCTTTATGATGGGGGTAAAACAAAATGGACAATAATCTTAATCAACTTCCCGACAACCAAAATCGCTTAAAACTTTTTTTAAGTAAATTAAAAATTGTTTTGCGAAAAGGCTTTATTTCTTTTTCAAAACGGCCTGCCCTGCAAGCGTGGGTTATCCCTATTAATTCAATTTTAATTTCATTTTTATTTGCTGCGATTATATTGCGCATAATCGGCGCGCAACCTAGCCTCGCTCTTGAAAGTATGTTTCAAGGCGCAGGGTTACTGCCTAAAGCAAGATACGGCGGTGGTCAATCACAACTTACCGACTTTATGACGCTTGTAAATAATGTCACTCCAATGATTTTTGCAGCTCTTGCCGTAGCAGTCGCTTTAAAGGCTGGGCTGTTTAATATCGGTGTGTCGGGGCAAATGATTATCTCGGGTTTCGTTGCTACCGTTCTTATCGGTTACAGCGGATTAGGCGCTGGAGCAAGTCGCGTACTTGTACTTTTAGTTGGTATCGTTATCGGCTCGGCAACTGGCGCGATTATGGGCTTTCTTAAATTTAAATTCAATATCAACGAAGTTGTGCAAAGTATTATGTTTAACTACATTTATTTGTATGTAGTATCGTATTTCATTTCAAGCAAATACTTAAATACCATTACTCGCTCATCTAATCCAATTTCCGACGCCTCTAGGCTTTCTCTTATGTCTGTCCCTGCTGGCAAGGTAAATGTTATTTTTTCAATCGGATTTATTATCGCCGTTATATTTTGCGTTCTTGTTTGGTTTTTATTAAAGAAAACCAAAATAGGTTACGAAATTAAAGCAGTCGGTTTAAATCGTAAAGCCTCAAATTTTTCAGGCATTAATGTAGGCAAAAATATTGTACTCGCAATGACTATTTCGGGCGCGCTCGCTGGCCTTGCCGGTGTTACTTATTTTTTGGGCGCTACAAACTCAATTAAACCCGAAACTTTAATTTCAACAGGTTTTGACGCGATTGCTGTTACCCTGCTTGGAAATTCACATCCGCTAGGCATTGTCGTTGCCTCATTTCTAATTTCGGGTATGAATAGCGGCAGTGTATATATGCAAGCAAAAGCGGGCGTTTCCACACAAATACCGTCGCTCATTATTGGATTGCTGCTATTATTCAGCGCGTGCGGAGCGTTTGTAAAACACTATATTATGAAATATGCCGAAATATTAGAAGAAAAGTACAAACCTATTGAAACAACAACTGTCGGTTCGATTGAAACCACTGACGTAATTCCACCCGAAACAACCGATACTTTACAAAGTGGCACGGACATCGCGCCTAATGAAAAATCAACTGAAAATAACAATGAAATTAAAAACAATAATCAAAAGGAGGATATCTAATGGATTCCATTTTAACTGATATGCTATCTTTTGGCTTACCTCTATTTATTATCGCAATCGGCGGTATCTTTTCTGAAAGAAGTGGCATAACAAACCTTGCGCTTGAGGGCTTTATGGGCTTCGGCGCTTTCTTTGGCGCGCTTGTCGCTGTGCTTATTACAGGTAAAGGCGTGCAATCAACCGAAGCTATGTACGTCGCTATTATTGCAGCCGCTATCGGTGGCGCGCTATTCGCGCTCCTTCACGCGTTTCTCTGCGTAATAATGAAGGCCGATATGGTAATCTCAGGCGTTGTAATGAACATTCTTGCAACTGCCCTAACAGCATTTTTAGTCCCTACCATAAACGAAAAGTTGTTTCACGCCTCAGCTGACGGAAAATTCCGTATTGGTATCGCAGGTAGGTTTTCTATCCCTGGTCTTTCTGAAATTCCTTATTTAGGTGGCCTTTTTTCAAATATCTATACATTTGAAATTATCATTGTTGTCATTGCAGTATTTTGTTGGTTGGTACTATATAAAACTCGATTCGGTATGCGCCTTCGCGCGTGTGGCGAGTTCCCTCAAGCGGCCGATGCAGCTGGCATAAATGTAACACGAATACGCTTTTCGGCAGTTATGATTTCGGGCGCGTTGTCAGGCATTGGCGGTATGTGCTTTGCATATTCCCTTTCCTCGCAGTTTGCGGCATATCTTTTCTTTGTAGGCTATGGCTACCTGTCTATCGCCGCCCTTATTTTCGGAAACTGGAAAATTTTACCAACGTTTGGCGCGTGTATGCTATTTGCATTTGTTAAGTCATCGGCCAACTATATAAGCTCTATTGAAGGCTTCCACATCACAAGCACTGTAAACACAACACTTTTCGCAGCGCTACCCTACGCTATTACTTTGCTTGTATTAATATTCTTTAGCAAAAAAAATCGCGCTCCTCGCGCGCTCGGCGAAATTTACGACAAAGGCAAACGTTAAATATTATTGTTTACAATTATGGCATTTTATTTGTAGCATTATAAAGTTCTTTAACAAAATACAAAACTAATAAACATCTCATTTGAAATAACAATGCCTATCAATACAATCTATTTCAATATTTTAATTGTCACAATTTATTAGTACAATTTGAAATTAATATTTTTAAACTGAACTTATTTAAATTCAATAATTTACTTTGAGGTTAATATGAAAATACGATTTTACAACGCTCGCATTTTAACAATGGAAACACTTAACATAATATCGGGTGAAGTTTGGGTAAATAATGATAAAATTATTTTAGTCGGCGCGCCCAAAAACGAAAATCACATTTGGGACAGGGAAATAGATTGTAAAAATAATTTACTTATGCCCTCGTTCAAAAATGGTCATTCGCACTCGCCTATGACATATTTGCGTTCGCTTGCCGACGATGTTCCGCTTCAAGATTGGCTTTACAAAAAAGTATTTCCCTTCGAGGCTAAAGCAACAGGTCAAGACGTTTATTGGGGTACAGTATTGGCAATTATGGAATATTTAACAAGTGGCATATCTGCAACTTTTGATATGTATTTTTTTGAACGCGATTGTATACAAGCCTTTCTCGACACAGGATTTAGAGGCGTATTTTGTAGTGGATACAATTCAATTACAAGCTCAACAGAAACAGTATACAACCAGCTTTTAACTGAATATGATTTATGGAATACGCTTTCTCCATTGGTCAGCTATCAAATTGGATTTCACGCCGAATACACTACTCCGCGTCCAATGCTTGAGGAAATTTGCAAAGCAATCCACACACTTAAAGCTCCGTCATACACTCATCTTTCAGAGGGGCGCGGCGAACGCGAAGATTGCATAAAACGCAACGGCCTTTCGCCTACTGAATATTTAAGCAGTTTGGGATTTTGGGATTATGGCGGTGGAGCATTTCATAGTATTCACCTTTCAGATGACGAAATCGATATTTTAAAGTCGAAAAACGTTGGCGTAATCACCAATTCAGCATGCAACGCTAAAATAGCTAGCGGAATTGCGCCACTAACCAAATATCTCGCAAAGGGTGTAAATGTCGGGTTAGGCACAGATGGCCCAGCCTCAAACAATAGCCTTGACTTTTTTAAGGAAATGTTTACCTGCTCGATATTACAAAAAGTTGAAACGTGGGATGCTAGTCAATTAGATGCAAATGATGTTCTTAAAATGGCTACGGTTGGTTCAGCTAAAGTTATGAGGTTAGACAACTGCGATACCCTGTCCGTCGGGAAACAGGCCGACATTATACTCATTAATATGAATGAACCTAATATGCAACCTGAAAATAATATTCCCAAAAATATCGTATACGCGGGCAGCAAAAAAAACATTATGATGACTATGGTTGCAGGTAAAATACTTTATGAAAATGGTAATTTTAATATTGGCATTTCGCCTGAAGTGGTTTATCGTGAATTAAATAAAACAACTAAACGTATTTTAGCTTAATCGTTTTATATCGTAAAATATAAATTTTTATTTGCTTTTATTGATTAAACTGTTTTTTTAGATAGTATTTTACAAATTATTAATTTCGATTTAATGTAAAAATTGTTTTTGTATACAAACAAGAAAACGCTGTATATACAGCGTTTTCTTGTTTGTATTTTACTTTATTATTTATTATTTAATTTTATTATTTATTAATATACGTACGTCAATAAAGTTGTCACATAAAAAATATTGCTTATAGTTTATTTTTCATATGGCTTT
Source organism: Clostridia bacterium (assembly GCA_036654095.1). Lineage (GTDB taxonomy): Bacteria > Bacillota > Clostridia > Christensenellales > CAG-917 > JAVVSR01. The sequence goes on from JAVVSR010000013.1 coordinate 14,736, forward strand.
TTTAATTTAATAATGCGCTTGTTTTCTTCCCTTGCTTTTTAAAAGCATCGCTGATGAAAGTACTACTAAAATTGATGTACAATTATGCACCAATGCGCCCGAAACAGGGTTTAACCAACCTAATGTAGACGCTATAACCGCTAGTACGTTTACCATCATCGCAATTACTATGTTGCGCTTTATTGCAAATATAGAACGCTTGGCTAACTTCAGCGTGTCGCCAAATTTGTTTAAATCACTATTTAAAATTGCAATATCTGCCGTATCAATAGCTATATCACTTCCTAACGCGCCCATAGCAAAACTTACGTCTGCCAATTTTAATGATGGCGCATCGTTAATTCCATCTCCGAGCATACATACTTTTTGTCCGCTTGCCTGCATATCTGCAATCGCTTTGAGTTTTGCTTCAGGCATCAAGCTGTGTTTAACTTCAGATATTTTACAAATTTCGCCGATATATTCAGCGCTTTTTTGATTGTCGCCTGTAAGCATTACAGTTTTGTATCCACTTTCATTAAGTTCTGAAATAACATCAACAGCGTTTGCGCGTATTGTGTCCGAAAACGAAAACATACCACATAACTTTTTATCAACAACGGCTACAACAACAGTATTGCCTTTCCCTAATTGAATTTCAACTTCACTTTTAATATTTGAAACATCTACGCCACGTTCAATCGCCTTTTGATAGCTGTACACGCCGACAATAGAGCCATTTACATTGCCTTCTAACCCAACTCCCTGCAACGTTATAATATTTTTTGCCGTATAGTACTCCAGCCCCTCTGCTTTAGACACAATGGCCGTTGCAAGTGGATGCTCAGAATAAAGCTCAATGCTCGCAACTTTTTTTAACAATTCATCTTCACTAATACCAATAGCTAATATACTGTCTAATAAAATTTTGCCTTCTGTTAAAGTTCCCGTCTTGTCAAAACATATTGTCTTTACTCGACTAAGTTCTTCAAGCGATGCTCCGCTTTTAATTAAAACACCATTTTTGGCCGCATTTCCAAGCCCTGCCGCTATTGCTGTTGGCGTCGCTAAAGCTAACGCGCAGGGACAAAATACAACCAAAACAGTCGCTGCTCGGATAATTGAATTTATTGCGCCCACCTTAAATACAAATTGTGCGATAATACCAACCAAAACAGCAGTCACTAAAACTATCGGAACAATATATCCTGCCCACTTATCTGCAAGACGTGATATTGGAGCTTTTTTACCCGAGGCTTCTTCCACCAATTCCGCCATTTTTGCAATGGTCATATCCTTTTGACTTTTTGTTACCTTAACTTCGATAACACCATTTTTATTTAAAGTTCCGCCATATACCGTGTCGCCCACCGATACATCAACCGGCAGATATTCGCCAGTCACTGAAGATTGGTCAATCGAGCCTTCGCCACCGACAACAAAACCATCTACCGCAACCATTTCGCCCGATTTAACAACAACTATGTCACCTATATGAATTTCGCTCATTGACCGTTTTTCAAGCCTTTCTCCAACCTTAACAAATGCTTCCTTAGGAATTAATCCAGCAAGCCGTTCAATGCCTGACCTGCACTTTTTGACAGTTAATGATTCAATAAGTTCGCCTAAAGCCATTAGAAATGCAATTTCACCCGCAGCAAAAACATAACTATGCTTGTGTCCGCCTGCGCTAAAATCAAAATAAAAGCCAAAAATTTCTAGCGCGATTGATGCTATCATTGCAATACTTATAAGAACTGATGAGTTCAATTTTTTCTTTTTTATTGTGCTTATAGCCGACATGAAAATTGGCATTCCGCAAATTATCACAGTTACCCACGATGGATTAACATAATATAATGCCATCAAAATTCCGCTTCCGTTGCTTATTCCGTGCCAATTAAAAAAACCTAAAACTAGAAATATTAAAGACACCGAAAGTTTTAAAGCAACTTTGTTAAAGCCGTCTTTTTGATAATCAATATGCTTACCACCGCAACAACTATTAATTTTAGAATTGTGTTCAGCGCCACAGCAACAACTGCCCTCTACTTCCTTTTCAGCGTGGTCACCGCCACAGCAACAACTGTGCTCTACTTCCTTTTCAGTGTGTTCAGCGCCACAGCAACAACTGCCCTCTACTTCCTTTTCAGAGTGTTCAGCGCCACAGCAACAACTGTGCTCTACTTCCTTTTCAGCGTGGTCAGCGCCACAGCAACAACTGCCCTCTACTTCCTTTTCAAAGTGGTCACCGCCACAGCTACAACTGCCCTCTACTTCCTTTTCAAAGTGGTCACCGACACAGCAACAACTGCCCTCAACTTCTTTTTCAAAGTGGTCACCGCCACAGCAACAACTGCCCTCTACTTCCTTTTCAGTGTGTTCAGCGCCACAGCAACAACTGCCCTCTACTTCCTTTTCAGAGTGCTCACCGCCACAGCAACAACTGCCCGCAATGTTTTTTTTACCTATTTCGTTTCTATTATTATTTTTCATAAAACTCCTTATTTATACTTGTCAAGAACTTCAAGAAGCCTGTCTAAAACCGACATATCGCCGTTTTCAACACCTTCGCGCACACAATGCTCAATATGATTTATTAAAACAATCTTACTTACTTTTTTTACAGCAGCCTCAACGGCCGATAACTGCAACACAACATCTGAGCAATCCTTATTGTCACGAACCATCTGTCTAACTCCTCGAATATGCCCCTCAATACTAGCTAATCTAGTGTCGATATCGCTACAAAAACATTCTTTCATACTTGCCTCCTACCCTACCCCCTCGGGAGGGGGTCGTTTTATAATATAATAACCCCAAAACTTTATATTGTCAAGGGGTTATTTAAAAAAATTATTAAGATTACTAAAATTTTAACTGCATTTAAATGTTTTACCACTTATTATAAACCTTTTCACAAAACGCGTACATATCCTTAATTTCTAGCACAGTGTTGTCATCTAGGGTAACCGTTCCATTCCACAGCCCGTGTACTTGATGAGTTTTCATCCCAACGCATCCAATAATAGTCCCAACTTTGTTGTCATAAAACGGCGTCATTGTAAGTTGAAATCTACCATTTTCTTCCTTAAAAATCCATTTATCAAGCCACCGTCCATCTGGCTGATATTCGACATCGACTTTCCCGATTTTATGGCATTTGCCATCGTAAAAGATTGCAGTTTCGGTAGCGTTTTCCTCATTACCTATGCCCCACGTAATTTCAAAACCAAACAATTTGCCATTTACATAAGATGTGCCATTTCCCCAAAACCAATAGTTTTTGTGTTGCCAAGGCCCTCTGCCCCAGTCAATAACACCAAAAACGTCATCGCCCTTAAATTCAATTAATCTATCGCCAATTTTAACAACACCCGACGATGGCATACAGTTAATTTTTTGCGTCAAAAAGAAGCGATTTGTTTGCTTAAAGGGTGTTGCTATTGTAATGGATTCATTATTTAAATTATTTTGCATAACGAAGTCCATTTCAATTTTCGCGCTTTTGTATGTTAGGTGACGTTCGGTTTCGCTGACATCGAATGTCATAGTTTTTTTGCCTTTTTTATGTTCAAATTTATAAGGTTTCTCGCCGTTTCGAGGCATTTGAAACCTATTTACAGTCCCTATTGATAAAATAATATCCGAAACAGTTTCGCCTGTTTCAAAATTTACATAAGTTGCGGTTGCGCACGAAGCAAGTGATATATTGAAAAAATTTAGTTGTACCATATGTTCGCGATTTGAAACTTGATAAAAGTCCCATTCTTTAATTCTGAGTTTGGGCGCCGAAATAGTTTCGCGATTATATTCGTACAAATTGTGTCTGCACCAACCCGGATTAGTTAGCGTGCCATCGTTTTTTAAAAGTTTTGTAGGATTTAAAATTTCGATTTGTTTTTGCATAAAACACCTTTATTATTTTAAATTTATTTTTTTATATTGTAGATATTACAACCACGCGCGTACTCGCGAATTATAATATAAAAAACCGCAAACTACTATGCGCATTAAGCGCATAATAAGTTCGCGGTTAAGTTTTAACTTAAAGTAATCAATTAATTAATTATTTGCCGTTTTCAAAGTTTTCCAAAGCTTGAACAGAAACCGCAAAACAGTTTGCCAAACCTTCGGGGTCAAGATTGTCATACGAGTCAAGACGAGTATGATAATAGCTTTGCAAGTTGTGGTCCATAGCGGTGATACCAACACACTTATATCCGCCTTGATTGAATGCCGCCGAATCGGTAGCGCCAAGTGGCACTGAGCATTTTTGAATAGGAACATTAAGTTGTTTAGCTGCATCATAGAAAAGCGAAACAGCCGTCGGGTCAGCCTTCACAAAGTTATTCAAGTCTTTAGTATTAACGCCTAAGAACCTACCCTCGTGAATAGTATCATATGCAAAGATAATAGTTTCCACATCTTTATACTCGGTCGGGTGAGCCTCACACCAAGCCTTCGCTCCACGAAGACCAGCTTCCTCGGAACCTGAAATTAAAAGGCCAACTTCAGTATTTTCCAATTCAATACCATTTTCATAAAGCGCTTTCAAAACAGAAATACCCATGTAGCAACCAGTTAGGTTGTCATTTGCTCCATCAACAACGATTTTCTCATTCCATAAGAAATACATACCAATCCAAAATGGAACAAACGCCAAACAGATGTAACCCAATAAATTAGCAATTTCCAATTCAGGCTTAATAATTTTAGCAATGGCGATAGCTGTCAAATATAAAATACCCACAACTGCCGCAACGAAGTGGCCAATAAAACCAACTCCGCCAAAATGATAGTTCATTGTCCACTCAAATGCAGCGTCTGGATGGCCGTTATAAAAAAGACGGCGCTTACATTCACCCGTGCAACGCTTAATTGCGGTCAAATTATATGAGGTTTTTTTAGCAAAAAGTTTATCAATAAACCTACGATAGAAAATAAATTGCGCAAACATAAATACCATACCAACAACAATAAGCACAAGCGTCAAAATAGGCATAAAGAAGTAAGCAACCATTGACAACAAGAACAATGAAATTGAAATATAAATCCAACCCATAAATGAAGCGGGATAAACATCAAAAGGTTCAATCTTAATGTCTTCAGGCTTAACACCATACTCCTTGATTTTTTCAGCCATATATTCAACGGCTTTTTTTTCGCCCTCACTACCCGGGTCACGCTTGCCAAATGTTTTGCAAATATGTGTGATTTCATCAACCATAAAATTTGCAGCCGAGGCTCTTTCGGCCTTGATTTTTTCAAAACTCATAGTAACACCCCTTAAATATTTTATATGGAAAAGTATACCATAGTAGACCTTTAAACTCAACTATTTTATTAATGAAAGGTACAATTTATGTCATTTAAATCAATTTGTAAAAAAAAATCATTAATTGCGCATAAAAACTCATAAATATTGCTAATAATTTGATTCATATAACAAACAAAATATGCCGTTTATTGTTGTTAAAATGTTTTATTTATACAATAAGTCAATATAAAACGCTGATTTTAAAATACATTCGGACTTATAAAATCATAATTATTTTAAACGTTCAAGCACGTTATTTAGCGGTTTAATTTTGCTTAGCGTAATCCATAACGCAAAACCTAACACTAAGCTTACTCCAGCTTGCAAAAGGTTCATTGGAACACTTGCCAGACTGCCTGCCCAACCATACATAATCGCGCCCGCGAAGTAATAACCGAGTACCATCCAAAGCGCCGCAATAAATAATGCAATTAGTTTTGAAAGCGCGCTAGGAAGCATTTTAAATGCGCTCATCAGTAGCCCTGCCACAAGACCTTCAATGCTTTTAATCACAAGCGTGAAAATAGCCCAATGTGGCGCAACAATCAAATCGGCCAAAGCCGAGCCTATTCCACCTACTAACATTGCCGGTACTCCGCCCATTAAACAAGCGGTTAAAAATATTATAGTATCGCCAAAATTCACGTAGCCGTCGGTAGATGGTATAGGTATTACAATAATAATTGTTGCCACTGTCGTCAATGCCGTCAGTATCCCGAGTAGGGAAATCTTAAGTGTTCTGTTGTTTTTCATTTTTTATCCTTTTTTCTACTGTTGTTATTTTAAACGAATTAATTAATTTAATTCCAAAAAAATTCAAATCGCTACTTTATCAATACTTTTACTATCTTTAACACTGCTATATAAAAAATAATTTTATATTTAAAACACAAATTACATTTACTTTATTTAATTTAATAACAATTATTATACAGTTAATTTGTTTTTAAAAGCGCTAATTTTACTTTCGCGCGGCATACCGTTTAATTAATAAACATCAAAAACTATCTATATTATTTAAAGGTTTTTTTGCAAATTAAAATAAAAAAACCTTTCCACAGCACGCGGAAAGGCTTTAATACAATTTGTATTAAAAGGCTCTTTCCCATTCAGACTAAACTGTCGGTTGCGGATTCAAACCGCATCAACTGCTGGGGCTGTTGGACTTGTCCGTAAAAACGGCATCACCACCGGTCGGGTAAATACCCTGCCCAAAGTTCCTAATTTAATAATTTTATCATACAAGTGTTTAAAAGTCAATGTTTTGTACGCTCAATAGTCAACTTTAAAAATTGCCTAAATTTTATAAGTCGGGCAAACTTTACCCTTTAAAAGTTAGACGAACTATTTGTTTTTTTAATTATTATTTAGTTTAAAAAATAAGCTATCAATGCAACAAAATGTCTAGGCTTTTAACCTTTATTGTTTTCAACGCATATTGATATTTTTTTAATATTGTTAATATCTAAAATGTTTAAGCGAAAATTATTTTAATTTTTTATTATTTGTTTTAATATAGCTTATATTCTATATAAAATAAATACATAATTATATATATAATATATGTAAAAATTTTTCATTATGCATTGACAAAAAAATTTAATTTTGCTACACTGTGTTTGAATTTACTATGGAAAATAACCGCTCTGAAAAATTAGGCACTATGCCTATACCAAAATTACTATGGATGATGTCTGCGCCAGCTATTTTATCAATGTTTGTGCAGTCGCTTTATAATGTCGTTGACAGCATCTTTGTAGCAAAAATAAGCGAAACCGCGCTAACTGCGGTTACGCTTGCGTTTCCTATGCAAATGCTAGTTCTCGCGTTTTCTTTGGGTATCGGTATTGGTACAAACTCGATTATAAGTAGGCGTCTTGGTGAAAAAAACTTTGAAGAAGCCTCGAAAATTGCTAAAAACGGTTTGTTTATGGCAGTATGTACAGGGCTGTTCTTTCTTGTGTTCGGCTACTTTATCGCAACTTTATTTGCCGATATTTTTACCGAAAAAGGCACATTGCTTTATAACTATACTAAGGATTATTTGGTAATTTGCGTCGCAATGTCATTTGGTATGTTTATTGAAATTTGCATTACAAAAATAATGCAGGCCACGGGCAATATGATTATACCTATGGTCACGCAGCTTATTGGAGCGATTACAAATATAGTATTGGATTATATATTTATTTTTGGCAAACTGGGTTTCCCTGCTATGGGTGTTGCGGGCGCAGCCTTAGCTACCGTCATCGGGCAAATTGTAGCGATGATTTTTGCAATTTATAAATTTTCAAAAATGAAACTTGACTTCAGTTTAGCATTAAAAGGTTTTCGCCCCAATAAATGCACCCTTATTGAAATTACTAAAATTGGCACTCCTGTTGCTGTTATGAACTCTGTTGGAAGTGTCGCAATCGGAGCGCTTAACGGTATTTTAATTGTTATATCAAAAACAGCAGTCGCGGTATTAGGCGTATATTTTAAATTGCAATCATTTATTTTTATGCCTGTTTTTGGTTTAAATCAAGGTTCAATGCCAATACTCGGGTATAATTATGGCGCAAATAACAAAAGCCGTTTTCGCCAAACTATTTTAGTATGTTTTTGTTCGGCTTTGACAATTTTATCTATTGGCCTTTTGCTATTTCAAATTCTCCCGAAGCAAATGCTTGAACTGTTTAGCGCAAGCGACGAAATGATTGACGTTGGTGTCAACGCGCTTAGATTTATAAGCCTATCCTTTATACCTGCCGCTATGGGCATAGTGATGATAAATATGTTTCAGTCAATCGGTCACGGTTTCAAGTCAATGGCAATGAGTTTACTTCGTCAAATAATATTTTTGTTGCCAATCGCGTTTTTATTAAGCAAAGTAACAATATTAAAATATGTATGGTTAGCCTTCCCTATCGCAGAGATATTGACAGTCATTATATTTTTTCCGATTGCAGTACAAACCATCAAAACCGCTTTTAGAAAGCGCGCGCAATTTTCAGGGATTGCAAATGACCCCAACGGCTTAATTGACAATTTTATGGCTGATAGCCTTGAAAATAATACGACTTTAAACAACACTTTGGATAAAAGCGACAAATAATAAATTTTACAACAAAGCCCTCTGATAAACAGAGGGCTTTGTTTTTTATTCAACTTAAATCATTTACATTATAACCACAGCAGCTTTATATAAGTTTAATCTTTACATATTGTAAAATTACTTTTTAATTAAGCTAAGCCCTGTCATTTCTGAGCCCTGTCATTTCTGAGCCCTGTCATTTCTGACGGAAATTGTAAAATTACTTTTCAATTAAGCTATGCCCTGTCATTTCTGACGGAATAGGCAATTTCATCATTTCAAGAATAGTAGGCGCAATATCGCAAAGCCTGCCACCATCTAAAAGCTTGCCATAGCTTTTTTTGTCATCAACAATAATTAAAGGAACAGGATTTGTAGTATGCGCCGTAAAAGGACTGCCGTCATCTTCACGCATTTTATCGGCATTGCCGTGGTCAGCTGTAACAATCGCCATTCCGCCAACCTTAAGTATTGCATTGACAACCTTTTCAAGTCCGTCTTCAACCGCTTTTACAGCCTTAACTGTTGCATCTAAAAAGCCCGTATGACCAACCATATCGCAATTAGCAAAATTTAAAACCATAGCGTCAAATGTCCCGCTTTCCACCAACTCAACAGCTTTGTCAGCCACCTCACCTGCGCTCATTTCGGGCTTCAAGTCATAGGTTGCAACTTTAGGCGACGAAATCAAAACCCGTTCCTCCAATGGATTGGCCGCCTCAACTCCGCCGTTAAAGAAAAATGTGACGTGCGCATATTTTTCCGTTTCGGCAATTCTAAGTTGCCGAATTCCATTTTTAGACAGATACTCGCCTAGTGTATTATTTAAACTTTGTGGTTTAAACGCTACTGATAAATTGTCGAAAGTAACATCATATTGGGTCATTGACACATAACAAGGATTTAAAAAACCAGTTTTCCTTTCAAACTTATCAAATTCGGCAAAAGTAAAAGCTCGCGTAATTTCACGCGCGCGGTCAGGACGATAATTATAAAAAATAATACTATCACCCTTTTCAACTGTCGCCACTGGAACACCATTTTCAACAACTACACTGGGCAAAATAAACTCGTCTGTCAGTTGATTTTTATAACTGCGCTCAACAGCCTCTGACGCGCTTTCAAATTTCAAACCTTCGCCAAGAGTCAGCATATTGTAGCCTTTTTCAACTCTATCCCACCGATTATCTCTATCCATAGGATAAAAGCGCCCACTTATTGTTGCAATTTTGCCAAATTTAATTTCGGCCATATATTTTTCAAGTTGTCTAACAAACTCAATAGCGCTTGTTGGCGGCACATCTCGGCCGTCGGTGAAGCAATGAACGTAAGCATTATTTAGCCCGTTGTCCTTTGCCATTTTGAGCAACGCAAAAAGGTGTTCAATGTGGCTATGTACGCCACCGTCGCCCAAAAGCCCCATAATATGAAGTTTTTTATTATTTAATTTTGCGCTGTCGATGGCTTTTAAAAATGCTTCATTTTTAAAAAAGTCGCCATCTTTGATTGACTTCGTGATTTTAGTAAGTTCTTGATAAACTATTCGGCCAGCGCCCATATTCAAATGACCGACTTCACTGTTACCCATTTGACCTTCAGGCAATCCGACGTCTAAACCACTTGCACCCAAAGCTGTATTCGAGTATTTATTTAATAGTTTTTTAATATATGGAACACCTTCTTCCTCGATAGCGTTTCCGCATTTACAAGGATTAAGTCCAAAGCCGTCCAAAATAATTAGACCGCAAAATCTATTGTTCATTATTTTGCCTCAAAATTAATAACGCGAGCAAAATCGTCGGCTTTCAAGCTTGCGCCACCAATTAATCCGCCGTCAATTTCAGGCATAGACATAAGTTCGTCAACGTTTTTAGGATTCATACTTCCGCCGTACTGAATACGAAGTTTTGTTTCGGCGCAGTTTCTGCAATATAACTTAGCAACCGTGTCCCTAATAACTTTAATTGTTGAGTTAGCATCCTCCGATGTGGCGGTTTTACCCGTTCCAATAGCCCAAACTGGCTCGTATGCAATAACAATATTTTCAAGTTCGTCCTTGCTAATATCCTTAAAAGCCTCGGTAGTTTGACGTATAACAACTTCGTCGGTTTTACCAGCTTCGCGCTCGGATAAAAGTTCGCCCACACAAATAATTGGCTTTAACCCTTTAGCTAATGCAAATTTAGCGCGCGCATTTACAGTTTGGTCAGTTTCGCCAAAATATTGACGGCGCTCGCTGTGTCCAATAATAACGTATTCAACGCCCAGTTCTAACAACATATCGGCCGAAATTTCGCCCGTATATGCGCCTTTTTCAGCCCAATGCACATTTTCTGCGCCAACTTTAATATTTGTACCTCTAGTAAGTTCAACAGCCGCTGAAAGCGCAGTGTATGGCGTACAAATAACTACGTCGCATTTTGCATTTTTAACCTTAGGAATAAGCGCGCCTACAAGTTCCTTAGTTTGCGCGATAGTGTTGTTCATCTTCCAGTTTCCTGCTATAATTGGTTTTCTCATTTTAGCTCCTTTATACGGCAAAACATATATCTAAGATATATGCCTGCCCAATGATTAATATTTTTAAACTATATTTACCTAAAAAACTTATTGATTTAATTTATGTTATTTGTTGTTTAAGCAAGCAATGCCCGGAAGTTCAAGCCCTTCTAAAAACTCTAAACTAGCGCCACCGCCTGTGCTGATGTGTGTCATTTTGTCAGCAAAGCCCATTTGAATGACTGCGGCAGCGCTATCGCCCCCGCCAATTATAGTAGTAGCGCCCTTAGCCGCAACTAGCGCTTCTGCAACAGACTTTGTGCCATGAGCAAAATTTTCCATTTCAAAAACACCCATAGGGCCGTTCCAAATAATTGTTTTTGCTGATTTGATTATTTTAGCAAATTCAATGCGCGATTTTTCGCCGATATCCAAACCCTGCCAGCCATCGGGAATATTACCCTCAACCGTTTTACGATTAGCATTGTTGTCAAACGCGTCAGCAATAACAGTATCAACAGGCAATACTAGCTTAACTCCTTTGCTTTTTGCTTTTTTAATAAGCTCAAGTGCCAATTCAACTTTATCATCTTCGCAAAGACTTCCGCCGATAGTAAATCCCAATGCTTTTTTGAAAGTATACGCCATTCCACCGCCAATAATAATTGTGTCAACTTTTTCAATTAACTTGTTTATAACACCAATTTTATCACTAACCTTAGCTCCGCCCAAAATTGCAACAAAAGGACGTACGGGATTGTCTAAAGCGTCACCCAAAAACTTTAATTCCTTTTCAATTAAAAAACCGCTAACAGCTTCCTTAATAAAACCGTATTGCGTAACGCCCGCTGTTGATGCGTGCGCGCGATGCGCCGTACCAAATGCGTCGTTTACAAAAATATCGCCAAATGTTGCAAGCTGTTTTGCAAAATCCTTATCGTTTTTTTCCTCTTCCCAATGAAAGCGAGTATTCTCAAGCAAAACCATTTCACCTGCTTTCATATTAGCGACAGCATTTTTTGCGCTTTCGCCAATAACGTCGCTTGCAAAAGTAACTTTTCCACCTAGAAGTTCATTTAAACGGTTTGCAACTATTTTCAAACTGCACTTTTTAATGGTCATTGCCGTCAATTCCTCACGTGATTTACCTTCATCTTCCGGCTTTAACTTTTTAATTTCAGCGCTAAAAATACTGTACGGACGCCCAAGATGACTGCAAGCAACAACTTTTGCTCCCCGCTCCAACAAATATTTAATTGTAGGAAGCGCGCCGTTTATACGATTTTCGTCAGTTATAATACCATTTTTGATTGGTACGTTTAAGTCGAGCCTAACAAGACATCTCTTTCCAGAAACATCAATATCAGCAATAGTTTTTTTATTCATAAAATTATCTCCTTTAAATTAACTGTAATTTTTTTTGCATAAATATTTTACCATATATATACAGATTTTGCAAGCACTTTTTAGATTGTTAAAACTTTATCAAGTAAAAAACTATTATAACAATATTAAAAGTCGCTAAATTATTTTGCTAGCGCGCAATATGATATATTTTTATACACATAGTCGAAAGATTATATTAAAAATATGTAGAATTTAAAATAATATAAACCTATTTTTCTATGTCGTTTTAAACTAATTTTTATAATAATTTAATATTTTGTCAGGTGTCCCTTATCCAATAAACCATTGAAATCATTTTGGCGCAAAGCCTCATATAAAACTATCGCAACACTGTTTGATAAATTTAAACTTCGGCAACCATTTTTCATTGGTATTCTTATGGCCTTATTGTAATTTTCGTGCAACAATTCTTCGGGAAGCCCCCTTGTTTCTGCGCCAAAAAATATATAGTCATCAGACAAGTATTTTACCTCATCATAGCGGTGCGCGGCTTTTGTTGACGAGTAATAATAGTTTCCGTTATTTTTACTAAAAAATTCATCAATGTTTTTATATACAAAAATTTCGCAATCCTTCCAATAATCAAGGCCAGCGCGCCTAACCGCCTTTTCGGAAATATCAAAACCTAACGGTTCAATTAAATGTAAACGCGTACCTGTTGCAGCGCAAGTGCGCACAATGTTACCTGTATTTTGCGGAATTTCTGGTTCAAGTAAAACGATATTCATACTACCTCCAATATTTGACTACCGACAAATTTGATGTTTGACTAATAAAGTATATTTCACTTTACAAATTTCAATTATAAATTTCGATATATTAAACCTGCTTCATACGTACTTAGATTTTCTTTTATCACACAAACGCTTATTAGCGTACAAAGTATTTTCGCTTGCTTTTTCAAATAGCTTATTTACAAACGCTATTGAATTTAAAAAACATACAAATAAAATCAAAACAAATGCACTTTTAAAAATATTTGTCTAAAATTAAATAAATTTCAGTTAAACTCGATGACACATTTACCTCGGCTCTAACTTTTTTTAATGCCGACAATGCCTTTGCGTAATAACATATATGCGTTTTCATAAGGTTTACAACTGTGCGCTCGGGCAAATAGATAAGCAAATCGGAAATATGTTGCAATATTGCTGTCTTCGCATCAAATATGTATGGCATTTTTGATAGTTCTGAAAAGATATACGGACGGCCAAGCGCGGCGCGTCCAATCATAAATCCATCACAATTAGTAATTTCGCTCACGGATTCCAAATCATTTAAAGTTACAATATCGCCATTTGCGATAACGGGTATTTTAACAGCATCTTTAACCGCCTTAATAATTGTCCAGTCCGCGCGACCGCTGTAAAACTGCTCGCGTGTGCGCCCGTGAACGGTTATTGCTGCCGCGCCAGCTTCTTCAATCGCGCAGGCAAACTCAACAGCATTTTTATGATTTTCGTCAACCCCCGAACGAAACTTAACCGTAATTGGTTTGTCGGTATTGGAAACTGCCATTGAAACGATTTTCTTAGCGCGAGCGATGTCGCTCATTAGCGCGCTACCCTCGCCATTTTTAAATATTTTCGGCACAGGACAGCCCATATTAATATCAATTATATCAAATTTTTGCAGCGCATTGTGGCTAACTGCCTTTGCAATAAACTCCGCATCTCCGCCAAAAATTTGCACCGCAACAGGACGTTCAACAGACGACGTTTGCAATAGCGCATTTGTATTTCCATTTCCGTAACATAAACCCTTTGCGCTGACCATTTCGGTAACAGTCAACCCTGCGCCATACTCGGCGCACAATCGACGAAAACCTGCGTCAGTATAGCCCGCCATCGGAGCCATTATTAAATTAGATTTCAGTTTAATTTTGCCTATATACACGCTAACCGCCTTGCTAGATAAAAGTATTATTTTGTAAATAATTTAAATTACTTATATTTATTTGATTAATCAAGTACTCTATCACATAAACAATTTTTTCGACTCTTCCCAATAGTGTTCGCGGACGGCCGCATCGCTAAAAAGTTCGCCATTTTCAATAATCTTGCCTTCCATATATTTAAACCGATTTACGAACTTTTCACACGCTCCGCGCAAAGCAAGTTCCGGCTCAACTTTAAGCCACCGTAAAACATTAATCGTCGAAAACAGCACATCACCGGCTTCTTTTACTATATCATCGCCACTTGCGCGCTTAAGTTCATCAATTTCCTCAAACAATTTTTCATATGTTCCATCAATGTCTTCCCAGTCGAAGCCAACTTTAGCAACAATCTTTTGCGTTTTATAAGCAAGCAATAATGACGGTAAATTTTCAGGCAAACTATCAAGTTTATCCGATATCGTCAAAAACTCTTTTTCAACATTTTTCGCATTGTCCCAAGACTTCAGCGCTTCCTCTGAGTTACTTGCTTTATTTTCCCCAAAAATGTGAGTATGCCGTCCTATTAATTTGGAACATAACCCACTTAGCACGTCCGTTTGATTATACTCAGCGCCACGTTTCCCAAGCATTGCGTGAAACACTGCTTGCAACAATACATCGCCTGTTTCTTCAATCATATTATCAATGTCGTTTTTATCAATAGCGTTTACAAGTTCATATGCTTCTTCAATTAAATTAATCCTTATACTTTCGTGAGTCTGCGCCCTATCCCAAGGACAACCGTTGTCGCCCATTAAATTTTCCATAAGCTCAATTAAGTCGCAAAAATCGTGACGTTTTGCTTCTAAAAAGCTTTCTGACGGTATAACACAAGCAGTCGAATAATCATAAAATTTTTGTTTATCGATATCATTTATTGAAATTTTGCACGAGTTTTCCAAGTTGGTAATCATTAATTTTTTGTCATCGCCATATATATTTTGTAAAATTAATTTTAAATCGCCTGCTAACAGCCTGTTATCAATCTCTTTAATAATAACAGTGTGCCGTTTATCAGGGAAAAAAGCCAAACTTGAAATCACGTCATATGCGCTGTATTGCATAACTGATGTATCGGGATAATATTTAAGGCCGTTGTCAAGATGGCCTACTCCACTGATAATTTGCACATTTTGAATTTTAGAAAGCTCGACAATAGTTGCATCATCTGCGCCGTTTCCATTTACGCAAAAAACCACATTTTTGTCGGCCGAAACACTTAAAAGTTTAGCAATAATTTTTTGGTTCAAATCTGAAAAGTCCTCGGCGGTATCATAAATCCAATCAAAATTATGTGTTTCAATATTGTTTTTAACAAAATAATTATATGTAGAGGTTTGTTTCGTTTTAACATAAACCGCGTCCGCTTTTTCAATAGCGTCTTGCGCGTTAAGCGTAATGTCGCCTTCTTGTATTCCAAGCCCGATAATAGTAATCATAAACTAATTCTCCCAAAATCTAATTTTTTTAGAAAGCCTTTCAAAATATTTAATAAATGGTACGCCGTCAAGTTCACCCTTTTCAAATACTTTAAAAAGCATAAGAGAAAGCGCGTATACAACAGCGGAAGTTAGACCTCCGACAAGTAGCGAAATAATGCCTCCGCCAAGCGTATAATACATAATCAACGCAATTAAAGTCATTATAACACTACTCACTAAAATAGTGCTAACGTTTTTAACCAATTTGACGTTTTTACCTACCAATTTATTAAATGTAAATACATTTAATATAGTAGATGTAATTCCAAGAGCGAGCGTAGCGACAGCCGCGCCATTAATACCAATAGTTTTTAGCAGTATGATTGCTAAAACAGTTTTTACAAAAACACCACAGAGCATATTTTTAACGGGAGCGTATGTGCGGTCGAGAGCCTGCAAAAGACTGTTGTAGATTTGCATTTGCGACTGAAAAATAACAGTAAAGCTTAACAGCCGAAGTAACGCGACAGCCGTTTCAATATTTTGAGAAGTAAGCATTGGATATAAAAACACTAAAATAGGTCTAGCGTAAACAAACATTAAGAGCGCAGACGGCAAACCGATTACGTATGATAATTTAATAGCCGTAGCGCTTTTTTCAATAATTCCTTCCAAGTCGCGGTCAACGCGTCCAGCCGACACTATCGGGACAAGGACAATAGCCAAACTCAACGTTATGATAATCGGCATATTGACAATACTCATAACAGTTCCACTAAATAATCCATATTCCGCGGTAGCTACGCTTGTGGCAAGTCCATTAAGCTTTAAAAGGTTTACAATCATAATACTATCAATAAACTGCGAAATAGGTATGATTAAACCCCCGATTGCGATAGGTAGTGTAATTTTCACAAGCTCGCGAGAGGTTGTTTTAAAGTCGATATCGGGTACTTTGGTATCATATTTTTTGCGATTAAAAAAGTAGCAAATCATCATATAAAACAAGGTCAAAACTTCGGATATTGTTACGCCCAACAGCGCGCCATAGACCGAATATATAATGCCCCGAGGCAACAAATAGTATACCAAAAACAAGCCTAGCGTAAGTTTAACAATTTGCTCGACCATTTGCGAAATAGCTGTTGGAAAAATATTGTAATTTCCTTGAAACCAACCTCTAAATATTGATATTCCCCCAACAAAAACTATGGCTGGAGCAATAATTGCATAGCCGAATTCGACCTTGCTATTACCTTGAAAATTTGCTATTTTATCGCCAAAAACTATTAATAATACAGATATCAATAAACTAAAAGCAATGACAATAAATGAAGCGCTTTTTAAAACATTTTTACACGAATGCCCTTCTGCGCGTCGCTCGGCGACAAGTCGCGATATGGCACCCGGTATTCCGCTTGACGACAACGCAAGAAGCAAAGCATATATCGAAAAAATAAGCTGATACATACCCATACCTTCGGCCGTCAAAAAGTTGTTTAATGGTATGCGATACAATGCGCCTATTATTTTTGAAATAAGCCCCGTGACCGCTAAAACCATTGCGCCTTTTACAAGGCTTATTCTTTTTTTCATTGTAATATATTGCTAAAGAAATTTGAAGCAATTTCAACTGCCGAATTATTAAGACTATTCATATCGCCTTCAAATGAAATCAAAATAAATCCGCCCGCTATATCGCCGCCGACAATTATAGGCGCAAAAATTTGTTGCTTTGGAAAATTGTCTTCACCGACAACCGATACGGTATTTTCGGTTGTAAGCGTCCGAATTGTGCGTTCGGCTAAAAGTTTTTCCGCCTCTTTGGACAAAAATTTATTTTCATAATCGCGTCGCTTGTCGCCCGATGCCGATACAATTTTTTCAGTGTCGCATATCAGCACTGTGCATTTTAACGACTCGCTTAATGCTAACGAGTATTCCGCCGCAAACTGCCCGATATTAAATATTGACGAAAACTTTTTTAGCACAAGTTGGTTTTCTTCAATAAAAATTTCCATTTCTTCGCCGACGCGCAAACGCATAGTACGGCGTATTTCCTTAGGTATTACAACCCTTCCCAACTCATCAATTCGTCTAATAATTCCTGTTGTGCGCATAAAAAAACCTCCTGTTTAAGTTAGTATCGTTAAACAGAAGGCTTTTATGCGATTTTTTTTATTGTTTGATTTTATAGCTTAAAACGAATAAACTGTCACTCATATTAATGTTTTCAACAATAATGTTGCTGTCAACCTGACTTAGGTCAACTGGCGCGAAATTCCAAAGCCTATTTATGCCTAATTTGCACAACAGTTTGGCCACGTCAATAGCGGCGTTAGACTGGACACAAATAGCAGCGATATCAACATTATGTGTGTTTATATACGTTGCAAGCTTGTCCATTTCTAAAATTTCAATCCCTTCGGGGACTTTTTGTATAACACTGGGGTCAAGGTCAAACATAGCTTTAACATAAAAACCATCGTCAGTAAAGTTAGTATATCGCGCAAGCGCTTTACCAATGTTACCACAGCCAATTATTATAATATCGTGACGCGCATCAAGCCCCAAAATTGATGCAATTTCGCCACGCAATTTCGCCACGCTATAACCATAGCCTTGTTGCCCAAATTCGCCATAATTGGAAAAATCTTGTCGCACCTGCGATGCGGTAACATTTAACATTTCCGCAAGACTTGATGACGAAATCCTAGTTACGCCTTCTTTTTCAAGTTGTTTTAGAAACCTGTAATAGCGCGGTAACCGTTTAATAACCGCTTCAGAAATCACTTTATTTTTTATCATTTCCACACCTTATTATGTTATTATTCCATATAATTGTATATGTAGAACGACGATATGTCAAGAAAAGCAAGGGAATAAAATTTAATATTGATAAAAAATAAACAATTTCATTGACATTTTGTTTTATTTAAGATAGATTTGATGTCACGAGGTAATATGAAAACTTGGATTAAGTCATATGTTGACGATAAAATTGTAAAAAGCATAATAATTAACAGGAAAACTCATTTAAACCGCGCTTTATTTGACGACATAATTCGCGAAGCTTGTTATGAATTTGATTTTTCAACCCCTGTAATTTTGCCGTCGCATTTTAACCATTTTTTAGAATTTAATGTTGTAAAATTTTTACCAAGGGACTTTATCGAACCCGTAAATTTTGATTGGTTAGTTGTTGAAATTTGTAATTCATAAGTGTAATTTTAAAATAAATGGCAACTTAAATAGAACGAGGACGGAGTAATTTCCGCCCTCGTTTTCCACTTTTAATTTAACAGTTTTATTAAAGTCAAGTTTAATAAAACTGTTTTACAGCTAGTTTTTATTTTTTGTGGCCTCGCGCCTCATTGAATAATGCTTTACCTGTGGCGCGAACGGAAAGGCGCATTCGTCAACAAGTTCAAAACCCAAATGTTTATAAAGCTCCGTATTAGCCTTATTTTGTGTTTCCAAAAACACATCATAGTCGCCACATAGTTCGTCAAAAATTTGGCGAGCCATTCCCTTTCCGCGGTGCGCCTTATCAATACTAAGCAAACAAAAATAAGCGTCGCCTTTATGCATATTTTCATCAGCAATTTTATGCGAAATATCAATATATTTCAAAGCGCGTAGAAGGGGCGGAATACCAACCGTAAACAACATTTTCAAGTATAAAAACGGGTCATTTTTGACAACATTTATAACATTTTTTTCTTGATAAGGTTTTAAAAATAACGTTGCCGCGCTAAAATCGTCATTTACTAAAATTTTATCAAGCGATTGACACACTTCAAACCTGAAAAAATAATATGCTTTTCGTTCTCTTGATTTAGGGTTAGGAAAAAAATATATATACAACGGGTCGTTAGAAAAAGCCTCTGCAAATAGTTTGCATACTTTTTTGATTTCTTTTTTTGTTATATTTCTCATTTTAGCTTTGGTAGCAAAAAATATACTTTTTCGCTTAATATTCCTCCACTATTTCGGCAATATAAAAATTATGATAATCGGGATTTTCCCCGTACTGCTTTGCAATTTCATCAGATATTTCTTGCCCGCTTAAAGTCAGTTTTTGCATAACTCGACATTCAAAATATGCGTCGCAACCTTCCACAATATAGGTATTTAACTTTTTCGCTTTTGCAATTTTTAGCCCACATTCCTTATATTTGACCATATCTCGGCCACTTTTTGTGCCACAAAACTTTAATTCATCAGCGAGTTTTCCATAAGGTATATTCATTGTAAACTCTTGATTTTTTTCAATTAATCCCTTTGTAAAACGGCTGTCACGAATTGGAACTACCGCCACGCGCTTACCCCACATAACGCCAATAAAACCCCAACTTGCAGTCATCACGTTGGGCGTGTCGCCACAAACAATAAAGCAACCTTTTGTTGTAAAATTTGTAAGCTGTTCACTTGCATTTTTAAATTCTGCCAATTTCTTTTCAAATCTCCTTAAATATATTTGTATTATTTTTTTATATGTGCTATATTCAGTATCGATGGTTTTCGGAACACACATCAATAAAAAAACCGAGGTTTTTTATGAAAAAACTTTCCGTCGCGTTTATCACGCGAAGCGCGGTTATCGCCGCAATGTATATCACCTTATGCTTTGTACTTCAGCCACTTACCTTTGGACCTATGCAGTTGCGTATGTCAGAAGCTTTGACAATGCTTCCATTTATAATGACGGAAGGGATTGTAGGTATTGTTGTAGGCTGCCTAATTGTAAATTTCTTTTCACCATTTATGATGTATGACGTCATTTTTGGAACGCTTGCAACTTTAACGGCTGGAATTTTAACTTACAAAATCAAAAACAAATGGCTTGCAGGCTTACCTCCGATACTTGTCAACGCGCTTGTACTTCCGCTTATGTGGCATTTCCTTGGCACTCCGGAATTGTATATCATAAATTTGCTATCGATTACATTGTCGCAAAGCATAGTTGTATATGCGGTTGGTATTCCAATGGTTACCGCGCTACAAAAAAATATACCAAGCCTTGTATCAAATCCTAATATCACCAAAAGACAAACTAATTATACTGACAGCTTAAAGTAAATGTAACATTCATTTGTGCCGCAATCATTGCACAATACAATATGTTGTAAAAATAATTTAAGCAAAATTATTTTTGCACCAATAACAAATGTCTATGATATCATTAATACAAATTAAGTATATAATATTTTTGCTAAAAAAGCAATTACGAAATAGTATTTTAAAGGGGTATTTATGTCATTTTGCAAATTTTCAAGCGACTATTTGATGGAAAGTTTCACATTGGTTGATAATCTGTTTATTAACGAGTATCTACCTTATGCGGACGAAAAGTTTTGCAAGGTTTATTTATATGGTTTATACCTTTGCAATGCGCCCTCATCAAAAGACAATTCGCTTGAAGGCTTTTCAAAAACTTTAGATATTGAAGAAGACCAATTAGTAAATATCTTTAACTATTGGCAGGATGAAGGATTGCTTGAAGTTTGCTCAACAAATCCATTGGAAGTTAGGTATTTATCATTAAAAGGCGCAAAACAACCGCCTAAAAAATATAATACTGGTAAATATAGCGATTTTAACACAATGGCGCAGCAGCTATTTTCCACGCGTCAGCTTGTTCCGAATGAGTATCTTGAATACTATGACGCTATGGAAACATTAAAAATCCAGCCCGACGCTATGATTATGATTATACAGTACTGCATAAATAATAAAGGCGCAACTGTACGTTATCCCTACATCACGGCAGTCGCACGAAGTTGGGCTCGCGAAGGAATTCATTCGGTAAATGACGTTGAAGCAAAACTCAATGAGTTTGAAGCTCTTGACGGTGATATGCGAGCGGTTATGTCTGCTCTTGGACGAAAAGGTCAAACTGACCTTGAAGAAAAGCAAATGTTACTTAAGTGGACTAAAAACTGGGGATTTGACCTGCCAAGTGTTTTATTTGCCGCCAAAACCTGCAAAAATAAGGGCGGGTTTAAAAAGTTAGATACAGTGCTTGATGAATATTACCGTATGAATATTTACACTGAAAACGAAATGAAAGAATATGTTAAAGAACGCGACAACATGCGTGAATTAGCAATTAAAATCAATAAAACTATTGGCGTATTTTACGAAAGTCTTGACCATATTATCGAAACTTACGTCAATCCGTGGCTTGCTAAAGGTTTTGATGACGAAGCGTTATTGACTATTTCAAAATATTGCTTTGTTTCAAATATTCGCACGCTGTCAGGTATGAATACGTTGGTTATAAAATTCTACAAACTAGGCCTTGTAACGACAACAAGCATCAACGAGTATATTGAACGTCAAGTGCAAAATGATGAAATTATTAAAAAAATCCTACTCGCAAGTGGCACTACTCGTTCCGTTTCCGCTAATGACCGCGACCTTTATCATATTTGGTGCGTTGATTGGGAACTGTCAGATGAACTAATCTTGTATGCCGCTCAGCTTTCCTCAAACAGCAGATTTCCTATGCAGTTTCTAAACAAACAGCTGTCAAAGTGGAAGGAAGGTAAAATTCGTACCGTCGATGAAGCAAAAAATGCTAAACTGTCAGTTAATAATCCCACCCCCTCCTCTTCCGCCAACTTTACCGAGCGCGAATACACTAAGGAACAACTTAACGCCATTTTCGCAAACATTCACAGCACGGAAATTGATATTTAATTAAAATAATTTCTGCTTATTATTTCAACAAAATTTGTAGTATAAATATAATTTTTACAAATAATTGATGATTGCTCATCAATTAAAGGATATTGATTAAATTATGAAAAATGGTAAAATTATTCAAATTGCCCTAAACACAATAGCTTCTCGTCGTAAACAAGCCGAGATTATTGGCGATGAAAAACGCGCCGAAGCGCTTGCTGATGCCGAGTACAACGAATTGTGTACTATGCGTACTACGATTATGTTTTCGCTTACCGAAAAAGGCCTAAACACTTCGCCCGAATATGAATTAATTGATAAAAAATGCAATGCAAGGCTAAAAAAGTTAGGTCTTTCAGTTAAAGATTTTGAGCCTAAATATTTGTGCAAGTTTTGCAATGATACTGGTTATAGCAACAATCGCTATTGCAAATGCGTGCGCACCGAATATTATAAAGAACTTTGCGAAACTATTGGAATAAGTCCTGCGCCAACTTTTACATTTAAGGATTGCAACCTTGACCTTATTAAAAACGAGCAACAGCGCGAACTATTAAAAGCTATGTTTGTCGCGTTTAAAAAATATGCAGATAATTTTCCTAATGTAAAAACTCGCAACGCGCTAATTATGGGCGGAACGGGCGTCGGTAAAACCTTTTTAATGAGCGCTATTTACAACGAAATTAAAGCGCGCGGATTTGAAACGCTGTTTGTGACCGCCATTGAATTAAACAAGCTTATGTTAAGTTATCACGCCGCGCCAATCGCTACGCGAAACATCTACCTCGCCGATATTTTGGCTTGTGATTTTTTAATTATTGACGACCTCGGAACTGAACAAAAGTTGCAAAATGTTACCGACGAATATCTGCTACAAATATTAAATACTCGCGACAATGCAGGAAAAGCTTATTTTATTTCGTCAAATATGAACTTTGACCAACTTAAACTAAGCTATAAGGAACGGCTTATTTCGCGAATGGCAAATATCAATACAACATTAATTCGTGAAATTGTTGGCAATGATTTGCGTTTATCCTAAGCTAAAAATTAATATCACTTAACATTATATAAAAAATCCTATTGTTTATTTTGCAATAGGATTTTTTATATTATTTTGCTAAAGTTAATTTATTTTAAATTTAAAAGACTTGTAAAATATATTTTAAAACTGTTTTATTTTGACTAATTATTTAAAACTTTCAGGCGTATCTTGCAACTATTATTTTAAATTTATATTGCTTTATATGTAAACTAAAATATCACTCAATTTATGGATTTCTTAATTGACTGCGCCACCTTTGCCGCCGATGCCCACGCCCAAAGCAAGTTATACCCACCCGATAAGCCATCAATATCTAACACTTCGCCCGTAAAATAAAGCCCCTTAACTTTCTTCGCCTCAAGAGTATTTGGATTAACATCTTCAAGTTCTACCCCGCCTGTACATACTTGCGCCAAAGATAAATCACCTAGCCCTAAAACTTTAATATCAAATTCGGTAATAGCCTTAGCTAGTCTGTCAATTAGATTATTCGACATTTTGTCATCAATAAAAAGTCCTGCCATTTCAACAATATTTTTTGCAAGTATTTTATGAAAAAGCCCCACAAAAAACCTTTCAAGGCTGACACAACCCAAACACTTTAGTCGCTCTAAAAGCAAATTTCTTGTTTCATCAAATGACATTGACAATAGATTAAGTGATATAAACGCGTCGCTTCTATTTTGCAAACGCGAATATACTCCCGACAAATTAAAAATAGAAATACCCGACAATCCGAAATCTTTAAATAGCACTTCTCCAACTTCAGTAGCTTTTATTTTACCAAGAACTACTAAATTGGCCGTACACTTTACGCGTACACCGCTTAACCCTTTTATAAAAAAATTATCTGTTCGCAGTGGCGCAAGCGAGGGAAAAAACGGTTTTACTTTGACAAAACCACTAATTAAATTAAGACTATCAAAGCCACTTCCCGCAACACTTCCTGTTGCAAAAATAATATTTTTTGCGCTGAAATCGCCGTGGTCAGTCGAGATTTTAAACAAACCATTTTGAGTTATTTTTTTAACACATAAATCGCAAAAAACATCAACCTCGCTTTCGCTAATACTTTGACGCAAAACATCAAGTACCGAGCTAGCCATTTCCGAGCGAGGATAAGCTCGACCCTCTGCATCAGATATAACTTCAAGCCCTAGTTCTTTAAAAAATAAAACAATATCCTTTACCGAAAAATATTCAAGTGTTGGCATTACAAAGGTTTTATCATTATATTTTGTAACATCAACATTGAAATTTAATAGATTACATTTTCCATTGCCCGTAGACAACAGCTTTTTACCCAGTCGAGAATTGGCCTCTATGATTGCCACGCCACAATCTTTTAATTGCATTGCGGCCGCCATTCCCGATGCGCCTCCGCCAATAATTATTACATTATAATTTCGCATAAATACCTCAGCTAAAGTATAACAAATATTTATAGTATTTTCAACCTATTTTTACACTATTTTCATACAATTTCTATACAAATTCGCAAGTTAGTATATATGAAAACATATCTATGTCTAATTCTTTTGACTTTTAATACTTATAGTGTATAATTTAAACATTATGCGATTAAGGTTGTGTTTACTATGAAACTTCAATTTATTCTTGACTTAACTATTATTTTAATGTCTACCAAACTTTTGGGATTGCTTATGCGCTCAATAAAACTTCCCGAAGTTGTTGGCGGACTGCTTGCAGGCATTTTGCTTGGCCCTTCTCTGTTGGGGTGGGTTTCCGACTCGGATAGTTTAAATATTTTTGCTGAAGTCGGCGTTATTTTAATTATGTTTACAGCGGGTATTGAAACTAATTTAAAACAAATTAAAGATACAGGCAAAGCCTCTTTTGTAATAACGACGCTAGGTGTTGTTGTTCCACTTGGTTTTGGATTTTTATTAGCGGGGTTGTTTAACGGATTTACTAAAGCTAATTTAATTCAAAATATGTTTTATGGCGTTATGCTAACAGCCACATCAGTTACAATTACAGTGGCCACTCTTAAAGAATTAGGCAGGCTTAACACGCGCGTAGGCACGTCAATAATATCAGCTGCTATTCTTGACGATATTATTGGCCTAGTTATTTTGTCAATATTTATCGGCCTTGAAAATCCTAACGCGGTAAGTCCGTGGATGACCATTTTAAATACGATATTATTTTTCCTGTTTGCCATTGCCGCAGGTATTGTTTTCCACTTTATTTACAAGTTTTTGGAGCACAAATATCCACAAAGCCGACGTATGATTATTTTCGGATTGGCATTATGCTTTTTTTATTCGTACGCAGCGGAAAAATGGTTTGGCCTTGCCGATATCACTGGAGCGTTTTGCGCGGGTATAATTCTTTCAAACTTAAAAACTTCAAGTTTTATTGTTCACCGTGTTGACGTTACTGCATATATGATTTTTGGCCCAGTGTTTTTTGCAAGCATAGGCATTAAAACTTCTTTACAGGGTATGGATAGTTCTATGTTGCTGTTCGGGTTCTTGTTTGTTATAATTGGTTTATTAACAAAAGTAATCGGTTGCGGACTAGGCGCAAAGTTCTGTCACTTTACAACAAGGGAATCGCTTATGGTCGGTATTGGTATGGTAGCGCGCGCTGAAGTTATGTTAATCACGGCGCAAAAAGGTATTGACGTAGGTATCTTTAACCCTAAATTTATGCCATATGTAATCGCGCTAGTTGTTGTAAGCTCGCTGCTAACACCTGTGTTGCTTAAGTTTGCATACAAATCTGACCCGCCACCACCCAACCTCATTCCCAACCATTTGTACGCATAACACAAAATTAACAATACAAAACAGCTAAGTAAAAACTTAGCTGTTTTTTTATTATATCAATAAAAAGGTTGGCTTGCCCTTGTACTTTGCTTGCCCTTGTACTTTGCTTGCCCTTGTACTTTGCTTGCCCTTGTACTTTGCTTGCCCTTGTACTTTGCTTGCCCTTGTACTTTGCTTGCCCTTGTACTTTGCTTGCCCTTGTACTTTGCTT
>JAVVSR010000013.1:41368-48787 GCA_036654095.1 Clostridia bacterium
ACTTGGCTTGCCCTTGTACTTGGCTTGCCCTTGTACTTGGCTTGCCCTTGTACTTGGCTTGCCCTTGTACTTTGCTTGCCCTTGTACTTTGCTTGCCCTTGTACTTTGCTTGCCCTTGTAGATAGTGTCATTACGTTACTAAAGCCATTAATGTTTTAATGCGCTCATATACTATTTTTAATTTTTGTAAATAAAAACGGCGAGGAATTAACCTCGCCGTTTAGTATAACTTTAAGTTTTAGATTTCCGTTATTGTAATGCCCGACCAACCATCTTGCGCCCTATATGCCGCCGCATATTCTTTCTTTACGTATATAACAAGATTATTTGCGCACGAGGCAAATATTCCAGTTCCAATAGTAGGAGGATTTGCGCCTATAAACGTAACTGATGTTAGACTTGTGCAGTTTGCAAACGCGCTCGAGCCGATTGACTCAACATAAGATGGAATTTCAACGTTTGTTAAACTTGTACAATTTTCAAATGCGTGCGAATATATTGTCCTCAATTTTACAGGCAACGTGATTTTTAAAAGCGATGCGCAACCACTAAACGCGCTCGTTTCAATAGTTTCAAGCATGCTAGACGCCGAAATTGAAACAGTATTCAATTTAGTGCAACCTTCAAAAGTACCTGTTGCAATAGTTTTTACTCCATTTGGAAGATTTATACTTGTAATAGCAGTACGAGCAAATGCCTCCGCGCCGATACTCGCAATGACAGAAGCAACGGGTATTCCGACCTGTGACAATCCATAACAGTTGTTGAATGCCTTGTCGCCAATCTTTGTAACGGAAGCGGCAATGGCAACGCTTGGCAATACGTAACAGTTTTCAAACGCGCTGTTGCCAATGGCAGTTAGGCTTGTGCTTAACCCTATTTTTTGTAGTTTCGAGCAGTTTTTAAATACGCTATCACTTAAAATTGCGATACCTGGAATAGCTAATTCTGTTAAACTTGAGCAGTTTTCAAATGCCGAGCTACCTAATGTTTTGACAGAGCTACCTAATGTAATCGTTGTAAGAAGTGAACAATCTTTAAATACGTTGCTGCCTATTGTCTGAAGTTGAGATTTAAGCAAATCTTCTGTTGTTGAAGCCATAAAAGTAATAGATGTCAACTTTGAACCTTCAAAAGCCGACTTTTCTATTTCAGTAATGAAGAACGGCAGCGCTATTGTGGCCAACTTAGTATTTTTAAAGGTATTAGCCTTTATTACACGGATAAGGTCGGTGAATTCTTTATTTAATTTGCCATCTGTTGTAACGTTAAATGTAGAATTATCAACAAAGATAGCGCTTATAAGACTTGTACAATTTTCAAAAGCCGACTCGCCCAAGTCTTTTAAAACATCTGGCAATTTTACCTGCGCAAGCGAAGTACAACCAAAGAAAGCACTTTGTCCGATACTAATTGTGTTGGTTAAAGTTAAACTATTAAGAGCTGCGCAACCTTCAAACACAAGTTCACTTAGTGCTTTTGCGTTTGAATTTACCGTTGCAAGCGATTTGCAACCTTTAAATGCAGAGCGACTAACGTTCGTAACAGAAGCAGGGATTGTCACAGATGTAATTCCCGAACCCATAAACGCTTGTTCACCAATATTTAAAAGGCTTGCGCAAGCGCTTAAATCGACAACTCCTGTAATAGCCGAGTTGGCAAACGCGTTATCTGCAATACCAACAACTGCCGTGTCAAGCGCTGGTAACGCCCCTGTTGAAAAGTAATAAGCAATGCGGTTCACACCTACATACAAAATCGTGCTAGACGCAACGTTAAACCAAGGTGTACCGTGGAAAGCCTCTGCGCCTACAATGCTTATCCCTGTAAATCCATCAGTGTTTGTTAATCCCGAACCATTGAACGCATAATTGCCGATGCGTAGAACATTGCTTAAACCGTCGCCATTGATAGAGGCCAAGGCCTTGCAACCGTAAAACGAATAAGCGCCTATTGATGTTGCGCGTTTAACCGATGACAATGTAATAGTCGCCAATAATGCGCAATCTTTAAACGCGTTATCGGGGATAATTTCAAGTTCCGAGTTAGATAGATTGGCGCTTGTCAATTTTGCGCAACTAGAAAATGCGCCCGCGCCCATACTTGTAAGTTTTAATATGCCAGTAGTCGCAATCCCGCTGTTTGCAAGAGCATAATAACCTATTGAAGTTATGTTCGTCAAATCAAGCGCAGTTAAGTTAATGCAACCTTTAAATGCGTTGTTGCCAAGCGCTTTAACTGATGCTGGAAGCGTAATATTTTTAATCATTGCGCAATTAGCATAAGCATTATCACACACAAACGTACTAGCATCGTCAATGATAATTGTAGCTAATCCCGACGGCGCATAATAGTATTTACCACTGCCGTGTTCAACTTTAACCATACCAACCGCATTGTTTTCGTTGCCAAATAGCTTCGTAAGTTCAATCGTGCCTAGCAGCGACATTTCAGTCAACCCCGAACAGCCACTCAAACAACCTTCGGTAAGTTTGACTGCATTTCGAGGAAACGCAAGTTTTTTGATTGATGAACAGTTTAAGAAAGCATTTTTGCCAACAATTTCAAGCCTACTGTTATCTTTAAATGTTACCGTCAATAAATTTGAACAATTTGCAAATGCGTTTTCACCAATACTGTCAATGTTAGAATCAATAACAATATGCTTTAACTTTTTGTTGTAGCCAAACACGTTATTTCCAATACCGTGTATATTGATTCCATCGCAAATATTTGGAATAATAATTGTTTCCAAATTTGCGCCATAGCTACTAATAGCAGTTATCATACCGCCGTCAACTGTGAAAATGGATTTCCATTTAGCCTTAAGCGTAACATCGTTAGCAAATTCCCACGGTTTAACACAAATGCCATCTGCGCCAGAAATGTCAACATCTTTGCCGTTGTATGCAATATACCAACCCACAAACTCATATTGTCCATCATTTGACGTATGATTGAGGCTTGTTAAGGTTAAACCAATAGAAAAGTTTGTTTGACCAAAAGTAACCGTCCTCGGGTCAATCGATAGACCCGCTGAATTAAATGTAGTTGTATCAAATGTTATTGTATAACTTTCGGGAACAAATTTCGCGCAAATTTTAATATTGCTTGAAAATGCTACCGTATATGTTGCGCCATCTGCCGATAAACCACTAGTTGGAACTGTTAAGTTTCCTTTTTCATCAACATTATACCAACTAACAAATTTATAACCAGAAAGCGGAGTAGCGATAGCGTTCACAATTTCGCCATAGCTATATTCCTTTTCCTCGGGAAGATTTGTTGTCCCCCCTACTTTGTCTAACACGGTCACGTTGATTTTATATTTAACAGGTATCCAAGTAGCGTCCAATGTGGTGTTTGTAGTTAAAGTAACAACGCTAGCGCCATTGCTGTCGGTAACTTTTTGAGATTGATAAACCCAACCGCCGAATGTGTAATGCGGCTTAGACGGAACTGGAAGTTTAAAAGCTTGACCATAGTCTACTTCGACAGTAGACAGTTCATCGCCATTCATAGTAACAGTAATTTTTTCATATTTCCAAACAGCAACCAAGAAAATATCTTGACTTAACACAACGTCACCGCTTACAAACGGAGTACTTCCATCGGTAGAGAATGCAGGTAAATCAATAAGTTCTTCTCCATTTGTTGAGTTAATATTGACCCACTTTAAAAATTGATGTCCAGGTTTTTGAACGGGATTTCCAACATTAACAACTGTGTTTAAAGCGTAAATACCTTGCTGACCAACCAAATCCTTGCCTAAATACGAAACAGTGCTTGCAACCACCTTATCACCCGCAATCGTAGGTATTGTACCTGCGTTGCTATTGCTGTTAAGAACGCGTAAAGCATAAACATTTTCTTCCCAAATTGCATACAAAGTCAGCGTAGACAAACTGTTGTTCATCGTCCACAATCCATCTGTCCAAAACGGAGTAAGCTCCGAAATAATCGGCGCACCTTGATTGTTTGTAATAACTTTTGTAGCATCGTTGGCATCTAACGACCAGCCAACAAACCTTGAATTTACGGTTGTTGGTACAGCGCCTAATGCAATCGCGTCACCATAATTAACCCGCTTTGTTGCAGCCGTGGGCGCGCTTGGATAATTTAAATCAAATGTAAGCGTTGTTGAAAAAATTTCAAAATAAGCTGTTAAACTGCGCGCGCTTGGCTTTTCCATTTTAAATGTATAAACTAACTCAGTGCTTAAAAATGCCCCTTGCGAATCTGCCGTATTTTTCCAGCCTAAAAATTTATATCCAACCTCAGGCTTTGCGGTAACCGACACACTTTCAAGATACGACGCCTCTCGACCACCTTCTACCGAGCCTCCTGCGCTAGCAATTACGCTAACCATATATTTTTTATATTCCCACTTAGGAGTTAGTGTAACATCTTTATCAATATTCCAACTTATGACACCTTTGCCTTTTGCATCAAAAACCATAGTTTCATTGTAAAACCAACCTGCAAATGTGCCGAAATTATGTTCAGGAACAACAAGGTTGCCACCAACCATAAGCAAAATATCCAAGCCATTTGGAGCTGTATCATATGTAACTTTAAGCTTTCGATTGCCCTCATACTTTTTAATGTTAGGGTCACTTAAGTCAAGGTCAACAGTATACTTCTCGGCTTCCCACTCGGCATATAGGGTAACACTCTTTGTAACGGTATCCTTCGAAAAATCCCAATTTTTATAGGACTGTCCACTTCCGTCACTAGACGCATAAGACCAGTTTGTCAAGCGATAACCCTTTCGAGAAACCGACGGCGCAGTGATTAAACTACCCGTTTCGCATTCAATCGTAGAAATCAAAGATGTTCCACTTAAAAATCTAACAGCATAAATAGGCATACGCTCAATTTGCAAAATTATCTTATGCGTAACACTCGAATCGGCAGTAGTAATTTTTAAATAAAAATTGTTTATCCCTGATTCAATCGGCGTCGCTTGCAAATTAGACACAGTTTTCGAAAAACCACTATCGCTAAATACAAGCAAAGTCGCTCCAGCGCTTATCGCCAACGTATTAAAGTCAAACGAACTTGTATCTTTTGGCAACGCAATTTTGGTTTTATAAATATCAATAGCGTTTGCGTCAAACACCGCATCGGGATTAGTTGGGTCATATTTGTTGATAAAATCAAACCTATCGTCAACAATGGCGCAATCATCTTTCGAAACCCACTTAGCGTAAAGAGAAGTTTTTTTACTTATCGTATCCACGCTAAAATCAAAAACATTTTCAAAAGTTTCATCCTTGTACCAATTAATAAAAATGAACCCTTCTTTTAATTTATTGAGTAAAAGTTTTGTTTTTGAAATAACTGGCGGATTAATTTTTGAGCCAACACCTGCAACAAGTGAACCTTTAACGTCGACTGTTGAAGCAACCACACCATCACTCATAAAACTAACAGTATATGTAGGCTTTTTGTTTCCACTTCCACCACCAGGCGTAACGGGCGTGTCTTTATCACAACCAGCGACAACTCCCAAAGCAAGGATAAGTGTTAAACATAAAACAAGTACTTTTGAGATTTTTTTCATATTATCATCCTTTTTAATTTAAGACATAACAATGTCAAAAATTTAGCAATAAATATAGATACTAATATTTTAATACATAATCGCTGATTAGTCAATACTAATTATATATATATCTATGAGCATAGTACTGAAAACATTAAATATGTTAAAAAAAACACAATATATAAACAAAAAATTTAAAATTGCTAAAACTTGTAAACATTTACTGTCAAAAATACATTAGTCGCTGTAATAATCAACATCTTTATATGTTGTTTTTTTATATAAATAAATATGGTAAAAAAAATAACGACAAATTAATTTGCCGTTATTTAAATATTTTCAAAATTATTTACTCGCTTTAAAACCTTTTTAAATGCAATTTATGCCTTGTAATTTATTTTTTTTGCTGTCCTTCTTATTTTTTCACGGTCAAGCCCAACAAGAACAGCCACATCGCGTAGCGAAACACCACTTCGCGTTTGCAATTCGTAAATTACCGTACGCAAAAGCTCAGGGTCTTGCAATGCTTTTTTATCAGTTATATTAAACTTTCTAATTAAATCAAGCAAAACTTTATCGCAATCTTCATTCGGCCTAGCTTCGTGAAAATCATAATCGCCGTGCGAAAACGATGAAAGTTCGGGTATCTTTTTAAACAAACGCTTAATTTCATTATAATCAATAAAACTTAGACTATTTAAATAATCCTTAGCGCTTGAAAACATATATTCGCTGCTATTAGTCGCAACTCTAGCCTTTATAGGATTGTTATGTACAAAATATATCGCTCCTAATACCTCATCATTATTTTGCAAACTGTCGCTTTCATAGCGACCATCAAAAACATAACCATTTCGCCCGCTTATCCTGTTATAAAACTTGGCATACGTTGTATTAAGACGGCGCATAAACTCTGAAATATTGCTAGTATCTTCTGACGAAACTACCAAATGCGAATGGTTATCCATTACGCAATACGCTAAAACAGAAACATTTAAATCGCGCGCCTTTTCTTCAACAGTGGCAAGATAAAAGTTTTTCATATTTTGCGCGTTAAAAATTTCAAGCCCTTGCAGACCTTCAGAAAGTATATGAAAATGCATCGCGTCTTCAAATAAACTACTTCGTGCAACTCTTGTCATAATTACCTCTTTCGTAAGTTATTTAATTTACTCATGATTAAATTATATTCGCTTATTGCAACAATGTCAACTAAACTGTCATTAAATACGTCACTTTATATGCAAAAAATATATTGTTCTACAAAAAAAACCGCCACGTGAAATGTGACGATTTTTTGGAGCTGGTGGGCGGATTCGAACCGCCGACCTATTCATTACGAGTGAATCGCTCTGCCAACTGAGCTACACCAGCCCGAAACATTGATATTATACCATAATATTAAATTATATCAAGCAAAATATTAATATTTTTTTATTGTTTTAAATAATATATAAATAAATCATTGTAAATTATTAGCGCCCTATCACATCGCAACCAAGCCTTTACACCACTAAGTAACTAGCGCAACGCTAAAATGCTTGCTTTTAACACTCTTCTTAAACACACTTTAACTTGCGACACGCGCTAAAACACTTTATATTGCCTATTTAACTTATTACTATTTTATATACTACGAATTTATTAATCATTTAAATATATCATTTACGCTTTTTAATTTGCTAAAAAGCACAAGTTTCCTTGTATCTTTCCTTGTATCTTTCCTTGTATCTTTCCTTGTATCTTTCCTTGTATCTTTCCTTGTATCTTTCCTTGTATCTTTCCTTGTATCTTTCCTTGTATCTTTCCTTGTATCTTTCCTTGTATCTTTCCTTGTATCTTTCCTTGTATCTTTCCTTGTATCTTTCCTT
>JAVVSR010000014.1:0-23494 GCA_036654095.1 Clostridia bacterium
AAATACACTTTCCAAATAGCGTTACAGACATAAATTTTTTCATAATCGTTGTAAGCTTACATACTACATTGTCGCTGTAAAAATACTCTTTTACTTTTCGCGCAGATTTGTATCGGTCTGCGCGCGCTTTTAAAGCCGTTTGACCTGCTCCTACTTTAAATATCTATATCACATAGTTGAACTGCTTAATCCGCTTTTTACGCAATTTTATTTTCACATATCTAACCAAGCTTGAAGTTAAATATTTTTATAACCAACTACTTGATTTTGAACAATTTTTATTTTTTGTTTCATAATACATTCAAGCTGACTTACCGAATCCACCATCTTTTGAACGGAGTCATTGACAGCCAAAAGCTGAGTCGGAGTAACCCCTTGAACAGCTAGCATAGCTTGAATTTTTTCACCCTCAGCATTTAAAATATGAGAAAGCGCAGTTTGTTGCAGCGCGATAGACTGCACCAAATCCGTACTTGACTGGCCAAAGTTATAAAGAGGACGTCTTAAGAAAACGGGATTGCTATTAACTGTATTAGTAATAATATCTCCATTTGCGCTTAAGAAAGCAGGATAATTGCCACTAGCGATATTTTTTACAGGTGACGCGTCCGCTGCCGTCGATACCGCTTTAAATTGTACTGTTTTTGTAGAATTCGGACTCATAGCTCCTAGCGTAAACCCTAAATTCGGGTCAGCAGTACCAAACCCAGTGCCACTGCCATTTACTGTAACGCTACCTGCAACAAAACTTAAAGTCGGGTCTAGAACGTCTTTAAATATAACATTACTTAAGGTGTCGGTAGAGGAATTGTTTGTAACGTCCACTGAAAATGTTACGGTGGTTCCGTTAAAAATAACAGCAGGCGTTGCAGACTTTTTAATTGTCAACAAGTTTTGAATTTCAACTTGATATAAGGCTACATCGTCAATTAAATAATCATTGCCAACGGCAGCGGGGCCCTCGCTTAAAATTTCAACAGTAATGTTGCTGTTTCCAAGCGTGTCAAACAAGAAACCATTTTGATACCAAATCGGAACGTTTTTAGCGTCAATTTGATTTACTGCCTGATAGAATATTTGGTTGTTGTTGCTATCTAAAACGCTAAGCGCAAGCTGAGGGTCAACGTTTCCCGAGGTTTGGTTGATGAGGTTTAAAATCCAAGCAGTAAGCGCATATTTTTTATTGGGCAAAACGGATACAGCTTGTTTAAAAACTACCGACCCGGGATTTGCGCCATTTACGGTCAGCATACGTCCAGTTTCAAGCATGGTAGTATGGTCAGAGAGTTGCCACCACGGATAAGCAGTTGTTGCCCGAGTATTCATAACCGTAAATTTACCATCTGTTGGCGTTGCGCTGTTGACATAAACAAAGCCAGGGCTAACTCCTGGATAGGGGTCGGTTGCGGGAATAGTCATAATAGGCGTACCCGGAGCATTTGCGCCCCAAGTGCCGTTGTCGGCAACAGTAATGAGGTTTGACCCGATAAAATTTACACCTGTAAATGTTAGGGGTTTGTTTCCGACGGCGGCATCAAAAAACAAAATGTTCCCTACGTTAGTTGTTGTCACTACTATCTTTTGTAAATTAGGATTAATTGCGCACAATTTATCAGCTAAAACAGGTACCGGCACTGTAACAATAGAAAGCGGTGGTTCGGCTTCTTTTGGTTGACTCATTGCCACTTGAGTTGCGCCAAAGTCAATAGGACTTGGTAAGCCAGCTGTCCCCCAACACTCAATAACGCTATAATTTCCAGCAGGAACGTTTGTAAATAAATATGCGCCAGTTGCATCGGTTAAGGCAACCGCTCCCTTTCCTGTGGTAGTGTCGTATAATGCTACGGGTACTTTTTGAAGCCCTGTCCCGGGATTTCCAGCGCGAGTAGGGTCATAATAAACATAGCCAGTTACATTTGGCATAAACAAAATTCTCCTTGTAAATTTATTGAAAAGCGAATAAAATCCTTTTCTATTGTATGCTATGAAATTTACAAAACTAGAGTGTCAATCCAAATCAATACATAAAGGCTAATTAAAGTATAATAGAGCTTTTAGTTAATTTTATTCAATGTTTTTATAGTAGCTATTTAACAACAATTATATAAATAAAATTTTAATTATAAACCAAATTATGACTCTGTAAATTATAACCTTGCAACAATAAATGATACTAACAATGATTTTAAACAACAAAAAACCACCATAAACACCAGTTTACGATGGTTTAAATTAAAAGTAGTCGTTGAAAAATATTTAATATTTTTAATAATATAATGCCGCTATTGTTTTTGTTGACTTTTAAAACTAACGTAAAATATATTTATATTTACAATTTTATTTAACAAAGTTTGCGCGATAATTTTTTATTGTCGCATGCAATTTAGTTCACCGCAATTATAGGCAAATACTTTTTAACTTTGATAAATGCAAATATTTATGTAAACATTTTAAATTATTTTTTTGATGTATTTACAATAAAGTATCTTTTTATTAAATAACTCCACTTGCTAAATAACTTCACTTGCTAAATAACTTCACTTGCTAAATAACTTCACTTGTTAAATAACTTCACTTGCTAAATAAATTTAGCAAAATACTAATCATACATAACAGTCACTTCTTTACCTGCCTTCTTTAAGTTTTTAGCTATTGTTTCAACCAGTTTTAATTTCATTGTAATGTCAATAGGCAAATTTTGATGCGCCGAATTAATGCTTTGTCCAACATAAAAATTGATATGAGTTGCCTTTTCAAACAACATATCTGCAAGTAACGACGCGCCGTCCTGTTTAGTAAAATACTTGGGCGTTAAGTCATTTGACAATATATATTTTTCAGACAAACTAACCATTTTTCGCAATGTTAAAACCCCTTCGGTAGTTAAGTCAATGCCTTCAATTTTTGCAATAGGCGGAACATCTATGTCGGGGAAGCTGAAACTTGTTTCAATTTCTTTGTCAAGATACCTTGCAACAATAAGTGAACTTGTACCACCGCACACAACTTTTTTGCCTTTACCACTTAAAAATCTATTTACATAAAAGTCATCTTTGGTTTTATCAACGGGCGGCCCTACCATAATATCAACGACTTCTTTTTTTCTTATTCTAACCGCCGCCACGGTGGTATCGTCGCCGGGTTTATCTAAATAAAGGTCGTTGCACGCGCTGGTCAATAGACAAGCAACGCACCTTGCCGACATATCTTTTTTTATGGTTCTGTTAAGATAATCAATAATATCATTACGTTGCCAGCCGAAGTTTAAAATCATACCTATACCCGCGTGGATAGTGCCGTCAGACATAACAATAACAATATCGTCAACCGCCAACTGAAGTTTTGTACGATACACTTTTTTACCTAAAATATTAAGTTCCTCCCGCGGAAAGTCAATACACTTACCTGCGTGATAGTATATAGCTTGAGGATTGTCAAATTCAAACAAAAAGCCCTCCCCTTGATTGTTTACGTGAACAACTGAAAATGTTGAATATGCAACTTCTCTTTCCTTGCACACGGGCAAAGTTTGTATCATAGTTTCAATGCACTCCTCCATTGGAATATCATTTGAAACCATTGTGCATAATATTTTTGAAGTTAAAATTGAAAGTATATTCGCTTTAACGCCACTGCCTAATCCGTCAGCTAAAACAAGCGTCGTAAAATCACCATTTACGCAACTTTCAACACTATCTCCACACAGTTCCTCGCCATTTTTATTTATGCCGACATATCCGCTTTCTAATACCAATTCCATATTACTCACCGTCCTTGTCCGCCTCTGACAGAACTTTTTTAAGTTTAAGTAAAGCAACCTTTGTTTCGGCTGTTGTTTCACCCAACAGCGACGCGATTTCCTGAGCGACACGCATTTGCTTTTTTATAACTTCGTCGGTAGTTGCAATCGTATCCAGGCGAACTTTTGCAAGTTTGCCATCGTACCCTACTTCGTCTGTAACATCTATTAAAATTGCAAACATAACATTTTGAGCGTTTAGACTATTTATAGTCACATCCACATACTTTTTCGTCTTTTCTAACAAAACTTTTTTACGCGTTAAATTTTTATGGTTGTTCTGCGCCAAAATAAAGTCGGTAGGATTTGCGAAATCCACATAGTTACGTCCCTTAAAATTCAATGTATCCACGCCCAGCAAGGCCACCGCGGTACTATTCATATCTAAAATTTTCAGGTCATTGTCCAGCACTATAATTCCATTCGGACTATTTTTAATAATTTCATACGACATTGTTTCGGCGCGCGCTCTCATATATGGCAAACACATTTCAAGCTCGGCATAGCCATTTGCGACTGCCCATGCCTTTTCGCGACAAGTTGAGTAACCGCACGCGCCGCAATTCAACTCGTCTTCAGGCTTGTTTTTCCCTGTTTTGGCCAGTATTTCGCAAATTTGACGTTCCGAAATTGGGTCGCTTCCATTTTTAAGACGAGGATACTCCGTATCAATTTTAACATCAATCGGCTGTAATATTTCATTACCTAAAACTTTCGCCATATCCTTGTTTACATAACGCCTAATATCCTCGTTTGCCTTAATAGCGGCGCCCTTTTTTGTAAGGCTACACGGCCCGTTGACACAAGCGTAATCACAAGCGTTTAACTCTAAAAACATTCCAGACAAGCTGTCGATATTTTCAAGAATTTCCATACATTTTGACACTCCGTCCACAGCGACGTATTCGTATGAGGCAGGCCAATTTGAAATTGATTTTATTATTCCTCGACTAATTGGAAAATATTTTGCTTTATTAATTTGCAAATGTTCATTGGCGATGTCGAGTTTAGCGATATCCTCAAAAACTATATTTTTTTCATTAAACATTTGTTTAAGCTCTTCAAAAGTCAAAACAGCATCAACAAGCCCGCTTTCCTCGGCCTCGCGTTTTTTTGCAATGCACGGCCCAACAAAAACTATTTTTGCATTTTTAAACTGTTTTCGCAACATTTTAGCGTGCGCAATCATTGGAGTATCCACCGCCGCAAGATATGGCAACGCCTTTGGATAATAAAGCCTAATAAGACGATTTACCGCGGGGCAAGCAGATGTAATAAAGTTTTTGTATGTACCGCCCTCTAGAAGTTCTCTATATTTATTTACGACCAAATTTGCGCCCACGGCTGTTTCCTCGGCGTCAGCAAATCCAAGTTTTCCCAAAGCTATTTTCATCAGTGAAAAATTGTCAATACCAAAACTTGAAATAAACGACGGAGCTACACTAACAATAACTTTTGCATTTCCGCTAAGCATTCTTTTCACTTTATCAATTTCGCTATGAACATTCTTAGCGTTTTGTGGACAAATATGCATACACGTTCCGCACAAAATACACCTATCCTCAATAATGCGCGCTTGATGATTTATTACAGCTATTGCCTTAACTGGACAATTTCGCAAACACTTGTAACAATCCTTGCAACTAGCTTCCTTAAAATCTAAACAACTTGTCATATTGCCCTCCTATTTATCTAAAAGCGGATAAACTTCATTAACAAAAATATCCTCTGCGTTTTCAGCGCTAACGTGATGTAACAAAATTTCATCTGCCTTCATTGTAACACCAGTAGCGCAACTCCCCAAACAAAAACTCGCCTGTAACTCAACTTGTTCCTCGACGCCGTACTTTTTGATAATCTCCGTCATTTTTTGTATGACATCATATGAACCTTTTAAGTGGCAACTACTTCCGACACACACTAGCAGTTTCATTGTTTATTCTCCCTAAAATTTCATTATAAAAAATCGTCGATATCCTTGGGCAACAAAGCAAAATTCACTCCGTCGACGCTTGCGCTGACATAATTTTCGTCGCATCTGCCCAAACAAATTTGCCGCTCAAATAAACCTTATTTTTTAAATTGTTGCGGGCAATCATTTGCTACAATTTTTCCATTATTTTTCTACTTCCTCGTAAATGACAGGCAGTATCAATACAAACGGATAATTTAATCATTTTTACCTTCAATTATTGAAAATCGACAACATCAATCAACTTCAATAAAAACTTTCGCTTCATAAGTTTGCCTTTAACCAATATGATTGTTAATCAAAATCTTTTAGGTGTCAAATTCGCGCTTAAGTATTTCTGCTAGTTTTTGCGACAATATGGCCAACGAAGCAGCTATATCCTCATTTTTAATTGCGATATTATTGGGTACAACGAGTTGCGTTGGCGAAAAATTCCAAATCGCCTTAATTCCTGAATTTATCATCAAGTCACAAACATCTTGCGCGCTTTCTGCAGGAACGGTTATTATGCCGATTTTTATTTTAAGACGATTAACCAAATTAGGTAGTTTACTTATGTTAAAAACTTTAAATCCTTTGTCGTTTCCGTTTATAATATTGTCATCAACATCAAATGAGGCGACAATATTTAAACCATAATTACCAAATCCTTTATAACCAAGTAATGCGCTTCCCAATTTACCAACGCCCACCAATATAGCGTCATCAACATTGTCATAACCCAAAAAACTTGAAATTTTTAAAATAAGCTCACCTACATTGAAACCA
Source organism: Clostridia bacterium (assembly GCA_036654095.1). Lineage (GTDB taxonomy): Bacteria > Bacillota > Clostridia > Christensenellales > CAG-917 > JAVVSR01. The sequence continues at coordinate 6,540 of JAVVSR010000014.1, forward strand.
GTTTTTGGTTTACCGCCGTCAGCGCTTACACAAGCTAAGTCTTTTCTGACTGAAACGGAATTCATTTTAAACTTGTCCGCGATAACAGTTGAAGAAACACTTTCAATACCTTGACTGTGTAGTTCTTTCAAAAACCTAAAATATGATGGCAATCTTTGCAATGTTTCTTGTGAAATACCTTCCATAAAGACCTCCGTGCAATAACCTTAATCGATATTGTATTATCGATATTATGATATCAATATATAACTTATATGTCAAGTCTTTATTTAATGATAAAATTTGTATAACAAAATTTTTCTTATTAGTTGCATTTTATTATGTTTAATAGTATAATTAATATTATTAATAATATTTATAAATGTAAGTTACAAAACTTGTTTGCATTTTGCCAATGGCGGGATTGGTTAAGGTTAAGGGGTAAATTCAAAATAACCGTCTGTTTATTTTTTTCACATTTTATTTAATATAGATATATAACAAAAATCTTGGAGGTTTCTTATGAACAAAAAAAGTTTAAGCAAGTTGCTTGTTATGCTTTTGATGCTTAGTTTGACGCTTATATGTTTAGTCGGTTGTGGTGACAAACCAACACCTGACAGTGTAAAACTTGAAATCAAAACTTCAGCAACTAAAACGTCATTTTTCGTCGGCGATGAATTTAGCAGTGATGGTTTAACGCTTGACATTGTTACAAACGATGTCCACGTTCTCGCAGGTTCCGAGCTATACACCATCGACAGCAGTAAATACGACAAAACTAAAGTTGGCACATATACAATTACGATTACATTGAAATCTGACGCTACAAAATCCGTCAGCTATGATGTTTCGGTTATTGCGGCTACTTTGACTGAAATTAAAATTAAAACTCCTGCTTCTAAGTTGATTTTCACCGCTGGCGACGCATTTTCGAGCGAAGGCTTAGTTGTTGAAAAAACATTTATTAACGGCACTAAAGCTGACGCTACCGCTGATGAACTTAATATTAACAGCACTGCTTTTTCTAACACAGTTGGCGCATACGCAATCGTCATTACAATGAAATCTGACCCTACAAAATCTGTCAGCTATGATGTTACGGTTATTGCAGCTATTTTGACTGAAATTAAAATTAAAACTCCTGCTTCTAAATTGATTTTCACCGCTGGCGACGCATTTTCGAGCGAAGGCTTAGTTGTTGAAAAGGTATTTAATAATAACACTAAAGTTGACGTTCCCGCTAATGAAATTACAATCAACAGCGACGCATTTTCTAACACAGTTGTTGGCACATACTCAATCGTCATTACATTAAAATCTGACACAACGAAAACTGTCAGCTATAATGTTTCGGTTACTGCGGCTATATTGACTGAAATTAAAATTAAAACCCCTGCTTCTAAGTTGATTTTTATAACTGAAAACATATTTTCAAGCGAAGGCTTAGTTGTTGAAAAGATTTACAGTGATGGCACGAAAGTTGACGCTCCATCTAATGAAATTACAATCAACAGCGACGCATTTTCTAACACAGTTATTGGCACATACACAATCGTCATTACATTAAAATCTGACCCAACGAAAACTGTCAGCTATGATGTTTCGGTTATTGCGGCTACTTTGACTGGAATTAGAATTAAAACCCCTGCTTCTAAGTTGGCTTTCCCCAATGGCGACGCTTTTTCGAGCGAAGGCTTAGTTGTTGAAAAGGTATTTAATAATAACACGTTTGTTACACTTCTCGCTAATGAAATTACAATCAACAGCGCTGCATTTTCTAGCGCAGTTGCCGGTACATACACAATCGTTATTACATTAAATTCTGACACAACAAAAACTGTCAGCTATGATGTTTCGGTTTCCGCTCCATATGTAACTGGAATTACAATTAAAACACCTGCTTCTAAGTTGGCGTTTATCACTGGCGACCCCTTTTCTAGCGCTGGATTAGTTGTTGAAAAAACATACAACACAGGCGCGAAAGCTGACGCTACCGCTGATGAAATTGCAATCGACAGCACTGCATTTTCTAACACAGTTGGCACATACACAATCGTCATCACATTAAAATCTGACACAACGAAAACTGTCAGCTATGATGTTTTGGTTAAAGAAAAAGCTTACGTAGGCACATATTTGACTAAAGCTGGCAATCGCAAATCTCAACTTGTCGAAATCAATGCAAACAAAACGGCTGATGTTTCTATCGATTGGCCCAATCAAAATTCGCCTGATCAACAACATTATCCAGTGCGGTATCGTTACAATATAATAGTCTCCGAAAACGATGATGGTAGCGCAGTTATAGAATTTGTTTTTGATTCACTCGCTAATCAAAATTTACCAACTTTCGGCGATATTAAATATTTTATTGCTAGCTATATAAACGGCGATTTAGAAATAAATAATTATGAGGTTACGCCCTATCTTGCTAGCAAAGTTGATGACAAGTTACATGAAGTAAAATTCTATATGTCTGACAAATTGGTCGCTGTTGAATATGTTGACAATAATTCAACCATTTCGCAAGACTGTTTGGATGATTATCTTCGTCCTTATACACATTACGCAACAGACGCCACTGGAACAACTGCTTTTGATGTTGCCACACCTATAACAGCAGACACTTCTATTTATGTCGCTCCTATTCCTATCGAGGGCGAACAACCTTATGTTGGCAAATATCTTATAAAAATGGCACCTGCATCCACAAATGGTTTTCTTTTAGAAATTACCAAATCACAAGTAACATTTAGTGGTGAGGTAATGCTATATACCGTAGCTGTCGATAACACCACAGGCATCTACACGCTAACCTGTATTGAAGGCCCAGTAATTACTTACAATTCAAAAACAATGGAAGCGGTTTTTGAAGGTCAACTTTTAACAACGTTTGATAAAACCAATTATGTAGAAATGACGTTAAATTATGATTCTAGGGTCTTTAGTCTTCTAACCCAAAAAGGTGTTATATTTGATGTTTCAACTATTGTCGATATGCTGGGTACAGTCTTCTTTTTCAATGAGGATGGCACTCCATTTGACGACAAAAACACCATTATTTCGCAACCGATGACATTAAATGTAACCGATGACGACCCTGCTCATCCCGATTTATCATTTTTCGATAATACGTTTATGGCTTTAGGTCACTCATCATTACGATTGGGAAGTTGGAATCCTCCTGCATATGATTCAATAGACTTTTATTTTCGTTATAATAACACATCTATTACTAACGGCATAGCTACTTGGGTAAAATCAGCGACTGGCTATACCTTTACATTTACCGACCAACAAAAACCTACTCCTATTGCGCCATTTACCGGCGAGTACAATGCCGAAACAAAAGATTTTACTATTTCTTATGATAATAAAGTGATTACTTTTTATTCAGAAAAGTATACTGATAGCCCAATTAATCAAGCTCGATTAAACGGCAAAATCGGCAACGATTTTATAACATTCAGTTTTTCTCCCTTTGGAATTGTAGAAATGAATATACGTCCCCAACACGGCCAGCAGACCACGGCAGAAGGGTTATTTACAATTACATCCGCAGGCAAAGGTATATTTAGTGTTACAATGGACTTTGGCGCAACTGGCGGCACAAAAACCGCAACTTACGACGCAATAACAAAGACCATTACTGTTGCAAACGCTGACGGAACGTCAACTGTTGCAGTAGGCGAAATTTACAGTGGTCATCCAATTATTAAAAATCACTTTACTTCTCGTGCCTTAGATGAATTATTCTTTAACTCATATGGCGAGTTTAATTTAATTATACATTCTTCTGGCGAACATATAAACGGCAACTTTACTATTGACCGAGCATGTAAAATTTCATTGCGAGTTGACGAAAACACCGTTTATGACGCTACTTTTGACCCGAGCGCTAACATTGTTTCATTAAGTTACAAAGGAGCAACCATCACATTTGAAGTTGCACCTTACGAAAATAAGCGTTTTGTCGGCAAATTCTACTCCAACGACGGAAAGACTATTGAATGTACTTCTTTTGGCGAATTTACATTTGTCGATGGTTCAACTACAACCAAGGGTACTTTTACTTCTAAACGAATTGACACTGAAGAATTCCTTACTTTCACGGCTAATGGCGCGACACTTTTTGAAGGCATTTGTTCAGATAGAAGCCAATCCCCAACAATTAGAATTACAATTAATGGCTCCGACGTTGTATTTGGCAATACACCTCCCCCACCTCCCGCTAAAGACCCTGCTTATTGGGGCGACTATACAAATACTTACAACAAGGTAACATTGAGTTTATTGAATGACGGTCGTTTTGTTTTCAATGGCGTACGTGACCCAAATTATGCCTTTACCGAAAGCGGTAAAACACAAAATGGTTTCGCGATTACATTGCATTTTTCTAGCAGTGAACATATCCCCGCTGAATTTATAACCGAAACAAAAGTACTTACCTTTACTCGTAGTGATGGTATTATCTACGCTTTTAAACAACAGGGAGGAAGTACTGTTACAACTGAAAGTTATCAAGGCATTTATAGTGATACAACAACCGGCAATTCGTTAAACTTAGCCTATGATTATACTTTTGAGCTTAACATCGGCGGGGCGAAATCCTATGGCAATTATAAGGTTACTCCCGCTCAATACGATAACAAGGTTACTTTGCAATTTGTTAATCGCGCGCCTGCCGACATTATAGCTACTGTTGATATGAATTTTAAAACAATTAACCTCAGTTATAATAACGTTGGCTACAAATTTAATAAAGTAGGTGGAGTGAACCCTCCTCAGCCTCCTCAGGAACCTTATTACGGCGAATATACAGATGCAAATAAAAACTTCTTAATGTTATCATCCGACAACAGCGTTGTATTTGAGCAACAAGATGGCACTATCGTCAAAGGGAGCTATACTGCAACCGAAACAGCCACGGGTTATGACATTGTTATGACGCTATCGGATAAAAAAGTTATTGCTACATTTGTTTTATCTACTAACACAATTACATTTAACTATAACGCTACTGACTATACATTGATACAATCTTAATTCAAATTACTGATTAATTTAAAAACCTTAAAGCATTTGCTTTAAGGTTTTTTTATTTGCCTAATATCTTGTAATCTAATAAATTTTTCCTGCTTCCTGCTTCCTGCTCCCTGCTTCGATAATTTCATTATTTCATAATGTTTTCCAAAACTAAAGCAACAATTTTCCCTATTTACGTTAAGTTTTAAAACTCAAAATCAATTAAAAATTGATGTTTCTAAAGCCTTTACCTATAACCTCTTTTATTTGTATTGAATAAGTAAAACTATTTGGCGAAACTTTTTTAATAAGCTCTCTCGCCTCGGCGGCCTGACGCTTTCTCACAACGCAAACTACAACTTCCTTTTCCTCTTTAGAATACGTTCCAACCGCCTTAAACATAGTTGAACCACGGTCAAGTTGGGTTTCAATCGCCTCAACAATCAAGTCACAGTCATCTGAAATAATTTCAAACATTATCGCGTTACTAAAACCATTAAGCATAAATTCAAGCGCAATTTGATAGGCTACAAGCGTTGTAATGGAGTAAAATATTAATGTTTTTTCGCCAATTATTAGCGAATATGTGACAACAATAATAACATCTATTATAAGCAATATTCTAGAAACATAAGTGATTTTATATTTTTTTTGAACAAGTATACCAAGTATATCCGACCCACCCGTCGAGCCATCAATCGAAAAGGTAAGCGCGGCCGAAATTGCCACTAGCGCGCCACCTGCAATCGCTATGACCGTAATGTTTGCAAAGTCGGGCATACCTAACTTAGAGGCAAAATTAAGCCCGTGTATAAGCTCCATAAATCCGCCTATAAGTACAATTTCAAACGAGGTGCGCAACACAAATTTTTTATCCAAAAAAATGTACGCAATAATTAAAGCGGGTATATTAATTAAAATTAGCCACAAGCCTGTCGATACATATTTAAGGTTTAATAGGTTAAATATTTGCGCTAAACCACAAAATCCGCCAATATTCAAATTGTTGGGTATCAAAAACAACTCCATTCCAACTGAAAAACTTATACTTGCGCAAAGTAAAATAAGGGCATTTTTAAGCATAATTATTTTATTACTTTTTTTCATTATAGTTCTCCCCGTCGGTTACTCTTTCGGCAGTCGCGACATATGCAAATGCTGCGCTGTCATTCTCTTTTAATATTTCCTTAAATATAGCGGTTTTGCCTGTTGGTAATAAAAATTTAACAAGTGTCTTTTCCCTATTTAAATAGTTTCCTCTTGCGCGGATATAGTAGCCTTCACACTTGAAACATTCGGATATTTTATCAATAAGACTTTCGGGCTTGTCGGTTATTACATAGCATAGCCGCGCCGATTTGTCCTTGCTTAAATAAAACGACAATGTTCGTTCAAACATAAATGAACAGGTTACCGCGTACACTACCGACCAGATGTCAAATAAAAACAAACCTGCAGTTATTACAACAACATCGATAGCAAACATAAGCTTTGACATTTGTACCGTCGGCCTTATTTTATACGCTATTTGCGCAATAATTTCAGTTCCACCCGTTGACCCGTTATTTTCAAACATTATACCTACCGCAACACCGTACAAAATGCCCGAATATATGCTTGCCAAAAGTCTATCACTTGTAAACTTAAGCATTCCATATTTCTCCATACGCGACATCATCCAAGACATTAAAAATGTACAGGCTAGCGTTTTTATTGTAAATTCTTTTTTTAAACACAACAAACCGAAAATAAGCAACGGTACGTTCATTATAAGCAAAGATATATAGCTTTTAACAATCCCTGCCGCCTCCAGTAACGTAGCTATACCATTTACCCCACCCGAAACAAAATTATTGGGGTTGACAAAACTATACAGCGACCAAGCCGCTAAAAACGAACCTATCAATACGGAAACGCAATCTTTGGTTATTTTTTTTAATAGTTTTGTTTTCATATTATCACTTTATACTTTAAACCCTTAAATAAGTAACATTTAGTTTATGTCTATTATATTATTATATCATAGCAGCCGCGGAAATTCCAATAAAACGGCAACAAAAAAATTTATACTAAATTTGTTTGTTGTTAGTTTAATTATTTTTACCATTTTTTGCTTGCGCAAATTTGAAACTAAAATTTAATTTTAACGCTGTATTTTGATGTATCAATCGGATTTTAATAAAATTATGACAAAAACTTTGTTAATTTTGTAACAAATACTATTAAATGTGTTGTGCTTTTGCTTAAAATTTGCTAAAATATATATATGACACGCGGAGGTAATTATGAAATTAAATTATCCAGACTATATCTCTACAAAACGTATACCTGTTCCTTCCCCTACTAATCTGGTTGAAAATGGTCAAGCGCATTTCGGAACATTTGAAACTCCAATTCCAAATATGAATTTGCTTGATTGCGTAAAGCCCTGCGGAAAACTTATGCCCCACTTTTTAAATAAAACTCGCCTTACTGTTTGGGAGGCTTTTGAGATAAATATGGACGAATGCACCGTGGTTTCGGCAGTGTACAACATGGGCGCATTAGGTTTTAATATTTGCGCGCTTTATGACAAGGCTGAAAAAAAAGTTTACAGTTGGCAAAATTTTGCGCAAGGTAAAAGATGTATTGTCGCGCCCAATCTTATCGACAGTTTTTCGATGCTTAAAACAAAAAAATCGATATTGAAAATCAATAACAAGTTTCAAATTGGATTGTGTAGCGCAGAATGTAAAATGACAAACAAAAAAAGTGGTTCAGTTGAATATTTAATTTCCGCCGAACGCATTTCTCCGCCGTCAATAGTTAGTATTCCATTTGATAAAAACAAGCCACTTTATTCGGAGAAAGATTTTTTAAAGGCTGATGGTTTTGTTGCAATCAACGGTAAAAAGTATTACACAAATGAACGCTCCACAGTGATTGTTGACGACCATAAAGGTTACTATCCATTTAAAGCGCACTACGACTGGCTTACAACAATGGGCAAAACTTTGCTTTCGGGACAAGAAAAGTACTTGGCGGTAAATTTTACACACAATCAATCTATCGACGAAGAAGCCTTTAATGAAAATGTTTTGTGGCTTGAAGGCGAGTCTATCGCTTTGCCCCCGGTAAAATTTGAAAAAGTTTCTAAAACAAACTGGCGAATATACGACGAGCGCGGTACTATTGAAGTCTTTTTTGATATGGCCGACGAGTTTAATATGATGGTGCATTTAGGGCTTATTGACATCACTTATCGCCTGCCATTCGGCAATGTACGAGGCTTTATATCGGCAAATGGAACACGGTATGCTTTAGACGGAATGTCGGGCATAGCAGAAGATAGAAGTCAGCGAATATAATATATCATTAAATATAACACAATATAAAAATACCGTTTAGAAAATTTCTAAGCGGTATTTTTTATTTACAAACATCTTAATTTTAAAATATTAGCAGTATAAAACGTTTTAAATATAAAACTTTAAAAACAACTTTAATTAATCCGCCAAGTCCTGAACCGCATTGTTTTTGTTAAAGTGCTTCAATGTATTGACAAGCAAGCAGATTGAAATAACAGCCGTTAAGATTTCAGCAGTAGGAACTGCCAACCACACTCCATTTAAACCAATAACCGCACTTAATATATAAAGCGCTGGCACAACAATAATTAAACTTCGTAACAACGAAATTACAAATGCCTGTTTTGCCTTTCCGCTTGCTGTGTAGAAATTTGATGTCACAATATTAATGCCAATAAAAATCAACCCGATTGAATAAATGCGAATTGCGTTAGGCGCAATTTGCGACAGGCTTTCAGAGTTCTCGCTATTAAAAAAGCCAATAATCATACTTGGGCTAATTTGAGTAATAAGCGTTGCAATGCCCCCAATCATAAGCGTACTAATTATTGTCAACTTTATAGTTTTTTTAACTCGCGCAAAATCGCCAACAGCGGTATTTTCTGAAAACAAAGGTTGCACCCCCTGTCCGATTCCTTGGAATATACTAACCGTTAAATAACAAAATGCCATAAGTATTCCATACGTTGCAACAGCGATATTTCCACCAATGTCACGTAAAACTTTGTTTGTAATAAACACAACAATACCACCGCATATTTCAAGTATAAAAGTTGGAAAACCTAGTTTACACATTGAAATCAACTCCCTAAAGTCGATTTTTATGCGTGTCAGCTTAATATTATTATTTTTAGAGAACATATGAATTGCGCTTACCAAACAGCCCGCAGTCGATGCTAAACAAGTTGCAAGCGATGCGCCAAACATACCCATTTTAAGCGGAAACATAAACACATAGTCAAGTATAATATTAAGCGCAGTACAAGCAACCATAGCAGCCATTGCAAGCGTTGGCGCATTGTCGTTTCGTACCATACTGTAAAGCATACTTGAAAACATAAACGATGGCGCAAACAGCATAATTGGCTTTAAATAATCGGTTACATACGTGACGGTGCTGTCGTCAGCGCCCAATAAATATGCGACTTCTTTTGAAAAAAATATGCCAACTATCATAATTATTATACTTAGTATTCCAAGCGCTATTGAAGCTATTGTAAAGTATGTTCTACTTTTTTTGATGTCACCTTGCGCCTTATAAAAAGCAAAAAATGTACCTGCGCCAATTTCAAATAAGCGCGCGCAACCGAACACCATGTTGAACATTGGCATTACAATATTGCCCGCTGTTATCCCTATCGTGCCAACTGACCTTGATATAAAAAATGTGTCAACGACAATATAAAGCGACATACCCATCATGGCAAGAACGCTTGATAGTACATACTTAAAAAATATTTGATTTAAATTTCCTGTTGTAAGTTCCTTATTAATTGTGTGTTCCATAAAAAAATAGCGGTGGTCGGGTGGCCACCGCAAATGTCCTTATATAAATTTACTGCGGTTTTATTTCATTTATGCCCGAAAGCCAGTTTATTGTCCAAACAAACTTTTTACCCGTTTCGGTGAAATATACTTTTACTGTTTGGTCGCCTACGTAATCAACGAAATCAATAGTTTTTTCTGTTTTTGTATATGCATTTTCCAAAAATTTTACTTGCTTTTCTGAAAAATCACCCACATTATCCGATATAAACAATAAAGTTCCAAATGTTTTATTTACATCAGACACCAACAACTTTTCAGACTCGGAATATTTTAAATTAGTTTCACGCATAAAAAATACATCTGGGTCATTTCCAAACGCGCGGCCATTCAACCCTCTGCGGAAAATTGTATTTTTAATTGCCGTTTGAGTCGATACGACTTCTTCATTTGTGAGATTAAAGTACCATCTTGGTTTGAAAAATATATCAACATCGCTTCCAATACGGCAGAAATCCACTTTGCCGAAGCTAGGCCCTAAGGGTACACCACAACCTAATATAAGTTTTTCGCCCACGCACTCTCGCAAAAAGTCCATCGCATCACACATAATTTCACCGCGGGTTTTGTTGCGCCTTGGCACTAAACATTCGGTACACAAAAAGTCAAGTTTAACCAAATCAAAGCCCCAATCGTTAAGAACAGTGCTAAAAATTCCCTTTAAATATTTTGCGCAATCCTCATTGTAAAAGTCAAATGTAAAGCACGTCCGATTGCCCACAAAACCATACGGACTCTTTCCATTAGGATATTTAACAAGCCATTCGGGATGTTCAATCGCAATCTTGCTATCCTTTTGACAATAAAATGGAGCAAGCCACAAACCTGCTTTATAACCTTTTTCGTGTATACTGTCAGCGATAAATTTCATACCTTTAGGAAATTTGGCCGTATCCACCGTCCAATCCCCAATCGCAGACTGATAGCCATCATCAATTTGAAAAATATTAATTTTATCTTTTACCCTATCAAGCCCGTTGAGGTCGCGTAAAATCACGTTCTCGTCAATTTTAGTGAAGTAGTTGTACCAACTTGTGTATCCAGTTGTGTGCGAAACCCTTGGAGCGGAAATATTCATTGCCTTAAAGTACTTGTCAAAAACAATATTGTAACTTCCTTTAATAAATACCAAATCAAACAGTTTATATTCACTTTCAATAGATTTACCTTCAACTTCTTTTTCGATGGTAATAAGATTTTGCTTCATATCAAAATTAATAATTGTGTAACCTTGCCTTTCTGACAGCGAACCAATAAGCTCATATTCGTTGCCGTTACGCACGTATCCATAAGTATATCCGTGGAAAAAGCCTTTTGTCTTAGGATAGTGTTTCCAACTGTAATCGCCAAACACCGACGCTATTTCCTTGGCTTTGCTTACTAGCCGACAAGGCCAACGAAGACCAATTTGTTTTTCATTTTTATTAAACTCTTTAGTCATTGTCCAACTTTGATAGCCATTTGGCAAAACGCAAGTGGTGGCATTAAAGCTATACGCGGACGAAATTTCAACATGCACCAAATCCATTTTTATTTTGGGCAAAATTGTCATTGAAAACGAACCTTTATCCGAGTCTATTTTTAATGAAAAGTGTTCATTATTACCCTCGGCCATCTTTCCAATACCATCAACATTGTAGTAAATTTTAAAATTAAATTTTTCAAACATAATTAACCTCTTTCAATGCTATCATTTAATAATTAAATAATCCTCTCGCGCCGCGCCAACCGATACATATTTAATTTTGCAATTTACAGCTTTTTCAATAAAGTGAATATAATCGAGGGCTTCTTTGGGCAAGTCGCTTTCATTTCGGCATTTGCTAATGTCAGTCCCCCAGCCTTTAACCATAGTAAATATTGGCTTTGCTTCAAGCAATTTTTCGCCAAACGGAAATTCAGTAGTGGCTATGCCATCAACTTCATATGCTGTGCAAACAGGAATTTCATTTAAATATGACAAAATATCGAGTTTAGTCAAAGCGATACAATCCGCGCCTTGCATACGGATACCATATTTTGAAGCAACTACGTCAAACCCGCCAACGCGCCTCGGACGACCAGTCGCCGCGCCATATTCGCCGCCAGCTTCACGCAGACCGTGCGCAAAATCGCCAAAAGCTTCCGCTGTAAACGGGCCTTCGCCAACCGCGCTTGAATAGGCCTTCATAATACCGATTGTGTAATCGAGCTTTAAATTCGGAACGCCCGCGCCAATAGGAGCGTACGCGGCAATAGTATTACTTGACGATGTATACGGGTTAATACCAAAATCAATATCTTTCAACGCGCCTAGTTGCGCCTCAAACATAATTTTTTTGCCTGCATTGTGAGCGTCTTCAATAACTTTACCCGCATCACAAATATACTCTTTATATTCGCGTCCAAACTCCAACAAGCTATTATACAGTTCATCAGCGTTGATAGGGGTTGAACCATAAGCCTTTTCAATAAACAAATTTTTCCAATCGACTATACCATTGACCTGTTTTTTAAGCGCGTCGGGATAAAGCAAGTCGCCCATACGAACAGACTTTTTTAGATACTTATCGCCATAAACAGGGCCAATACCTCGACGAGTTGAGCCATATTTTGCATCGCCCAACCTATCTTCTTCCAAGCAATCTTGACGAACGTGATAGGGCATACAAATCACCGCTCGCTCGCTAATTCTAAGATTTTTAGGACTAATCGCAATACCGCCAGCGCGCAGAGCTGCAATTTCTTTTTTTAAATGTTGAAGGTCAATAACCATACCGTTGCCCATAACGCAGGTAACTTCTGGACGTAAAATGCCCGATGGAAGTAAGTTTAAAACAAAACGACCTCTGTCATTAATTACAGTGTGACCAGCGTTATTTCCGCCTTGATAGCGAACAACGATGTCATATTCTTCCGAAAGCAAGTCGACCATTCGTCCCTTTCCTTCATCGCCCCAGTTTATACCAACTATTGCTGTCAACATAAAAAAACCCTCCTAAAGGTAGCGTTAAAATTTAATTTTGCCATTTTTACAAAAAATAGCCAACAAAGTTTAACAAAATTATATTACGATTGCATAGCGTACGCTTGCAACTTTTCGCAACTAATATTATATATTATATTATTAAGTGTGTCAAGAACTCTACTGCTTGGATAACTCGCAAAGAACAAATAATTGCGCAAACCTTTTAAACATCAAAAATAAAACTATGCCTCAATTTGCATTAGTTGTTTTTCATTAGTTGTTTTTCATTTTAAATGGAAAGATGTTTATCTAAAAAAAAATATTGACCATTGCTTCCACAATGCACAAACGACATCTATCTAAAAACAATATAACCGCCAATTCGTATAAAACCGCTATATTAACGACACTTTAAGTTTTAATTGTTTGCAAAGGCTTAACTTCTATTTAATGCGCTTTTATAAATCAATTTTCGTTTGGTGTTCACCTTGTTTTTTATTTCGTCTTAACGCTGCTTCAATATCAAATTTCAATAAAAACCATAAAATTGTTAAAATTTGAAGCGGTATTCCTATAATTAAAATCAACGAAATATGTTCTATCGGTAGCGATAAAACCAACCCGACGGCAAAACCCCAAATACTAATAGACGTAAACAAACAGTTTAAACTGCGAATTTTACCAACGCAACTAAAAATAAGCAACACAATAGACGACGCGGGAACAGCATACACAAAACACAAATAAACTTTAGCGGTATTTTTTATAGTAAGCATAAGCGTTACATAGCAAATAACTGCAACAAGCCAAACAATGCTTGATGACAGCATAGCAACAATGGTGTTAAATTGAACTTTATTGCGATTAGGCGTGACTTTTTTAACTCCAATAATATCGTTGACCGTAACCTTATAGATTTCAGCCAGTTGATTAAGAACAAAAATATCGGGCGCGCCCTCTCCTCGTTCCCACTTTGAAACGGATTTATCGGTATAATTAATTTTTTGCGCAAGTTCTGCCTGCGTCAACCCTGAAACTTTACGCAACCTAATAAGATTGCTTGCAATAATTTGTCGTAATTCAATTTGTTCAATCATATTTTAATTTTATACAATAACGCCCTGATTGTCAAGCAAAAAGACAACTCTACTCTCAGTAGTGTTGATTTAGTCAACTCTATTGCTTAAAATTTTAAAGTATACAATGTTTTAATTCTAGTAGGTTGATGTATTTTTGTAAATTATATTATGATATAAATGTAAATAAAATTAATTTTTGGGAATAATTTAAACACGAGGTATCTTATGGACTATGAAATTTTTTCTGACAGCTCATCAAACTTAACAGATGAGTTAATTGACAAACATAATATAAACATTGTTTCGCTTGTATTTATCATTGCGGGCAAACAATATATAAGTTATGAGAAAGGCTCAAATAATGACCTCCAGAAGTTTTATACTTTACTTCGTCAAAAGGAGGAACTCACAACCAGTTGTGTCAACGCGGAAACTTTTTATAATGTATTTAAGCCCGTTCTTGAAGCAGGCAAAGATATTTTATATATTGGGTTTTCATCGGCGCTGAGCGGTACTTACGCCGCAGCGAAAGCCGCTATTTTGGATTTACAACCGCTTTTCCCCGAAAGGAAAATATTGCACGTAGATACCCTTGGAGCCTCGCTTGGCGAAGGACTTTTGGTTTTACATTCCGCTTGGCTTAGAGAACAAGGGAAATCAGTCACGGAAGTCTATGAATGGCTTGAAAACAACAAACTACATCTCTGTCACTTTTTTACAGTTGACGACTTGTATTATCTGTTCAAAGGCGGACGCGTTCAAAAAAGCAGTTACTACATTGCTAACTTGGTCAACATCAAACCCGTTATGCATATGGACAACGAAGGCCGATTAGTGCCTGTTAATAAAGTTATTGGACGGAAAAAATCATTAAGTTGGCTTGCCGAGCAAGTTGCTGAAAACATTATTAAACCAGAGGAACAAACTATTTGCATTTCGCACGGCGACTGCATTGAAGATGTTAATTATTTAATTGAACGCCTCAATGAAAAAATTAAAGTTAAAGATATTATTATAAACTATGTCGACCCTGTTGTCGGCGCGCACTGTGGGCCTGGAACTGTCGCAATTTTCTGTTTAGGTAAACAAAGATAAGTTTTTTGCGCTAGTATTTTCTAACCATGTTATTTAAAATTAAAATCCGCTTGACAAATTGCTCATTAATGCCATTGTTTTATAAGTCGTTGCTCACATAATTAATAACTTTGCATATTTATATGCATTTTGCAGGCATTATCATTTATACGGTTTTTATTACATGTCTTATCAATATCAGCGTTTGCTATTTTCCGCCCCCTTTATTGGGGGCGTTTTAATTTGGAACAACAAATTAGAGTTTTATAAAAAAATAAAATTAATTGTCTTTCCGCTATCCAAACCCCCTCTATCATTTGACAAAAAACTTCAAAAAATATATACTAACCACATTCAAATAAATTTAAGGATGGTAGCTTTATGCGCAATAGTTCCATTCAAGAGGAATGTGGCGTCTTTGGTATTTACGCCAAGTCTGATATTGATGTTCCCAAAATGACATACTACGCTTTGTATGCTTTGCAACACCGCGGTCAAGAAAGCTGTGGCATCGCAATTAACGACGATAATCGCATTACCAATCGCAAAGGTATGGGTCTAGTCAGCGAGGTTTTTGATGAAAATACTCTCGCCTCGATGAAAGGCAACATAGCTATCGGTCACGTTAGATACAGCAGTCAAGGCGACAGCGCAAAAGAAAGCACTCAGCCACTTGCAATAAATCACTTTAAAGGCACATTGACCGTCGCCTTTAATGGAAAAATCGCAAACAGCGCAAAACTACGATATGACCTTGAACGCGTTGGTTCTATATTTCACACAACTAATGATTCCGAGGTAATCGCATTACTTGTAGCGCGCGCCCGTCTTGAAACAAAATCCATTGAAGAAGCAATTTTGAAGGTAATTCCTATGTTGCAAGGTTCGTTTTCGATTGTGTTTATGAGCCCACGCAAATTAATTGCCGTTCGTGACCCGCTTGGGATTAGACCATTATGTATAGGTAAAATTGAACAAGATGCAATTATTTTTGCGTCAGAGAGTTGCGCCCTTACAGCCATTGGCGCGCAATTTGAACGGGATATTAAGCCGGGCGAAATGGTTGTTGTCACAGTAGACGGCGTTAAATGCGACGAAACTTATTGCAGCGGCAAGTCGGGACTTTGTATTTTTGAACATATTTATTTCGCTCGCCCCGATAGCATTATCGATGGTCAAAGTGTTTATAACGCTCGCTTAGCGGCAGGCGCTCTGCTTTCACAACGGCACCCTGTTGATGCCGACTTAGTTATTGGTGTTCCCGATAGCGGCGTAACTGCAGCAATAGGCTATGCTCGCGCAAGCGGTATTCCCTATGGCGAAGGCTTTATTAAAAATCGCTACATCGGTCGTACGTTCATTCAGCCAAAACAGTCAATGCGCGAAGTTAGTGTTTCAATTAAACTTGGCGTAATTAAAGCGAATGTTGACGGTAAACGCGTTATAATGGTTGATGACTCAATCGTTCGCGGAACAACTAGCAAAAACATTATTAAAGCATTAAAAAGCGCTGGCGCAAAAGAGGTTCACGTTAGGATTAGCTCCCCTGAATTTTTATATCCATGTTATTTTGGCACAGACATTCCAAGCCGCAATGAGCTTGCCAGTTGCAAGTTTTCAGTTAGCGCGCTTGCTGAAAATATTGGCGCCGATAGTTTAGGATTTTTGACCGTTGATGAGGTTTGTGACATCGCTAAAGATAGCAAACTTAATTTTTGCACAGGTTGCTTCAGCGGCAAGTATCCAGTAGAAATTGATAAATAGTTTTACAAATATAAGCTACTAAAATCATACGTCGAAACTTTAAACAAAACTTAATTAAATAAAGATTACACCAATAAATGCGCTCCTCACATTATGTGAAAAGCGCATTTTCATTTTAACAATAAGTTTTTTTGTTTTAAATATTAAATAACACTACAACTTACAAAAAAATAGTTACTAATTAATTATTTG
>JAVVSR010000014.1:23594-39110 GCA_036654095.1 Clostridia bacterium
TGCCTTGTGCCTTGTGCCTTGTGCCTTGTGCCTTGTGCCTTGTGCCTTGTGCCTTGTGCCTTATTCTTTATTCTTTATGCACAGTTTCAAAACAGAAACTCCGTGCGGATTTAAATTTACGCTTACACTGTCTGTTACGGGCGTAACCGCGCCCGTCCATTGGTCAATAGCCTCATAGCTTGATGATTTTTTTAAACCCGAATACTTTTCCGCTAATATCTTAGCTATATCCAGCTTGTATTTTGTTTTATGATTAGATTTATTTAATATAAGCACCGCCGTTGAACCATCATACAGTGGCTTAACTAACACATCAAATCGCCCTGTTATAAAGCGTTTTGCCTGTTTACCTAGCCTATCTTGATTGATTGCAATAAGGTTTTTATTGCTGACGATATCTAAAATATTTTGTGGCATAGCGCGCAAATCATTGCCCAGAATTAAAGGCGCACAAAGCATACACCACAGTGAAAAATGTGAAATATTTTCATCATATGTCAACTTGCCATTTCCGACTTCAAGCATATCGGGGTCATTCCAAGCGCCAACCCGCGAGTACTCAAAAAGCTTAACAGTATGATTGTAAATGTGCATAATCCACGGCCAAATTGGCCTAATGTCCATAGTCGTACGCCATAAATTGCCCGCTGTTGCGCCCCATTTGTAGGGTTGGTTTCTGCCCCATTCGCACAATGAAAAAACAATCGGCTTAATCGGAGCATTTGTTTCATCTGCAACGCGTTGCGCTCCGCGCTTTAACATTTCGCCCATATTGCGATATTGCAACATAGCGCTGTCCGCGCGCGAACCTATTGGATTAAATAATCTAATTTTATTTAAGCCTTTATTCAATTTTACAACAGTTGAAAATCTACCCGTAACATTAAAAAATTTCTGTGGAGGAACGGTAATTATATATTCATCAACGTCATTAACAATCGCCATAACAGACTTTGAAAAATTGCCGTGCTTAACAATGTTTAAAGTAACGACGTATTCGCCATCTTCGTCGGCAAGAATGTTATCATACTCCATTGCGCCGCCGTTTTTATCTAACCCCGAAACATATTGACCGCCGTCAATCTTATTTTTTGTCATCAATCGAGCAAACCCGGAAAGTTTAGCATTTTCGCATAAATAAGTTTTGCCATTTTCCAAGCCTTTTTTACAAATTGATAATCCGAAAATTAAAGGCGCATATTTGCTGTAAGGAATGTTATGACAAAAGTCATATTTAAAATATTCAATACCCCATTTGGCAAATGTATACGCATCGGCGCGTTCGTGATACAAGCTAGCAGGCAAATCTTCACAAGTTTCAGTGCCATTTGACGAATAGATACCTAGTTTTAACCCGAGTGAATTAACTTTTTTAACAAGCGCAGGTATACCTTCAGAAAAAGTAACCAAATCACCTTGTAAATTTCCATTTTCATCGCGCTGATTTGAAACCCAGTTATCATCAATATTAATATAGGTATAGCCTGCATCTGCCAAACCTTTTTCTTTCATCGCCAACGCTGTTTCAAAAATTAAATGTTGGTCAATGCGGTTTCTAAAAGTATTCCAACTAGACCACCCCATAGGAGGCGTATTTGCAACACCGTTTTCATAGGGTTTTGCGACATACAAATCGGTCACTTTTTTTGATGGAGTAAAAAGTTTTTTAATGTAGCAAAACGGACACATTTTGTTAGCTTTCATAAGTCGCTCCTTGACGATAAATTAAATTTTATTATAACCAAATCATTTAATTTTAAAAAGATTAAACATCAGTATTTAAACTTATTATCATAACCAATTTATTTAATATTATCAACATCAAAAAAATTTATAAACAATTTTATATTTGCACTGCTTTTATAAAAATCGAACATATCGATTATTCAGATATAGATTTATTAGACGACGGTTTTGCTCCTAAAAATTGATACAACACACATTCAAGTTGACTGCTGTAAAGTTTACGCTTTTTATCAGCGCGCATTCCAAATTGCCGTTCAAAATCAGGATAACTTGTAAAAGCATAACAACTCCATTCATCAAGGCTTCTAACCATTGCGCCAAAATCACGATACAATGGCAATAAGGTTTTTTCATTTAGTAACCTTTCGCCAAACGGTAAATTTGAAATAATAACGCCATGCCCAAATCTGCTTGAAACTTCGCGCATATCCATATTTTGAAAGTGTATATAGTCGCTCATACCAGCTTTTTCCGCGTGTATCATTGCCATTTTAATGCTTTCATTGTCAATATCAAAACCCGAAATACGCAGTTTACGATTAAGAAGTTGCTTATCAAGTGCCTCTTTACGCACAATATCATAAACTTGTGGCGCATTATCAAACTGCATATAGCTAAAATTTCTAATCAAACCGGGCGCAGTATTTGTGCCAATCAACGCAGCTTCAATAGGTATAGTTCCGCTTCCGCAAAAACAGTCAATAAGTGGACGGTCGTGTTTCCACACCGACAACTCAATTATCGCGGCCGCTAAAGTTTCCTTCATTGGAGCAAGCCCCATAATAGGTCGGTATCCTCGCTTATGCAAGCCGTCGCCAGAAGTATCCAACGCCACTAAAACCATATCATCTGTAATGCTTATTTCAATATGATAACTTTCTGCAGTTTCAGGCAACATTGATAAACGATACTTATACTTAAGCCTTTCAACAATAGCTTTCTTAGCAATTCGTTGTATGGCGGATAATGCAAACAATACGCTTTTATTGCTTTTCGCGTCAACCAAAATCCGCGCGTCTTTGGGCAAAATATGCTCCCACTCAATGTCGGATAAACTGTCAAAAAGCTCATCAAAAGTAACTGCTTTAAACTCTGCTAAATTTATATAAATATGATTTGCCGTGCGCAAAAACATATTGGCGCGCGCCATCTCTAAAAAATCGCCTTCAAAACAAATTCGGCCATTTATTGCTGGCCCGGGGACTAAGCCCAAACCCAATATTTCACGCTTTGTAACTGCTTCAATTCCGCCTGCCACGGTAGCCGATAACCTAAGTTTTCCATCGTATATGCTCATATTTCACCTGTACTTATTATATATTAATTCCCTACTTTTGTCAATCTTGTTAAGAATTTAAAAAAAGTGTTGAATTTGTATACATTGAGTGTTATAATATATGTATAAGGGGTATGCCCTTGATAAAGGAGGTTATTATGGGAAAAGTTATTATTACAATCGGTCGTGAGTATGGAAGCGGCGGACGTTTTATTGGCAAGATGGTTGCCGAAAAGCTTAAAATACCTTTTTATGATAAAGAACTTATTGCGCTCGCTGCGCGTGACGGAAACATTAACGAAAAAGTAATTGAAAATTTGGACGAAACCGCATCTAATCGTTTTTTCTATGCGATGCCTACAAATAGTTTTATGCCCTCCACTGTTTCGACTAGTTTTGATATGACAATGAATGACAGATTATTTTTGGTGCAGTCAAAGGCCATCAAGCAGATTGCCGATGAAGGCAGCGCGGTTATTGTCGGACGTTGCGCAGACTATGTGCTTCGAGGTAATCCCGATGTTATAAATGTGTTTATTCACGCAGATTTGGAACACCGCGTTGAACACGCAATTAAGTACTATGGACTTAATCCGTTAATTGCTAAAAAAACAATTCAAAAAACCGATGAAACCCGTATGAAATATTACAATTACTACACAAGTCATAAATGGGGTATCGCAAATAACTATACCTTATGTATTGACAGTTCTCTCGGGCTTGAAACAGCTACGGGAATTATCGCATTAGCTGCATTAACCAAACTTAAATAATATGGATGAAAAAGAAAAATTGCAAGTTATAAAAAAACTTAAGCGTAGTGAGAACGGCAACACGGCAACGTCTGACGATGACCTTGAAAAAAGTTGTTTGCTTAAAAACAAAAATCAAGCCTTTAAGGATAATTATAAGGAGTTTTATGATGATGTAAAACTTCACATTAAAGAGGATTGGTGACGAGTAAAAATAGCTTTTATTAATTAAGTTTCTTGCCCTTACGTTAAAGACACAAAAAATTATCTTCTTGTGTTCCATTATTAGTTTGTCTTTTGTTGTAATTTGTGGCCTAATTTGTATTCACAAGTTATCGCTTTATTATTGATACTAAATATTTTACCAAGCCTTTTAGTATCCCCCGCTTATCTTTTAAAGCAAATGAAAATAACTTTTTTTAAAATTATATTGTTTGCGCAATAAAGCCACTCGGAAACCCGAGTGGCTTTCATAAATCATTTATCGACTGCCCTCTGCTTGACACTGCAAAAAATATTCAACGCATTTATGCTTTTTAATTAATAACTACATCGCTATTTAACAGAAGCAAGCCTTGCCAAAACTACTTATTTACTTTCACGAGCATTAACTTTCGTAATTACAGGAAGTTCAATAATACCTATTCCGAATTTACCGCTCGACTGCTTGCCAACTTTTAAAGCCTTTCCTTTTATACCCAGCACTCCAGTAACTAGCGGAACTGCCAAAAATATAATTGATACTATGAGCATTACTGTATATACAACATAAACAAAACTGCCATTTCCAAACCAAGCAATAAACCCTTCAACTATCCTATTTATCATCATAATTTCGCCAATCGCACCAATCTTTCCACTGTGCGCCGGGAAAATCGCAATAAATACGTAAACCAGTGGCAACGTCAAAACACTTGCGAAAATTGTTATTCCTAACGTAAGTCCGTTGCGCATTTTTTTATTTTCAATAGTCATTGCAACATTTGAAAAAAGCATGATGCCTACCGACATAGTAAGTATTACAATTATGTAACGGCCAAGCATATTGTTAATTTTGTAAAAACCTTTAAAAATAGGCACAAGTTCTGCCGAGGTAAGTAAAAACATAATTCCAAAAATTGTAATCACTACGGATAGCGCAAGTAAAGAAATTTGTATCTTTTCCTTTTTATTAAGCTGTTTTGCCATAATCTCTCCTTAAACATATCATTTGATAATGATAACAATGTTGTCGCCATTTTGTCAACAAAACTAAAGTAAAATATAATTAAAATATAATTTATGTAACAAAAATTAATAGTTTGACAATTTTTTAATTATTGATAATTTCGGTTTGTAATTGACGGACAAGTAGGATTGTGCTACAATTATCTAATAACTTCCGAGGTGCGAAAAATGAGTTTAGCTGACAAAACTTTTATTGAAACAGTTTCCGATATAATGGAAAACGGCGTTTGGGATACCAATCAAAATGTACGTCCCAAATGGATAGACGGCACACCCGCGCATACGGTTAAGAAGTTTTGCGTAGTTAATAGATATGATTTACAAAAGGAATTTCCGATAATAACCATACGTAAGACAAACTTTACAAATGCGGTCGACGAGTTGTTGTGGATATGGCAAAAAAAATCTAACAATGTTCACGATTTACACAGCAAAATTTGGGACAGTTGGGCTGACGACACTGGCTCAATAGGGAAAGCTTACGGTTATCAACTTGCGCAAAAGCATAAGTATCCCGAGGGAGAATTTGACCAAGTTGACAGGGTTTTATATGACCTTAAAAATAACCCGACTAGCCGACGAATTTTAACTAATATCTATAATTTTTCCGACCTCCACGAAATGCACCTATATCCGTGCGCATACTCAATGACATTCAATGTTTCGGGTAATACTTTAAACGCAATTTTGAATCAGCGTAGTCAAGATACGCTAACTGCAAATAATTGGAATGTAGTTCAATACGCTGTGCTTGTACACTTATTTGCTCAAGTATCAGGGCTAAAGGCGGGCGAACTTGTACACGTGATAGCTGACGCGCACATCTATGACAGGCACATTCCTATTGTTAAGGATATTATGCGCAATCAACAGTTTAATGCGCCAAAACTGTGGATTAACCCTGAAATTAAAAACTTTTATGATTTTACTTTAAATGATATAAAGCTAATTGATTATACGTACAATCCCCTACTAACGAAAATCGAGGTGGCTATTTAATGAAAACTATTGTCGCGGTGGATTCCACTTGGGGCATTGGGAAAAACAATGATTTGTTGTTTTCAATACCTGAAGATATGCAGTTTTTTAAGCAAACGACTTTGGATAAAATTATTGTTATGGGAAGCAATACTTTGCTTAGTTTCCCTTCAAGTAAACCTTTAAAACATCGCACAAATATTGTGCTTTGGCCTGGCGAAAAAAAGCGCGATGATTGCATTATTGTCAACAGCATTAATGAGCTTTCCGAAACTTTACGCGGCTATTCTACCGACGATACTTTTATTGTTGGCGGAGCTATGTTTTATAAAACAATGCTTCCATATTGCGATACAGCGTACATTACAAAAGTTCAATCAAATGGACAAGCTACTGTATTTTTTGAAAATCTCGACAAACTACCTAATTGGTCATTAATTTCAGAAAGCTCGCCAATTAATAATGGTAATTATACTTTTACATTTTGTACCTATAAAAACAATTCCCCGTTAAAGTTTTAATTAAATTATAAATTTACTTAAAAATAGCTTTAAAAACTTTTATGTTTTTAAAGCTATTTTATATTTATCTTAAATTTAAATAAAAACTGATTTTATTTATCCGCTATGATTATTCCGTTTATTTATATAAGTTATAGTTTAATTTAACATTATACTTTCGTCGAACCGCCATATAAATGTAAATATAATTGCTGCAATTACAGCGCGCGCGCCGCGAGTATGCCCATCGCGGAAGCCATCATAAGCCCTCGCGTCCAACCCGAACTGTCACCCAAAGCAAATAAATTTTTAACACTCGTCATAAAGTTTTTATCTAAATCAATTTTATTGCTATAAAACTTTATTTCAGGGCTATATAAAAGCGTTTCCTTGCTGGCAAACCCTGGCACTACCTTATCAACTGCTTTTATAAAATTGATAATATTTAGCATTGGACGATAGGGCATTGCGCTTGTAATATCGCCAGCAACCGCATCAAGCAAAGTAGGACGCACGTTAGATTGCATCAATTCCTCTTGCCAACTGCGTTTCCCCTCTAAAATATCTCCAAAACGTTGCACCAAAATTTGGCCATTTCCTAGCATATTTGTAAGCTCGCCAACTTTTTTTGCATAGTCAATAGGCCTGTCAAATGGAATAGAAAAATGGTGCGATGATAAAATTGCCAAGTTCGTATTTTCTGATTTTCTATCCTTATAACTGTGACCATTCACGGTGGCCAAATTGTTGTCATAGTTTTCTTGTGAAACAAACCCGCCCGGATTTTGGCAAAATGTGCGAACTTTATCATTAAATGGCTCAACATAGCCAATAAGTTTTGATTCGTAAAGCACATTATTAACTTCTTCCATAATTTCGTTTCTGCACTCAACTCGAACACCTATATCGACAACGCCGGCTTTTCTTTTAATATCATAAGTACGACAAATATTTTCAAGCCAATCGGCGCCTTTTCTACCCGTGGCGACAACAATTCTGTCGGCCAAATATGTAGTTTTAACATTTGACGCATTGTCGCACATTACTGCGCCCGTACAAATACCATCTTCAATAATAATATCCAAGCAAGATGTATTAAACTTTATTTCGACACCATTATCAAGCAAGTATTTTTGTAGCCTTGTATATATTTCGTGCGCTTTTTCAGTGCCAAGATGCCTTATCGGACAATCAACAAGTTTTAGCCCTGCCGAAATTGCTTTTTTACGAATTGATTTTACTTTATCGCCAACATTTAAACCTTCAACTTTCTCATCTGCGCCAAATTCCAAATAAATACTATCGGTATACTTAATTGCAGTTTCGGTTTCGCTTATGCCAATAAGTTCGGGCAAATCACCACCTACTTCATAGCTTAGCGAAAGTTTGCCGTCAGAAAATGCGCCTGCGCCCGAAAAACCTGTTGTAATATTGCAAAATGGTTTACACTGTACGCACTTGCCGAGTTTAGCCTTAGGACAGGCCCTTGTTTCAATAGGTCGCCCTTGCTCAATCATAACAATGCGATTGGCTTTTTTGGTACGAATTAGCTCCAGTGCGGTAAATATCCCACTAGGACCTGCGCCAATAATCAAAACATCAAAATGTTTTTCCATAGAATGTCCCCTTAAAAAAGTATTTTCTTAGTCATCGTAGTAAACTAAAAGGTAGTTTGTAGAGACATTCAATCCAAATCATTGAATATATACGACAACCTTTGAAACATTACCACACTTTTGTAATTCTGTCAAGACAATTTTTTATTACTATGCTGACTTTTATTTTAATGTAGCGGTTTAATATTAATGAATTCAAATTTTCAATAACACTACATCAAAAAAAATACTTAATTTATTTAAAAAATAATTTACAACATTTTTTTTATACATTATATTTTTGTAAGATAAACGCAATTTACCGCGCAACATTGATACAACATTATTAAATAATATTTAGCTTAATTAGTATAACTTTATACCTCTAATTAGCAAAGTTTTTTACTTAATATCAAACCTATTAATTGCGCCAAATTTAGTAACCGAAAATGAGGCAACTTTATTTGAATATTCAAAATAGGAAGTTAAAACATCAATATCAAGTCGATTAACATCGGATTTATCAAGTTTAGCAAGAAGCGCACCCAGAAATGCATCGCCAGCTCCAGTAGAGTCCACCACCGTAACGGGAGTCGTTGAAACGATTTTTTTAACACCATTATACATAAACATACTTCCGCGTTTGCCCAATGTTAAAGCAAAAAGTTTTCCACTAAAGCCTACCTTTTCAATACCACTTGACACGTCTTCCATTCCAGTATACATTGTCAACTCATCTTCGGAAAACTTAAGTATGTCAGCGTGTTCAACAAACCATTTGTTTTTTAAGATAGCGTCATCAACGCTTTCAAACAAATCAAATCTAAGGTTAATATCAAAACTAAACAATATGTTTCTCTTTTTTAATTCGCGCACTAGTTTTTTTGCAAATATCCGACCGACTTCCTCGCTCAACATCAACGAACCTAAATGGACGATTTTTAAATTAGGAAAACTATCTAGCGAAAAATCATTCATACTTAAATTGTAGTCGGCGGTATCGTGTCGATTAAATGAAAACTCCCTTTCGCCATTTTCGTCAAGCGTAACAAATGCCAAAGTTGTATTTCGCGTTAAGTCCCTAGTTATAATTGGATAATCAAGACCAATTTTATCAACAAAATTTACAAGATAATTGCCAATCGTATCGCGTCCGACGCGGCCATAAAAACCAACTTCTGCCTCGGCAAATTTAGCGTTACAGGCAACGTTGAACGGAGCTCCGCCCGCGCGAACATCAAGCGACAACTTATCGCCCTCTTTGCGACCAATTAGGTCAGCTAAAATTTCGCCAATACATAAAATCATACAAACCTCACGTATTTAATGTTAAAGCCATTTCCCTTATTTGTCAAGCATTGACTTTACATATAATTTCTATTATAATTATCATATTGAGGTGCAAATGGTAAATTTGAAAAAACTTATTAGCGAGCCTATTTTTTTCGAGCGCAACCGTGTGTTTCGAGTATACCTAGGCGGTCTTTCATACGGCGATATTTTTGATACTGACGAAAAATCTGACACGATGTTTCCCGAGGAGTGGGTAGCAAGCAAGGTTCGCGCTATTAACCCCAAATATTTTGGCGCGCGCGATGGCGTTTCCGTTATTAAGGGTACAAATATTTATTTTGATGACCTACTAAGCAAGTATTCCGACAAGCTTTTAGGTGGTCGAAAATATGACTGTTTGGTAAAATTTTTAGATAGCGCAATAAGGCTTCCGCTGCAAGTTCATCCAACACCTGAATTTTCAAAAAAATATTTTAATATTAGTTACGGGAAAACAGAGGCGTGGCTAGTCATCGCAACTCGTCCAAACGCAAAAATATTTTTTGGGTTTAATGACAAAATCTCTGTTGCAAAATTGTCTGAATTAGAAGAAAAAAGTTTAGTTGAAAAAGATATTATGTCAAGCGTACTCGCATCTGTCGACGCAAAAGTAGGCGACATCTATTTAATACGCGCTGGGCTCGTGCACGCTATTGGCGCAGGCTGTACAATTATTGAAATTCAAGAACCAACAGATTTTACAATTCAGCCTGAAAACTGGTGTGGAAACTATAAAATATCAGAAGAAGAAAAATATATTGGGCTTAGCAAGCATACCGCACTTTCGTGTTTTAATTTTGATTTATACGGCCAAAAAGCTGTTAGTTCGGCTAAAATAACTCCTAAACTTGAAATTGATACATTGTCTTATAAAAAAGAAAATTTAATTACCTATGATGACACTCCTTGTTTTTCGCTTAATCGACATACTTTGTCAAAAGGTTCGCTTGTAATGAATTATGCGCCGTCGGTTTGGATAACGCTCTCGGGCGAAGCAATCATTTCCTATGGTGATTATAAAAAGCAAGTAAAAAAAGGCGACTATTGGTTTTTGCCCTATTCAGCTGAAAATAAATTTTCAGTATCGTCTGACGACTGTGTTTTAGTGGAATGTCTGCCTAGTTTGCAAATATAGCCAAAAAAATCTTAATTTAAGTTTAGTTTTACTTAGGATATCTTTTAATTAAGAAGTTCTTTTTTTCATTACATAAAAATTACTTTTATATTTTGCGATTTTAGTTTGACTTATCCAAGCAAACTAAGTTAAAATGTATTTATTATATAAATAAGGGGTTTGTTGATGGAAAAAATATCTCACGTGACATCTGGCAAAAAACTTTCTAATCAAAATTTATGGACGTTTTCATTAGGTGGTATTGGCCGCGATATGTCATACAGTTTGTGGAATGGCTCGCTGTTATTGTGCATTATGTATACAAAGGGTATTGATGCGAAACAGCTTTCAACAATTTTAATTATGATGGCTCTTTGCCGAATTTGGGACGCTGTCAATGACCCTATTATGGGCGGAATTATTGAACGTACGCGCACCAAGATGGGCAAATTTAAGCCTTGGATAATAAGTGGCGCGATTTCCAACGCGCTTATCACTTTTACTATTTTCGCAGTTCCTTTGCGCGGGGAAGCGTTTGTTATATTTTTCCCGTTTGCCTACTTGCTTTGGGATATATCGTTTACAATGAACGACATCGGCTACTGGTCAATGCTTCCCTCGCTTACAAGCAACGACACCGACCGCAACAAGCTTACAACGCTAGCTAACCTATGCGCTGGCATTGGCGGAGGTATTGCAGGTATTATAATACCCACATTTACCACTGGCGCGCTGGCGATTAAAGGCAACGCTATTGCAGGTTTTACAATTATTGCGGGTATCATTGGCGTATGCTTTATTGGGTTTCAACTGCTAACAACACTTTGCGTAAAGGAAAAAGAATTGCCGCCTTTGCGCCCAGAAGATAAAATTGGTTTTAAGGCAATGTTTAAAGTTATTTTAAAAAATGACCAACTTCTTTGGATAGCCTGTGTTATGATTTTTTATAACTTAGGAAGTTCGCTATATTTTGCGTCCACTGCAAACTACATTCTTTTCCGCTTTGGTTACGAGGGCGCGAACGTTGCCCTGTTTGGTACTTTAGGAGGATTACTTGGCGGTATATCAATATTATATCCGTGGTTTTCAAAAAGATTTAGTCGCAAACAAATATCTATGTGCTCAATAAGTGTCACAAGCGTTGGCTATGTTTTAATGTTTATTCTCGGCGCGGCGACCTCTTCAACAAACAACTCGGGCCTCGTGTTTTTCGGCCTCATTTTGACAAGCTCTATTATTATGGTTGGACAAACAATGTTCTATATGGTGCTTACCATATCCATTGCCAACACGATTGAGTACAATGAATGGAAATCAGGAAAACGAGATGAAGGCATAATCTTTTCAGTTAGACCATTTATGGCAAAGATAGGCAGCTCGCTAGTTGTACTAACGCAAGCAATTATTTACAGTATACTTGGTGTCGCAAATTATACAAAAGCTATTTCGGACATCGAAAACGAAGCCAACATTATGCTAGGCAATGGCGCGGCTGAAAGTGTCGTCGCAAAATTTAAGGAAGATAGCGTACGTTTAATATTGCAACAAGTACCTGACGACATCAAGGTTTGGATGTTATTTGGACTTACCATAATACCTATGGTTTTTGTAATTACGGGCTATCTGATTTGGCGTAAAAAGTTTATGATAGACGAGGATTTATACGCTAAGATGGTTAATGAAAACGAATCGCGCCATTTAGATAATCTTGACGGCTTGACCGAAAACGCTGCAACTTCGACAATCGCGTAACAACTTTAATTAAATAACAATTTTTTTATTTTTCAATCATTTGCTAATACAAACTATTATATTTTAGTTTTTTATCGCAACGTGATACGTCGTTTATTTCCATAATAACTTTTAGCTATCCGATAACGAAAATATAATTATGCTAAATACATAAATAATAAAAACTATCGGTCGGACAAAAAGTATTGTCAAAAAATTTTAAATAGTATACTATATTAGTCGCGAGGCAAATACTACGTTTACCTTTGCACACTGGAGAAATATGCAAAATATTCAACTTTCGGGCGAATGGCTTTTTAAGGACGATAAAAATGACTGTTGGTTAAGCGCCGAAGCGCCATGTTCGCAATATGGCGGTTTACTAAAACTAGGCAAAATCCCCGACTCTTTTATCGGAACAAATGAAAAAGCGGTTTTTTGGGCAGGCAACAGTAATTGGCAATTTAAAAAATCGTTCAGTATTGATGAAACTTTTTTGTCATATCGTAAAGTCGAAATAGTTTACGATATGTTAGATACTCTTTGCAGCGTTTCAATAAACGGGGAAAAGGCTTTTTCGTCATCAAATATGCATTTGGGTGGAAGATTTGATATCAAAAAGTTTTTAAAAGTAGGCGACAATGAAATTTCAATATTTTTTGAAAATCCAGTCGCCTATATAAAAAAAGCGCAACAGTTAGACAAAATGCCAAAAAATATGAATGGCCTTTCGGGTGTTTCTCACATTAGAAAAGCGCAGTGTCATTTTGGTTGGGATTGGGGCGCTACTTTACCCGTTGTTGGGATAACGCGAGGTATTTGGCTTGAAGCATATAATTTTGCCGTTAGTCAAATAAATATTCATCAACTTCACGAAGATAATAAAGTTACACTTTCGGTTGAAGTGTTGAGCGACACGCAAAATATCCCCGGAACTATGCTATTTCTTGATTTAGCTAATCCATTGGGAAAAGTAATTTTAAACAAAGCGCAAGCATTAAAAAATAAAAATAGTTTTGTTTTTGAAGTTAAAAATCCAGAACTTTGGTGGACAAATGATTTGTCGGATAACGATGAACAGCCTCTGTATGAAATACGCGCTTACATTGTTAAAGACGAAAAAGTTGAATACAAATCATTTAAATATATTGGCCTAAGAACTATCGAACTTTGCAGAGATGCCGATGAATTTGGCCACCAATTCCAATTTAAAATCAATGGTGTTCCGCTTTTTATTAAGGGCGCAAATTGGATACCTCCCGACTGCATAATTGAACGCTTTAGCGCAGATAAGCTTAATTATTTTATAAATTCGGTAAAGTACGCAAATATGAATATGCTTAGAGTTTGGGGTGGCGGATATTATGAAAGCGATGCTTTTTATGATGCCTGTGACCGCAGCGGTATTTTAGTTTGGCAAGATTTTTGTTTTGCCTGCGCGCCTTATCCTTTTTATAATGAGCCATTTTTGGAAAGTGTAAAAAATGAAGTAAACTACAATGTTTTGCGACTAAAACATCACGCCTGTTTGGCCGTTTGGTCGGGCAACAATGAAATTGAAGCAATGAGCTTAGTATGGCGAAGTAAGCGAAAGCTAATTGAATGGACTGAACGATTTTTTTATAAACTTCTGCCTTCCCAATTAGCGGAACTTGATGGAGTAACGCCCTATATTGTTGGGTCGCCAGCAGGTGACAGTTATCTGAAAAACATAAACAGCGACGGCACAGGCGACACTCATTTGTGGCACGTTTGGCATGGTTTGCGACCTTTAAATTATTATCAAAAGCGCTATACACGTTTTTGTAGCGAGTTTGGGCTTGAGTCGCTTTGCGACATAAAAACAATATCGACCTTTGCTACTGAAAAAGACTTTTCGCTCAATTCAGAGGTTTTAAAGGCGCATCAGAAGTGTTTAAGTGGCAATTCTAAAATATTGTTCTATATGAGCACTAAATTTCGGCTACCAAAAAAGTTTGAAGATATTGTTTACCTATCACAGTTAGTTCAAAACGAATGTGTTGCTGACGCAACCGAACATTGGCGCAGAAATCGCGGTCGATGCAACGGTTCAATGTTTTGGCAACTCAACGATTGTTGGCCTGTCACAAGTTGGTCAAGTATTGATTACTTTGGTAGATACAAAGCGTTACAGTATCGCGCGCGCCACTTTAACGCGCCTCAATCTGTTTCCATTTTAAACACTAAAAATGGTGCAGAACTTTATGTAATTAATGATAAAACTACTCCTCTATACGGTTCTCTTTATTGCAAATTGTTTTCGTTTGACAAAACTATTTTGTTTGAACGTACAATTTCTTTTGAAGTTCCAAAAACTTCAGCGAAATTAGTTTTCCCACTTGACCTGAAAAATAAAATCAAATCCTGCCACGCAAACTGCGCGCTATATGTCAAGTTGACAAACAATGACGGCAAACTTTTAAATGAAAAGACATCATTGTTTATGCCTGAAAAAAATCTTGCGCTTCCAAATCCGCATATTAAGTTTGAAACGACTTTTGAAAATGGTTTTGCTTTAATAACTCTTTCCGCCGAAAACTATGCTAGATTTGTAAAACTTGATTTACTTGATAGTTATAAACCTTTTTCAGATAACTTTTTTGACTTGTTTCCAGGCGATAAAAAAACCATCGCGATTGAAATTCCCGACGGAATGTTACAAGATGATTTTATTAAAAATTTATCGGTTACTAGCCTTTATTCCGTTGAGCCAATCGGCGGACGTATGCACGATTTTACCATTCGACAAAAAATACGTTTTAATCCAATAAATATCGGGCAATATATTGCATACTTTTTTACCTAACATTTATTTGAAAAATAAAAAGCCACTGACATTGTCAGTGGCTTTATTTTTAATATTACTACTTATTTACTTTTTGACGGATTACGTTTTGGAGCCGACTGTCCAGCAGGATTAAACGCGCGAGTATCCTTTCTAACTGAAGGCTTGCCCTCAAATTTTGGTGGACGAGGAGCCGACCTAGCATCTGCCCTTGCTTCCAAATCCTTACGCTTATATTCAGCTTTTTTAGGGCTTTCGGCTGGCTTTTTATAGCCATCTTTACCATAAGTTACGCTTTCCGACCTCTCAACAGAATTTGACGTTGTCGACCTTGAAGCATATGGTTTGCGAGCCGCGCTTGAACCCTCGGCGCGTGCAGGTCTATCGCCATACGGTCTACGCGCTTCACTTGAACCCTCGGCGCGTGCAGGTCTATCGCCATACGGTCTACGAGCTTCA
>JAVVSR010000015.1:0-36423 GCA_036654095.1 Clostridia bacterium
TTCTTGAACGGCGACAGCGCAAGCAATCGACGCGTCAACCATCGGGCATAGTGTGATTTTATGATAATGTAAAAAAGGCTAGGGTATGACACCTTAGCCTTTTCTAATTTAATAAAATTATTAGTTTGTTAAGCCTTCTTGAACGGCGACAGCGCAAGCAATCGACGCGTCAACCATCGGGCATAGTGTGGTTTTATGATAATGTAAAAAAGGCTAGGGTATGACACCTTAGCCTTTTCTTATTTAATAAAATTATTTGTTTGTTAAACCTTCTTGAACGGCGACAGCGCAAGCAACCGACGCGCCAACCATTGGGTTGTTGCCCATACCAATAAGTCCCATCATCTCAACGTGCGCAGGGACTGAGCTTGAACCTGCAAACTGCGCATCGCTGTGCATTCTGCCCATAGTGTCGGTTAAACCGTATGAAGCAGGGCCGGCCGCCATATTATCGGGATGTAAGGTGCGACCTGTGCCACCGCCAGAAGCGACTGAAAAGTACTTTTTGCCGTGGTCAACCGTCCATTTTTTATATGTGCCTGCGACAGGATGTTGAAAACGAGTTGGATTGGTACTGTTGCCCGTGATGGAAACATCAACATCTTCATAGCGCATTATTGCAACGCCTTCGTTAACATCATCACAGCCATAGCAGCGCACATTTGCGCGTTCGCCGTCACTATAAGCAGTCGACTTCACTATTTTAAGCTCGGTAGTGTAGTAGTCATATTTGGTTTGCACATAGGTAAAACCATTTATACGGCTAATTATATAAGCGGCATCTTTGCCTAACCCGTTTAAGATTACCTGCAATGGTGATTTACGTACCTTGTTTGCGCTACGAGCAATGCCTATTGCGCCTTCTGCTGCGGCAAAACTTTCGTGACCTGCAAGAAATGCAAAACATTTTGTTTCATCTCGCAAAAGCATAGCGGCCAAATTTCCGTGGCCTAGCCCGACGGAACGTTGTTCAGCAACAGAACCCGGAATACAAAATGCTTGTAAACCTATGCCAATAGCTTCGGCTGCGTCAGCGGCTTTAGTACAGTTCTTTTTAATTGCGATAGCGCACCCTAAAGTATAGGCCCACACTGCATTGTCAAACGCAATAGGCTGAATAGAGCGTACCAATTCATCACAGTTGACTTTTTTATCTAAGCAAATTTTTTGCGCATCTTCAAGCGAGGCGATGCCATATTCTTTCATACAGGCGTTAATTTTGTCAATGCGCCTTTCATATCCTTCAAATCTAATCATAATAGCACCTCCATTTACTCTTTACGAGGGTCGATATATTTAGCGGCAGTAGCAAACCTACCGTAGGAGCCAGTGCACTTTTTCAATGCTTCATCAGCAGAAGTGCCTTTTTTAATCATTTCCATCATTTTTCCAAGATGAACGAACTCGTAACCAATAATTTCGCCAGCATCATCAAGCCCAACGCGGGTAACGTATCCTTCAGCCATTTCTAAATAACGCGCGCCTTTTTTATTGGTTGAAAACATTGTTCCAACTTGACTGCGTAAACCTTTACCTAAATCCTCAAGACCTGCGCCTATTGGCAAACCGTCATCGGAAAAGGCCGACTGAGTGCGACCATAGACTATTTGTAAAAACAGTTCTCTCATTGCGGTGTTAATAGCGTCACAAACTAGGTCGGTATTTAATGCTTCCAAAATGGTTTTGCCGGTGATAATCTCGGCAGCCATTGCTGCGGAGTGAGTCATTCCCGAACAGCCTAAGGTTTCAATTAAAGCCTCCTCAATTATTCCGTTTTTAACGTTTAAAGTTAGCTTGCACGCGCCTTGTTGAGGAGCGCACCAGCCTATTCCATGCGTTAATCCACTAATATCTTTAACCTCTTTCGCCTGAATCCACTTGCCTTCCTCAGGGATAGGAGCGGCGCCGTGGTTAGGCCCCTTCGCAACGCAACACATTTGTTCAACTTCGTGTGAATATTGCATTAGTATATCCTCCAATTACATTGTTATTTTTTTAACCGTACTTAGTATATCACATTCAAATTAAAATTAAAAGCGTTTAAAAAGTGTTTTGTTTAATTTATATAAAATATACCGACGAAATAATTTGCAAGTTAGGCTTAATAGTGATATAATAAAAAAAATTATTAAGTTATTTTAAGCGCGTGTGGGCGCGAAAAGAGGTAATATGTATAACTTCAGTGATAGAATTAAAAATTTAAAAGGTAATGCAATTCGTGAAATATTTAAACTTTTGTCGAACCCTAGCATTATTTCTTTTGCAGGCGGTTTCCCCGCTAAAGATAGCCTTCCTGATACGGATATAGCTAACATAGCTAACGGGCTTTTGTTAAGTGAGAACGCAAAAAATCTTTTGCAATATGGTGGCACTGAGGGTTATTTTCCATTACTTGAAAGCGCTGTTAATTGGTGTAAACGTAGCGGAATTGAGGCTTCTACAAAAGAAGCGTTGGTTATTTCGGGCGGACAGCAGGGTATTGACTTAACATTTAAGGCATTTTTAAATAAAGGCGATAAAATTTTAGTTGAAAATCCAACATATCTTGCGGTTTTGCATATTTTAAAAACCTATGAAGGGGTTGCCGTTGGCGTTGATAGCGAGGCCGATGGATTGGATATGATTGACCTTGAACGCAAAATCATTGAAAATAATCCCAAAATTATATATGTTGTTCCAAACTTTTCTAATCCTACTGGCAAAACATTGAGCCTTGCTAAACGCAAAAAAATTGCAGAGCTTTCAAAAAAATATAATGTTATAGTTATTGAAGATGACCCTTATGGTGAAATTCGATTTGCAAATGACCGCTTGCCTGCAATTAAAAGTTTTGATACTGTTGGCAATGTTATATATGTTACAAGTTTTTCAAAGACGATTGCTCCCGGGCTTCGTACAGGCATAGCCATAGCCGACAGCGAAATTATTAGGAAACTTACAATAGGGAAACAGGCTGTTGACGTTCATACGTCGACGTTGTCGCAGGCTATTGTTGACAAATATATTAGGAATGGTTTGCTTGAACCGCATATAAAAGACATCATTCCTTTGTACAGCGCAAAAAAACAAGCAATGAGCGATGCTATTGCAAAATATATGCCAAAGGGTATTTCGTTTACAAACCCTGACGGCGGGTTATTTATATTTGCCGAATTTGACCGAAAAGATATTAACACCGACGAAATATTTGCCGACGTCGTTGAAAAAACCAAGTGCGCGTACGTTCCTGGAAGTTCTTTTTTTGCAAGTGAAAATGTGTTTAATACTTTCCGCTTAAATTATTCAAATGCAACCTTAGCGCAAATAGACTCGGGCATTAAATCTTTGGGCGACTACTTTAAAAAATTACTGGAGGCTTAAAATGACTAATATATTGGATACTTTGAAGGCGCGTGGGTTTGTTAAGCAAACCGTTTTTGAAGACGAGCTTTACAAAAAACTTGGCAGTGAAAGCGTTACCTTTTACATCGGGTTTGACCCAACTGCCGACAGCTTGCACGTTGGCCATTTTTTACAGCTTGTCGCTATGAGTTGGCTTCAAAAAGCAGGACATAAGCCTATTATCTTAATTGGCGGAGGCACCGGTATGGTCGGCGACCCGTCAGGTCGTTCGGATATGCGTATGGTCATGACTCCTGAAATGGTTCAACATAACTGCGACTGTTTTAAAACTCAAATGAGCAAGTTTTTATCATTCGAGGGTGAAAACGCTGCTGTTATGATAAATAATGCCGATTGGTTGTTAAATTTAAATTATATTGATTTTTTACGCGAAATTGGAGTTCATTTTAGCGTTAATCGTATGCTTTCTGCCGAGTGCTTTAAACAACGATATGAAAAAGGATTATCATTTTTTGAATTTAACTATATGCTTATGCAGGCCTATGACTTTTTAGTTTTAAATCGTAAATATGGCTGTACTTTAGAGTGCGGCGGCGATGACCAATGGTCAAATATTTTAGCAGGCGCTGACCTTATCCGCAGAAAAGAAGGGCGCGAGGCATACGCTATGACGTTTGCTTTATTGACTACATCTGACGGCAAAAAAATGGGCAAAACTCAACGAGGCGCAGTTTGGCTTGACCCAACAAAAACAACACCTTATGAGTTTTATCAATATTGGCGCAATATCGACGATTGCGATGTCGCTAACTGTTTAAAACTTTTAACTTATGTGGAACTTGATGAAATTGAAAAACTTTGTATGTATAATGACGAACGT
The DNA here is from genome assembly GCA_036654095.1 of Clostridia bacterium. Lineage (GTDB taxonomy): Bacteria > Bacillota > Clostridia > Christensenellales > CAG-917 > JAVVSR01. Next base: position 4,223 of record JAVVSR010000015.1, read on the forward strand.
ATAAATCTCGCTAAGGAGAGGTTAGCTTATGAAGTTACTAAAATGGTTCATAGCGAGGCCGACGCGGACGCGGCGGTTAATCAAAGTAGAGGCGCATTTGGCGACGGAGAAGAACTGCCCGAAAAAACTATCGATAAGGGTATAACTCGAGTTGTTGATATTCTTGTTGCGATTGGCGTTTCGCCTAGTAAAGGAGATGCTCGTCGCTTAATCGAAGGTGGCGGAATTCGCATTAATGACACTAAGATAAACGATGTTAACGCGGCCATTTCAGAGCCTGACTTGTCAAATGGATTTATTATTCATAAGGGTAAAAAAATTCATTTTAAAGTGTCGGTCAAATAGTTATGATTAGCATTAAAAATGAATACTGGTTTGTTAGATGAAGTTTATGTTCATTATTTAACGCTAGCAGTATGGTTTCTTAAGAAAATTATATTAATTTTGATTTATATCAATTAAGATTAATTTATTTAAACATTATTTTAAAACAAGGGATATTATGATAGACTATTTGGCTGTCGAAGGACGTTTTGAACACGAAATTGTGATTGAACGCAGTCGTTTTATCGCAACTATTCAAGGTGTCTTGAACGCCGAAGATGCGCTTGCATTTGTTTCGGAAATACGAAAAAAATACAATGACGCGACACATAATTGTTATGCATATATTTCTAATGTACTGGGCTTGGAACAACGCTTTTCTGATGACGGAGAACCACAGGGTACAGCTGGGCAACCAATGCTAGAAGTGCTAAAGAAGAAAAGTCTTTTTTGTACGGCGGTTGTCGTTACAAGGTATTTTGGTGGGGTTAAGTTGGGCGGTGGCGGATTGGTGTCAGCCTATACGCGCGCTGTTGCAGAGGTAATAGATAAGTCGGACATTTTACTTAACAGGCTAAGTGATATTTTAGAAATAGTGTGCGACTATGCCCAATATAATACGATTATTCAAAACTTTAAATTAGAAAGTGCGGTTATACGTGTTGATTTTATAAATAATGTAACTTTGACAGTGGCTATTCCAACAGAAAGTACTGATAGCTTTATTGAAAATATTTGTAATTTAACAGCAGGAAAGGTTGATTGTAAAAAAATAGAACAAAAATATTTTAAATATAAAAACCAATAATTAAATGCATAAAAATATAAAAGTAATCGAGGTGTAAAATGAAAATTACATTATCTAAAAATCTGAAGCAAAAGCCTGATTTTACGAAGCTAGGCTTTGGTAAGTATTTTACCGACCATATGCTGTATATGGAATACGAGGCAGGAAAGTGGAGCGATGTGGAAATTAGGCCATATTCGGGGCTTGAAATTGACCCTGCAAGCGTGGTGTTACATTATGGTCAGGAAATTTTCGAGGGACTTAAGGCTTATAAAAATAATGAAGGGAAAATTACAATGTTTCGTCCGCGTGACAATTTCGTTCGTATGAATAAAAGCGCAAATCGTTTATGTATGGCTGAACTCCCTATTGACAAGGTTTTAGATGGTTTATTTGAATTAGTGCAAATAGAAAAAGATTGGATACCGACTGCGCAAGGTACTAGTTTGTATATTCGCCCAACAATGATTGGAAGTGAAAACTTTTTAGGTGTTCATCCAAGTAAAAAATATATTTTCTTTATAATATTGTGTCCCGTTGGAAGTTACTACGCAAATGGCTTGCAACCAACTAAGATATATGTGGAAAATATATTCAACCGCGCTGCTGTTGGCGGAACGGGCGAAGCAAAATGTGGTGGCAACTATGCGTCAAGTTTGATGGCAGCGGAAGTTGCAAAAAGCAAAGGCTATGACCAAGTGCTTTGGATGGATGCGGCGGAAAGAAAATATGTTGGCGAAGTTGGCGCTATGAATATGTTTTTTGTGATGGACGGGAAAGTAGTTACGCCAAAACTTGACGGCTCAATATTAGCAGGCATTACACGTGACAGCGCTATAAAGGTTTTAAAAAAGTACGGATATGCAGTTGAAGAAAGAATGGTGTCTATTGATGAAATAGTTAAAGCGCACGAAGACGGTAAATTGCAAGAAGCGTTTGGAACTGGCACTGCTGCTGTAATATCGCCAGTAGGTGTTATAGGCTATAAGGACAAAGTGATGAATATCAACAATCAAGAAATGGGCAAAATTACTGGGTGGCTTTATGAAACATTAACTGGTATTCAAAATGGAAGACAAGCCGACGAATTTGGTTGGGTTGTAAAAGTAAACTAGGTTTTTTGAAAAAAGTAATTTATTGATAAAGTTAATAAATATCTTTTTATGCGTGAATTAAAGATTTTTGTTATGTAATTAAAGTTAAAAAGGCTTTAGATGTTTGAAGTGATATTTAATTTTATAGCTGTTTATCAAAACAAATGTCTTAACATTAAAACAAATGTCTTAACATTAAAACAAATGTCTTAACTTAAAACAAATGTCTTAACATAAACAAATGTCTTAACATTAAAACAAATGTCTTAGCTTAAAATAAGTGGCTTAACATTAAAACAAATTTTTCCATAGCGCTTGTGTATTTAAAAGCGTTAAAAACAAAATAATATTTAAGTATCTTAATATGTAAAATGGTTGCAACTATTCAGTTTGTAACCATTTTTTTATTATCTAATATTTATGTTTCTTATCACATTGACAGCAGTCAATGTATTTATGACTGCAAATGTTAAATTTGCTAAATTGCTTGATTTGAATGATAATTTGTTATAAACTATACTTATGATAAAAAGTATTGAGCAAATTAAATTTGAAAAAAAGCGGTCGGCTGTTTATATGGACGACGGCGAAACGGTTAATGTATTTAACGCAACGATAAAGGAATATTGTTTGGCAGAAGGTTCAAATTATTCAACCGACGAAATAAAACGAATTGCATTCGAGGGCGAACAGCATTTGGCTTTTACTTCAGCCATCGATAGTTTGTCGCGTTGTATGAAATCGCAAAATGAAATCCGCGAAAATCTCAAACAAAAAAAGTTTTCAAGCGAGGCAATAGATTTTACTGTAACAAAACTTTTGGGATACAACTATCTTGGCGACGAAAAATATGCCGAAACATATGTTAGTTTTAAAGCAGATAAAACAGGTCGGCGAAAAATTATATATGATTTAACTACATTGAAGGGCATACCTAAATCGGTTGCTGAAAAGGTTGTGTTTGATACGATTAGCGATGAAGCTGAACTTGAAAAAGCTATTTCTATGGCAACCAAATATATTGAAAAAGAAAAAAAACGTATTTCACGTTTGCGCGACAAAGTGTGGAATTTTTTAGCTGTTAGGGGTTTTGAAACGGATATTATTTCGCAGGCAATGTCTAAGCTCGATTTTTCGACAGAGGAGAATGAATGATAAATGTTGTTTCGTCAGATGTTTCAAGAAAAAGCGACGAGTTGACGATAAAATCGGGAGTTTTATCAAAAACTTTGATGGATAATGCGGCGCGTAGTATTTTTAATTTTATTGTTTCAAATAACTTTCAAACTAAGAAGATTGCAATTATCTGCGGAAAAGGAAATAATGGCGGCGATGGCTATTGTTTGGCTTGCCAAATGCTGTCGGAAGGTATATCGCACAAGGTTTTTGGATTTGCGGGGCATCGAAGTACCGATGCGCAGTATTATGCGCTTGAATATGAAAAAATGAACGGCAAAATTAATTTGCTTGATGATGTCGAAAATTTTAATAATTTTGACGTCATTGTCGACGCGATTTTTGGAACAGGGCTGAATAAACCACTTGAGGGTGTTTATTTTGACACTATAAAAAAAGTTAATGAAAGCAAGGCATATGTAATTTCGGCAGATATTTCAAGCGGACTTAACGCTGATAATGGTTTAGTTGAGGGCATAGCCGTACGCGCTGATACGACGGTTACTTTTCAAAGCGCAAAGCTGGGGCATTATTTGAATGACGGTCGAGATTATAGTGGCAAATTAGTAGTTTGCGATATAGGCATTAATCTGCTTGAGAAAACTGCCGAAGTTATAGAACAAAGTGATGTAAAAAAGTTTTTTGAACCAATGAAAATAAATTTGCACAAAGGGGACCTTGGAAAGTCGGCAATTATTGGCGGAAGTAAAAATTTTATAGGCGCGCCGTGGCTTGCGTCAATGGGGACGTTTGCCTTGCGTGTTGGAAGCGGATTGTCATACTTGGGCATTCCTGAGTGTATATATGACGCCGTTTCGGATAAGGTTATCGACAATATAATTTATACATTTAAGTCGGACGACGGCGTAATTGAATTTGATGCGGAAGCGCTTGAAAAATTTGTGAACATTGATGCCTTAGCTATCGGCATGGGATTGGGCAAATGTGAGGATATTAATAAAATAGTTGAGTTTATGCTCAAAAAAAGCAGCGCTAAACTGCTTCTTGATGCAGATGCGCTAAATTTGATTGATTTAAATTTACTAAAAAATCAACGCGGTAGAGTAGTTGTTACTCCTCACCCCAAGGAGTTTTCAAGGCTTATAAAAGTTGCGACTTGTGATATTTTGAAAAATCCAATCGAGTTGTCTAAGTCATTCGCTAAGCAGTATAATTGTGTGGTTTTGCTTAAGGGCGCAACGTCAATAATTACAGATGGCAAAGACGTTTTACTTAATATTAGCGGAACAGCGGGTATGGCAAAAGGTGGGAGCGGTGATTTGCTTGATGGCGTAATAGTGGGGCTTATGGCGCGCGGTTTAAACAATTTTGAAGCCTGTTCTGTGGGCGCGTATATAGCTGGACGTAGCGCGGAAATTGCCGTTTTGCGAGGGGATTTAAACAATTATTCAATGCTAGCGTCAGATAGAGTAGGCTTTATTACCTGTGCCGTAAACGAACTAGTTTAATAAAATAAGTACAAAAAAGCGCGCTTGACTTTTTGGCAAGCGCGCTTTTAATTTTGCATTTAAATTTCTATTTATTTTCTTTTTTAAAACCAGCCCTCAGTTTTTTAAATCCGCCTTTCTTTTTGTTTAACATATCAACTAGGCCTTGAACGGTCATTTGTGACAAAATCCCGCCAGTAAAACCACAAAATGAACGCAGTGGCATACTATGGATACTGTTAATTACCATTGCTTTATTTTCGCTGCCACGGGTAACTAGTTTTGAGCCAAATGTTATAGTATTGCAAATAAAGCGACCAAGCCGAGTGATTACGATATCGCCAACGGTAGAGTTTTCGGTAAATTTTCCTCGTTCAATAGGCTTGTTTTGAGGTATAATTTCGCCGTATAACGACTCAAATTCTTCAAGAGGAATTTCCTTAGCGTCGCTAATATGATAATAAGTAGGGCAGCTAATTTCATAGTTGTCGAGGGTAGCCATTGGCGTAGACGATGTTACGTTTACTGTTTCGTGAAGTACCAAATCGCGACTAGATTTTCCAATAAGAATTTCATAATCGCCACTTTCCACGCACCAATCACTAATTTCAACATTATAAAATGCAAAGGCGCGACTATCAAGCGACAATGTAATTGTTTTGCTTTCGTTTGGTTGTAAAAACACTTTTTCAAACCCTTTAAGTTCTTTTTCAGGCCTAAACACGGTTGACTTAATATCTTTTACATATACCTGCGCAATTTCACTGCCTGAAACTAGCCCGGTATTTTTAATTGTAAAAGATATGGATAAACCGTCGTTCTCGTTAATTTTAGATGATGAAAGCGTTAGGTTAGAGTATTCAAAGTTTGTGTAGCTTAGGCCAAAACCGAATGGAAAACGAACTTCTTTTTTCGCGCTGTCAAAGTAGCGATAGCCAACAAAAATACTTTCGCGATATTCAACCGTGCTAGGCCCCATAGGAAAGTAGGGCGAACAGATATTGTCTTTTAGTTGTTTAGGGAACGTTTCCGCAAGTTTACCGGAAGGGTTGACAGCGCCAAACAAAACATCGACGGCAGCTTCGCCCCCTGCCTGACCACCTAAATAAAGGTTAAGAAGAGCTGGAACGTTTTTAAGCCAAGGGAAAGTAACTGGTGAACCTCCAACAAAAACAACTATTGCATTTTTGTTGACTTTGGTAATTTCGTCAACGAGTTTATTGTGGCCGACAGGCAAATCCATATGCGTTCTATCAAAGCCTTCGCTTTCGTAAACGTCAGTAAGTCCAATCACAACAACTACTTTATCCTTGCCTTTTGCAAGTTCAACAGCTTGTTTAAGTAATTTTGGGTCATATCCGTCACCTTTAAGGTTATAGCCTTGAGCATACTCGTAGTTAATATTTTCAGCCTTGAGAGCATCTAAAATACTAACCAATTTATATGGATTAATTCGGCTACTTCCTGAACCTTGATAACGCGAATGGTCGGCAAGTTTACCAATAATAGTAAGTTTTTCATTTTTATTTAAAGGCAAAATGTTGTTATCATTTTTAAGCAAAACAGCGCTGCTTGATGCCACTGAACGCGCAAGTTTGTGATGTTCTTCATAATCACATTTAAATGTTTTGTCAATAGCTTCATAGCTTCGTTCAACATACTCTAAAATTCGTTCAACAACTTTATCTAAGTCGGCCACGCTTAAGCGACCATCGCTGATTGCTTTCAAAATATTTCGGTCATTCATACCGCCGTTACCGGGCATTTCTAAATCCATACCTGCGAGTATCCCTTCAACGCGATTGTTGACCGCGCCCCAGTCGCTAACAACGATACCTTTAAAGCCCCATTCATTGCGTAAAATTTCCGTCAATAAATGCGCGTTGTCCGAAAGATATTTGCCATTTAAGCGATTGTACGAACACATAATTTGCGAAGGTTGCGCGCGTTTGACAGTCATTTCAAAAGAGGGCAGATATATTTCGCGTAAGGCTCGTTCATCAATGCGAGCATCAATAGACATACGAATATGCTCCTGATTGTTTGCGCAAAAATGTTTTAATGAAGTGCCGACTTTTTTGCTTTGAACGCCTTGTACATAATTTGTTGCCATTTCGCCCGAGAGATAAGGGTCTTCGGAAAAATATTCAAAGTTGCGCCCGCATAGTGGCGAACGTTTTATGTTTGTGCCGGGGCCTAAAACTGTTGAAACACCTTGGTCGACAGCTTCTTCAGCAATCGCTTGTCCAACTTTAAAAAGCAAATCCCTATCCCACGAACTAGCCAATGTAACCGCGGTAGGAAAACAAGTGGACGGACGGCTTTGTTTCATAACATTTGTAACGCCGCCTTTCCCTTCGATTTCATTTCTAAGCCCGTGAGGTCCGTCGGTCATTCTAACAGACGGAATGCTTAATCTATCAATAGGTTTTGTATTCCAAAAGGTCAGGCCACTACAAAGAGACGCCTTTTCTTCAAGAGTCAATTCGGCTAAAAGTTTTTTAATATTATTCATAATACCTCCGCATAGCGCATGATAAAATCATATTAATTTTACCATAAACAACGTTATTTTGCAATCGTAAATAACAAAAAGAATATATATTTGCGCTAAAATTGTTTAACGATAACAAAAATATAATCAAACACCTTATTTTATAAAAAAATGGTATACGTTTGTAAATTGTCTTCTAACAGTTTACAGCTATATAATATTATGTTATAATATACGAAATCTTAGCATTTTGAGGAGAATTATATGGACGATAACGGAAATAGCAAAATCGTTTTTAAGAAAGAGGATATTTTTCTTATTCCAAATATTATTACCTATTTTAGGATGTTGTGCATTCCCGTATTTGTTACATTGTGTCTTGTCGGGGGGCTGAGAGAAAATTCGGGCGCGCTAATATATTGGTCGTTAGCAATTTTTGCCATCGCGGCCGCGTCTGATTTAGTTGATGGTAAAATTGCGCGAAAGTACAATATGATTTCCGATATTGGCAAGGTATTTGACCCTTTAGCGGATAAGCTTATGCACATATCGGCAATGCTTTGTTTGACAATTATTGGTTTTCTTCCGTGGTATTTTATTGTTTTGGTTGCAGTAAAGGAGCTTTTAATGATAACGCTGTCACCTGTGCTATTAAAGCGAAAAATAGTCATACAAGCTGTCTTTGCGGGGAAAATCGCTTCGGCGGTGATGTCGTTTGGTGTAATGGCGGCATTTTTCCACCCGATATTATGCAAATTTTGGAGCTTTAACGTATTAGGTTATGTCGCTAGTTTTGATTGGATTGCAACAGCGGTAGGTTGCGTGTTGTCAATTTACGCGCTTATTACTTATTTTATTATGATGTTAAACGCTTTAAAACAATTTAATATTGATTTAGCAGCTGGCAAGGTGGACAAATTCGGCAACCGCTTAGACGCGTCGGATAAGGAAGTAAAACACTAATGTTTGAGGGCTTTTTTAGTGATGTTTCGGGTAATATCGCAATATGGGCATCAAATCCGATGCATATTGTTGGTGTTACATTTATGTTAGCAAGTTTTTTGATACTGCTGTTTGCGGGTAAAATTAATAAAAAAATAAATAAAAAGAGGGAAGGCGACTTTACTTTAACGATTAAAGCAATTTGTTTAAGTATTGTTGTTGTTTCAGCTTTTTTGACAGTATTATAGAGGTTATATATGAAAATGGAAAAAACTTATCAGCCGTCCGAATTTGAACAGAAAATTTACGAATATTGGACTAAAAACAAATTATTTGAGGCTCATCCTAACAAAAAAAAGGAGCCGTTTACTATACTTATGCCACCCCCTAATGTGACAGGTCAACTTCATATGGGACACGCGCTTGACAATACAATTCAAGATATAATAATACGATTTAAGCGTATGGATGGTTTTGAAGCATTATGGCTTCCGGGGACTGACCACGCAAGTATCGCCACCGAGTTGAAAATTGTTGAGCAGATGAAAAAAGAGGGCTTAACTAAAAATGATGTCGGCCGTGACGGCTTTTTGGAGCGCGCTTGGGATTGGACTCATAAATATGGCGGCAGAATTGTTGAACAGCAAAAAAGGCTTGGGTCGTCGTGTGATTGGTCGCGACAGGCTTTCACTATGGATGACAATTTAAGTCGTTCGGTATTAGATGTATTTATTAAGCTTTACGAAAAGGGTTTAATTTATCGCGGAGATAGGATTATAAACTGGTGTCCGGGGTGTCATACAGCGCTTTCCGACGCAGAGGTTGAGTACAGCGAGAAGGCAGGTTTTTTGTGGCATTTTAAATATCCAATTAAAGATAGCGACAAATTTATCGTGATTGCGACCACTCGTCCAGAAACAATGCTTGGAGATACTGCTGTTGCGGTGAACCCAGACGACCCTCGTTATAAAGATTTGATTGGAAAAACATTGATTTTACCATTAGTTAATCGTGAAATTCCGCTTGTTGGCGATTCGTATTGTGAAATCGGATTCGGTACGGGCGCAGTTAAAATTACGCCAGCCCACGACCCTAACGATTTTGAAGTTGGTTTAAGGCATAAACTTGCCGTTATTCGCGTTATGGATGACAGCGGCGTTATGAATGAAAACGCGGGCGAATATAAAGGCCTTTCAAGAGAAGACGCTCGTGAAAAAATTGTTGAAGATATGCAAAAACTTGGCCTTGTTGAAAAAATTGAACCATATCAACATAATGTTGGCGAGTGCTATCGTTGCAATAATATTGTTGAGCCGATTGTGTCTAAACAATGGTTTGTATCAATGAAACCTTTAGCTAAACCCGCTATTAAAGCGGTTAAAACTAAAAAAATTGAATTTATACCTCAACGATTTGACAAGACATATTTTAATTGGATGGAAAACATTAAGGATTGGTGCATTTCTCGTCAGCTGTGGTGGGGGCATCGTATCCCGGCATATTACTGTTCTGACTGTGGCGAAATGGTTGTCGCAAAAGCTATGCCAACAGTGTGTCCCAAATGCGGAGGCGTTCATTTTAAACAAGACGAAGATGTTTTGGATACTTGGTTTTCAAGTGCGCTTTGGCCGTTTTCAACACTCGGCTACCCGAGCGAAACTGCCGATTTAAAATATTTTTATCCGACGAGCGTATTAGTCACCGCGTATGATATAATTTTCTTTTGGGTTGCGCGAATGATTTTTAGCGGAATTGAATTTATGAATGAAATTCCGTTTTCAGAAGTTCTTATCCACGGGTTGGTTCGTGACGCGCAGGGCAGAAAAATGAGTAAGTCACTCAATAATGGCGTTGACCCACTGCAAATTATTGATAAATACGGCGCGGATACCTTAAGATTTTCGCTTGCGTCAGGCATTGCTCCTGGTAGCGATACTCGTTTTATTGAAGAAAAGGTCGAGTCTGCGAGAAACTTTATGAACAAAATTTGGAACGCAAGCCGTTTTGTCATTATGAATACCGAGGGCAAGGCAATTAAAAACATAGCGGATATACGCTTAAATAACGCCGACAAATGGATTATGTCAAAACTTAACAACGTCATTAAGGAAGCGACGGTCAATTTAAATAAATACGAAATTGGACTTGCTACATCTAAGATGTATGACTTTGTTTGGAATGACTTTTGCGATTGGTATATTGAGGCGTCAAAACCAATGCTTTATGGTACAAATGAGCGCGCTCGCACTAATTCGTTGACGGTTTTAAACTATGTTCTGGATACTGTTTTACGATTGCTGCATCCAGTTATTCCGTTTATCACAGAGGAAATTTATCAGGCATTGCCAACGCATAAAAAACAACCATTGATGACGCAAAGTTGGCCACGTTACAATAAAAAATATAACTATAAAGCCGAAAGGGAAAACTTTGAAGGCATTATGGAAATTATCAAAGCTATTCGTAATATCCGTTCAGAGATGGGTGTTATTCCGTCAAAGCGCATTAAAATCTATTTAAAAGCAAACAAGGATAAGTGCGCGATTGAGAAGTTGGAACTTTATATTGAAAAGCTTGCCGGCGTAAATGAAGTTGTTTTAATTGATGAAAAGCCAAATGAAGAAAAGTTGTCGTCTTTAGTGACAGAGTATGCTGAAGTGTTTATCCCGTTAGGCGAGTTGATAGATGCGGAAAAGGAAATTGCGCGTTTAAAGAAAGAGTTGGAAATTGTGATAGCTGAAATTGAACGAGGCAATAAAATGTTGGCAAACGCTGGATTTGTGGCAAAAGCACCGCAACAACTTATTGACAAGGAAAATGAAAAGTTGTTGAAAAACTCTGATAAAAAACAAAAGTTGGAAGCTAGAATAAATGAACTTAGCTAATAACGGCATAATTTAATACGTATATTAAAATATAGGTTAATAAGCATAATAATATCAATGATTAATTTATAAATATTTTAAAGGCCACATAAAAATGTGACCTTTATTTTTTGATAATGTTATTGTAAATTAACAATAAATATTTAAGTAAAATCTGGAATATATATGTCGCTTGCAGAAGTTAAATCTTGTATAAAGCCCTCGGTTATATTAAGTTTTTCAAGTTCTAAAACTACTCTTTTGTATTCAAGCGCGGTAATGGTTCTATTAATTTCAGGTATCGTCGAAACGTTTTGTGGGGTATATTGACTCATAACTGATAGCAGCGCGCGACCCTTAAAATTTTGCGCAAAGACGTTTAAAACATCTAATGAATTTTGGATATAGTGTGGAATAATTAAGTGTCTAACGATTACGCCTTTTTTAATTAAACCGTCTTGTATTTGTGGAGTTCCAACTTGATTGCACATTTCGTCAATAGCTTTAAAAGCATACTTAAAATAATCATTTCGTTTAGATAAAGCAAACGAAATGCAGTCATCAACATATTTTAGGTCAGGCAAATAAACGTCAATATAGCCATTTAACAATTTAATTGTTTCAGCCGTTTCATAGCCACTTGTGTTGTAAATTATCGGATTTTTGGGTTTATATATATTTAATGCCGCTATTATTTCGTTTACATACGGAGTAGGGCTAACAAGGTTTATGTTTAATGAGGTTTCGTCAAGTTCTTTAAAAATTTCAGCAAGTCGGTTGGTAGTTATAGCCTCGCATGAAGGCGCCCGACTTATCTTATGATTTTGACAAAATAAGCACCGCATAGTGCAGCCCGAAAAAAACACCGCGCCCGAACCTTTAGTTCCGCTTATTACAGGTTCTTCCCAAAAGTGAAGGCCATAGCGGGCAACATAAATTTTGTCGTCAATTAAACATCGTCCGACAGTATTTGCGCGGTCAATATTGCATCGATTAGGGCATAAGTTACAAATCATTTTGATTTCCTTTTAAAAGTAACACACATTTTTACCATTTTTAATGTATTATGTTGCTATAAGTGTTACAATATAGTATAATATAAATTGTATTTTTGCAAGCTATTTTGCATAATTTGAGGTAGTTTATGTCAACAAAAGGCGATAGTCTAAAATTATTAAAGCTAACACTTAATTATACCAACAGCAAATTTTGGTATCTTTTGTTGGTATCTTTAATTCCATCTGTGTCAATAGCGTTTGTGGTGTCACCATATTCGTCACTTGATTTTTTGTGTACCTATTTTAGTCAAAATGTTTCATCGTTTAGCGTAATTTATAAAAGTATTTTAGGCATTAAAACATCAACTTTTTGGATTGGTATTATTGGTGTTGTCCTTGTTCCGATTGCTTTCAGTATTTTAATTGGCACAGTCGAACGGCATATGCGTATGGGCGAGTTTACTTTAGGGGTAAGTCGTTTGCGCGTTCGGATAAACTATAACTTTTTGACATCTTTAAAGTTTTTGCTCGTGCTTTTATTGATATTCCAAATAGGTAAGTTTTTGCAAGGCATTATGTTTTTCGCATTTGCTAAGTTTTTTACCGAAACAGTAGCGTTTGTATTTAGTATCGTTTGGTACATTTTAATTTTTATTCTTGAGTGGTTTGTTCTTTCGCTAATCATATTATGGATGCCAACGATGTTGCAAACAGGTTTAAGTTCAACTAAAGCGTTTGGGCTTTCCGTTCGCCAAGTTATGCGTCATGTGTTATCAATTATGTTGACGATGCTTGTTCCGACGCTACCTATGGTTCTATTTATGATAGCGAACGCATTGCTTGGGCTTAAAATCGGGCTTATTTTAGATTCAATAATTTTAAGTATAACGTTTGTTTATTATATAGTATTAATGTATTCGGTTTTCTACGATGTCAACGGTATCGAGCGCGAAGATTTAAAGAAAGTTGACATTTGGAAAAAATCTTTTTGAGGTGACATATGGAGTTAAAAAATTCAGTTAGCATATTAATGTCAAAGTTTAGCATAAATTATCGAGTGATGTTGTTTGTTTTCATCAGCTTATCGGTAATGCTTGGTTTTGGCGTAAGCGTAATTATTCCATCAATAAACAGGGTGTTTAACAGCATTGAAGGGATTGAAGTGTTAGCCTCAATAAAGGATAGTTTTGTTGGATTTTTAAATGGCGACTCCACTATGCGTGAATTGTTAAATGGTTTGTCGAAAGGCTATAATGGCATTATCGGCTTAATTAATTCATCAAATTTCCCGTTTACTTTTTGGGTGACGATTGTTTCGATATTTGTTCTATTGCGTTTTGCGACGGCTGTCTGCTATCCGATTATAACTGATATTATTAACAACTTTATGAGTAGCAATATGAAGTATGGATTTACAAGCAGTATGGTTAAAAATGCTAAAAAAAGTATTTTATTTTCTGCCTGCTACACGCTTGTTACCATTCCTATTGACGCCATAATCGTTGCGATAATATTTGGTTTTATGTCGATAATGCTTCCAATGTTAAATATATTTGCATTTATGTTTGGCCTATTGTTAGCAATCATTCTACTTGCGCTTAGAATAACTTTATTGTCGGGTATTTTGCCGACGATGATTGTTGAAGGCGAAAATAATTTTTTTAAAGCATTTAGGACAAGTTGGGGTTCGGTTAAAAAGTATTTTAAACATTATTTTGCCGCTATGTGCTTAACAATTTTTGTGTTTTACTGTTTTACAGTTACATTCTTTTTTGTTACGTTCGGCACAATATTGTTTGTTTTGTCGGCAGTGATTATCAATTATATTCACGTTCTGGAATTGGTACACTATTATGGAAGCAAAAATATGCGCTATTATGTCGACTCGAATACCATTGTAAATACTGCGCCAATTATTGACCGAATTGACTTGCAAGAAGAACTTTTAGATAATGATGAAAAATAGTAAAAGTTTGATAAAAGATACTGATAATGTTTAATAATTAGTACAAATAATATGTAATTAATAAATAAAAACGGCCACTGTTAAGTTTACAGTGGCCGTTTTAAAGTGTTTTTTAAATTTAATAATTACATATTTTGCAATCAAATTATCCTAACGCGATAAACGCTGTCGAGAGCTTTAACGCTTAAGATAAAGCTGTCAATAGACTTTGTGTCAGTATCAATGATAATGTACTGGGTGTCGCCTTTAACTGCGCTATTAATAGATAACGCATTTACACTTGTCTTTGCCATAATAGCCGTTACGTCGTTTAAAATATCTTTTTGACTGCCACATAAAATGGTTATACGAATACCGTTTACGCGTCCTACGCTTAAATTGGGATAATTTACACTGTTTTTTATGTTGCCATTTTCAACAAAGTCAACCAACTGTTGGGCTACCATAATAGCGCAGTTATCTTCAGCTTCAGGCGTTGACGCGCCTAAATGAGGGCAGGGGATAACATTTTGAATTTGAAGCAAATCATCTGTTGGGAAGTCAGTAAAGTAACGTGATACTTTGCCGCTGTCTATTGCTAATTTAATGTCATCATTATTTACAAGTTCACCACGAGCGGCATTTATAATTGCTACGCCGTCCTTCATTTTTGAAATTGCTTCAGCATTTATAAAGCCTTTAGTTGATGGCATAAATGGAACGTGAATCGTAATAAAATCCGCTGAGGCATACAGCGATTCAAGCGAATCAACCACCTTTATCGCGGGGTTTAAATTGGGGGCAATAAACGGGTCATAACCTAAAACATTCATTCCTAACGCGATAGCGCTGTCTGCAACTAAACGACCAATAGCGCCAAGGCCGACTATGCCAAGAGTTTTACACAAAATTTCTCCGCCAATAAATTGTGACTTGCCTTTTTCTACAAGCGTTTTTACTTCGTCACCCTTGCCTTTTAATGACTGCGACCAACTAATACCATCGACAATTTTACGACACGATAGCAAAAGGGCTGAAAGTACAAGTTCCTTTACGGCGTTTGCATTTGCGCCGGGAGTATTGAAAACAACTATGCCTTTTTGTATGTAATCCGCAAACGGAATGTTGTTGACGCCTGCGCCTGCTCGACCTACTGCGATAAGGTTTTCCTTAACCGAAAAATCCGCCATTTGCGCGCTTCTAACTAAAACGACATCAGGGTTTGCGCAATCAGTCGAAACATCATATTTGCCGTCAAAAATTTTGTTTATTAAATTGCTAATCGGATTAAGTTTTAAAACATTTATCATAAGTTATCTCCTTACTTGTGAGCAAGCTCAAACTTTTTCATATATTCAATTAAGGTTTTAACGCCATCAATAGGCATAGCGTTGTAAATTGAGGCGCGCATACCGCCAACAAGGCGATGGCCTTTGATTGCCATAATACCTGCGGCTTCAGCGCCTTTGCAAAACTCGGAGTTTAGCTCGTCAGACGGGGTTATAAATGGAATGTTCATAAGCGAACGGTCACGCTTAACGACAGGATTTTTGTAAAAACCACTGTTGTCAATAAAGCTATAAAGCAAATTTGCTTTTTCCTCATTTAGTTTTTGAATTGCCGATACTCCACCTAATTTTTTAATCCACTTAAGCGTTAGGCCTGCAATATAAATTGCAAAACAGGGGGGAGTATTGTACAAACTGTTGTCCTTGGCTTGAGTGCTGTATTTTAACATTGTCGGGCAAATTGGCATTTCATTTCCAATTAAATCCTTTCGTACAATGACAACAGTCAGCCCTGCGCAAGAAATATTTTTTTGCGCGCCAGCATATATAAGGCCAAATTTTGAAACATCATAAACTTGGCTTAAAATACTTGACGACATATCACAAACCAAATTTTCAACTTCAGGGAAGGTAGTTAAGCGCGTACCAAAAATCGTATTGTTTGACGTGCAGTGAACATAGTCAATATCTTTTCTAAACGAATTGCTGTCAAAATCGGGAATATATGTAAAGTTTTTATCTTCACTAGAAGCGGCGGCTACAATATCTCCATATTTTTTAGCTTCACTATACGCTTTTTTAGCAAAGTTGCCGGTGACTAGATAATCGGCGCGGCCTTTTTTCAAAAGGTTTAAAGGTACTGCCTCAAACTGCATTGAAGCTCCACCTTGAACAAATAAAACCTCGTAATTTTCAGGGATATTCATAAGTTCTTTAAATAAAGCGATAGCTTCATTGTGAACGGGTTCAAAGACCTTGCCTCGATGACTAGCCTCCATAATTGAAATACCGCTGTTATTATAATTGATAAGTTCACGCTGAGCAGTTTCAAGTACTTCGGTTGGAAGAATGCTTGGACCTGCAGAAAAGTTATAAACCTTCATATTTCACCTCAGTTTTATGATGACTTTATAATACACATTTTGAATTTTTTTGGCAAGCATAAATACAGTAAATTGTTAAAAAAATATCTAATTTTTGTTAAAAAATACAAAAAACTATTATATATAATAATATCTCAAAAATTTATGCAGAAAAATGTTTAAATGTATAAAAAACTAAATTATTATGCTTACATAATTTGGAAGTTTTGCTTCAAACTATTTTAAGGAGGTAGAATATGCAAGCAATTATTTTAGCAGGCGGAGTAGGGAGCAGATTGCGACCGATAACAAATGAAATTCCAAAACCTATGGTTAATATGATAAATAAACCCGTACTATATTTTATAATTGAGTTATTAAAAAAACACAATATCACGGATATAGGATTGACGTTAAATTACAAGGCGAGCGCAATTAGCGACTATTTTGGTGATGGCGCGGACATAGGTGTAAAGCTAAGTTACTTTATTGAAGAATCACCATTAGGCACTGCGGGAAGCGTTAAGGCCGCAGCGGAAAATTTAGATGAAAACTTTTTAGTGATTTCCGGCGATGCGTTTACAGAGATTAATTTAACAGAATTTAAGCGTGAACATATGGCGCATAAAAGTTTAGCCACAATAGCCGTAAAAGAGGTTGAAGATGCGACTGGATTTGGCGTTGTAAAAGTGCAAAATGGAATAATAATCGACTTTATTGAAAAACCGCTTAATCCGACAGAAAAACTAGTTAATACTGGAATTTATATGTTTAAACGCGAAATACTGTCAAAAATACCAAATGGTTTTTACGATTTTGGACGAGATTTATTGCCGCGTTTAATTGGAAATATGCGAGCTTATGTCACCGATGAATATTGGTCGGATATTGGCACTCTAAAAAGTTATTATACTACTAATCTTTATCTTGCCGACCATATGCAAAATTACGATTTTATTTCGTCAGCGACACCTGTATCTTGATGTAAAATATGGTAAAAATCGGTTGTGCTTTTTTGTAATATATAGTACAATGTTTTTACTATAATATGGAGGTCAAATATTTGGCTAAAGCTTTAAAGGTAATTTTTCTTGGGGGAGTAGGCGAGATTGGTAAAAATATGACCGCCTTAGAATATAATGACAGCATTATAATTGTGGACTGCGGTATGTCGTTTCCTACCGAGGATACTCCGGGTATTGATGCGGTAATCCCTGACATCACATATCTTAATCAAAATAAAGACAAAATAAAAGGTATATTTATTACTCACGGTCACGAAGACCACATTGGCGCAATTCCGTATGTTATTCAAGAGATTGCGACAACTATTTATGGCACGGCATTGTCGCTTGCTATCATTAAGCATAAAATGGAGGAAAGGGGGCTAGATACTGCTTGCTTGAAAAAAGTCGACGCAGGAGATACCGTTACTGTCGGTTGCTTCAGCGTTGAATTTATCAAAGTGTGTCACAGCATAGCCGAGGCTTCAGCTTTGTCAATAACCACCCCTGTTGGCGTGGTTTTTGTAACGGGCGATTTTAAAATAGACTTTACCCCTATCGACGGGAAGCTTACCGATATGGAGCGCATTACGCAAATCGGGAAAAAGGGCGTTCTGTTGATGCTTGGCGAAAGCACTAACGTCGAGCGTCCCGGGCATACTATGAGTGAGCGTACGGTCGGCGAAGGCTTGGAAGTTATTTTTAACAAAAACAACAAAAAACGGTTAATTATAGCAACCTTTTCAACAAATAATTATCGCTTACAACAGCTGTTAGATTTGTCGCTTAAACATAATCGCAAGGTGGTTTTAAGCGGAAGAAGTATGAATAACATTGTTGAAATGGCGCACGAAATTAATGAATTAAGTTTTCCGCCCGATTTGATAATCGATATTGACAAGGCAAATAAGTTTCCCCCTGAACGAATTACAATTATTTGTACAGGTAGTCAAGGCGAGCCAATGAGCGCGCTGTCGCGTATGTCGCAAGGTGATTTTAACAAAATTACAATAAATAAAACAGATACGATAGTTATTTCGGCAACACCTATCCCCGGAAACGAACGTGGAGTTTACAATGTAATCAACAACTTGTATAGCCGTGACGCAGAAGTTATATATAATGCTGACGATGATATTCACGTTTCAGGACACGCCTGTCAGGAAGAACTGAAAATGATGCTCGCTATGGTAAAACCTAAATTTTTTATTCCTGTTCACGGGGAATATCGACATCTTAAAAAACACGCTAATCTTGCTGAAAGTATGGGCATTAATAATGGCTGTATTCTCATTCCCGCTATTGGAAACGTGATTGGTGTTCAAAAGGATAAACTTGTTAGAATGTCAAATGTGACCGCTGGCAATAACTTTATTGATGGCGTCGCTTTAGGCGAAAACGCTGAAGGTATTTTGCGCGATAGAAAAGCGTTGTCGGACAATGGCTTTATTATTGTTTTAATTACTATTCGTTTTAAAACTGGCGAGGTTATAAGCGGCCCTGATATTATTTTACGTGGTTTACATTTGGGCGAAGCTTTCCCTGAACAGGCCAAAGAAGTCGTTTCAAAAGCTCTTATGTCGATTGATTTTTCCACGGTTGCGGATATTTATGATTTAAAAACAATAATTCGCAAAGCTGTTAGGAAACACATTGTAAACAATTATAAGCAGTACCCGATGATACTTCCAATTATTATAGAGGCCTAGCATGGAATTGTCGCAACTGTTGTTGGATATGAAATCCTATGCAACATTAAACAAAGTTCCTATAATGCTTAGCGACAGCGCTGAGGTGCTTGTTGAGATGGTCAAAAAGCATAAGCCGCGTCGGATATTGGAAATAGGGACGGCCATAGGTTATAGCGGTATTTTGATGTTAGCAAACAGTGATGCGGAATTGTTTACGATAGAAATAGATGAAAAGTCTGTTGAAGTGGCAAAAAGCAATTTTACAAAAGCTGGTTTTATTGGTCGCGTTACGCAATGGACTGGCGATGCCGCAGAAATTGTAAGGTATTTAAACGGCAAATTTGATTTTGTTTTGCTTGATGGCCCGAAGGGTCATTACAGTGAATTTTTGCCATATATAAAAGATATAATGTTGTTGGGCGGAGTGTTGTTTTCGGACAATGTTTTGTTTAAAGGTTATACTTATATGGAAAAACCAATGCACAAGCACCGAACGATAATAAATTCGTTGAAAAACTTTTTATATGACATTGAAAGTGATGTTAATTTTTCAAGTGAATTGTTGCCTTATGGCGATGGTATAAGCATAAGTATTAAAAAATAGGATAAGGAAGCAATATAAGTTTTAAATTATTCACGTACACTCAATTAAGTAATTCCGTGGCAAATTATTTAGGTATTTGGTGAACTTGAAAAAACTAAAAGTATATGTAATTAATTTTAAACAACTTCTAATCGAAAATATTAATTATTAAAAAAACGAATAATTAATGATATAATTTAGTGAATTTAAAAGAGGAAATATGGTTGAATTACTAGCTCCAGCGGGCAGTCGAAGTAAATTGAATACAGCATTCCATTTTGGAGCTGACGCGGTATATTTAGGCGGCAGTGAATTTGGATTGCGCGCATATGCCGATAACTTTGATGACGAAGGCTTGAAAAACGCTATTAATTACGCGCACAGTTTAAATAAGAAAGTGTATGTAACAGCTAATATTTTTGCCTCTAACAGTGATTTTCCGCCTTTAGCGGAATATTTAAAAATGATTGAACAGCTTGGCGCTGACGGCGTTATTATTTCAGATGTAGGTGTGATTGCATTGTGCAAAAGAGTTGCGCCAAAACTCAGCATACATCTATCAACTCAAGCTAATACAACAAATGGTTATGCTGTTAAATTTTGGGCAGAACAAGGCGTTAATCGTGTAGTTTTAGCTCGTGAACTTTCGCTTGCCGATATAATTGATATTCGCGATATAGTTGGCGACTCGGTGGAATTGGAAGTTTTTGTTCACGGAGCGATGTGCATTTCTTACAGTGGCAGATGCTTATTGAGCAGTTATTTGTCAAATAGAAACAGCAATCGTGGCGAATGTGTACAAGCCTGTCGGTGGGAATACGCTATTGCAGAACAAGGTCGTTTAAATAATCCATTGACAATGTCTGAAGACGGTCACGGTACATATATTTTAAACAGCAAGGATTTAAATATGCTAGGTTATATTGACAAACTGATTGAGGCTAAGATTGATTGCTTTAAAATTGAAGGCCGTATGAAGTCTGAATACTATGTTGGCAGTGTGATAAATGCTTATCGTCGCGCGATTGATGGTTATTATGCTTCTAATGGTAAGTATCATTTGTCAAATGAGCTTGTCGAAGAACTTAATAAAACTAGCCATCGCGGATATACTAGCGGCTTGTATTTTGAAAATCAAAATAATGTTTGTTTGGATACTTCAAAACCAACGTGTGAGTATGTTTTTGTCGCCGAGGTTGTGGGGTATGACAGCGAACGTGGCGCGGTAATTGTTGAACAACGAAATCGTTTTAAAGAAGGCGATACCTTGCAAATTTTATCAAACGATGATAATTTTAATAAATTGCTTGATGTAAATGAGGTTTATAATGAAAATGGCGAGCGTGTGCCAGACTGCAAGTTTGTGCAACAGAGGCTTTATATTAAAACCGATATTCGCCTAAATAAATACGATATTTTACGACGCTCTATGGAGGTAAATTATGAAGTTTAAAAATAATATTTTAATTTTGACTTCTATTACGACAGACAGGTCGGCGATTAAAGCTATTGAAGCGCAATTCAAACGTTTTCATCAAAACTTCAACGTTATCGTTATTGATGAGGTTGAGTATGGCGCGCAAAAATTAGCGGAAAGAAGGGCATCAACTCACGAAAAATTTATGCAAACTATCCCGACTCTTTATCGAAAAGCGAAATCAATAAAATCGGGGTTTTCTCGCACCCCTATATCCCTTAGCGAAAGACGTTCGCTTTCAAGGAAACTCAGAGGCACTGCTAAAAGAATTTATAATGCCATTATTAGGTTTAGCCCCGACGTTGTTTTAGCTACAACTTCAAAAACAATGCACGAGGCGGTTGCCGCAAAAAGAAGGTCTAACTTTAAATTTCCTATTGTTGGGCTTATGAATAGATTTACCGTTGACCGCAGTTTTTATAGCGCGTATGCCGATGGCTATATCGTGGAAAATCTCGATATGAAAAATAAACTTACAAGTATGGGTTTTCCTAGCAATAAAATTTTTGTTTTAGGAATGCCTATTTCGGAAAATATGCCAGGCGTTGAATATGTCGTGAAGAAAAAGTCGCACTTGGGCTTAAATATGAACCCCACTGTTTATTTGTACGGCGGAAAGGTTGGTTCACGAGAAATGCTCCCTGTTTTCGAGCTTTTACTTGACCAAGGCGACGTTATAAATATTATCGCCGACTGCGGACGAAATCGCAATCTTCATATCGCTATTTTAAAGATGATTGATGAGCGAAAATCGCAAAATGTTAAAGTTTATTTAAATACTGATGGCGAAAGTGAAAACACTTTAATTGCCGCCGACTGCGTAATGACGGTGTTTGATGCCGAACTAATTTATAGGTCATTTTTATTAAATATACCCGTTATAGCATACGCGCCCGACAACGCCAGCGAGGAAGCTGACCTTAAGTATTTAGAAGAAAAGAAACTTATTTATTACGCGCACGATTATAATTTTGCAATTATAGGTATGTACAAAATAATACAAACAAATTTAGCCAAGCAACTTGTTGAGTCTGCCTCGGTACGTACTTCGCCAACAGCGCTTGCGGAAATTTGCAATACGCTTGCCAATTTTAGTATTAAAACTAAAGAAGATATTGACGAAATTTAATGAAATTATTATGTTTTATATCGATTGAAAGCGCGGATTGTAACTTGAATTTGAAGTTTAATTAAGTACACGTGAATTATATGTCACTTAAAAATTTAAAAATAAAATATTTAATAATACGTTTTTATAGGAGTTTACAATGTTAAAACATATCGTTATTTATAAGCTAAATGATACCTCTCCCGAAATGTTAAACAAAATTAGGGATACTTTTTACAGTATGAAGGGCAAAATTGATTGTTTAGTTGACATTAAGTGCGGTTGGGATTTGTTGCATAGTGGCAGAAGTTTTGATTTTTGCTTAGAATGTACATTTGAGAGTATGGAAAAAATGCAAGAATATCAAGTAAATCCCGTACATTTACCAGTAAAGGCATTTGTTGGCACCGTTGCGACCCAATCGGCTTGCGTAGACTTTTTGTACTAATAAAAAGGATTTTTAAATGAATAAAAGCAGAAGTTTGGCTTACATAGCGTTGTTTACTGCGCTAACAGCGGTAAGCGCGTTTATACGCATACCATTTGCCATTCCGTTCACATTACAAACATTAGCTTGTATGGTTGCAGGGTTGATGTTGCCAAAGCGCGAAGCGGTTATGTCGCAGGTATTATATTTGGCGCTAGGTTTAATTGGAATACCAATTTTTACAAATGGAGGCGGTTTTGCCTACGTGCTTGAGCCAACTTTCGGATATGCGCTATTTTTGCCTTGTGCTTGTCTAATAATAAATGTTTTAAATAAAATAAATTTGCGACCAACAGTGTGCGCATTTTTTGCAGCGATTGCGTTGTTATTGTTTGGAACGACATATTTCGCGTTAATTTCGCAGTTTTATTTAGGGAAAAATACCGACATTGGTAAACTTATGGTAAGTTGCACATTGATTTTTGTACCAATAGAATTAGTTAAGGCAGTTGTTGCCAGTTTGTTATACTCAAGATTAAAAAAGATTAGTATATTAGAAGATTAAAAAGTGTTTCTTTGCAAATGCTAATAGGGCATATGAGGTGACTATGGCATTTATAATTTTAGGAGTAGTATCGGTTTACGCGCTTTTAGGCGGTGGGCAAAGTTTTTTTAAACAATTTGGATTAAACAGCATTTCAACAGTAATTTTTTTAACCATTGTAATCATTGGAAATATAATACCTCCTATTAGATTGACAGCAAACTTTTCGTTATCAATAGGCGGAAGTCTAATTATTGTTTATGCGCTGCTATCAATATTTTATCACAACAAATTTGCAACTCAACTATATATTATATATATATCAGCGTTTTTAGGATTTGCATTTTACTTTTTAGGCCGTTATCTTTTAAATAGTCCAACAGGGCTTTTTAACACAACTAATTATTTGCTTTTAGCTGGGTTAAGTTTAGCGGTTTCGCTGTTTTCAGTCAGCCCCAAAAATGCCTTTTCAATAGGCGTTTTTTCAATTACAATGACTGACTTAATTTTTTCAATGCAAATGCCGAATTCCGTATATATTTTAGGTGGCAATGGAAGTTTTTTAGCAATGGTAGCAGTTTCAATGCTTTCGATTATTTCGCTTATTGTAATTCTGTCGGCAAAAGCCAAGGTGTATCCAAGTAGAAAAGAAATGATTTATGAGGCATCGGAAGAATTATTCCCTGACGAAGAAGATGAAAAACCAAAAAATTATTAGCAATATTATACTATTTAAAACGCTTGACTTATTTATGTTTTTACACAATAATATACTAAATATAAATATAAGGATATGAATATATTTGTAAAATGCAATAAAGCGGATATAAATATCTTAAAATTAACTCATTTATGACAAAAATTTTCGGTTTTGACAAAGGTTCTTATGCAAAGCGCGCAGGCTTGAAAATAGGTGACAGCATTGTTTCGATTTGCGGTCATTCGATTGACGATATTTTGGATTATATTTTTTTCGATGGCGAGGAAAATATTGAAATAGTTTATGTAAATATGTCGGGTGTTCAAAAAACCGTCAAGTTTAAAAAACCATTAGATAAATCATTAGGAATTGATTTTGGCGAGGAATTTCAATTAACTCCAAAACGCTGTAAAAACAAGTGTTTGTTTTGCTTTGTTGACCAACTTCCGAAAGATATGCGCGAAACCATGTACATAAAGGACGACGATTATAGGCTATCTTTTGTTAGCGGCAATTATGTTACGCTAACAAACATTTCAGAAAGTGATATAAAACGTATTGTCGATTATCGAATTTCTCCTCTTTATATTTCAGTTCACGCAGCTGACGACCAAGTTCGAAAGTTGCTTGTTACCAATTCGAACACGGCGCATTTGATGGAGTATATGAAATATTTTGCTGAAAATGGCATTAGTATGCATACGCAAGTTGTGCTTTGCGAGGGCATCAATGACGGCGCGGTTTTAAAAAATACACTCGACACCCTTTATGAAATGTATCCGTCTGTTTTATCGCTTGCGGTTGTGCCTGTTGGTTTGACCTCTTATCGCGATGGCCTTTATCCGCTAAAACCATTGTCAAAGCAATGCGTTGAAGAAACTATAAACACTGTCGAAAAGTTTAATGAAGGCAAAAATTTTTGTTGGTGCAGTGATGAATTCTATATAAAAGCAGGCCGAGAAATACCGTGTTATGAATACTATGATGGTTTTAGTCAAATTGAAAACGGAGTTGGGTTAGTTGCAACTTTTCGTGAAAATGTCAGCGAAAGTTTGTTAGGTTTAAAACAAACCGATATGAACGGGAAAAAAATAGCATTTATTACAGGTAAGTCATTTTGTGGCGAGTTGGTTTCGACGCTCGAAAGTATTAAGCAAAAACTGATAAATGTTGAATTTAAAGTTTTTGCAATCAATAACGACTTTTTTGGTGACAGCATTACCGTATCGGGGTTGGTTGTAGGGAACGACATTTTGAAGCAAGTAGAAAAGGGTTATGATGCCTATTTTCTGCCACGGAATATGCTAAAAGAGTTTGAAAGCGTTTTTCTTGATGGTATTACCATTGATGAAGTCGCAAGCAAGCTGGGCAAAGTTGAAGTTCTTTCGGCGCTCGGCGAGGATTTAGTTCAAAAGATAATTGAGGTATAAAATGATAAAAAAACCGCTAGTAGCTATTGTCGGGCGTCCAAATGTCGGCAAATCTACTTTTTTTAATAAAATAGTTGGGAAACGTATTTCCATTGTTGAAGATACTCCCGGCGTTACGCGCGATAGATTGTATGCCGATGCCGAATGGTGTGGAACTACTTTTACCATTATCGACACAGGTGGGCTTGAAATTAAAAGCGAAGACGAAATGTGGATGCACATTAAAGCGCAAGCTGAAATTGCTGTTGAAACCGCAGATTTAGTTTTATTTATGCTTGATGGTAAACTTGGTTTAACGTCAGAGGATTATGAAGTTGCAAAGTATCTGCGTAAAAGTGGAAAGCCAATGTTGCTTGTGGTCAATAAACTTGACAATAATGAAACTGAAAGGCTTTATGATTTTTATCAGCTAGGTTGTGGCGAGCCGATAGGTATTTCGGCGCAGCAGGCAATGGGTTTAGGTGACTTGCTTGATGAAATCGTTAAAAATATTAAGCATTTTTCGGCCGAAGACGAGGAAACCGACGTTTTGAAAATTGCAGTCGTAGGCAAGCCGAACGCGGGTAAAAGTTCTATTGTAAACAGGCTTTTAGGGTATGACCGTGTTATTGTAAGCGATATTGCTGGGACAACTCGCGACGCTATTGACACAACTTTTACAGTAGACGGCAAAAAATATATGTTGATTGATACTGCGGGAATTAGGCGTAAGCGCAGTATTGAAGAGGATTTGGAACAGTACAGTGTAATGAGAAGCTTAGGCGCAGTAAGGCGAGCTGACGTTGTTATGGTTATTATTGACTCGTCGGAAGAAATTTCTGAGCAAGATATAAAGCTAGCAGGATACGTACACGAACAGGGCAAACCAAGTTTAATAGTTATGAATAAGTGGGACCTTGTTGAGAAGGATAATCATACAATGACTAAGTTCAAACGTCAACTTGACGAGGAACTTAAGTTTATGTATTATTTCCAACCGATGTTTGTTTCGGCAAAAACGGGACAGCGCGCGGGTGAATTGTTGACCGCATCAAGAAAAGTTTTTGAAAACTCCACTAAGCGTATTACAACAGGATTGCTTAATGATGTTTTGCAAGAAGCTATATTAACAAATGAACCACCGTCAAAAAATGGTCGTCGCTTAAAAATTTACTATACTACGCAAGTGGCAACCGCTCCGCCAGCTTTTGTTATTTTTGTAAACGACGAAACAATTATGCACTTCAGTTACAAACGTTATTTGGAAAATGCAATCCGCCGTTCGTTTGATTTCAGCGGAACGCCAATAAAAATTATTATTAGAAATAAAAATGAGAAGGATATTTAAATGAACTATTCAGAATTGTCAAAACCCGAAGCCGCAGAGCTTTTGGAAAAAGAGATGAAGCAATACAAGCGTTTTCAAGGTTTAAAGCTTTCATTAGATATGTCGCGCGGAAAGCCTTGTACCGAACAGTTGGATATGGTTAGCGATATTTTTGATGTTCTAAATTCAAAATCGGATTTCAAGCTAGCCAATGGTATTGACTCAAGAAATTATGGTTGCGTTGATGGTATTCCTGAATTAAAACAGCTGTTTGGTAAAATTTTTAATGTTATGCCAAGTGAAGTTGCTGTAAGCGATGGCTCAAGCCTTGCGCTTATGTACGGCATTGTTCAGCACGGAAAGCAATTTGGTTTTGCCGGTAATGTGCCGTGGAATAAACTTCCAAAAGTTAAATTTATTTGTTTAACTCCGGGCTATGACCGACACTTTGGTATTTGTGAGACTTTTGGTATTGAAATGATTTCTGTCCCAATGACGAGCGATGGAATTAATATGGATATGATTGAAGCGCTTGTCGCAAACGATAGCTCCATTAAGGGGATTTGGTGCGTGCCAAAGTATAGCAATCCGACAGGGCTTACATATAGCGACGAGGTTGTCGATAGGCTAGCTAATATGAAAACCGCGGCTTCTGATTTTAGAATTATGTGGGACGATGCTTATTTTGCGCATACGCTTTTTAAGGACGAACCGCTTAAAGACATTATGCAGGCTATCAAAAAAGCAGGCAATCCCGACCGAGTATTTATGTTTGCGTCGACGTCAAAAATTACGCTAGCAGGGGCAGGTGTTTCGGCGATTATTTCAAGTGAAAACAATATTAAGGAATATAAAAATCGTATTACATTCCAAACTATTGGGCCAAACAAAGTTTCACAACTTATGCACTTCCGCTATATTAAAGATATCGATAACCTGAAAAAAATTATGGAAAAGCACGCTGAAATTTTGCGTCCTAAATTTTTAATAGTTTTAAATACTTTGCAACGCGACTTCGTAAGTGGCGATGTTGTTAATTGGACAGCGCCTAATGGAGGGTATTTTGTTTCAGTAAATATTTTAAAAGGCAGCGCAAAACGTGTTGTTCAGCTTGCGCTAGAAGCAGGCGTTAAATTTACAAATGCAGGCGCCACCTATCCTTTGGGCAATGATGATAAAGATAGCAATTTGCGTATTGCGCCTTCATATCCTCCGCTTAATGAGTTGGAAACAGCTATGGAAGTTTTTTCAAATGCAGTTAAAATTTCCGCGCTTGAAGCAATTTTAAAATAATTGATAGGTTTTTGATATTCAAAATTTAAACATATATTATTCTAATAAAACAAGGCCACCAATTTTGGTGGCCTTGTTTTTATACATTCATATGTTTAATTTACATATATTAGTTGCGGAAATATATATTGCCTAATATGCTTGTAAAATATTTGTATAAATGTACATCTTTTATTTAATCACTTAGTACACTAATGTATATATATTAAATCTAATATTAATATTAGTAGTATCAAATTATAAATTATTTTAAATTTCTTTTACCAAACCACATTCATATTTATTTGAATTGTAGAATATAATTAACCGACACTAAAAAGGAGGTTAGTTATGACAAATTTTAATTTATACAAGGACATAGCGACGCGCACTAACGGCGATATATATGTTGGCGTAGTTGGGCCAGTCAGAAGTGGCAAGTCCACATTTATCAAGCGTTTTATGGAGGTGCTAGTTTTAGACAATATCGAGGACAAAAACAAGCGTCAGCGCGCGTTGGACGAGTTGCCACAATCGGCAGATGGAAAAAGTATTATGACAACGCAGCCGAAATTTGTGCCGTCAGAAGCTGTAAAAGTAAATTTTAAGGATAATATTTCGGCAAATATTCGTATGATTGACTGCGTAGGATACATTGTTGACGGGGCTATCGGGCATCTTGAGGGGGGAAAGGAAAGACAGGTCAGAACGCCGTGGTTTGACTATGAAATTCCGTTTACTAAAGCAGCGGAAATCGGCACGGAAAAGGTAATTCGGGAACATTCAACCATAGGCGTTTTAGTGACCACAGACGGCAGTATCACTGACATCGACCGCAAATCGTACGTTTCAGCAGAGGAAAGAGTTGTTAAGGAACTGAAAGAACTCGGCAAGCCGTTTGCTATCGTTTTAAATACAACAACCCCAACAAAGGCCGAAACACTAAAACTTAGCGACGCGCTTCAAGAAAAATATTCCGTTCCCGTTATTGTTAAGGACGTTATCAATATGACCGAAATTGATATATCTGAAATTATGGAAAAAATATTACTTGAGTTTCCCCTTAAACTAATCGAAACAGTTGCTCCACGTTGGATTCAAGCGTTGTCGCCCGACAACAGTATTATTAAAGAACTTGTCGGACTTATGACGGGCGCGGCTAAAGATATGCTTAAAATGCGCGATTATACTAAATTAGTTTCATCGTTTTCAAGCGCAGGTTATCTCGATTCACCCGAAATTACCAATATGGATATGGGCAAGGGTCGCGTTGAAATGGAAATTAAAGTTAAACCTGATTTGTTTTTTACCGTCCTTAGCGAGGAATGTGGCCACGATATTCCCGATGATTTTATGTTATTTAGTTATATTCGGTGTCTTAAACACGCCGAACAGGAATACGGGAAAATGAAAGGCGCGCTTCAGGAAGTTTATGACACAGGTTATGGCGTGGTTACGCCGCTTATGAGCGAAATGCTTTTGGAAGAACCCGTTATGATTAAGCAAGGCGGCCAATACGGCATTAAATTAAAGGCTTCTGCGCCGTCGCTGCACATTATGCGCGTTGATGTTGAAACCGAAGTCAGCCCTATTGTCGGCACCGAACAGCAAAGTGAAGATTTGGTAAAATCGCTTTTAACCAAGTACGAAAACAATAAAAACGGTATTTGGGAAACAAACATTTTTGGTAAATCGTTAAATTCGTTAGTAAATGAAGGTTTGAACAATAAATTACACGCAATGCCTATTGAAGCGCGAGCTAAAATGCGTAAAACGGTTTCAAAAATCGTAAACGAAGGCAAGGGCGGCGTGCTTTGTATCTTGCTTTAATATGCATTATTTATAACGAATGTTACAAATAGCAACGATAAACGTATTTGTATTATAGTTAAAATTTAATGAGCTAATTACATTTGTGTTTATAGTAAATTAATTAATATATTTTTATTAGGCAAAACATATATTAAAAAACAAATTTAAAAAATTGTTAATCAATACATTTTAGCAAGAAGCAAGAAGCAAGAAGCAAGAAGCAAGAAGCAAGAAGCAAGAAGCAAGATTGTGTGATATTTGTGGGTTTGCGTAAATCGCCTATTTGTGGCGATTTACGCCATTAGCGAGTATAATGATATAAAGGTTGTAATTTGTAATTTTTCTTGACATTGTAGGAAAATTTAGATTAATACATTTTTATTGGTACTTTTTTAATAGTATTAGTTTAACTAACTATTTAGTTAATAAATGTAAGTGTTATTAATGTGAAATTTTTATTATTTTAATTGCTGTTATTTTTTTAAAGGCGCAAATTTGAGGTTTAAAAATAAAAAAAGCGAATAATTTTATTTATTTTATCGCTAAGTTTTTTAAAATGCTTGCAAAATTAATTGTCTAAATGTTAATACTTTATTGAGTATACATATGCTACAAAATAGGTGGGCGCTAGTCTAAAGTAATTATAATTTCAAAAATGTACTCAAGTGTACTTTAAAATCGACTATGCAAATTTTTTAAAATATATTGTTTTAATGCTGTTTTGCCTATATTTTTATCATTTTAATCGAA
Source organism: Clostridia bacterium (assembly GCA_036654095.1). GTDB lineage: Bacteria > Bacillota > Clostridia > Christensenellales > CAG-917 > JAVVSR01. Next base: position 34,770 of record JAVVSR010000015.1, read on the forward strand.
AAATAAATGAAAAAATAGCAAAGTTTTGTAAAATCATATTGACGGAATTTGTAAAATTATGTACAATCTATATAAGAAACATAATTAAAAAGGGAGAGATATTATGGAAATTTTATTGTCAACTTCAAACTTGAATAAAACAAAAGAACTTAAAAATATTCTTGAACCGCGTGGACATAAAATTTACACGTTAAGCGACTTCGGTTTAAAAATTACCATTCAGGAAAAGGGCGTTACTTTTTTTCAAAATGCGCTTGTGAAAGCTCAAGCTGTTTCCAAAGTTGTAGACATACCCGTGCTAGGCGATGACAGCGGTTTAATTGTGACGGCGCTTAATGGCGAACCGGGTGTAATGTCGGCTCGTTTTGCTGGCGAAATTCACAATGATATTGCAAATATTCAGTTGTTGCTTAGACGTATGGAAAACGTAACTAATCGAGAGGCTTTTATGACATCTGTTTTGGTTTTGTATTATCCAGATGGCCATTATGTATTCGGCGAAGGCTCAACTCGTGGTAAAATTACGCGCGTTAGACGTGGTTTTAATGGATTTGGTTATGACAGCGTTTTTTATGTTGACGAATTAGGCAAAACTTTCGGAGAGTCTACCGATATTGAAAAACAATCAGTAAGTCATCGAACAAAGGCGGTAGCCGATTTATTTTCAAAATTATGAAAACAATTTTTGCATTTTCAGATTTGCACAATGTGGCCGTCAACAATGAGTTGACGGCCATTATGTGTGAGTCTGACTTTGTCTTTTTTTGTGGCGATGGCTTAAATGGACTTTCTTGGTTACAAAAACTGCTTGGAAATAAATTCTATGCAGTAAAGGGGAACTGCGATTACTGTGGCAATTTTCCCGAAAGTAGGCTTATTAAGGTTGAGGATATAACTTTTTTAATTACGCACGGACATTTGTTTTACGATAGGCTTGACTTAGCTTACTCCGCGTTGGAACAAGGCGCAAGTTGCGTATTGTATGGCCACAGCCATCTGTTTGAGGATTTAACCGACAACGGAGTGCGCTTGATTAATGTTGGTTCTTTGTCGAGTTCGCCCCTAGGTTTCGTCGGCTACACCTATATAGTTGTCAATGGTAAAAATATTTTTGCTAAATTTGTCAAAACTACCTAAAATCCGTTGACATAAACTTTTACATATTATATAATTTCCTAGCGTTGTGACTTATGCGGGTGTAGTTCAATGGTAGAATATCAGCCTTCCAAGCTGACCGCGTGGGTCCGATTCCCATCACCCGCTCCAAAGCACGCTCCTACGTATGAGATTTGGGCCTGTAGCTCAGTAGGATAGAGCAACGGCCTTCTAAGCCGTAGGTCAGGGGTTCAAATCCCTTCAGGCTCGCCATATGGTGGGTATAGCTCAGATTGGTTAGAGCGCTAGGTTGTGGCCCTAGAGGCCATGGGTTCGAGTCCCATTACTCACCCCACATATCAGCACGGTGGTAGGAATTGCGAAGGGGTGTCGCCAAGCGGTAAGGCACTAGACTTTGACTCTAGTATTCGTAAGTTCAAATCTTGCCACCCCTGCCAAATAATTTGCTCGCGAAAATGCGAGCGACTATGATCCATTAGCTCAGCCGGTAGAGCACTTGACTTTTAATCAAGGTGTCCCGCGTTCGAATCGCGGATGG
>JAVVSR010000016.1:0-36122 GCA_036654095.1 Clostridia bacterium
GAAGTCGTAACAAGGTAGCCGTATCGGAAGGTGCGGCTGGATCACCTCCTTTTAAGGAGCAGGTAACCCCTGCTTTAGTCAACACACAAACGCAAGTTTGCTGTGACTCAAATGAGTATAAAAAAAGGCGCAGCCCTACTGAAAAAACTGCAAACTTTCTTCTACGATATTTATTTTTACCTTTTCTGTCTTCAATTTAAAGTTTATAAAAACAGAGGCTTTTCGAGGTCGCTGTTTTTTTATACCCTTTTTAGCTAAATCATAAACAATTTTACTAGAAAAATGTTTTTGTTAGCGAAGAAACTAGTAAAAAAATGTAATACAAATTAGTTTATAAAAACAGAGGCTTTCGAGGTCGCTGTTTTTAAATATCATATTTTAGAGAGTATTTCGTTAAGATACGGTAATTTTGCATATCAAATCTCATTCAAATAAAAAGAAAAGTTATAAACTTAAACATTGTGTTTTAAATAATTGACTTTAAGTAAAGTACATTATACAATAGACACACATTCATTTTGGAGAATATTATGCTTGAAGTAAGGTACTCTCTTGATGCTGAAGCTTTAAAACCACTGTATATTACATTAGGTTTTAGCGGTGAGGCAGAAGGTATAAATGCTGTTTTGTATGAAAATGGCCAAGCTATTGGGCTTTGTCAAATGCGATTGCATGACGAGATTGAAATTGAACAGTTTAAAATTTTGCCTAGTTATTCGGATGAGGAGCGCAATGATTTTTTCTTTCGGGTAATACTGTTTAAAATGTGTAAAACAGAACTGTATGTAAGTGTTAAGGTGGTTGACAGCCGATTGATAAAGTTTGGTTTTTATGAGGAAAGTGGCAAGATGAAAGTTTGGGCAAGGGATATAAAATTTCCGTCTAAATGTAGCCATTAAACAAAAAATGACGATTATTTACAAAAAATGAATATTAAAGTGTCAAAATTGACATTTTGCTGATATATAGGAGATTTATGGAAGATATTGTTAAACCATCAAATTTTATTGAAGACATTATTGACGATGACTTAAAGTCGGGCAAGCATAACGCGATTGCAACAAGATTTCCGCCCGAGCCAAACGGCTATTTGCATATTGGCCACGCGAAAGCCATTTGCATAAACTTTGGAATAAAGGAAAAGTATAAGGGTACTTGTAACTTGCGCTTTGATGACACCAATCCCGCTAAAGAGGACGTTGAGTATGTCAACTCTATACAAGAAGATATTGCGTGGCTAGGCTTTAAGTGGGACAACCTTTATTACGCATCTGATTATTTTGACCAAATGTACGAATGCGCGATAACGCTTATAAAAAAAGGTTTGGCGTACGTATGCGATTTATCTGCCGAGGAAATTAGCCGCACAAGGGGAACATTAGTTAAATCGGGCATTGAAAGCCCTTTCCGTAACCGTACTATTGCCGAAAATTTGTTTTTGTTTGACGAAATGAAGCAGGGCAAATATGCTGACGGCGAAAAGGTTTTACGCGCAAAAATAGATATGTCGGCAAATAATATAAATATGCGTGACCCCGTTATTTACAGGATTGTGCATATTAGCCATCATAGACAGGGCGACAAGTGGAACATTTATCCGATGTATGATTTTGCGCATCCGCTTGAAGATGCTATTGAAAAAATTACACATAGTTGTTGCAGTTTAGAGTTTGAAGACCATCGTCCGCTGTACGACTGGTTTGTTGAAAAATGCGGATTTGACCCAAAACCTAGACAAATTGAATTTGCAAGGCTTAACTTAACTAGGACGATTATGAGTAAAAGGTACTTGCGTCAGTTGGTGGAAGACGGCATTGTGGAAAGTTGGAATGACCCGCGTATGCCAACGATTAGTGGCATGCGTTCGCGCGGATATCCGCCTGAAGCGATACGTGATTTTTGTGGCCGAATTGGTGTATCTAAGGCAAATTCCGAAGTTGATATTGCGTTACTTGAGCATTGCGTTAGAGAAAATTTAAATATAAATGCAACGCGCGCAATGGTGGTTTTAAAGCCACTGAAACTGATTATTGAAAACTATCCTGCGGATAAAACCGAGCCTATTGAAATTGAAAATAATGCAAACGCTGAAAATGCTGGCGTTCACAATATTACATTTGGACGCGAATTATATATTGAGGAAAGCGACTTTGAATTGACGCCTCCGCCTAAGTATTTTAGATTAAAACCGAACGGAATGGTTAGGTTGAAGGGCGCGTATATTTTGGAGTATGTTGGTTGTAAACAAGATGAAAACGGCAAAGTTACAGAGGTTACTTGTAGATATATTGAAGATAGTAAAAGTGGCGGAGTAAATGCAGGTATTAAAGTTAAGGGCGTAATTCATTGGGTAAATGCCAATGACTGTGTCGATGTCAAAATAAACCATTATGATTATCTTTTTAATGAGGGCGATTGTGATTTTATCGAAAGGATTAATCCTAATTCAAAGCAGGTTTATATAGCTAAAGCGGAACGATTTTTAGTGGAAAGTAAATCTTTTGACAGATATCAATTTATGCGTCAAGGTTACTTTATGGCAAAAGAAGGTTTTAAAAAATCAAATCCTGAATTTAACGAAATCGTTGGTTTAAAAGATAATTTTAACAAATAATAAGTTTTTTTTGAGCAGTATTTTGATTTTTTAACAAAAAAGTTGAAAAATGTTGCTATATATTATATTTTTATAAAAAAATTTATTGATATATGAATTGAAATAGTATATAATAGGAAAGTAATACGTTAAAGTCAGCACTCATTATTTGGTGAAGGGAGATACAATATGTCGGTTTGTAAATCTTGTGGCGCTACCGTACAGGCGGGAAGTACTTTTTGCCCCTCCTGTGGACAAGATGTTTTATCAAATGGCAACGCGGTGATTTGTTTGCAATGCAATACCCCCAATCCTGCAGGGACTCGTTTCTGCAAGGGCTGTGGCGCTGTGTTGATTAAAAAATCAAAATCAGTTCAGTGCGCGGTGTGCGGAAGCGAAAATGCTCCCGACGCAATTTACTGTACCGTGTGCGGAAGTGAGATGCCTGGCGAAGTTGAAATTGAGCTTGAATCCGAATCGGTTAAGCAGCTAAAAAATTTAATTCCAGAAATTGAAACATACGCCCAAGCCGTGGGGGAACTTTTCCCGGGGGTTGACGAGGCGGAACTTTCTGCGATGACATATATTTGTCCAGTGTGTGGCAAACTTAACAGCGTAAGCGATGGTAAATGCAAGCGGTGTGGTCGCGATAAGAAACGTACTGCTGAATTGGCTGCCAAGGGTCGTGTTCCGAATTTTGATTCCGCAGTTCTTGTTCCTGATAAAAAAGTTAAACCGCCAAAAGTGGTTTTGGATAATGCGCAAACCGCGCCTAAGCACGAATTTAAAAACGGTAAACCATCTGCCGCTGTTTCGCCAATGTTTGGTTATGGCGGATATGGCGGAGGGTATGGACAAATGTCACCAATCGTTCAACCTATTGCAATAGTTCCTTACGTCACTCAGGAGCAACCCTTGTGGCAAACTGCCTCCAAAGAGGAAATTGCAGCAGCCGAAGCGGCCGCCGATACATCGGGTCGCTAACCGCGCTTGTTAAGGAGAGGATTATGAAATCAGTGCCTGAAAAAGATTATAAACCTGAAGATGTGTTTTATGGCCCGTTGCCCGTTTCCGAGCCACAGCCTATTCTTCGGCCTACAAAAAAAATTCAGTTGCAATCGACAGTTCATCCCGTTGCAATTACTCCATATATCACTTATGAGGGCGATGGCCAAGATAATGGCAATCCTAAAACAAAATCTGAGGTTGTCGACGATAAAGCCGTGGCTGCTGTTCCTAAAAAAGGCGGAGCGAGGATTGCTGGGCTATGTATGTTATTGCTTTCGATGGTCGCGTTGTGTCCGTTTGTTCTTTCAATGATTTCACCATTTCCAATTTCCTCATTGCAAAAATATATTGAAGTCATTAATTTGCCTTCTGAAATCCAAAAAATTATTAGCGCTAAAAGTTTTGCCAAAATAGGCGCAAATCTTACGGTGTACTTAATTTCGATAGGTTTACTTGCAGGCGTTGTTAATATTCTTAAATCATTGTACGCTTTAATTTCTGGCAAACGAAAAGGATATATTTTCTTTGCTATCATTACGCTTGTTTGCTTTTCTGTCGCCGCAATCAGCGAATACGGATTTGGCAATATGTCAAACATAGGCGGTCTGTTTAAAAATTGGACTAGCATTACTTATTTGGCATCGGGATTGCTTAACTTTATTTTTGCTTTGGTTATATCATTGATTTGCCGAAAGCAACCAAAATTTGACGTTGTAGAATTTTAATATATTAGTAAATAACTTCGGAGGTTATGTATGAAGAAAGATAAGAAGGTTCAAGAGGCTGCAGTAATTAAAAAAGCGGCTAACCCCAGCGGGAAAAAACCTCAACCTGTACCTGTCAGCGGACAGAAAAATGTGGTTAAAAATGCGCGTCCTGCGGATATGACCGCTCAAAAAAAGGTTACTCCTGCTCAAAATAACGTAGCGCCTACCACTAGGCCGGCTACCGCTCCCGTTAGGCCCGCTGTTTCTCCTGTGACACAAAGTCAGCCAACGGCGGTTAATCCCGTTATGAATGGCGCCGTTTTAAAACCTGTTGCGGGTGGGTTGCAACCTATTATAGCTCCTAAGGGTCAAGTTCAACTTGCTCCTGTTGTAGTTCCTGTTGCGTTTGTTCCATACGCTACTCAAAACCAGCCTATGCTACAATACGAAAAGAAACCTAAACCAGTTGAAAAACCAGTTCCTAAGGCTGTTACGCTTGCCGACCAACCTAAAGATAAAAATGTTGCTTCCGAAGCTCGTCGTAAAAAGAAGTCACCTAAAATTGTTGAGGAAACCGATGTTTCAACCGAGGACGAAAGTATTAAAATGTCTAAAGGCGCGGTTCGTATTAGCGCAGCTATAATTTTAGTTTTAAGTATCCTTTACGTGTTGCCCGGTCTTTTGGCAAACTTTATGCCTGAAATGAAAATTATGGGCAGATACATTGAACAAATGAGCTTCCCCAATGTTATTTATGGATTAACTCACTTTGCATTCAAAAAAGTTGGTATGTTAGTGTTTATTGTGACCAACGTTTTAGCTGTAATTAATATGGTATTTTGTATCATTTCGTTAATAACAGGCAAAAACTTTAAGTTCTGGATAAACGCTTTAATTATTACGGTGCTTACTTTGGTTGGTATTCTCGGCGCAGGCTTGTTGTTCCCCGATTTGTTTACAGGCGTTGCAGTAGGCATTATGCCTATTGGTGACAACAGTGGCGCGTGGAGGCTATTTGCGGTGGCATTATTTATGATGATTATTTCAATTTTGCTTCGCCAAAGGAAACACGCAAGTAAGAAAAAAGATAAAAAAGGCAAAGGCGATGAGGAAGTTGTTGAGGTAGCCGAAGTTTCAGAAGATGAGCAAGCGGACGTTATTGAAACAGAAAACGCATAATTTAATCCGAAGATTAATAGATAAAAAGCATCGCCTAGGCGATGCTTTTTAATATACAAATATAATTGTCAAATAGAAGTTTAAAATAAAAACAAAGTAATGTTATCTATAAAAAATATGATATTCTATTTTTATCAACAAAAAATATACATCTAACATAGAAACATAGTTGGTCGCTATTTTTAATAGTGGTTTAAAGGCTAATAATTTGTATTAAGCATTTAAAAAAGGCAGTTGCCGTTAGTATCCGTTGCAACTACAACTTTAAAATTTTTAATTGTAAGTTTGTAAATAGCTTCGCTTTGCAATTCAGGGAAAGCAACAAGTTCCATAGCTTCAACTGTTGATTTATAATAGGCGCCAGCTCCGCCGATTGCGACAAAATATACGGCCGAATATGCTTTAAGCGCATCGGTAACAGGCTTGCTGCGTCCGCCTTTTCCAATTAAACCGCGCACGCCGTTTGCTAATAAAAGGGGAGTATAGCTGTCCATTCTCGAACTGGTGGTTGGGCCACAACTGCCAATAATTTCGCCATCTTTTGCAGGCGTTGCGCCAGTGTAATAAATAACTGCGTCAGTTAGGTCAAAGGGCAAAGGTTGTTTTTTTAACAACAACTCAAACAGCTTCTTGTGCGCGGCGTCACGCGCGGTATAAATTGTTCCGCTTATTTCAACAATGTCGCCAACTTTTAGGTTTTCAATTTCATTTTTGTTAAAAGGAGCATTTAAACTAATCATTTTTGCCCTCCAAAGTACGTTCGGCGTGGCGCGAACAATGACACTGTATTGTAATTGCTAAAGGAAGCCCCGCAATATGTGTTGGATATGTTTCAATTAGAACTTTTAGGGCAGTCAAATTTCCACCAAAACCTTGCGCTCCTATATTGAGCGCGTTTACACTTTCTAAAATTTCACTTTCAAGTATTGCCAATGCGCCATTATTATTTTTCGAGTTAAGCGGACGAAAGAGCGCGTGTTTACTCATAATTGCCGCTTTTTCCATCGTTCCACCAATGCCTATCCCAATAATAATCGGCGGACACGGACAGCCACCTGCTTGTTTAACGGTTTCAACGGTTTTATCAATTATACCCTTTACTCCATCGGCAGGAGTGAGCATATAAACGCGTGACATATTTTCACTGCCAAAACCTTTGGCCATACAACTTACCTTAACTTTATCGCCAACAACAATTTTTGTATGAATAACCGCAGGAGCGTTATTAAGCGTATTTTGCCTTGACAATGGCGTTAAAACAGATTTTCTAAACGGGATATACGCATCGGACACCCCGCTATTAATCGCATCTTCTAAATACTCGCCAGTTAAAATCACATCTTGCCCAATTTCAACAAAAACAACAGCCATACCTGTATCTTGACACACCGCAGAATGTGTTTCTTTTGCAAGTTCAGCATTTTGTATCATTATACCTAATGCAAAAGACTCTAATGGACTGCTCGATTTAGCGTTTTTCATAGAACATAAAACGTCGTCGTCAATTACCGAGCACAGGTCGCTAAACATTTCTGTGACGGCGCTTTTAATTGCAGATGTACTAATTTTTACCATTTTTATTTATCCTATTGTATATTAAATATATATTATTATATCATAATTATACTTGTATTGACAACAAAAGTATAGTACAATAATCTAGCGAGGTAATAATGGCATTAAAATTACTAACGATTGCTAGCGGTAGCCGCGGAAATTGTACGTACATAGCTAGTGAAAACACGAGATTGCTAGTCGATGCAGGCGTAGGAATTAGGCGGATAATCGAGGCATTAAATACAATTAACGTCAAAGTAAACGACATAAATGGCGTATTAATCACGCACGAGCATAGCGACCATATCAGCGGATTGGGCGCGCTAGCCGAGCGCGGTATTCCAGTGTACGCGCATGAGCGCGCGTATGCGGCAATAAGTAGGCGCGTGGGCGGCATAGCTTTTGAAAGTGTTGACTTTTTTGATGCGGGTTTTAAAATTGGCGACATACGGGTAAGGCCGTTTCGCATACCGCACGATTGCTGTTATCCACTTGGATATTCTTTTGAAAACGATGGTGTAAAAATTAGTATTGCCACCGATATTGGCCACATTACGGAAGGCTTAATAAATAATTTAATTGGAAGCAATATTTTGTTGCTTGAGGCTAATCACGATTTGGAAATGCTTTTAAAGGGGAGTTATCAGCCTGCATTGAAGCAACGTATACAGGGCGCAAACGGGCATTTGTCAAACGATAGCGCTGCAATAATTATCAAAAAGCTAGTAAATTGCGGCCTTAAGCGCGTAATACTAGGCCATCTTAGCGAAGAGAACAACTATCCTGAACTTGCTTTTTCGACCGTGGTGGAGGCTTTGCGAGGCGATGGTGTCATTGAGGGACGAGATATATTTGTTGACGTTGCGTTACAAAATAAGATAGGAGAACTTTTTATAGCAAATGGAAAAACGGAAAAATTTTAGGTTTTCAAATACAGGCAACGCGTTCTTATTGGCGTTTGGAACATATTATGCGGTAAGTTTAATTTATCAAAGTTTAAGTACGGCATTTTTTCCTAATTTAAAAATTGGATTATGGCTAACTTATTTAATTAATCCGTGTGTTTTTGTTGGCACAATGATATGGTATTCTCGAAAAAAGAATGTTGATTTTGTGGTGGCGACACGGCTTAATGGTAAACTTAATGCTAAACAAATTGGAATAATTGCGTTATTGTCAATATTTTGCATAATGGCTTTTTTACCTATTTCAAATATATTTTTAGAGATACTTCACAGGCTAGGCTACAACTTTAGTTTGTCATTGCCAGATACCAATGAAAATATAGGAATGCTGTTGTTAGGAATACTGTTTTTGGCAGTGCTTCCAGCGTTTTCCGAGGAAGTTTTAATGCGCGGAGTAGTGCTTAATTGCGCAGAACAAAAGCGCGATTATTCATATGCGATTGTATTAACGGCGGCAATGTTTTCGCTAATGCACGGAAATGCAATTCAGACGGTTCACCAGTTTTTGTTGGGCATGGTTTTGGCCTATATTGTAATAGCGTCAAAATCGCTTTGGGCAGGTATAATTTTACACTTTTTAAATAATTTTTTAAGCATAGTATTAGACTACCCTGTAAATTGGTTTTTAAGACTTATAAATGCGCAAGCCTTGCCCGATTTTGCTGTCGTTATAATTTGGCTTATATCAATAGCGGTGGGTTGCACAACGGTGGTGTATTTGCTTAAGAAGTTTACAAGCGTATCGCGAGATAAAGCGCAATTTAACGACGTTGAAATTATTGACGTATATCCCGAGGGCAAGGGTAAAGCTGTTAAAAATGAGTTTACGCAAAGTTTCATTCAGATAATCCATATTTTCAAAAAAGGCGGTTTAAAGCGCGCATTTAGTGATATTAACAGCGCATTAGGTGAAGTTGCGCCTATGCCCGAACCCGATGAACCCACGCGAGAGGATTTATATCCATCTAATGTTAAACTTGTTTTTATAATACTTAGCGTCATTTGGGTGCTTACTCTCATATTAGGATTTATACAATGAAAAAGGATAAACGGTTTTTCATAACACTTATTTATTTTCTATCAATGCTGACAATTATTGTTATTCGAGCAATGTTTGCGTTTGGAATTTTTGGCAAACTTTCATACATTCAACACGACATGACATTTTCGCTTTTGGTACAAGTATTTGCTATGGGTATTTTTCCTGCAACGTTGTATATAATGTTTCTTAAAAAAAACAAAGTTAAAAAACCAATAAAGAGTATGCTTGATGACTTCGGTTATTCGAGGGGAATAAGTTTAAAATCGTGGCTTATGGTGTTTGTAATTTCAATTATTTCGCCATATGTTATTGTTGGTATATCAAGCGTTTGGCAATCGTTATTATATTTTCTAGGCTACAATCCCGGCGTTGCGTCAGGCGGAAATATAAGCTCTGTCAGTATGTTGCTTTATGAATTGGCCTTTACAGCAATTATGCCCGCTATTTTTGAGGAATTTACAAATAGAGGCTTACTGTATCGCGCTTATAATGATACAAAAAAACGATACAGTGTTGTTTTGATTACATCGCTTATGTTTGCGCTTATGCACAGCAATATTACGCAGGTTGGCTACACTTTTGTGTGCGGGTTGATTGCGGGGACGTTGGTGCTTCATACTAAAAGTATTTATCCTGCAGTGTTTTACCATTTTACCAACAATGCCGTTTCGGTTTTGCGAGATTACGGCGAAGGTACTGGAAATTTTTTAAATGTAATTAATAAATTCTATGATTGGATTTTTTATAAGGTCAGCGGAAATATCGTAGGGAACGTGTTGTTTTTCGGGGCAATCATTGTTATTATTTGGTTGTTGCTTGAACTAGGTGTTGAAAACAGCAATCGACCCGTCAGCAGGCGCAAAAAGAAAGTTGAACCACAGTTTGAAATGTTGCCGTCAGCGGATAAAACTAAAATTGCTATTTGCTATAAACCGATTGATAATATGTTTTTATATTCCACAATAGTATTGATGTCGCTTGTGACGATATATACCTTAATTTGGGGGATTTTAAGATGAAAGTAAACCTAATTGCCGTTGGTAAAATTAAAGAAAATTTTTATCAAGAAGCAATTTCCGAATATAAAAAAAGGCTTTCAAGATTTGTTGATTTGCAAATAGTCGAATGTAGTGAATTTCCTCCCAAATCGCAAGAAAATATTGAAATTGAACTTAGTAAAAATCGAGAAGGAAAAAAAATTATTGAAAAGGCGAAAGGATTTATAATCGCGACGGCAATAGATGGAAACCTTGTATCGAGCGAGGGATTGGCTAATTTGTTTAGTCAAAAAATGAACGAGGGATTTTCGGAAATAAGCCTTATAATAGGCGGTTCAAATGGAATAAGTGATGAAGTTTTATTAAAAGCTGATTGTGTTATTTCGTTTGGCAAAGTTACATTTCCTCATCAACTTATGCGCGTAATTTTGATTGAACAAATATATCGCGCGTTTTCAATTATTAATAAATTGCCCTATCATAAATAATTTGTTTATGTGTATTTTTAAAATGATTATATATATCAATAAAATATTGCGCAAGTAAGTTGCTTTATTTTATATCAACATAGAGGCTAGCGCCGTATAATGTCGTATGTATAATTATGATATGATGTTGGCCGACCTCAAAAATTTAACAAATGCGCGCATATTCTCACTAGGAAAAACATTGTTTGGCCGCGAAATATTTGCAATTATTGTTGGTGTTGGCAATCCGAAAACGCTTATCCACGGCGGTATTCATGGTCGGGAAAACATTACTTCGCGACTTGTTGTTCGTCAAGCGCGTGTTTATAGCGGGTCAGCGGTTTGTTTTGTGCCTATGGTCAATCCAGACGGCGTTCAGTTGGCGGAACTAGGGCTTAAAAGCGCGCCACAAAATATGCGTAAGTTTTTAACCAAGGCAAACGGTGGCAGTGATTTTAAGCTGTGGAAAGCAAACGGTCGCGCTGTTGACATAAATGTAAACTTTAACGCTGATTGGGGAAATGGATTATTTAACGCAAACATTCCCAGCTTTGAAAATTATATTGGCAAAATGCCCGAAAGCGAAGTGGAAACAAAGGCACTTATCGAATTGACTAAAATATATAAATTCAAAGTGTCGGCGAGCTACCACGCAAAGGGAGAAGTTATATATTGCGGTTTTCAAGATAAGTTTCCATATATGTCCGAAGCTATGGAAATATCAAATTTGACAGGCTATCCGCTGCTACAAAGTTTAGGTAGCGCAGGCGGATTTAAGGATTGGTTTGTTTTAAATAATTACGGTTTAGGGCTGACTATTGAGGTGGGAGATGACCGTTTAGCGCATCCGTTGCAAGAAAGCGCGTTTGCAAAGGTGTGGCGCGATAATAAGGAAGTGGCTAAAAAACTTTGTGAAATAGGTGAAAGGATATGAACGAAATTTTTATGAAGCGTGCTATTGATATTGCGAAGCAGGGATTGGAATTTGACGAAGTGCCAATAGGCGCGGTTATCGTAAAAAACGGCGAGATAATTGCCGAGGCGCACAATTTAAAGGAAACTAACAACTGCGCGGTATTCCACGCGGAAATTGTTGCGATAACACTCGCTACAAAAGTATTAAGCAGTTGGCGGTTACACGGTTGCGATATATATGTAACGCTTGAACCTTGTCCTATGTGCGCAGGAGCGTTAATAAACAGTCGAATTGACAATATATTTTTTGGCGCGTACGATAAAAAAGCAGGTTGTTGTGGCACTCTTTATAATCTGCCACAGGACGTAAGGTTTAATCATCGAGTTGGTGTAGTTGGTGGCATATTGGAAGGCGAATGTGTCAAATTATTATCTGATTATTTTAAAACAAAACGAATAAGTAAATAATCGGTAGCAAAAGTGTTTGGTCTAGCATATTATATCGTATGAAAAACGATATTTATGATATATATGTAATTGTAGTTAGACAGCCATTTGCGTTGGCAGGTTTCGAGCTACTAGGAAGGCCTTTGTCTGAATATGTCGAGCAATGCGCGTCAAGTTTTCCGTACGTAACGGTAGACTGCGATAAATACTTGTCGGTAATGTCAAAGTATGAGTATTTGGCCGTGCTATATGCCGATATGGCATTGGTAACTCCTGAAATTTTGCAAAAAGCCGCGCGTACGATGGCGCAACGTCGCATTAAAAAAATGGAAATTGGACGTGGATTTTTGCTTGAATATGGCTATGATGCGGATTTAGTGGCAAAATACTGCGTCAATGCGCCTGAATTTTTGAGCGTAAACGATACAACATCGCTGTCAATCGTGTATAATATACTGAAAGAAAGGATAATTGACAAACATTTGGCCAATGGCGTATTGGTGCTAGACTCTAAAAATACAATAGTCGACGACACTGTTATTATTGAAGCTGGCGCAACGCTTGAACCGTTTACTCGTATAGTAGGCAATACAACCATACAAAAAAATGCAATCATAGGTTCATTTAGCTTGGTTAGCAACAGTTTAATTATGGAAAACGCGTATATACAGCAGTCTGTTGTTGACGGCAGTGTTGTTGGAAAAAATGTAACTATACATCCGTTTAGCCATTGTGGAAAAAGTGGTGAAATTTTTGAAAACAGTATCGTATGACTTCAATGCGCAAGTATGATATTGGCGCTAAAATATTGAAACCGCAAATGCAAAATATTTTATAGATTAAAACTTAACGTTTAAAACTATATTAAACAAAACGTAATGTCAATTTTTAATAGTTTTTATGAAACGAATGAAAAGGTAGTGTTTAAAAAATTTAAGTTTGCAACTATATTAAACAAAACGCAATGTCAAGTTTTAATAGTTTTTTGAAACGAATGAAAAGCTAGTGGTTAAAAAATTTAAGTTTGCAACTAAAGCTTAGTGGAAAGTTAATGGATTAAAATATATGAAAAATAAAAACTTTAATTAATTTAAAATAGGTAAACAATGCTGATAATTGGATTGGGTAACGTGGGCTTGAAGTACAAAGGCACATATCACAATATGGGTTTTGAAGTGCTGGACAAGCTAGCAAAAAAGTTAAATACCAAGTTTACAACTACGGAATGTAAGTCTAAAACCGCTGTTGTGTATTTACGCGGTCAAAAGATTATATTGGCTAAGCCCACAACTTTTATGAATCTCTCGGGCGAAGCTGTCCGCGAATTAATTGGGAAGTATAAAAAAGATGCAACAGAATTTATTGTAATTTATGATGATATTGATATTCCTGTTGGGACTTTGCGCTTGCGTACCGACGGAAGTGGCGGTACTCATAACGGAATGAAAAATATTATTGAATGTATTAATACTAAAGAATTTAAGCGTATTCGCGTTGGTACTGGTTTTGACCGCGGAGAAGTTCCGCTTGTCAGCGTTGTGCTGTCAAAGGTGTGCGGTGAAAATAAAAAACTTATTGATGGCGCGACTGACAGGGCGTGTGACGCGCTTATGGATTTTGTGGACGGAATGGAATTTGAACGTGTAATGCAACAATTTAACGGCTAAAGTCAACCTCGCCTATTTTGGCGCGGAGGCGGTACATAGATGCAGGATTTTTTAAAACTTAATAAATTAGGCGGAGATTTTTATAATTTACTAATCGCAGTACGTAGTGGGAAGCCAACTACGGCATTTTCGCTTGCCTCGGGAGCGAAAATTCACGTTAGCGCAGCGCTTGAAATGCCCGCGCTGTATATAACTTCTGACCGATTGGCCGCCGCGGAAGTATTTGATAAATTTAAGGGATTTGTTGGGGATAGATGTGTTTTAATTGCCGAAAAGGATGACGTATTGTTACACCGAGCGGCATTTTCGATTGAAAACATAGCTAAACGTATTGAAGCCTTAACTAAATTAGTCAGCGGACAAGCAGACATAGCCATTATTTCGGCCGAGGCATTGTTGCAATATTTTCCAAATATCGATACATTTAAAAGCAAGCTTATTGCGCTTGAGGTCGATAAGGAATACGAGCTGTCAAATTTGATTGAAAAGTTGATATCGTCGGGATATTTCAGAAGCGAACTTGCAGCAGATAAGGGTACTTTTAGTTTGCGTGGCGATATTTTGGATATCTTTCCATTGTCATTTGAAAAACCTATTCGCATAAACTTTTTTGACAATTTAATTGAAACTATCAAGTACTTTGACTGTGAAAGTATGGAAAGTTTGGAAAATATTAGTAATGTGATTATACCGCCTTCATCGGATATTTTGCTAACCGAAAAAGAAGTGTCAGATATATCAAATAAGCTAACTAATATTAACGCAAGCGGTCATATTAAGGAAATTATTGATGACATATCTGAAAAACTTTCAATAAATCCAAACGATAGCACGTTGATATGGCTAACTCCATTTATGGAAAATTTGTCGACAATATTTGACTATTTACCACGTGGAAGCGCGGTTATATTTGATGAACCGAAACTGTTAAACGACAAGCTTGACCTAATCGAAAAGGAACATTTAAGTCGAGTCAAAAGTTTAACGGAGGGAAATTCGGCTTTAGAAATCCATAAAAAATCGCTAATAAAAAAGACAATGGCATATACTTACGCTAAAATATTTAAGCGTTTGGCATATCAACAAATAACCGCGCTGAACCCAATTTTTGAATCAGCCGCTATTTTTACATTTAGAAGTCAACCGCTGACAAAATACTATCTTGACAACATCGCCCTTGTAGCTGACCTCAAAAACTTTTTATATAATCAATATCGCGTGGTGCTTTGTTGCAGTGACGAACGTCGTGCAAAAACTGTTGCCGATAACTTAAAACAAAATGATGTTATGGTATATGAAACCGATATTGTTTCGTCAGGTATTTGCGCAACTACTTTAGATATTAGGACTGGTTTTATATATCACAGCGCAAAATTAGTTGTTTTAGGAACCGATGAATTGTTTGGCAGGGGGCGCCTAAGAATAGGCGCAATTAAACCTAAAAAAGGGTTTATACAGTTAAAAGCAGGCGATTATGTGGTACATTCGGTACATGGCATTGGCATTTGCGAAGGTACGGACAAGCTGAAAACCGATACTATTGAAAAGGATTATGTAGTGCTTAGATATCGCGATGGCGATAAACTTTATGTCCCGATTGACCAAATGGATATGCTTACTAAATTTACTGGGGGCGAAACTCCGCGGTTGAATAAAATTGGCGGAAAAGAGTTTGCAAAAACTAAAGAACGGGTTAAGCTTTCAGTCAAAAAATTGGCGATTGACTTGCTTGAACTGTACTCTCAGCGTGAAAAACAGAAAGGATTTAAATATTCGGCGGATACAATATGGCAAAAAGAATTTGAAGATAAGTTTGAGTTTGATTTAACCGATGACCAAGTATCGGCAGTTAGTGACATTAAATCCGATATGGAAAAAGGTCGGCTTATGGATAGGCTTATCTGTGGCGACGTTGGATATGGAAAAACAGAGGTAGCGTTCCGCGCAATTTTTAAAACGATTATGGATGGCAAGCAAGCGGCAATCCTTGCGCCTACAACAATCCTCGCTAAACAACATTTTAATACACTTTGTAGCAGGCTTGACGGATTTGGAATTAATGTAAAGTTATTATCGAGGTTTCAATCGACTGCTGAAATTAAAAGCGCGCTTGAAGGGTTGCAGCTAGGGACGGTTAGCATTGTGGTTGCAACGCACCGTCTATTAAGCAAAGACATAGTTTTTAACGATTTAGGTTTGCTGGTTTTGGACGAGGAACAGCGTTTTGGAGTTGAACATAAAGAAAAGTTGAAAGCTATTAAAAAAGATGTAAATATTTTAACGCTGACCGCCACGCCAATCCCTCGTACTCTCAATCTTGCGTTGTCGGGCATAAGAGATATTAGCCTGTTAGAAACTCCGCCACAAAACAGGTTGCCCGTGCAAAACTACATTGTTGAATACACCGACACCTTGCTTAAAGACGCGTTAACTCGCGAACTTAACCGAGGAGGGCAGGCATTTATTTTGTATAATTACGTTGAAACCATTGAAGAATTTGCAATTAAAGTACGTGAACTTTTAGGTGGTCAAGCGCGGATTATAGTTGCGCACGGCCAAATGGCTAATAAGGAACTTGATTTAAAGATGACGGCTTTTTATCAAAGGGAAGCAGACGTGTTAATTGCCACCACTATTATTGAAAACGGGATTGATTTGCCCGACGCCAACACTTTGATTATTTATGACGCCGACCGTTTTGGGCTGTCGCAACTATATCAGTTGCGAGGTCGCGTAGGGAGAAGCGGAGTGCTTGCGCACGCATACTTTACGACGCGACTTGGAAAAGTATTAAGCGAACCGGCGGTTAAACGATTGACGGCTTTAACCGAGTATGCCGAATTTGGAAGCGGGTTTAAAATAGCGCTGCGCGACCTGGAAATTAGAGGAGCGGGCAGCTTTTTGGGCGCGGAACAGCACGGGCATATTGAAAAAGTAGGTTATGATATGTATTCCAAACTTTTGGCTGAAACGGTTAGTGAGCTAAAAAGCGGATATACTGCCGAGCAAAAAGATGTTGAAATTAAAATTGATTGCAACGCTTATATTAGTGAAAGTTATGTAAGTTCGGGAGATAAGATTAGAATCTATAAGCGGATATCCGAAGTTACAAGCGTTGTCGAACGCGATGAGCTTATTAGCACATTGACGGATATCTATGGAGTGCCATCGCAGCCCCTTGTCAATCTTATTAGCATAGCTTTAATAAAAAGTATGGCAAAGCGATATGAGGTTGATAAAATAATTCTCAACAACAAGGGCGCTGGTTTTATGTTTAATTCGGCAGATGTGTTTAAGCAAGAAGGGTTGTTGCGCGCTGTCGCCAAAATGGACAAAAATGTAGTGCTTACAGCTTCAATTCCACCACAGTTGTTGTTCAATACAAAAGATCGCTCGGCAGAGGAAGTTCTTGCGCTTATGCTTAATTTTTTGCAGTGCGCGGACGGCTTTTTCAATTAACTTCTTCCACTTTGTCTAAAAAACCAAAATATTAAATACATATTGGCGTAAAATGTTTGCCATAATTATTGTTATACTATATAATATTAGTACAGTTTTTATAATATTGTAGACACCTTATTTGATGTATTCGATGTCGCTCGTATTATACTAGGAGATATAAAATGAAAGTAAAATTATTAGCAATAGTGCTCGTTATGGTTATGGTCGTTACCTTTTTGACCGGATGCGATATCATCACTAAAAACGAGGAGCGTGACTTTAGCCAAGTCGTTGCCAAGGTTAATTACAATGGTTTGTCCGCTGTTGTAACCAAAGCCGAACTTTACGAGTCTTACAATTCGTATGGATACTATTATACTACCTATTACGGATACACCATTGCGGAAACGGTTGATTTACTGGTTGAGTCGCTTGCTAACCGTCAACTGTTGTTGATGTATGCTAAAAGTGAAATGGCTAACAAAAAAGGTGTTTCAATTAATTCCGATATTGTTACCTTATTGACCGATGCTGAAGCTGACGCTGCCGTTAAGGATACCAATAAAACTATGCAGTCTTGGTATGACAATATAATTAAGGAGTTGCAAGCGGAGTTTGATGCCGCTAATCCTCCGAAAGAAGACGACAAGGAAGACGATAAAGAAGAAGATAAAAAAGATGAACTTGTTCCGCGTCCAGTGCGTCCCAAAGATGCTGAGCCCGAATTCGACGCCAACGCGCCCGTAACGGAAAAAACGAAAAAGTTTTTTGACGAAGGGTACGACCACGGCGACAGCAAGTTTATGATAAAAGCGCTTGCGCAACTTAAAAAAGAAATTGCCGATAGTTATCGCAGTTATGATTACTATTTGGCAAGGCAACACGAAACACAACTTTTACAAAGTTGGCAACGCACATTGTCCGAGGGTTATGTTCCAAGCGATGAACTTGTTGCAGCCGAGTACAATGATTACATTACTAAAAATAAAGAAACTTTTGCTTCCGATAAAAATGCCTCATACCCTACTTCTATTACCGACAATATCGGTGGGACGGTTTATCATCCCGTTAAAGGTTATGGCTATGTTTACAATATTTTGTTAAAATTCAGCGATAAGCAAACAGCCGATTTAAAAGCTATGAAAGATTCGGGTACGATTTCCGCCGAAAATCTTAAAAAGTATAGGGCTGAACTTGCTAAACAAATTAAAGTTAATGTTTCAAATCCGAAGTATGACCCAGAATATAAGTGTGAAGAATGTGAGGCTGCTAAAAAAGACGATAAGGTAGTTTGCACAAAACCCGAATGTCCTGCAAAACCGTTTATTCGTAAAGACGTACCTGCTAGCACGATTTTAGATGAAATATTTACTTCGTTTAATAATATCAAAACTGGCGTTGGCGACTTTGCTAACTTAACAGAATTCCAAAAGATTACAGCTATGCGCGAAGAGGCTATCAAGTGGGTATATGCGGTAAATGACGATGGCGGTATGTATAAGGCCGAAACTTCAAATGGATTAGCTGGCGGTGGAAA
The DNA here is from genome assembly GCA_036654095.1 of Clostridia bacterium. GTDB lineage: Bacteria > Bacillota > Clostridia > Christensenellales > CAG-917 > JAVVSR01. Next base: position 18,524 of record JAVVSR010000016.1, read on the forward strand.
TGGATATTTAATTAATCCCGAAGGCGAAAAATCAACCTATGTTGAGGAGTTTACGAAATTAGGCCGCGATATGATAAAACTAGGCCTAGGCACTTTTAGCACAGACGGCACTGTTGACGGTATGTATTGTGTTACTGATTTTGGTATTCACATTATGTATGTCAGCTATATCCCGTATGACGAAAAGTCATTAGGCGAGGATAGCAAACCACTTACTGTAACTGACAATATTATTCCGTTGGACTATGTTATTAGCTATGGCATTTATGGAAGCAAGGTCACATCAGATACTACATTACGTGAGCAAATTACTCAAAAACTTACTAAAGCTTATAAAAATGACAAATACACTGAAGTATCTCAAAAAGTAGCCGCTGAAAATAAAGGTGGTGTTGAAGTCAAAAAGAAAATGATTAAAAAGATAGTTAAGGAAATTGAAGGTTAAGTTAAAAATTTTAAATGATGTAAAAGCCCGCATAGCTGCGGGCTTTTTTTAACGAATAAATTTAAAACTTAAAAGTGAAATGAGCTTTTTATTAATTGATTAAGGATTGTTTATACAAGCAAGTCGCCGTTTGTTGATGAAATGACATACAAAATATTTACTTCCTCTCCTGTTTTTGCGTCAATATATATATAGTACGTGCCGTTAGAGGTGGCTACAAACTCATAAGTTAAAATTTCCGTATTTGACTTAAAGGGAATAAGCGCAAGCCTTCCAGCTGTAATTTCGCCATCAATTTTTATTTTTGCCCGCGCTGTTTCTGCTGTTATTAGTGGCTTCGACAGCTCGCGAGTGGTGTGGTTAAACGCGTAGCTTCTAGCCTCAAGCCCAAGGATATCGCCGTTATCGCTAGCAATTTTAAGTTTTATTATATCAGGATAAATAACCACATTGTTTATTAACGGAGCAAAGTTTACAAAAACGGTGCTATTATCGTTGCATATCCAAACGTTTTTCATATCACCAAATCCGTTGTCTTTTAAAAATCTTTTGGCAATCTCGCTACATTCGTCATTAGATAACTTAGGGTCGGTGACATCTCGATATGAGTTAATTGAAATGAGCATACCGCCTTTTTTAGCTAGTTGAATTGTGGTCATACGTCCATTTATTTTGCCTTCAAAATTTAAGGTATCAATGTCCGAGTCCCACTCTCCTAAGAACTTTAGGTTTTCAACAGCAACCGCAGGCCCGTAAATTGAGTTTATTATTTTTATTCCATTTTCCTCATTGATATCCTCGCCGATTAGCCCCAAAACTTTTTTATCTTGAAGCGCGTCGCTAAACGGACCGTCGTATATTAATTGAGGGTATTCGACAGAAGCCTCATTTAAACTGCCTAAAACATTTGTTAAAATGTCTTTATCGGTATTTATATTTTCAACAAACAAATAGCCATTGGTAATTTCATCTTTTATTTTGCCAAGTTCAGACCCTAAATCCTTAAGCATTTTATGGATTTTTTCTAAGCTATCGCGGTGTTCGGCAGAGAGATTTTTTTCATCTGTAACACGGTTCGCTAAATACATTGAAAAGTCGCCTACTTGATTTATAAACCTCATTGTATTAGTTACCGTGGCATCGCGAGAGGATAACGCAGACAAACTGTTGGCGGATATTTCAGCGCCTTTCCAAACTTCATAAAGCAGTTCCTGACGAGTCGTGTGCGAGGTGGTAACTAAAATTTTAGCTAATTTAATTTCCATATCGTTGGTTTCGTCTAGCAAAACAAAGTACGCTTGCTGATAATGATTTTCAAGCATAGCTTGACTTTCTTTGTTGTTTTTTGTACTTAATCCCAACCATATGCTAAGTCCAACGGTTGTGACCGCAAAAACTATCATTAATACTAATAAAACTTTTTTTCCTTTCATATTTACCTCATTTTGCAAAATTGTGTTTGCCGATTACAAGCAAAATTGGACGTGACCAAATCCATTTGTTTGTCGTAACGCTCGGGTTGTAATAGTAAATACAACCGTTTGTTGGGTCCCACCCGTTTAATGCGTCGCGCGCTGCTTTCTTTGCGCTTTCATTGGGGGTTAAGTTAATTTGTCCATCGTTTACCGCGGTAAACGCCCACGGTTGGTATATTACCCCTGCAATCGTGTTTGGAAAATCGGGGTGTTTAACTCTATTTAATATAACCGCTGCGACGGCAACTTGTCCTAAATATGGTTCTCCGCGCGCTTCAGCGTAAACGCACTTTGCCAAAAGATAAGTGTCAGACGAACTATATCCGCTGTTTGTTGCAGAACTTGAAAGCGTAATTCCTAATGCGCGCGCTGTTGCCGAACCTATTACTCCGTCGGCGGTTAATCCGTTTTTCTGCTGAAACTTCTTAACGGCAGTTGCCGTTCCATTTCCATAAATTCCATCTATTGAGCCACTGTAATATCCCCAATTTTTAAGTTTTGTCTGCACAGTTTTAACTTGCGCTCCCGACGAACCTTGTTTTAATACAATAGCCTCGGCGATATCGTTTTTAGGGTTTAGTATTCCGCTAAAGGATAGAACACCCGTTAATACAACTAACGTCAGCGCAACGGCTAGAACTATTTTAAGTTTTTTATTGTTCATCTTTTACCTCTTTATATTTTTCAATTATTTCTAAGATTTTCGATTTGTATTTAAAGTTTTCATTGTTGCCGTCGGTTGGTACAAAACATAGCGGAGGAAACGCAACACACCACCAATTATCGCCAACGCCTTCGCCTAATTCAATAATAAGCGCGTCGTATATTCCGCCGGGAAACGTGTAACTTAAATATTGTCTAGTTGGAAATTTTTCGCGACGTAAACTAATTTTAGCAGTATAAGGCTGTTCATTTTCAACAAGGCACGCATTTGCAACGTCCGTTAACAGAGGAATACTGGCTTTTATTGTTTTATAGGCTTCGTCTTTTGACTTGCACTCGGCCAATATAGGAGTAAGCGCCTCAACAATATAATCGCGAACAAGATATTTTACATCTTGGTCGTACTGAACGTTGCTATTTGCTCGGATATGTATTCGTATACAGTCGGGCTGCTTTTCACCGATGTCGCACGCGGACAATAAAAATATTGAAACAATCAAAAGTAACATTAAAAAAATAACTTTTTTCATATTCACCTCATATTGCTTGAATTTTTGCCTAAAAAATATTTTTTATACTGTACAGGTTGTTGGGGATATGCTAAAATGTGTTTGAGGTGAATATGAGTAACTTTGAAAAAACAATTTCCACGGAAGAAATTTACAATGGAAAGATAATTGTGCTTTCGCGCGATAAGGTTAAATTGCAGAATGGTAAAACCGCTCTGCGTGAGGTTGTTCATCACAACGGGGGAGCTTGCGTGCTAGCCCTCGATGATGACGATAATGTTTTTTTGGTTAAACAATTTAGATATCCATTTAATGTTGAGCTGCTTGAACTTCCCGCGGGGAAATTGGAAAAGGGCGAAAACCCCGAGCACACCGCGATTCGCGAATTGGAGGAGGAGTGTGGGCTGAAGGCGACTGAAATTAAAAGTTTAGGAGTGCTTTATCCGACTGTCGCATACTGCACGGAAATCATATATATGTATTTTGCAACAAAGTTTGAACCATCAAAACAAAATCTTGACGAAGATGAATTTGTTGATATAGTCAAATTACCTTTAACGGAGGCAATTAAAATGGTTATTAACAATGAAATTCCCGACGCAAAGACACAGGTTGCAATTTTGAAAGTTGCCGTTCTTAAAGGGATTAGTGTTTAAAAGTTAAAGTATTGAACTTAATTACTAAAGCGTTATGATATTTCAAAGTAAGCAGTGTAAAAGTGTAGGCTAAATTAATTAAAGCAAAAGAATTGCATAAAAGAGTAGCGTTGTGTAGGCGAGGAAACACTAAAAGTGGGAAAGGCAGGAAATTAAGAAATAATGTTCGGCATATAGCGAAGTGTAGGCTAATTTAATTAAAGCAGAGTATCGTAAGGAGAAAATATGTATGATATAATTATTGTTGGGGCTGGGCCGTCGGGATTGACATCGGCAATTTATGCGGGTCGCGCAGGGTTTAAAACCGTGGTCATTGAAAAGCAGGCGATAGGCGGTCAAGTCAACTATGCGTACGAACTTGAAAATTATCCGGCAATGGATGGTATTTCGGGAACAGAATTGGCGCAAAAAATGCACAGCCAAGCGGAAAAGTATGGCGCAACTTTTATTTATGACGAAGTAGTTTCAATATCGGCCGAAAAGAAGGAAGTAAATACGGCGTCAAGTGGAATTCTTTCGGCGAAAGCCATTATTCTTTGTATGGGAACAAAAAATCGCAATTTAGGAATTGCCGATGAAACAAAGTATATTGGCGCAGGTGTTTCATATTGCGCAGTTTGTGACGGTGGGTTTTTCAAAAAAAAGAAAGTGGCGGTAATTGGCGGCGGAAATACTGCCTTTAAGGACGCGCTCTATTTAAGCAGAATTGCTGAAAAGGTTTACATTATCCATAGAAGGGAAGGCTTCCGCGCAGAAAATGTAATGATTGAACGAGCTAAAGCCGAACCGAAAATTGAATTTGTGTTGAACTCGATAGTCAGTGGGCTTAACGGCGAGGGTAAAATAAACAATATTGTTGTAAAAAACAAAGTAGGCGAAGAAAAGGCGATTGATATAAGCGGTGTTTTTGTCGCAGTTGGAAATTTGCCCGAAACCGAATTGATAAAAGGTCAAATTGCAACAGATGAACAGGGATATATTGTGACCAACGACGAAATGGAAACGAGTGTAAAGGGGATATTTGCCGCGGGAGATATTCGCAAAAAGACATTGCGACAAATAGTAACAGCGTGCGCAGATGGCGCGATTGCCATTGAGGGCGCTGAAAAATATTGTAACGGTTAAAAGTAATTATAAGTATTTATACAAATTGTTAAAAAAGTAACAAAAATTAAATTAAAACAAAATAATTTAAAAAAATAAACGATTTTTTTATTTTTTCTTATAAAAACCACTTGACAACGTCAATTAGCGGGTGTAATATAAGGTAAACAAAAAAGAGCTCATAATTTTCCCCCTTATCATATAATTAGCAAAATGGCCTGGATTTAATATCCGGGTCATTTTGCTTTTTAAATATAATTTGTTGTTCTATAAGTCCGCTTAACTTGCAGGGGGATATTACTTAAACCTATGATTTGTTAAAAGAGAGGTGGAATTAATACTTCGCCGTTTAGCCAAATTTCAAAAAGTCTTTGATGAGGTTTGCTAAAGCAGTTTAAAAAACTGTTAGGAGTAGCGTTTTTGTGACTATTTTCCTTGTAAAAGGTTTGCAGCGCAACAAGGTATGCGCGCTCACCCATAAGTTCATACATACTTGCGTTCATCATCATAGCTTTGTCATAGACGGTCGCGATATAGGCGCCCTCTGACGGAAACTCGTCAAGGCGTTTTGTCATAATTCCGTCAAACGACGATTGCTTTGCTAGCCTTTCGGCAACATTGATATAGTTGCAATGGCTACTTTCTACAATGTCGTGATATAAGGCTTCGCGGTTGCTGTGCTTAAAATAGAGCGCGGTTGAAAACTCGGCTAACCCCTCGTCAATCCAAGCGTTTGCAACACTGTTTGTTCCAACTACTCCATACCACCATTGATGCGCCGTTTCGTGCGCAATTACATATTCGCGAGATAATCCTGTTGCAAATGAATTAATCATCGACAAATTTGGATACTCCATACCGCCATATATAAAATTTGTGTCAACTACGGAATATGTTTTATAAGGATATTTACCAAAAATATTATTAAAAATAGTAAAGCATTTTAATGCGTAACTTAGTGATTTTGCCGCGTCTATATCTGCTGAATAAAAATACTTCACGTCGGTATCGTCAACGCGCTCGGAAATCATTTGACCGTTTTTAAGGTAAACTAAAGCAAAATCGCGTACATGTTCAGCGTCTATTATGTGGGTAGACTTGTCATTTTTGTTAAAACTTTCAATCAAATTTCCGCTTGAAGCAACAAGTCCGTTGCCGTTTACGTTAAGTTCAACATAGTAATTTGATGTGTCGCTATAAAAAGGGTCGCCAATAGCGTAATATGGCGAAGTTACAAAGTCGCCGTTTTCGTATACGCATAAAAGAGGATAAAAGTTCGCTAAATTAACTCCGCTTTTTGTAACACCGAAGCGCGTGTGAGTTTTAGGGATTGAAACAGTGTACTCCATTTGCAAATTTACCTTGTCTAATTTTGACATAGGTTTTGACAATTTTACAGTCAGTATGTCGTTGTCTAACCCTGAAATTTCGTAAGGAATTTCAATACCGTTTTGTTTAACAAAAGTTACCTCAATGCCACCGTAACTTGTGCCATTGTAATATGCCGCGGAATGATGTTCCTTTGAAATGGCGGGGTACGCCGCGCCCTCGCGATAGGCATTAGGATACAAGTGAAACTTAAGTACATCAAGCGTGTCGCCAGTGTTATTTTGATACACAACTTCTTGATATCCTAAGAGTTTGTTTGAGCCAAGGTCAAGTGTCGCAACAATGTCATAGGTAGTCAGTTCGCTAGGTTTATTTTTATTGTTGCAAGCCGAAAATGCGACGCAACTTATGCAAACAACTAAAATTAGAAGCAAAATTCTAATATATTTTTTCATATTATGACCTCGAATTTAAGGTTAAATCAATAAGTTTGCCATTTTTATGAGCGACCTCGACGGCGTGAGCGGTTATAACGGAATGTTTTTTTATGATAAGTTCCTTTTTAATGTTATAAATATTGTTGGTGACAATGCGACCAAGTAAAAAGCGGTAGTCGCTAATAAGGCGGATTGGCATTTTATTGTTTGTAGGGGTGGAGCTGTTCATAATCGCCGCAGTCAAAGGAACGCTATGTATTTCGGCAAGTAAAGTGGCAGGCGTGTCGGTGGCAAATTGACTGTCGGTGTTAGGTTGAATGTCAGTGTTAGGTTGACTGTCGGTGGCAGGTTGAATGTCTAAGGCAGGTTGAATGGCGGTGGGCAAATTTAAAACTGATTTATCAGATAAGTTTGATATAAATTTATCCGATAAAGTAGTGGCGGTGCAAATTGGCGCACTTGTATTTTTAGCTAATTCAAAACTTGTTTCAGCGTTCTGTTTCAAGTCGCATTCTAAAGTTATAGATTGCAAATTAGGAGATAGAGTGGTGTCAAGTTGGTCAAAATTTTCTAAAATGGCGTCAGAAGCGCAAAAAATCTCGATACTGTTTTTATCGGAACAAAGCTCCACAATAGTGTCCGAGGCGGGCTTTTTTATTTTTCGAGGAGTGGATCGCCGAACGGTTGATGAATGATTTGCCGAATAAACAATAATAATATCGTGCGATGTAGAGGCGATTTTTGTTGATGGTATAGTCGCTTGTCCATTGACTTCAATTTCCACAATGTTTTTTGTTGTATCGGCAAAAAACAAATCGGTGAGTTTGCCAATAAGTTCGCCGTCTGTGTCGTATACGGAAGAATTTATCGGATTTTCAGTGTAACGCATAAGGTCAAGCTCGTCGGCTTTTTTTATGCATAAATTATTTACTATCGTCACAGAGTCGATGGTGGTGTTTTTGATGTTTTTTAGTGCAACATATTTTTTTTCATCTAGGGTATCGCTTTCGATTAAAACAACCAAAAACTCGATAGCTTTTAATTTGTTTTCGCACAAAACACCTATTATAGTGCCTTCATACGATGCATTAGAAAGACTTATTAATGGTTTTGATAAAAACTCGCTGATTTTTCGCATATAAAACCTCCAAATTATGTACTCATTTGTATTTTATTAAAAAAAAGCTAGTTTATGACGCAAAAGATTGTCGTAAAAAGTCGTATTGTGCGCGCGCGCAATTTAAAACAAAAAAAGACAAAAAAAACAAGGTATTTTAATTAAATAAAACCAATATATATAAATGATAAATGAAAACTATTAGTTTGTTTTTTAACAAAGTTACTAGTAGTTATCCACACGAATAAGGTAGAATGTGGACAACTCGGTGGATAAGCGCCTTTTTTTATGCAAAAAATGTATATTAATGAAATAATTTGTCTAAAGGGGAATATATGTATTTTATGGTGATTAAGGGATGGAAGCTTCTTGTTGTGGCAGCGGCATTAATTGTAATTCCACTGGGTATAATTGGTACAAACTATGTACAAAAGGCATACAGTCCTAGGCCTATCGCGACGGTTGTCATTGACGCTGGCCATGGAGGCGTAGACGGGGGAGTCGAAGGTGTCAAAACAGGTGTTTTTGAACGCGAAATCAATCTAATAATATCAAAATTGCTAGCTAAACGGCTTGAAAGTGTTGGAGTAACCGCGATTTTGACTAGAAAGACGAAATCAGGGCTTTATGAAAGTATAGATGGTAACTTTAAATTAAAGGATTTTGAACGTCGAAAAGAAATAATTTTAAATGCAAATCCATCAGCTGTCGTGAGTATTCATTGCAACAAATACAGTTCTCCGTCAAGGCGAGGTATACAAGTGTTTTTTGATGGTACAAATGACGAATCGCGCGCATTTGGAAACATTATGCAAGAGGGAATAAATAAAAATTTAAATTTGCCATACACACATCGTGGATATTCGGCCTTATCGGGCGACTACTATATTGTTAAATGCACAAACGCGCCGTCGATAATTATTGAATGCGGATTTTTAAGCAATGTTGAAGACGAAAAACTTTTAGTTGACAGCAAATATCGAGAAATTTTGACATATCATATTTTTTCGGGCATAATGCAATATATTGCAACGGCATAATAACTTAAATAATTAGTGCTTAGTCAAAAAAAGATAACGGCTATAATTTGTTTAATTGCCGCTATCTTTTAATTTAATATTAAAATGTAAATAATTGAAGCTTAAAAGCAAAGCACTTTTATTGCTTCATAATATATTTTTGTAAATTTCATTAATGTATCTATCGAAACACATTCGTCGGGTTGATGAATAGTATCGGGTTCATTTGCAAATTGAGGGCCAAAAGCAACACCCTTTTTCATTGCGCGCGCATAAGTACCACCGCCTATACTGATAGGGCTGTCATTTGAACCAGTAACTTTATTGTACGTTAAAAGTAATGTTTGAACCAAATTATCGCTTTTATCGACATAAAGAGGAAGGTGAAAGTGCGGTTTGGTAATTTTAAAGTCAGAAAACTTTGCTTTTATGTTAGGCAATATGTCGGCTTCTGACAACGTAACAGGGTAACGAATGTCTAACGTAAATGAAAGGTTGCCATTTGATAAATTGATAATACCTAAGTTTACCGTTAAACTACCACTGGGTTCATCGGATAAACAAATATTGCAACCTTCTCCGCTGTATGTGTAAAATGCGTCGCGAATACGCTTCAAGTTGCCATCAACCTTTGACAAAACATCGAGCATTTTAACTATGGCATTTTCGCCAAACATAGGGGTTGCCGCATGCGCCGATTTGCCTAGCGCGGTTAGCGAAATTAAATTGTCGGATACGCTGTATTCAAGCCCGCTGCTTTTAGCAAGTTCTAGATTGGTTTCGGACATTGGCAAAGTTGCAAAACATTCATTTGGTACAATGTTTGGCCGTTCGCCTGCGGTTATTGTACAAAGACTGTCACATTTTTTGATTAAAGTGTAATTAACTATACCTTTTTCGCAGTTGATTACGGGAAAATCCGAGTCGGGCGAAAAACCAGTTTCGGGCATTTTTTCCGATTTGTTGTAATGCTCAATACATTTCCACCCGCTTTCCTCGTTGCAACCAAAAATCAAGCGTATTGTGCGCTTTGGAATTAAACCCTCATCTAAAAGAGCTTTGATTGCAAACATACAGCTAATCATAGGGCCTTTATCGTCCATTATGCCACGGCCATAAATGGTATTATCAACTATTTCGCCTAAAGGATTTTTAGTCCAACCTTTTCCAAAAGGCACAACGTCAAGATGGCCAAGTATCCCGAAAGTTTCCCCGCTGCCAACATCGGCGATACCGCAAAAGCCATCTAAATTTTTCGTTTTCATATTAAAACTGTCGCAAACCGAAAGTACATAATCTAAGCACTCGCGATTTCCTTTACCAAAGGGCGCGTTTTTTGAGGCAGGATGTTCCACGCAGTCAAAGGAGAGGGCTTTCATAATTGTTTGCAAGAGTTGGTCGCGATATTTTTCCATAATATACACTCCTATATTTAAAATTGTGTAAAAGTACGCTAAAACATTTGTAATTTTCACTATATTATTATACACTAATATAGATTAAATGTGAACACTTTTGGAGGAATTATGCACGACGGCCACCGCGAAAGAATGAGACAGCGTATTTCAGAGTACGGTATTGACAGTCTTCAGCCTCATGAAGTACTGGAATATGTGCTTTATCACGCCGTTCCTCGAAAGGATACAAATTTAATTGCTCACAATTTAATTAATAAATATGGCTCGCTTTCAAAAGTGTTTTCGGCGGACGTGGACGACTTATTGACGATTAGCGGAATGACGCACAACGCAGCGCATCTTTTAATTAGTTTGCCACAAATCCTTAGATATTATCAAAAAGATTTACAATCAAATAAAATATGTATTAAAACGCGAAAAGAATGTGTTGATACGCTTTCTGTTTATTTTCTGGGCGAGGCGACTGAAAAGGTCTACTTGCTGTGTATGGATGCCAAAAATAATGTAATAAATATAGTGTTACTTGCAACAGGGATACCCGCAAAAGTTATGATAGATGCACGGCAAGTTGTAGACGTTGCGTTAAAGCAAAAAGCAGTATCGGTTGTGCTTGCGCACAATCATCCGTCGGGCGAACTCGAACCGTCGCACGCCGATATTGAATTAACGCGTTCAATCGCTTGCGCGCTTGAACTTTTGCAAATAAAGCTAATTGACCACTATATTTTTAGCAATAAAGGCTATTTTTCGTTTTACGAGAATGGTATAGTAGATGTAATAAATAAAAATGTTGACCGCTTTTTAAAAGAGGGCATAAGGTATTAGGAGTATTATGAACACAGAAGTTAGAACAAGGTTTGCGCCCAGTCCGACAGGGTTTATTCATATTGGAAATTTGCGTACTTGCCTATACGCGTACTTGTTTGCGAAAAAAAACGCAGGGACATTTATTTTGCGTATTGAAGATACCGACCAAGAACGGTATGTTGAGGGAGCGGTTGAACTTATTTACAGCACGCTTAAGAAGTCGGGAATTGAACACGACGAGGGGCCCGATAAAGATGGCGGTTATGGCCCGTATGTGCAAAGCGAGCGCAAGCCGATATATAAGGAATACGCGGAGAAACTTGTTGAACTTGGCGGAGCGTATTATTGTTTTTGTACAAAAGAAAGGCTTGAAAGTTTGACTGATGAAAATGGTGTTCGCACATATGACAAACATTGTTTGTCATTGTCGGCTGAAGAAGTTAGTGAAAAGCTTGCAGCAGGTGTTCCGCACGTAATTAGGCAAAATATTCCGCGCGAGGGTACAAGCACTTACGAGGATATGATTTTTGGCACAATTAATGTTGACTATGCCGAACTTGAGGATAATGTTTTAATTAAAAGCGATGGTATGCCAACATATAACTTTGCTAATGTTGTTGATGACCATCTTATGAAAATTTCGCACGTGATGCGCGGTATGGAGTATTTGTCGTCAACTCCTAAGTATAACTTAATTTACGATACTTTTGGGTGGGAGCGTCCGCGGTATATTCACTTGCCGCCTATTATGCGCGATGCAACTCATAAGCTATCTAAGCGTTTTGGCGATGCTAACTTTGACGATTTTATTAAAAAAGGTTTTTTATCCGAAGCTATTGTAAACTATATAGCGCTACTCGGTTGGTGTCCTAAGGATAACAGCGAAAAGATGACGCTTGATGAACTTATTCAAAAGTTTGATACCGATGGAATAAGTCGGAGCGGAAGTATTTTTGATGAAGTGAAAATGAGGTGGCTTAATTCGCAATACGTAAAGGAAATGTCTGTTGATGAGTATATGTCGCACGCGCGCCAGTATTTTGATTTAAGCGTTGCGAAAAACAAATATGACTATGAAAAGCTGACTAAAATTTTAATTTCGCGTACTGAAATTTTTAGCGATATCCCCGAAAAAATTGCCTTTTTAGATGAATTTGCTGAATATGACCTAACTTTGTTTGAAAATAAAAAAGCGAAAATAGATGTTAATGTCGCGAAAACGTGTATTGAACTTGCATTGCCAGTGTTGCAAAATGTGAATGTTTGGACAAACGAAAATTTGTATGAAACGCTTTCGACCTTAGCTGAGGCAAACGGACTTAAAAAAACTCAAATATTTTGGGCTATACGCGTTGCGATAACCGCGCGTGAGTCAACTCCAGGCGGAGCGACTGAGCTAGCTGACATTTTAGGGAAAGAGGAATGTTTAAAGAGGCTTAAATTTAGCCTTAATTTGTTTAAATAATATAAGTCACAATGGAGAACAATATGGAAAATAGCGGAAGTTTTAAAAAAAGAACAATAATTTCGGTGGCTTTATTCGTACTTACATTTGTAGGGTTAATTTTGATAGCGTCATTTCATGACTTTAAAATAAGCCAAATTTTAACCAAAAATTCGTTGCCTAGCGGTCAATACATTTCCAACAATGGTTTTGGTTTACTGTTTGAGGCTATTGGCAGTAGTCCAATTTATATTATGAGCGGGATAGCTTGTACAATTTGGTTTTGGTGGGCTATACGAAAAAACAAGATGTGGCTTGCTGTGATAGCCGCTATTTTGGTAATTGTAGCCAACTTTGTTTTCTTTTCAGATATTTTTAAATATGTTGGGCGACATTTCGCAGCGTCAATTAGCGGAGTAGTTGAAAGCGAAGGGTTCTTTGCTAGCCCGTATATCAAAACGATTGAAGTGATGATGTCAATAATGTTGTCGGGGTTGTTGATTGTTTCGTGGGGGTGGATTAAACCCGAAACTAACGATAAACTTGTTAAATGGAGCTTTATAATTTTCGCGGTTCTTGCTTTCTATTTGGTTATCCACTTTGTTAAAGGCCCAGTTGGACGCATGCGCTATCGCGCAATGAATGTAACTGGTGATTGGAACGCTTTTACTAATTGGTATGTATTAAACGGCAAGCGCGCAATAGAGGGGCTTCCAGATGACTGTTGCAAATCATTTCCTTCAGGGCATACATATTCGGCGGCGGCGATATATTCATTGCTGTGTTTGCCTGCAATACTTGAAAGTTGGAACAAGCGATGGATTAAAGTTACCTTGTTTACAGTGACTATTGGTTATACCGGGATAGTTGCAATTAGCCGACTTATTGTTGGCGCGCACTTTATGAGCGATGTTTTAATAGGTGGAACACTTGCGTTTTTAGTTGTTATGATAGCGCGTGAAGTATTTATTTATAAAGGCGCGCACATAAAAATTTTTAAAAGCTAATTAAGCAGAAATATAAAATTAAAAGCTAATTGAAAATTATGATTATGCGGAAGGTTTTAATATTAAAATAAATGTTAATTAGCGGTCAGCCGATAATATAAGTTAAACAAATAATAAATGTGGCAGGTTGGTAGCGGTGAGTAGTGAACGAAAACTTAGCAACGAACACGACTTGGAAACTAAAAGTTGTAGCGATGAGCAGTGAACGAAAAGTAAAAAAGTAATAATGAAATTAATTTATTTAATAAAAACAACCCCACTTAAGCGTTTAAGTAGGGTTGTTTTTAGTTTGCTAAATTTTAAATTATGATAACAAAATTTTTATCTAGTCAATAAACGGAGTAAGGTCTGTGATGAGGTCGGTACAGTTATCGTTAAAAATTTCAAGTACCACGGGTGTTGAAAGGTCAAGGCTGAAAATGCCAAGTATTGACTTCGCATCAACAACGTGACGTCCGCTTCTTAAGTCCATATCATAGTCAAACTTGTTTGTAACATTAACAAAACGCTTTACATTTTCGGCGGTTTGAAGGTTGATTGTAACTGATTTCATATTAAAGCTCCTATATAAAAAATATTTTTTACTGTTTAGCAACACGAATTTTAGCATTATTTACAATAAATGTCAATTATATGCCTAAATTCTCCTTAATCATTGTAAAGGTGTAGGGATTGTTTAAAATAGCTGTGTGAAACTGCAAATCATTATATCCTTTATCTGTAAGCTTGCTTTTTATTTCCATTAAAGTCAAATAACTGTAATAGTAGGTCGCCGCATTTGTGGGCACTTCAACGCTTGATTCAAAGGCATTTTTTGCGTTGTCCATATGGTCATCGGCAGTTCCGCCCAAAATAGTCGCTAATTTTGTTGCTAGTTGCGTAACTGTAATGCCGTCATAGTTTACCCAAATGTCAACTAAAGTACGAAGATATCCGTTATATAATGTGTTACTTAGTTGAAGTTTAAAAAGTTTGTTATCTAACGTATTTGGTTTGTAACTGTCCGCCATATAGTATTGGGCGTAGGTTGCCCAAGCCTCTTTATATGAAGTTGGCGATAGAACTTTTACAATATTATGCTTATCGCTATGTTTCATATAGGTATACTGATAAAGGTGCCCGGGTATACCCTCGTGCGAAAGCAGGTCATAACTTAGATATCCCGTGCTGCCTTTTGAACTATTTATTACAATAACTTCGTTGGCGTTTAAGTTGTCCAAAGCGGAAACAAAAAAGGCTGCTGGATAATAATTTTCGGCTAAGCTTTGGTCAATTTGTTTAAGTTCAATTTTGCCTTCGGTTGTTGGCATAGCTGGGAAGTTTTGTGAAAGTTGGCCTTTAAGTGTGTTAATGGTATCATAAAGAACGCTCTCATTGTTCCAATCCTCTGAACTAAATAACCTTTTTATTTCGCCGTCAACGGTTTTATGTTGAGTTGTATCCGCGATATTGGCATTTAAAATGTCCAAATCACTTTGGATATTGGCTTGAAGCGATTGATTAAATTTAATTTCATCATTTAATGCAACAAGTAATTTCTTTGTGGCGACATCAATAGTATCGTTAGTGCCGGTTGCGTCATTAAATAACACCTGATAATATTCTTTACCATTTTTATAATTAGCTAAGCCATTATTGTTAAAATAGCTGCTGTCATAAGATGTTAAAAGTGTTTTAATATCTATTCCTAATTTAATATATGCGGGTATAAGTCTTGTATTTATAGCCGATGTTGCGGTTTCAATATATGTGGTTATTTCGTCGTCGGTCAAAAACTTTTTAACTGACAAGTCTGTAATTTTTGTTTTAAAGTTTGTTAAAACAAAGTTTTCCTTTTCGGGGATAACGCTAGGATTTACTGCCCCAAAGTCCGTTTCGGGCAATTTTATGCCACTAAATGCTTCAGTTTGTTCAATGGCGCCCTCAAGAACGTATGTTGCGCGTCCATAGCCATTGTCAATACGTTGCTTTTCATAATCAACATATGTTGGGAAAGCCGTCGTCGACTGATTGCATAGGCTTAAATAGTTTTCTATATCTTGCTTTGAACGGAATTTGTATTCGGTAAGATATATCGGAAGATTTGCTTGCATACCCATATAACTGCCAATAAAACTATCCTGAAGATAATAATAGCTGCCGTATTTCGACTGCGCGACAAAAAAGTCTTGTAAAAACGTAAACAATTCTTTATCGGAAGGGTTCATTTTGCTGTATCTAAACATCGCGGCCATCATCAATGCCTGTTTTTCCATCATTGCGCAATTAGATTCATAATCCGCTTTTGTTTGAGGAGTGCTGAGGTTTGCCGTCGGATTAATGCCCGCAGCAGATGGATTTTCAAAAAAGAAGTTTGCCGATAACGCGTCATTTGCAAACAACGAAGGGAAAAGTTCGTCAGCAAAGTCGTTAATATTTCCGCGCCCAAATAGAGTACAACCCGATAGCGATATAGCCATAACGACTAAAACTATCATTAATGTCAGAACTCTATTTAAATTTTTATTTTTCATAATACTCCTTGCTTGCCAAGCGCTTAATTATATAATCGAAAATCAAAAAAAGTTTGATAACGACAGCAAATGTGGCTAAATTTATTATGTACTGCTTTAATTTAATTATTGAATTAAAATACAAAAGATAAAATTGTTTAAAAATTATAATCATCGAACAATACAAATTTTTATTTTATTGACAACGCATTTAATATATTACACATCTTAAAGTATATAATATACTATTTTTATAAATTTTTCAACATTTCAATGCCAATATTAACTTTCAAAACTAAAAAAAAGTTAAAAAGCCGTTGGTACTTGCGTTTTTGCAAAGGTTTATGTATAATTAGATTAAGCGAAGTTTCGCTTGGAGGGTTTTATGCAAATCAATTATGATAGCGAGGCTGTGTGCGCATTTGTTGCCCAATGTGACGAGCTTATGAATACAAAACTTATTATGTCCAATCAAAAAATCCGTATGCTTTTAAAATGTATGGCCTACTACGATGACCTGCGCGAGGTTGTTGATGATTGCAAGTACAATTTTGATTATGATGAGGAGTATTCTCGCGCGATTGTCAATTTAGGTACGGCGACGGTGTTTAGGTTGCCTAACTCTATGCGAAAGAAGGTAGCGTTGGTGGTGTGTCTGCTTTTGGATTTTGACGAACCGCGACGTAATTTTGTGCAGTTTTTACAAGATTTTTTTAATTCGGAAGATAGAAATGAGGCATATGGCAGTTTTTGTAAAAATATTATCGCGCCCTTTAAGGAGGCTGTATTATTTTTAATGAGCGACGAAGGGAAAAATAGTAATACGGAAGAAAAAGATAGCAAAAAAAGAGAAGTCAATGTTGCTATTTCCGAGCAGACTGATTATTATATTCGTACAGCAATCGAAGCGACAAATTCGTCTAAGCTTGACGAAGCCGAGCGCAAAGATATTATATTTATGCTTGACAACTTGAAAACAATTTTAGATTTGCGCGATGCCCAATTAATTAAAGCATATTGGCTAGGGCTTAAAAATACATTGCAATACAACAAGTTGTTTAATAAAAACGCGCAAGGCCTTGAGGAAGTTTTAAAGGCATATTTGGTATTATAAAAATAAATTCAATCGATAAGCCATTAAGAAAATCCATATTAAGGGTTTTCTTTTTATATAAATTCAAAATTTCCCCGTTATAAGCAATAAAATATTGCGCCTTACTACGCGTAGCGCGCGCGTTTAGTACATATAAGTATGTAGATATATAATAAATAACAATAAAGATGTTGATATTTTACAAGTTTCAATATTTTTATCAAAAAAGTTGTAAAAATGTTAAATATTTTGTTGACAAATTATTTGCGAAATGATATTCTTTATAAGCTGTCGCTTTTGACAGGTAACCCATAAATACGTGGGGGTGTAGCTCAGCTGGGAGAGCACCTGCCTTGCAAGCAGGGGGTCAGCGGTTCGATCCCGCTCATCTCCACCATATTCGGGATTGTAGCTCAGTTGGTTAGAGCACGCGCCTGATAAGCGCGAGGTCGGTAGTTCGAGCCTACTCAATCCCACCACCTTTTTTTAAAATGCCTTGCTGTTGCAAGTATTTTTGTAAAAAGGGAAATACACACTGATGTTGTGTAGATGTACATTGACAACTGCATAAACAAAATCAATTC
>JAVVSR010000017.1:0-9047 GCA_036654095.1 Clostridia bacterium
AAAGAAAACCTAAGTAGAGGTTCTACTTAGGTTTTACTTGGTGGAGATGAGGGGAGTCGAACCCCTTACCTCTTGAATGCCATTCAAGCGCTCTACCAGATGAGCTACACCCCCAAATTTGCGGATTATAATAAATTTTGTTTAACAATAGAAACAAACATCTTACATAAATATATATTAACGACAACGACATACAACAGTGCAAAACGAAAAACAAAACGAAGGGCAAAACGAAAGGAAAGACGAAAGGCAAAACGAAGGGCAAGACGAAGGGCAAAACGAAGGGCAAAACGAAAGTGATTGTAGAAGTAGTAAACAACGGATAACACCGATATTTTTGTAATATAAACGCGGATATTTTTAATGTTAATAAAAGCATAACAGGGAAATTATCGCTATCAATATTTTTATTACTATGTTACAAAGAATATACTATTTTTGTGACTTTATGTCAATTGTTTTTTGGAGTTTTGGGAAAAAACATTTTGAATTCAACACATTTAAAAAATTGTATTTTTTATGATATTTTGTAAAGATGTTGTTAGATGTCTAACTAAAAAGCAAGTAGCATATAAAAGTAACATATATAGTTTCCAATGTCGTTGTGGAAAGCGGTAATTTTTAAAAAACAAGAAATATTAAATAAAATATATTTTTAAAGACATAAAAATTATTGTTAATTATGTCAATTCGACACTTGTATTATAAGTTAAATACTGCTATAATAAAACTATATAAGTAAAAATCGACAAGAGGGGGTAGCCTTTGAGGCGTTTGCTATGAACACTATAAATGTAAATACAAGGTTTAATTATGATGTAGTAATTGGAAGCGGTTTAATTAAAAGTGCTGGGTCGATTATTCACGAGAAGCAGAAAAGTGGGCGAGGCTGTGAAAATGTAAAAGTTTTAATTGTGGCCGATGAAGTTGTGGAAAATTATTATAAAACGGTCGTGTCAAGTTTAGCGGATATTGGCTATAAGACGTGTTTGTTGAGTTTGTCTAGTGGCGAGCGATGTAAATCTTTTGAATATGTGGAAAAAGTATTGGATTATTTAAACAAAAACGATTTTCAGCGCGAGGATATTATTGTATCAGTTGGTGGCGGAAGTATCGGTGATTTGGTGGGTTTTGTTGCATCGATATACAAGCGAGGAATGAGATTAGTTCATATACCGACAACTTTATTAGCAATGATTGACAGTGCGGTAGGTGGCAAAACGGCAATTAATTTTTCGGATTCAAAAAACATTATTGGAAGTTTTTATCAACCGAATTTAGTTATTGAAGATATAGATGTATTGTCGACCATTGATGCTAAAAACTTGCATTCTGGAGTAGGGGAGCTTATAAAGTATGGCATATTGAATAAGGCAATTTTTTATAAACTATTTAGCGAAGTTTCAATGAAAAATATTGAAAATTTAATAGTAGAATGTATAAAATTAAAGGTATCATATGTTGTTCAAGACGAGTACGACTTACACGAAAGGCATTTTATAAATTTAGGTCATACAGTCGGCCACGCGATTGAAGTATTGTCAGGTTTTAGCACTCCACACGGAATAGCTGTTGCAAGCGGTATAATGTGCATTGCAAAATGTTGCGACAAGGCTTATGGAACGGAAGTATCGGCGCAGATAAAGCGAGTTTTGGACATTCAGAATATATATTCAGATATGCCATATACGGCCGAGTCGATTTTAACGGCAATAAAAAAAGATAAGAAATGGTCATATGGTAAAATTTCAGTAGTTTTAATTGACGAAATTGGTAAATGTCGTTTGGCAGATTTTTCGGAGGACGAACTTTCTGTGTTTATTAGAGGTGGACTAAATGAAGTGTAAAGTTAAAAGAAGCAGTTTTACAGGCGAAATATCCGCTATACCATCAAAATCATTTTTACATCGCGCGCTGATAATATCGGCGCTGTGCGACAGCCCAACTGTTATTTCCAATATGGTAAATTGTGATGACGTTAAGGCGACGATGGCTTGTTTATCGAAAATCGGAGTTGGTTTTTCAATAATAGACGGAGCGGTAAAGGTTACTCCGATAAGCAGTTTGCCGTTAAATAAAATTAAACTTAATTGCAACGAAAGCGGAAGCACATTAAGGTTTATGTTGCCGATTTTAGCCGTATTGGGCATTTCGGCGGACGTTGACGGGAAAGGCGAATTGCGAAAAAGGCCAATAGATGGTATTTTAAAAGTGCTTAGTGAAAACGGCATTGAGTTTAGTTCAAAAAAGCTGCCACTGACTATTGGCGGTCAACTGAATTCGGGTACATATTTGGTTAAGGATACAGCCTCTACGCAGTACGTGTCGGGGTTATTGATGGCTTTGCCTAAGCTGTCGCATGATAGTGAAATAGTGTGCTGCGAACATAAAAATAAAAAAGGATATGTAGAAATTACAATAGAAGTACTACGCGCGTTTGGAATAAAAATCATACCTACGGCGACAGGATATATTGTACCAGGTGGCCAAAAATTCATATCGCCAAAAACATATCAAGTTGAGGGCGATTGGACGTTAGCGGCAAACTGGCTTACGGCGGCTGCTCTTTCGGGGGAAGTGTTGGTAAGCGGATTGAATTTGTCAAGCTGCCAAGGGGACAGCGCGATTGTTGATATATTGAAAGAAGCTGGTGTTAAAGTCGATATTATTGATGATAAAGTGCATGTTTGTAAAAGTAATTTAAAACCTATTGAATTTGAAGGCGATAGTATTTTAGATATTATCCCAGTGATAGCGATGGCCTTGTCCACAGCAAAAGGCGTATCGATAATTAAAAATGTTGAACGATTGAAGTGTAAGGAAAGTGACAGGTTAGCGGCTATTATTACTGCTTTAACTGAATTGGGCGTTAAAGCTGAATATAAGGAAAAACAGCTTTACATATATGGAAGCGAACTAAAGAAAATTGCTGAAATTGACTTGCCGTCTGACCATCGTATTGCAATGGCTTTGTCGGTTATTGGCCTTTTAATGGATAAACTTGTTTTTGATAATGCAGAGTCTGTAAATAAATCGTATCCTAATTTTTATTCAGATTATGAAAAACTGGGAGGTGTATTGATATGTCAATGACTTATGGCAAAGAGATAAAAATTACTCTATTTGGGTCGTCGCATAGCGCAGAAGTTGGAGTTACTATTTCGGGATTGCCGTCAGGTATTTCAATAGACGTACAGCTTTTGCAAGAGTTTGTATATAGAAGAAGCGCCCGTGGGAATATCGGGTCAACTCCTCGGCACGAAAATGACTTAATTGAGTTTGTTTCGGGCTTAGAAAAGGGCGTTACAACGGGATATGAAATTAAGGCTATAATTAAAAATACTGACATAGTTAGTTCGGATTACGACAAATTTGACGAACTACCTAGGCCATCGCACGCTGATTATGTCGCGCATATAAAGTATGGCAAAGCAATGGAGGGAGGCGGTATTTTTTCGGGTAGAATGACGGCTCCGCTATGTATTGCGGGGGGAATCGCCTTGCAAGTACTCAAGCAAAAGGGGATTGATATTTTTGCCTATATAAGTGAGCTTGGAAGCGTACAGGCCGAAAGTTATTTAATCAATTTGTCCGAAAGCCCTAAAATGCCAATATATGATACGCTGCCGTTACTTAACACGGAATATAGGGCTAAAATGATTGCGGAAATCAAAACCGCGCAAGTTGAAGGCGACTCATTGGGCGGTGTAGTTGAGTGTGTTGGTTTAAACTTTCCGGTTGGAGTAGGCGAGCCTTTTTTCAGAAGTCTTGAAAGCGCCATATCGTCAGCATTATTTTCAGTGCCAGCAGTAAAAGGCATTGATTTTGGGCGAGGATTTGGATTTGGAAATAGCCGTGGAAGCGAAGTTAATGATGGTTTTGTAATTGTTGATGGAAAAATTAAAACTAAAACTAACAACAATGGCGGTATAAATGGTGGGTTATCAAACGGAATGCCGTTGCTTTTGCGAGTTGCAATAAAACCTACATCGTCGATTACTATTGAACAGGACACCGTAAATTTAAAAACGAAAGAAAATGCAAAAATTAAAATTGAAGGTCGTCACGATGTTACAATCGTTCCACGCGCAGTCCCGTGTATCGAAAGCGCGGTTGCATTGGCTGTTTTAGATTTAATGCGAGAGGGCGGTTTTATTTGCGCCGAAAATAACATTAATTGTATCCGCACAGAAATTGACAAAGTAGATGATGAATTAGCAGAACTACTAGTTAAACGTCAAAAACTGTCAAGTAAAATTGGAATTTTGAAAAGTGAAAAAGATATAAACATTGTAGATGATGTCCGAGAAAATGAAATTATTAAACGCGTGGCGACAAAATCAACTGGCATTGCATTGGATGATGTTAAAAAAATATACAATACTATTTTTGAAATGAGTCACCAATGCCAAAAAAAGATTGCCGCTAGAGAAAGGTGCGAAAAAGTTTTTTTAATAGGTAAACCTTTGGAACATAGTCAATCGCCTGAAATTCATAAGCAACTAGGCAAGTATGAATATTTGCTGAAAGAAATTGACGAAGAAGATGTATCAAAGTTTTTAGACGACAGGCAGTTTGATGCGTTGAATGTCACTGTTCCATATAAAAATTACGTAGCAAATTTAATGAATGAGCTAGATGATGTCGCTAAACGTATAGGCGCGGTAAATGTTGTTAAGTGCGTTGGTGATAAACTTATTGGTTATAATACTGATTATTTTGGTTTTAAATATCTGCTTGAAAGTGAAAATGTTTCGGTTGAAAATAAAAAGATAGTTGTTTTGGGTTCCCACGGGACGTCGGTCACTATTAAATGTGTTACCGAAGATTTAGGAGCGAAAGAAGTTATTTTGGTTCCGCGTGTAGATTTACCAAATATCGCGCAAAATCAAGATATTCTTGACGCTGATATTTTAGTAAACGCTACCCCTGTCGGCATGTTTCCCAATATCGACGAAAAACCTGTTGACATTAAAATATTTTCCAAACTTGAATTAGTGATTGATGTTATTTATAATCCATATCGAACGAGATTGTTGTTAGACGCCCGCGCCAAAAACATAAAGACGATTAATGGACTTAAAATGTTGATAGCGCAAGCGAAGGCTTCGGCCGAAATATTTATGAAAAGCACAATTCCAAATACTGTTATTGATGATATTTACAAAAAAATGTATAAAGAATCGCGAAACGTTGTACTTATTGGTATGGGCGGCAGCGGTAAAAGTACTATTGCAGAGGCATTGGGTAACGCTTTGCATTTAAATGTTTTGGATACGGATACTTTAATTGAAAAAAAGACGGGCAAAACAATTTTACAGATTTTTGACGAATATATGGAAGAAGGTTTCAGAAAGTATGAAAAAGAGGTTATATTTGAAGTAGCAAAGAGCCATAATAGTATAGTTGCTACTGGTGGCGGTTCTGTTATCGATGATGAAAATTGTAGGCGACTTAGGCATAATGGAATTTTGGTGTATGTTAAATGCAATCCCGACCAATTAGAAATTCAAAATCGTCCGTGTTATCCTACTAAAGAAGCGGCTAAGCGTGTTTTTGCAAAGCGTTCAAAGACATATGAATTGAATGCAGATATTGTTGTAGAAAATCAAATTTTTAAAAAATCTATGGAAGAAATTATTAAGGAAATTCAAAATGGACTTGCTGATTATAAATGGCGTTAATTTAAATATGTTGGGTATACGCGAGCCTAGCTTGTATGGAACCAGTTCATATGAGGCTTTGGTTGAGCATATCAAAGCGGTTGCAAAAAGCTACGAGCATCGCGTGGAAATTTATCAATCTAATTTTGAAGGCGAAATTGTAGAAAAAATACAGTCTGCCTACAAAAAATTTGATGGAATTATCATAAATGCAGGCGCATACGCGCACACTAGTATCGCAATTTTGGACGCGTTAAAAGCAGTAAATATACGTACTGTTGAAGTTCATTTAACGGATATTTCCAAGCGCGAGGATTTTCGCCAACATTCATATATTTCGCTTTATGCAGAGGCCTGTTTTTCGGGCGAGGGCTTTTTAAGTTACAATAAAGCTATCGAGTATTTTGCAAAATGATAATTATTAAAGATATTAAGCTACCAGTCGGGTATAGTCAGGCAGAGTTGAACGACGCCATTTTTGCAAAATTAGGAAATCGGCAAGCAAGCGCAGTTACTGTTATAAAAAAGTCGATTGACGCGCGCAAAAAGCCTAATATATATTACATATTGTCTGTTGCGGTTTGTGTGCAAGATGAATTTGAATGTCTGCGTGAAAATATAAATCTTAGCAAATACAGTCCGCCAATTAGTTTATTAAAAAATTTAAATATTCCAAATAAAAAAACCGATGAAAAGATAATTGTTATTGGCAGTGGGCCAGCAGGTCTTTTTTGCGCGCTGACATTAGTAGAAGCAGGCTTAAAACCTTTAATTATCGAGCGCGGTTCGGATATTGAAAAGCGCGTGGAAGAGGTGGAAAATTTTAACAATACAGGCCGATTAAATGTAAATTCAAACATACAGTTTGGCGAGGGTGGAGCTGGCGCATTTTCTGATGGAAAATTAACAACAGGCACTTCAAATCCTCTAAATGCGGTTGTTATCGGCGAGTTTGTGCATTATGGAGCGCCTTCTGAAATTGCTTGTAATGCAAAACCTCATATAGGTACAGATTATTTAAGAGTACTAATTAAGAATATGCGCGCGCGTATAATTGAGGGCGGAGGAGAGTTTTGGTTTGACACTTGTGTAAAAGACTTTAAGTTTTCAAACGAGCGAATATCGGAACTTGTTTTGAGCGGAAAAAATGAAGGCGTAATTAGTTGCAATCGAGCAGTCCTAGCAATAGGTCATAGCTCGCGCGATACGTTTGAAACGTTGCTTTCGCGAGGCGCTATAATTGAACAAAAACCTTTTTCAATAGGTGTCAGAATTGAGCACCTTCAAAAAAATATAAATATTGCGCAGTACGGACAAGCAAATTTATGCTTACCATCTGCTGATTATAAACTTAGTTGCCACTTGGACAACGGACGTTCTGTTTATACGTTTTGCATGTGTCCAGCAGGAGAGGTCGTTTGCGCCGCCAGCGAGGAAAATGGCATTGTGACCAACGGAATGAGTTTCTTTGCGCGCAAAGATACCAATGCAAATTCTGCGCTTTTAGTAAATGTTACGCCAAATGATTTTGCGAGCGACAATAAATTAGCGGGTATGTATTTTCAGCAAAAATATGAACGACTTGCATATAAAATTTCAAACAGCTATCGCGCTCCATTGCAAAAAGTGGGCGACTTTTGTCAAAACAAAGTATCTTCATCGTTTGGAAATGTTAAGCCGTCAATTAAAAGCGGCACTGTTTTTGCCGATTTACGCGCTTGCTTGCCTTCATTTGCTATCGAAAGTTTAAAAGAAGGCTTAAAAGTGTTTGACCGAAAGTTAAATGGATTTTCTAGCGCCGATAACCTTTTAATTGGCGTTGAAACGCGTTCAAGTTCCCCTATTAGAATTCTGCGCGATAACTCTTTTCAAAGCAACCTTAAGGGCATTTATCCTTGCGGTGAAGGGTCGGGTTATTCTGGTGGAATTACATCTTCAGCTGTCGATGGCATTTTGGTTGCCTTGTCAATAATTAATGACTTATAGTTTTTAGCAATATTTTCATTATTTTTAAATTATCAATACAAATTATATTTAATGTATAGTTAAACTTTTACATTAATTTAAAGTTGTAAAAATTAAACTTTACATTTGACAATTTTTTTTATTTGGTATACACTTATAATCAATAGATTAAAAGGAGTAAATATGCCATCAAAAAACTATGATTTGACAATGCTTGCTATGCTTGACGCTATTGGCAATGACATCAAACCGACGCTGTTATTGCATACGTGTTGCGCGCCGTGTTGTAGTGGTGTTTTGGAGCAGTTGCGTCAAACTTTTGAAATCACAGTTTACTTTTATAATCCTAATATTTTTCCTCGTGAGGAATATGAATTAAGGCTAAATGA
Source organism: Clostridia bacterium (assembly GCA_036654095.1). Taxonomy (GTDB): domain Bacteria; phylum Bacillota; class Clostridia; order Christensenellales; family CAG-917; genus JAVVSR01. The sequence continues at coordinate 8,018 of JAVVSR010000017.1, forward strand.
AACTAAAATCTTTTTAAATAATTTTGACAGCGCTATTCCGCTTGTCGCAGGTGAATATGACTCGGCTGGTTATGATTGCGCTATGCGTGGCCATGAAAATGAGCCTGAAGGTAGCGCTAGGTGTTCGGTTTGTTTTTGTATGCGACTTGAACAGGCGGCTCATTACGCTAGTGAACATCAATTTGATTATTTTGCAACAACACTTACAATCAGCCCGCATAAAAATCCTGAAATTATTAATGAAATCGGTTTAAATCTTCAAAAAAAATACAATTCAATATTTTTAGTTTCTGACTTTAAGAAGCGCAATGGATATAAACACTCCATTGAAATGTCAGAAAAGTTTCATATTTATCGTCAAAATTACTGCGGTTGTCAAGTATCTATGCAAAGGAGAACTAATAAATGGGACATTCTTTAACAACTAAAAAGGCTATGGCGTATTCGCTTAAAGCGCTTATGACTGAAATGCCGTTTAACAAAATCACTATTGATAAAATTGTTGCGAATTGTGGCTACAACAGGCAAACTTTTTATTATCATTTTAAGGATATTAAGGAGCTGTTTGAGTGGCTTTACATTTTTGAAACTCAACAATTAGTTGGCGACGTTCGTAAACTTTCAACGTCAAACGCTATCGCGGGTATTATGCGGTATCTTTATGAAAATCGTGAAGTTACCTTGTGCGCATTTTCGTCACTGGGGCGCGAATATGTGGAAAAATTTATTTATAGTTGTATCTATGACGCAATTCACGACCACGTAATACAAAAATCCGTATATGTTATTATTGATGGTATTGACATTGAGTTCATTGCCAATTATTTTACATTGACATATGTAGCATTGTTGGTTCAATGGATGGATAAAGGCATGGAAGAAGAAATTGAACCATTTATATCTCGACTTGGACGTATGATGCAGGGGTCAGTGGATTTGGCTGTGCAACGTATGAAAAAGGATTAGAGGCCGTAAACGGCAAGCTAGCGCTATAAAACAAAATCCTGCACCCCTCATGTATAATAAATAC
>JAVVSR010000017.1:9147-29266 GCA_036654095.1 Clostridia bacterium
GTTCGCAGGATTTTTAATTATATTCTATCTTACTCGTTTACGACCTCTAATCACTGCAAAAGCCAATTAAACGTAATAGACAAAGTTTATAGTCTACACGGCAAGCTAGCGCTATAAAACAAAATCCTGCACCCCTCATGTATAATAAATACACGTCGGTTCGCAGGATTTTTAATTATATTCTATCTTACTCGTTTACGACCTCTAATCACTTTTTACTTTCTTTCGATTGTTTTAATAATTACAGGAGTATTAGGAATATCATCATAATAAGTCCAGCTGTGAGTTTTTGTATTTGAAATATCCAATATTACATTGTTGCTTTCGTCATCAGTTGTTTTACCAAAACCAGCATATTGTCCATCTAAAAAGCTGCAATCACCCGCGCATAGGAAAAACTGACTGCTTGCGCTATTAGGCATATTTGTACGCGCCATTGAAATTACACCTAATTCGTGATGAATTGAATTTTTTACGCCATTAAGTTTAAACTCGCCTTTAATTTCTTTTGCGCCTTTTTTCTCTTTCAAACTTGTTCCATTAGCGATAAACCCACCGCCTTGAACCATAAAGTTTTTAATACATCTGTGGAAACAAAGACCATCAAAGTACTTTTCATCAATGAGTTTTAAAAAATTCTCGACCGTGAGCGGAGCCTCGGTTGAATTAAGTTCTAAATTAATTGCGCGACCATCTGTAAGTATAATTGAAATTTTATCCATATTAATTCTCCTTATTGGTTGTGGTGTCATCAGCAATTTGCTCGTCGGTGTTTTCGGGAGAAAGTTCCTTGCCTAAAAGTTCCGAATAGCCATACGCTTTACGAAGGTTTGTACTTGCTTCTTCGGCTTTCAGTTTATTAAAGTATTTAAAATATGCAGTAGCTACGCAAACGATAACGCCAACAAACAGCATATTGCCAGTAGCGACAATACCGCCAGCGCCGACCAAAACTAGAATAACGCAAACGAGGGTTAGGCCGATGAACGGGCCAACTGCAATACGAGGATATTTGACCAAGTATTTTCCACCAAGCGCGCCAAACAATGCAAAAACTACAACACCGAAAGACGAACTTAAGAATGAGGCCTTATCGCTTGCTAAAAATTCTTTTAGACCCGAAACGCTGATAAGTAAAACACCTATTGCAATTACAATAACTGTCAGCATTGATGATACTGCGATAGAAATGGTTGAAGCGATGTCGTTTTCCTCGCTTCCAATTTCCGCGCCAATAATATCGCGCGCGTTGATGACGCAAGGTATTTTCAAGTTAGATAAATTGCCCGTAACAAAAGCGAGATACATGCCATCTGTTCCAAGCATGCTGCTATATAGGCCAACTTCGCCAATAGCTGTGACGATATAAAGTAAAAACATCCCAATTATTCCCGGGCTAATAAGAACCTTCCAGTTGATGCCAGTACCAAGAATAATGCCTGAAACAACGGGAATAGAAATCATCATTAATAGCGCCGCGCCCATCCATATGCGACCAATTCGATGCGCTTTATCGTTAGCGATTTTTAAAATATCCATAATTGACCTCCTATATTAAAAGCAGAGCGTCCACAACGGGTTTCATTGCTTGTTCAAGCTCAATGGTTGCGTTGGGATTGCAATAGCTTATGACTGCAACAACAATCATACCTGCTAACATCGAAAAAGTAAGGCTAAAGTTTTCAAGCCATTCTTGTTTTGATTTTTTAATTAAAACATCAAATCCCCACATGGCTAGCGCGGATACGACTACGGCAATGACGTTATAATAGCTTGCGATGTTAGACGGCATTTTAAATATACCAGCGATAGCGACAACAAAGAACGCTAAAACCATACCGACGAAAACAGCGCCAAACAGGATATCGTTCCATTTATTGCTTCCGCTTTTAGTGACTTTGTTGAGGTTTTTTTGAAAGCGCTTATATAAGGTAAACATAAACAGTGGCCCCCAAATAATACCTATTGTCATAACTGCGGCAATCGTAACATATTGTTCTGCGGTAATGTTTCCAAAAAGGGCATTAAGGCCATTGCTTCCCCCGACAATAGCGTCGGCAGCCATACCAGCGGCCATTGCTTCGTACTGAAGCGCGCCGATAATAGATAACCTAATTGATGGAAGCGGAATACCTAACGCGCCGATTAACGTGACTATCCCAATAAAAATCCCGATTGATGGCAAAATAGAAAATGAAATAGAGCGAATAATAACTTGTTTTATTTTGCTCATATCCATATTTAAAGCCTTTGCGCGCCTAAGTGATTTTACCAAGTAGAATGTGCATTGGGAAATTACAAAAACCACAACAAAAGCATACAGTAGATAGAGGTATGGACTGTTTACATTTGCAGCGGCCAAAGTGGAAGTTGAAATAAAAGACATAGGTCTAAACCCTCCTTAACATATAATTTAGCGAAGTAAAGTGCGATAAGTTAATTATACAGTATAGAAAATGGTTTGGCAATTTGTTTTTATAAATATCTGTTGAATTTTTGCGCAAACAGTGATATAATAATAAAAATACCTTAGATATTTTTTAATGTTGTGATTAATAGATATGAATGTTTAATTTAAATAATGTTTGCTGTTGCGATGTTTTGTAAATAAGTGAATGTATTATGCGTCATTTATTTTTAACAGCGTAATTTTTTTAAATCAAATGACAAACTATTAAATAAGGATAATTATGAAATCAAAGAAAGAAGTTTTTAAGGATGAAAAAATAGCGGAAATATTGAAAAAAGTAAAATCTGTCGATATGAATAAAGCATACGGCGAGTTGCTTATTTCATCAAAATGCAGCAAGTGTGGCCGTGAATTAAGCGGGCTTGAAAAAGTAACGTTTTTTAAAAAGTGCGCCGTTTGCGCAAAAACAGACGCCGAGCATAGTCGTGATAACTTTTTTAAGCGGTACGCTTTAATAGCAACCTTATTTGTGTTTTTTGTCATAGTTGGAGGGGTTTTTTCAAATGCGGCTGGCAAGGCAATGCAAGTTATGGCAACGGTATTTCAAGCGATTACAATCGGTATTTCGGTGTTTTATGTAGCGTCAAAAGTTATACCGCAAATTGTACCGGGGACAAAGCAAAAAATTGTGTTGCTTATATCAATGGGTTTTGCTATGGCCATCGACTTAGTGTTGATTATGATAATAATTTTTATCAAAACAAGCACTCCTTACATTATCTTTTTGTTTGCTATGGTTGTTTATATTGCTTACGAGGCATATGTTGAATATCTTAACATCAAGCAACAGTATAAACTTTTAGAGGTATATAATCGCAAGTCAATAGATGAGGAATATGTCAAAACAATCGCAGACGCTGTCAATAGTCGCGATACTGAAAACAAAATTAGTCAAATAAATAATGATAATTTAAATAAAGAGAAAAACAAAAACGAATTTGTAGAAAATTCTAAAAGTGAAAGTCTAAGTAATGAAGAAAGTAATGAAAAAACTATCGACGAATGTTCGTGTTTAATGGAAAAAGAAATTAAAAACGACTCAGTTATTGAAAATAATGAAATAGAAAAAGAAGCTGTTAAAAAAGTCGACAAAGATAAATTAGCAGAGGATAAAAAAAGTAACAACAATTCCTCGGACGACGGAGGATGCTGGATTATATAATGTTAAATTTAATTAAAAAAACATTTATTAAAAACTATATGAATACTTCCGATGCGGAAGTACGTTTTCATTATGGTATTTTTGCAGGTATTGTTGGTATTTTGTCAAATATCGTGCTGTTTTCGCTTAAAATTATTGTGGGTATTTTATCGGGCAGTATTTCAATTATTGCAGATGCAATTAACAACCTTTCAGATGCTGGCTCGTCTGTCGTTACGCTGTTGGGGTTTAAAATGGCAAGTCGTCCTGCTGACGACCAACATCCATTTGGACACGCGCGCTATGAATATGTAGCTGGTATGATTATCACTATTATAGTGTTAATTATCGGTGTAACGTTATTTAAATCGGGCATTGAAAAAATCATTAATCCGTCTGCGGTCGAAGTAAAAACGGTCACGTACGTTGTGTTAGCTTGCGCCATTGTAATTAAACTTTTACAAGGTTTATTGTACAAAAATTTTGGAAAATCAATTAATTCACAAACACTTTGGGCAAGCGCCGCCGACAGCAGAAACGACGTTATAACTACCATTGCAGTTTTAATTTCTACAATTATTATTCACACCACAGGGCTAAATATTGATGGTTATGTAGGTATTCTTGTTTCATTATTTATTGTTATTTCAAGTATTGGAATGCTTAAGGAAATCATTAATCCTTTGATAGGAAGTACTCCCGATAAAGAATTTGTTGATAAAATTGCAAAAGAAGTTATGAGCTTTGAGATTGTTTTAGGTTTTCACGACCTAATGATACACAGTTATGGCCCTGCAATTTGTTTCGCGTCAATGCACGTTGAGGTTTCGGAAGATGAAAGTTTTGTTGAGGCGCACGATGAAATAGACAATATTGAGCGCGCGTTTATGCGCGATTTAAATGTGCATATGGTCATTCATATGGACCCAATCGCTGCGCACGATACTGAAACTATTGAGCTTAAGGAATTAGTAACTAATGCAATTCTACAACGTGATAATAATTTATCGATACACGATTTTAGGTTAGTAAAGGGCAACACTCATACAAATGTTTTGTTTGACGTTGTAGTGCCGCACAAAAGCAAAATTACAGCTAAAGACATTAGGGCATTGTTAAATGAAAACATCAAATCCGATACTGTATATTATTATGTAATTAACATTGATAACACATATATAAAGTAAGAGTATCAATTTTTACTGCTTAATTTTTGTAGCTGAAGCACAACAAAATGGCTAGTTAGATATTGCAATTAAACAATAAAGTGTAACGCAATCAAATTGATAAACTAAAAACAACGTCAACTATTAATTGAGCAAAATATTGTTTTCTTTAAAGTGAATATGCGCAAATTTTTTTAAAAATTTAATTAAGTAAATTTTAAATACACATAAAAAACCCCTTTAAACAATAAAGGGGTTTTTAATACGATTTTAAATTATTTTAATAAATATGCCTATAAATACTACATTAAAATTTCTTCAACGTGTTCCATAAATGTGGCAATCATTTCGTCTGAAACGGTTTTCCCACAAAGGAAACTTACGGCCAAATCAGCGGTTTTAAACTTATAATAGTATTCTTTAGTAAACTGCTCGGTATCTACTCCAATAACAGGTTTGGATAAATAAGTGGTAAGGTCAGCTTCCCCGCCTGTTGTAAATATCAATGTAAACTTAGGGTAGACAATAACATTTTGATGTTCTTTATAACTCTGAATTATGCTAGGAAAGTTTATGTCAAGGTCGGCAGGAGTTTTAAAGTCGCGTAGCTTATCAGTTTTAATTTGCTGTAAACGTGAAATTTGAAAAGATGTGTCAATCAACCATTTGCACACGCGTGGGGGTAAGTTTCTAAGTTCATTAAAACAAAACCACAATGGACCGCTTGGGAAGTTGCTGTCTTCAAGGGCCATATACTTTTCATTCAATTTTGCGGCGGCGTCGGGATAGCACTTAATTGAAACTTTGTAGCTGTCTTGATTTTCGCGAATCATACCAAATGACTTAAAGCTATACTTAAAAGTCCAATTTAAAGCGCCACGTTTTTTAATAGTATACGCGCCTGGTTTAGACATAAAATACAATGCCAATTCTTTAGATGAAAGAGTAGGCGTGCGAGCTTGGTCAAGAATTTCAGTAAATTTATCATTGCCAGTCATATTGACTTTGATAAGCTCCATATCTGTTGCGCCCATCGATTCGAGCGCGCGAATAGACTCATCAAAAGTTGAAATGCTAGTATAAATTTTGCCGTTAATTTCCTCAACAGTCTTTTTATAATAAGAGTCAATATTGTATGAGCTATCTTTAAAATTTGGCCGTGTTGTTAAGTCGACTTCAGGCTTTAATAAGTCGGCGCGCGGGTGAGCGGACTCCTCTGCTTTTGCCTCTTTAGCGGCTTCTTTAGCGTCACTTTTTTCAGAAATATATTGAATAAAACTGACGCGTTTTTTGCCTGTTGCAACTCCAATTAAAAGGATAATACCAATTAAAATCTGAGCGGCGAGCGGAGCGACAAGATACAGTTTTTCCAAGTCAAGCGGATTGTTGAAATCAAATACTTGCAAGAAAAGGTAACCCGAACCTGCCATTAGAGCGACAGAAATCAAAGCCATAAAAACTTTAAAAGCAGTGCGTCCCTTAGAATTTTTAGTTGAAACTTTTTTAGCTTCTTCGGGAGATGAAATGACAATAGCCTGCGAAAAGATGTCGTCACAGGAGTTTTTCTTTTTAGTTTTTTTAGCAGATTTATCGGTGTTTGCTTTAACGGTTTTTGAGTTGTCAGCGGCTAACTTGTCGGTGGAATTTTTAGCATTTTTTGTTGTATCCACGGTTTCTTCGACTGGAGTAACGCTCTCAGCGGTAGTTGTGATAGCTATATTTTTTTGATTTTTTGAAGCCTTTTTAGGTGTTTCAGCTTTCTTCGCTTTGACGTTGGGTTTCACAGAAGCAACTTCGGGAACGGCTACTTTTAAAGAGTCTTCTGATGTGTTTGCGCTGTCAGGCGAGGAAATAGGAATGTTTTTGATTTTTTCTTTCATACATTAATTCCTTTGCTATATAAATTTATTTATCTTGATTATATATAAAAGAAATAGAAATGTCAACATTTTTGAAGATTTATTGACAGTTTTTCACGATAAAACAAAATACTAACATTTAAATTATTAAGGCATACGGCCAAATTAAAATTATAAGTGCGCAATAGATACTTTAAAAGGCTTAATTGACTGATAAAGTATGCTATTTTGCCATTATTTTCCTGTAATTTTATGCAAAATATGGCAATTATAATGGACAATATTTCACTACGCAACAAATTTTATGTTAGTTTTCAGCATATAGTCTAATAATATTAATTTTACACAAATATACAAAATTCTGAAACCTACTTTTTTTTCAAAAAAACGAGGATTTTTTTTTAAATATATTGATTAATCAAAAAAAATGAGGGTTTTTGACAAATAATTAACAACTTTTATTTTTTTTTCTTACAATAGGTATTGAAAATACTGCGCGCCTATGTTATAATAAACTAAAGTAATTATAATATTGCTTTTTAATATTTGAGAGGTGTTATGTTAAAATATTCGTATAAGGCGTTGTCTTCTGACGGAAAGAAGCATCAGGGTACGTTGGTTGCGACTAGCGACGACGACTTTAATAAGGTGCTGGCCGAAAAGCAACTTCGTGTCTATTGGTTTAAAACAACGGGCAAAAGCGAAGCAGGCAAACTTACAAAACTGGATATCAACTTAGTACTTGCTTTTTGCAGGCAGTTAGCGTCAATGCTTAATGCGGGTTTACCCTTGCTTAAGTCACTTGAAATGCTTTACGAGCGTACTGAAAAACCCAAACTCAAAAACGTTCTTGCTGCTTTGTTTGAAGCGGTTCAAAAAGGTAACTCGCTTGCAGAGGCTATGGGTACGTTAGGTACTGTTTTCCCCGTTTTGTTAGTCAGTATGATTAAGTCGGGCGAGATGAGCGGTAAACTTGAAGAAACATTGATACGTATGGCTGAGTATTATGACAAGGAAAAAAAGCAGAAAGGTCAAATCAAATCGGCGACGGCATATCCGAAAATTGTTTTGGTAATTTGTTTTGTTGTCGTAGGTGTTCTATTGACGACAATTATGCCCAAAATGATAGGTATGGTTTCTCCCGATAAACTTCCTATGCCTACAAAAATTCTTTTAGGAATTAAGGATTTTTTCGGTAAAAATTATTTTGTAATTATATGCGTAGTTTTCGGTATTATAATTGCGCTTCCTATTTTAAAGAAAATTGAAGCGGTTAATTTATTTTTGGCTAAGATGAAAACCAAACTTCCAATAGTAGGCAAACTAAATAAGATGGTTTATACATCGCGTTTTGCAAGTTCGTTATCGACATTATGTAGCAGTGGCGTGCATCTGCTTGATGCGCTGACGATGGTATCGGAAATGATGGAAAACGCATTTATTCAAAATCAGCTTGAAAGCGCTATTGAGGCAATTCGACGGGGCGAGTCCATATCCGTCGCCTTGCAGGGGATAGAGTCTTTTGACCCGTTACTGATGACAATGATATTCGTTGGCGAGGAGTCGGGTTCGTTGGATGAAATTTTAAGTCAGACTGCCGCCTATTTTGAAGATGAGTCTGACACTGCTGTAAAGGGGCTGACATCAATGATAAATCCTATTTTGATGTTGTTTATGGCTGTTGTTATTGGATTTGTTATGATTTCGATATTGTTGCCGATGTTTGCAATGTACGATTCGGTAGGATAATTTATAGGAGAAGCTTATGTTTTATTTATACTTGAACAATGATAAACTTAGGGCAATGTTTGCAACCGCGACAGGGAAAAAGGTTACGGTGCAAAGCGTATATGATATGGATTTTCCTAGTGAATTTCTAAATGACCCAACGCAAACAAACATTGACCTTCAACTGACGGAGGCTATTTTGGATTTAATTCGTAAAAACGATATTAAATCAAAATCGGTAAACTTTGTTTTGGAAAATTCAAAAATTCCATTTAGGGAGATGTTTCTTCCATACGCGAAGCCTACCGTACTTATGCCAATTATTCAGGGTGAACTTTTTACAGACAAAAAGCTAGCTGACGCGCACACGGTTGATTATATTGAAATTGAGCGCAACGCTAATGAAGAAAAGCAATCGCGTCTTTTAATTACTTACATTGACAACTTGATTATTGCAAATCTAAAAAAGTGTTGTCGTGATGTAGGTATGAAACTTGAAAAAATCGATATTGCGCAAAGCGCATTAAGCAAATTAGTTTCGTATTTACAACTTAGTTTGCCGCAGTCGTTTATGTTGGTAGACTATCGATTGACGACGGTTACGTCGTATATGTTTGCAAATGGCAAGCACATATTTTCATTGACGAAGCCAATCTATTCGTTGCCTAACGAAAACTATGCAAACGAGATGGCATTTTTCGTAAACGATTTTGGTTCAATAGTAAACGAGTCAATTCAGTTTTTCAAAGCGAAGTATGAGCAATATCCATTTGAAACAGTTTTTATCACAGGAGATACGGTTAAATATGCGCCTTGCGAAAAGCAACTTGCAGACTATCTTGGTATCGACATTAGAATACTACCTCTGCCTGAAAACATTAAGGGCGTTGACGTTAATCAATTTAATGAAGTCAGCGCAATGATTGGCAGTTTGGTTAAAGCGAGGTAAATTATGGCTAAAATGAAAAATGAAATAAACTTTATTGAAAGTCAAAAACTTGTTGTTAAGCAAAACCAGTCGACTTCATTTGAGTTTGTACTAATTGTTTCGGTTGTTGTGCTTGTTGCTGTAATGGCGATGCTTTATGTAATGGGCATATTTAACAACAAAAATGCGCAATCGGAAATTGATGCGTTAAATGCGCAGCTGGACGAGATTAAGGCAGAAAATGAGCGTCAAGCAAATATCTTTAACAAGTTTGAAGTTAAACTTGATAAAAATGGCAATCCAGTTTTCACAGTTGATGAGCTTGGCAATAAAGTTAAAGAATACAACAGTATTGAGCAAGTAGCAATGGTTGTTGCCAATCAACTTAAAAGCGCTATCGCAACCAAAGATGAGGTTAAAAGTCAAATTGATTTAACGTCAACGGTGCTGAAAATTGTGTTTTCCGAGGCCGTCGCGCTTAACTGCGAGATTAAGTCAATGTCATACACCTCAAAAACGATGACTATTGATGCGACCTGTTCGACTATGTACGAGTGGGGCGCGTATAAAGATGCGCTTATAAAATCCACAAATACCGTTTCCGGGTTTAACAACTCGAAATATATTTCAGGCGTAGTTAGTACTGCGGTTACTCCGGTTACAGGCGGCGGCTACTCGTTTAAAATTACATTTAACGTTATTGATGATACTCTCTATTTTGATACTACTGCGGCCGCTGATGTAGGAGGTGCAGAATAATGACACTAAGTAAAAAAGAAAAAACTATGATTTTAGTGCTTATACTTGTTTTGATTGTTGGTGGTTTTTATGTGTATGGTATCACCCCTCAAAATGATGCGCTAGAAGCCAAGGAAACTATAAAGCTTGATATTCAAGCCCAAATTGAAGAAGAAATTTCCACGGGAGAATTGTTTTCGCAAGCTAAATATAACAATTTAAAAAGGCTTATTGATGAAAACCGTCAGCTTTTAGCCGATATGGCGGCTCCTGGGCTTGACACAAATACTGAAGTTGAATCGGGCAATCTTCCTGACAACAGTAGCAACCATATGGTCGCATATGGAATGTTGCAATATTTAGCTGTTCGAGGCATAAAACCCGGCGATGGCATATCGATAGCCGAGCGTACTGAAGTAGGCGGAAAGGTGATTTATAATTTCCAAACTACCTATGTGTGTCATTCTTTGACGGAACTTATGTCGTTTATTGATGACATTGCAAGGCATACCTCATATTATATTACAAACATTACCATTGGCGAAGCTGTTGACAAAGATACCGGCGCAAAGACGGTGCAAGGTGTGATGGCAATTAGTATAGTTTATATTGATGTTTAAAAGTTGAAGTTAGCGTTGAGGTACAAAAAAGCTTGGCGCTAGATATGTAAGAGTGTTAGTTTAGGTGTTGAAGTTAGCGTTGAGGTACAAAAATGCTTGGCGCTAGATATGTAAGAGTGTTGGTTTAAATGTTGAAGTTAGCGTTGAGGTACAAAAAAGCTTGGCGCTAGATATGTAAAAGTGTTAGTTTAGGTGTTGAAGTTAGCGTTGAGGTACAAAAATGCTTGGCGCTAGATATGTAAAAGTGTTGGTTTAAAATGTTGAAGTTAGCGTTGAGGTACAAAAATGCTTGGCGCTAGATATGTAAATGTGTTGGTTTAAATGTTGAAGTTAGCTTTGAGCGTTGAGATTTAGCAAGGGAATGTTAAAAATGTAACCAAAAGCACACTTGCATTGTTATTATTAGTAGAATATAGTAACTTGTGTGTAATAATTAATCTAAATATATGCGCGATGTGCGTCACGTGCGCACAACCTTATATAAAAGCGCGCGCATTGAAAGCTTTAAAAATCGGTTCATCTACGAGAGTGGGCTTATGGCACAACAGGAAAGCTATCTTGCATTGACGGAAAACCGTCATTAGGAGGCAAATGTATGTTGACATTACTAAATAAAATAAAGGCTTTTAACCTTAACAAAGGTAAAAAGGGTAGCGCAATGCTGCTAGTGATTATGACTATGGGTGTTATATTGGTCATAGGCACTTCAATGCTGTTTGTAACGCTGTCGTCTTTTTCTAGAAGCGTTGCCGACACCAACCAACAGCGAGCGCAAGAGGCTGCTTTTACCGTGGCTGAAAACTTAAAGGAAAATGTGGCGTCGATTTTACCATTGTACTCTGCGCAAATAAAAAAGGATGTTACAGCAGATAAACCTGTAAATTTGAAGTTTAACGGCGCAACTGAGGTTGATGGCAAAAGTGTAGTGTCTATTAATGGCGCAAATGTATATGTTGATATTTATAAAGATAAGTCGACGTTAGCAACTGACAATGTTATGGTTAAGGTTGTTGCTAAATTTAGAAGTCAGTTTAAGGAAATTAAGTTTGTCGCAAAGGGCGAAGTTACCGCGAGCTATGATTATATTGAAGATGTTTTTGGCAACAGTTTTGTAATGACAAACAATTTAGGTTCATCTACCAACGACTACGCTTTGGTTATCAAGCGTGTTGAGGGTGATGTTTCTATTGACGTAAACCAAAATCCCGGCGACAACAATACCAAGGCTTTAAATGCAAAAATTACCGAGGGTATTACGGGCAGTGTTTTTGCTGACGGCAACTTGATTATCGGCAGCGAATGGAACGTTATTCCAATACAAGGTAATATTTATGTAAATGGTGATTTAACTTTGCGTGGTGTAGATTTGGGCAAGGTTTTGCCAACGTTGTATGAAACTCGTTTTGGCAATGTAGAATATTGGAACCGAGCCGGTCAAAAGCGAGAAAAGGGCAAAGGTGAGCCTGGCGAAGCAATGTTTTTCGCGTACCGTTATGATGGCCAACCTGTGGAAACAAAGTATCACGTTGCCTTAGCGTGTCAAGTTGCAGATATAAACAATAAGAATGTAGCTGACGATATGGACAATAAGAATAAAGGTCAGTTTGGAGATATTGCCCCAATGCAACTTTATACCGAAGACAGTAGGCCTGTTATTTCAATTAAAGTAGATGGAAAAGATACGCAAATTGAAGGCTATTATAATGAAAATGGTATACTTAGAAAGTTAAATAGTGAAGTTGAATCGGAAAAACCTGTTATTGGCGAATTTATGTATAAGTCGCCAACTGAAAAATTTATAGGCGGTTGCCCTAACTATGTGCCAAGATATGTTGTTGGTGGCAACATTTATTGCAGTGGAAATTTAATTATTGATAAAGCCAATCAAGGTTTTATAACGTACGAGCAAGTTATTAAAGATCCCGCAACCGCCACTTATAACTATGTTGAAAGTTGCGCAAGGCCGTATATCCTTGTAGGTGGCGGTAAACTTTGTCAACGTCCTATCCCTAACCAATCGGCAATTAGGGGTGACATTTTTGTGCAAGGTAAAATGATTTATGCTCCTGACAATTTGGGCGTAAATAATACCGAAAATGGCAAGGATTGGTCAGATAAAACATTAAAGAAAATGGATTATAATAGCTATTTTTCATCTATTCTTGGGAAAGTTAGAAACGAAGCAGTGAAAAATGGTTTTATTGAGGGGAAACGATTATTTAATAAAACTTTAACTTGGAATAGGTGGGAGATATATAAAAACAATGATGGTCATTATGCAAAAGGGACCATCTGGGAAGTTGTTAATTCGGTTAAAACAAGAGAGCGTACATTTAGAGCAGAATTTAAAAATGAAATAGAAAAGGCTGCAAAGATATTATACGAGTTATATGGCGAAACATATAATCCGACAGCAGATGCAAATGACTCTAAAAAAATATCAGATAAAATAGCAAATGATTTTATGTCACTTGCTATTAAAGGTGGAGCCATTGACAAACCTTTGATGACTAGGGTACCTTCAATGATAGACGGCAATCAAAAAAATATTTATACCCAAATGATTATTTCAGAAAATACTGATATTTATATAAACAATCAAAAAAAATCGAATGGAGGCTATGTGCCTTATGGCAACAGCTCCTCAACACTGTTTTATTCAACACTTAATGCACATGGTCGCACAATAGAGGCAGCAAAGGGCGACAAGGACTCGTCAAACGGGCTTGAAAAAAACTTTGCAGTTGAGGGTTACACCGCTGCGCTTACTGTAAAATTTCACGATAAATTTAATTGTTCAAGTATTTATGCTAATGGCGAAATTGCAACAGTTTCATCAAATCTTAATGATTGTAAAATTATCACAAATTTAGGTAAAGAGGGCGCAACAGTGCGTGGTACAAACTTAGTAACTTCGCAATATGATATGTGGAACTTTATGAAACACTTTAGCGCTGAGAATAGGTCAGAGGAAGAATATGTAGGCGTTTTAAACTCTTTCTTTAATAAAATCGCGCAAGTTGATTTAAATTTTATTATTAAAGACACCTGTAATGGCAGTGAAGGTTACATGGATGGAAGTAGTATGAAATATGTAAATGCGGACTTATATGGAACATTTTCTACTGAAGTCAAGAAGCCTTTTAATATTTTCGATAAAGTTTTTGGTGGGAGAGGAGAAGGTGAAGCTGGTAGCTATGATGGCAACATCATTAATGACTCGTGGAATAGAAGTTGGTTTAATAAAGAAGACGGAAGTTTAAATATTATTAAAAGAGGATATGATAGCAAAAAAGGTTTTGAAGATGGCGTGTATGGCCTTTATGATGCCTTTAATGCAATTAATTCAGTTGCGCTGTTCTCAAGTAACGCAAACTATGGCATTAACATTAACACAGCGCAAGGAAATGCGTTGGCTGGTTATGACACGGCAAGACATCACTTTTCAGGAGTTAGCTCAAATGATATTGTGGCAAAATTTATAGACACGGCATTCTTTAGAAGTAAAAATGACAATAAAGATTATGCGATGTATTTAAAGGGTAAAAAATCAAAGTTTGCAAGTAAAATTACCGAAGTTACCTGTGTAAATGATATTTTTACTGAAATGGCTAACGAAAAGTTTGCCGAAGTTTTTGCAAAAGACCCTAAAGAGTATGTTGCAGGAAATAATGGTGGCGGTGAAAACTCAACTCAAATTTCAATGAACCAATTAATTGCTGAAGGGAAAGTGACTGAATACACAGAAGTTAAATCGGAACAAAAAACAAAGCAAGTTAAGGCCTATGATACTAATAAAGTTGCAAATCCTATAATGATTGCAAGCGATAAAACTGACAAATGTTTAGGATATAGCGATACGATAAACGAGGCTATTTGGACTATGACGTTTACGGGCGTAGCGCCTAGTGGAGCAACTAATAAATTGACGGCTAGCCGAATGTCTGTTGACCCAATGTCCGAGCAAAATATGTGGACAGCTGCGGGCGCTGTTTTTGCAGGGGAAGACTCAACGCAAATTCAATCACAAATAGAGTATGACATTGACAAAAATATTTACTTTAACTTCCCTGCGGGAAATCTGTATTTTTCATCAAGTCAGAATGTTGCGGAAATTGAAAAAGAAACTAACTTAGCAACCGTTACAAGAACGCGTCGCGTGGTGCTTAACCTCGACACAAGCAAACAAGATATATTTGTGTACTTTAATACGCCTGAAGTTGTTTTCCTTAAAACTACAATTCAAGTTACAGGCAAAAATAATGCTTATCTAATTTTGGTTGACGACACTTGTATGAGTGGAAAAACTTATAAACTTGCCGTTGATAATACTTCAGATGACAAAACCGACGCTCGTTTAGGCACTCACTTCTTGTCGGGAAATGTCGATGAATACAGCTATGATTTTAAGCATGGAGGCGGTATTGGCGCAAACCAAAAAGTGGAACATACTAAAATAGCTTCACACAGTGTTGGTAACTTGTTTATTGTTGGCGCAAGTGAAAAAAATACGTTAAGTATTGGACGTGGTGGGCTTGTAAACGGCTTTGTGTACTTGCCAAATGGTACCTACACTAACATCAGTAGAGGTATTTTGGGCATTCTTCCGACAGCATCATCACAAAACAACAAGGCATCTATTGTAGCTAAAAAAATTGAGCTTGAAGGCAGCAACTCGGGTAAATTGATATTCTCTGCGCTTGACCCCGACGCTACTGGCACGGGCGGCGCAAGTGTTGTGTTTAACCCCGATTCAAGCAATTCAACTACTATTGAAGGTTCGGAAAAATGGTCGTTTGTAGGCTATGTATTTGATTAAACTGAGGCATTATGAAAAAGTTTAGATTGTTTAAAAAACTTAATAAAAAAGGTTTTACCTTTGTTGAGTGCGTTTGCGCCATTGCATTGTTTGCTATTATTGGGACAATGGCGTTTAGTATGTTCACAAACTCTACTAGGTACATGAGCGATGCTAAACGCGAGGAAATTAAACAAACCGAAGCGCAAAAAATGTTGCACGAAGATAATTTTAAGCGCATAATTTTGTGCCCTAAAAATCTTGTTACAACTACAATAGGCGATAAACTCAACCCTATTAATATGTTCTACGCTAAGCTGACGTATGCCACTAAAGCTGGCGAGGTTACCCTTATGGTCCCCGTTTCCCGAGCGACGGAATTGGTAAATAAAGTTGAAAAACCGAAAAAGGCGCAAACTATTAACGCCGTAAGTTGCATTGAGTATGTTACGTCAGACAACAGAAGTATCTTTATTGGCGACGGATTGGAGCAAAATCGATATTACGAAGATGATATAATTTAAAATTTCATTACGCAGATTAAAAAAACTACGTTTAGGCAGCATATGTTAAAACTTTTACGCAAAGCACGTTACTTTTTAAAATACAATAAAAAAGGCTTTTCGCTAATAGAGGCGATAGCCGTCACCACGATTATGGCAATACTCGCGGTGCTTATTGGTTCGCTTTTGTCAAGCAGCACAAATTTTTACAACAGCAACAAGGAACAAGCTGCCGCAAAAGATATAAGCAAGATTGTCGAAAAGGAAATTGTTAAGTTAATTGAAGGCGCAAATACAATATATCTTCAAGATAGCGCGTTAAGTGAAAATCCGTCTAGCGCAGGCAAGGAATATGACAGCGACTTGCCGTACGGAGGCATTGTTACGCGCTACTACATTGATGTTGACGGCACCGCCAAAAAGGAGCCAGTGTTGCCCGAGTTAGCTCCGTTTAATCGAAGTTTGGAATATAAAACGCTTACATCATATGTTGATAACGTTTCAAATGTGCTAGTTTACAAATTAAAGGGTTCATCGCCGTCGTATCAGCCTTATTTCCGCGAAGTTGACTTGGAGAATAACCCTGTAAGTAGCAAATCGTTATATGGCGAATTTAAAATTAACCTAAGATTTAGGGCGATTAAAAGTGGCAGTGGCAAGTGGCAAAATGTGCTTATATGCGCAGATGTTCTAAAGGGCGCAAAAGTTGTATATTCTTCAACGGGGCGGATAAGTAGCCCTATTAAAATGCAAACAAAAGTTGATACCGTGTTTCATTATAGCAATCAATATGGCGACCTATGGCCAAAAGACGGACGTTATTATTTTATAAATAAAGTGGAAGCTGAACACGATTATTCGTATTTGCATTTCGCGTGAGAGAAGAAAATGGATATAATGGAAATATACTTTTTAATAGTATCGGGTTTATTTGGGCTTGCGGTAGGTAGCTTTTTAAATGTTTGTATTTATCGAATTCCTAAAAAAATCTTTTTTTCTGAAAAGCACAGTTACTGCCCAAAATGTTTGCAACAGCTGAAATGGTATGATATGTTTCCTGTTATTAGTTGGGTTATATTGGGCGGAAAGTGTAGGTTTTGCAAGCAAAAAATCAGCGTACGATATCCAATAGTTGAGTCGATAAACTGTATTATGTGGGTGCTATCGGCGTACTATTTTGGGATAAGTATCAATGCGTTTATTTTTGATTTGCTGTTTAGCGCATTGTTAGTTATGACATTCATTGATTTGGATACTAAAGAAATTCCAAATGGCATAGTTTTATTGATAATGGCTTTAGGGGTGGTTCTGTTTTTCACTCAGCCCGAAATAATTTGGTGGCACAGGTTAGTGGGCGCGGTTGTTGTTAGCGTTCCGTTGTACATAGTAGCGTTAGTTACAAGCGGAGGCATAGGCGGAGGCGACATAAAACTATTTTTTGCATTGGGCATAGTTCTTGGTTTTAAATTGACTTTAGTGGCATTTGGTTTTGCAATAATATTAGGTGGGTTAGTAGGTGCAATTTTACTTATAAGCAAAGTTGCAAAGAAAGGATTTGAGCTTCCGCTAGGCCCGTTTATTGCGTTGGGCGCGGTTACGTCGGTTTTCTTTGGCAACAATTTGATAGGCTTGTATATGCGTTTATTTGGCCTATGATGTTATGATATAGTTAAGTTAAATCGGTTAAAAAATCTAATAATAAAGTGTTAGATTTTTGTTTTAAATGGCGGGCTATTGGAAGGTGTTTTTTTGATTAATAAAAAATCAATTTTTCAGTTTATAGCTTAAAGTATCAGATATTTGTAAAGCTTTTAAAATGATGTTTTTAATTATCGAATATATTTGGATAATTTTTTTGTGATAAACTTGCAAAAAAATGGTAAGTATTGTAAAATAGAATGTTGAAAGAGGAATTTAATATTTATAGTGTTTCAAGTAATAGATGTTTTTAGAGGGGCATTTATTAATGTAATTATGTTTATTGTGGTGAAGTAGGTCGCCACGACGGAGGAAAAATGCAAAAGGGTATTAGCTTAGGCGATATATTACTTGAGAAAAAGCAAATAACGCAGGCGCAACTTGATGATGCTAAGAGATGGCAAAAGACGCATCCAAATGAAAAGGTATCGGCAATTTTGTTGTCGCGCGGGATAATAACTGAAGATATGATGTTGGCGGCGATGGCCGAGCGTTTTAACACGACATACATTAATACCGAGCTAGTTGTTCGCCGTCCCGAGATATTGAAAAATGTTCCCGAGCAGATTGTTAAGCGGCACTGTATTATGCCGTTGGATATTAAAAATGCGCAGATAATTATAGCTACGCACGACCCCCACGATATAAGCGCGTTTGAAGACATTAAGATGGTAACTAAAATGGACGTAGGTTTTGTGCTTGCTCCAAAGAGTATCATTGAAAGCGCGATTGAAAAGTACTATACTAATGCAGGCTCGTTTTTCGTATCGACCGACGCCGAACAGAAAACTATTCAGATGACATCTGCGGCGACGCAGGCCAAGATGACTGAAATTGAAAGTCGTGTTGACAATACGCCCGTAGTTAAATTAATAAACAGTTTGATAACGCAGGCATATATGCGTCGCGCATCAGATATTCATATTGAGCCGTTTGCCGAGCAAATCCTTGTTAGAATGCGTATCGATGGCGAGTTGGTAGAATGTATGCGTTTAGACGTGGCAACGTTAAATAGCATTGTATCGCGTTGCAAAATTTTGGCAGGCATAAACATCGCCGAGAAACGTGTGCCTCAAGATGGCCGTATTGACTTTAATAACGGCGACATTGATATCGACTTGCGTGTCAGCACCCTGCCTACTATATATGGCGAAAAGGTCAATATGCGTCTACTTGCAACTGAAGATGCCGCGCTTATCACTTTGCCCGACTTGGGTATGCCCGATAAACTTTTTAAACAGTTTTCAAAAATTATTAAAGCGCCAAACGGGATTATCCTTGTTACTGGCCCAACTGGTAGCGGTAAATCCACTACACTGTACGCCGTATTAAGTGAACTTAATCAGCCTAACGTCAATATAACCACCGTCGAAGACCCTGTCGAGAAACAGATTTTCGGTGTCAACCAAGTTCAAACTAACGCTAAGGCAGGCTTAACGTTCGCAAGTGGCCTGCGCGCTATCCTCCGTCAGGACCCGGATATCGTTATGATTGGTGAAATTCGTGATAGCGAAACCGCCGAAATTGCTATTCGTGCCGCTATTACAGGTCACTTGGTTTTGTCAACACTCCACACCAACGACGCCGCAAGTAGTATCGTTCGTTTAATTGATATTGGTGTTGCTCCATATATGGTCGCCGCTTCTGTAAACTGCGTTGTTGCGCAAAGGCTTGTTAAAAAACTCTGCCCCGAATGTAAAAAACGTCGCAAAGTTACCGTCGAGGAGGAAGTTCTCTTGATGGACCCAAGCATTACCGAAGTTTGTGAACCCGTAGGCTGTCCTCGTTGTGGAAATACTGGCTATAAAGGCCGTACCGCTATTTATGAACTTATTGAAATTACTAGCGAACTTAAACGTATGATTTCCGAAGGCCACACCACTGACGAAATTAGGGAATTTGCTAAGGGACACGGCGCAACGTTTTTGGTGGATAGTATTCGTACGCTTATCGCTAATGGCACTACATCAATGCCTGAGTTTTATAGGTTAATATATAGTATTTAATATATTTACTATATATCTAAAGCAAGGGCTTTTTAAAGCGGATAAAAACGGCCACTAAGCAAGGGCTTTTTAAAGCGGATACAACGGTTGAAAATTAAAATTAAAAATTGAACATAAAATGACTGTCGCTTAAAAACGGCAGTTTTTTTAATTAAACAAAATGATATAACTAAAGTATTTGAGCCATACTCCGTAAAATAAGCATTAGCTAGCGCAGCATATTTGATTTTAAAGTTTAAAAAATGTGTTAAATAATCAAGCTAATATCTTGCTAGATTAGGCTTAGCTAGATTGGGTTTAGCTAATTTAGGCTTAGCTAATTTGGGTTTGGTAGATTAGGCTTAGCTAGATTGGGTTTAGTAATTTAGGTTTGGCTATATTGGATTTATCTAATTTGGGTTTAAATAGATTAGGCTTAGCTAATTTGGGTTTGGTAGATTAGGCTTAGCTAGATTGGGTTTAGT
>JAVVSR010000017.1:29366-31166 GCA_036654095.1 Clostridia bacterium
AATTTAGGTTTGGCTATATTGGTTTAGCTAGATTGGGCTTAGCTATATTGGGCTTGGTTAGATTGGGCTTAGCTAGATTGGGCTTAGCTAGTTTGGGTTTAGCTAGATTGGGTTTGGTAGATCGGGCTTAGCTAGATTGGGTTTGGCTAGATTGGGTTTAGTTAGATTGGGCTTAGCTAGTTTGGGCTTAGCTAGATTGGGTTTGGTAGATTAGGCTTAGCTAGATTGGGCTTAGCTAGTTTGGGCTAAAATAATCAATTTTAGGATAAATTAGCCTAGCGCAATTATTATATTTAAAACAAAACATATGCGCTTATAAGCATACTTTACTTGTTTAGCACATAAATTTTATAATAAAATGTGAACTTTATATAAAAAAATAGTAAAAATTATAATAAAAAAGTTTTATATTTATTGTTTTAAAAAAAAGCGTTAAAATTATCAAATTAAAAAATGACAAAATTTTACTAAAAAATAATAAAATAATATTTGTTAAATTTTTGAATAATTTAAAATAAATCCCAAAATTAACCTATTTTCACGCAGTTTCAAGCGAATTTGCACAATAAATAGTAAAATTTGGCTATCAACATTTAAATATTATTTATTAAATAAAAGTAAAATTGTTCTATTGTGTAATTTTGTACAACAGTATAGCTTAAAAATATTTAAAAAAAGGTATTGACGGCAAGGGTAATGTATAGTATAATAAAAGAAGTTGAGGTGCTGTAATGCCGATTGTGTCAGTGTTATTTTTTTAACTAGCAACATTTTGGCGCACAACCAGTTGATTAATTTGCTTGCAAAGTTGGTGCAAAACTTAGGTTTAAAGTTTAATGGTTAATCAATTTAAACAGCTTCAACAAACAGGCAACAGGCAACCATAACAGTAACATCACTATATTAAAGGTAATAAGCTGACAAGGCAACAGGCAACAGGCAACAGGCAACAGGCAACAGGCAACAAGGCAACAGGCAACAGCCGACAGGCAACAAGGCAACAGCCAACAGCCAACCATAACAGCAACATCACTATATTAAAGGTAATAAGCTGACAAGGCTTAATATAATAAAAATAAAAAATATTATTTTGGAGGATTAACAAAATGTTAAAACTTAGAAAGAACAAAAAAGGTTTCTCCCTTGTGGAGCTTATCGTAGTTATTGCCATTATGGCAATTTTGGCAGGCGTAGTTGGTGGCGCAATGTTCGGCCAATTAAATAAACAAAAAGATAGTTCCGCTGATTCTGAAGCAAAAGCATTAGCTAGCTCAATAGGTCAAGCTCTTGCTGCACAAGCAAGCAATGATGACGGATTAACGGTTGCAACAATGAAAACTGCTTTAGACGAGTGGCAGGTTGACAACTCGGAAGCAGTAGCAGTAGGTGCACTAGTAGCTTCGACGACTATTCAGGCACCCGGAGACACTGAAAAAGCTGGTAGTCATAAATTCGTTGTTACTTATGATTCTGCAAAGTTTGAAGTTATAATCGCGTACAAAGGCGTTAAAACAAAAAGTACTCTTGGATATTTAATTGAATGTGACCCTACAACAGGTGTTTTTAAGGTCAGCAAAGGCGCAGCGTGGTCAGCACCAGCTAAGTCTTAATTAAACAAACAAGTAAATTTAACATTAAAGCTAGGGCATTTGCCCTAGCTTTTTTTTTATCAAACCTTTTAATTAGTATTGTCGCTGTCGCTGTCGCTGTCGCTGTCGCTGTCGCTGTCGCTGTCGCTGTCGCTAGTCGCTGTCGCTAGTCGCTGTCGCTAGTCGCTGTCGCTAGTCGCTGTCGCTAGTC
>JAVVSR010000017.1:31266-33128 GCA_036654095.1 Clostridia bacterium
GCTAGTCGCTGTCGCTTTATATTTTTTTTGAAACAACTTATGCAATTAAAATTAGTTGCGCATTTAACTAATGCTATCCTTTTATATGCCTTTTTTTATTATCATTTCACAGTATATTTTTTGCAGTGTCCACTGTGCGTTTGCGCAATTTTTTTTTGTTTATATTTCAATTTAACTTAATTTACAAATTTTCAATTTTAATAGTTTAAATTTACATTATTATGTTTTTAAACAAATGTACAAAGTTTGCAAAAGGTATTGCATAGCGCGGTTTAAAGGTGTATAATATATATAGTTTGTTAAAAGTGTGGCAATCTTGTGGGGGTTTTGCATATAATTTAACAAGCCATAATACTTGCAGATGTATAATAAAAAATTACAGAGGGGGAGGGTATTACATATGAAAATCAAGATGTTAGGTAAACAGGGTTTTTCGTTTATTGAGTTAGTAGTGGTTATTGCCATTATGGCGGTGCTTGCAGGGGTGGTTAGTGGCGCGCTGATTGGCCAAAAGCAGAAGTCTGAAGATAGTATTGCCGCAACCGAGGCTGCCAACATTTTAAATACTTGCAAGGATATTTACTCCAATCATATATTAATGAATAGAAGCAACCTATCATTTACTGTTGAGGATTTATGCGCTGAACTTAAAGACGATTACAGTGGTTGTACCTTTGATGAGGCAGGGCCGTCGAATTCGCACAAATATAAAATTGAATTGCGTAAAGACGGCGATTTGTATATTAGATACATTGACATTACGTTTTTGTCAAAGCGCGCAGGGAAGTATCCTATAACTAAAACTCTTGATTTGAAAACCATAGCTGATTTAAAAAGCTAAAACTATTTAGGCTTTGCATTTGCAAAGCCTTTTTTAATTATTTTTAACAGCGCCACGGTTGCGCTTTTTTGTGACGCGTTTTTTGCGTTTGCAGGGTATCGATTTTTTTTAAAGTCATTGCTTAAATTATAAAATACAATTTTGTTTTGTGGCGCATTGGAAATTTAGGGCAAATCGCAAATGTGTTTACTTTTACATACTCTTGACAAATATTAAACAATGGTAGTATAATAAACGTGAGGTAGTGTAACAATGTTTTTTAAATTGGGTAAAAATGTAAAGGGCTTTACGCTTATTGAAATGGTGGTCGTCATAGCGATTATGGCAATTTTGGTAGGGTTCACCGTGCCAAACGTTGACAAAGCTATTGAACGGCGCGAGCGGTCGTCTGCCGAGTCGGATACTCAGGAGATTTTTCGCTTTGCTATTTCGGCGGTTACCGATTTAAAAAGCCAAAACGTTAGGCCAAATTTTGCGACTGTTTCCGAGAATGAATACTACGATGCCGTTTACGCAACAAAGCTTACAACGTTGCTTTATGAAACCATTATGGTTTTGGATATTCGTATGGTTTTTTGGGATGGCAATGAGGATAAAATTTATCAACCCCCTGCATCGGACGGCTCGGCAGGCGTCGCTGATGGCGTTTATGCAAATGTCCCCGCTGGGTTTACGCCTGAAGGGCGCGCTAAAATGATGAGTGGTGGAAATAAAAATCCGTATGTTGTTATTTCGGTTAGAATTTCCGAACCCGAACATAAGCAGGCTATTTTAACGGTTTCGTATCATAATGCTTCAAATAGGTTTAAAATTAATGTCGATACAAACTTCTTTGATGTTGATTCGGCTTATAAAACCAACAGCAATAAGCCTATTGTATATAACTTTTTAATTGAGGATATCGATAATCGCAACAATTAAGCGCGTTTGTTTTTTAACGTTATTGTGTATGTGAGGTTTAAGTCTATCAATCAATCAATCAATCAATCAATCAATCAATCAATCAATCAATCAATCAATC
>JAVVSR010000018.1:0-32905 GCA_036654095.1 Clostridia bacterium
ACCAAATAATAAAGACTGACGCTGCGGCAGCATTGACAGCTAACGTGTTTACAAAAACAGGTTACACCTTTGCAGGTTGGGCAACAACGGCTGACGGCGCAGTTGTTTACTCTGACGGCGCAAGCTACACAATGACAGCAGGTGGAATTACGCTTTACGCAGTTTGGACGTCTAACGACAACACGGTCATTTTTAACTCAAATGGTGGTGTGGGCGAAATTGCAAACCAAATAATAAAGACTGACGCTGCGGCAGCATTGACAGCTAACGTGTTTACAAAAACAGGTTACACCTTTGCAGGTTGGGCAACAACGGCTGACGGCGCAGTTGTTTACTCTGACGGCGCAAGCTATACAATGACAGCAGGTGGAATTACGCTTTACGCAGTTTGGACAGCTTTCACATACACCGTCAACTTCAATTATGACGGCGCAGATAGTGACACCAGTGTCACAACTATGCAAGCGACTTATGACACAGCGTTCACTTGCCCAGCAGTGCCTACAAAAGCAGGCTTTGTTTTCCAAGGTTGGTACAATGGCGAAACTCAAATCACCGATAACAACAGCGCAAGCATAGTGACATTGAAAGGCGAAAACAACGCAGTGTACAACCTCACGGCAAAGTGGTCGGCGTCAACAGAGGGTATGACATTTACTAATGACGGAACAAGCGCAACTTTGACAAAGTACGCGCACACATCCACTGCACAGTATGTTGTTATCCCAGAAACTTATAACAATTATCCAGTGACAGCGATTGGCGAAAGCGCATTCAGAGAAATTTATTCAATCAAAAGCGTAACATTGCCAAGTTCTCTCATTACTATTGGTAATTATGCATTTTTCCAATGCTATTCTTTGGAAAAAGTAGTATATGATGATGTAAGTCATCTTACAACAATCGGCGACAGGGCATTTAAGGGAAATGGTAGGTTGACAGAATTTACTATTCCGGCAACTTTAACGGACATTGGTGGTGTTGTGGGTTACAACGCTTTTGTTGATGCTGGCATACAAAAGTTTATAATTGAAAATGGCAATACAACATTTAGAGTTGAAAATAATTGCCTAATCAAAGATAATATGGTTGTTGCAACTTGCGGTCGCTTGGAAAATATGATTGTACCAAGTGGGGTTACGTCATTGGGCTTTGATGCTTTTCCACAAAACTTGAAAAGTGTAATTATTCCTGCAAGCGTAACGGAATTAGGAGAGCGTGCGTTTACTGAAAAGTACTACTTAACAAGCGTAACTTTTGAAAGTGGAAGTATGTTAACGACAATTGGTAGGCAAGCATTCTATAGATGCACCGCACTTGTTAACTTTACAATCCCTGCAAACGTGACAAGCATAAAGGATAGTACATTCGCTGGTTGCAGTGTACTGTCCTCAATCATAATACCAAATAAAGTGACAAATATAGGAAGAAATGCATTTGGTGGTTGCATTGGACTAACCTCAATCATAATTCCAAATAGTGTGACAAGTATAGTTGAATATGCATTCAATAATTGCAAAGGACTGACCTCAATTACAATACCCGCTAGTGTGACAAGAATAGAGATACTTGCATTTGGCGGTTGCAGTGGGCTGACCTCAATCGATGTTGAGGCGAGCAATACAACATATTACAGCGCAGGCAACTGCCTGATTGAAGATGCAACAGACACCTTGATTTTAGGTTGCAAAAACAGTGTTATCCCAACTGACGGAAGTGTGACAAAGATAGCTAATCATGCGTTTTTTGAGTGCTCAGGTCTGGAACAGTTAATTATTCCTAGCACCATAACGAGCATAGGAGAAGATGTATTTGTTAGATGTACTCTTTTAAAATCAATAATAATACCATCAAGTGTTGTTTCAATGGGTGGCAGAGAGTTTTATGAATGCAAAGCACTTGAAACAATATACTGTGAAGCGGCAAATCCAGGCGATGGCAAGCAACCAGCAGGTTGGGCCGCTAATTGGAAAGAGTACTGCAATGCAACAGTTGTTTGGGGCTATGTTGCTGCATAAGCGACAAGGCAAAAATCTACAAACAAATCTATTGAAGTTTTACTAAGTTATGTTAAAAGGCAACCTATTTAGGTTGCCTTTTTTACGTCAAGATTAGGTCAATATGTTTTTTTTAAAACATTGACATTAATATGATGTGATGTTATAATAAAAATAGGTGGATACGTAATTGTGTGGGAAATATTTTGTTAGCAATTTCATTTTAGTAACTTTAATAATTTTTTACGTAGCGTTGTTTGGAAAAATATTAAAAAAACTATTGACAAATAAATAAATGTATGATATTTTAAAAGAAAAGGGGGAATTTCTTATGAAAAAACAAATTATTTTTTTAGTATGCACAATTTTATGTACGCTAGCTATTGGAGCGGGGTCAATCGCTTATGCTTCAAATTATATTATCACGTCAGCCAACTTTAATTCCAATAGACCACTAGTTAACGACTATTGCGATATACAAGAGCAACAATATGTAAATGATGGAGTTACATACTTTATGACAACAACGGTAACTCGGTCAGGTAAGGTTGCAAAAACCAGAACAGTTGTACAAGATTGTACAAAGCGCATTAGTATTTTTTCGAGTGTAATAATAGAAAGCGCAGCAGGTTTTTCAGGTAATGATAATGCAACTATAAAAGATTCTAGCACTTTGGAGTTAACAGCTTCGTTACCATGGAATGCATTTAATGTTGTACGTACTTATCATGGAGCAACTTCAGAACAACGATCTGCTACATCAACAACAGGCGGAATTATAGGTTTAAGTCAGATTATTCAATATCAATAAGATGTATAAAACTTTTTTAAAGAAAAATGTTTTATTGCAAGCAAGCATATATATATGCTTGCTTGTAGCTATGGTTTTTTTATTGTATTTATTCAATTATTGTTATAAAATATGTTTAACCGTAATAAACAATAATTTTGCCGTTGAATTTGTTGAACAGGATAATGTGGTTGAAAATGTAAATAAACTTAACCTTAAAAACTACCAAGCTGTTAGGCTAGTTTTGTCAACAAACAGTGAAGTGCAAATTAAGGATAGCAATGTTAAAATTGTTTCAGGCAGGGGTTTAAACGCTGTAAATGAAGTATTAACTGGCAATTCGGGTATTGAAGTCGGTTCTAAAATCATATACAATTTAAAAGAGTTTACGGTGGTGGGCTACATTGATTCTACCGCTGAATACATTTTTCATAAAGATTTTGAATTTGACAAATCTGAAGCTGTTGGCGCAATAATTGTCGCCGAGCCACTTAAAAATTATAAAAAAATTGTAAATGAAATTTCAAATGCATTTCCAAACGACAATGTACATATTCCTGAAAAACCAAGTTTTTTTGAACTGATGATTGATATGCCTCTAATAGGAGGTATGCTGATTTATGTTTTGTTTTCGCTAACCCCGTTACCGATTGCCGTTATTTACTTAATTAAAAAGTACGAAAAAGTTATTTCGGTATATAGGTTTTTGGGTTACAAACCAAATGATATAATTAAACGACTTGCGCTTGTGTATTTTGTTGTTATGTTTTCAGTTTTTTTAATAAGTAATTTGACTTATCTTTTACTTGAACGCGTGTGGTTAAATAATTTCGTTTCAATGTTTGGAACGTACTTTTTAAAATTTAAAGACTATCTTATTGCGGATTTGACTTTTTTGATTATTACGTGTATTTTTTCAATGCCTATTGTAAATCAAATTAAAACAATAAAGGTGGATTATAATTGTGACTAGTTTCAAAATTGGTGGTTTAATGCTAAAAAAGAAAGTAGGATTAAATATATTAGTTGCATTTTTGCTAGCTGTGTCGCTAGTATCATCTATTTTTACTTTTTTACTGATTGACACCGCAAAAGATAGTATGCGGATGTATAGCGCGTTTGAGAATGAAAGGGGAGTTTTTTTTCATCCGACAATTATGACATCATTTGATTGGGATGAGTGTAAACCACAAATCAAAGGCTTAGAAAATATAGCATCTTGTTCGTATTCGGGAGCAGTGCAAGAAAACGGATGTGAAATTAAAACAAAAAATGTGACATCATATGGCGAAAAGATGTTTGATGTGAAAGTTAAAAAAGGTAAATGGTTAAGCGAGGTTGCGCCTGAAGAAAATATTTTTCACGCTGTTGCCTCAGAGTCAACAGGCTATCATGTTGGAGATATAACAACATTAAATTACGATTCGGGGCTGAATAAAAAGGGCATGGTGAAAATTGTAGGCATATTCGACAATTCAGCAAAGTTGCCATATTTTGGCAAAGGTCCGGTTGAGTCATTTTCCGTTTTAAATGAAAGAATTAAGGAACCGACATTAATTATCGAAGGCAAGTACACAAACAAAGATGACGAAAAATATTTTATAGCAAATGGTGCTTTGTTAATTTTCGACGAAGAATTAAGCCAAAGTGATTTTAATAAAAATATTGAATTACTTAGGTCGGCCGGAGAAGTTATTTTTTTAGAAGATTTATTTTTAGGCTCACATAGGGAAATTGAAGATAACAAAAATATGATTATGCCATTTGCAATATTGTCGGGTGTTTTATCTATTTTTTCGCTAATTGTAATAGTGGCGATAGCCTACGATAACAGTAAAAAATCACTAATGGTACTAGTCGTTTGCGGTGGTAAATTTAAAGATATTTTGCAATCATTTTTGGTTTATTATTTTGCGTTAGCAGGCATAGTTTTATTGTTTTCGATATTTGGATTTTACTTTATGAATGTCATTGGAGTTCTAAATCTTGCAAATTTAAAGTACGCTTTGTCTTTTGGCGGAGGTTATTTTGCCTTAATTTTGCTGTGTGTAGCTATATCATCTATTTATATATCAAAAAAGGCATTGGCAGATTCGTTCAAATAGGGGGTTGGTATGAAAAAGTTTAAAATTAAATTAAGCGGTATCAAGCTTCTTATTTGTATTGTTTTAACATTGGTTTTTTCAATCTCATGCGGAAAATGTTGCGCAGAAGCAGCTTTTTTGCAGGGTTCTAAACATCTCCCCGAGTATGATAAGACATTGACATCTAAAGGTTATGAGTTTATTCCTAAAGACGAAAAGTCGATTCAAGCAATGGACGACAAACTGGTAGCAAATAGTAATTTTTATGCAGGGTATATTTCCTCAAAAGCAAAACTTGACACTAAAGTTAATGGCGATAATAAACTAAGTCAAAGCGTAATATTGCTTAGTGACACGTTAAGTAAAGAGCGTCTAACTAATAAAACATATAATGGCGAAATTGAAGAAGGGTATTATCCAATTTATGTTGAGGGGTTTAGGTGGAAAAAGTTTAAAGCAGGCGATAAGGTCAGCTTTGAATTAAATGATAAAAGCGGAAATACTCAAAAAATTAACGCTATCATATGTGGCGACTTTTTTGGCGAAAGATTGCCCGTATTGCTTGAAGGATATGACTTTTTGAAAACAGGTAGCGGTGTATTTGCGGTAGATGGATTAGATATTTCCAATTATGTTGACGAACCATATGAAAAAATAACGCTAATAAATTTTACAAATATAAATCTTGAAGAATTTGGAACTGTATTTTTTGATCATGAAATTAGCCGAATTAGTGCCGATATTTTTTTTGCGCAACCAAATGAAGAGGCATTTATCAAAAATCCTATTTTGAAATTATGTGTCTTGCTTGTTATATTTTTTGCTACAATCCTTTTGCTGGGTGGAAAGTATAGGTCTTATTTTTTTGTTGGATTTGGAGCAATAAGTTTTATTGTTTCGTTGCTGTATGCAAACAAAACCTATGTTACCAATATATTGTTTTCAGGTATCAGCTACTATTTTTATCAATGGTTGTACTGGCTGAGCTTTGGTGTATTAGGGATATGTGTATTAATGTTTGCGGTTTTGTTTATTTTAGAATATAAGAAGTATAAAAAATTAAAACATATAGGAGAACAAATAAATGCTAATACTCCGAAATATTTATAAAATTTACAACGAGGGCGAAATAAACGAGAAGGCGGCTTTAGATGACGTTTCGTTGACAATAGATGATGGCGAGTTTGTTGCTATTGTAGGAAAATCCGGCGCGGGAAAATCTACGCTGTTAAACATTATTGGAAGTATGGATTCGCCTACTCGAGGCGAGTACATACTAGACGACGAAAGTACGCAAAACTATTCGTATGACCGCTTAGCTGAGTTTCGCAACAAAAAAATTGGATTTATTACGCAAAAACCATTTTTGATTGAAGAGTTTATGGCCATTGATAATGTTATTATTCCTTTGGCGCTTGGTAAAAGCAAAAAAGCGGATAGGATTGAAAAAGCTATAACTGTTTTACAAGACGTTGGCTTGGAAAATCAAATTAAACAGCGCGTACATACTATGTCGGGTGGGGAAAAACAGCGTGTATCTATTGCGCGCGCGTTGATATGTGAACCCAAACTTATAATTGCAGATGAGCCGACGGGTTCGCTTGATTCGGCAAATGCAAAAATAATATTGGATATATTGACTAATATAAACAAATCGGGAAAAACGGTTATAATGGTTACGCATGATATGGAAATTGCTAAGCAGTGTAAACGGATAATTACAATATCTGACGGGAAAATTATAGCGGACGAACTTAATGCAACGGATATTGCAATTTAATTGATAATTTAACAAGTGTGAATTTGGAAAAAACTTCGACTAGTCGAAGTTTTTTTTGTTGTGTAACGAACTTAACGTAAGGAGTACGAACATTGCAAAACTCACAGAAAAAGCATAGCGCAAAACGAACATAGTAAAACTCACAAAAAAAGCATATGGAGTACGAACATTGTAAAACTCACAAAAAAAAGCATAGCGCAAAACGAACATTGTGTGCAATGAATAAAATTTAAATTAATACCGAGTTTGTAAATTTTGTAGAGTTAACGCGTAATTTGATAAAGGGATTTAATTTAAATATTTTTTTCATTATTAAAGAAAAAATATCGTGCGCCACCTAAAATAATTGAATATTGTAGCAAATTTTAAATATATAAAGTTATAATTGGAACGTGAGGAGGATTGTTAATTCGCCACGGAAACGAACTATTCCCTAATCCTCTTGAAACTATCATTGTGGTTTTTTGGCCAATTTCATACGCGCCAGAAGTGTATTTTGGCAAAAATCCTTGGCTAGGCACAAACAATCCTCTATTAAACATTCTAATTTGGCCACCGTGGGCGTGTCCAGTCAAAACTAGATTGGGGACACTTTGTAATGTTTCAGGAGAGGAGCTTGCGACGTATGTAATATTTTTGTTGCGGTCAGGTCGATGCGCTAGAAGAATTTTATAGTTGTTTTTATCAAATTGTTGTGAAATATATTTAGCATTATATTTAGCGTTATCTTTTAAACCAATTACAGTTATTTCTTTAGCGCCTTTTTTAAATACTGCGCTTTCATTATTAAGTACAATAACGCCAATTTTTTTTAAAACTGAAAATAAATACTCGCAATCGGCATATTTGGCTTCATGGTTGCCTGTGACATAGTAAATTGGCGCTATATCGTAGAGTTTTGTCAAAAAGTCAATTAGCCCCGTAGAATCGATTTCTGAGCCATCAATCAAGTCGCCTGTTATTGCAAAAAAATCAATATCTTTTGTTGACAAGTCTTTTAAAAACGCAGTTAAGTCGATGTCGATATTGGGAAAGTGCATATCCGACAAATGCGCTATTTTAATAGTTGTTTGTTCAATATTTTCATTTCTATTTAACTCAATTTCCTCAAAAACATAATTTTTGTTGTCAAAGAATATAAAACACAAAATTAAACTTGAAAAAATAATGGCACTTATTAATGTCACCGCAAATTTAATTATAAATTTTTTTTTGCTTTTTTTCATTTTTTAATTGTATAACATTTTGTGTGTAAACGCAAGTATACAGGTTAGTCCAGATATTCTTTTAGCTAAAACCGTGTTAAATGTATAAGGAAAATAAAATATTAAATATACTAGTAGGGTATATTATAAAGATATTTGAGAGTATATTAAAATTAATTAAATTAAAAAAACAAAGTAAAAATGGAAACTAAAAACAAATAAAAGTGGCACTAAAAACAAAGTAAAAATGAAAACTAAAAATCAATAAAAGTGGCACTAAAAATCAATAAGGAAAATTTTTTTAAAATGTAATTAATTATATAAAATTAGGTAAAATTAGGTAAAATTAAAAGGACTAGCGCGCGATGCGGTCGGAAACAAACTTTCGGCTTTCCTCAAGACATTTTTTCGCGCCACTCATAAAAATAATCAAGTGGAAACAATGCAAGCTATTTAAAAACTTTTTACCACGATAATTCATATAAGGCACTTTAACCTTGTCAAGTTGAGTCATTAAAAGCTCGTGATTGTTGCCTGCCATAAAGTCTTTTTTTGCCGAAACAACTAGTGATGGCGGGTACTCGGAATTTATGTAGTTTATTGGATTAAGCAACCCGTAATATTCCCACGAGGAAGCATTTTTAACTTTGCAACCAGTGTAATCTCTAAGCATAGCCCTAGTTATTGGTAGCCTAAGTTTATATGTATTAAAATCGTAAATACCGCAGTAGTGCAATGCGCCTACGGGTTTTATGTCAACATCGGGGCACCCTAGTTTTTTTCGGTAATCGGGATTTGTTAAAGCGGCGCAAACGACAGCGGTCATATGAGCGCCAGCCGAGTCGCCCGCCACAAACAGCGAATCTAAATCCAAATGATATTTATTGGCATTGTTTTTAATCCACGCTAGCGCGGCAAAACAATTTTGGATAGGATAGGGAAAAGTGTATTCAGGCGCAAGCGCGTAATTAATATTGACTACAAAAACGCCTTCATCTGCAAGTTGCAGCGCGTATCCTCGCCTGAATTTTTTGTCGCCAACAATCCACCCACCGCCGTGTATTTTAAGCATAACAGGATATTTCCCAGACTTAGGAAGTTTTGATTTATCAAAAAATAAATCGGCAGTACAAACTTTTTCATTTGATTTATCGTAGCAAATATCCTTGATAACCGTAACATTAGGATAGTTTAGGTTATTACAAAGTTTATCTCTTACTAAGTCATTGAAAGTAAAAAACTTGCCAATAATCGACATATGCGCCCCGTAAAATAGTGTATTTCAATAGACTTTTTGATATAAAAAGCAAACATTCAAATATTTTTTAGGTAAAAGTTGTGTTGCGATTAATAAGTGTGGTCTATTTAATAATTGACTAATTTAAGAACATTTTGCCACGCTTAAATTTTAACTTTAAAATGCGTTTAAGTGAGCAGTTTCAACTAAAAAAATTGTATATGAAAATTATGAAGGATTAAACAATTTTTTAGTAATGTAAACATAATTTAGTCAAAAAACATCATATTGATATTTTATAGTGTTAATTGATAAAAGTCAATCAATACAAATAAAAAGGGCGGACATTTCTGCCGCCCTTAAAATTAATTCAACTAAAATAAGATTCAAATGATTTACAATTACTCTTGCGTATCTTCCACAACTTCGTCAACAAGTTCGTCTTCATTTTCATCTTCAACAGCGTCGTCGGTATTTTCGTTGTCGCAATCGCAATTACATCCGTCTGCGCAAAGTTCCTTTTCGCGGAACAATCCGCCCAATACGGCTAGCAATACGCAAACACCTGTGAATATAAAGCAAACTTCACGGATAGACAAAATTGAACAAATTATGAAAATTAAACCATTAGAGTCAACCCAAGCCTGACTTTGATAATCCAATACACCGCGGTCAGCATTACCGGCATAAAGCCCTAAGGATACAGCGTCTTTAGAAAAATAATCACGCGATACCATTTCGCCAGTAGCTTCGTCTAAATAGTAATCAGTTTTGCCATTGTTATCAACCAATTTAACATACAACGGCGCGCCAGCTATCATATCGTTGGCGATGATATCGGGAACATCGCTTAAAACGCTTTCAATTACGCCATATAAAAGTCCGCCGGCAACTTGAGCTATCATATCGCCGCCAATATCAATTAAAAATGAATTAAGTCCAGCGTCAGTAAGTTCTGCGCCAATATCCATTCCGTTAATTAAACCGCGTAGGTCAACTTCAAGCGCGGGCTTTTTTGTGCCATTGATAGTGTTTATGTCGCCGTCCATGTTTACGTCGCCCATCATATCCAAAATTGTCCATTTAACGGGTTTTAAAACGATAGTTTTGGTTGCTTTATCAAAAACCCAAAATTCGTGCAAACCTGAATAAGTGCCATCATCATTTTTTACGATAGGTTGTGTAACTTTAAGGCCATTTTCATCGCGCTTTATATTTCCGGGGGTGGTGTCTGAAACGACAACATCACGTTGTCCAATAATCAGATATACAATGGCAGGGATTGTCATACGTTGGTCATTTGCCATATCAAGCCACGGACCGATAAAGCTTTCATATCCAGCAAGGTTAAAACTTTTAAATTGACAGTACGCGCCATCACGAGCTAAAAGCGCTTCAACTTCTGAAGATTTCATACCTTTTTTCTGATAAGCTTTGATTTTATTGATATAGTTTGCATCGTAGGCGCTAAGTTCTTCAACGGTCATTAAAACGGAATTGCCAGCCTCATCAACCTTATAGCGAGAGTAGGGGTCACCGCCAATCATACCATTCATAACATTTCGTTCAATAAAAATATCTAATAGTTTTTTATTGACGTCAGCGCGACCGTTCGCGTCGTCAGCCAAATCTTCATAGAATATCGTGTTTGCAGTAGGCCCTGGTAGAACGGGAGGCAAAACAAAATCAAGAAGTAACATTAAGCCCGAAAGCAACGCAAATGAAGTTATAACAAGTTTGGTTGTTTGTTTTTTAATAATTTTCTTTTTTGTGCCGATGTCGGCCACTTTTTTAATTTTTAGTTCAAAGAAAAGCACTATAACGGCCCAAACTATGGTAAATAAAACCGCTACGATAATGCCTGCATAGCTACCTAAACCATAGCTTCCGCCTTGCTTTGCAACGTGACTACCTGCAATGATTGCGCAAAGTAAGAATAGGGGAAAACTAAGCACATAGCACAGGATTTTTAATATTTTAGCTACTTTGCTAGTCATTATTGTATACCTCCTTCAATGATTTCTTGAAGATAATTATTTTCCTTTTTCGAGCATACAGACGTTAAATAAATACTTAAAGCAACAAGGCCTAGGCACATTGTTAAATATCGTCTAGCGGCGAAAACGGGGTAAAGTTTTGGTTGATATGATAAATCGGTGCGGAGCTGATAAAGCGAAGCCAAATTATAGGCTTGGTCAGCAGGAGTGCCGTTACCAATTTTTCCACCGACTAACGGAGCGTCTGTTGCCGCGAGAACACAACCCGCAACTCGTCCAAACTCCTCACAGTGGTATTTAACCCAAGCATATCTTTCAAGGTCAATACTAAGGTCAGAATAATCGGCTGTTTTGTTTATAAACTGCCAAGCGTACTTGTTTTCAGGATGTTGATAATATGAAATGTTTTTCAAAAGTGAAAGCAAGCCTGTTTTAATGCCTGCTTTTATTGATGCGGCATCAAGATTTTCAGTGTCAATAGTAACGCCAATTTTACCTAATGTTTCCGAAAGAGATTGAGCCGTAGCGACAGCTTTATTGTATTCGGCTAAATCGTCTTCAGTGGGAATACTGGTCCAACCTTGCGCTATTTTTGACGGAGCGGCAATCATTCCTAAAAGTATATTATCAACGACAAGCGAAACAACTGTATCAACAGTAATCTTAGCTCCGTCGGGGTCAATCATGCCTTTAACCATTCCTAAAAGCGCAACTAAGTTAAGCCCGCCTAAATCAAGCCCGGATAATAAACCGCCAACTAAACTACTTGGGTTACCTATTTGGTTTAATAAATCTTGCAATTCAGCATTTCCGCCAAGCCCCTTAAGTAGAGCATCAAGTACTTCGCCTAAACGCTCCTCTGTAATCCAGTATTTTGAAGCAGCAGCTTCATTTGCCAAAAACTTTTCAGTTGTTGAATATTCAATCCATTCGGAAGTTTTCAATGCTTGCGCTTGCGCTAATGCTAAAGCCTCGTCGGGTTTAACAATATTGTAACGAGTAAGTCCATCATGCTCACCTTTTTTAAATTTAACAAAGTAACCATCAATGTTTACATACTTGCCATCGACCGCGGTAATAGCAACTTTTTGGTTTTTCAATTCGTTATATTCAATAAGCAAATCGGTAGCCTCACGAACACCGAAAATATAACCGTCATATAAAAGACCATTTGGATTGTACATCATATCCCCGTTTGCCAAAGCCTTATCTAAAGCTTTTTCATCCTTCATATAGTTAATTGCGCCATCTTTACTGACGGCAGGAGTATTAAGCTGCGTAACTGCGCGATAGTTGGAAGCATAATAATCTTCTAAACCATATGTTCTAACAAATTTATCAACATTGTCGATTAATTTTTCGGCATTGCCAGTTTTGTCGGATAGCGTAACAAACCATTGGGATTGTTTGTTGTAGTCCTTAATACTTACACCGTGACGTTCCTCAATAGCCGTAGCTTGCATAGATTTGATTTTTTTAGTGTTGACAGCATCAAAAATTTGCATAGGAATCATCATCATGGCCAAAGCCAAAACAAGGGTGATGATTGTACGAGTTTTCTGTTTCATACCTATTAAAGAAAGCCCAATTTGGATAATTGCAACGGAGGCCCAAATGCCAACGATAATCCAAATACCTGTTGATGCGGCGTTAGAAAAAAGAGGCTCGTCGAAAAACACGCGCGAGTCTTTAATGACCAACAGCAACAAGAGGGGGAAACCTAACAGATAGAAAATTACTTTTAAAACGCGCATAAGAGTGTACTTCTGCTTCACATTCATAATTCTCCAATCTCCTTATAATGTTTTACTAAAAATAAAACCTTAAAATTATTATATACTACTGTACTTTAAAAAGTCAAATAAGTTTTAAAACTAATTGGATATCTTTGTATAAATAGTAATACAAGTATTAAATGTCTATAAAAATAGGATTATTTAGGCAGACAATAGTAAAGGCAAGCAAAGCAATTATAAAAATTTGCGTGAAAAAATTATATAAGCATAATTATTATATTAAAATAATTGGTAAATTTTTAAAATTTAAAATCGGATTGAGGTAAACTAAATTATGTGTAACAATAAATTTATGCTATTTTAGACAAAAAGTTAAGAAATTATTTAAATAGGTAGTTGAAAGTAGTTAGACTGCGTAAGTGTTTTGATTGTATGCTAAGCGAGCCACTTTCAAGGAAATAAAATATATTTTAAAAACATATGATTGCTAATCTAAAATATGCAAACAAAGTTGCCAAAATAAATAAAATGAAGTATCATTAAAGCTGTGCTAAGTTTGTCAAAAGATTGTTGTTATTTTGTATAAAGCATAAAATGTATTTGAATTTTATTGAGAGTGTCAATGCGCTTTGATAAATTAATTTTAGTGTTATGTCAATGCGCTTTGATAAATAGATGAAACTAAAATAAAAGTGTTGAAGAATATGTTTAGTAAACTAAAATAAAAGGTGAATGATGTTAAATGTTAGCAAAGTAATTGAGAAAAATGATATAGAAACAGTAGTTTTGCTTGCAACAGAAATATGGAACGAGCATTATATTAATATTATTTCAAAGCAGCAAATAGATTATATGCTAAACAAATATCAAAGCTATTTTGCAATCAAAAATGCGATAAACTCAGGATATTTATATTTTATCATTGTTTGTAATGAAACGCCGATTGGATATTTTGCTTTGCGTCAAGATAATTTATCAATGTATCTTGATAAGCTTTATGTTTTAAAGGAATACAGAGGGCAAGGTATATCTAAATTTGCCATCGAATACGCCGAAAATATAACTTTGATTAATGAAAAAAAGTGTATTCATTTAACGGTAAATAAAAACAACCGCGGTTCTATTTTGGCCTATAAAAGTTTGGGCTTTAATGTTGAAAGCTCGGTGAACACCGATATTGGCGGTGGATTTATAATGGATGATTATCAAATGTATAAATTTTTAAAATGACACTTTGACACTAAAGAGTGTAAAATTGACATTAATTCTTTTAATTTAATTTCTAATAAGTTTTTTAAGGTTTTTTTAATTAAAATTTCAAACAATTTGTTTTGATAAGCCCACAAATACTTTTACTTTCTAAAATTGTGTGCTATACTATTTTTAAGATTGTCGGAGGTTTACTTATGACGCCGTTTTTTGAAACTGTTTTTACAGATGTGACTCAAAATGCACCCCTTGCACTCATTTCGCTTCCCGGAGCGGAGGAGTTGGCTGAAAAAATTGATAGATACTTAATTCAATGGTATTCGGAAGCGTCCAACTCAAAGCTGTCTAAAACTAGCTTTATTATTCCTACTCATTATCCGCGTTTTTCATCGGGTGATGGCAAAGCAATGATTGATGACACCGTCCGTGGCAAGGATTTGTACATTATAATTGATGTGGGCAATCACGGTGTGACATATGATATGTTTGGGCAACAGCAGCGAATGAGTCCTGATGACCATTTTGCTAATTTAAAGCGCGTTATTTCTGCCGCTGGCGGAAAGCCAAGCCGTTTGACGGTTATTATGCCTATGCTTTATGGTGGTCGTCAGCACAGGCGCAACTCGAGAGAGTCGTTGGATTGCGCTCAAATGTTGCAAGAACTTGAGTTTATGGGCGTAAAGGATATTATTACATTTGACGCGCACGACCCGAGGGTGCAAAATGCTGTTCCGCTTATGGGTTTTGACAATTATTTTCCTACTTATCAAGTTTTAAAAGCAATTAATAAAAGATATCCAGATGTTCAATTAGATAAAAATCACTTTATGGTGGTTAGTCCCGATGAGGGCGCAATGCCTAGAAACATTTTTTATGCAAGCGTTTTAGGGCTTGACCTTGGTATGTTTTACAAGCGTCGCGATTATTCGACGGTGGTCAATGGTCGCAATCCAATAGTCGCGCACGAGTATATTGGCAATTCGGTTATGGGTATGGACGTTTTTGTGGCAGATGATATTATCGCTACTGGCGACAGTTGTTTGCGTCTTGCTCGCGAGCTTAAAGATAAGGGCGCGCAACGCATTTTCCTAACAGCCACGTTTGCAATGTTTACCGAGGGCGTTGAAAAATTTAACGAGGCCTACAAAGAAGGTTTATTTGACGCGGTTATTGCAACCAATCTTACTTATCGCAAGCCCGAACTTAAACAGGCCGAATGGTTTGTAGAGGCCGACTTATCAAAATATGTAGCATACATTATTTCCGCTTGCAACCATAACGAGTCTGTAAGCAGATTGTTGGACCCTCACACCAAAGTGCGTGAGCTTCTTAACAAAATAAACAAATAATCAGGAGGCAAACGTGAAAGTTCAATGGTTGGGTCACTCGTGTTTTAGGCTTGAGGAAAGTACAGGCACTGTAATCGTAACTGACCCATATCACTCTTATGTAGGGTATACGATGCCCGAAGTCAAGGCTGACGCCGTGACAATTAGCCACAATCACCAAGACCATAATAAGGCGGAACTTGTTGAAGGTAATCCTCGTATTTTAAATGCGCAGGGAGCATATGAAGTTAAGGGTGTGCATATTCGCAGTTTGCTGTCTGACCACGACAAAGAAAATGGCAGAAGTAGGGGGCATAATCTTATTTTTCAATTTCGTATGGACGGCGTTGAGGTTTGTCATTTAGGCGATATTGGGGAGGAGTGCAACGCAATGCTCGTTGAGGCGCTTGTTCCGATAAACGTTTTGCTTATTCCGATTGGTGGCGCGGTTACCATTGATGCGGAAGAGGCTAAAGAATATGTTGATAAACTTATGCCAGATATTGTAATTCCTATGCACTTTAAAACGCGTGAGTGCTCATTTGATATTGCTAAGCTAAATGAATTTTTGAGTTTATTTGACCGAGATGACATAGTATATCTTGATGAAGATGTTGTTGAGTTTGACCGCTATGATTTTGATGGCGAAACCACTAAGATTTTAGTTTTTAAAAATATGGATTAGAGGTGTAACACTAGTTGTTGCGCGCTGATAAGTTTTATGTTAATTGTAGGCATTTGATTTTCAAAGCAATTAGCAAATTTTAAAGTAAAAATAAGTTGGTTATAAAATATATTAAACTTAAATAGTTTTTAAGATTTTTAGCGCTAATATCATTGTTGGTTAATTAATAATGACGCTAATTTTTTAGTTGTCAATAACTATTAGGTATTTTATTTAAAATCGAAATAAAAAGCAAAATATTTTTTAAGATAAGCTGAAAATGTTTACTAAAACAGGTATAAAATTGGCTGAATGAACTATAAATTAGTATAAGTGTTTATTTATCGCTAAAAATTTTATGGCAATTTAGGTTATCATATCTAAAAACTGTTGTTACAACAAACACCCAATCAGCGCAAAATAGTTTTAATAATTTTGACATTAAAGTGGATAAACCATATTAAATATAAAAAAAGTCAAAGGCGTTTTGAAACGTGCTAGCGACATTTTAATTAAACATTTTTCAAATTATGCGAAGTGTTTATTATGAAAATAATTTTTCAATATCTTAACATATGATTGAACATAATGTGGCAAACGCCACAGCTTAGTTATATATTTTTTATTTATTCTTTCAAAAATCATTTAGGAGAAATTTATGGAGTATAACAGTTATACTGTTGAACAGTTGCAGGACAAAAATCTTTTTGAGCTTCGCACTTTAGCCAGAAATATTGGCATTTTATCGCCGACAAAATTAAGTCGCGAGGAGCTTATTCAAACGGTAGGCGACCATTTTAAAAATATTGAGCCTCCTATTCCCGAGGTCAAACGCGGACGGCCACCCAAACAATCAAATTTAGTTGAAAAACAATCGTTTAATAGCTCAGATGAGGTTTTATCCACTCCAAAAGAAAATATACGGCGCACTAATTTTAACGAAAATATCGCTGATATAATAACTGTGGACGAAACCTGCGAAGAACGTGAAGGTATTTTAGATTTGCATACCGACGGATATGGCTTTATTCGCGTTAGAAACTGCGAACATAGTGATAAAGACGTTTACGTTTCGGCGGTTAAAATTCGTAAACTTAATTTGCGTCGAGGCGACTATATTAAAGGTATCGCAAAACTCGCTTATGACAATAAACCATCCGCGCTTCTTATAATTAATACTGTAAATGGTATTCCAGTTGAAAGTATCGGCAATCGTCCTAACTTTGATGACCTTGTTCCAATTTATCCCGAAGAACGCATTAAACTTGAAAATGTTAGGTCAAAATTTGATTATGCTATTCGTAGCATTGACTTGATTGCGCCGATTGGCAAGGGCGGGCGCGCTATGATAGTTTCACCGC
This sequence comes from Clostridia bacterium, assembly GCA_036654095.1. Taxonomy (GTDB): domain Bacteria; phylum Bacillota; class Clostridia; order Christensenellales; family CAG-917; genus JAVVSR01. The sequence continues at coordinate 17,389 of JAVVSR010000018.1, forward strand.
CTAAAGCAGGTAAAACTACCTTACTTAAAAAAATTGCTAACAGTATTGCTGAAAACTATCCCGAAATCGACCTTATGGTTTTGCTTATTGACGAACGTCCCGAGGAAGTTACCGATATGCAACGTTCAATTAAGGGCGAAGTGGTTTATTCAACCTTTGACGAAATGCCCGAACATCATACTAAGGCTGCCGAACTGTTGCTATCGCGCGCAAAAAGGCTTGTTGAGTTGGGTCACGATGTTGTGATTTTAATGGATAGTTTGACACGTTTAGCAAGGGCTTATAACTTAACAATTCCACCAACAGGACGCACTCTTTCAGGTGGTATTGACCCCGGCGCATTGCATAGCCCGAAACGCTTTTTCGGTAGCGCGCGCAACATCGAATTTGGCGGAAGTTTGACAATTATAGCCACTGCGCTTGTTGACACAGGCAGCCGTATGGACGATGTGATTTATGAGGAATTTAAAGGTACGGGTAATATGGAAATTCATCTTGACCGTAAACTTTCTGAAAAACGTATTTTCCCTGCTATTGACCTTAATCGAAGCGGAACTAGAAGGGAGGATTTATTGCTTTCTCAAGATGAATTGGAAGGAGTGTGGTCAATTCGTAAAATTTTGTCTAGCGGCGACACGTCTGACGCAACGGAAAATCTTATTGGTATGTTAGTTAAAACGGCAAGCAACGCTGAATTTATTGAACAGCTAAAAATGCAGTTAAAAATGATGGATAAAAGCGGCTATACCTTTAGAAAGTAATTTGTTGTTTATATAAATTTAACAATGCGGTTTATTAAAATAAAAGTCGCAAAATATTTAAGAAAGCGGCTAAATTTTATACATTTATCCGCTTTCTTTAATTGAGTTGTAAAGTCATTTAAGCAAAGTAAAAAATATTTTAATTAGGTTGCTCAAAGTTAAGTTGTAAAGTCATTTAAATTAAAGGATAATACATAATGATAAAAACAAAAAGCTTGGTAATTACAAGTTTAATGGCGGCGATTGGAGTGGTTTTACCGTTTGCCTTTCACACTGTCCCTAATGCTGGTAAAATATTTTTGCCAATGCATATTCCTGTTATTTTATGCGGGTTTGCCGCAGGCCCTATTTACGGGTTGATATGCGGTATTATTGCGCCGTTAATTTCATCGGTGTCAACGGGTATGCCGTCTATGGCTATTATACCTGGTATGCTTTTTGAACTTGCTACATATGGTTTTGTGTCGGGAGCGGTTATTCGGTTTGTAAAAACGCCAAATGCGTGGTTCAATGTTTATTTGGCATTGATTGTAGCTTTAATATGTGGCCGATGTGTTTCAGGCTTTACGAATGGTTTGATTTTTATGGCAGGGAAGTACACTTTTAATGTTTGGCTTACGGCATCATTTGTGACGGCAATTCCGGGGATAATTATTCAGCTTGTAGTTGTGCCAGCCTTGGTTTTTGAGTTAAATAGAGCGGGGCTAATCGAACTTGAAACTGGGTTGAAATTATCGCGAACTTAAATTGTTAATTAAAACTTTAAGCTCAAAAGTTAGTTGACAAAATTGTTTTAATTAAATACAAAATCTATGACGTTTACCTCAATGTTTTTATAAAAAAATAAAAGTTTTTTAGGTGCTAAAATCAACATAATAAGGTTGTTTATGTTTATTAAAAATTAAACAAAAAAACTATATAGTTTATTCATAAAAACCTAATGAAATTAAAAGGCCTTCATTGACTTTATTCATTAAATTTGAGGGTATTTCACCAATTTTATCACGCAATCTAGCCTTATCGATAGTTCGGATTTGTTCCAATAAAATTACACTATCTTTAGGTAATCCGTATTGCGCTTGCGCTAAATGGATATGCGTTGGCAGTTTGCTTTTATTTAATTGGCTTGTTATCGCCGCTGCGATTATAGTGGGCGAATACTTGTTTCCAATATCGTTTTGCACTATCAAGACAGGTCGAACTCCCCCTTGTTCGCTTCCCACGACAGGCGACAGGTCGGCATAATAAATTTCACCGCGTTTTACCATAAGTACCTCCAATAATATGTACATCTTGATGGTTTCCAAACGGTAAAAAAATAAACCGCCTTACCATAGTTTATGAAAGATTTTTGTGGCGTGTTCGCGATATACTTGACTTATTGCGCAATTTGTGTATTATTAATCTATCAATATATGAGGTATTTATATGATAAAAATCGGCATTGTCGGATATGGTAATTTGGGAAAATCCGCTGAAAAGGTGGTATTATCCTGCAAGGATATGACGCTTGTTGCTGTTTTTTCACGAAGAAAAGTAACTTCGGATTTGGGTACGACAGTTGAAGATTATTCAAAGATGAGCGAATATATAAATAAAATCGATGTGATGTTGTTGTGTGGCGGTTCTGCATCGGATATTCCTATGCAGGGCAGGGAAATTATTAAAAGTTTTAACACCGTCGACAGTTTCGATACTCACGCGCTACTTTTGGATTATTACAATGATATGGATAAACTCGGCCGAGAATATGGACATATTTCAGTAATTGCCGCAGGGTGGGACCCGGGGCTTTTCAGCGCAATGAGGCTTATATTTCAAAACTCATTGCCCGATGGTGACACATACACATTTTGGGGCAGAGGCGTAAGTCAAGGTCACAGTGAAGCCGTTAGGCATATAAGCGGAGTTAAATATGGCATACAATACACCGTTCCTAAGGACGAAGCTATAAACGCAATTAGAAAGGGAGAACGTCCTAATCTAAGCGCTAGGCAAAAACATTTACGCGTTTGCTATGTAGTGGCCGAGCCGAATGCCGACCTTTTGACGATTGAAAAAACTATTACGAATATGCCTAATTATTTTGCCGATTATGACACTGAAGTGAATTTTATTTCGGAAGATGAGTTTTTAGAAAATCATACAAAAATGCCTCACGGTGGATTTGTAATTAGAAGCGGCGAGGTCAATGGTTCAAAACACACTATTGAATTTTCAATTAATCTCGAAAAAAATCCCGATTTTACCGCAAGCATACTGGTTAGTTACGCTCGAGCTGCCGCGCGACTTGCCGAAAAGGGCGATACAGGCGCGCGCACTATATATGAAATACCAGCTATATTAGCATCGGATAAACCATTTTGTGAAGTTATCAACAACTTATTGTAATACATAAAATATTAGGAGTTAAAATATTAAAAATTTAGTTTTTAGGTTTTGTTTTTCATTAAATACAAATTCCTAATGTTTTAGAAAACTTTTAGCTAGGGCGATAACGATTTTTTTAAATTGTATCTATAAACAAAAAATATTAGTAAACTATGACATTTAAAATTCTTTAATATTAAAATAGTTATGAAATCTTTAAATAAAATTCAATATGTTCTTTTTGACCTCGACGGAACAATAACCGACAGCGCGGAAGGTATAACTAAAAGCGCGCAACTTGCTTTGGAAAGTATCGGAATTATTGAGGATAGAGAAGTATTGCGCTCGTTTATAGGGCCGTCACTTAGGGAAAGTTTTGGTCGATATGCAAAAACGCCCGAACTAGTGTCGAAAGCGTTGACGGCTTATCGCGCTCGATATGAGTTTGTTGGAATTTATGAAAATAAACTTTATGATGGAATTTATGAACTTTTACGTGACTTGAAGCAGTCGGGAAAGAAGGTAGTTTTAGCAAGCGCAAAACCCGAACCATTTTGCAGGCTTATTTTAGACTATTTCAAAATTACAGAGTTTTTTGAATTTATAGGCGGCTCGACTTTTGATGGTAAAATGGACGATAAGGCGAATATCCTAAAGTATATTTTTGAGGGTCTAGGCAATCCCGATAAATCTGAAATTATTATGGTTGGCGACAGAAAATACGATATTGTTGCAGCGCATCAAAACGATATACAGGCAATAGGCGTAAGGTATGGATATGCAGTTGATGGCGAGTTGGAAAACGCGCGCGCCGATTTCATTGTTTACTCTACAAATGAACTGCGAAATCTTTTGCTTAATTGATTATTTAAGTTACAATATATAATGTGTTTATTTTATCATTAAAAAAGTTGACTTTTATGCGCTAAGAAACAATAAAAAAACTCGATAAAACTATTGGCAAATTGCCAATAGTTTTTGTATAAATAACGCCGAAAGTCACATTTTAATTTAGTAAACTGTTTTGTTTTTAAAATAAATTTCAAAAAAATTAATGCGCATTTTAAAAAAAACAAAAACAAAAATATAATTAAAAAAACAAATTCAATATTATTTTTTGTTTTAAATTAATTGCGCAAACTAATAAAAATTTTAAACGATGATTTATTTAGTTTTATATTTCTAAATGAAAATGTTAAAAAAGTTCAATTTTTAGCCGTTTTTTTAACTATTAAACATCTATTTAAAATTATTTATATGTAAAATTTTAATATAATACTTATTGTTATAAACTTAACTATGTTTGTTGTTAAAAATGCTTGAAAAATACAGAGTTGTAGGATATAATATTTTTAAGAGGGTTGTGACTTAAAATGTTTACACAAGGGGAAATTAAATGAAAATTGCAATAGGATGTGACCACGGCGGTTTCATTTTGAAGGCTGCGGTTGTTGAACAATTAAAAAAAATGAACGTTGAAGTATTGGATTTTGGTACAGACTCTGATGAGTCCGTTGATTATCCAATCTATGCCGAAAAGGTTGCCGAGGCGGTTTCGCAAAACAAATGTGATGGTGGTGTTTTACTTTGTGGCACAGGGATTGGTATTTCAATAGCGGCCAACAAGGTTAAGGGCATACGCGCGGCAGTTGTGGACAATATTTTTTGTGCGCAAGCTTGTAAGGAACATAACAATGCAAACATTATTGCGATGGGTGGCAGGGTAATACGTCCCGACCTAGCGGCAAAGTTAGTTGAAATGTGGCTCACGACGGAATATGCTGGCGGCCGTCACCAAAGACGATTGGATTTAATATCTGAAATTGAAAATAAGTATTTCAAATAAGGAGTTTATATGATACAGGATATCATTAACAACATTACTTCTGCAGAAATGGAGGCAGAGGAAATTGTTAAAATTGCATCTCAGCAAGCTAAAGACACTAGGTTAGTTGCCGAAGTTAAGGTCGAAAGTTTGAACAAAACATCAGCGGCCGAGTGTAAAGAAGCTGTAAAACTTATGCAATCTAACGCCGAAGTTGTTGCTGTTAAGAAAACGGAAATGCGTATTCGCGAGGGCAAAAAAGAAGCTGATAAGTTTATTGTAGATTGTCAAAAGAAGACTGACAAGGCTGTCGATTTTATTGTTGGGAGGCTTGTCGAAAAATATGGCAATCGTTAGTATGAAAAAACTTGTTCTTATCGGTTGCGGTAAGGACAAAAGCAAGGTGCTTAAGTGCTTGCATAAGACGGGTTGTGTTGAGGTTGCTAGAACTAGCGAACTTGAGAATACCTATCGCAAGGAAGACACCAATTTAAAAGAGGAAGTAGGGACGAAACTCAGCAGGTTGTCGTTCGTATTTTCATTTTTAAAAGCCGAGCGACGTATCGCGGATAATCTTGTCAAAGCAGAATTATTTGAGTATGTTGCGCCAAAGAGTCCCTTAATTAAACCTACGCCTAGGTTTGCATTTGATGATTTTAATCAAATCGTTGAGCGCGAGGACGAAATCTTTTCTGAAGTTTCCGAACTTGAATTGTTAAATCAACGCTATGTTGAAATTAAGTCTGAAATTTTGAAACTTCAAAGTTTAATTGAACAGGTAAAAGTTTTTTCACCAATTACTTGTAAATTAAATGCTTTCCGTGATACTAAAAATACTACTATCTCATTGGGCGCAGTGCCTGCGGGCAAAATAGGTGGTATCGACACAATTAAAAACGACTATCCGATGGCCTATATTGACGTGGCTGAAGGCCGCAAATATGTGCCTGTTATTATAATTGCTTTGAAAGAACAACGCGATGAAATTTTGGCTAGGTTTAATGAGGTTGAATTTGTAAAAACATCGTTTGTTTTCGATATGACCGCCGAGGAAAAGGTTGCCGAGTCCGAGGCTCGTATTGCCGAGTTGGAAGCTGAAAAACTGGTTATGCTTTCAAAATCGTTAGATAAACAATCAAAATATCCTGATTTTAAACAGTTGTTTGATTATTATACTATTGAAAACGCTAAGTTACAGGCAGCAGATGGTTTTGCTTTAACTAAATCAACATTTATTTTAGAAGGTTGGTTGCCGACGTCTGAGGAAACTCGCGTCACAACCGTTTTAAAAGAAATTTCCGATGCAATCGTGGTTGAAACATTAGATGCAGTTGAAGGCGATACCGTACCTACTTGCACGGTTAATAATAAGGTTGTGGGCGCGTACGAGTGTATTACTAATATGTATAGCGTTCCATCTATTAAAGATATTGACCCTAATCCGTTTGTTGCATTTTTCTATTTTCTGTTGTTTGGTATGATGATGGGCGACGCCATTTATGGATTATTCCTTATGGTTGCAGGTTTTACCGTTTATCACTTTATGCGCCCCGTTCCCGGTAAGGGCAAGTTGGTGCTTGTAATTGCGATGGGTGGTATATCTACTTTCTTTTGGGGTATTTTATTTGGCGGTTATATGGCTTTCCCGATTGATAATACATTTTTGGCAAAGTTACGTTGGTTTAACCCGCTTGACCCAGATGGCGCGATAATGATGTTGGTTGTAAGCCTTGCCGTAGGTGTATTCCAAATTTTGTTTGCAATGGGCATCAAGGCATATATGTTGATTAAAGACGGGCATTGGTTTGACGCGTTATGTGATATTGGCAGCTGGTATATGGCATTTTTAGGAATAGGCCTATTTGCTGCGTCGGGCGCAATGAAAGTTCCTGCATTAAAAACAGTTGGCATAGTACTTGCATTGATTGGTGTTGGTATTATGATTTTGTTTGGTGGTCGCGCAAAGAAAGGTTTAGGTCGTATTACGGGTGGTTTAGGTCAGCTGTATAATGGTGTCAACTTTTTAAGCGACGTGCTAAGTTACAGCCGTTTGTTTGGTTTAGGTTTGGCAACAGGCGTAATTGGTATGGTTATTAATGAAATATGCAAGGTTATTATTACATTATTGCCTGCATTTGGCGGAGTGCCAGTTTTAGGTGTTATCGTTGCCGCCCCAATCTTCCTTGGTGGTCACTTGTTTAACATCGGTATTAACACTTTGGGAACATATGTTCATGACAGCAGGTTGCATTTTATTGAATTCTTTAGTAAGTTTTATGAGGGTGGTGGACATCAGTTTATCCCTCTCGGCTCAAATACAAAATACACTTATATCGAAAAGTAGGAGGTTACTTTACAATGACGACAGGTACAATTTTAGCAATTCTAGGTGCTGCATTTGCATCAATTTTAGCCGGTGTCGGCTCCGCAATAGGCGTTGGTATGGCAGGACAGGCTGCTGCTGGTGTTACCGCTGAAGACCCTGATAAGTTTTCAAAATGCTTGGTTTTACAACTTCTCCCAGGTACTCAAGGTATCTATGGCTTGCTTATCGCATTCTTAGTGTTCTTGAAAATCGATTTATTTTCAAGCACAGGTATGCTCGCTTTAACCGTACCCCAAGGCTTAGGAATGTTGTTTTCGTGTATGCCTATCGCAGTTGTTGGTTTAATTAGTGCTATCTGCCAAGCTAAAGTTGCTTGTTCGGGTATTGCTTGTATAGCTAAGCGTCCTGAGGAATCAGGTAAGGCAATCACAATGGCCGTTATGGTTGAAACATTCGCCATTTTGGCATTATTGATTTCATTCTTAGGCGTATTTATCCCTAAGATAGTTTAAAAGAGGATAAAATGGACGGAAAAGATGCAATTATTGAAAAAATTCTGACTAATGCAAAAGCGCAGGCCGACGGGTTGGTAACCGAGGCCTCTGAATATGCTAACAGAATTGTAGCAGATGCTACCGCGCAGGGCAAACGTGCCGTTGGAGAGGCTCAAAAACAGGCTGAAATAGCTTGCAATGAGCACATATCCAGACGTCTTACTGTTTGCGAACTTGATATCAAAAAAATCAAGTTGTCTGCCAAGAAACAAGTGCTTGATGAAGTTTTTGCTAGGGCAGGCGAAAGCGTGTCGCAGCTAAAGCCAGATGATTATAAGCGTGTTATCTTAGGTATGCTTGACGAAAGCGCAGAAGATGGTGATATTATTACTGTCGCAAAGTCCGACGAAAAAGTTATTACGTCTGCGTTCATTGCCGATTATGCCAAGAAAAGAGGTATAAAACTTTCACTTGATTCAGCTTTTGGCGATTTTAAGGGTGGGTTTATACTGCACGGCCGTGGTGTTGATAAAAATATGACTTTCGCGGTGGAACTTAAGTCCCTACGGGACGAGCTTGAAAGCAAGGTTGCTTCAATGCTTTTTGACGAGGTGAAATAATGGCTGGAAGTTTGCTTTATGTCAATGCGCGTATAAAGTCACTTGAAAACAGTTTGCTTAATTCAATGCAGTTAAGTAGGCTTGTTGATGCTGAAAATCTTAGCGATGCGTTTAAAATTTTACAGGAATGTGGCTATGGTGCAGGGCTTGCAATCGATGACATTAATTCATACGAAAATCTTATTAAATCTGAGGAACACGCAGCGATTGAGTTTCTTCGTGAAAACTTGTTTAAAAACAGTGGGCTAGAGGCTTTTTTGCTTAAAAATGATTATCACAATGCTAAAGTGTTAATTAAAGCGAAATACTTAAGGCTTGATAAGGTTGACGATATGGTCGCGTCGGATGGCTTGATTAGCATAGATTTGATGAAGGAAGAAATTAAAAACGATAAGTACGATAAACTTCCTCGTCTTATGGCTAATGCTCTAGGTGCTATTGACGTCGCGTTTGTAAACGATAACAGAAGCCCCAGAATGATTGATATTCTGTTGGATAAAGCTATGTTTAACGACATTTATGTCACTATTAAGGCATCGGGTCAAAAACCATTGCAAGATTACTTTACCGCGTGGGTAGATACAACCAATATTGCATCGTTCATTCGCTCAAAGCGATTAGGGTTGGAGAGTAAGTTTTTCAATGAGGTATTTGTTGATAACGGCTCTTTACGGCGCGAGCTGTTTAGCGACCTCTATGACGCTTCGATTGAACAATTTAAAGAAAAAACAAAGTATACACCTTATGGCGCTTTAGTAAATAAAGCTGTTGAGGATGAAAACGGATTGGTTAAATTTGAAACCGCCGTCGACAACTATCTTATTGATATCTTTAAAAATAGTAAATATGATATGTTTAGCGTTGCTCCTATTGCAGGTTATTACGTGGGGCAAGTCACTGAAATTAAGGTGGTGAAGTTGGTTATCTCGTGTATAAAAAATAACGTCGATAAACAGCTATTAAAACAGAGGTTGAGGGAGCTTTATGCATAAAGGAAGAATTGCAGTTGTAGGTGATAAGGATTCCGTACTAGCATTCAAGGCGCTTGGGCTTGAGGTTTTCCCCGTTACCAATCAAGAGGAGGCCGAGGATACGGTCAAACTGTTAGCACGCGAGTTTGCTGTGATTTTCATTACAGAACAAGTTGCTATGCAAATCAGTAGCTTGGTCGCTCGCTACAAATCACGACCATATCCCGCTGTTATTCCTATTCCGTCAGGCGAAGGCTCAAACGGTTTCGGTATGAACGGTATACGCAAGGATGTCGAGAAGGCCATAGGCGCGGACATTCTATTTAATAGAGAGGACAATTAACATGCAAAATGAAGTAGGTAAAATAGTTAAGGTCAGTGGCCCTTTGATTGTTGCCGAAAATATGGGCGACAGCAAGATGTACGATGTTGTGCGAGTTAGCGACAAAAAGCTGATTGGCGAAATCATCGAACTTCGAGGGGACAAGGCCTCCATTCAGGTTTATGAGGAAACTAGCGGGCTAGGGCCTGGCGAAGACGTTTTCTCAACAGGCGCGCCGTTATCGGTTGAGCTTGCACCCGGTTTAATTGAGGGCATTTTTGATGGTATTCAAAGGCCTTTAAATAAACTACGTGAGCAGTCGGGTGACCGTATTGCACGCGGTATAGATATTCCGGCGGTAGACCACGCTAAAAAGTGGCCGTTTGTAGCCGTTGCTAAAGTCGGTGACGTTGTCACTGGTGGCGACGTTATTGGCACCGTTCAGGAAAATGAAATTATTGTGCATAAAATTATGGTTCCATTTGGTATTGAAGGGACTGTATCCGAGATAAAAAGTGGTGATTTTAACGTCGACGCAGTCATTGCTGTTGTTGTTACCGCTACTGGCGAGAAGGGCATCACAATGCTTCAAAAATGGCCTGTTCGTAAAGGACGTCCATATAAGGAAAAACTCGCTCCTACTATGCCAATGATAACAGGACAAAGGGTTATTGATACCTTATTCCCTATTGCGCGTGGTGGTGTTGCCGCTGTTCCCGGCCCGTTCGGAAGTGGAAAAACAGTAGTTCAACATCAGCTTGCTAAGTGGGCGGATGCGGATATTATCGTTTATGTTGGCTGTGGCGAGCGTGGCAATGAAATGACTGACGTTTTAAAAGAATTTCCTCATTTGAAAGACCCTAAGTCGGGTCACTCATTGATGAAACGTACAGTTTTGATTGCAAACACTTCGGATATGCCCGTTGCGGCGCGTGAAGCGTCTATTTATACAGGTATTACCATTGCAGAATACTTTAGAGATATGGGCTACAATGTAGCTATTATGGCTGACAGTACTTCTCGTTGGGCTGAAGCTCTCCGCGAAATGAGCGGTCGTCTTGAGGAAATGCCGGGCGAGGAAGGTTACCCCGCATATCTTTCATCAAGGCTTGCTGAATTCTACGAGCGCGCAGGTATTGTTAAAACTTTGGGTTCAACAGATACGGTTGGTTCGGTTACCGCAATCGGCGCTGTTTCTCCTCCGGGTGGCGACTTGTCTGAACCTGTTTCACAAGGTACTCTTCGTATTGTTAAAGTTTTCTGGGGCTTAAGCGCTTCTCTTGCATACAAGCGTCACTTCCCAGCTATCGACTGGATACAAAGCTACTCGCTTTATGGCGATAGGTTATCAAGTTGGTACAGTGATAATATCGGCGATGAATGGCTTACAATGCGCGCTGAAGTTATGTCGATTCTTCAAGAGGAATCCAAATTGGACGAAATCGTGCGACTTGTTGGTATGGATGCGCTTTCGCCAAAAGATAGGCTTACTATGGAAACCGCTAAGTCAATCCGTGAGGACTACTTGCACCAAAATGCTTTCCACGAAGTTGACACCTATGCTTCACTTGAAAAACAACTGCGTATGATGAAGATTATTTTGGAAAACCACAAGTTAGGCAATGATGCGCTTGCTAAAAACGTAGATGTAGAAGATATTTTAGCTATAAAGGTTAAGGAAAAAATCGGTCGTAGTAAGTATATTGAAGAATCTAATCTGTCCGCTTTCGATGACATCGAAAAGGATTTGAAAGAAGAAATGATAGCTCTTACTAGCGAGGGAGGTCTATAATGCTTAAAGAATATAAGACAATTCGTGAGATTGTTGGGCCTCTGATGCTTGTTGAAGGCGTCAGCGGTGTAAAATATGACGAGCTAGTTGAGATTTGCCAAGAAAACGGTGAAATCAGAAGCGGAAAAGTGCTTGAAGTAAATCGTGACAAGGCGTTAGTTCAGCTGTTTGAGCCATCACAAGGCATTAAAATTTCCACAGCTAAGGCGCGTTTCTTAGGTAGAAGTATTCAACTTGCTGTTTCAGATGAAATGTTGGGTCGAGTATTTGACGGTATGGGACGTCCTCGTGACGGCGGGCCTGCTATTATTCCCGACAAACGTATGGATATTAATGGCCAAGCTATTAACCCTACCGCTCGTGACTATCCAGATGAGTTTATTCAAACAGGAATAAGCGCAATCGATGGTTTGAACACGCTAGTTCGTGGACAAAAATTGCCAGTGTTTAGCGCGTCAGGTTTGCCTCACGCTGAGTTGGCCGCGCAAATAGCGCGTCAAGCAAAAGTTTTAAATAATGACAGCAAGTTTGCCGTTGTATTCGCCGCTGTTGGTATTACTTTTGAAGAAGCCGACTTCTTTATTTCTGACTTTAGAAAAACTGGCGCTATTGAAAGGGCTGTTTTGTTTGTAAACTTAGCAAATGACCCTGCTATTGAGCGTATTGCAACTCCTCGTATGGCGTTGACTGCTGCTGAATATTTGGCTTTTGAAAAAAATATGCACGTTTTGGTTATTACAACCGATATTACAAACTACGCCGAGGCATTACGTGAAGTTTCTGCCGCTCGTAAAGAAGTTCCCGGTCGTCGTGGTTATCCCGGATATTTGTATACTGACCTTGCTTCGCTTTATGAAAGAGCAGGCCGTATAACTGGTAAAGAGGGTTCAATTACGCAAATTCCTATTTTGACAATGCCAGAAGATGACAAAACTCACCCAATTCCCGACCTTACTGGTTACATCACAGAAGGGCAGATTATTTTGAGTCGTGACCTTTATAAGCAAGGTTTATTGCCGCCGATTGACGTGTTGCCTTCACTTTCGCGTTTGAAAGATAAGGGTATTGGCAAAGGCAAAACCCGCGAAGACCACGCTGATACAATGAACCAATTATTTAGCGCGTACGCTCGAGGGAAGGAAGCTAAGGAATTGTCGTCAATCCTAGGCGAGGCTGCTTTGACTGAAATTGACCGTAAATTTGCTCATTTCTCTGACGAATTTGAAAAACAGTATATTTCGCAAGGCTTTAATACTAATCGTCCTATTGAACAAACACTTGAACTTGGCTGGAAGCTTTTGCGCTTACTGCCTAGAAACGAATTAAAGCGTATCAAGGATATTTATCTTGATAAGTACTTTGAAGAGGATAAAAATGTCTAAACTTAATGTAAACCCTACCCGAATGGAATTAAGACGGTTAAAAACTCGTCTTAAAACCGCCGTTAGAGGGCACAAGTTGTTAAAAGATAAGTCGGATGAAATGATAAGACAGTTTATGGTCTACGTCCGTCAAAACAAAAAACTTCGCGAACAGTTGGAAACTGAACTTTCTGATGCGCTTAAAGGGTTTATGTTGGCGCGCGCTGTTTCAAGCAACGCTATTATTGAAGAAGCCGTTATGATGCCCGCAACAGAAGTTGAAATTGATATTTCCAGTGATAACGTTATGAGCGTCGAAGTACCCTCAATTAGAATCGTTGAAAAAACTGGTCAGGATAAATATCCGTACAGTTTTGCATCGGTCACAAGTGAGTTGGATAGCTCGATAAGTACATTATCAACGCTATTAGTTAAATTGGTTAAGCTAGCCGAGGTTGAAAAAACTTGTAATATGCTTGCCAATGAAATTGAAAAAAATCGTCGTCGTGTTAACGCTTTGGAATACGTTATGATTCCTCAAATTCAGGAAACCATAAAGTATATCAATATGAAACTAGACGAAAGCGAGCGCGCGTCAATAATTAGACTAATGAAAGTTAAGTCGATGATTGAAGCTAAGGAACTTGCTGCCGAAGGCAATCGTTAGTTGCTAAAATTGTAGTGAATAAATAAAATCCGTATCTTGTGATACGGATTTTTTTTATGTTTAAAGTTTTAAATAATAATTACTTAATTTCACCTTTTACTAAACGAGTTGCAAATGACATTGTTTTTTCATTATTTTCTTTTGCAGCTTTTGAGTTCCAAGTCAGCGAGAAGGTGTGGTTATCTAAAAATTTGGTTGAGCCATAGCTTTCATAATACACATTATGTTCTTTAAGTTTTTCAATAAGACCTTCGCCTTGTCCGCCACAAAAAAAGTCTTTTACGGCATAGGTAACGAATGTTTTTGGAAAGTTTTCATCAACAAAACTAAGGCTAGAGCAGGTGTCGATATATTCGTACTTGTCAATGTCGACTAATTTTACATTTGTAAAGTCATAAAGCACGCTTTCGGTTAAATTAAATAACACCTTTTTTGAAAGCGCATTTTTCAAATCATAAATTCCGCAATTTAAAATTATTCCACAAAATCTAATTTTAGGTTTAACTTTAAAACTTTTTTGTAGATTTTCGTTTGTACAAGTTACGGCTAAAAGCGAGGCAAAATACGCGCCTGCGCTGTCGCCCGACGCGATAATATTATTAATATCTAAATTATACTTTTCAGCGTTATCAACAACCCAATTTAACGCAGAAACAAGTTGCTGTAATGGCGAAGGAAACTTATACTCGGGCGCTAAACCGTGGTTTACATTGATTACAAAAAAACCATTTTGAGCGTACCAATAAGCTAATGTACGACGATATTTTTTATCTCCAGCAGTAAAACCACCACCGTGTACATAAAATAAAACGGGATATTTGTTTTTATTGCAGGGTTTAACATATGTATCCAAAGTGCAAGCCTTATCTTTATCATAGGAAATATTATAATCAACTTTAATGTCCTTAGAATATTCCTTTGTTAAACGACGACGGTTTTGTGATGGATTAAAAAGTTTGTCTATTGCTTTAAAAATGACTACCGCTTTTGATGGCATAATTTCACCTCTTTAGTTGATATTAAAAATTATACTTCAATTTTTTAAATTAATCAACAATATAGCATATTAAATTAACATAAAGTTTAAAACCGATATTCAAAATTATGCAAATAAAGATTATAGTTTTTTTATATTTTTGTCATATATCATTGCATTTTTGCATTGATATTTAGTAGTAAAATTGAGGTGCAAATTATGAAAAAATTTATTGTTGTAGTTTTAGTAGTTTTGTCGATATTTAGTCTTAATGCGTGCAAAAAGAAAGATAAAGACGTGAATTTAACAGAATGTGTAAGTTATGCGCAAACACATTTGTATTCGGGTGAAGATGCAAACTTTCAAGTTATGGTATCGATTGGCAAAAAAGAAAAGCTGTTTATTGCTGACGGCAAAGTTGAAAATGTTGCCGATTTTGCCACAGTTTCGGTTGTTCCGCTTAATTTAAATTTAGCAAATAAAACATTTAAATTTGCTTTAGTTGCCGATGGCGGGGAAGTTAGTGGCGAATTAAAACGTGATGTAGTTTCAAATGCTTATACCGCTAATGTTGAATTTGGTACATTTAAAGATAAATTAAAATCAATTAAAATTTATTATGATGACAAAACTGTTGAAGTTCCATTATCAAATAAACTTACTAATATGCTTACTTGGGAACAGGTTTTAGACATTGCTAAAAAAGAACTTGCAACTGAGATTAAGGGTAATTTAGACGAAAATGGAAAATTGCATCGTGAAATATGTATTAAATTTATTCGCGATAAACGAAATCCTGCATCTCCATATTTTTGGTATGTGTCATTTATCGCAGAGGATGGTAGCTATTGGGCATTGCTTATAGAGCCATCAAAAGGTGAGATAATAACTAAAAAAGTTTAACAACAAAATAATAAGCAAAAAATAACTTTGACTAATATCATTGTATAAGTATAAAGTTAGATATAGTGAAGCGCCAACCATCGGGCATAGTGTGATTTTATGATAATGTAAAAAAGGCTAGGGTATGAC
>JAVVSR010000019.1:0-227 GCA_036654095.1 Clostridia bacterium
CAAGAGCCAAGAGCCAAGAGCCAAGAGCCAAGAGCCAAGAGCCAAGAGCCAAGAGCCAAGAGCCAAGAGTTTGAATGTATAAAAACTTGAACAATACGGAACATAACAAATAACGCAGTTTTGAATAAAATAGCGATGGATTTATGATGTATGAAAAGAAAAAACAGCAAGATGTCTTAGAGAGCAGCTAAATATTTGCACAAATTTGTGCATTTTGATTAAAAAAC
>JAVVSR010000019.1:327-10964 GCA_036654095.1 Clostridia bacterium
AAAGAGGCAAGCGCCGTTTGAACTCAACGCAAAAAAGCGCAAGTTTTAATAGAATAACGATGGATTATGATGTATGAAAGGAAAGCGGCAAATTGTCTTAGAGAGCAGCTAAATATTTGCACAAATTTGTGCATTTTGATTAAAAAACATATAAAAAGAGGCAAGCGCCGTTTGAACTCAACGCAAAAAAGCGCAAGTTTTAATAGAATTACGATGGATTATGATGTATGAAAGGAAAGCGGCTAATTGTCTTAGAGAGCAGCTAAATATTTGCACAAATTTGTGCATTTTAATAGATAAAACGAACAAAAAGAGGCAAGCACAGCTTGAACTTAACACAAAAGTAGGCAAATCAGGCAAATAAGACGGTGTATTAATTAAAGCGTTTCAAATCGCATAAACAACTTGAGCATAGTCCATCGCTGGCTATTGCACAGTGTTCGCAACACGTTTTTCCGCAATGAGCGCAAATAAAAGCGTTTTCGGCAGTACAATCGCTACCACAAAGGCTGCATTTAACAGTTTTCAACGTCATATCTCCTAAAATTATATAATTACTTATAAACCTAACCTTAAAACCCAACTTAAAACCCTCAAAAACAGGATATTGCGCGTGCCACTCCAAGGCAAATATAAAACCTAATAATAAAGTGTTTACCAACTTAATAATTATATACACTCAAGAAAAAATTGTGCATGTAGCGCGCATATTTATCAACAATTACGAGCATGTAAAATAACACGGAGAGAGCAACAAATTTTATTCAATTACTATACGAAATGTTATATAAACTTATCAAAAACCCTTATTTTAATGCGAAAATGGCAATAAAACGCGATAATATTCAAGTTTTGTTTCGCGTGGAACAAATGTGGATAGAGGTAGACTGGTGCATTGTTTCGCGTGAAACATATAAATATGAAATAAAGCTTTTTTAATAAATAATAAGGAAAACTTAATTGTTTCGCGTGAAACAATTAAGCGTAAGTTGTCAACATAAAAATATAGAGTTTTGCAATAAATGTATATTTTTATATGATTAAGAAATGATTTTATAGAGGTAAAATTATGAAAAAGAAAAACAAAAGCAAGGTTGACGCTATAATAGACGAACTAACAAAATCTAATAAATTTGATGTGCTTGGTATGTATACTGCAAATCCGCTTTATCCGCTTGAAACCCCGACCCAAGATGCCGACGACTTGTAAAGTGTGATTTAAGCGCTTTTTGTTGGTTGAAGTGCTTATTGTTGAGTAAAGCGCTTGTTATTAGGCAAATGCTTATTATTAAGCAAAATGCTTGTTGTTGAGAAGAGTGCCTATTGCTGAGGAAAGCGATTGTTGTTAAGCAAAGTGTTTGTTATTAAGCAAAATGCTTGTTGTTGAGAAGAGTGCCTATTGCCGAGGAAAGTGCTTATTAGTGAGTAAGGTGGCAGTTAATTGTATTATGGCATTGTTCGGTTGTGTTCGTTGCTTGGGTTGTGACCACTCACTTGAGTTATGGTATTTGGCGGAATCTATCAAAATGCAAAATTTTTGTAATTGCAATTTTTAAAACAAAGTTGTGTTTTGTAATTAATAATAAGTTTTGAAGTAAAAAATCGCCTTGCTTAAATAGAGGTGGCGTCAGCAAGACGATATTTGGCGAGCATGATGTGTTTGTAATTCTAAAATCACGTAAAAGATGGTCGAGTAAAATACCAAATTTTTATTAGCGCAAAAGCGGATTATTTTCAGGCGCGCAAACTTTCCAATTCATGGCGAACAATTTTGAAGTAAAAAATCGCCTTGCTAAAAGAGATGTGGTGTCAGCAAGACGATATTTGGCGAGCATGATGTGTTTGTAATTGTAAAATCACGTAACAGATGGTCGAGTAAAATACCAAATTTTTATTAGCGCAAAAGCGGATTATTTTCGGGCGACACAGTGTGCGATATAGTAGTTAAACACATGGTATGTTTGGTAATGACAGGTAAATACGTGATATTATTAGTAACGGTAGACTAAGTACGTGGTATGTTTTGTGGTGGTAGACTAAACACATGGTATGTTTTGCAATGACTGGTAAATGAGTGATATGTTTGGTTATTCAGATTGTATACTTGTTATGCTATTGTAACGGTAGACTAAGTGCGCGGTATGTTTTTGTGGTGGTAGGCTACACATAGTGTGTATGATAATGACTGGTAAAACACGTGTTATGCTATTGTAACGGTAGACTAAGAACGTGGTGTGTTTAGTTATGTCAGGTTGTATGTGTGGTATGTTTTGTAACGGAAAACCAAGTGCGCGGTATGTTTTTGTGGTGGTAGGCTAAACACATAGTATGTTTGGTAATGACAGGTAAATACGTGATATTATTAGTAACGCTAGACTAAGTACGTGGTATGTTTTTGTGGTGGTAGACTAAGCGCGTGGTGTGTTTAGTTTTGTCAGGTTGTATATGTGATATGTTTGGTTATGTCAAGTTGTATGCGTGGTATGTTTTGATAACGACGGGAAAACACGTGATATTATTAGTAAGTGCAAAAACAATGAGTTGATTTGTGGTTGTTAGCTTGGTTGGCGCGTATGGTAAAACTGCTTAAATATTCCACATAACTTTTTCGGGCGCGCTAACTTCCCAATTCATGGCGAGCAATATTTCCTCTATTTGCTTTATGGATTCGCCACTCCAGCCGTATGAGCCAAATGCTTTTCCAATGCGATTTTTTGGACGAAGTCCCTTTAAATAAGTGAGAAATGCGGAAACAGATGGAAGCATCGTGTTGTTCAGTGTTGGCGAGCCGACGAAAACATATTTTGCATCAATTAGCCTTGACATTGCATAAGAGTAGTGGTGTTCGCTCAAATTTATGAGTTCGCAAGCAATGCCGTCGCTAGCGAATGAAGCGGCTAGTTTGGTTGCGAGTTTCGTTGTAGTACCCCACATTGTATCAAATACAATAACTGCTTTTTTGGAATCCGTTTCATTATTTGCGTATGAAATGTATTTTTGAAACACCTCCGCGATGTGAGATTTTAAAATAACACCGTGCGAAGGACAAACTAAGTCAATTTTTAATGACGAAATAGCGTCAACAAGTTTTAGTACTTGCGCGCCAAACGGCATAACGATATTTGCGTAATAATCGGCAACGCGTTCAAGTAATTGGTCGAGGTTGAGGTCGGTATCCCACATTGCGCCCGTTCCAATATGTTGGCCAAACGCGTCGTTTGAAAACAAGATGTTTGCTTCGGCGAGAAAGGTGCTCATACTATCTGGCCAGTGTACCATTGGCATAGGGATAAAATTAAAAGTGTACTGGCCTGAGGTTAGCGTATCGTTGGCGCGAACGGCAATAAACTTATAGACAGAAGATGGATAATAAATTTTAAGTTCCCTTTCGGCGGCGACGGTGCCATAAATGACGGCGTTTGGATATTTTAAAACGACATCGGGAAGCGCGCCGCTGTGGTCGGGCTCGACGTGATTGCAAATAATGTAATCAATTTGTCGGTCGCCCAAAATGGTTGAAATATTGTCAAGAAGTTGGCTTGAAAACTTTGCTTTAACGAAATCAACAAGAACAACCTTTTCGTCGACAATTAAATAAGAATTATAAGTTGTCCCGAATGGTGTTTGATATCCGTGAAATATCCGAACATTTTCATCGACAACCCCTACGCTATAAATATTTGTTTTTATCTTGTTTTTTTCCATATATGCCCCTTTATTTTAAAATCAGTTGAATTTATTTTATTTGTAAAATTATTATATCACAAATGTTGTTTTATGACAAACCGAATTGATGTTCACGTCGGCGGATAAATGCCAAGTAAATGCGATAATACAGGGTAAACAAAAAAAGTTTAATTTGCGGCGATATAAATGGTATAAATATTTGCGCGATAAAAAGTGAATGTATATTTAACCCAACAAAAATAATTGCTAAAGTTATGCGCGCTAGTGCAACATAAGCTTCATTCTTGTAATTATTGAAAAATTACAAGAATGAAGCCATAAAGAAAAAAATGAAATAAACAAATATTGAAAGCTTTAAATAAACAAAAAATAAGCCTTTATTTGCTTAATAAACCATTTAATAAATATTACTTATTAATGCAAAGCATTAATAAAAACATAAAATAATATAAAGATATATTTTAAAAAATAAAAAGCAAATAATTATTAGAAACAATTTGTAAAAATTAGATATTAAGCTAATTATCCTATCCTTTGTTGATTTAACAAGTTTGCTTGGAACAAAAAAAGAATGGCGTAAAAAAGTTGACACCTTTATAAAATTACACTATAATGTACAAGCATTCTTATATTTTTATAAGTATAGTAGTTAAATAATCCTAAATCAAGGAGGCATATATGAAAAGGACATACCAACCCAAGAAAAGACAACGTAGCAAAGTTCACGGTTTTCGTGAGAGGATGAGCACCACAGCAGGCAGAAAAGTATTGAGAAGCCGTCGTATCAAGGGCAGAAAAAAACTTTCGGCGTAATTAACTTAGCAATCAATTCGATTGCTTTAGTTCTCAAAACACAGGAGAACGGGGTAGCAAATGCAGGCACAATATCGTTTAAAAAGCAGAGCATCTTTCAATTATGTTTATAAAAAAGGGAAAAGTGTTTCAAACAAGGAAATGATATTGGTGTATGTTAGAACGCAAAAATTAATGAAGGTTGGTTTTTCCGTCAGCAAGAAGGTTGGCAACAGTGTCACGAGAAATCGTGTAAAGCGGTTGTTGAAAGAAAGTTTTCGGCTGATGATACCTGAAATTGATAGAGGATTTAATTATATAGTTGTGGCTCGCGCCACGCTTGTCGGGCTAAGTTTTTCTGAAGTGGCGGCATCGTTGCGGTCGGTTTTGGAAAAAGGCGGGAAGATTAAAGCGTCTGCGGAGGCAAAATGAGGTCGATTAGCGAATTATTAATCGGATTTTATAAAAGGTTTATATCCTCTTCGACGATACATCGATGTATTTACACTCCTACCTGTTCAATGTATACACTGACATCCATCAAAAAGCACGGCGCAATTAAGGGCTGTTTGATGGGAGCAAGGCGGATTCTCCGCTGCACACCCTTTCACAAGGGCGGTTACGACCCCGTACCCGAAAACTATAAAGGAAACGCAAAATGGTTAATTTGATTGACCTTGCGCTTTTGGCGAAAGAACCTAACTTTGTCGCCAAGGGTGTAATGGAGTTAATAAGCTGGTTGTTTAACGGCATTGGCAATTATGGTTGGGCAGTAGTAGTGTTTACGCTCATCTTGAAATTGGCATTGTCGCCGTTGGACATATGGCAGAAAAATGTAATGACAAAAAACAACCGCGCTATGGAGCGAATGAAGCCTCAGCTTGAGAAACTTCAAAAGCAATATGGCGGCAACAAGGAGTTATATTCGCAAAAGCAGATGGAACTCTATCGCAAGGAGAAGTATTCGATGATGGGCGCGTGCCTGCCGACACTACTTACGATGGTGATTTTTATAATGGTCTTTTCCGGATTTAACGGAATGATAAGTCAGCAAAACAAGAAAATGTACTTAGAAATGGAAGGCGCGTACAATTCGGCGTACACCGCGACCGTGGGCGAACCTACTGCAAAAAGGGAAGCCGCGGAAACCGCTGTTTTAAAAGCATATGAGGATAATTATGAAAAGGGCGCAGGCTTCCTTTGGGTGCGCAACGTATTTATGCCCGATGGTTGGAAAAAAGCAATTCCCGATTATGAAACATTCACGGGAAAGGGTCTTGGCAAGCTAAGTATTGGCACGGATATCTTTTCAGATGACCCGATGTCGACCTACAATAAAGTTATGCTGCCTTTGCAAAATAAATATAACAATAGATGGAACGGGTTTTTAATATTGCCACTTTTGTCAATACTTGTTTCGTTTGCATCACAAAAACTAATGAAGCAAGAACAACCGCCAACACCTCCGTCGAACGGCGCAAACGGGCAAGATATGCAGGGCGCGATGCAGGCAAATATGAAAATGATGCAATATTTTTTGCCACTGATGCTAGGCGTATTTGCTGTATTTTACAGCACAGCATTTACAATTTATATGGTGACAAGCAGTATATTGACAACGCTTTTCCAGTTGACGTATAACATTATTGCTAAAAAAATTGACAAGAGAAACGAGGAAGCCCGTCTTAAGACAACTTACAAATAATCTTTAAGGAGATTCCATAGATGGAAAAAATTGAAATTAAAGCCTCGTCGGTGGAAAAAGCTATCGCTGAAGGCTTACAAAAACTTGGTATTGACCGCGCGAGCGCAGATATCGAGGTGGTTCAGGAGGGAGGCTTGTTTAAACAGGCTATTGTTAGGCTTTCCAAAAAATTAACTCCTGCCGATAAAATAATTGAATTTTTAAATGGCCTTTTTGAAAAAATGCAACTTCGTTGCTATGCCAACTGCGAGGAAAAGGAAAATGAATTGGCTATTGAAATATCGGGCTCAGATAGCGGCATTGTAATTGGCTATCGAGGCGAGGTTTTAGATGCGATACAATATCTTGCGCTGATTTTGGCAAATCAAGATAACGACAAGTTTGTTAGAGTATCCATTGACGCCGAAAGTTATCGTGAAAAGCGCGAGCAGGTGTTAGAGGGCTTGGCGGGTAGGCTTGCAATTAAAGCTTATAAAAGCGGTAAAAAAGTTGAACTTGAACCTATGAATCCTTTTGAAAGAAGGATTATTCACACGGCATTACAAAACAGCGAATACGCAACCACAGAGAGCGAAGGCGACGAGCCTATGCGTCACGTGATAATTATACCCAAGGTGCGTACAAATCCAACAGAACGACGCGGAGATTACTCATCGTCGCGTAATGGAGCTCCGAAAAATAATTCATACGGCTATCAAAAACGTCGTTATTAGTAATTGGATTGAAAACGTCGTCAACTTATTTATATTGCGAAATTCAGGCGGAATGCCTAAGCAACGCCACCTCGAGTGGCGTTTTTAATTGAAAATGAAAACAGATACAATAGTAGCAGTTTCAACACCGTCAGGACGTGGCGGAATAGGGGTAGTTCGTCTTTCGGGCGAGCCGCTTTCCGTTGCGCTGAAAATGTTTAAAAGCCACGAAATTACGGCCGAAACGGCTGTTAAACCACGCTATATGTATTTTGGCGAGATAGTTACTGCGGGTTTTTCAGACAAGGGATATATGGTATACTTTAAAGCTCCGCACAGTTATACGGGCGAGGATACTGTTGAGTTTCAGTCGCACGGCGGAATGAGGATTGTACAAGGTATTGTGGACGAGTGCATAAAACTTGGCGCTCGGCCTGCTGAGAGAGGCGAGTTTACTCGACGAGCGTTTTTAAACGGAAAAATGGATTTAGCCGACGCCGAAGGTGTAATAGATATGATAAATGCCGACAGCGAAGTGGCGGTCAACGCAGCGTATCATCTTATGAGCGGTCATCTTAGTTTAAAGGTAAAACAAATTCAACGGCAATTATTGGAAGTCATAACCGACCTTGAAGCGGTGCTTGACTACCCTGAGGAACTTGAAGATGAAGTTTTGCCGAATACTCCCAATGAAATTATAAATATAAAAGCCAAGTTAAAAGAGATTGTCGAATTACAAAAATATGGTAAATATATACGAAGCGGCATAAATATAGCGATAGTTGGCGAAACAAATGCAGGCAAGTCATCATTGTTAAACGCGCTAATAAATGACGAGCGGGCTATTGTGTCGGATATCCGCGGAACAACGCGCGATACAATATCCGAAAGCCTTGAATATCGAGGCATAAAACTAAACTTTATAGATACTGCCGGTATTCGAGAAACGGACGATATAATTGAGAAAGAGGGTGTTAAGCGTGCTAAAAACAGTGCGTTAAGTTCGGATTTGGTTATTTACCTTATTGACTTGGCGGATAAGCGCGCGACGGTTGACGATAATTTATTAAATGAATTTAAAACGAAAAAGCTTATTAAAGTATTTAACAAAATAGATATTTCAAACAATATAATTGACCAATGTACAAATGAAAAAGCGGATAAAAATTCTTTCTTTGTTTCGGCGAAAACGAAAGAAGGCGTGGCAGAACTTTTAAATGCGATTGTGCAAATGTTTGAGGCTGAAAAATTGACAAGTGGCGCGGCGATGACAAATGAACGGCAAAATTTTGCGGTCAAGAAAGCATATGAAAGCATATGTTTTGCGCTTGAAAATTTTAATGATATTTCAACCGATTGTACGCTAATAAGTTTAAAAGAAGCGTGGTCATTGCTTGGCGAGATTACGGGTGAAACCGTTACGGAAGATATTGTAGATAATATTTTCGATAAGTTCTGTGTGGGAAAATAAATGAAAAATTATGATGTTATTGTAGTTGGCGCTGGTCACGCAGGTATTGAGGCGGCGCTTGCGGCGGCGAGGCTCGGACATAGTACTCTTATATGCGCGCTTTCCATTGACGGGATTGCGTTGATGGCGTGTAACCCTGCAATCGGAGGCACGGCAAAAGGTCATCTTGTTAGAGAAATCGACGCGCTTGGCGGTCAAATGGGTATTTCGGCCGACAAGGCGTTGCTTCAAATAAAAATGCTTAACAGCACAAAGGGGCCAGCGGTTCACAGTTTGCGCGGGCAGGAGGATAAGCGTTTATATCAAGATATTATGCGCGCGGAATTAGATAAGCAAGCTAATTTGGCCGTATTGGAGGCGGAAGTAGCCGAAATATTGGTTGATAACGGGAAAGTGACGGGTGTTAAAACCTCGCTTGGTGAAACATTTTCAGCGCAAGCGGTGGTGCTTGCTTGTGGAGTTTATTTAAACGGACGCATAATAATTGGCGACTATATTAAAGAAAGCGGGCCAATGGGTTACAAGGCGGCAACTCGTTTAACTAAGTCGCTTTTAGATTTAGGGCTTGAAATGCGTAGGTTTAAAACGGGAACGCCAGCTAGGATACATCGCGATAGCATTGACTATTCCAAAATGGAAATTCAAGAGGGCGAAGGCGACATTGATAAATTTTCTTTTATGTCAGAAGGCGGCCTTATAAATCAAATGCCTTGTTATTTGACGTATACAAACAAAAAAACACACGAAATTATACTTAAAAATCTTGACCGTTCGCCAATTTATAACGGTGTTATCGAGGGTGTCGGGCCAAGGTATTGTCCAAGTATCGAAACAAAGGTTGTGCGGTTTGTTGACAAAGAAAGGCATCAGGTGTTTATTGAACCAGAGGGCAGGGACAGCGACGAAATGTATATTCAAGGAATGTCGTCAAGCCTTCCGAAAGATGTTCAAGAGGAAATGTATCATACTGTTGCAGGGCTTGAGAACGCTCAATTTATAAGGTACGCGTACGCGATAGAGTACGATTGCGTCAACCCGATTGAACTTTTGCCAAGCCTTGAAACAAAAAAAATAAAAGGCCTTTATTGCGCAGGTCAAATTAACGGCAGCAGTGGCTACGAGGAAGCGGCGGCACAAGGTTTGATAGCGGGGATAAACGCAGTTATGTGTATAGAACAGCGCGAGCCATATATTTTAGGGCGAGATAAAGCGTACATTGGCGTGCTTATAGACGACCTAGTGACGAAGGGGACAAACGAACCTTATCGAATGATGACCGCGCGCGCCGAACATCGTTTACATTTGCGTCAAGACAATGCGGACTTAAGGCTTACAGAAGATGGCTATAACTTGGGGCTAGCCACCAAGGAGCGCTATGAAAAAATGCTTAACAAGCGCAGTCAGATTGACGAGATATTGGCCTTAACCGAAGCGGTAAAGTTGTCAACGAAGTACAGTTATTTGTTTGAAAGAAAGGGTGGCGAGGCGTTGACGCGCTCAATAAGCGTCAAGGAGGCCATTCGTCATACAGATATCGGGTTTACAGATATTGCCGAGGCGACCGATGTATTTAACAAATTTAGGCGCGACGCGCGTTGGTGCGCGGAAGTTGTTATAAAGTACGAAGGATATTTGAAAAAAGAGGCGACAGCCATTAAGGAAGCAAAGCGACTTGAGGAAAGAAAGCTGCCCGACAACTTTGATTATATGTCACTTTCGGGACTTAGGATAGAAGCGCGGCAAAAGCTTGAGGAAATAAGGCCGCTAACTTTAGGCCAAGCGTCTAGAATATCGGGCGTTTCCCCGGCCGATATTACCGTATTAATGATGTATCTAAAGACAAAATAGGATAAATAGCACGGGAAAAGCATTTTAACAGGATTTCAGAGGTTAATTTTTCTTGCAATGTGGTATTTGATGTGTTACAATAATATATATAAGTAAGGCGAAAACCTTAAAATTTATAAAAGGAGAATTGTTATGGCACACAAAATTTCTGATGAATGTATTGCTTGTGGCGCTTGTGCAGAGGTTTGCCCAGTAGGCGCGATATCTGAAGGTGATGGTAAATTTGTTATCGATGCTGATGAGTGTATTGACTGCGGTGCTTGTGCAGACGGCTGTCCAGTTGGCGCAATAAAAGGCTAGTATCAATCGTACATAATGTGAAAAGCACTCGGAAACGAGTGCTTTTGTTTATTTTACAATCTAATTTTTGCTAATAATTAAGCCGATAAGCGTAATGACAAAACTAATGTACTTAGTATGCGTTAGTTATAATAAGCAATGT
>JAVVSR010000020.1:0-4352 GCA_036654095.1 Clostridia bacterium
AAACCCAAACCCAAACCCAAACCCAAACCCAAACCCAAACCCAAACCCAAACCCAAACCCTAAACCCTAAAGTCCTTGCGCCAAACCGATGTAATACTCTTTCATGTTATTTGTAAGCGAAGCATACTTTGCCTAAAAACAAGTATTTGGTTTTGTAAACGGCAAGCTATATTTATCTTGACAAAAGGTTAGCAAATAAGGCATAATATATATAAAATGCGAGGTAAATTATGAATAAAATCGAAATTAAAACAACTTGTGCGCCATCGGCTATTGGTCCTTATTCGCAGGCAATAGAGGCAGGCGGAATGATTTTTTTATCAGGGCAAATTCCCGTTAATCCTAATGATGGCAGTATCGCTGTTGATATCGTCGGACAGGCCAATCAAGTGTTCAAAAATATAAATGGCATTTTAGAGGAAGCTAAAATTAGCGCTAGCAATGTTGTTAAAACAACTGTATTTTTAACTGATTTAAACAATTTTACGAAAGTAAACGAAATTTACGCTAACTATTTCAATGCGCCATATCCGTCAAGAAGCTGCATTGAGGTTTCAAAATTGCCAAAAGGCGTTTTGATTGAAGTAGAAGCTATTGCAATTAGGTAAATAAATAATAAAATATAACGTAAAAAAAACGAATTTAATCAAGAAATTAAGTTCGTTTTTTGTTGTAATTTTATAGAGTATTTTCAAAATAATATTATGATTTTAAAATGATAAATGACCACAGAAAAAAAATTATAAAATGCAAAAAAAACTTGTATAAAATTGTTGCTTTTTTGATATATATGATATATATTAATGATATTAAAACTAAGGGGAAACTTATGGAAGTTAGGCCTATTGAAGCCGCTGATAAGGAAACATTTTTGGCGCAGTGTAAAAGTTTTTATTCTGTTGGAGCCACATCACGAGGGTATGACCAAAAGTTAGCAGAGAAGACGTTTGATTATCTTATGTGTAGGCACGAAAATTTATGGGGATATATGATGGACGATAGGGATTCGGGGCTTCCCGTTGGTTACGCGCTGATAACATCGTATTGGTGTAATGAAGAAGGCGGAAATGTTATTATTTTAGATGAGTTGTATATTGATTCAGTAAACCGACATAAGGGCTACGGAAAGTTGTTTCTTGAGTGGATTGAAAATGAGTTTAAAGATAGAATTGTTTCAATTACGCTCGAAGTGTTGGCGGATAATTTAATAGCTAAGGATTTGTATCACAAGTTAGGTTACTTAGAAGATGGCTTTGTTACAATGACAAAGCGTATTTCATAAGCAAAATAGGTCGACCGCGTTTATACACGGTTATTTTTTTAGAAAAAATCAGTAAACAAAAAAACAGATAACACTTGAATAAATTGGATGTTATCTGTTTTTGTTTCTATAAAACGTTTTGAAATACATAATAAAGTGGCGCTACTAACCGATAATATTTTTAGGATTTTACATAAGCAAAACCGCAATATTGGCAAATTACGCAGTTTATTAGCTAGAATTTACTAATAAAGCATTGATTTGAGTATATTTGGTTTTTTAGTAAATAATTTGCAGTACACAATAATAGAAAGTTAAATTAAAAAATAAATTTTATTTAAATTGCTAGATGTTGTGAACATCAATTACTGCTGGGTCGTTTAAAATATTGCCATCAATGTCAAACCTCGAACCGTGACAAGGACAATCCCAACTTGTAGCTTCTTTGTTAAACTCAAGTTGACATCCAAGGTGACTACATCGCGCCGATATTATATGAAGTTTTCCTGATAAATCCTTATATACCGCGCGCTTTTTCCCCCCTATGGTAAATATCCCACCGTCTCCATTTGCTAAAGTCGAAATGTTTTTTTTTGCGCACGTAAAATAACTTTTACATAAATTACTTATCGATATCATCATTCCCTTTGTAAAGTCACTAAAATTTCGCAAAATATAATCACGCTGAGGTGAAAATATAGTGCTTAATTTATTTTGTTTATTGTCAATTAAATCTGAAATTAAGTTTGCGCTCATTATCGAATTTGCCATTCCCCATTTGTTAAAACCTGTTGCAATATACACATTCTTAACGCTTTTATTTGGATTGCCTACAAGGGGAAGGTGGTCGTATGTGACACAGTCTTCAGCAAGCCAAGAAGTTACGATTTGACAGCTGGGATACAATTCGTTAGCTACAACTTCAAGGCGCGCAAAACATCTGTCATCGTTTTTTCTACCTGTACGGTGGTCAATGCCTCCAACAATCAGCATGTCGTTATAGTTTCGTAAAGTAATGCCATCTTCATTGTCATCGTTATAAATGCCGTCGATGTTGCCGACATTTGAAAACGCTGTTGCGTACGACATCGATTGATAGAGTTTTGAAAATATTAAGCCGCATTTATTGAGTATCGGATAGCGTGTTGCGATTACGATTTTATCAGCTTTGATTTTGTTTTGCCCAGTTGAAGCGATACATTTTTTTAAATCGATATTTTTAATTCTTGTGTGTTCGTAAATCTTGTATTTTCTAGGTAGCGCGGACAAAAATTTTAATGGGTCAAATTGAGCTTGATTGCTTTGTTTAATCACTCCGTTTACGTTTAAATGAATTTTATCAAGTTTATCCAAATATGCTGCGTCTGCGCCGATTTGTTGCAAAACCGAAAATTCGTTTTTAAATTCAGTTAAATCACTTTTCTGGCTGTAAAAATAGCCATTTACAAGTTTAAAATCACATTCAATATTATACTTATCAATCAAAAGCTTGTATTGATAGATGCCTTCTTCCTGCGCTAAAAAATATGATTTTGCAAATTCAAGCCCGTATTTTTTTTGTATATCGCCATATATTACGCCTTGTTGTGACGTAATTGCCGCTGTTGTGTTAGCTGTTGTTTTACAATTTAACATATCGGCCTCAACTAGCAAAACTTGGTGGCCACGTTCGGATAAATAGTAGGCGCAAAGTTGGCCTACTAAGCCACCGCCTACAACAAGAATTTCGCAAGTTTCATCGCCGTTTAATGCGCAATAAGTTTTATGTTGGTCGTTTTCCCACACGGATTTTAATTTATCTTTCATAATAACCTCATATAATTAGAGATTATTTGCAAATTAATAAATTTTAAACAACATGAAAATTGTATAGATAGAAATAGGATATTGGTTAAATTAAGTAAATAGAAAGCAAAAAAAATTAAAATTTAAACAAAAAAATATATTGAAATGTTTTTTAAAAAACAATTACAATATACTAATTTTTTCTAATTTGTTCGTGATAGAAATAGTTGATAAAATCCACATTGTTAGTTGTGCAAAAATCATTTATTTCAAAAGCCAAACTTTCCCAAAAGCTTTTATCCTTCAAATTGTAAATTTGATTATATAGCGGATATAGGTCGGAATATTTTTCTTTAATATAAGTCAAAATTCCATTTTTAAAACTACCCCTTAAATTTAAATTTTCAAACCAATATGTGTCGACATATTCGCTAGTAGCTTCAATTATTTTTTTAAAGTCGGTCAGCACAGGGAATATCGGTGACATAAAAAGGACTGTTTTTATTCCATCATCATGTAAAATTTTGAGCGCATTTAAGCGGTCGGCTATACTAGACGCCTTGTCCATATCGTTTTTAAAACCTTCGTCTAAAGTGTTGACCGAAAACGCCACGGTCAAATTATTAAATTTCTTTAAAAGTTCTTTATCGCGCAAAATAAGCGCAGATTTCGTTACAATAGATATTTCGCTGTCTGCGCTAATTAGTTGTTCTAAAATATTTTTTGTTATACAATATTTTTCCTCAAGAGGATTGTAGCAATCGGTTACAGACGATAAACACAAGGATTTTCCATTTATTTTATTTAAATTAATAGGTTTGTCGCAAATTTTGACATCTACAAATTCACCCCAAGGTTCAGTGTGTCCAGTAAATCGCTTCATAAAGCAGGCATAACAATATTTGCAGCCGTTTGCGCAGCCAATATAAGGATTGATTACAAAATCACTAGCTGGTAATTTGGATTTTGTTAAATAATCATTAACAAACACGATATTTTCGAGCATTAGTATCTCCACAAATAGATAATAGTTTATAGCCCTATTATACTGTCAATTACTTTAAATGTCAAAAAAGTAGGCGATTAACAGCAAAATAATTGACTAAGCAAAGCATTAAAGTATTTTTCTCAAGTGTTGATATAAAAGTGTATAAAATTCGCATTAAAACTGTTTAAGAATTTAGTGCAAAAATAAAGAACCTCACAACATAAATTGTGAGGTTTTAATGGCTCCCCCTGTTGGGTTTGAACCAACGACCCTTCGGTTAACAGCCGAATGCTCTACCGCTGAGCTAAGGAGGAATAT
>JAVVSR010000021.1:0-3769 GCA_036654095.1 Clostridia bacterium
ACGTGATGTTGTATTGCAAAACAAACGTGATGTTGTATTGCAAAACAAACGTGATATTGTATTGCAAAATAAACGTGATATTGTATTGCAAAATAAACGTGATGTTAAGGTTACTAATAAATTATTTTTATTTGTTTTTGACCAATTAGATGTTTTTAAATAGCTTTTATAACATACTGTCAAAACTTTAAAATGGTTGTTAAGTTTAATTAAAAATCTTGTTTGACAAAATTATTTTGTCGTGATATAATGCGTCTGCGAGTTAGCCAGATGGTCGCATCGAAAGATGAGGAAAGTCCGAGCACCATAGGGCAAGGTGCCGGTTAACTGCCGGCGAAGGCGACTTCAGGGAAAGTGCAACAGAGAGATACCGCATACCTTCGGGTGTGTAAGGATGGAAAGGCGAGGTAAGAGCTCACCAGCGGGTTGGCGACAACCACGGCTATGTAAACCCCACCCGGTGCAAGAGAATAGTGGCAATGGGCTGCCCGTCCGCTGCTATAAATCGCTTGAGCGCATTGGCAACATTGCGCCTAGATAGATGGCCGTCTAATACAGAACTCGGCTTATAGACTAATCTCGCGTATGGAAAAGGCAAGGGAAATCCCTTGTCTTTTTCTTTTTGCTTTAAGCGCTAAAAAGTATTTCAGGCTTTCCTTTGTGCAGAAAACTGTATACAGTGTTTAAAGCGTACTTGCAAAATATTTTAGCCTAAAGCTAGTTAATTTTTAATTTTATTTAAATAATAACATTTTGATATTTTATTTTTAAAAAACGTATAAGTAAATTAAAATTATTTAATTTTTTATAATTATTTATTAGTGTCAGTTGCCTAAAAAAAGTTATCAAAATAAGCCATTCGGACAGTATATGAACAAAAAATCTGACAATAATTATCTATTATGTTATCAGGACTATGGATTATTTTAATATTGCTTATTTTTTCGGCTATCGTAAAGTCTAGCAGACGCTTGCTTTATGACGATTTTGTAATTGATGCAAATAATGACGAATTTATAAAGCAAATCGAAAAGCTATCGTTTTCGTTTACTCTGCCAAGCAAGCACGGCAAGGGGGCGGAAGCGCGCGGGCTTAAACCGTTTATCAAAAAAGCGCATCGGATAATTACAAAAAAAATTAAAAAAGGTGAAAATCTTTATGAATATGAAAAATGGTTATATGATAACTATTATGTTTTTGTTCGTAAACTTGACAATATAGATGGCGAAAGTTTTTACAAATTACCACACGCAAATGGCGTTCCTCGGGTAATTTCATTTGCGCGAGTTTTAGTAGCGTACAGTAACTGCAAAGTTACAAAAGAACGTGTTAATCTTGCGGTAAATTGTGTAAATAAAATTGCTCCATTTACAATTAAGGAAACAAATGCGCTTGAAAACGCTATCGCATACGCGCTATTGGAAAAAATATCAAGCATAAGTAGAAAATGTGTATATTATCGAAAAATTTTTCGCGTTGCCGTAAAAGGTAAAAATCTAATTAAAAGCTATTTAAAAAGCAATCTATATTTGTACTATACTTTAAAAACAAACCCCAAACTAGCTGGAAAACTTAAGCAGTATTTGGACAAAAATTCCCTTGATTATGACAACATTGATTACGTATTTTCAATGCTTATTATTGAAAATAATATCCTAACATCATCAATGGTTGAAAGTTTGCAAAATTTAAGCGACAGAACAGATGGATTGCTTTTAAAATCGCCGATATCGGTTATTTTAAATAAAGACGCGATTTTTCGCGATACCGACAGTCGTTCAAAGCTCGAATATCTTTTTGAAATTGCCAAACAGTCGGATAAAATAAATCTTGCCGAACAAGAATATGCAACGGCATTATTGAAGCTTCAGTCAATAAAGGAAATCCATTTTGGAATTTTTTTATTTGAACATAAAAAAGAAGTTATGCATTTTGCAAAAACAGGTCGTGTGCTTACTTTGGTAAATAAAAAGCCAAAAGCTGAAAAAATATATGTTGCGTCAGTGTTTGCAATAAATATTGTACTTTGCGGGCTTTTAGGATATTTAACAAACATTTTATGGTTAGGCATAGTATTAGGGATTATCGGATTTTTTGCTTTAATGAAGCCGTCTACCGATTTAGTTAATCGTGTGACAAAGTGGTTTGTAAAGGCGCGTCCGCTAATTAGAATGTGCTATGACGATATTTCGGACGAAGCGCAAACCTTGGTAGTAGTGCCTGTTTTTATTGGAAGCGCCGATGAATTGACAAAAAATATTCGTCACATTAAGGAATTGAAATCGGGAAATAACTTTAAATGCGCTGAATTTATGCTTTTAATTGATTTTAAACCTTCAAAATCCGAAAAAGATGAAAGCGATATTTTGTTAATTGATATATTGAAAAAAGAATTTTCCGCTAACGATAAAATAGGCGCGATAGTGCGTAAGCGTACTGAAAACGGCGGCAAGTATTCGGGTTACGAGAGAAAGAGGGGGGCTGTTGAGGCTTTAGTTTCGGGGTTATACACAAACAGCAATGAGTTTGTAGCTTTTCAAACAAAGCAATTTAGTCGTCCTGTATATTGCGTTGTGCTTGATGCCGATAATACGCTTGCGCCACAAGGCGTATTGCGCGCGGTCAATGCGATAATGCACCCAATGAATGAAAAATACGATTTGCTAACTATTGAAGCGCGAACAAATATGTTTAGCATAAAAACGCCTTATTCAAAGCAATTTATGCACGATAGCGGAATAGAATGTTATCCCGAGTATAGTAGTTTTTATTATAACTTATGCGGAAAAGGAATATTTCAAGGTAAAGGTGTTTTTAGGCTTGACCGCTTTTACGCAAAGTTAAATGGCCGTCTTCCTGAAAATAAAATCTTGTCGCACGATATTATCGAAGGCGCAATTTTAGAAACTGGTATATCTGGCGAAGTAACCTATGAGGAAGCTCCCGAAAACTTTTTTGCCGATATTGGCCGAAAGACACGTTGGGCTAGAGGTGATATTCAATTATTACCATTTATAAATTTTACAAAAAATGCTGACAAATCGAACAAAATATCGTTATTATATCGTTTTATTATCTTCAACAACGCTTTTTCTGTACTATACGAAAGCATTGTCGCCACATTGGCGATTGTAGCTTTATTTATAAACAATATGAATTTAATGGCATTTGTCGGCGGAATTTTAGGCATTGAGTTTGTTTTAAATACAGTCGGCGCGGTTTTTTCACTTTTAAACAAAAGGCGAATACGCTATGTTTTAGGCGACATTGTTTTTAATATTTATGAATTGTTTAAGCGCGTTTTTTCAGTTCCGTTCTATGCGGTAAATGGATTATCAATTTTTTGTACTACGTTGTTTCGTATGATTGTCACCAAAAAAGGATTGCTTAATTGGAAGCCTTTTTGCGCTGGCGAGAAGACTGGCGGAATGCAATATATAAGGCTTTTTGCGCAGTCAATAATTTTTATGTCGGTTGTAACAGGACTAAGTTTTTTGACGACATATTTTTGGTATGTTGTGGGATATTTTTTAATGATGCAACTAACATATTCAATTATTAGTTGGTCGGGCGAAAAAGTTGTTAGTGAAAATCCAAAATGCGCAAAACTTATGGACTATGCAAAAATAACATATAAATATTTTGAAAGATTTTCAACTGACGGCTTGATTGCCGATAATTTTCAACTTGCGCCAAAAGGCGAAATGGCAAATTATACATCGCCTACAAATATTGGATTTTCCATATTGGCGCATATTTCGGCGTACTC
>JAVVSR010000022.1:0-2919 GCA_036654095.1 Clostridia bacterium
GCTTAATTATGAAGTGTAAAAACTGAAATTATGCTCACGCGCCATACTAAAGTTGTGGAAAATTTTATTTTCATTGCGGTCGCACAATGCAATGTTTAACCCATCTCTCATTCGAGAATAGTTTTTGTCGCTTCCCTCTATAGTAATTGAAACCGTTTTATCCGGCAAGCTGTTCACACTTATTCCCTTCGCTTTTAAATATTTTATCGCCTGCGCATCGACAAGTGTTTCGTTTTTGTTTATCACAAACACATCGCTTGTTTTAATAGTGTTAAGCAAATCGCCTTCTATGCAAGGGCTTTTGCTTTTTAGCATTTCGATATCATCGTCATTTAATATGCCTTGTTTCGCTACAATAATATCTATATTTTCATACTCTTTCGATAGGCGCAGCAGCTCATCAACCGTAGCTGACATACGAAATTTCACTCTGATAAAATCTTCGGACTGTTTTTTTACCGCTGCGTCCCAAAGCTCGTCCTTTGCATGATTGTTGGATAATTGCGGATAATTTAAAAGCAAATATTCAGCCATAAATTTCGACAATTTTTCAGCTCCAAAATAATTCAAATGTCCCTGATCGCCTAAGTCGGTAGCATAATCAATATTTATCAAGTTTTCACTGCAAAAATCAATAAACGGTACTTTCGTTTCTTTTGCAATATCTTGAATTGTATTCAGTACAGCAATATCGGTTTCTTTAGCTATAAGCGGTGTTTTAAAAAGCACTATATCAATGCCGCGTTTTTTTGCAAGTGCAATTGTTTTGCGCAAATAATAATCACATTTATCATAAAGCGGTTCTCGCCTATCTGTAGTCGGAATAACATATTCAGGGAAGCTCTCTCTTGTAAGCATTGGCCCAAAGCCTTTATCATCGGAATAATCACTTTTAAAAATCGAGGTAAAATCGCCTTTTTCAAGCTCGGTTAAACGAGAATGGTATTTTGTAAAGTTAAATAATTCGTCCCATGGTAAAGGTGTCTTTTGAAAAAAATAACGTGCAATATTCATTTTCAAAAGATTAAATGACGGCTTCATTTTTTGAGAATCTCTGGAAGATACCAAATCTATATCTGAATATGTAGCGTAAGATTTATCATAAAACGCTCCAAAAACTTCCAGAAAAACAACTTTGGGCTTTTGATATTTGAGCGCGTCTCTAAGATAGTAATAGCTCACCCAAGATGGTTGACACCCGGTAGACAAATTATATGTTTTGATACCGCTTTCTTTATAAATATCTATTGGCGAAGCCGTAAAAGCGCAATGACTGCTGCCAATAAACAACGCGCCAATAGTGTTTTTCGGCTCGTCGTAATATGCTTCTATTGAGCCTTTAGGCGTTACTAAGCGTGAAAAAGCATAAATTCCCATCAGTACAAATATTATAGTACACGCTGCAATTGCCAAAAGCTTTGTAAACTTTGCAATATTATTTTTTTTCATAATTACTCCTAAAATTGAAAATAAATAAATGGCTTTTCAATATATTTTGTACCGTAAATACCTATTGTAACAATAGACACCATTAGCGCAGAGTACATTATGCTTTGCGTAATAATATGTTTTGAATTAAACCATATCATCACATCTTTAATTCTTTTTCGCGCAATATCAAGTAAAAACATAATAATAACTAAACCAATACTAATATAAAGCTCCGTAATATTTAGCGGCAATTCCGATATAGATGCTTGCAAGCTTTGTTTTGATACAAAAATATTGCCAACATAAACAAGCGCATCTTGCATAGTTTTACTTCTGAAAAAGATATAAGAAAAGCATATAAAAGAATATGTCATTATCCAATCAATGTATTTTAATTTGACGCCTATATGCTTATCATACATACGAAATACAATTTGAGCTACTGCGTGCAATGCGCCCCAAACAAGAAAAGTGGTATTTGCGCCGTGCCAAAGCCCACTGACGAGAAAAACTATAGCTATATTAAAATATGTTCGAAGAGGTGATATTCGGCTGCCGCCCATAGGAATATACAAATAATCTGTAAACCAACTGGTAAGCGAAATGTGCCAACGCTTCCAAAAATCGCGAATATTAACTGCAAGATATGGCGAATCGAAGTTTTTCATCAAATGATATCCCATTAGCTGCGCAGAACCACGGGCAATATGTGTGTATGACGAAAAATCAGCATAAATTTGCACACTAAAAAACACCGCTCCCAATATCAAAAGCAGCGGTGACATTTTTTCGTAATTATCAAACACACCATCTGTAAAAATTGCCAATCTGTCCGACACTACGATTTTTTCAAACAAACCGTACAGAATTAATGTGCCTCCGTTTTTAATATTTGAAATATCAAAACGCGGCTTTGTCCTGAACTGTTCAAGCATATTTACACTGCGTTCAATAGGCCCTGCCACCAATTGCGGAAAAAACGAAACAAACAAAGTGTAATTTATAAAATTCTTTTCGGCATTAATTTTCTTAAAATACACATCAAAAGTATAGCCGATAGCTTGAAACGTATAAAAGCTGATGCCAACAGGTAAAAGCACATCAATAAAATGAAATTCCGCGCCAAAAACTTTATTCACACTATCTATTAAAAAATTAAAATACTTAAAATACACTAAAATGAAAAGATTTGTCAATGTGCCAAAAGTTAGCAATAAACGCTTTGCTTTTTGATTTTGCGAATACTTGTCCAATAAAATTCCTGTAAAATAAGTTATCAATATAGATAATAGCATCAGTAACGAGTATTTTACATTCCAGCACATATAGAAAAAAAAGCTAGTGCAAACTAACATAACTCGGCTATACACTGACGGTAAAATATAACTGGCAGCAGTTACAATCAGCAAAAAAATTATATATTGAAAAGAATTGAAATCCAAAATGACCTCCAATTATCATTGCAAATATACACATATTACAACATAT
>JAVVSR010000023.1:0-1779 GCA_036654095.1 Clostridia bacterium
GTTTTTCAAAGTTTACTGTAATTTTTGTTGCCGTAAGTTCGCAAGGATAAATGTTTTTTTTGTCATTATCCAAAAAATATGGCAATTCATTTTTTACAATATACATAATTACTTGTATGATATAGTCATTAGGCAAATGTGTCTATCATACTCTCCTTTTTTATTTTCTTTTCTGCCTAGATATTGATACAATTAATGTTAAGATATTTGCAGCGTAACCTTTAATTTTTTTCTGTAGCTTTTGACTACTTTAAGGAGACTATTGCCGCTGTTTAACATTAATTGGTGATTGGTTGGATAAGCCAGCGAGCTTTTATGTCTAGCAAGTGTACAAGTGTTAAAAAAGGCGGTCAAGGCGCATTTGTCTAATATTTTTTTAGGAGATTTTTTTATGCAATTTGTTGGTATTGACATTGCTAAAAACCTGCATTACGCTTCCGTTTTGGATAGCGATGGGGTTGTATTAGTTAAACCTTTTTCCTTTTCTAACACCCGTGCTGGCTTCGATAAGCTTATTTCTTGCTTATCGCCATGGACTAACAATGAACTTATTTTAGGGTTGGAATCCACCGCTCATTATGGTGACAACCTTATTAAATTCTTGCTCGCCCAAAATTTCAACGTCGCTCTTATTAACCCCTTGCAAACCTCTTCACTACGCAAGGCTAATATTCGCAACACTAAAACTGACAAAGTGGATACTTTTCTAATCGCTAAGTCTTTAATGCTTAACAATTATCGTTTACTTAAAGCGGACATTAGTAATTTATCAGACCTTAAATCTTTATGTGGCGCTAAACGCAATCTTACACTTTTATCTACTCGCAGCAAGATT
Source organism: Clostridia bacterium (assembly GCA_036654095.1). GTDB lineage: Bacteria > Bacillota > Clostridia > Christensenellales > CAG-917 > JAVVSR01. The sequence goes on from JAVVSR010000023.1 coordinate 836, forward strand.
AAGCTTCACGCTTTTGTTGACCAAATATTCCCCGAACTTCATAATTTTTTCACCTCTGGTATTCATATTGCTTGTTCTTACGCCCTTTTATCTCATTATTCTTCACCAAAAGCTGTTTCAAAAGCTAAATCTTCAACTTTATTAAACATTTTATCAAAAGCTTCTCGTGGAAAATATTCTTCTTCTAAAGTTACTCAGCTGAAAGATTTTGCTGAAATTTCTGTTGGTGTAAACAATGATATCGTTGCTTTTCAAATTAAACAAACCGTTAAGCATATTCAATTTATTGCCAACCAAATCGATGAAATTGACAAGCAAATTAATGAATTATTTTCTTCAATTAAATCTCCCATTGCTTCTATTCCTGGCGTTGGTGATTTTAATGGCGCAATTATTTGTAGCTTTATTGGCGATATTACAAGATTTAAAACAGCCTCTCAAATTCTTGCTTTTGCAGGTCTTGACCCTACTGTACGTCAATCAGGAAATTTTAACGCTTGTTCTACTCGAATGTCAAAGCGAGGGTCTGGATTGCTTCGCTACGGTATCATAAACGCTTGTCATAATGTCGTAATCAACAATCAAACTTTTAAGGCTTACTACGATAAAAAAATTGCTGAGGGTAAACGCCATTATTGCGCCTTAGGGCATGTTGCGAACAAACTTATTCGTTTAATTTTTACATTACTAACAAAGAATATTTCGTTCAATAGTTCGCTTTGTAGATAATTTTAAATCTTTAAATTTGTTATTTCACGACAACATTTTACTGTTGCCGTATTTTCGCATGCCATTTGATAAGGGGGAAGGAATTGGGGTTGTTAAGGGGAAATTGGTTCCCTATTTTCCCCTTAAATAGGGTTTTTTAAAGAAAAATTTCTGTTCTAAAAATTAATCCATTTTACCCCTCATTTTTACTTGACTTTCCATAGTTGGTCTCCTTA